>NZ_CP064791.1:0-1349828 GCF_017094465.1 Halapricum desulfuricans
GTTTAGACGGATTCGATTTCCTAGGACGAATTGATCGCCACCTAGTTCTCAAGCGTTTGGAGATTTTTCCGTTTCGGATATCTAGCTTCTTCGCCCTAGAAATCCAGTTCCACTCTAGAAAGCTGTTATTCTAGGAATCTAGAGGAAGCTTAGCAATACTTCTACTATATCCTATTACGGGTTTGGTATTCGTGGTAGTATCTTAAATCATTCGCTTCCTAGAGCGACAACTCTCACCCCCTACCCCCTTCTTTGGCGACTCCACCTGAAACGAAGGGGTGGGGGGGTTCCATGGTGCGTTTTACCATTCCATTGTTTTACCATTCCACTCTAAACTGGACTTCTACATTTCATCGTATCTCGACCTACCCCTCTTTCATACCTGATGAATAGAAACGGAATTCGATCTCTCTTCTCCTTGCACGCTGTCTTGCACGCTGTTATCAACCAGAAATTTGATATTTTCACTGACAGTTGTCCCCCTATCCAATCGTGCCCTCAGCCGTTTCGACAGATAGGCCGTGCGGTCGTAGCGGACTTTCCAACAGTCATACCGATCCTCAACAGAACCTCGACTGGCGTCGCACCGTAATATTTAATATGCTATCAACCACGGGTTCTTTTTGGTTCAACTGGACACGGTCGAGCTCGGGAAACAGCGGAATTCCGCTCCTATCTCGTCTCTCCCACCATATCTCTCTACGCGCCGTGTCATTTCCACCTGAAAAGCAGGGGTCTCCACTATGACAGACAAAGACGACGAAACCGATCCAGAGATCGACTCTCCCGGAATCGACTCTGAGAGCGACGCTACGAGACGGTTCACCGATTCGACTGATACTGGTGATCGAGACGGAACTGAATCGTTTGGCACGTCGTCGCTGGATGATATTGTTCTCGACGACGTCGACAGTGAGGAGGACGCCGATGAAGCGTCGCGCGGACTGTTCGACGATCTGTTGAGCGGCGAGCCGATCTTCGAGAAGAAGGAGGTGCTTCGCCCCTCGTACACACCCCGCAAGCTCCCGCACCGCGAGGACCAGATCAACAACATGGCGACGATCCTCGTCAGTGCACTTCGCGGTGACACGCCCTCTAACATCCTCATCTACGGGAAGACGGGCACCGGCAAGACCGCCAGCGCCAAGTTCGTCAGCGAGGAACTTGAGGCGACTTCCGAGAAGTACGCTGTCGCCTGCGAAGTCGAATACATCAACTGCGAGGTTACCGATACCCAGTATCGCGTTCTCGCACAACTCGCGAACAAGTTCATCGAGAAGAACCGCGAACACATCACCGGGCGGATCGACCGGCTCGAATCCCTTCGCGAGGACGTACGCGACAGCAAGTCGTCACTCGCCGAGACCGACTTCGAGTCGATCGACGAAATCGAATCCACGCTCGAATCCCTCCGTGACGAACGTGACGGCTTCGAGGAAGTCCCGATGACCGGTTGGCCGACCGATCGCGTCTACAGCACCTTCTTCGAGGCGGTCGATTACACCGAGCGCGTCGTCGTGATCATGCTCGACGAGATCGACAAACTCGTCGAGAAGAGCGGCGACGACACCCTGTACAACCTCTCGCGGATGAACTCCGAACTGGAGAACTCCAAGGTCTCGATCATGGGTATCTCCAACGATCTGAAGTTCACCGACTTTCTCGACCCCCGCGTCAAATCCAGCCTCGGCGAGGAGGAGATCGTCTTCCCGCCCTACGATGCCAACCAGCTCCGGGACATCCTACAGGCGCGCGCGGAGGTCGCCTTCGAGGACGATTCCCTTTCCGAGGACGTCATTCCGCTGTGTGCCGCCTTCGCAGCCCAGGAACACGGTGACGCCAGACGCGCACTCGACTTGCTCCGGACGGCCGGTGAACTCGCCGAACGGGACAACACCGATCGCGTCGAGGAAGATCACGTCCGACAGGCCCAGGAGAAGATCGAACTCGACCGCGTGGTCGAGGTCGTCCGCACCCTCCCGACGCAATCGAAACTCGTTCTCTTTGCAATCATCCTCCTGGAGAAGAACGGCGTCCACAACATCAACACCGGCGAGGTCTACAACATCTACAAGAGCCTCTGTGAGGAGATCGACGCCGACGTGCTCACCCAGCGCCGCGTCACCGACCTGATCTCCGAACTCGACATGCTCGGCATCGTCAACGCCGTCGTCGTCTCGAAGGGCCGGTACGGCCGCACGAAAGAGATCTCGCTGTCGGTCCCGATCGACGAAACCGAAGCTGTCCTGCTGAGCGACTCCCGACTCGGCGATATCGAGGACGTCCAGCCGTTCGTCCAGGCTCGATTCGACCAGCAGTGACCGCCGTGTGGCAACTCCGCTTTCATCCTCACACGATCCCTCTTCGTCCCCACGGGATCTGATCCCGACCGCGGCCCTGCTGGATCAGCGTCAGTCGGCCGTCGCGCTTGCCATGACCGTCCGGTTATCCGTCGCGCTTGCCTGTGCGTTGAGACGGATGTTGCCGAGATACGGGACCGCGTGTTCGGCCGTTCCGACGACCCAGGCTGGTTTGACGGGGCCACGGACGATCCCGTTCACCTGATCGTAGTGGGCATTCGCGTCACCCTTGGTGATGAACCCCGCGTGTGGCGCCGGACAACTGGGGATGTCCGTCCCGTTCTGTACGGCCTCTCCCGCTCCGTCACAGACTGCGTTTTCCGGCAGGTATTCCGGATTCGCTTTCTCGACCCAGTTTTCCCCTTCCTCGACCCAGAACATCGCGCGGTGGATCACCGGCGTTCTGTAATCGCTTCCGTCGGGCTTGTAGACGATCACGTCCCCGCTCCCGTCGAATTTCTCGTAGCCGGTGTCCTGTCCGGCCTGTGCGGTGACGACCCCGCTCTCGTGAGCGCCCGGGCCGGGGAATCGTTCGGACTCCATGACGAACACCAGATCGCCGCGTTCCATCACCGGTTCCATACTGCCACTCTCGACGGCGACCATCGGCGGCCAGATCCCGCTCGCGGCGAACAACAGTGCACCGATCAGGATGACGATCCCGACGCTGCTGAGCAAATCGTAGAGATACAGCATCCAGCTTCCCCCTCCACCGTCTGCATCTGTCCCACCGTTCGGTCCCCGTCCACCCGACGATCCACGATCATCCATCGCCGCCCCCCGCTCCTCGCTGGCCCCTGAGTCCGCTGCCCTCCCGTGACTTGCCTGTTTGCCCACAGCCTCGTTTCGATTCCCCGGTGAGTCCCCAGCCCCCGTCGAGGACCCCTTGTCCGCCGCTGACCGTGCGGTGTCCGTCTCGGAGCTTCGGATGTCGTCTCCTCGCGGTCCCGACCGTGGGCCGTCGTCTCCCATTGTCGGTTTCCACCCGGCGGACGGCTACCAATCTTTCGCTTGGTCGCTGTCTCGCCGGTTGTGTTCTCGCCTGTTGTTTCTCTCCCTTACCGTCACTCTTTTGCTCGGCGGCGCGAATCCTCGCGGTGTGCCTCTCGAGACGCCCGCTCGGATCGTCAGTGAACTCGCGACCCGCGGCTACAACGCCGAACGCGAAGCCGTGACGCTACTCGCCGACGCGCCGGACACTGACGCCGCTCTCGATCGGGCCCTCGAAACGCTTCCCGACGACGCGCTCAAACTCCGTGCGAGACACGTCCGTGACACACTCGAAACGGACAGCTCTCGCCGCTCGCTGGGCGATCGATCGCTCTCTGACCCCGCTGAATCCCCATCGAATTCCCCGGAGAGTCCCGCTGAAACTACTGATGGGGACTCCGCCGAAACGTCCGCCCGCTCGAATGCGCCCGCTGACTCCGACTCCTCTGTTTCAACTGCAACCAAATCCCCTCCATCTTCGAATGATAGTACTTCGTCTCCAGTCGAAACAAAGGGGGTGTCTGGGGACGGAATCGCGTCCGAGCAGCAGGTCACACGGGAGATAGACCCCGAACAGCTCTCCGTCGAGATCGACGGCGATATGACCGGTCAATCGACCGGAACGGGCGAGTACAGCGACTTCGTCGCCGTCTTTCGCGATCGCTACGAGCGCCTCTCGAAACAGCTCCGCGGCCGGGTCAACCATCGGCCGACCGACGCTCTGGAATCGCTTCCCGGCAACGAGGAGGCCGCAGTCGTCGGGATGGTTTCGGACATCCGATCGACGGCAAGCGGCCACTGGCTAGTCGAACTCGAAGACACCAACGGAACTTTCCCGACGCTGGTGATGAAAGACCGGCCGATCGCCGACCTCGTAGGCGAACTCCTGCTCGACGAAGTGATCGCCGTCGAGGGGACGCTGGCGGACGACGGTGGGATCCTCTTCGTCGACTCGTTGCACTTTCCCGATATCCCTCGCACCTACGAGCCCTCGACGGCGGATCGACCGGTAAAAGCTGCCCTGATCAGTGACGTTCACGTCGGCAGCCAGGAGTTCAAGGCCGACGCCTGGCATCGCTTCGCCGACTGGCTCCATACTGATGACGCCGAGGGTGTCGAGTATCTGTTGATCGCTGGTGACATGGTCGAGGGCGTCGGCGTCTATCCCGACCAAGACGAGGAACTGGACGTCATCGACGTCTACGACCAGTACGAGCGCTTCTCGGAGTATCTCAAGGAGGTGCCCGGCGATATGGAGATCGTTATGATTCCAGGCAATCACGACGCCGTTCGCCTGGCCGAACCGCAACCTGCCTTCGATTCGGAACTCCGCCAGACGATGTCCGCCCACGACGCCCGTTTCACCTCGAACCCTTCTCTAGTCACGATCGAAGGCGTCTCGGTGCTGATGTATCACGGGGTCAGCCTCGACGAAGTGATCGCCGAACTGCCCGACGAGAAGGCATCCTACGACGAGCCCCAGAAAGCGATGTATCAGCTCCTCAAGAAGCGCCACGTCGCCCCTCAGTACGGCGGCCATACGCGACTTGCACCCGAAACGAGGGACTACCTCATTATCGACGAGGTGCCGGATGTCTTCCACGCCGGCCACGTCCACAAGCTGGGCTATGGCAAGTACCACAACGTATTGACGATCAATTCGGGCTGCTGGCAGGCTCAGACGGACTTCCAGAAGAGCGTCAACATCGACCCCGATGCCGGGTTCGCGCCGATCGTCGACCTGGAGACGCTGGAGCTTACCGTTCGGAGTTTCGGGTAGCGGAGGCCGGATCGACTCGTTCTCAGGGCAGCAACACGCCGTCGATGACGTGTGCAACCCCGTTTGCGGCCTCGATATCCGTCGCTTCGATCTCGGCGCCACCGAGCCCGCCGCCGTTCAGTGTCGTCCCGTCGACCGTGACGGTACCACCTTCGAACATCCGGATCTGCGGTGCATTGACCACTGACGAGGCGTACCGCCGACCGTTCGTGACGTGGTAGAGGAGTATCGTCGCAAGGTCGTCTCTGGCCAGCAGCTCCTCGGCCGTGACATCCAGCGCCTCCAGCAATTCCCCGAACGCTTCATCTGTCGGCGCGAACACTGTGAACTGCCGCCTGCCGTCCAGAACTGTGTCGAGACCTGTTTCTTCGAGCGCCAGTTCGAGGATTTCGAAGTCCTCGCTACCCTCTACGATTTCGAACAGTGTGGGCTCCGCGCTGGCACCCAGGCGCTTTCCTTTGCGTCCCGCTGCTGTTCCAACACCACCGGTGCTCAGTAGCACCCCTGCCGTTCCGATTGTTTTCAGTACAGTCCGCCGATCTTTGTCTGTCATTGTCGTCCCTCCGGCCGGCGCTGGGGATCCGATCGACGTAGTCATGCGGTGCTTAGCTTTTTTCTACCCCTGGATGGGGTTTCGCCTCGATCCCGCTGTAAGTATTGCCGGATGTCACCCACTCCGGCGAATGAAGGCGATAGGTGGTGCTTATACAGGCACCAGGAGCGAAGACCACACTGTACTATGACTGACGACGACCGCGGATTCGAAACGAACGCCCTGCACGTCGGGCAGGAAGAGCCCGATCCTGCGACGGGTGCACGCGCACCACCGATCTATCAGACGACCAGCTACGTCTTCGAGGACGCCGAGGACGCCGCCCAGCAGTTCGCTCTCGAGAAGCCGGGGCACGTCTACTCCCGGCTGATGAACCCCACAACGGGACTGCTCCAGGAACGCCTCGCTGCCCTCGAGGGTGGGGTCGGCGCTGTCGCGACCAGCTCGGGGATGGGCGCGCTGAACCTCACTACCTTCCTGCTGGCGGACGTCGGCGACAACGTCGTCACCGCCTCGGCGCTGTATGGGGGCACCTACACGTACTTCACCCACACTGCACCGCGCAACGGCGTCGAGACGCGCTTCGTCGACACGCTGGATTACGATGCCTACGACGAGGCGATCGACGAGGACACGGCCTACGTCCATCTCGAAACGATCGGCAACCCCGCACTCGTGACGCCGGACATCGAGCGCGTCGCCGAGATCGCTCACGACCACGGCGTCCCCCTGCTGGTGGACAACACCTTCGCGACGCCGTATCTCTCGAACCCGATCGAGCACGGCGCGGACCTGGTCTGGGAGTCCACGACGAAGTGGATCCACGGCTCGGGGACGACCGTGGGCGGCGTCGTCGTCGACGGCGGCACCTTCCCCTGGGAGGAGTACGCCGAGGACTATCCCGAAATCGCCGAGGACAACCCCGCCTACCACGGGGTCAACTTCGTCGATCGGTTCGGCGAGGCGGCGTTCACCTACGCCGGGATCGCTCGCGGGCTTCGGGATCTGGGCAACCAGCAGTCGCCGTTCGACGCCTGGCAGACGATCCAGGGCCTGGAGTCGCTGCCGATGCGGATGAAGCGCCACTGCGAGAACGCCCAACTCGTCGCCGAGTACCTCGAGGACCACGACGAGGTTGCCTGGGTCAACTACCCCGGGCTGGACAGCCACGAGACCCACGACAACGCCTCGAAGTACCTCGACGGCGGCTACGGCGGGATGATCACCTTCGGACTCGAAGCCGGCTACGATGCCGCCCGCGACACCGTCGAATCGACGGAACTGGCCAGCCTCCTGGCGAACGTCGGTGACGCCAAGACGCTGATCATCCATCCCGCTTCGACGACCCACCAGCAGCTCACCGACGAGGAGAAGGCCGCCGCCGGCGTCACTGACGACATGGTCCGGCTCTCCGTCGGCGTCGAGGATCCACAGGACATCGTCGACGATCTGGAGCAGGCCATCACGCAAGCGACCCGGTAACGCTCGGTCGCCCCGTCCTGGCAGTTCACTCCTCTCATGCGGAATCTCGATCAGCCTTCTGCACCGTCCCGAACGGCCACTGCCATCCCAGTCTCGAAATCCAGCATGTCTCCGGCCGGCAGCTCCGCGCGGCCGACCGCCAGCAACTCCCCCTCGTGGTGGGTCACGAGGACTTCGTCACCGGGTCGCACGTCCGGATCGACCTCACGGACGAACTTCGCGAAGACGTTCTTCTCGTCCCGGACGAACGGTTCGCTCTCGTCGCCGACGACGACCCGATAGTCGGGATAGGGGAGCAATTCGTGGAGCCGACGACCGCCGGCCAGCCCGAGCGTGAACCGGCCCGTCGTGCTGTAGGTCCCGATCCGTCCGTCCGGCGCGATGATCTGTCGCGGCCGGCCGGAACTCGAACGGGTAATCTCCAGGTCGGGGTCGTCGAACAGCGCCGAACCGTCCGACCCGAACTGATAGGCTGCGACCCGGGCTAGCGCGTCCAGATCCATCTCCGAGGCGGCCTCAGTCATGTCTGCCGATCCGGTGCGACCGGGCAAACGCCTTTCGACCGCCGTCCCTGCGGGAATCGCCGCTACGCTGGCGTTTATCCGTTGACTGCTCGAACCGTGCTGTATGGCAACGGAGACACGCAAGCTCGCTGTCGGTGGCGGCCTGCTTTTCGTCTGTAGCGTCGCGATTATCGTGCTGGGGATGGCGGATATCCCGATCGTCGTTGGGGCTGTCGCCGCGCTCGGCCTGGCCGCGGGCGCGCTGCTGGTCGGCACGTCCGAAGGCGGTCGCCCCGTATAGAGTCGAAGACGACAGACCCGCCTAGAGCAAGAACCGATCGGGATCGGACCCGAGGTCGATGAACCCGTCAGCCGCGGCGATCAGATCCTCGGCAGTCGATTCCTCGAACGCGAGCACGTCGACCCTGACGCCCTCGTGCTGGAGGTGCCTGCACAGCCTCGTGAAGTCACCGTCGCCGGTGCACAGCGCGACGGCGTCGACGTGTTCGGCCAGCGAGACGGCGTCCAGACTCATCCCGACGTCCCAGTCAGCTTTCTTCGAGCCGTCGCCGAACGTCCGGATCTCCTTGATCCGGGTTTCGAACCCGATGTCGATCAGCGCGTCGAAGAACGCCTCCTCTTCGGGCGCGTTCGCTTTGATGACGTAGGCGATCGCCCGCGTGAGCGACCGGCCGTCGACCGCCGCGTCGAGCAACTCCGCGTAGTCGATATTGCGCTCGTGGAGGCTTCGTGCTGTGTGATAGAGGTTCTGGGAGTCGGCGAGGACCGCGACCCGTTGTGTCCCGTGGGTTTCGTTTCTGGTCATTGCGTACACGTCCAGGTGCCACGCAAATAGCGCTTGTGGCTCTCGATTCGACTATCTTTTGCGAGGAGCGAGTCCCGTCGTTTACGACGGGGAGGATGTCACCTCGTCGGGAGCGCGACTGCTTCGCCGTCGGCGTACACCGTCGGATCGCGGACGATCCCGTCCAGGTGCAGCGGCGCTTCGGTGTCGCCGCCGATCGAGGCGTCGTCGCCGATCGCGAAGTGGACCGTCCCGCCCGCCTTCTCGTCGAGTAACACCGAGCCGAGCAACCGCTCGACGGCCACGTTCGTCCCGATCCCCAGCTCGGCCAGATTGTAGGCGGCTTCGCCAACTTCCTCGGCTGCCGCCTCGACCTGCTCGCGGATCGCGTCGTCCTCGATCGCGGTGACCTGTCCATTTTCGACCTCGAAGGCGACCGTCTGGCCGTCCTCAAGCAATCCGTGAGGGCGCATCGTTCCGTCGACGACGACCCGCCCGTCGGCGGTCTCGGGGCTGACGAACACCTCACCCGCCGGTAGATTCGAGAACGACCCGGGTTCGTGGACGATCCCGGTGTCCTCCTGCCACTCCCGGTCGCCGGGTTCGAGCGTGATGTCCGTCCCCGACGGTGCGGTCACCCGGATCTCCGTCGCGTCGCCGACCGCCGCGAGCACCCTATCGCAGTGCTCGCGGATCGATTCGTAGTCGGCGTCCAGCCCGCGCGTGAACACCTCCTTGGTGATTCCCGGGAGCGTCGCGGCCCGGGCACCGCTGTCCGTGGCCGTCGAGCGCGCCCGGGTGTGGCTGAGGCTCTTGGTCGTCGGCGCGAGCAACACGTCCGGTTCGCGCATGGCTGCCGCGACCGTCGCCGGTGGTTCCTCGCCGTGCTGATCGCCCGGCGGGTACCGGACGACCGTCACGTCGTCGGTGATCTCGCTCGCGACGTCGTACAGGACCTTCCCGATCTTCCAGCGCTCGTCGTCGGTGACGATCCCGCAGGATTCTCCGGATTGCAGTCCCATACACTGGTTTAGTGCCGTCTCGGCCGCAGCACGGAGTTCGTCGGTCATGGATCGACCTGCGGGCGGGACGGGGTTAGGCGTTACTGCCTGCAGCGCGATCGTGCTCTCTGGTGTGCTTCAGAGTGTCACTACTTATCCGAACCTGTTCTGATCGATCGGCATACCATCTGTCTTTGAACGCCCGAAATTCGCCATATCTAAAACCTATTGATACTACGGACATATTCATATTTCCGGATAAAACCCGGTCTACAGCCGAAAAAATACACCCAATATATAACAATAGTTGTTATTAATCATATTTCTGTCATGTGAGAACGGAGTTTGCATTTATATTTTGCACTCATCTACGGCGTCGCTGTATGTCTACGACAGCCACGATACGCGACGTCGTCTCGGGCGGCGGTGACCGCTTCATTTACCTCGTGTCGGCGCTGGCAGCCCTGAACGGGTTGTTGTTCGGTTTCGATACGGGCATCATCTCGGGTGCGTTCCTGTTCATCAACGAGGAGTTCGTGATGTCACCGCTGATCGAGGGTGTCATCATGAGCGGTGCGATGGCAGGCGCCGCACTCGGCGCGGCCGTCGGCGGTCGGCTGGCGGATCGACTGGGGCGGCGGCGGCTCATCCTGCTCGGGGCCGGTGTGTTCTTCCTGGGCTCGTTCACGATGGCCGTCGCGCCGAACGTACCGGTGTTGGTCGCCGGGCGGCTGATCGACGGGGTCGCGATCGGATTCGCCTCCATCGTCGGGCCGCTGTATATTTCCGAAATCGCTCCACCGCGGATCCGTGGCGCACTCACGTCGCTGAATCAGCTGATGGTGACAGTCGGCATCCTCTCGTCGTATTTCGTCAACTACGCTTTCGCTGGCGCGGGAGCGTGGCGCTTGATGCTCGGGGCGGGGATGGTTCCGGCCGTGATTCTGGCAGTCGGCATGTTGAAGATGCCGGAGAGCCCGCGATGGCTCTACGAGCACGGCCGCGAAGACGAGTCGCGCGCGGTGCTCCGGCGGACGCGTGACGGTGACATCGAAGCGGAGATCGCCGAGATCGAGGAGACGGTTGCAAAGCAGTCCGGGACGGGCTTGCGGGACCTCCTGCAGCCGTGGATGCGTCCGGCACTTCTGGTCGGGCTCGGACTGGCTGTCTTCCAGCAGATCACCGGGATCAACGCCGTCATCTATTACGCGCCGACGATCCTCGAGTCGACCGGCTTCGGGAACGTCACGTCGATCCTCGCGACGGTCGGCATCGGCACGATCAACGTCGTGATGACCGTCGTCGCCATCGCACTGATCGACCGTATCGGTCGGCGGGTGCTGTTGCTGGTCGGCGTCGGCGGGATGGTACTGACGCTGGGCGTGCTCGGCGTCGTCTTCTACGTCCCCGGGTTCGGCGGCATCCTCGGTATCGCCGCGACGGTCAGCCTGATGCTGTTCGTGGCCTTCTTCGCCATCGGTCTCGGTCCAGTGTTCTGGCTGCTTATCTCCGAAATCTATCCCCTGGAGTTTCGCGGGAGTGCCATGGGTCTCGTCACCGTTGCTAACTGGCTGGCGAACCTCCTCGTCTCGCTCATGTTCCCGATATTGACCGCCAAGATTGGGACTACATCGACGTTCTGGCTGTTCGGGCTCAGCAGTCTCCTCGCGCTGGTGTTCATCCATCGGCTCGTCCCCGAGACGAAGGGTCGGTCGCTGGAAGCTATCGAAGATGACCTTCGCAACAGCGTCTCACTAGTCGACTGATATCATCCCACTGGCGGGGCCGGATTGTAACTCCCGACCCGGAAACGGCATTAAATCATTTTATAGATTCGCTGAGTGTCTTAGAGGCGCTGAATTTCGCATCGCAGGGGATAAACGACCCCTCCGTGAAGGACAGCGTATGCCGATATCTCGATCTGACGGCACGATCGCGTATTTCAGCATGGAGTATGGCCTGGAAAACGGGATGAACACCTACAACGGCGGGCTCGGGATCCTCGCGGGCGACGTCGTTCGTGGCTTCGCCGATCTGGATGTCGATGCCGTCGGTCTCACGCTGCTCAACGACCGCGGACTGGGGAAACAGCACATCGACGAGCACGGCACCCAGCACATCGAGCCGGCTCCGTGGCCGGTCGAGGAGTTCTGCGAGCCGCTCGACGCGACCGTCGAGATGACGATCGCTGGCGAAACCGTCACGATCGGCGCCTGGCGCTACGACGTTGAATCCGAACACGGCGGGACCGTTCCGGTCATCATGCTGGATACCGACCGCGAGGAGAACCCCGACTGGATCCGGGAACTGACACACCGCGTCTACGCTCCCGGGAAAGACGACCGTTTCAAACTCGCCGTCTATCTGGTCCTGGGCATCGGTGGCGTCCGCATGCTCGACGAACTGGGCTACGACATCGATACCTACCACATGAACGAAGGTCACGCCAGTTTCCTCACGCTGGAACTGCTCGCTCGAAACGACCTCGACGCCGACGCCGTTCGCGAGCAGTGTGTGTTCACGACGCACACCCCGGTCGCGGCCGCCCACGACGAGTACCCCATCGAGATGCTCGACGAACTGCTCGAGGACGACCTCGTTTCGATGTACACCGTCCGCCAGTACAGCCCGCGGGGCAAGATCCACACGACGCGGCTCGCCCTCAATCTCTCGCGGTACGTCAACGGGGTCGCCAAGCGCCACCAGGAAGTCTCCCGGGAGATGTTCCCCGAACACGCCGAGAATATCGACGCCATCACCAACGGTGCCCACGTGCCGACGTGGGTCGGCGACGAGATTGCCGAGGTCTTCGACGAGAATATGCGCAACTGGCGGCGCTTCCCAACGAAGCTCCAGCACGCCACGCTCATCGACGACGAACCGCTCTGGGAGGCCCACCAGGCCCAGAAACGGGATCTGATCGAGTACGTCGAGGACCGGCAGGGCGTCGAACTCGACGAGGACGTACTCACGCTCGGGTTCGCCCGCCGTGCCGTGCCCTACAAGCGCGCACCGCTGCTGTTCGAGGACGTCGATCGCCTGCGCGAAGTCATCGCCCGCTCGGGTGACATCCAGGTCGTCTACGCCGGCAAAGCCTTCCCCGGCGACCCGCGCGGTCAGGAGATCATCCAGGAGATCTACGGGTACGCCGACGAACTCGCCGAGGAGATCACGATCACCTATCTCGAAGACTACGACATGGAGATGGGACTGAAGCTCACCTCCGGTGTCGACGTCTGGCTGAACAACCCCCGTCGACCGCGTGAAGCGTCGGGTACTTCGGGCATGAAAGCCGCGTTCAACGGCGTCCCGCAGTTCTCGACGATCGACGGCTGGTGGGTCGAAGGCCACATCGAGGGCGAGACCGGCTGGTCGATCGGCCCCGAACCCCACAGCCCGCGAGAAGAGCGGATGACCGACGCCAAGGAGACGCTAGTCGACTCGACTGCGCTGTACGACACGCTCGAAAACGAAGTGCTGCCGACTTACTACGACGACAACGAGAAGTGGGTCGACATCATGCGCAACGCCATCGCGTTCAACGGCTCGCGCTATCACGCTCGCCGGATGATGGAGGAGTACCTCGCCGACGCCTACGCGTCCGAATAACCCCTACTGGGATCGCTCCCGATAGCGTCGGTGAATTTCGAGTCCGTCCGACCGCAGCACGCTCCCGACGACCGGAATGTCGGCATCGAAGCTCTCGAACACCGTCTCACAATCCAGCCCCGTTTCTCCGCCGACTTCCGTTTCGACGGCTGCTCCGGAGACGCTGTAGACGACGCCGCCCAGCCCCGCGTAGGCGATTCCGGTCGCACACATCGGACACGGCTCCGTACTGGTGTACAGTACCGTCTCGGCGCGTTCCTCGGGAGATAGCTCACTGCCCGCCCGCCGTGCGAGGGTCAGCTCCGGGTGCAGCGCGAGGTCGTCGTCGCTGTGTTCGCGGTTCGTCGCCTCGTCGATGATCGCGCCGTCACGGACGAGCACGGAGCCGTAGGCCCCGTCACCGCGCTCGCCGGCCTCACGGGCCAGTTCAAGCGCCCGCCTGACGTGCGGTTCGTGATCGAGTGAATCGAGATCCATGTCGACTCGCTGGGTCTCGAAGCGGATAGTTCCCGGGTAGCGAGTCGTCCCTCACGCTTTGGGCCGGGTGGCTATCAGGACCGGCGTCTCGGCGACCCGCAACACTCTGTCAGCGACGCTCCCCAGGAGGTGTCGCTTGAGTCCCGTCCGGCCGTGTGAGGCCATGACGATCAGATCGGCATCGATCTCGGTAGCGCAACTCGCGATCTCCTCGTGGGCGCTCCCCCGCCGAACGATCGTTTCGACGGACAGGCCGGGCTGGCCGTCACGGATCGCATCGGCGAACGTCTCGGCGGTTTCCCCACCCTCGGATTTCAGCCGTTCGATGAACTCCTCGGAGACGCCGCCGGCGCTGAAACTACCGCCAGCCGCCTGTACGTCGACTGCCGTGAACACGGCTATCTCCGCGTCGAAGGCCGCCGCGAGTTCCGTCGCCGGACCGACGGCCGCCGTGGCCGCCTCGCTGCCGTCCGTCGGGACGAGCAGCTTCGAGATCGAGGCCGCCGTCACGTCAGTCCCGAGCGGAACGACCAATACCGGCTGGTCGGCGTGGCGGACGACGTGCTCGGTGACGCCGCCGAGCAACCGCTCGCGGAGATTGTGCGTCCCTTGCCGCCCCATGACGATCAGGTCAGCGCCGAGCTCGTCCGCGCTCGCGACAATTTCGCTTCTCGGGGCACCCTCTCGAACGTGCGTCTCGACGGGGCAGTCGAACGCCTGGCTGTGTTCGGCCGCCGACTCGACGATCGCCTCGCCGTGGTCCTGGCGTTCGGGGTCTGTCATTCGGCCGCCGATGGTCGGTACCGTCGTGTCGACCACGTGGACGATATCGACCGTTGCGCCGGTTGCCGCCGCGAACGCGAAGCCGTATCTCGCCGCGGCACGCCCACACTCGCTGCCGTCGACGGGCACGAGAATCCGGTCGTACATGCGTCTCACTACGGCGGCCGGGGTCATAGTACTGCCCGACGGTGATCAACCACCTGTAGCGGCCTGTTTCACGCGGTATATGTTCGGATCTGCCCGATCAGGTCGCCCTCGAAGGTCAACACGTCGACGAAGGCCGCAATCTGTGTTCCGTCATCGGCGAGCAGTCGCCCTTCGACTGCGAGGCCCGCGCTGTTCTCGTAGACGGTGTCGATCGGGTGACTCGTGTCCGTCTGTGGCCGCTCCTCGCGCATAAACGTCACAAACCGCTCGCGGCTCTCAAGGGTCATATCGGGTCGGTGCTGGACGAACTCCGGCGACAGGAGCGAGCGGAGCGTCTCGTAGTCGTGGTCGTCCAGCGTGCGATAGTACGTCCGCGCGATTTCTACCCGGTTGTCCATACCTACTCTGGGTGTCTGTTCCACTAGTGTCCGTCGACAGATTCTGTCGACTCTTCGTCTTCGAGTTCGGCGGCGATTTCGGCGACTTCCTCGTCAGTGACATCCGACGATTCGGACTCTGTGGACTGTTCGTCACCGTCCTCGCTCTCCGCGTCGACATTGCCGACGGCGTCCGCGATTTGTCCCGCTTTCGCGCCGCCGGTTTGGCCCATCTCGACGCCCTTTCCGCCGTACTCACGGGCGCGACGTTCGGCGTCGGTCTCTAGCCCGCGCGTCTCGCTGTCATCGTCGTCTTCGATCGTCACTTCCTCGACTTCGAGATCCACACCGCCCGCCGGTTCCTCACCCTCCTGGCGCTGCTGGTCGCGGATCTCCTCGATAATCGAGTCGTCCGCTTCCGGCTCGAGCAGGATCTCGCCGTCCTCGTCGACGATATCGTCAGGGTCGATCGGCTCGTCGAGGTCACGTGCCGCCTCAAGCGGCGCCTCGGCGTCCGAGCGGTAGGATTCGCCCTCCTGTCCGTTCCCGCTCGCGAACTCGTCGGCGGCGGTCGCCAGCCAGTCGGCCGCCTGCCAGAGCGAGTTGGCCTTGCTCCCGGCGCGATCGAACGGCTCGTCCAGCACGGCCGTCTCGCTGAACCGGTAGGCGGTGTCGAACTCCTCGGCGGCTTCCTCGAACTCCCCGCGTGCCTGTTCGAAGTCGCCCCTCGCGAGCATCCACTCGTGGTCGCTGAAGGCACCCATTGCGCTGGTGAACGCGCGCCGCCCCTCGACGTAGTGTGCGTGTCCGACCCGATACCGGGACAGCGCCGTCGAGTCGCCACCGATCGCCTCGGTCGTCACCCGGATCGGCTCGACCTCCGGCAGCTCGTGGGGACCGTTACTCTCCCAGCGATACTGGACTCGCCCCTCGAGGTCGATCACGAAGACGGCGCGCTTGAGCAGATATCCCTCATCGCGGTCGTCGACCACGTCGTAGCGTTCCGCGACCGTCCGTCGCGTGTCGCTCAGTAGCGGCATCTTCAGATCGTACTCCTCGGCGAACTTCCGGTGGCTGTAGACGCTGTCCGGTGACACCGCGAGGACGGTCACGTCTTTTTGCATCGTGAACACGTCGAGTTCGCCGACGTCCGAGCCGTCCCGGTCGCATGCGGGATTGAAATCCGCCGGATAGAACATGAGCACGACGACCTCCTCGCCGAGCACGTCCGAGAGAGCACGCCGCTCGAGGCCTCCATCCACCACTGCCGGTAGCTCGAACGTCGGTGCCTTTTCCCCCGGAGTGACCATACCTACCGACAGCCAATCTAGCAAGTTAAGACTGCCGGGCGTTCTCTCGGACGGTAACTGCCGAACTCTCTCGTGCCGACAGAAACCCCTATAGCGCTCCCGACAGTACGCCCGGGCGTGGAATTACACGTCCGCTACGAGGGCGACGACGACCCCGAGAAGTGTAGCGCCCGCAAACTCGCGCGCTTCGATCTCGCGGAGCTACACCGATCGACCCGAGCCACTCCCCCGGGTGTCGTCCTCAATCCCTTCGCCGAGCGGGCGCTGTCGCCCGCCGACGCCGACCACGAGCGACTGGTCGCCCTCGACTGCTCGTGGGAAACCGCCCAGCGGGAGGCGTTCGATCTCGACGGCGTCCACCGGGCGCTCCCGTTTCTGGTCGCCGCCAACCCCGTCAACTACGGCACACCCTTCCAGCTCAACACGGTCGAGGCGTTCGCCGGCGCGCTGGTGATTCTCGACGAACGCGAGCACGCCGAGCGGATCCTCTCGAAGTTCTCCTGGGGACATACCTTCCTCGAACTCAACGAGGAACCGCTCCGGCGCTATCGCGACTGCGAGGACTCGACCGAGGTACTCGACGTTCAGGACGATTATCTCGCCGAGGGTGAGTGAGACAACGTAATCAGAATCGCCCTTTTCCACCTCGGAACCAGTATATATTGCCGAAATCGAAACGAAAATTCGATCTACACATAAATTTCTTTCGGCAATTTTCGAAATCCGGGATCGCGACATCAGTTTATCGTTTTCACGTCCTGAGGCGTAGGAAAACGGATGTTTGCACCTGTACAATCACTCCTTGATGCGGGATTTGCCCTGTCGTTGCTCGACGGACCGGCAATACAGCTGTCGCCCGAAATCGCGAGCCGGGCGCAGTTCGGGTGGACCATCAGCGTCCACATCCTCTTTGCCGCCCTGTCGATCGGCCTCGCGCCGTTCATCGTCTATTTCACCTGGAAAGAGGTCCGAACCGACGACGAGCGGTTCACGCGGCTGCGCTCGTTTTGGGTGAAGGTGTTCGCGGCAGGCTTCGTAATGGGTACAGTCACGGGAATCCCGATGAGCTTCCAGTTCGGGACGAACTTCCCGCAGTTCTCTTCGGTGGCCGGCGAGATGATCGGCGGTCCGCTGGCCTTCGAGGCCAAGATGGCCTTCTTCCTCGAGGCCGTCTTCCTCGGCGTCCTGCTGTTCGGCCGTGATCGAGTCAGCGATCGCACATATGTCCTTTCGTCGTTTCTGGTCGGCTTCGGTGCCTGGCTGTCTGGCTTCTGGATTCTGGTCGTCAACTCCTGGATGCAGACCCCCCAGGGCTACGAGATGGTGATGCGAAACGGGATGGAGGTCGCGAGACTGACCGACCCTATCGCCGCGTTCTTCAACCCCCGGATGACCTGGATGTACGTCCACATGATCAACGCGTCGGTGATTTCGGTCGCGCTGCTGGTCGCCGGCGTCTCCGCGTACATCGTCTGGAAGAAACGCGACGCGGACGCTTGGGGCACGGCGCTGAAGATCGCGGTGCTCATCCTGCTCGTCTCGGCACCGCTACAGGCGATCCACGGTGACGCCTACGCTCGCCACGTTGAGGATACCCAGCCCCAGAAGTTCGCGGCCATGGAGGGGCATTACGAGACGGGCACCGCTGATCTCCACCTCTTTGCAATCCCGACAGATCCTGATGCGTTCATGCGGCCGAGCGAGGAAAATCTCTTCACGATAAGCTTGCCGCGGGTCGGGTCGTTCCTCGCCAGCGGCGGTGATTTCGACGCGGTCGTGACTGGACTGGACGAATACGAACAGAACCCGCCAGTCCCGCTCGTGTTCTGGTCGTTCCGGCTCATGGTCGGGCTCGGATTCCTGTTTATCGGGCTCGCACTGTGGGGTGGCTATCTCATGTACCGTGATCGACTGACCGACAGCGATTGGTACTTGAAGGCGATGATCGCGGCGTCGCCGCTGGGGTACGCCGCCTTGCTCACGGGTTGGTATGTCACTGAGATCGGCCGCCAGCCGTGGGTGATACAGGACGTGCTCAAGACGGACAACGCGGTCTCCCCGACGCTAACGGGGACGGAAGCGACGCTGACGCTCGTCGCTTTCCTCGTCATCTACACGGGACTGGTCCTGTCGGCGCTGTACATCCTCCGGTGGCTCATCGAGGACGAACTCCGCGACCTGGGTGTCACGGAATCGAAGGGGCACTGGTACGGTCCGCTCCCGGGGGTGAGCGACGATGACTGACTGGCTGCCCGTCGACTCGTATCTCGTCGAGTCGCTGCCCGAGATCTGGTTCGGTGCCGTCATGTTCGCGCTGACGATGTACATCGTCCTCGACGGGTTCGACTTCGGGATCGGGATGCTGTACGCGACCCGGGACAACGACCACGAGAGGGAGACGCTGCTGTCGGCGTTCGGACCGGTCTGGGACGCAAACGAGGTGTGGGTGATCGCCTTCGGGACGATGACGCTCGCGGCGTTCCCCGACGTCTACTCCCGGCTGCTGTCCGATCATTACTTCCTCGCGATCGGGTTCGTCCTTGCGTTGCTGTTCCGCGGGCTCGGCCCGGAACTGCGCGAACAACGCGACGACGAACAATGGAAGCGCTACTCCGATTACTCGTTCATCGGCGGGAGCCTGCTCTCCCCGCTTCTGTTCGGCATGCTCGCCGGCCGCTGGGTGTTCGACGCGGCGACGCTGTCGCTGCCGGCGCTGCTGACGGGGGTTGGCCTGGTCGCCGTCTCGGTCGTCACCGGTGCGGCGTTTCTGGCGGCCAAGACCTCGCCGACGCTGGCCGAGGACATTAGCGCCTACGGTATCATCGCGACGCTCGCGTATCTCGGCGGCGTCGTCGTGTTGCTGGCGACCGTCGTCATAACTGACGCCGGCGGTCACGCCGGGACGATCCTCTCGGTGCCCGCAGCGGCCATCGTCGGGCTCTCGGTCGTCGCCGGACTGGGTGGCATCATCCTGGCCGGCCGCGGGGAGTACCGCGCCTGGCTGGCCAGTGCCCTGGCGCTTCCCACGCTGTTGAGTCTCCTCGTTGCCCTGCTGTTGTACCCGACGATCTACCCGCCGACCGGGCTGACGATCCAGGAGGCCGTCGTCTCCCCGCTCGCGCTCAACCTCACGACTGTCCTCGGATTCCCGGTCCTGCTGATCGTGCTGTGGTACTTCAAGTTCCTCTACGGCGTGTTCAGCGGTCCGATCGAGGGCGACGGCTACGGGGCCTGACAGTTGTGCGGCTACGCAATGGCTTCGGCGATCACGGGTGTGACGTGGCGCTCAATCACCCGCTGCGACGGTTATAGAGTTTCGAGGCGAAAACCCACGGCTTGAGCCGTCCTTAGAACGCTATGCGTTCTGATTGGCTGCACAAGACCTCCGGTCTTGTGAATGTGGGATGAAGCCGACAATTGGGAGAGGAACTACACTACAACAGCGGAAGACTCTCTAATATTTAAGTAGATACAAGATATATGTGAAATCAGCTCTACAGCAACCAAAACGGGGGCTGTGGAGGGGTAGTGTCAGCCGCCCTCGAACAGCGGGGACGTGTGACCGTGTGTACGTGACAGAATGATAGGAGGGACGTTCCGAACCAACTCGTTGAGGTTGGGTACATCTGGTACTGAAGCCCACTGTGGGTGTGAGAAATCCCCTGCTCACTGTCTGCACCGCTCCACTGGGAGTCCCACGCTGAAGCCCACCCGTTTACGGGTGGGTAGCTGACGTGACGCTAATTTCAGATAAATATGATACAAACGTGGATACTAGCGGCTTCCATTGCGGCAGGTGGTGTAGTCATATTTGCGCTTGACCGCGACATTTATCGCCATGAGGGAAGTCCCGTCAGTTACCTCTTCATTTTCGCGATGGTGGGGGCAGCGTATTACTTCGGACTCAAAGGGCTGTTCGGCGCCGTTGTTCTCGGGATTATAACTAACGGAATACATGCGTTCGCTGCTCGACAACAGAGTACTGCCAAGACGGCCCCGTAACTTCTCCCCATCCATATACGATGCAACTGATACGCCCCTCTCGTACTGTTAGGTCTCTTGTCGGAATCAACCTGGGTTTGTTCCTTGGCGGAGTATCAGCCGGATTGATCCTTGGCGTTCCTGACCAGGGAATGTCGGTATCCGACCCATCGTACTACTCTGTCGAGAGTCTAAACTTTGTTAACATCCTTTGGAACAACGCGCAGGTGACAGTATTGCTATTTCTGACGAGCTTGACGCTGCTCTGGATTATCGGTGCATTCTTACTCGTCCTAAACGGCTACGTACTCGGCACGACGATCCTCGCCGCGCGAGCGACGGGTTGCTCTTGGCTACTCATCGCTATGACTACGCTTCCACACGGGGCTATCGAGGTATTTGCCTTCGCGCTATCGAGTGCTGTCGGGGTGGTACTGCCACTCCAAATTATCAACTATCTCCGTGGCATAAATGACCGGCTCATCTCCCGCGAGAGCAACGTGGAGACTGCGACATATCTGGCTCTCTCTTTCGTTCTTATCGTCGTCGCTGCGTGGATAGAGGCGACTGTCTCGCTCTCGATAGCGGCCTAAAATGAATTCAAGACAATGCGGGTTCAGAGGCCTATTGACGGTAGTGTTTCTGTCGGACTATTAGCCGATCGTATTACAGCGATGGAAGTCAGATTGGCGTCCGCTTCGTCTGTCGACGTCGAACGATGATCGCCGTACAGGCGACGGCCACGGCGGCGAGCGTGATCGAGAGCGACTCAAGGTTGGCCCACACCGCGTAGGTCCCGATGTTGCGACGAACTCGCCACGGTAGAGTTAATCAGCCGGGTATCGCTGTGGGACCAGTCAGTCCTGCCCGTGGGCAATCGACATCCCTCGATTGTCCGTCTCCACGATGGAAGACGCGCGAGTTCGAAGCGAGTCGATCCGTTTGCTCGCCCACTTCTGGACCGTCTCGTCGGTCGTCTCGACCAGGACGTGGGGCTTGTCGTGCTCGTCGAGTCCCAGAATAACCACTCGGTCGTCGATTCGCGCGACGCCGTAGTCAATCTTCGCACCTGCCAGGACGCCAATATCGAGAGGTCCGCGCTGAACGAGGTTCTTCAGTTTGGTCTTATGTTCGGCCTGTAATGTGTCTGCGATGTCTTCGGGAACGTACAGAGAGATGTCGCTGTCCGCTGCCTGGAATATCGGGGCATCCGTCCGATTAAACAGGAGCGGATTTGTCGGAATATACCCACTCACATTTGTCGCGTCCTCGATTAGTGCTGTTAACCGTTGGTGAGGAGCATACGGCTTGGCACGTGTTACCTCCGTAACAGTCACTGCCGAGAGGCTCCGAATGTCGAAGTCGAATTCTGACGGCGGTACACACGAAAACAGCGGCTCCAACTCGAGGGCCGTTTCGACGTGATCGCTGAACGCGGTGAGGGCGTCCAAGACAACCCTCCCAAGCGGTGTAGACCGAAACTCGTTGTCGATCGTCTCCTCGATTAGGTTCGCCTCGATCATCTCCTGGAGATTGTGACGGACTGTCGTCCGTGGTGACTCCAGACAATCAGAAAGGTCCCGGAGGTCGAGTGTCCCATCAGTGAGTATCGATAAGATCTCGATCCTGACTGGCGTTCTTGCGACGTGATTGAGTAATTCTTGAACCCGTGGAGACACCCGTTTCCCCTCACCATTTTGTGAACACATACGAGTCGTTAAATTCTGACCACTTTCATATACTTAAAACCGCCCCTTGTGCTCTCAGTCTAGCGATCTGTGCGGTGATTTGACTCTCGACGGCGGCTGCAATGACAACCAGGCTGAACGCGACAATGAGAAGGACTGCCATCTGGACGATATCGCGCTGACAGAGGGGAGTATCACGCCGTTTCAGCAAATACGCACCTAGACCAACTGGCACTTTCAGACCAACGCACCCGGCCATCCAGAACGCTGGGAGTTCAAACACGGCGTGTGGAAGTGTCAACGCGAAGAATGTACCTAGCTCCCCGGTGCCGGCAGCAGTCCCTGCAAGCAATCCGATCACGAGCCCGTTCTGAAACAAGACGATAAGCGTCGGAATCCCGATCAGAAGTCCTCCGAGTGCCAGCACTGTCAGGACGCTCGTATTTGTGACGAGAAGGTGCCCCAGTTGAAGCTGCTGGGTGGTCTGCTGTATCGATGCTGTCTCCGGACCCCCTTTCGCTGTGCCGGTGAGTACGAGAGCGACGCCGGTGATAGCTCCAAGTGTGGTCGTACCGATTGAAAGAACGAGCGGTTTCGCGTTGTTCGCGAGCGATCGTCGTGGGGACAAGGGAAACATCTACACTGACGACGATCTGAACCGCTCAATCGACACGAGGACGAGGTAGAGCGCGACGAAACCGAGGCATACTGCCAGCACGCTGTATCTAAACCACCACGGCTCTGACCCCCACGCGAGGAATGCCGCCGCACCCATTGTCAAGCTGAGCCCAACTGCAAGTAGTGTCTGGATCCCCCCAGCGACTGCAGTGTCCTCAGTGACCTCGCTGACCATTCGCCGGAACGGGAAGAACGTGCCCAGCCAGACGAGCAACCCGATTCCGACTTGGGTGGAAAGTCCTTGTAGTGACATTCGCTTTTTATCCACGTTAGTCCATTTACGCCGCAAGTAGACCGCCGGTTGCGGCTGCACCGGCACCAAATGTTGCAGCTGTGCCTGTAGCGGATACGTAAGTTGCTGCACCGCTCGCAGCAGTCCCGGATCCACTGATGACCGCTGATCCCCCAGCTAAGGTGCTGTCGGCGTCGAGATCATCATTCAACGCCTTGTACGCGAGGTAGCTGGCACCGAGATCGCCGGTGCTTGAACTGGTGGCCACCACTGTGCCGACTCCGGCAGTGAGGAGACTGAGCGCGAGCACAACGGCGACTGCGGCGGTGATGGGACTATTCGACTCGTTCGCGGTTGCGGTCTGTAACGTAACGTTCTCGGTCATCGTTTCGACCCACGAGTAGCATAGGTTCGATATGTCTATTAATTCGCCGATTTAAATTCTGATTACTGTGTCGTTGCCCGACGACCGATTCAAACTAGACAATCCGGTCGTCAACCGACGATTCTATCGTTAGAGTCCAGGGAGTGAATTGATCACCCTTTCGTTAGAACCGTCTCTATGCTCAGTGTCATCAGGGATCCGGCGCTGTTCTATCAGGAACAAGCAACCGATCGGTTGAGTGGCCCCATTTTGACCGTTCTCATCGCGGCAGTCACGAACGTACTTGCTACTGTGATCCTGCTGGCTTCCTCGTGGTCGACTATCGCCGAAGCCAGTACATATGTTACCACCGCATACGTGCTCAGCATTTTCTTTGGTATTGGCAGCGTCGTGGGATCGTGGGTACTGTATTCGGCAGCGTTTCACGCTGTCTCGGCGGTGTTCGGCGGCGAGGGAAGCTTTCGGCGGACTCTAACGTACACCGGTTGGGGGTTCGTCCCAATCGCCGTTAGTGGCCTCATCCACGCCGGCCTGATATTCCTGCGCGTTCGTGAGGCCATATTTCCCGACTCAGCACAACAACTCGGGCCGTTCGTCCAGCAATTAACAAGTGGGCCGCTATTCACAATGGCGTCGCTTCTCGGCATCGTATTCACGATCTGGAGCGGTGTAATATGGACGTTCGCGATGCGTGATGCGCGCGCTCTTTCGCTTCGGTATGCTGCGGCAACCGTTGCGCTCCCGCTCGGCATCTGGATCACCTGGCGGTTGTATTCTGTCCTTTCACCGCTGCTCTAACCGAGAGGGGACTTCACGACTGTCCTCGGGTTCCCGGTCCTGCTGATCGTGCTGTGGTACTTCAAGTTCCTCTATGGCGTGTTTAGCGACCCGATCGAGGGTGAGGGTTACGGGGCCTGACCGGCCTGCCGTCCGCGTGTGGATCCGTCAATCTCCACGACATCAGGGGTGAGCGACGCGGTGGGTGACACCGTGTCCTCTGGCAGTCTCAGCTACTCTTCGGGTCCGATGCCGGCGTCGCGCATATACTCGTCCAACGTCTCGGCCATCGCCAGCGCGAACGCCTCGTCGTTGATATCGGTCTCCATCTCGACCAGCTCGACCGACTCCGCCAGGTTCTCTCTGAGCGCCTCGAACAACGCCTGATCGGCCTCGGGATCGTGGAAGTCCTCACCTTCGACGTCGATCATCGAGACGCCCGAAAGCGGCAGGTACAGCGCGGTCGGGCCGGTCGCCGCCGAGAGCTTCTCGGCGATGATCTCCCCGAGTTCGGCGTTCTCCTCGGGTGTGGTCCGCATCAGCGTCACCTGCGGGTTGTGGATGTGGAAGTGTCTGTCCTCGAACTCCGCGGGCACGGAGTCGCGCGGCCCGAAGTTGACCATGTCCAGCGCGCCCGTCGAGACGACCTGCGGCGTTCCCGTCTCAGCGGCGGCGTCGAGCCGCTCCGGCCCGGCGTTGAGCACGCCCCCGACGAGTTCGTCGGCCCACTCGGTCGTCGTCACGTCCAGCACGCCGTCGATGACGCCCTGCCGTATCAGGTCCTCCATTGCCCTGCCGCCGGTCCCGGTCGCGTGAAAGACGATCGTCTCGTAGCCCCGCTCTTCGAGATACTCGCGGGCCGTCTGGACGCAGGGCGTGGTGACGCCGAACATCGTGATCCCGATCGTCGGTCGGTCCTCGACAGCGACGTCGGGCTCGTTCGTGACCATCCCGACCATCGCCAGCGCCGCGTTGGCGATCACCTTCCGGGAGAGCTGGTTGAGTCCCTCGATGTCGGCCACCGAGTACAGCATCATCACGTCCTTCGCGCCGACGTAGGGCTCGGTGTCGCCGGAGGCCATCGTCGAGACCATCACCTTGGGGACGCCGACCGGCAGCGCGCGCATCGCGGTGGTCGCGATCGAGGTGTTGCCCGACCCGCCGAGTCCGAGCACCCCCGAGAGTTCGCCGTCGTCGTGCATCCGCTGGACGATCGCGGCCGCGCCCTCGCCCATCGCTTCCATCGCCTCGCCGCGCTCGGCGTCCTCGCGGAGGTGCTCTATGGTGGTATCGGCCGCCTCTGCGACCGCGCTCGCGGTGGTGTCCGGGTCGATCTCCGGGTCGCCCATCACGCCCGTGTCGATCACGTGCACGTCGACGCCCTGCGAGCGGAGGACGTCCCGGGCGAAGCCGATCTCCTCGCCTTTCGTATCGAGCGTACCGACGATGACGACGCTCATCGTTTCACCTCTCGGACGCCAGTCATGCTCGCTCCTCCACGTTCTCGGGCGTCGGCAGTTCTCCCGGCGGAACGATCTCACACTCCGGAAGGTCTCGAAGTACCTCTTCGGGGCCCGGCGGCGCGTAGACCGCGAGCAACAACAGCGGTTCCCAGCCGGTGTTGACGGTGCCGTGTTCGACGCCTTCGGGGACGAACACCATCTCGCCGGCCGAGATCTCACGCGTCTGATCGGCGACTTCCTGCTCGCCCTCGCCCCGGATGACGAAGAGGATCTCGTCGCTGTCGGGGTGTGTGTGGCGTTCGTGGCCCTTCCCCGGCTCCAGTTTGACGACCCCCGCGCTGAATCGCTCGCCGCCCGTCACGTCCGGCGTGCTCAGCCACTTCAGGACGCCCCAGTCGAACAGCTGACTCTCGACGTCGTCGGGTTCGACGAAGTACTCGTGGTCGGGCATCTCAGAGGTCGATCTCCTTGAACTCGCGGGCCTGGTTCTCGATGGCCTCCTCCGTCGGGAGGCGCTCGATGCTGGAGGCGCCGAAGAACCCGACGACGCCCTCGGTGTTCTCCAGCACGTATTCGGCGTCGTCGGGCCAGGCAATCGGGCCGCCGTGACAGATCACCATGACGTCGTCGTTCACTTCTTTGGCGGCGTCGTGGTGGGCCTGGACGCGCTCGGCAGCGGCTTCGAGGTCCAGCGCGGTCTCGGCGCCGATGTCTCCCGAGGTTGTCAGGCCCATGTGCGAGACGATCACGTCCGCGCCCGCTTCGGCCATCTCGCGGGCCTGCTCCTCGCTGAAGACGTACGGGCAGGTGAGCATGTCCTGCTCGGCGGCCTCCTGGATCATGTCGATCTCCTTGTCGTAGCCCATCCCCGTCTCTTCGAGGTTCTGTCTGAACCCGCTGTCCTCGTCGATGAGGCCCACAGTTGGAAAGTTCTGGACGCCCGAGAACCCGCGCCGCTTGAGGTCCTCGATGAAGACATCCATCTGTCGGAACGGGTCGGTCCCGTTGACGCCCGCGAGCACGGGCGTGTCCTCGACGACCGGGATGACCTCGTGGCCCATCTCGACGACGATCTCGTTGGCGTCACCGTAGGGCAACAGCCCCGCTAACGATCCTCGACCGTTCATCCGGTAGCGCCCGGAGTTGTAGATTATCAGCAGGTCGACGCCGCCGCGCTCGGCGAACTTCGCCGAGATACCCGTCCCCGCGCCTGCGCCGATGATCGGGTCGCCGTTCGATACCGTCTCCTGAAGTCGGTCTAGCGACTCCTGACGTGTGAACTCCATGCGTCACGTACTACCATCACACGATACTGTAATCAAAGTTTCTTATATTCATATCGGCTCGCTCGCGAACTTCAGGATAAGATGGCCGAACCGAGTCGTTTCTCGCCCGTTGAGCCGAGGCTCAACCCCCGCTTTCGTCAGTTACCCTGGATCGCATCGATGACCATCGCGGCGGCGATGATCGGTTCCCTGGGCACGTCGCTGGCGTCGTCGATCGTGATGTCGTAGGTGTCTTTCAGCGAGAACTGTCCCGAGATGTTCCCGACGTGATTCCCGTCGACGTCCGTAATCTCGTACTTGTGGGGGATCCAGCCGCCGAACGGAACGATGTTCCGCGCGAGCGTGACCGCTGCGCCCCGGGAGTTGATCTCGGCGAGTTTCCGCTCGTCGCGCGCGTCGCGAATCCGCCAGGTGTCCTGGAGGATCGAGTAGTCGTTGTCCAGGATGACGATGTCCTCCCCGGTCTGTGCGTCCGTGAGGATGTAGTCACCGGCCACGTCGATAATGGACCCTGCCTTGACGGTGAACACCGCGTTCCCGTCGCCATCGACGAACGGGAACTCCTCTTTCATCTTGAGCAGTTTCTGCTTGCCGCGCAACACGACGTTCCCGCGGGCGTCCTCCGCGCGGTACTTGTTGCGCACGAGCGACTGCACGACTGTGTACCGGTCGTCCGAGAGGTCGATTCCTTCGATCGTGTACTCCTCACGCTGGCTCATACACCGGCTGTCACGGACGACCCATTTAAAATCACTGACATAGTGCCGGCGCCGCCACCGTTTAGAACGTGAACGTGACGTAGAACTCGTGATCGTTCGGGCAGGCGACCGGTCTGATCTTGCGGCCGTCCGCGTCCGGTTCGGGCGGCTCGGTCGTCGAGATGCCTTGGACGGTCGAGTCCCGAGGGAGTCCCATGTTCGTGTCGGCGCCACACTCGGGACAGCGCAGTTGCCGGATGCCCATGTCGGGGCCTTCGAGACCCGGGGGCAAAATGACTGTGGGATCGGCCGCGCCCAACGTGTTTGGTCCGGCATTGATATCGTGACCGAAACTAGTTCTGTTTGATGTCAGAACACGCTTCCCGATCGACGGTACGGCTCGTCCCCGACGTGGCGGGCGGGACGACGCTGGGGGTGTCCCGCGCGGCACTGCTGGCGCTGATCGCCGTCTTCGCCGGGGCGACGCTGGTCGGCGTCGAAGTGTCCCTACAGACACAGGCAGTCGTCTACCTGTTCGGGATGGTCGCGATGAACCTCCCCCACGGCGGGTTCGAACACTTCAACAACCTCCGGCGGCGGACGACCGAGTTCCAGCTCCGGTACGTGGGGCTGTACCTGGGTAGTATCGCCGCGTTCGTGGCCCTGCTCTTTCTCGCGCCGGTCGCCGGCCTGGCGCTGGCGATCAGCGTCGCCGTCGCGAAGGGGGGCCACGGCGGACTGCACGTCATGGACGCCACGTACGGCACCGATCACCTGCAAACGAACCGCCAGCGGGCGCTGGCGGCGCTGGTCCGCGGCGGGGCTGTGATGGCCGTCCCGATCTTCTTCTTCCCCGAGACGTTCCACACGTTCAGCGCCATCATGGTCGATATCTTCGAGCCTGGTGGACTCACGGCAGTGAGCCCGTACTTCGATACCACGCGGTGGCTGATCGGGGCCGGTTACGGGGCGCTCGTCGTCGCCCATCTCGGACTGGGCTATCTCCGGTCCTCGGGCACCGGTTCCTACGCCGCTGATCTCTTCGAAACGCTGCTGTTGGTCGCGTATTTCGCG
The DNA here is from genome assembly GCF_017094465.1 of Halapricum desulfuricans. Lineage (NCBI taxonomy): Archaea > Methanobacteriati > Methanobacteriota > Halobacteria > Halobacteriales > Haloarculaceae > Halapricum > Halapricum desulfuricans. The sequence goes on from NZ_CP064791.1 coordinate 28,440, forward strand.
GTCGTCCCCGTGGTCGTCGCGGTCGGGCTGTACTTCCCGCTGTGGTACTCCGCCCGGCAGGTCGCCCGGACGACTGCCGTCGATGACGACACTGCCGAGGAGTCCAACGGCGAGGGCCTGCTGGCGGTCCTGGACAGCAACGACACGCGCCTGGTCGCGCTCGGTGCCTGGGGCGTGTTGATCGCCGGCTCGATTGCCACGTTCGGGCTGGCGGCGCTGCTGTGGGCTCTCTCGTCCCGGCCGCTGGGCGGCGCGACCCTCCCGATCGGTCTCGTCGCGTTCTGGAGTATTTTCATCAGTATTATCGCACTCCCGCACGTCGTCATCGGATCGTGGTACGATCGTGACCGCGGGATCTGGTACGTACCCTGACCATGTTCGACGATACTCCACTCGACGGCGAGGACGTGACAGTGATCGGCGGCGGTTTCGGGGGGCTCGCGTCGGCCGCGTATCTGGCCGACGCCGGGGCCGACGTGACCGTGCTCGAACAGAACGAGCGCCTCGGCGGCGCGGCGAATCTCATCGAAGAAGACGGGTTCCGGTTCGACACCGGGCCGTCCTGGTATCTCATGCCCGACGTCTTCGAGCGGTTTTTCGGGCATTTCGGCCGCTCGCCCGAGGAGTACTACGACCTGGAGCGGCTCGACCCACATTACCGGGTGTTCTACGCCGACAGCGACCCACAGCCCGAGAAGGGATCGCCCTACAGCGACGAGATCGACGCCGACTGTGACTGGGTGAGTACGACGCCCGATCTCGACCAGTGTCGGGACATCTTCGCGGCCTACGAGGACGGCGGCGGCGAGACATTCGAGGAGTATCTCGATACCGCCGAGTACTCCTACGATGTCGGGATGGAACACTTCGTCTACGAGGACCGATCGCGGTTTCGGGACATGCTCGATCGCGACGTCGCCCGGGCCGGCCGCGGGCTGTCGCTGCTGGGGTCGATGCAGGAGCACGTCGAGTCGTACTTCGAGGAGCCGAAACTCCAGCAACTGCTCCAGTACACGCTGGTCTTTCTGGGTGGCTCACCGCACAACACGCCCGGGCTCTACAATCTCATGGCCCACGTCGATTACAACCTCGGCGTCTACTATCCCGAGGGCGGGATGTACAGCGTCGTCGAGGCGATGGTGGGGCTCGGCGAGGAGCTAGGTGTCGAGTACCGGACCGGCCGTACCGTGACCGACATCCAGGACACGACCACCGGCGTCGCCCTGCAGACGACTGCGGGCCGCCACCGGACCGACGTGGCCGTCGCCAACGCCAACCCGGCCTACGTCGAGCGGGAACTGCTCTCGCCGGCCAAGCGCGATCACGAACCCGACTACTGGGACGACAAGACCTACGCGCCCTCGGCGATCATGTACTACTTCGGAATCGAGGGCGACGTGGGGCCGCTCGCTCATCACTCGCTGGTGTTTCCCGATGACTGGGACCCCCACTTCGAGTCGATCTTCGAGGAGCCGGCCTGGCCCGAGGACCCCGCGTACTACCTCTCGGTCCCCTCTAAGACCGACGACACCGTCGCGCCCGAGGGCCACCACGCGGTCGTGATCCTCGTCCCGATCGCGCCGGGGCTGGACGACGACGGGGAGACCCGCGAACGCTACCGCGAGAAGATCCTCGGGGAACTGGCCGAGAACGTCGGCGTCGACCTGCGCGATCGGATCGTCTTCGAGCGCTCCGCGTGCGTCTCCGAGTATCGGTCCCAGTACAACTACCCGCAGGGAACGGCGCTGGGGTTGGCTCATACGTTGCGCCAGACCGGCCCGCTCCGGCCGTCCCACCGCGCCGCCAACTTCGAGGACCTCTATTACGTCGGCAGCTACACCAACCCGGGGATCGGCGTTCCGATGACGCTGATCAGCGGCCAGCACGTCGCCGAGGCGGTCGTCGAGGACCGCACGCGGAGCGGCATGGCCGCGCGATTGCCCCGCGTTGTCAAGGGTCGATTTTAATGACCCCCCACCACTACGCGAGGGTATGAACGCGGTGGCGGAGACGCGGCGGCTCTTGCGCGTGGGCGACGCCCCACAGTCCGGCCCGGTGGACGCCGAGGGACTGGAGCGGGCGATTCAGGGATCCGTCGTCGTCGAGACCGACTTCGCGGCGGCGCTGGATCGCGTCCTCGACAACGATGTCGACGGGGCGGTCGTCGATCACCACCCGTCCGGCTTCGACGGGATTGCCTTCCTGCGGGCGGTACGACAGGACCGCCCGTCGTTCCCGGTCGTTCTCGTGCCGGCGGTCGAGGACGGTAGCGTGGCCCGACAGGCCGTCGAGCAGAACGTGACCGCGTACGTCCCGACGAGCGAGACCGACGTACTCGAGTCGGTCGCCGACCAGGTCGAACAGCACGTCATGATCCGCTCGGAGGCGGATTCGCGGGTGCGCATGCCGATCAGCGATCGGACCGCGGAGGAAGAACAGCGACTCAAGGAGCGCGCGATGGACGAGGCGCCGGTCGGGATGGCGATCGCCGACGCGACGCTGCCGGACGAACCGCTCATCTACGTCAACGACTCCTTCGAGCGCATCACCGGCTTCACCAAAGCGGAGACGATCGGGGTCAACTGCCGGTTCCTGCAGGGCCCGGACACCGAGATCGAGAAGACCCGCGAGATCAGAGACGCCCTCGATGCTGCGGAACCTGTCTCGGTCGAACTGCGCAACTACCACAAGGACGGCACGCTGTTCTGGAATCAACTGAAGATCACGCCGATCCGAAATTCGGCCGGCGAGGTTACCAACTACGTCGCTTTCCAGCAGGACATCACTGAGCGCAAGGAAGCCGAGTTCCAGATCGAACGCGAGCGCGAACGTCTCCAGCGGCTGCTCGATCGCATCAACGGACTGATCGGCGACGTGACCGAGATCGTCGTCACGGCCGACTCGACGGCGGACGTCTACGAGCGGGCCGTCGATCGGATCGGGAGCGACGACGCGATCAGCCGGGCCTGGATCGGCGAATACGATCCCGGAGCGCGGCTCGTGCGGACGCGGGCCGGCAGCGACGACGCGGAGATCGATCTCGCGAGTCCCGGCGCCGAACCGCTCGCGACTGCGATCGACGAGCAGTCGCTCGCCCGCCTCGACGATTCGGCGGTCGGGCCCGCCGGCTGTCGGGACGGCGAGAACGGGGTCGTCATCCCGCTGACCTACCGGCGGACGACCTACGGCGTGCTGGCCGTCTACAGCCACACTCAGTCGTTCGACGAGGAGGAGACGACCGTCCTGCAGGCGCTCGGGCGCTCGATCGGCGCGGCGATCAATGATCTCCTGAGCAAACAGACAGTGACGACCGACGCGGTGATCGAGATCGGCGTCGAGATCCACGACAACACGCCGCTGACGGCGCTCGCTGGCGAGATCGGTGACGACGCCGTTCACGAGAACACGCTCGTCCGTCACGACGGCGACCTGCTGTTGCTCTTCGAGGTCGACGGCGATATCGACGCCGTCGTGACCGCCGCCGAGGGGATCCCCGCGGTCAGTGAGGCGACCGTCCTCGCGAGCGACGACGCTCCGGTGGTCGAGGTCGCCGTCGAGCGACCGCAGTTCGTGAGCACGCTCTCGGAGTACGGTGCACAACTCGCGACTGTCGAGTTCGATCCGAACGCCGTCGAGTTGCGGTTCAGCGTCGCGACCGAGCAGAACGGCCGGGCGATCGTCGACGAACTCGAGGACAGCTACGGGGCCGTCGAACTGGTCGCGTATCACGAGTCGGACCAGCCGACACAGACCCGGCAGGGCTTCCGGGCGGCCGTCGAGGACGAACTGACCGACAGACAGCTCACTGCGCTGCAGAAGGCCTACGTCAGCGGCTTCTTCGAGTGGCCACGCCGCAGCGACGGCGACCAACTCGCCGCCTCGATGGACGTCGTCCCGTCGACGTTCTACCAGCATCTCCGGGCAGCCGAAAAGAAACTGCTGACCTCCTTCTTCGAGGGGTCGTAGTCGCTGCTGGCCGTTTTCCCTGGATCTCAGCCGCTATTGTCCCGTTTCAGATTCCTCGGCGTTCAGAAACGCCCGGAGCGTGGCGATCGCCGTCTGCAACTCGCCGTCGACGTACGCTTGCACCGCGAGTTCGGGCAGTCGATCGAGGACCGTCTCGGGAAACTCCAGTTCCGCAGCGTGGGAGATCGTCGTGCCGCCGGGTGCCTCCTCGAACCGGTATCGCCAGGTCCCCTCGATCGCGCCGCTGAGCGACCGGACCAGCAGTGCCGGCTCCTCGTACTGGCTCTCTTCGAACGCGCCCGTCAGCGAGATCCCCGCCAGCTCGTACTGGTACCGGCCACGTCTGGTGCCGTCCGAGCGCTCGCTCACGCCGCGTACGTCGATCAGTCCCGGAAGTAGCTTCACGAGGTTGTACGGATCCGCGACGAAGGCGAACGCGGTCCGCGGCGGGACGGAGACGGTGAGATCTGCTTCCGAGTGGATCATGCGGACGGCTCACGTAGTGGGTCGGACGCATACGGATTGAAAACGGTACCAAATCACTTCGGGTGGTCGCCTTCGAACTCCCGTTGCATCGAACCGCTCTCCAGGCGCTCGCGCTCCTCGACGATCGGACAGTCCGCGACGCGGACCGTCTCCACGTCGATAAATTCCATAATCTCCGTTCCGTCGTGCGTGCAGGAAATCTCCGGCGGCTTCGTGAAGTACTCACACTGCTCGCAGAAGCTGTGTTTGTTCACCTCCGAGACCCGACGGCCGCTTTCTTCCTCCTCGATTTCGATCTCGGGCTCGGCCGAGAGGTCCTCCCAGACGGACTCGTCGGTCCCGCTGGCGTCCCAGTCACCACCCTCGAAGGGGTCGTCCTCGAATCCCTCCGTCAGATCCGCGAACGGATCCCCTTCGGACTGCCGGGGCCGCCCGTCTTCGGTCTCGGTCACGCTGACGCCTTCGAACGGCTGTTCGTCGAGGCCCGAATCGACCGCGTCGACCCCGTCGCCACCGCTGCTGGAATCGCCGTTACCGCTGAGCTCGCGATCGTCCGGTTCGAGTTCATCGAAGGGGTCGCCGTCCGGCGTCTCCTCGGTCTCGATATCCTCGAACGGGTCGATGTCGTCGGTCGGATCGTCGCTCATCGTGTCTCACTCTTGGTGTCGATCGCGTCGACTTCGTCGCCCGTCTCGTCGGCGCCCGACCCGATCCCCGATGCGGTGGTCAGCTTCGCGCTGCCGAGTCCGAGGATCCGGCTCGACGGTTCGAACCCGTCGATCGCTGCCGAACAGTGCGGACACGACGGCTCGGTCAGCAACCCGATCTCGACGCCCTCGCCGCAGTTCTCACAGCGGGCGCGGCGAACGTCCTGTTCGGCGGCGTCGCGCTTGATCGTCTCGACGGTCGTCCCACCGCCGCTGTCCCGGAGATCGCGGACGACCCAGGCGACCGTTCGGAGCTTCTCCTGGGCATCGGACAGGTCGGTGGCCAGTTGTGAAATTTCGCTCTCAGTCGGTGCGTCATCGAGTTCAGCACGTAGCTCGGCGAGTTGCGACTCGACGCCGTCGAGCTCCGTCTCGATATCGTCGATCCGGTCCAGTCCGGCTTCGATTCTCTCGATCCGATCGAGTTCGCCATCAACTCGCTCGAGTCTGGATTCGACCGCATCGAGGCGGTCGAGGAGTGTCTCCAGTTGTTCGTGAGTGTGGTCGGCTGGTGCTTTCGCGTCGGCCTCGCGTTTGACCTGGACGACACGCTGGCGAACGTCATCGAGCTTCTCCCGGAAGTCGGCCTCGACCGCTTCGATGCGCTCGCGTGTTTCTTCCCCATCCTGGTCTAGTTCTTCCCTGAGGGCCTCGGCGATGTCGGGCAGCCGATCGGCGACGACCGATCGGACGGCCGGCTCGACCGCGTCGGGGTCGGCGAGTGGATCGCCGTCTCCGTCGGCGAGTTCCCGGTAGGACGCGAGTAGCTGGACAAGCACAGTCTCCTGATCGATGTCACGCTGTGCCGCGTGCTGGTCGAGCCACGACTCCAGTTCCGGCGGCAGCGACACTGTCAGGTTCTCCTGTGACTCGCCCGCCATCACCTGGATATCGGCCAGCGCGTAGTTAAGGGTTCCCCACACATTCTCAACAGCGAATCTAGCGGATCTTCCGGACGTCGCTGATGTCGAAGCCGGCGTCGGTAAATTCCGTCTCGAAGCGGACGATGTCCTCCGATTCCAGCTGGCTCAACACGCCACGGAACTGCTTGACGACCATCGTCCGGGCGAGCGTCGAGCCGCCGCTGGCCCACTCGAATTTGAGCGTCCCGTCGGCGGCGTCGACGAGCTGTCCGTTTCGCGTCTCCGAGATCGTCTCGAAGTTGAGATAGGTCAGGATGAGCCCGTTCCACTCGTGGGCGACCTTCTGGAGCCCCTTCAGGAAGAACGTCACGTCGGCCCATTCGATGTCGGCCCGGTCGCCGACGGCGCTGATCAGGTCCGACAGCGAGTCGATCACGACCAGGTTGTTCCGGGCGTTCTCGCTGAGCAGGTTGCCCAGCACCGTCAGCAGCTCCTCGCGGTCGTCTCGCGTCCGGATGTCTTTGATAGAGGGTGCCCGCTCGGCGTACCACTGGCGAGGGACAGGGCTGACGTGGAAGTACGTCGTCGAGAGGTCGTGATATTCGACCGCCTCCATCCCCGTTTCGAAGAGTTCGTCCTCGAAGGCGCGACTGGCCTCCGCCCGAAACTGGTCCTCGCTCGCGGTCAGCGAGACGTAATGCACCGCTTCCGGGAGTTCTGCGCCTGACGGGAGATCGCCGTAATAGAGGTCGAACAGCTCCGGGTCGGCCTTCGCGAGCCCGGTTATCAGTGGGCTGGTGTACATAAACTCGCGAGCGCCAGCGCCGGCCTCCCCCGAGAGCAGGACGACGCTCCCCGGCGGGGCACCGCCGTCGATTGTCGTATCGAGCTGGCGGATCCCGAACGGAATGCGGACCATACCCCTCATTTCGGTGGCCGGGGCTTGTGCGTTACGGCGATCTATCCGTCAGTTCGCCCTGCTTGCACGGCCGCACCCAGTCGCCGTGTCGCCGACTCGGGATCGGCCGCCCCCGTGATGGCCGTGATGACCGCCACACCGTCCGCGCCGGCCGCCGCCACGTCGCCGGCGTTGCTCGCGTCGACGCCGCCGATGCCCACGACCGGGATGTCGACGGCCTCGACGATCGACTCCAGGCGATCGAGCCCGATCGCGTACTCCTCCTCGTCGATGTCGTCTTTCGAGCCGGTCGCGTAGATCGCGCCGACGCCCAGGTAGTCCGCGCCCGCCCGCTGGGCCTCGCGGGCGTCCTCGACGAACGACACCGAGCGGCCGACGATGGCGTCCTCGCCGAGCGACTCCCGGGCGACTTCGATGGGGAGATCCGCGTCACCCAGGTGGACGCCGTCGGCGTCGATCGCCCCCGCGATGTCGACGCGATCGTTGACGATCAGCGGCACGTCGGCCTCGCGCGTCATCTCCCGGAGATCCAGGCCGAGTTCGTAGCGCTCGCGGGCGGACATGTCTTTCTCCCGGAGCTGGACGACGCCGACGCCGCCGTCGATGGCGGCCTGCACTATCTCGCGTGTGCTCCGCTCCTTCGAGAGGCTGCCCTGCGTGACGAGATACACGTCCCAGTCAGTCATCAGTGGTACTACTGGGTTCGAAACAGTGGATCTTTCGGCGTGGCCGGACCAAGTGATCGACGATGGCCAGTCTCTCGATCGACGCCGTCGTGATCGCCGCGACGATCGGCGGGCTCTGGATCGGTGCCCGATTGCTGGTCGATGGCGCGTCGGCGCTGGCGACGCGGCTGGGCGTCAGTCGCCTCGTCGTCGGGCTGACTGTCGTCGCGTTCGGGACCTCGATGCCGGAGTTCGCCGTCACTACCGAAGCGGCGCTGGCCGGTCGCGGGGATATCGCCGTCGGCAACGTCGTCGGCTCGAACGTGTTCAACCTCGGGTTCGTCCTCGGCATGACGGCGCTGCTCGGGACGCTCGACCGGACGCGCCGGTTCGTTCGTCGGGACGGTGTCGCGCTCGCGCTGGCCGCCGTCGCGCTGCTCGTCCTGATCCAGGACGGCCGGTTCACCCGACTGGAAGGGGGATTGTTCCTGCTGGGACTGTTGGCCTACCTGTCGATCGTGGTCCGCGGCGGTTCGATCGAGACCGTCGCCGAACCGGCCGAGCCGACGCGGCCGCTGGCCGACGCCGCTCGCCTCCTCGTCGGTCTCGTCCTGGTCGTCGGGAGCGCCCGGCTGCTGGTCGCCAGTGCCTCGGCTATCGCGGCGGCCGCGGGCGTCTCCGAGTGGGCAATCGGCGTCACCGTCGTCGCCGCCGGAACGTCGACGCCGGAGCTGGTGACCGCGCTGGTCGCCGCCAGACGGGGCCACTCCGGGCTCTCGGTCGGCAGCCTCCTCGGAAGCGACCTCTTCAACATCCTGGGTGTGCTCGGTATCGCCGGGTTGCTGGGCCCGCTCTCGGTCTCGCCGGAAGCCCCCCGGAGCGTCATCTGGCTGTTCGGAACGGTCCTGCTGGTCGTCGCGCTGCTGTGGACTGGCCGACAGTTGACCCGGCTGGAAGGTGCTGCGTTGCTCGTGCTCGCGGTGATCCGCTGGGCGATCAATCTCCTGTGACGGCGGTAGACGTGCCGGCGTACTCGACCGAGACGAGCGACAGGAGTTGATACACTCAGCCGCTACAACGACAAAAAAACGGGACGGTGCTGCGCCGATCAGTCGAAGTGGATCAGCGGCTTGATGATGTCGTCCTCTTTGGTGTCCATCATCTCGAAGGCCGTCTCGATGTCTTCGAAATCGAACTCGTGGGTCGTCATCTTCGTCGGGTCGACCTTCCCCTGTTCGAGGAGGTTCAGCAGCCGCCTGATGCGCAGGCGTCCGCCGGGACAGAGGTCGGTGACGATGTCGATCTCGGCCATCCCGACGCCCCACTCCTCGCGGGGGACGTGGCGGAACTCGCCCTCGCCGTGATAGCCGACGTTCGAGAACGTGCCGCCCGGCTTTGTCGCCCGGATGCAGTCCTGGAAGGTCTCGTCGGCCCCGAGCGCCTCGATCGAGGCGTCGACGCCCTCGCCGTCGGTCAGCTCCATGATCTGCTCGACCGGATCGCCGTCCTGGAAGTCGACGATGTCGGTGGCTCCGTACTCGCGAGCCAGCTCCTTCCGGTTCTCGACAGTCTCGACGGCGATGATCCGCCCGGCACCCTGGAGTTCCGCGCCTTTCGTCGCCATCATCCCGACAGGCCCCTGCGCGAAGACCGCGACTGTCCCGCCCATCGGGATGTCGGCGTTTTCCGCGCCGGCGAAGCCCGTCGAGAGCATGTCGGCCGTGTAGACGGCCTCGTGGTCGGTGACGCCGTCGGGAATGTGCGCGAGGTTGCCGTCAGCGTCGTTGATGTGTGCGTACTCGGCGAACGTGCCGTCCTTGACGTTGGCGAACTTCCAGCCGCCCAGCGCACCGTTCGACTGGGAGGGATGCCCGTCCTGGGCCGCCTCGGAGTTCCAGTCGGGCGTGATCGCGCCGACCGCGACGCGGTCGCCGGGCTCGAAGTCCTCGACCGCCTCGCCGACCTCCTCGACGACGCCGACGACTTCGTGACCCAGTGTGAGGTTCTCTCGCTCGCCGATCGCGCCGTGGACGGTGTGTACGTCCGAGGTACAGACCAGTCCGACTGTGGGCTTGATGATCGCGTCCATCGGCCCGGCCTCCGGCCGCTCTTTCTCGACGACTGCCGTCTCGCCGACGTCTTCCATGACAAATGCTTTCATTGGGTATCTCACCGTCTGATAGTTCAGCGCCAACCATAATAAACAATTATGTTATATCTGGCTAAGTTCCCCCGTATCGCTGAGAGAGCGACCGGTGATGTCCACCTGTGTTGTCAGCAGCGGGATACGTAGTTTCATACGGCCACTCTCAGAAGTCACCAGTAACGAATGCGCGAGCGACTCACGTGGACGGATCGTCGATATCATGGGGCGAACCGGTGGCGGTCGGTATGAGCGTCGCAACCGCCTTTACCGATCTCTTCGGGACGAACGTCATCGTCCACGGGCTCGTGGGGGGACTCTTCATCGCGACGATGAACCTCCTGGGGGCGTCGCTGATACTCGTCTGGCGCGATCCCAGCGAGCGAACCCTGGACGCGGCACTGGGGTTCGCAGCGGGCGTCATGATGGCTGCCGCGTTCACGAGCCTGATCCTGCCCGGGATCGAGGCGACCGAGGTCGTCGTCCCCGGCGTGGCTGCCGAGGGACTGATCCAGCCTCTGCCGGTCCTCTTTGGGGTGTTGCTGGGTGCGCTCGCGCTCGACCGGAGCGACGTGATCGTGCCACACGCCCACTACTTGCTCACCGGTCGCAAGCGTAGCGACGCGGCCGGGCCGGGCGAGACCGTCCCCTCCGTCGACGATCCACGCGTTGCGTCGGTCGTCCTGTTCATCCTCGCGATCACGCTGCACAACATGCCCGAAGGGCTGGCCGTCGGGGTCGGATTCGGGTCGGGAAACGTCGCGGACGCCCTGCCGCTGATGGTCGCGATCGGCATCCAGAACGTTCCGGAGGGGCTTGCCGTCTCGGTCGCGGCGATCAACGCCGGCCTCGACCGGCGCGCGTACGCGATCTTCGCGGGGATCCGGGCCGGCGTCGTCGAAGTCCCGCTCGCGGTGGCCGGGGCGGCCGCAGTCGTCGTCTTCGAACCGCTCCTTCCCTACGCGATGGGCTTCGCCGCCGGCGCGATGCTGTTCGTCATCAGCGACGAGATCGTTCCCGAAACGCACACCCGGGGGTACGAACGGGTCGCGACGCTCGGACTGATGGTCGGCGTGGTCCTGATGCTGTATCTCGACGTCGCGCTCGGGTGAGTGGACGGAAAACAGACTGTCAGGAACGCAGCGAGTCGAACACCTGTTCCTGCAGCGTCTCGTGGACGGTCTCGGCGATGTCGTCGCGGTCGGTCGTGACGTGGTGGACGCGCGCGCCCTTGATGACGGCCATGATGTGCGCGGCGGTCCCCTCGGGATCGACCGGTTCGAAGACGCCCTGCTCGATACCGTCCTCGATGATCTCGGCGTACAGCTGCCGGACGTGATCGTAGTTGGTCGTGAACTGCCCCTTGAACGTCTCGTTGTGGGGGGCGTGCGACTGAATCTCGATCAGCATGGAGTGATACTCCCAGTGGCCGCTGGAGTCGCCGTCCCGGCCGTTGGGGCCGAACAGCTGGGCCTCCGTCAGCGCCTGCAGTCGCGCCTCCGGATCGCCGTCCGGCCCGGTATCGACCTGCTCGATGAACTCAGCGAGCAGGTACGACAGCGTCTCGGCGAGCAGTTCCGCCTTCGTATCGAAATGATAGTGCAGGGCCGCCTTGCTCTTCTCGGACTCGTCGGCGATGGCCTGCATCGTCAGGTCCGCAAAGCCGTGTTTGCACATCGCATCGCGGGTAGCTTCGAGCAACTCCCGTCGCGTCTCGCTGATCTCCCCCGCCGGGTCCCCGGTCGAAGCGTCCATTCCTGACTAACCGATCAGTAAGTGACAAAAAAGAACCTTCCGATTCGGTGAACCGCCTCGGCCTGCTCCGCCTGTAGAGACCGCAGCACTAAGGACTCTCGAGCCCGTTTCGGTTAGTAATGAGTGCTACATTTGATCCGGAACAGCCGCCCGGGCGCCCCGTCAACCTGGCCGACGGAGAGGAATTGGCGGCGTTCGTCGACACCTACGAGGACGTGCTCGTCGAGTTCTACACCGACGGCTGTGGCATCTGTGCGTCGATGGAGCCTGTCCTCGGCGGCGTCGCTCGCGAGGGCGTCGTCGTCGGGATGATCAACCCCCGAAACGATCCGCCGCTGATCGACGAATACGAGATCGCGAGCGTTCCGACGTTCGTCAGGTTCCAGGACGGTGAACCGGCCGACCGAATCGCCGAGGGATTCGTTCCCGGCGAGGAACTGCAGGCGTTCGCACAGGGCTAGCCGCGCCACAGCACCAGCACCGAGAGGCCCGACACCACCGTTACTGCGAGGACGTGACCGGCAACGAGCAACTGCAGGAGTCGCTGTCCGCCCAGAAACGGCAACAGCACGAGTTGGACGGCGGCGAACCCAATCGTGACGAGATCGACTTTGATCAGGGCACGTCTGGTCGGGCGATCGAACCGATCGGCGAACAGGACCGACCGCCACAGCCCGACGACGCTGGCCCACCAGCCCGTGCCGATCCGATAGCAGACGTCCCACAGCACGAGCAGGGTGAAATACACCGCGAATAGCGACGGTTCCGGCCCGAGCAGCCCCTCCAACAGCGGCTGGCCGGCCTCGCGCGGCTCGGCCACGAACAGGTACGTGATCAACCCGACGTAGGAGAACACGCCCAGCACGATCTCGATTCGCGAGCCGAACAGCGCGTGGGTGTACCGCCGTGGCACGCCGAGCCCCCGAATGCGCCGGCCGAGCGTCAGCATGAGGACGCTCCCGGCCGAGACGACGGCGACTGCGGCCAGCCCGGTAGGTACGGCCGCCCAGCGATCGGTCGCTCCTCCGAGCACGACCACGCCGATCCCGAACAGCGCGAGTTGTATGCCCATCGCCTGCGTCCGGGAGAACTCCACGCCCGGGATCGCGCCGACGATGCTCTCGTAGACCCACCGGTCTTCGCGATCCGCCGGAACGTCCCGTCGACCGTCGGCCGCATCGGCCGGCGTGGCGTTGCGCGACGGTGTCCTGGACGGAGATTCGCCGTCGTTCACGCCGACTCCTCCGCCAGCGCGCGCTCGACGGCCTGCTGGAACGGTGTCCGCTCGACGGTGACGTGCCGGTCGATGCTGTCGTCGGTCACGACGACCGGGTTCTTCAGTCCGAGGATCAGCGGATGGGAGATCGATCTGGGGATGTCGGTCACCAGATCAACCCAGTACGAGGAGAGTTTCGGCGACAGCACCGGGACCGGAACGATCAGCGGCCGCGTGCCCATCGCCTCGCCCGTCCGGACGAGCATCTCCTTGTAGGTCAGTACTTCGGGACCGCCGATCTCGTAGGTCCCGCCGGCGGTCGCTGGTTCCGCAAGCACGCCCACGAGATACGAGACGACGTCCGCGATCGCGATGGGCTGACACTCGGTGTACACCCAGCGGGGCGCGACCATGACCGGGAGTTTCGAGACGAGCTGGCGGACCATCCGGAAGCTGACGCTGCCCGCGCCGACGATGATCGCCGCCCGCAGCGTCGTCAGGTCGTAACTGCCGCGGGCGAGCAACTGCTCGACTTCCTGGCGCGAGCGCAGGTGCGGCGAGAGGTCGTCGCCGGTCTCGCCCAGGCCGCCCAGGTAGACCACGCGGTCGACGCCGGCCGCGCTCGCGGCCGCCGAGAAGTTGGTCGCGGCCCTCCGATCGCGCTCCTCGAAGTCCCCGCCCGTCTGCAGGGAGTGCACCAGATAGTAGGCCGCATCGATACCGTCGAAGTCACCGGCTAGCGTCTCCGGCTCTAGGAGGTCGCCCTCGACGACATCGACGCCGTCCGGTGGGTCGTATCGATCGGCGTCGCGAGTCATCGCAACGACTTCGTGGCCGGCGTCGAGCAAGGCCGGAACGAGAGAACTGCCGACGAATCCTGTTGCCCCAGTGACTAGTACGCGCATACTCACTAGAGAGGGCCGGAGCGCAAAAAGCCGCCGGGCGGCGATAGTGACCGTTGTAACGATTTACCGGTGCGACCGCACTTATGGGATCGACCTGGAACAGACTCACAACGGTCACTATGAGGCATTCCGAGCAACGGGCCGGTCACGCTGGATCCCATCGGTACAGTGCCAGCGCGAACCCGCCCCCGAGCGCCGGAAACACCGAAAGCGCGAAGAAGGTCCCGCCAGTACCCAGCGCCGAAAGGAGATAGCCGGCGATCGTCGCGCCGGTCGCGCCGACGCCGAAGGAGGCCAGATACGTGTAGCCGTAGGACAGCCCGCGCCCGTCCGCCGGCGTGTAGACGGCGACTGTCGCCTGGTAGAGCGGCTGGAGCGCGAACAGGAACAGGCCCAGCAGCGCGCTGGCGGCGAGCAAGGGAACTAGCCCCATCCGGGCGGCGGGGACGAACGCGAGGGCGACCACCACCAGCGCCGTGAACGTTCCGACGAGCCCCAGCGTCGGAGGGACGCGATCGGAGAGTTTCCCGCCGGCGTACTGGCCGCCGATCCCGACCAGCAACAGCCCGGCGTAGAGATACGACGCGGTGTCGAACTCACCAGCCAGATCGCTGTCGGCCTCGAAGACACCGACGAGATCGATCGACGGCAGGAACCCGCCGAGCACCTCCGGCAGGAAGGTCAGTACTCCACGGTAAAACAGCCCGTTTGCCATCACGATCGCAAGCGCCAGCACGAAGCCGGCGGTGAACAGCGTCCGGCTGTCGGCGAGTACGGACGACAGCGAGACTGCGCGACCCGGCCCGTCGGCGTCGGACCCGCGGACACCCGCATCGACGGCGGCCATCTCGTCGAACTCGACGACGAGGGCGTACCCCGCGACTGCGACCGCCGGGACGACGAGCAGCCGGACCACGGTCGGCCAGTCGAACGCCATCAGGAGCAGTGCGGAGACGAGCGGCCCGAGCGCGATGCCGGCGTTGCCGGCCATCCCGTGGTAGGCGAAGGCCGTGCCGCGGTTCTCGACGCCAGTCGACAGCAGCGACAACGCCGCGGGATGGTAGACGCTCGCGGCCACGCCCCAGCCGGCCAGCGCGAGTGCGACGGCGACCAGCCCGTTCGCGAAACTCAGCGCCAGAAACGACAGCCCCATGCCGGCGAGGCCGCCGGCGACGAGCCGTCGCGAGCCGAACCGATCGGCCAGCACCCCGCCCGGCAGCGCGCCGATCCCGAACAGCGCGTAGCCGCCGGTGACCGCCAGTCCGAGCTGTGCCGTCGTCGCGTCGAACGCCTGCAACCAGACGACGACGAAGATCGGGATCGACAGCTCGTACGTGTGGACGAGCGCGTGGGCCGAACTCGCGAACGCGACGATCGATCGCTCGTTTCCGTCCATTCGGTCAATCCGTGGGTGCCAGCGGTCTTTACTCCGTCGCGTTCTGCTTTTGATGGCTGATCCGTTCGGCGACGACCGACGGCACGGTCGTCCCACAGGTCCGACATTGCCAGTCCGGGCGGATCGTCCCAGTGCTTTTCTGGATGTCCTTTTCGTTGTCCAGCTGAGTCCCACACCCGTCACAGGTGTACGTCGTCCGGGTCATACTCGGGATTTCGAGAGCGGGAACCCTTGACGTTTCGGCCGACCCGACCGATGCCAGAAATCTTTACTCACTTCCGAAAGAATATATACGGCCGGTCTATATGGACAGATATGTCCCTCAGCACAGAGGCGATGACGGCCTGTCCGGTGTGTGGCAGTTGTGACCGAGAGACGACCGCCCGCGAACGCGTGCCGGGCGGGACCGACTGGCGGTACTTCGAGTGCAACCGTTGCGGTCACGAGTGGCGTTCGTAGGACGACCGCTACAGGGCGGCTGTGCTTTCGCAAGCTAGGCACCCAACCACGGCCTTTGTCCGAGTTAGTTCGACAGCGCGACCGCGCGTCGCCTGTCCGCAGATTTATGATCACGTGACCGAAACGGACTGATAAGAATGACTACAAGCATCAAGGGAAAGGTCGCCATCGTCGGGGCCGGCAACGTCGGCGCGACGACGGCGTTCGCGCTGATGAACAGCGGCACCGTCTCGGAGATCGCACTGATCGACATCGACCGAGAGAAAGCCGAGGGTGAGGCGATGGACCTCTCGCACGGCGGGGCGTTCGTCGAGCCCGTCGACGTATACGTCGGCGACTACGAGGACTGCTGGGACGCCGACGTGGTCGTGATCACCGCGGGTGCGAGCCAGAAACCGGGCGAATCCCGGATGGAACTGCTTGAACGCAACGTGGCCATCTTCGAGGACATGGTCCCCCAGATCACCGAGCGGATCGACCCCGAGACGGTCCTGCTGGTCGTGACCAATCCGGTCGACATCCTCTCGTATGTCACCTGGGACGTTTCGAACCTGCCCCACGAGCGCATCATCGGCTCGGGGACGGTGCTGGATACCGCGCGGTTCAAACAGGTGCTGAGCCAGCAGTGTGATGTCGCCGCCCAGAACGTCCACGCGTACGTCATCGGCGAGCACGGCGACAGCGAGGTGCCGGTCTGGAGCAGTGCCCACCTCGCCGGCATGTCGTTCGACGATTACTGTGCGTCCTGCCGGATGGAGTGTGGCTCGGACATCAAAGACGAACTATCCGAGAAAGTGGCGGGCGCCGCCTACGAGATCATCGAAAAGAAGGGCGCGACCAACTACGCGGTCGCGCTGGCGACGACCGAGATCATCGACGCGATCGTCCGCGACGAGGACGCGATCCTGACGGTCTCGACGCTCATGCAGGGCCAGCACGGCCTCGACGACGTGTATCTCAGTCTGCCGACCGTCGTCAACCGCCGTGGGGTCCGCCAGGTCCTTGAGTACGATCTGACCGACCAGGAACACGAGCAACTCCACGCCTCCGCGGAGACCCTCCAGGAACGACTCGACGAACTCGACATTCGGTAGGGAGCGAAGCCCCCCGCCGAGCTTCGGTCGACGCTGTTCGGCCCGGAACGAACGCTTCTTGTCGCCGGGTCCGGTAGTTCCGGTGTGAATCTCGGGATCGGGTATGCCGTCGCGTCGGCGCTACTGCTTGGCGGGTATCTCTACGTCATCAAGCGATACTTCTCGCAGTATCCCTCGCCGGTGTACCTCGTGCTCGTCGAAGGGGCGGCGTTCGTCTGGTATCTGCCGGTCGCGGCGTTTACCGTCGATGGTGGCTATCTCCCGGCCGGCGCTGACCTGTGGCTGTTCACCGTTATCTTCGGAGTCTCAGCGATGACCGGGCTGGCCCTGCTGTCGTTTCTGGCAGCGCTCCGGCGCGGTGCGGTCTCGTACGTCGCTCCGATCAGCAAGATCGTTCCCGTGTTCGTCTTGCCGCTGGAGATTCTCCTGCTCGGCCAACACCTGACACCGCTGCAACTCGGCGGCGTCCTCGTCGCGACGGCCGCCGTCTACGTCGCCAACTACCAACCCGGAGAGCTACTCGAACCGTTCCGGCGGGCCGCGACGACGACCGCCGCTCAGCTGGCGCTGGCCAGTGCCGCCGCGTTCGGCGTCGTCGACGTGGGCAAGCGCTACCTGATGCAGGAACTCGCGCTCCCGCCCCAGACGTTTCTCCCGGTGATGTTTTTCATCGTCACGCTGTTCGTCGCGCCGCTTGCGGCTCGTGCGTCCTGGCCGGCCGAAACCCGGCGCGACCTCCCGAAGTTCGCCGCTGCGGGCCTGCTTGTCGCCGTCGCCAACCACCTCGTGTTGCTCGCGTTCCAGCTGCTACCCGCGAGCATCGGCTCGCCGATTGTCAACACCCAGGCCGTCGTGGCTGTCCTGCTCGGCGGCGTCCTTTTGCAGGAGGAGGCGTTTCGTATCCGGCTGGTCGCCGCCGGGCTGGCCGTCGCCGGCATCACCATGATCACGCTGGGATAAACTACCCCGGCCTCTTCGCTCATGGCTTCTTCTCGCGGGCTGGAGGGCCGCTCAAATGGCTGTGGGATTCGTTCTGTGCTTATCCCCGTTCACTTCATTAGGGGTTCCGTCAGATGGGGCCTGACAACGGGCTGTTCGGGAAGACGGTCCGGCCGGAGTACTACCAGTCCGGCGAACGGACGCAGGAAGCTTGAACAGACACGGTTTCAAAAAAAGCGCGACAACCTGGACGACGGATACACAATCCTGACCATCGATCAGACGCGTCAGATCCTCTCGATGCTGATCTATGCGTGTGTTCAAGAAGGGGACCGCCCGCCACTGCTGGTGACAGGCGCGTGGGACAGTATCAAACTGCTCGGTACAGTCAGCGATTCCGGCGAAACGTGCTGTTTATGTCGACTGCATCACGATCCAGATAATACCGAACACAACCGGGGGTGCGGCAGACACTGCGGCCTCTCGAATTGATATCTTCCGGGCGTGCTTGATCCCGAACGTCCAGAGTACCCCCATCCAAATCAGGGACATACTTCGTATTATTGCGATGAAGACGGTAATGACACCTTGCTGGGCTCTAACTACGGATTGGGCCATCGTTTCGGGTCTTTCTGGGATCACAACTCCCTGGAGTGAAACAAGTATCAGCAAACTTGACAGTAAACCCGCGATAATCGCAGGGATAAATCCCCAGCTAATGTACTTCATCGCTTTCCGAAGTGTCCCTTTGCCATCGAAGAGGAGGCCTGACACAGCCACGATGGCACATGTGGTAATGAACCAAATCACAAATGTGCCAAAGATTCCGGAGATCGCCCCTAAGACCGTCCCAAACATCACTGCCAACTTCAGCACCCCCGGTTGGAATGTATTCCATACCAAATATATAAGGTAAAATATTGGTATCGTATTTGTCACGGCAACTATGACAATTATCTTTACCGAACTTCCCATCGTTGGTTCGCCTAACTTTTCAAAGAAGTCGTTCGGATCTATGAATAATTCGGGATTTATCTGCATTTTTGATATTAGTTGGATCTATTTCGTAGTCACTCTACTGAGTCTATAATTCTCAAATACTTCTTACAATGGCGGGAGTGGCAATCACTTCAATAACTGCCCCAATCAAGATTAAAACCAGAGCAGTCGCTGTCAGTACGCCAGCATCTCTTATGTCGCTGTATTCGATTGTAACAGTCTGCTCTCTTCTGAGGTATCTTATTATATCTAGTGGGAATTTTAGACCTGCTGCTGAAGCAATTATAAAACCAGCAATTTCGAACATTCCGTGAGGGACGATCCACATCACTGATGTGAGCAACGTAGTCCCTTTTGTCGATCCAAGGATAGATACTCCTATAATGAATCCGTTGATGTACAGAAGTCCAATTGTTGCGAACCCTAAGAACGCTATACCACCGACTACTAGCACAATGACTATTACAGCGTTATTAAACAAGATGGATGTGAGAGTAAACTCGGTCAAATGAGAATACTTAGTCTCTGGAACCCCTTCAGTTCCAGAACTTACGATGCTAATCCCTGTAAGTATCCCAAGTCCCAATGCCACTCCAGAGACTAGTAGTCTGTATTTAGCGCACACAAGAAGTCTCCAAACCGTTGATAAAATCATACTTATATTTAGTATGATAGATTGCTATTTTCCCTCTGAAAAGTACAGTATCATTGCGGAGATAAATAGCAACAGCAGTGGTAACAGATATGCAATTTGCGGAACATTCTCTCGAGTGAGAGTGAGTACTCCGACTGCTACCATTGCTAATCCGACGATGGCAGCTGCGGCGAACGACCCATCTATTGCTATCTTTGAGGCATTCAGATTCATTATTATCGATGGATGGAGTGATGAATTTCTTATTTACATCGCGCCGACGCCACTGACGACCATCGCACCACCGACGACACCTGCACCGACCAGACCAAGTTTACCGAGACCGCCGGCAGCCGTACTGAATCCAGCGAGGCCTCCCATAGCGACGCCCGCTGATCCAGCACTAATAGAACCGTAGGCGTAGGCAGCGGCGACACCACCCGCAAGGCCACCGGCCGATGAGACGAGGAGCGTCGTTAGGCCAAAGGCAACAACCGCTCCCAACGCGATGCTGTCAGTTCCAATCGAGACACTCTCTTTCACTCTCTTTCGGAATTTCATCTCAGAGAAAACTAGTATAACGAAGACATATGTATCTGGTGTTTCAGTACTATATTTAAATAAAGAATAATCATTTCTCCTACTCTGTTGATAGAGTCCGAGTTATAGTTAGAGTAGTTAATAAAGCAATATATTACTTGTATCGAATATCAAGCCGATTTCACGGCACTGTCGATACCAGTCCAGTGCTCGTTCGGTAATGTCGAGCGCTTCGTTGTCGACCACGAAGCCTCAGACATCCGGCGTTGAGGCCACTCCGCCTATGAGTTATTAGTCGAGATACCTTCTTCGGTCGAATCCTCGTTTCAGTTCCAGAAGTTTCGTTGATCACTGTGGTCTCTCTCGACCTGAGGTCGGAGGCTTCGCCTCGAAACTGCCGCTCCGGACCGGCAAGCCTTACTACCACGGGGAGATATCAATCGATAATGGGCGACCCTGAACTCGGCAAGGCCAATCGCGAGTTTTTCGACCAGCAGATCTATCCGCACCTGGGGGCCGACCGCGAGGACGTGATCCTCGGGCCACAGCACGGCGTCGACTTCGGCGCGATCGAGGTCGGCGGGCGGACGCTGGCGATGGCGACCGACCCCGTGTTCATCATGCCCGTGGTCGGCTTCGAACGGGCGGCGTGGTTCGCGTTCCACGTCCTGCTCAGCGACGTCGCCGTCTCGGGACTGGAACCGGCGTATCTCAGCGTCGACTTCAACCTCCCGCCGGAGATCACCGACGCGGAGTTCGAGACCGTCTGGGAGACCTTCGATCGGGAAGCGCGCGATCTCGGCGTATCGGTCGTTACCGGCCACACCGCCCGGTATGCCGGTTGTAACTACCCGATGGTCGGTGGCGGCACGTCGATGGCTGTCGGCGACAGCGAGGATCTCGTCCGACCCGATGGCGCGAACCCCGGCGATCGCGTGATCGTCACCAAGGGCCCGGCGATCGAGGCGACCGGCCTGCTCTCGATCCAGTTCGAGTCGCTACTCGAGGGGGAGCTCGACGCCGAGACGATCGCGGACGCGAAAGACCGGTTTTACGACATGAGCCCGGTCGAAGACGCCCTGACGGCGGCCGCGGCCGGCCCAGTCACGGCGATGCACGACGCCACCGAAGGCGGCGTCTACGGTGGCCTCTTCGAGATGGGGCGAGCCGCCGGCGTCGGGATCGAGATCGAGCGCGACCGCGTGCCGGTCCAGCCCGGCGTGCGCGAGGCCTGTGATTTCTTCGGAATCGACCCCTGGATCTCCATCAGCGAGGGGACGCTGCTGGCGACGGTCGACCCCGACGGCGTCGATGACGTACTGGCGGCCCTACAATCGGCAGAAATTCCGGCGGCCGACGTCGGGAGGGTCGTCGACGGCTCCGGCTTGATCGTCGACGGCGAGCCTATCGATCACCCGGGTACGGATCCGTTCTGGGCGGCCGTCGAGGAGCACATGGAGAAACGTAACTCCTGAATTTCACTGGTCACATAACCGGTACTGACGGCGTCACGTCCCGACATCGACGGCGTGGTCCGACTGTACCCACGCGTCGGGGTTGTCCCGGTCGTAGATCATCGTCTCGCCGCTGCCGGTTTCGATCACAGCGTACCGTCCGTCCGCGTCCGTTTCAGGCACCGGTTTGTCCGTAGTCATACGTGGAACGTAAGTGGCAGGTGGTACCATGCCACACGTACTAGACACTCCGTAGCGTGGGATCATAATCGTTGTGGCTCCGGCACTCGATCAGAGCGTGTTCGTGCCGGTCACCCTCGGACCGCCTTCCGGGGGTCTTGCGTCCGTCTGACGTGAATTTATGGGCTCCCGAAGACACCACCGGAGTGGGCGCGCACATCGGTTCGGTATGCCTCCCATCCTCATCGCGCGCCCGGGCACCCACTACCACCCCTCTCGTTTCCCTTTCTGTCTACGCGCCGAGGGCCGCCCGAATATCGCCGAGCGATTCCGGATCGGTCGAGACAGCGACGGTATCGCCGGCTTCGATCGTCGTATTCGGCAGCGGGATCGACATCGGTTCGTTGCGCCGGCCGTGTGCGTAGATGCGCGCATCCCCGGGCAACTCGACCGCGACGACGCGCTCGCCGATCACGTCGGCGCCCTCGGGCACGTCGATGGTCGCGACCGACAGTTCCTCGGTCAGGTCCGCCAGCACGTTGAAATCGCCACCGAGCAGTGCGGTCTTGGCACCGGCCGCGCCGAGTCGTTCGGGATAGACCACCTCGTCGACCTCGCTGGCGTAGGTGTCGTAGATCTCGGCGCGGTAGTCCGCGTCGATCCGCATGACTGTCCGGGCGCCGTGGTGCTTGCCGATCATACAGGCCGAGAAGTTGACGTTGAGATCGCCGGTCAGCGCCGCGATCGCATCGGCCGTCGCGATGCCCGCCTTCTCGAGTAGCGACTCGTCGTCGCCGCTGCCCGCTAGTACGTCGAACCCCTCTTCGCGAGCGCGGTCGACTTTCTCCGGGTCGATCTCGACGATCGTGACGTCGTGGTCTTCACTCCCGAGAATCCGTGCAGTACGTTTCCCCACCCGGCCGAAGCCGACGATGACGAACTTCATATGTGTGACATACACAACCACGGGTAAAAACGCTGTGGCGATCCGAAGGGGGTTTACTCGCGGCTCCCGGAGTGCCCGACGAGATGCGCGTGACGTTTCTGGGGACCAGCGGGGCCGTGCCGACGACCGAGCGCAACCCTTCGGCCGTCCTGTTGCGCCGGGAGGGCGAGCGGTTTCTGTTCGACTGCGGCGAGGGGACCCAACGCCAGATGATGCGCTTTTCGACCGGTTTCGACGTCTCTCACATCTTCGTCACGCACCTGCACGGCGATCACGTCCTCGGGATCCCCGGACTGTTGCAGACGCTGGATTTCAACGACCGGACCGACCCGCTGGCGATTCACGCGCCCCACGGGACCCGCCGTCAGCTCGAACAGCTGATCGAGGCGACCGGCGAACGGCCGACCTATCCGCTCCGGATCCATCAGATCCGTCCCGGCGACACGGTGCTCGACACCGACGAATACACCATCGAGGCGTTCGAGACCGACCACCGGACGAAATCGATCGGCTACGTCCTCGTCGAGAACGACCGAAAGGGCCGGTTCGACCGACAGAAAGCCGAGGAGGAACTCGGCATTTCGCCGGGGCCGAAGTACTCGAAACTCCACGCAGGCGAGCCGGTCGAACACGACGGACGGACGATCCAGCCTGAGGAGGTCGTCGGCCCCCCGCGACCGGGTCGGCGCGTGGTGTACACGGGCGACACGCGCCCGACGGCCGCCGCGACAGAGGCGAGCGAGGACGCCGACCTGCTGATCCACGAGGCGACCTTCGCCGAGGACCGCCGCGACCGGGCCGGACAGACCGGCCACACCACAGCGAAACAGGCCGCTGAACTGGCCAATCGGGCCGGCGCGAAGCGACTCGCGCTGACGCATCTCTCGACGCGCTACGCCGGCCAGGGGGACCGACTCGAAGCGGAGGCCAGCGAGATCTTCGAGGGCGAGCGCGTGTTCGTCGCCGAGGACGGCCAGGCGATCGACGTGCCGTTTCCGGACGCCGGCGAGACGTAA
Source organism: Halapricum desulfuricans (assembly GCF_017094465.1). NCBI lineage: Archaea > Methanobacteriati > Methanobacteriota > Halobacteria > Halobacteriales > Haloarculaceae > Halapricum > Halapricum desulfuricans. Next base: position 51,722 of record NZ_CP064791.1, read on the forward strand.
CGCAAAGTACAGCACAAACAGAACGGTTAGGGGGATCGATCGCATACGGCGCGTACGTTGCGACGTCGACCAACGCCTGACTCGATCGGCAAGCAAGTGGCTACACGATTACCGCCTCGGTTCGTCCGCATCGGAGTCAGCGGGACTATCACCGGTGTTGGACTCGGGCTGGCGGCCCTTCTCATCGCGCAGCTGTTCGCCGGGTTTGCGACCCCGCTCGGACTGTTTTTCGGCGGCGTCTTCCCGCTCGCGCTCGCCACTGCCGTGGCCGCCGCCGGCCTGTTGATCTGGCGCTGTGGGCTGACTGCCGAGCAGAGCGTCCACGTCGGGTTCTGGTGGGCGATCGGGACTGGCGTCTCGACAGTGACCGGGTTCGCGCTGGTCATCTTCGAGGCCAGCGGCGGCGTCACCCTTGCTGACCCGGAGATCATCGTCGTCGGCAACAGCGCGAGCGGCGGCCTCGGCGGCCTGATCGTCGGCTGGTACGACGCTCGCCGGCTCGCGCTCGCCGCCGAACGCGAGCGCGAACGCCAGCAACTGGCCGACGAACGCGAGAAGCTGGCGCTGATCAACCGGATCGTCCGCCACGACATCGGTAACGACCTCCAGGTCATCGCCGGCACGGCCGACGCCCTCGAACGCTACGTCGACGACGACGGCGCCGAGCCCCTCGAACGGCTTCAGCGGACGACCAGCGAGGCGATCGATATCACCGAACGGCTCCGGACGTTCGTCTCCGCGCTGGAAGACGACGAAGCTGACCTGCGACCGATTGCCCTCCAGCAAGTCCTCACCACGCAGGTCGAGAACCTCAGAGATCGCTATCCCGCGGCGACGGTCTCGCTGTCCGAACCCGTGCCGGACGTCGCGGTGCAGGCGGACGAACTGCTCGCGACGGTGTTGCACAACCTCCTGTCGAACGCCGTCACGCACAACGACAGCGACGATCCGCGCGTGATCGTGACGGTCGAGACCGATCCCGGGATCGTGACGATCCGAGTCGCCGACGATGGTCCGGGGATCCCCGACCCACAGCGCGGCTCGCTGTTCGAGCGCGGTGAACTCGGGCCCGACAGCAACGGCTCGGGGATCGGGCTGTACATCGTCGATCAACTCATCGAGCGCTACGACGGGTCGATCAGCGTCGAGGACAGCGACATCGGCGGTACGGCGTTCGAAATAGAACTTCCACGGCCTGCCGGCGACTAACGACCGACGAGCGGACAGAGCGGGTCGCTGGCGAGTGGATCACCAGTCACCGCGTACGCACGCGACCGGGAGCCGCCACACAGCTCCCGGTAGGGACACTGGCCACAGCGACCCGAGCGCTTCCCGGTGTCGCGCAGCCGCCGGAACAGCTCCGAGTCGCGGTACAACTCGACCAGATCCGTCTCGCGGACGTTGCCGGCCGATTCGGGGAGAAAGCCAGAGGGGTAGACCTCGCCGCGATGGCTGACGAAGACGAACCCGGAGCCGGCGTGGGTCGAGCCGACCGAGACCGGTTCGCCCTCGATCTCGCGGGCGATCCGTCGGTACTGGGGGGCTTCGACGGTGATCAGCCGGAACGGCGCGTCGCGCTGGCGCCGATAGAGCCAGGCCATCCACTCGTCGGCCGCGGCCGGCGTGAGCTGAGCCAGTTCGGCCCCCCGGCCGATCGGCACGAGGAAGAATACCTCCCACATGGCCGCCCCAAGCTCCTCGACCTGGTCGGCGATCGCCGGCAGCGACGCCGCCGTGTTCGCGGTGACGGTCGTGTTGATCTGGATGGACAGCCCGGCCTCGTCGGCCCACTCGGCGGCCTGCCGGACGCGTTCGTAGCTGCCCGACTCCCCGCGGAAGTCGTCGTGGCTCTTGGCGTCCGGGCCGTCCAGACTCAGCGCCATCCGGTGGATCCCGGCGTCGGCGAACCGCTCGATGACCTCCCGTGTGAGCTTCTGTGTCGGCGCTGGCGTCACCGCTGTCGGCAGGCCCAGCTCGGTGGCGTAATCGACCAGTTCGTCCAGGTCCGGCCGTTCGAGCGGGTCGCCGCCCGAAAAGACGAGAATCGGCGGCGGATGGCCGAAGTCCGCGACGCTCTCGAGGAGCCGCTTGCCCTCCTCGGTGGTCAGTTCCTCGGGGTCGCGATCGGGCTGAGCCTCCGCCCGACAGTGGTCACACTCCAGGCCACAGGCCTGGGTCAGTTCCCAGGTGACGATCAGCGGCGTCCGCGAGAAGTCCCGTGCCATCGGTGAGCCACCCGGGTGCCCCGTCGCTTCGGACGATCCCGAGCCCGGCGGCGACCCGCCGGGATGCCCGGACGATCCACCGGGACGGCCTGTCGATCCACCCGGGTGACCGACTGGTGGGTCCCCGGAATGCCCGGACACCGACGATCCGGAACGCGGCGTGTCCTCTCGGTCCATACCCCTCTCTCGTCGTTGCGCGCTTGTTACCGTTGTGCCGGTTCCCGATACCTGCGAACGCGCGCCGATCGGCAGCTTTTCCAATCGCCGGCCCGCCATCCTCCGGTGTGCTACAGCGCCTGTTCGACCCGATCGTCCGCAGGGAACTCGGTGCCGGCGTGACGAACGCAGCGCTCGGCGGACTGCTCGCGCTCGTCGTCGGTATCGAAGCCAGCTTGTGGTGGGTCGTCCCGATCGTGGCCGTCGCGACCGCCGCCGTCGCCGGCGCGAGCGACCGCGGATACAACGGCGATTACCTCACGGCGGTCGTCGGCGGTGCAATCGTGCTCGGACTGATTTGGCTGTGGGTCACCTACCGGCCCGTCCTGTCGGTGCTGGCGCTCGTACTCGTCGGTACGGGGATCGGCTTCGGGGCCAATCGACTGGTGTTCGGGGTCGTCGTTCCAGTTCCCGAGTCGCGTCGGGGGCAGTAGACACTGCGGCAATCACTCGTGGCCTGATATCGGCACCGGCTCGTAGGGCGCTTCGAGGTACTCGATCTCGCTGTCGGTCAGGTCGATCTCCAGCGCCTCGACGGCGTCTTCGAGGTGGTCGATGCTGGAAGTGCCGACGATCGGTGCGGTTACCCAGTCCTTGTGGAACTGCCAGGCCAGCGCGATCTGGGCCATCGTCACGCCCTTCTCGGCGGCGAGTTCCTGGACGCGCTCGTTTATCTCCCGGCCGCCGCCCTCCGGATAGGGACGACCGATCGAACTCTCGTGTTCGCCCCGCGTGGTCTCCTCGAACTCCTCGTGTGGCCGGGTCAGAAAGCCCGCTCCGAGCGGACTCCAGGGCATGACGCCGATCCCCTCGCGGTCGCAGAGCGGGAGCATCTCGCGTTCCTCCTCCCGGTAGACGAGGTTGTAGAGGTTCTGCATCGTGGCGAACCGCTCCAGGCCGAGCCGATCGCTGGTGTGTAGCGCCTCGGCGAACTGGTAGGCCCACATCGACGAGGCCCCGACGTGTCGGACCTGCCCGCGGCGGACGGTATCGTCGAGCGTTCGTAGCGTCTGCTCGATGGGCGTGTCGTAGTCCCAGCGGTGGATCTGATAGAGATCGATCGTCTCCATCCCCAGGCGGTCCAGCGAGTTCGACAGCTCCTGTTCGATCGCCTTCCGGGAGAGCCCCTGTGAGTTCGGGTTGCCCTCGTCCATCTCGCCGAAGACCTTCGTGGCCACGACCTGTTCGTCGCGGTCGTACTCCGCAAGCACGTCCCCGAGAATCTCCTCGCTCTCACCGTTCGAGTAGACGTTTGCGGTATCGAAGAAGTTGATTCCCAGATCGATCGCGCGCTCGATGAGTTCGCGGCTTTCCTCGTCGTCGAGCATCCACTCGTCGCTCGACCCGAAACTCATGCACCCGAGGGCGATTTGACTCACTGTGATTCCGGTCGATCCGAGCGTGGTGTACTCCATGACCCGTCGTTGTTCTCCCCGTAGCCACTAAGCGTTACTGGCGCCGGGACGATCCACGTTACCGCTGACGCTGCCAGCCGTCGGCGGCCTCGAGCTGTGGCTCAACGGACTCGATGTCGGTCTGTATTGCACCGTAAAACCGCTGGCGGCCCACCGGCGTCCGAACGCGCAGTACCACGGTGTAGTCGGTCACCTCGAAGACCGACAGCGACCAGGTGCCGTCGACGTAGGTCCACTCGCCCCGACGTATTGATTCGTCCTCGGACACGATTCGCTCGCCGAGCTGGCAACTCAGTCGAGTCAGCGGTGAGAGATCGAACGGGACGACCGCCGGCAGCTCCGCACCGGCCGTGGTGTCGTCCGGTGTGCTGCGAAGGGACATACCGAATTGTTCGCCGTCGACTCCCAAAAACCGTGCTGGTTTCCGGCACGCGCAAGGGGTTTATGTCGATTCAGGCCCCTACGAACAGCCGTGAGCACGCGAACAGGTGCCCTCGACGCGCTCGTGTTCGGGGTGGACGTCCAGAGCGGCGATATCCGCGGGGACGCCCCTTCCTATGCGCTCGTGATCTTCGACGGCGAGTCCATCGAGCGCGACGTCGTCTCCCACCGGAAGCTCCGGCGGCTGATCGACGACGAGCGGCCGGGGATCGTCGCCACGGACAACATGTACGAACTGGCCAGCGACAAGGACGCGCTGATCCGGTTTCTGGGACAGCTCCCCTCTGAGACGAAACTCGTGCAGGTCACCGGTGACGAACAGCCCGAACCCCTCTCGCGTGTCGCCAAGCGCCACGGCGTCCCCTACGACAAGCAGCCGATGGCCGAGGCCGAGGCCGCCGCCCGGCTGGCGGCTTCGAACGTCGGCTACGAGGTCTCGGCGTTCACCGACACGACCGAGGTCAAGGTCGCCCGGGGGCGCTCGACCGGCGGCGGTGGCGGCTTCTCGGAAGACCGCTACACCCGCCGGATCCACGGCGCGGTCAAGACGACTGCCCGCGAGGTCGAGTCCGAACTCGATTCGGCGGGGCTCGAGTACGAGAAGGACGTCACCGAGAAGTACGGCGGCTACGCCAACGCCGTCTTCGAGGTCGAGGGACGGCCGGCCGAGATCCCCGTTTCCGAGCACCGTAGCGGCGACACCCGGATCGAGATCGAACGGATGCGACGCGACGGCATCGAGTTCCGGCCGCTGGCAAAGCGCCGCGATCACGTGCTGGTCGGCGTCGATCCCGGCACGACGACGGCCGTCGCGATCGTCGGCCTCGACGGCTCGGTGCTGGACGTCTACTCGACGCGGACCGACGATACCGCCGCCGTCACGGAGTGGATCGTCGAGCGCGGCCGCCCGGTCGTCGTCGCCGCGGACGTGACGCCGATGCCAAACACCGTCGAGAAACTGCGACGGAGCTTCGACGCTGCGGCCTGGGTCCCGGATTCCGATCTGCCGGTCGACGAGAAACAGCACCGCACTCGCGAACTCGCCTACGACAACGACCACGAACGCGACGCGCTGGCGGCGGCCCTGTCGGCCTACGACGACCACGAGGACCAGATCGACCGGATCGCGACGAAAGTCCCGCCCGAACGGGAGGTCGGCCCGGTCGTCGCCGACGTCGTCGCCGGCGACCACTCCGTCGAGAGCGCGCTGGCCGCCCGCGAGGACGACGAGGGCGACGACGCCGACACCGAATCGAGTCACGATCCACGCGAACTGACTGCCGAGGAAAAGAAGATCAAGCGGCTCGAGGCACGCGTCGAACGACTCGAATCCCACACCGAGGACCTCAAAGACACGATCGCCACGAAAGACGAGCAACTCGACGAATACGAGCGGAAACTGAAAGCGGCCCGCAGCGAGCAGCGGACCGAGGCGCGCAAGCGGCGGGAAGTCACCCGGCTCGAACGGGAGAACGACCGCCTGGAGCGAGAACTCGGCGACGAGCGCGAGCGCGTCGAGGAACTGGAGGGGAAACTCGAACGGCTGAAGGCCCTCTGGAAGCTCGATCACTCGAACTTCGCGGATGTCTCCGAGAAACGGGAAGGGCTGGTCCCGGTCAAGATCGTCGAGAAGTTCACTACGGAGGCGATCGTCGACGCCGACGAGCGGTTCGGCCTCGCGAGCGGCGACGTGATCATGTTCCGGGACGCAACCGGTGCGGGCCGCTCGACCGCCGAGCGTCTCGCCGAGATCGAACCCCGGCTGGTGTTGCGCCAGGGCGGGCTCTCCGATGCGTCCGACGAGGTACTGTTCAACGAGCGGGTTCCGGTCGCTGACGCCGAGAAGGTGACTGTCCAGGAGGTGGACGAACTCGCCGTCGCTCGCGAGCGCGAGGTCGAGGCCGCGATCGAGCAGTGGGACGACTGGGTCGACGACCGCAAGCGCGAGCGCAACCAGCAGATGGTCGACCGCCTCATCAGCGAACACCGGGCGTCCGACCGCGGCGAGAGTTGAGGTGTCAGTCGTCGTCGGCGACTGGCTGTGCGATCTCCCGATCCGCGCGCGGTCCCTGCAACTCGATGTCCGGCAGTAGATCACGCAGGTACTCGCCGGTGTATGAGTCCTCATCGCGGGCCACCTCTTCGGGCGTGCCGGTCGTGACGACCTCGCCGCCGTTCTCGCCGCCCTCGGGGCCGAGGTCGATGATGTGGTCGGCGTTCTTCACCAGATCGAGTTCGTGCTCGATCACGACGACGGTGTTGCCGTCCTCGGCAAGCCGATGCAACACGTCGATGAGCTTGCGCTCGTCCTCGGGATGCAGGCCAGTCGTCGGTTCGTCGAGCAGGTACAGCGTCTCACCGGAGTCTTTCTTGCCGAGTTCTTCGGCGAGCTTGATCCGCTGGGCCTCGCCGCCTGAGAGGGTCGTCGAGGGCTGACCCAGCCGCATGTAGCCCAGCCCGACGTCCTTCAGCAGCTTCAGCCGCCGTCGGATGCCCGAGTGACTCTCGAAGAACTCGTGGGCCTCCTCGACGCTCATCTCCAGCACGTCCGAGATGGTCTTGTCCTTGTAGGTCACGTCGAGGGTCTCGTCGTTGTAGCGGTCGCCGCCACACTCCTCGCAGGGTACGTAGACGTCGCTGAGGAAGTTCATGTCGATCTTGACCTGCCCCTGTCCGCCGCAGGCCTCACATCTGCCCCCCTTGACGTTGAAGGAGAACCGACCCTTCTCGTAGCCCCGCTGTTTCGAGAGCTTGGTCTCGGCGAACAGCTCGCGGATGTGATCGAAGACGTTCGTGTAGGTCGCGGGGTTCGAGCGGGGCGTGCGCCCGATGGGCGACTGGTCGATCAGTCGGACGGTCTCGATCTCGTCGAGCCCCTCGATGTCGTCGTGCTCGCCGGGGTTGACGTCGGTGTCGTTCATCCGCCGGACGAGGCCCTTGTAGAGGATCTCGTGCATCAGCGTGGACTTGCCCGATCCGGAGACGCCCGTGATTGCGGTGAAGGTTCCGAGCGGGATCTCCACGTCCAGGTCCGTGAGATTGTGCTGGCGAGCGCCGCGAATCGTGACCGTCTCGTCGCCCTCCCGGCGGGTCTCGGGCACCGGGATCGACCGCTCGCCGGCGATGTACTCGCCGGTGACGCTCTCGGCTGTGTCGATCACGTCCTCGACCGAGCCGTTGGCGACGACCTCGCCGCCGCGCTTGCCCGGGCCGGGGCCCATATCGATGATGTTGTCCGCCCGGTGCCAGGTCTCCTCGTCGTGCTCGACGACGAGCAGGGTGTTTCCGAGATCCCGAAGTTCCTCCAGCGTGTCCAGCAGGCGGTCGTTGTCCCGCTGGTGCAGGCCGATCGACGGCTCGTCCAGCACGTACAGCACACCCACCAGTCCCGATCCGATCTGGGTGGCCAGCCGGATGCGCTGGCTCTCGCCTCCGGAGAGCGTCGCGGCCTCCCGGTCGAGGGTGAGATAGTCCAACCCGACCTCCTCCATGAACCCCAGCCGAGCGCGGATCTCCTTGAGGATCTCCTCGGCGATCTTCGTGTCGCGCTCGTCGAGATCGGCTTCCAGGCCCTCGAAGTGCGCTACGGCGTCGCCGATCGACATCTGATTCACTTCGGTGATGGAGACCCCGTTCACGAGCACCGCCCGGGATTCGGCTTTCAGTCGCGTCCCCTCACACGCCGGGCACGTGGTGGTCGCCATGTACTCCTCGATGTGCTCGCGGGCCCGGTCGGAGTCGGTCTCGACGTGGCGACGCTCCAGATTGGGGATGACGCCCTCGAAGCGCTCGGTCTTCTCGCGGGTGCCGTTCTTGGTCGTCCACTGGAAGTGGACCCGGTCGTCGGTGCCCCAGAGGAACTGCCGGCGAACCGACTCGTCCAGTTCCTCGAAGGGCGTCTCGACGGAGACGCCGAAGTGCTCGGCGACGTTGTCGATCTGTCGCGAATAGTAGGTCCGGTTGTAGCTCCAGGGCTCGAAGACGTCTTTGAGTGGCTTTTCGGGATCGGTCACGACCAGATCGGGGTCGACCTCCTTGGTCTCGCCGATCCCCTCACACTCCGGGCAGGCCCCGTGCGGGGAGTTGAACGAGAAGCTCCGGGTCTCGATCTCGGAGATGTCGATCCCGCAGTGCGTGCACGCCAGATCCTCCGAAAATTCGACTTCGAGGCGATCGCGATCGCTGTGGTCGGGGCTGTCGCCGGCACCGGCTAGATCTCCGGTCGATCTCGCCGTCGCTCCACCCAGCTCCACGTCTTCGGGCGGATCCGGCAGGATGACCTTGAGGATGCCGCCGCTCTCTTCGAGGGCGGTCTCGACGGAGTCGGTGATCCGCGAGCGGGCGTCGGGCGCGACTTTCACCCGGTCGACGATCACGTCGATCGTGTGGTCGTAGTTCTCGTCCAGTTCTGGCCTGTTCATCGTGAGGTCGTACTCCTCGCCGTCGACCTCGACGCGGGCGTATCCCTCGCCCACGAGGTCGTCGAACCGATCCTCGAAGGCCCCCTTCTGGTCGCGGACGATCGGCGCGGCCAGTTTGGCCTTCGTCCCTTCGGGGAGTTCGAGGATCCGACTGACCATGTTCTGGGCCGATTGCTCGCCGACCTCCCGGCCACACTCCGGACAGTGGGGCACGCCGACTCGTGCATAGAGGAGTCGCAGATAATCGTGTAGTTCAGTGACGGTCCCCACGGTCGAACGGGGGTTGTTGGCGGCGTTCTTCTGGTCGATGCTGATCGCCGGCGAGAGCCCTTCGACGTTTTCGACCTGCGGTTTGTCCATCTGGCCCAGGAAGTTCCGGGCGTAGGCCGACAGCGATTCGATATATCGACGCTGGCCCTCGGCGTAGACTGTCTCGAAGGCGAGCGAGGACTTGCCCGACCCAGAGAGGCCGGTGACGACTGTCAACTCCTCGCGCGGGATCTCGACGTCGACGTCCTTGAGGTTGTGTTCCTCGGCGCCGCGGACCTCGATGACGTCCTTGCTCATTCATCCCGTCTCACGGGAGCGACCACTGAAACCCTGTCGGTCCCGTTGGCGCCGCGGCTCGCGGGATCGACGGCACCGCCACTCGCAGGTCGACTCTGGCCGCACACACCCATGTCGGCTCTCCCGAAACGGACTGACCAGTAGCACTTAACATATCGCCGGCGCCAACAGTTCGGCACGGATGCAGTTCTGTGACGAATGCGGCTCGATGATGCACGCCGATGGCGACGTGATGGTCTGTTCGTCCTGCGGGCACGAACAGCGACGCGACGAGGGCGCCGCCGAACAGTTCGTCTCGACGGAGTCCCAGAGCACCGACGACGTCATCGAAACCGAGGAGGGCGCGAATTTCGAGGGCAAGCCCACCGCCGAGGACGTCGTCTGCGAGGAGTGTGGCCACACGAAAGCCTGGTACACGATCAAACAGACCGGCTCCGCGGACGAGCCGCCGACGCGATTCTTCAAATGCCAGGAGTGTGGCCACCGCTGGCGCGAATACAATTGAGCTCGCAATCGTCATTTTCGGGGATGCGGCTATGGAATCCGATCCTTGGCATCGAAAGTTTTCGCGTTATCGAGCCGCATGCGCCGCCATATGCCTATTCTCACACCGCTAATACAGGAATGCGGGTATCTAGGCGGCGTACTACACGAGATGAGTGAGTTCCCAAACGACCGATGCGAGCGTCGGGATGGCGGCGACCAGCGCGCTCCGTCGCAGGCCCACGTCCGTCGCGTGTTTCAGGGCAAACGCCCAGAGGAAGCCGCGCCAGCAGATGAAACCGACGCTGACGACTCGTATGACCTGGATGGCTGGATGCTGGTTCATTGCCTTTATCTGGGCACGGAGCGCGCCGGATGTCACCGCCTCGGGCACGGTGAAGACGGCGTAGATGGCGAGGAAGCTCGCGACGCCCGCAAACGCAAGCGGGAGGAAGCCGAATCCGGTGAGGAAGAAAATCGTGCGGAACTCGCTGTCGCTGCCGAGCCGCCGAGTGAGCGTGAAAAAGAGGATACTGAAGAGGATCCAGATTACGAAAATCGTGAGTGCAGACGTGAACACGCCGAATGCGCCGCCGATCGCGTAAAACACGGTGAGTGGGCCGTCAGTGCCCGATATGAGTTGGAGGAATACGTATGCGGGGCCGAGGACCGTCGCGAACGCGGTGGCCAACACGACGAGCGTCGCCCGCCGCATTTCGAGCTCGTTCGCCTGTCGTTCGAAGAAGGTATCGGGATCACGGAGGAGGTGCGTCACCCACATATAATGCAATTCTCTCTAAGCAATATAAAATAATTCTGATTTTGAGGATATAGTCAGATTTAACTAATAGTACTATATATAGTTTAGTGTAGCAGTATGACAAAGACTACTACCGAGTACGACAACCGTACCGTCCTCACGGCATTTGCCGTTGGAACCACGCTGTTGGCGCTCTTCGCGACTGCCACGCCTATGAGCGCCGGCGCGTACCTCATCTACCAGGGGAGCACCGCTAGCGGTGCTGCTGCTGCCGGTGGCGGCCTTGCGTCTATCGGTGGCGCAGTTACCGCCTACGGGACGGCGGGATCCGTTAGCACGACTGCCGCTATCGGATTGGGTATGACCGGCGCCGGCGGCGCCGTGGCCCTCGCGTAACCGCCTGCTTTCGCGTCCCGAGCCGTCGGGGCGTCGAACCACTACCAACTCGATTTACATACACGTATGCTCTCAAAACTCGTCGTTGCCTGTGCCGGAGCGCTCCCCCTGGTTGTGTTTTTCTCCGGGGTCTACGAAGAACCAACGCAGCGCATCGCAATTGTAACTGCGAACGTCGGCTTGCTTGTCGGCGTCTTTGTCGCCTATACGAGCGAGGCGGGCGTGCCGTTGCCGTTACGCGTCGCGCTCTACAGCATCGTGGTGCTGTCGCTCGTGTACCATCTCGGGGCCGCCGTCGCGTTGCGGCGATGAGTCACCGTGTCCGGTCGGCGCTCGCTGCACACCGCGACGAATTGGTCGCAGCGACGGCGGTCTACGCGGGGACGTTCCTGCTCGGGTTCGTGGCGTACGTCGCGTTCGGGACGCGAGTCGATGTCGCGGGCTACGAGTCGTCGGTCGCGTCGGCGTCCGCGGCTGCGGGTGTGGGACAGTTCACGTTCCTGCACATACTTGGGAACAACGCAGTCGTCGTCGGCGTGTCCGCGGCTGGCGGTCTCGCGCTCGGTGTTCCGACGCTCGTAAACACGCTTTTCAATGGCTTCGTAATGGGCGTGCTTGGGGGCGTCGTCGCCACCGCGGCGTCACCGGACGTGGCGCTCGCGGCGGTGTTGCCTCACGTCATCGTCGAGGTTCCGGCGTTCCTGCTGGCTGCTGCAGCGGGGTTCAAGCTCCCGCGGGCACTCGGCTCGTACCTAGTTGGGAACACCGAGTACATACTTGACCGGCGGACGGTGCGAGACTCGGCTGTGGTCGCGGTGACTGCCGTCGCGCTCGTGGTCGTCGCCGCCGTGGTGGAGGTCGTCATCACTCCCTGGGTGGTCAATCTCGTCGTGTCCTGACACCCGAACCCGGACCGTCGTGGACTAACACTTCACTACTGTTTTTGAAGTCTGAACGCCCACCAACAGGCTTCTTTGCGACCACGCGCAAACGCGGGGTGGCGCTAGTACTCTTCGAGTGGTCAGCGGCCATTTCAAACGATGTTCCAGAGTGACCAACTAATTGAGACAGCTACTGGGCCAGCGACGGTGATAATTGCTTCTCTGGAGGACAGGCCGCGAATACTCTTTACCGCGTAGAACCAGAGGAATCCCTGCCACACCGCGAAGGGCACTCCAAGGACGTTGGCGAGTACCAGCCAGGGGTTACTTTCTGTCGCCTGAATCGCTTGGGTAAGACCTTCTCCAACTGGTCGTAGTGGGACTTGCGAGAATACGTAGATCGCTGATACGGAACCGATGAAGGCGCCAATACCCGATGGGATGAATCCCCAGCCAATGGCTGCCAAAAGGTCACGGAAGTCCCCATTGCCGCCAAATGGCATCGAATGGAAATAGAATGTCCCTGCAAATGCGAACCAGACCAGGAATGTACCGAAGATCCCCTCAAACAACGTCACTAACCCACCGAGGATAGCGAAGGCTCTCACGGCACCTGGAAACGTATCAATGAATTGTGTGAACGCATAGACGGATCCGAGTATACTTGCGAGAGCAGTCGCCAAGACTATGCCGAACGACCACTTGAGATCCGTCGCCCGTTGATCGTTCTTATAAAACTTACTAGGTGATACTATTACTAACTGAGTACTTCTCATATATTCAGTAACTACTAAAAGATTCTTACTTAACTTCTACGGTATATAGTATATCAATACTTTTTTTAATGCCTTGTCTATTAGAATTCGATGCGGTCAACACAACTATGAACGTGAGCGCACGATTCGAACAGGATTGGGGTATCGCCCTTCTGACAGCCCTCTCTGTCCTAGCAATCCTTCTGTCGGCAGTAGCGGGGCCTCCCGCAGCATACGCTTACAATGAGTATGTCGGTGACGGAGGCGATACTCAGACACGTAATGACGGTGGTGCTTTTATGGGCGGCGCCGCCGCCCTCGGTACCAGTGGGACTGCGATGATCGCAGCCGGTAAGTTCACGGGTTCAACTGCCCTCGCATACGGTGGGGCTACTATCGCCACCGGTGGCGCCGGTTTTGCCCTCTTTGGTGGCGGACTCCTTGCATAGCAATATAACCATCTAAAAATTTATTTATAATTATAAATAATGAATAACAGCACAAATAATATTGGCATCGTGCGGGAAATCACCGCTATTGCAGTGACGATAGTCTATATCGCTGGTGCATACATTTGGTACAAGGATCTTGTCGTGGCCGCGTCACTGGCTGGTGCTGGTGCGGTTATGTCTGGTATTGCCGGCGGATTCATTGCGCTTCTCGTACTACGGCCCGGATTATTTGATGATATCTCAGACGAAAACAACACACGCTTCAGCCCTACCTTAGAAAGGGTTGGTCTTACGATGGGTCTTCTCACTGGTCTGGTCGGTTTCGGCGGTATTATCATCGCGTCCTTCATATAGATGAAGGATAGACTTCGACTCTTGGCCGCCTCTTCCAGTACGACGGTTTTCGGTGTGATTGCCGGTCTTCTCGCAACGAGCGTCTCACGATTGACTGGGATGGAGACATTCGACTACTCGCTATACTTTCTCCCTTCGGATCCGTCCTTTTTTGGTATTCTCTCGAACAATCTTGTTGTCTACGCGACGACTGTTTTGGGTTTTGGGCTCGTAACGCTCGCCAATCTATTTCTGGCTGGGATACCGCTCGGTGTCGAACTTGTCCACAATGATTTCGTCTGGTTGATTATTCCACACGGTATCTTCGAGTTTCCTGCACTCTGGTTTGCCGGTGCGGCTGGACTTCGCATACCCTCCGACCTGGCTCGGTATCTCCAACGCGAGACGGATCGCGTCCTCACCCCGTCGGGTATTCGAATGGTCGTCCGCTATGCCCTTCTCTCGTTGGTTCTATTCGGCGTGGCTGGCCTCGTTGAAACCACCGTTACACGATGGCTCGCTGAATGGGCTACCTGACCGTCCTGACATCCGACCTACGACACGATCGTTTAGCTACTGAGCTTTGCACATTCCACGCCAGAACAGAGCACCATACAGGGCGAATTGCTCGCTGATATTTTCCTTTCGTTTGTTGGTTTACTCATTGATCATGTCTCTGCTGCGCTCTATTCATTTCCATCTCCGAAATACCCTCACCTATTGTCACTTCTCAACCACACATTGCACCGTTCACCCACGAACCTCGACGATTTCGACCTCGAAGGTCAGCGTCTCGCCCGCGAGCTGGTGGTTGAAATCGATCTCGACACTGTCTTCTTTGACGGCAGTCACGTCGCCGTGCAGTCCGTTCTGGGCCTGGACGTGCAATCCGACTGCCGGCTGCTGGCCGACCATCCCCTTGAACGTCTCGGCGTCGTACTCTCTGACGCGGTCTGACTGGTGTTCGCCGTAGGCCTCCTCTGGCGGAACGGTCACGGTCTCGGTGTCGCCTTCGCTCATCCCGATCAGCGCTTCGTCTAACCCCTCGATTATCTCACCCTCGCCGGCGGTAAACGACAGCGCTGCGTATTCTTCGGGCTCGATGTCGGCGGGCTGAGCCAGCCCTGCCTCGATAGCGACCTCGCGTCGGGACGTGTCGAAGATCGTTCCGTCGTCGAGGCGACCGACGTACTCGATGGTCACGCCGTCGCCGGGCTCGATTGGCATACCCGTGGGTGGGAGAGTCCCGAATATAAATCCTGCCGGTCGTTCCCGGTTTTCGCCGTCCGCGTTCCCGCTGGGCCGGTCGCTCCGTAAGCACTATGCCGTCAGACACCCCGGTTCCGGTGTGGCCTCCTACGTAGATGGCGAGACGGAAATCCCCGTTTCGGATGTGCTTCCGGACTTTGCCGACGCCTTCCCCTTCGAGCGGTTCAACCGGATGCAGACCGAGACGCTTCCGGCCCTGCTGGAGCGCGATGACAACGTCGTCGTGAGCGCGCCGACCGCCAGCGGCAAGACGGCCGTCGCCGAGGTCGCGATCTCCGAGACGCTCCGGACGGGCGGTACCGCGCTGTTTATCGCCCCGCTCCGTGCGCTCACCAACGAGAAGGAGCGCGAGTGGGAACGCTTCGAGGAGTTGGGCTACTCGGTGTACGTCGTCACCGGCGAGCGCGATCTCAACCCCCGACGGGCCGAGCGCGCGGACGTGCTCGTGATGACTCCCGAGAAGGCCGATTCCGCCACGCGCAAGCACGACACCCCGCGGTACTCCTTCGTGACCGACATCGACACCTGCGTCATCGACGAGGTGCACCTGCTGGATTCCGAGCGACGCGGGTCGGTCCTGGAGGTGACGATCTCGCGATTCCGGCGGCTCTGTGACCCCCGGATCGTCGCGCTGTCGGCGACGATGCCCAACATCGAGGACGTGGCTGACTGGCTCGACGCCCCGCCGGAGACGACCTTCGAGTTCGGCGAGGAGTACCGCCCGGTCCCGCTCAACGCCGACGTCAAGACCTACACGCACGGCGACAACGCCTTTGCCGACAAGTACCGGCGGCTCTATCGTGCGATGGACCTCGTCGAACCGCATCTCGACGACGAGGGCCAGGCGCTGGTTTTTGTCTCTTCCCGCCAGGACACCGTCCAGGCCGCGAAGAAAGCACGCGACGAGCTGGTCGAACGCGATATTCCGATGGGCGCTCGCGGCGACTACGACTTTCACAACGACGCCGCCGAGTTGAGCAACGACACGCTTCGCCAGTCCGTTCTAGACGGCGTTGCGTTCCATCACGCCGGTCTCTCCCGGGCGGACAAGAATCGCGTCGAGCGGTGGTTCCGCGAGGGGAAGATCCAGTTGCTCTTCTCGACGTCGACGCTCGCCTGGGGCGTGAACCTGCCCGCACGGTGTGTCGTGATCCGAGACACCAAGTATCACGACCCGCTCGAAGGCGAGGTCGATATGAGTCCCCTTGACGTCCTCCAGATGCTCGGGCGAGCGGGCCGGCCCGGCTACGACGACACGGGGTACGCCTGGGTCGTCGCCGATCGGAGCGAGGCCGACAAGTACCGACGCTTGCTCCGGGACGGCAAGGACATCGAATCCCGGCTGGCTGAGGACCTCCCCTCCCATCTCAACGCCGAGATCGCGATGGGAACGATCGACGATCTCGATGACGTACTCTCGTGGCTGGAGACGACCTTCTATCACGTTCGAGCCGAGAGCGCTCCGGCACAATACGACGACGCCGCGAACCTCCGGGAACACGCCTCGACGACGCTGCGCGGCCTGGTCGATCGTGGCTTCGTCGAGATGGACGACGACCTGACCGTCGACGCGACGGCGCTGGGTCGGCTCGCATCGAAGTTCTACCTCCGGCTCGACACCGCTCGATCGTTCGCAGATCTCGCCGAGGACGCCGACGATCTGACCGACGACGGTGTTCTCAGGGCTGTCGCACAGGCTGATGCCTTCGATAGCGTCTCGGCCCGCCAGGACGAGGAAGACGCCGTCGATGCGGTGCTGGGCGGCCGCGCCGACGCGCTCGACCCCGGCCCGCGGAAGGTGTACGCGATCCTCCGTTCGGGCATGAACGGGACGGTCCCTTCGAAACTGAAAAGCGATTCCTGGATCATTCGCCAGAACGCGCTTCGCCTGCTGGCGGCGCTTCGCGCGTTCCTCGATCGGTTCGCGGACGCCAGCGCGGCGAACCTGGCCCGCCGGGTCGAGGCCCGCGTCGAACACGGCCTCAGCGAGGATGCGGTCGCGCTCACGGCGATCGACGGAGTCGGCTCCGGCCGGGCGAAGACGCTTGCGGCCGCCGGTTTCGCGACACCGGTAGACGTACTCGACGCCGACCGCGGGACCCTCACCGCTGCCGGATTGAGTGAGAGCGTCGCCGAACGGGTCCAGGAGCGCGCCCGGGATCTCCCGAAGGTTGTCGTCGAGTGGGGGTCGTTCCCGGAGACGATCGCCCGCGGCGAGAACAGTATGCAGGAGGTGACGGTTCGAAACGTCGCCGGCGGCGCTCGTGCCGGCGTCCGGGTCACGGTCAACGGTGTCGAGATGACCGCGACGGACTGCTATCTCGGCGAGACGACGCTCCCCGTCGGGGTCTTCGGTGGCGACGCCGACGAACTCACGTTCCGGGTCGAGATTGCCCACCCCGAACTCCCGCTGGAACCGGTCGTCGAGACTCGATCCGTTACAGTAATGAACCGCGTATAGTTCTGGTTCGATCTCTCTGTCTGGACTGGTGCTCCCGTTCCTGGCCGATGTCTGTGCCTCCCTGCGACCGCTCACAGCGGACGACCGACGTGGAATTACTTACAACGGCCAATAGCAGGCGGCTTTCGAACGCATTCCTCATCGACTTTTGCTGAAACGCTCTCAGATACCTCGATAAAATGTCTCGGCCGATTTAATAGCATTTTGGCCCTTTGTCAACCTATGACATACCGTCAAGGGCGCCTGAGAAGGCCGATTTTACTCGCGTAAAATGGCGCTAACGGTCGGCTCCCTATATGTGGTGGTGGCACGTATGGATCGACAGGTGTCCCCGCGATGTCAAACGCGTCCCCTAGCAGTCGTCGAGAATCGCTCGGATTGGGTCTGGCGACCGTCAGAGCAACGATCGCCCCGACGGTCCGGTTCGTCGGCTTCTGGACAGCTGTCGTCTTACCGTTCGTGTATATCCCCCTCCTGTTCGCTGGTCTGGACGGTGCGACGATGAACGCGTTCGTTGCCCTCCTCGTCGCACACGTCGTCTCGCTGCTGGTCGGCCGCGAGTACGGCCAATGACGCTTCCGTCTTCTCGGTCTGATTGATCTGACTGGTCACTCGAACTGGTCGAACAGGACCCGCCGCAAGTGCTCGGGGTCCGAGACGACGGTGTCCACGATCTCGGGGTCGATCCCGTCGTGGACGCCGGTGTAGCCGATACATCTGAGCCCGGCAGCCTTCGCGGCTTTCCCCCCGGTCGTCGAGTCCTCGACGGCGACGCTCGTATCCGGGTCCGCGTCGAGCGCTTCGAGCGCCCGCAGGTAGACATCCGGTGCTGGTTTCCCGCTGTCGACGTCTTCGGCACTGGCGACCGCATCGAAGCGCCCCCCGAGTTCGAAGCGATCGAGTACGATATCGATCCACGCGTGCGGTGACGAGGTCACGAGTCCGACGCTGATACCGTCCGCCTGTAGCTCCGACACCAGCGACTCGAACCCGTCCATGAGGGTCACGCGCTCCCCGTAGAGTTCCGCTGCGAGCGTCTCGAACAGCTCGGCGTGACGATCGCTGTCGACGGCCACCTCGTAGTTGTCCGCCAGGTATCCGTAGATCTCCCTGTAGTTCATGCCCATGACTTCCTCCGGATCGACGTCCTGCCCCGGGACAACTTCCGGGAAGAGGTGCTCGGATTCGAGTTGCGGCCAGTACCGCTCCGAGTCGACGACGACCCCGTCCATGTCGAACAGCACTGCGTTCATACTTCCTGTTGAGTGGCCGGCGAGAAATCGATGGCGATCCCCCGAGGGTTTAAATTCGAAGTCGACGCCACCCGCGGTATGCACGACGCGATCACCGTCACGACCGGAGAGTGTACGAGCACGTTCGATGGCAACCGCGTTCGCGCCCACCGCCAGCGCGGTCGGATGACCGTGCTGGTCAAACCCGATAACACCGTGCTGGTCCACGACGCCGACGGCTACCAGCCGGTCGCGTGGCTCACTCGCGCGGAATCGGTCACTATCGAGACCGACCGGATCGAGGCCCGCGACGGCGACCAACACCTCCGGGTCGACGTTCACGAGGAGTACGCACGCGGCCAGTACCCCGCCAGCGCGGCCGGGCGGCCGGTCGGGGACTGTCCGGACTGTGCGGGGACGCTCGTCCGCACTGCGGACGGCGTGTCCTGTACCGGCTGTTCGGTACGATTCGGCCTGCCCGGCGACGCGACCGTCATCGACGAGCGGTGTGACTGTGGACTTCCGCTCATGCGCGTCGAACGCGGGCACGTGTTCGAGATTTGCCTCGATCGGGAGTGTGAATCGATGGACGCGGTCGTCAAGCGTGCCTTCGACCGCGAGTGGGAGTGTCCGAACTGCGGTGGTGACCTCCGTATCCTCCGGCGCAGCGGTCTGCTGGTCGGCTGTGAGAACTACCCCGACTGCGACACCGGCTTTGCGTTCCCGTCCGGAACGGTCGTCGGCGAGTGTGCCTGCGGACTGCCGCTTTTCGACACCGACGGTGGACGGCGCTGTCTGGATGCGACGTGCGATACTGCCGAATTGACCCCGGGCGGACCGTAGCCTCTTTGCGCGTGAGCGGGCTGGATTGCACATGGAACTCACTCTCGACGGATCGACCGTTCGGGGCGGCCGACAGGCGCGCGAGCGGTTCTACGACTCGCGCGGGTACGGGCGCGTCGTCGACGGCGACCTGGCGCTCGCCCCGGTTGAGGCCGCGCACATCCTCTACCGCGGCGATATCGAGGCGATCCGGGACGCCGACTCGGGCGACCGGCTGGACTTTCGGGACCTCCTGTCTTCGGATCTCGTCTCCGAGATCGACGTGCTCGTCTACAAGGACCTGCGCGATCGCGGCTTCTACCTCTCTCCGACCGACGAGGCCGGCGTCGACTTTCTCGTCTATCCTCGCGGCAACGGCCCCTGGGACGATACTGTCGCCTACCGGGTTCGGGCGATCGGCGAACGAACCGACGTTCCCGCTCGGTCGCTGGGCGAGGTCGTCCTCGCCGTCGTCGACGAGGAGTCCGCTATCACCTATCTCGATACCGAACGTCCCGATATCGGGGGTTCGACGCGCGTCGATCCCCCCCGCGATGTCCCAGGCGATCTGCTTGAGGACCGCGTGCTCGTCTGGGACCCGCCGACGGCGCTGTACGAGCGCGGGTTCTACGGCCAACCGCTCGGCGAAGACGGAGCGCCGTTGCAGCTGTCGCTGCTCGAGGCCGCCTTCCTCGCCGGCCGGGGCGTGTTGACGATCGACGAGCGGACGCTCCTCGAACGTGGACGCGAGGTCGAAGGAGACCGCTTCGATCGCCGTCTCGCCGTCTATCGCGCGCTCCGCGATCGGAACGTCGTTCCGAAGACCGGCTACAAGTTCGGCGCCGACTTCCGGACGTACGCCGACGTCGAACACGTCGATGAACTCGGGCACTCGGAGTTGCTCGTTCGTGTCCTCCCGGCCGATCACGCGTTCTCCCCGCGTGATCTCGCGCTCGACGTCCGGCTGGCTCACGGCGTCCGCAAGCGGATGGTGTTCGCACTTGTCGGTGACGACATCGAGTGGCTCTCTGTCACCCGGCTGACGCCCTGAGTGGTGTTTTCGCCTGCCTGAACCACGGGACAGTCACGTTCGCCAGCCGTCGGTGGGCAACGGCGTACGTCGTCCCCGAGGGTTCGTCGCCAGGTTGGCCCGTGTAGCTCCCGAACTGCGTGTGGTTCACCCCCTCTAACTCCCTGATCGTCGCGCTGGCCGGCAGGTTCCCCTTGCTGTTCTCGTAGCTGTTCCAGTCGAGCACCGTATCCTGTTTCCCGACTACGCTTAACGCTCGGAGACCGCTATCGCTGATCGACCGGTCACAGTACGACCCGAACAGGACGACTCCCGTGACCTGCTCCGGGTTTTCGTCCGCATATCGACAGGCCATCGCGCCACCCAGCGAGTGGCCCCCGACGTACCACTGTTCGACGTCGTGCTGTCCGATGACGTCCGCCGCTGCACCCTGCTCGAGGACCGCGAGGTTCAGCGGCATCTTCGTGATCACGACCGTGACGTTTGCCTCGGTAACTAGTGGTGATAGCGACGAGAGATACGCGTCGGGATGGACGCGTGCGCCCGGATAGAACACCAGTCCAACCTCCGACGTTCCGCTTGCGGGACTGAGAACGTAGTCGCCACCCCGCTGTTCGAAGTCGATCCGGTCGTCCGCCTGGGCGGCCTGGATGCTTGCCTCGCTCCCGTGAAACGGCGTCCCGAAATACAGTAAGACGCCAAGTATTGCCAGCAACACGACGACGAGCGTCCAGACAGCCAGGCGTTCGCGGTTCCGCGCCAGCCACGTGCGTACCCGTCCCATCGTCTCTAGGTGGTGGCGATACCGACCTAACGGTACTGGTTACAGATCAGCTCCGACAGCTTCGCTGACACTGTCGAACCCGTCACGTTCGAGCAGCGTCGCCAGACCCTGGTTTATCTCCCGGGCGACAGTCGGGCCACGGAAGATGAACGCCGTGTACAATTGCACCATACTCGCGCCCGCGCGTATCTTCCGGTAGGCGTCCGCAGCGGTGAACACCCCACCCACGCCGATGACCGGTACGTCGGTCCGCTCGGCGACGAACCGAACCGCCTCCGTCGCGGTCTCCTCGATCGGCTTCCCTGACAGTCCCCCCTCTTCGACGCGACCCGGACTGTTGAGACTGTCCGGCCGCTCCGTTGAGGTGTTCGTCGCGATCACGCCCTCGAGGTCGTACTGCGCGACGAGCTCCAGCGTCTCTTCGAGTGCGGGCTCGGGAAGGTCCGGCGAGAGTTTCACTAACAGCGGACTCGCTCCGGCATCCCGGAGCTCGTCGAGAATCGCCTCTAGCGTGTCACGGTTCTGCAGATCCCGGAACCCTTCGGAGTTCGGGCAGGAGACGTTCACGACGAAAAAGTCCCCGCCCTCCGCGACCTGCTCGTAGGCGTACCGATAGTCCGCGGGTGCCTCTTCGGCCGGCGTCCGCTCGTTTTTCGCGAGGTTCACACCGACCGGGCATCCCACGTTGGCCGATCGAAGACGCTTGCCGACGACATCGGCCCCTTCGTTGTTCAATCCCATCCGGTTGACGATCCCTTCGTCTTCGACCAGCCGAAACACCCGGGGACGCGGGTTCCCGGACTGTGGCTCAGCGGTCACTCCACCGACTTCGACGTGTCCGAACCCCAGCCCCCGAAGCGTCCGTGGCACTTCCGCGTTCTTGTCGAAGCCCGCGGCGACTCCGACCGGGTTGGGGAACTCCTGCCCGAACGCCTCGACCCGTAGCCGCTCGTCCTCGACGGCGAATCCCCGCTTTAACAGTCCCGGTAGCGGCGTTCGCTCCGCCATCGCCATCCCCCTGTGGGCGACCGAGTGAGCCGTCTCCGGGGGCAATCGAAACAACAGCGGTCTGACGCGTTCATAGAGGCTCATTTCGACTCAGAAATCGTGTTCGACATCCTCCTGATCGGCTTTCTGGATGATAATCTTGTTGTCCCGCACTCTGACGAAGACCTCGTCGCCGATCTCCATACCTGCGACGGCGAGCTCGTCCTCGTGGAGGTTGATGTGGACGTTGTGATACTCCCCGTCCTCGTCTTTTGCACCACTCGGGCTGAGCTTCTTCTTTCGCACCATCGCGCTATCTTGTCTCGTCCATCGCCGCAGGACATACTTAAGTCTACCGTGCCCCGATTCCGGTGCGTCTCGCAGTTCAACTGCGCGCGAGGTATAACTCCACTCTCTCATACCGCTTTTCCGGCAGATTTCACCACCACGTCCGCGATCGCTTATAAATGAACCGAGAGACGGGACCGGATTTTGGGGTATATTTATAATGAGTCATGTGCTGATTCCACACGGAGTGGTCAAACCATGGCACCCGACCAAGACAAGCGAAACTTCGCACTCCGAGAATCGGACGGGACAGAATCCAGCGTCTTCTCAGGGAGCACACCTCGACAGGCTGCGCTGAAGGCAGCTCGACGGCTCGACCCTGCCTCCAGCGAAGAGGTAGCCGATCCCACGGAACTGCGACTGCGAGAAAAGGGGACCAAGAAAGTCCACATCTATGAAGGCTGGGCCTGGGACGAACAGGCACCCGAGGACAAGCCCGACTGGATGCCAAGCGAGATCACGAAGGGGAACGTCTCGAAGCAGGGCGTCGAACACCTCGACGAGATCTAGACTGCAAACACTCTTTCGTGCGTTCGTGCGTGCAGACGACCCCTGTCGTTGGTGAGTGCCATCTGCCATCCCCCGTTGGAAATTAACACGGGGGTTCTTCATCTCGTTGTCCTGTGTAATCGCATGACGAAGTGGCTCCGCTTCGACGGCCTTAAGTAAAACCCTCTCTTCGAATCGAATGCACAGTGGCGCAGGGCAGACGCCCGCCCCGCTGGGCCACTCATCGCTCGCTCCCCGGCTGATCCGGGTGGCGAGTTGAGTTCGCCGCCCCTCCGGGGGCGATCCGACGCCCTTAAGTGTAACAGGGTGCTCGGATGTGACGCGAACGTGGCCTGGCCGGGGCCGTCGATGTCCGGCCACACTGGACCCTGACCGAACCTGGTTCGAAGGGCTTAATACCCTTCCCGGGTAACGTACGGGTCCGAAGGAAATGAGGATCTCACCCCTGCGGTCCGCCGTACAGATGGGATCTGATGTTAGCCTTGGTAGTTCGGTGACACCCGATCGGGGTGTCGTCGAACGTGACTCAATGCGATAGCAACACACCCCATCTGGGTGTGTTTCCCGCCTAACCCCCTGGCCCTCTGGGCCAGGATACATTCCGGTTGATCCTGCCGGAGGCCATTGCTATCGGAGTCCGATTTAGCCATGCTAGTCGCACGGGTTTAGACCCGTGGCAGATAGCTCAGTAACACGTGGCCAAACTACCCTATGGACCGGAATAACCTCGGGAAACTGAGGCTAATTCCGGATACAGCTCTCATGCTGGAGTGCAGAGAGCTCGAAACGTCCCGGCGCCATAGGATGTGGCTGCGGCCGATTAGGTAGACGGTGGGGTAACGGCCCACCGTGCCAATAATCGGTACGGGTTGTGAGAGCAAGAGCCCGGAGACGGTATCTGAGACAAGATACCGGGCCCTACGGGGCGCAGCAGGCGCGAAACCTTTACACTGCACGACAGTGCGATAAGGGGACTCCGAGTGCGAGGGCATATAGTCCTCGCTTTTCTGTACCGTAGGGAGGTACAGGAACAAGTGCTGGGCAAGACCGGTGCCAGCCGCCGCGGTAATACCGGCAGCACGAGTGATGGCCGATCTTATTGGGCCTAAAGCGTCCGTAGCTGGCCAGACAAGTCCGTTGGGAAATCGACGTGCCTAACGCGTCGGCGTCCAGCGGAAACTGTCTGGCTTGGGACCGGAAGACCCGAGGGGTACGTCCAGGGTAGGAGTGAAATCCCGTAATCCTGGACGGACCACCGGTGGCGAAAGCGCCTCGGGAAGACGGATCCGACAGTGAGGGACGAAAGCTGGGGTCTCGAACCGGATTAGATACCCGGGTAGTCCCAGCTGTAAACGATGTCCGCTAGGTGTGGCGCAGGCTACGAGCCTGCGCTGTGCCGTAGGGAAGCCGTGAAGCGGACCGCCTGGGAAGTACGTCTGCAAGGATGAAACTTAAAGGAATTGGCGGGGGAGCACTACAACCGGAGGAGCCTGCGGTTTAATTGGACTCAACGCCGGACATCTCACCGGCACCGACAGTGTGCAGTGAAGGTCAGTTTGATGAGCTTACTGGAGCCACTGAGAGGAGGTGCATGGCCGCCGTCAGCTCGTACCGTGAGGCGTCCTGTTAAGTCAGGCAACGAGCGAGACCCGCACCCTTAGTTGCCAGCAGCATCTTGCGATGGCTGGGTACACTAGGGGGACTGCCGCTGCCAAAGCGGAGGAAGGAACGGGCAACGGTAGGTCAGTATGCCCCGAATGTGCCGGGCGACACGCGGGCTACAATGGCCGAGACAGTGGGATGCCATCCCGAGAGGGAGCGCTAATCCCCTAAACTCGGTCGTAGTTCGGATTGAGGGCTGAAACCCGCCCTCATGAAGCTGGATTCGGTAGTAATCGCGTGTCAGAAGCGCGCGGTGAATACGTCCCTGCTCCTTGCACACACCGCCCGTCAAAGCACCCGAGTGGGGTCCGGATGAGGCCATCATGCGATGGTCAAATCTGGGCTCCGCAAGGGGGCTTAAGTCGTAACAAGGTAGCCGTAGGGGAATCTGCGGCTGGATCACCTCCTAACGATCGGGACTGGGGCGTCGCCCCAGCCCACCTCGAGTCCGTTCGCGACAGGCCGATCGGGCACCTACGAACTACCAAGGCTAACATTCGCCGGGCCCATAGCTCAGCGGCAGAGCGCCGCCTTTGCAAGGCGGAGGCCCTGGGTTCAAATCCCAGTGGGTCCATATCTCGTGGCCAATCCGAACCGTTCCCCTTAAGTGGGTGACGGTGTTCGGACTGGTCACGGACGACCGATGCACCACCCCGCGGCAAGCGTGGGTGGGAAGGGTTGATGCACGCACCGTCTTACCACCTCGGGCGTGTATATGACACCGTGTGTACGTGCGATCCAGGCGTCCACTGGACTCGTTTCATCGAGTTACAGTGACGTTGCAACTGCTCTGCAGTTGCAAACGTTGTAGTCGTTGACTCGACTACACACCGTCGCAACTGCTTTGCAGTTGCACACATCGCAACTCATTCGAGTTGCACACAAGTTGGCTACTATGCCAGCTGGTGGATAGCTCGGCTCGGAAGCCGATGAAGGACGTGCCAAGCTGCGATAAGCCTGAGGGAGCCGCACGGAGGCGAAGAACTCAGGATTTCCGAATGGGAACTCCTCACCGCAATTGCTTCGCGCAATGGGGAACGCCGGGAACTGAAACATCTCAGTACCGGCAGGAAGAGAAAACGAACGTGATGTCGTTAGTAACCGCGAGTGAACGCGACGCAGTCCAAACCGAATCCTTCGGGATATGTGGTGTTTTGGGCTGGTCATCATCGACCGAACGTCTTCGAGAAGTCTCCTGGAATGGAGCGTGATACAGGGTGACAACCCCGTATCGAAGTCAAGTACGTCGTGCGCCAGTTCCTGAGTATCGGGGGTTGGAAATCCCTCGTGAATTTGGCAGGCATCGTCTGTCAAGACTAAATACTCTCCGAGACCGATAGTGAACAAGTAGCGTGAGCGAACGCTGAAAAGCACCCTCAGAAGGGAGGTGCAATAGGGCTTGAAATCAGTTGGCGATGGAGCGACGGGGCATACAAGGTCCCGTGACGAATGACCCGGGTGCGAACCCGCAGTAAGACTCACGGGAAGCCGATGTTCCGTCGTGCGTTTTGAAAAACGAGCCAGGGAGTGTGTTTGTTTGGCGAGCCTAACCGGTGTATCCGGGGAGGCATAGGGAAACCAACATGGCCGCAGCATTGCCAGGGCCGCCGTCTTCAAGGGCGGGGAGTCAAACGAACACGACCCGAATCCGGACGATCTACTCCTGGGCAAGGTGAAGCGTGCCGAAAGGTACGTGGAAGCCTGTTAGCGTTGGTGTCCTACAATACCCTCGCGTGATCTAGGAGTAGGGGTGAAAGGCCCATCGAGTCCGGCAACAGCTGGTTCCAACCGAAACATGTCGAAGCATGACCTCCGCTGAGGTAGTCCGTGGGGTAGAGCGACCGATTGCCGTGTCCGCCCTCGAGAGAGGTCGGCTCGGCTGTCAAACTCCGAACCTACGGACGCCGTCGACGCGGGGAGTCCGGTGCGCGGGGTAAGCCTGTGTACCATAAGGGGAACAACCCAGCGTTTGGTTAAGGTCCCCAAGTGTGGATTAAGTGTAATCCTCTGAAGGTGGTCTCAAGCCCTAGACAGCCGGGAGGTGAGCTTAGAAGCAGCTACCCTCTAAGAAAAGCGTAACAGCTTACCGGCCGAGGTTTGAGGCGCCCAAAATGATCGGGACTCAAATCCACCACCGAGACCAAACCACGCCCGTCACAGGGCGATTGCGTAGGTTGGCGCTCCGATTGGATGGAAGCAGGGGTGAGAACTCCTGTGGACCGATCGGTGACGAAAATCCTGGCCATAGTAGCAGCGAAAGTCGGGTGAGAATCCTGACGGCCGAAAGGGCAAGGGTTCCTCGGCACTGTTCGTCAGCCGAGGGTTAGCCGATCCTAAGATCCGTCGCAATTCGAGCGGATCGAACGGGAAACTGGTTAATATTCCAGTGCCACTATACACTCAAAGCCGACGCCTCGGGGTAGACCGAACCGGGCTTTCGCCCGGTCGAATCGTCCAAGCTCGTGGAAGCCGTAACGGCACGAAGCGGGCGAACGGCGAGATAGGGAAACTCGGTTCAACCTGGGGCCCGTGAAAAGGCAAGTATAGTGTTCGTACCCAGCACCGACACAGGTGCCCTGGCGGAGAAAGCCCAGGCCTGTCGGGAGCAACCGGCGTTAGGGAATTCGGCAATTTGGCCCCGTAAGTTCGCGATAAGGGGTACCTGCCTCGGGAAGAGGCAGGTCGCAGTGACTTGGAGGCTCGGACTGTCTAGTAACAACATAGGTGACCGCAAATCCGTAAGGACTCGTACGGTCACTGAATCCTGCCCAGTGCGGGTATCTGAACACCTAGTACAATAGGACGAAGGACCCGTCAACGGCGGGGGTAACTATGACCCTCTTAAGGTAGCGTAGTACCTTGTCGCTTCAGTAGCGACTCGCATGAATGGATTAACCAGAGCCTCGCTGTCCCAACGCTGGGCCCGGTGAACTGTACATTCCAGTGCGGAGTCTGGAGACCCCCAAGGGGAAGCGAAGACCCTATGGAGCTTTACTGCAGGCTGTCGCTGAGACGTGGCCGCTAGTGTGCAGGATAGGTAGGAGCCGTGACGCAGGCACCCGCGCTAGCGGGCCGCCGAGGCAACACTGAAATACTACCCACTAGTGGCTGCGACTCTCACTCCTGGCGGAGGACACCGGTAGCCGGGCAGTTTGACTGGGGCGGTACGCGCTCGAAAAGATATCGAGCGCGCCCTAAGACCATCTCATCCGGGTCGGAGATCCGGAGAAGAGCGCAAGAGCATAAGATGGTTTGACAGTGTTCTTCCCAACGAGGAACGCTGACGTGAAAGCGTGGTCTAGCGAACTCATTAGCCCGCCCGATGCGGGCAATGAATGACAGAAAAGCTACCCTAGGGATAACAGAGTCGTCACTCGCAAGAGCACATATCGACCGAGTGGCTTGCTACCTCGATGTCGGTTCCCTCCATCCTGCCCGTGCAGAAGCGGGCAAGGGTGAGGTTGTTCGCCTATTAAAGGAGGTCGTGAGCTGGGTTTAGACCGTCGTGAGACAGGTCGGCTGCTATCTATTGGGGGTGTCATGGTATCTGACGGGAACGCCCGTATAGTACGAGAGGAACTACGGGTGGTCGCCACTGGTGTACCGGTCGTTCGAGAGAGCGCTGCCGGGCAGCCACGCGACATGGGGTAAGAGCTGAACGCATCTAAGCTCGAAACCCACCTGGAAAAGAGATACCGCCGAGGCTGCTCGTAGAAGACGAGATCGATAGACTCGGGGTGTGCGCGTCGAGGCAACGAGACGTTGAGCCCGCGAGCACTAACAGCCAAAGCCACCATTCATACGCACTGTGGCTCGACGAAACGAGTCCAGGCGCAATCTGGATCGCACGTACACACGGTGGAAACCAACCGACTATGGTACGATGTCGCGGTTCGAGTCCGCGAGTCGGCGTTAAGGCGGCCACAGCGGCGGGGCAACTCCCGTACCCATCCCGAACACGGAAGATAAGCCCGCCTGCGTTCCGGGGAGTACTGGAGTGCGCGAGCCTCTGGGAAATCCGGTTCGCCGCCTGCCATTCATACTTCTTCACCCTCACACAGCACCCGCTGTGTGGGGGTTCCGTATTTTGTACGATCGAAAGCGCTACGCTTAAGCGGAACAGTCGGCAACAGTCACTTGCGCCAAGGTGGCAGAGTCTGGCCGAACGCGTCCGCCTGCAGAGCGGATCATCGCCGGTTCAAATCCGGCCCTTGGCTTATTTTGTGAACAGATCGAGTTCGGCTCTTTGACTTCGATTCGTAGATCGATGCATCGACTCCGACTACTGTGTTCCATTGGCGGCTAACGAAGAAGAAATAATTGCCGGTAACGGCTAAGACTGTCGTTTTCGGCGAAATTGCCGATCGGAAGAACGGCAACGATTATACGTCATCCCGTCCCATCGACACGGTATGCAACGACGCGCCGCAGCGGCGTATTTTGTCCTCTTCGTAGTCGTTAGTGCAGGTGCCTATGCATACGTCGGGATGGCGGATCGGCCGCAGGTCCATCTCGCTGGCGAGAGCTACACGGAGGGAGATACATTCACAGCAGGGGATCGCACGTACACAGTTTCGTCGTTGAGCGATGCGTCAGGGGAGCTGACATGGACGGATCCGGACGCGACCGAGACGGCGACGCTTGAACACAACTCGACGGTTTCCTGGCGTACCGTCGCGTGGGCTGACCAGTCCATCGAAACGGTAACGCTGCTCAATGGATCGACAGTCACGTTCAATGACCGTGCGTCTCAGGTCGTACTGAACGCCTCGACCGATCCGCCGACACTTCGTGTCGAGGCGGTCGACAACCGCTCGGTCAATACGACGTTCGAGCGAGGTGGGGCGATCACGATTGAACACGACGATCAGTATGTTCCCGGTGGAACGATAACTGAAATCACCGCGACGGAGGCAACGGTTTCCTGGGGGCCGGAGTATCGTGTCGTCATTCCCAACGAGACAGATCCAACGTCAGCAGCACTCGTCCAGCAGCAAAACGTCACCCGCCTACTGCTGACCGACAGCACTGTCGCTGACTCGCTGGGCGCATACCCGAACGGGACGCAGTACGTGCAGTATCGCAACAATACGCGGCAATCACTCGATGCGTATCTCCCGACGCCGGAGACGAAGTCGCTGGTCGAAGGTGAGACGCTTCAGTACATGGGGAACGAGACGACGATTGGAAATATCACGTCGTCGGGTGTCCCCTTGAATAGGACGGTATCTCAGACGATCAGCGTCGGACTCACGGAGGGTGAGCCGGTCAATCTCAACGGGGAGTCGTACTTCATCCATTTCCCCGACTCGGGGACTGTCCAGCTCGCGCCGAACACGACCGAGACACACGAGTCATATCGGAGTGCACAGTCGGAGATCGACAACTACGAGCAGCGCAAGGCAGGGCTGTGGGGGGTCGTTCTCGTCAGTGCCTTCGCTGCGGTCCTGCTAGTCGGGCTAGCGTATCTCCCGAACAAGGACTAACTCGCGGCTCACTGGCGAGTCAACCAGACCAGTCCGACGCCAATGGCCATCGTTCCCAGGACGCCGAGGAGTTGCAGGACCGATACCGCTATATCGCCGTTCGTTTGCCAGGGCATGCCGGCAATCGTTCCCAGCCCCATCAATACGAGTAACACGCCCGTGAGCGTGCCGAACAGCTCGAGTCTGTCAGACGGCCGCTTGAGTAATCCGCTGAACCGTTCGTCGGTGCTCATACGTCACTTCTCACGGCTCAGCGTGGTAAAGTATCCGGTTTGAAACGGGACCCGGATCCGGCTTGGCGGATCGTATGGTGTCCTGGATCGCTGCATGTGGTCCTGTTGCGATCAGACTGCGTCGGGTCGGATCCGAAACCGCTCGTAGCCGCCGTGGGACAGCTCGAGCGCCCCGAGCCACCAGTTCCAGCGCTCGACGAGCGAATACTCCGACGGCGCATCGCGAAGGTTCGCGACGATACGGTCAGCTGTTAACTCGTGATCGAGGTCTGATTCGATCTGCCCGGCATCGGCCAGATCACGCGCCTGCCTGGCGACGACGTGTGCTGGCCGGTCGCCGGCGTCGAACTCCGCTTTCAGTTGCGTTTCGAGCGTATCCGGGTCCACGCGTGTCACGTCCGTCAGAAGGTGTAGCCGTCGTCGCGAGGTTCGTCCTGCATTGCCGGATCCTGTTGGTCCTCGACAGTCTGAGAGAACATGTCCTCCTCGGCGGCCCCTGGGGTCGTCTCTTCCTCTTCGACGTCGTAGGCGGAGACGCCCATCGTCAACAACTCCTCGACGGCCTGATCGCGGTTGACGAACTCCCCCTGCTCGATGAGTCGCTCGATGTCGTTCTCGATCCGATCCGGTAACGACACTTCGATTTTTGGCATACGTGTCGGTCTAGTTCGGATATGTATAAATCCACGGGGGGATGGGGGCTCCGTGACATCTTCTCACTTGTCAATAGCTACCGACTTGTATCTTCACTTCGTAGGTCGGTGCATGTTGACCGGACACTTCCCGGATGCCGGCGAGCGCGCGCCCGAGGAGTTGCTCGCGGCGTACCTGGAGATCGTCGGCGACGTGATCGAGGAGCGAGGCAAGAACACTGTCATAACTGAGACGGCCCTCTCAGGAGACACAGTCGATGCGATCGCTAGGTCTCCACCGGCGGGCGCTGGGACGACTGTTCCTGACGGCACCGGCGAACTTACCCTCACGGACGCGGCGTCGGTGCTCGCACTGTCCCCGGAGTTCCCTGATGCCGAGACCATCGCTGCCGAAGCCAGGGACATCCTGCTGATGGGGATGACGACTGCCGTGATGGATGTCGACGCTATCGCAGCGCGGCTCGGCGGCGATCTCGATCCGAAGACGATCCAGCAGAAAGTCGAAGGTCGCCATTCGATCACCCTCGAAGAGTACGCGCGTATCCAGCAGCTGCTGGAGGCCAACACGTGACTCGCGTCGTGATTCTCGGATGCGGCTACGTCGGTTGTGAACTGGCCCGGCAGCTGCAACCCGATTATGAGGTCGTTGGCGTTCGCCGCTCGGAGGCGGGACTCCGGACCGTCGAGGACACCGGGGCGACGGCCGTGAAAGCCGACGTTACCGAAGCGGAGACGCTCGCTGCCGTCCCGGATGCCGACTGGGTGGTCTTCGCAGCCTCCAGCGGCGGCCGCGACGCCGACGCCGCCCGCGAAACGTACGTCGAGGGGCTCCGAACGGCGGTCGATCACTTCTGTGACCGGGGGACAGTCCCGGATCGGATCGTCTACACATCCAGTACCGGTGTTTATGGCGACCGTGACGGCGACTGGGTCGACGAGGGGACGCCGATCGATCCCGAAACGGAGCGCGGGCAGGTCCTGATGGAGGCCGAACAGATCGCTCGCCAGCGTCCGATCGACGACACGGACGGCACGGTCGCTCGGTTCGCCGGCCTGTACGGCCCTGACCGATACCGCCTCGATCGGTATCTCGACGGCCCGGTCACTGAAGGCCATTTGAACATGGTCCATCGCGACGACGCCGCCGGTGCCGTCCGGTTCCTGCTGGACGGCGATCACGCTCGCCGTGACGTGGTCAACGTCGTCGACGACGAACCCGTCTCGAAGTGGGACTTCGCCGACTGGCTGGCCCGACAGTGTGACGAACCGGCTCCGGCCAAACAGACCATCGCGGAGCGACTGGACGACCCAGACCTTTCGGATGCGGCCCGCAACTGGATCGGCGCGGACAAGCGAGTCAGTAACACGAAACTGCGGGAACTGGGATACGACTTCGAGTACTCCACCTATCGGGCGGGGTATCGCGACGCGATCGAGACGCAGTGTGGATAGCGCCCAACAGTTTTGGGCCCTCGCCCGCACGTGCGGGTATGCCAACGGTGCTGTGTATCGGCGGGACGCGCTTTATCGGCCGGGCGACCGTTTCCGAGTTTCGGGAGCACGGATACGATGTGATACTCTGCAATCGCGGTCGCCATTCGAACCCGTTTGTCGACGACCCTGCGATCGAACACGTCACGTGCGATCGCCGTAACGACGAGCAGTTGCGGGTCGTCGCAGACAGCGTCGATCCCGACGTTGTCCTGGATTTGGTCGCGTATTATCCCCGCGATGTCCGGGTCGCGACTGACGTCTTCGACACTGTCGACGCGTACGTCTTCGTTTCCAGTGGCGATGCCTACGGCGAACATCGGGTCCCCAAACGCGAGGGCGAGGCCGCCCTGGAACCGTGCACGACGGAGGAGGCGACCGACGACACGCCAGAGACCTACGGCAAGCGCAAGGCGGAGGGCGATCGGGAGGTCTTCGCCGCCGCCGAGGGGGGCGTCCGGGCGATGAGCGTCCGTCCGACGATCGTCTATGGGCCCCACGACTACACCGGACGACTGGATTACTGGCTCGCTCGAGTCGACAATCATGACCGGGTCGTCGTCCCCGGTGACGGCACGTCGTTGCACCAGCTTGCGTACGTCGGTGACGTGGCCAGCGCGCTCCGGGTCGTCGCCGAGGAGGGGCAGGCCGGCGAGGCCTACAACGTCGGCGATCGCCACGCCCCCGCGATGGCGGAACTGCTGGAACTGCTCGCGGCAGCCTGTGATAGGGATGTCGAGACGGTCTACGCCGGAGCTCGCGAGCTCGCACCCGATCTCCGTCTCGACGACTTTCCGCTGTACAACGACCAGCCACACCTCCTCTCGACCGAGAAGCTCCGCGGTCTGGGCTGGGAGTGGACGCCACATGCGACGGCGCTGGAGGCGACCGTGGCCGAACACCGCGAGAGCGACCGGAACGGGAGCGATCGCGGCCCCCGTCGGGACGTCGAGGAGGACATCATCGACCGACTGGGCATGTGAACCGCACGGAACTCCGGGACAGTGTCAGACCGGGACGACTCACAACTCCCGCATAGAACCGTCGAAGGAGGATCCTAAGATCGATCCCAGGCGATGAGATCCCCAGAAAACACCAATTAATTAATAGGAATCCGTCCGCGCTCACATTTGCGATGCACGAATCCGACGACACGGTCCGAGACGACAGCGGACAGTCACGACGGACGTTCATGAAAGCGACAGGCGCGGCGACCGTTGCAGGGGCGATCGGTGTTGGCGCGGACAGCGTTGTCGCGCAGGGGCAGACGATCAACGAGCTACTCTCGGAGATGACCGTCGCCGAGAAGGCCGGCCAGATGATGCAGCCCGCGATCGGCTCGTTCGATACGACCACGGAGGATCCGTTCGCCCAGGTCGATACGATCGGTGACCTCTTCTCGGAACTCGGGACGGGGTCAGTACTCGCCGGGGGATCGAGTCCGCCGACACTCTACCCGGAAGAACTCGTCGCGTCGATCAACGACCTCCAAGAGTACAACATCGAGAACTCGCCGCACGGCATCCCGTTTTTCTTCGGGATCGACGGCGTTCACGGCGCTGCGTACGTCGACGGCGCGACAGCCCTCCCGCAGCGGATCAACATGGGTGCGACGCGAGATCCGGAACTGATCGAGGATGCCGAAGAGCACACCTCGGACGTGATCGCAGCGACCGGCTGCCACGAGACGTTCGCCCCGACGATCGAACTCCAGCGTGATCCGCGGTGGGGGCGGTTCTTCGAGGGTATTAGCGAGTCGTCGAAGGTCCTCGCCGACATCTCACGTGCGCGAAACCGGGCGCTGGAAACCAACGACCGCGTGACTGCGACGCCGAAACACTTCGCCGGCTACGAGGTTCCCGCCAACGGTAACGACCGAGCGGCTGCCAACACGTCGATGCGTGACCTCCGGGAGACGCTGCTCCCGCCGTTCGAGGTCACCCTCGAGGAGGGCGGCGGCATGGTCATGGTCAACAGTGGCTCCGTCAACGGCGTTCCGGCCCACGCGTCACACTGGCTGCTGACTACCTTCCTCCGGGAGGAGTACGGTTTCGAGGGCGTGACACTCTCCGACTGGAACGATCTCTACCGGATGATCGACATCCACGAGATGTTCCCCGACAACGAGGACGGCAAGCGGATGGCGGTCGAGACGGCCATCGAAGCCGGCGTCGACATGGTGATGCTCGGAGGCGGCGGCGTCTCGCCGGCCCAGTTCGTCACCTTCGTCGAAGAGTTGGTCGAGGGCGGCGACCTCTCGGAGGACCGCATCGACGAGGCCGTTCGCCGGATCCTCGAGCTCAAGCGCGATTTGGGTCTGTTCGAAGACCCCTACACGGACGAGTCCCGGGTCACCGACCTGGTCGGCAACGACGAGTCGGTTCGGACCTCCACGCAGCTCGCTCGCGAGTCGATGGTGCTGCTCAAAAACGAATCCGTGACTGAGGGCGGCGAGCCGGCGTTGCCGCTCTCGGGCGACGAGAACCTGCTGGTTACCGGCCCCGGAGTCAATCCCAACGGACTCGAGAACCGGATCCTGATGCAACACGGCGGCTGGACGCTCGGCTGGCAAGGCATCGAGGGCGGTGGACTCTCCGAGGATGGACCTCGGCCGGCCGGGAAAACGATGATGGACGTCCTGGAGGAGCGTCTCTCCTCGGAGCAGCTCACCCACGTCCCGACGACCTTCGACCGCTCGCAGTGGTGGGCACAACCCAGCCTCACCGACCACGAGCAGGCCGAACCGACGGAAGACTGGCGGTATCCGGCCTACCAGTTCACCGACGAGCAACGGAGCGCCGTCGAGGACGCGGCCCCGGACGCCGACGCCGTGGTCGTCGTCGTCGGCGAGGCTCCGCACAACGAGGGCTTCGGCGACCGTGATTACCTCCGCCTCCCGGAAACACAGCGAGAGATCGTCCGGACGGTCGTCGAGAACACGAGCGACGATACCCCGATTATCGGGGTCGAGTACGCGGGCAGCCCCCGCGGTGGACAGCGGACCTTCCAGCACATGGACGCGGTACTGTTCGCCGGTCAGCCGGCTACCGGCGGCGGTACCGCTGTCGTCGAGACGCTGCTGGGCGAGCACAACCCCTCGGGGAGACTCAGCTTTTCCTGGCCCCGGGAGGTCGGCGACATCTCGGTCGCTCACAATTCCTGGCCCGGGAACCTCGACGACCCGCTCTACCCGTACGGACACGGACTCTCGTACACTACCTTCGAGTACTCGAGTCTCTCGGTGACGCCCCCGACCGTCGGCAAGCCCACTCCCGAGAGCGACCGGCCGGTCCGGGTCTCCGTCGACGTGACCAACACCGGCGACGTGGCAGGCGATCACATCGTCGAGGTGTACAACACCCAGTCCTACGGATCGGTCATGCACCGCGATCGCCGGGTGGTCGGCTACGAACGCGCCGCCACGATCGAGCCGGGGGAAACAAGGACTGTCGAGGTCGACATCGATCTGGCCGCGCTGGAAGTCATCCCAGGCGACGTCCCCGGGTTCGGCCCCCGGGCCATCGAGGCCGGCGAGTACGAATTGACCGTCGGCGACCTGACGACCACGCTGACCGTCGAGAACGCTGGCAGGGTTACGAGCGCCCGTCACGTCCCCGGGCGGTTCGACATCGACGGCGACGGCGAACTCACAGTCTCCGACGTGATGGATATCTACCGGCTCATCGAGGGCCGGGAGAGAGGCCGCGGCAACGCTTCCGAAAAGAGCCGTGGTACGGGCCGCGAGGGGCGCAGTCGCTGAACGGGCGGCAAGGTTTTTACGCGGGCCGTTGATTCTCCGATATGTTTCAGAAGTCGATCTGGATTCGGCTGCCCCGGAACGTCCTCGTGGGTCACGGCGTTCTCGAGGACACCGTCAAAGCGGTCGAGGAGCTACACCTGGCCGGACGGCCACTGATCGTCACCGGCCCGACGCCGAAAGAGGTCGCCGGCGATCGCGTCATCGAACTGTTCGAGGCGGCCGGACGCGACCCCGAGACCGTCATCGTCGAGGACGCTAGCTTCGCGGCGGTCGAACGCGTCATCGACGCGGCCGACGACGCGGACGCGGGCTTTCTGGTCGGGGTCGGCGGCGGCAAACCGATCGACATCGCGAAGATGGCCGCCGACCACCGCAACCAGGGGTTCGTCTCGGTGCCGACCGCCGCCAGCCACGACGGGATCGTCTCCGGTCGCGGCTCGGTCCCCGAAAAGGACACCCGCCACAGCGTCGCCGCCGAACCGCCGCTGGCGGTCGTCGCCGACACCGAAATCATCGCCGACGCCCCCTGGCGACTCACAACTGCTGGCTGTGCCGACATCATCTCGAACTACACGGCCGTCCGCGACTGGCATCTCGCACGCCGGCTGCAGAACGTGGAGTACTCCGAGTACGCGGGTGCGCTGTCACAGATGACCGCCGAGATGCTCGTCGAGAACGCCGACTCGATCAAGCCCGGACTCGAGGAATCCGCCTGGGTCGTGGTCAAGGCGCTGGTCTCTTCGGGTGTCGCTATGTCGATCGCGGGCACGTCCCGGCCGGCGTCCGGGGCCGAACACCTCTTTTCCCATCGGCTCGATCGACTCGTCCCGGACGCGGCACTGCACGGTCATCAGGTCGGTGTCGGCTCGATCATCACCGCGTATCTCCAGGACGGCGAGCAGGGTATGTGGCGTGACATCCGGGACGCCCTCGAACGGATCGGCGCGCCGACGACCGCCGAGGGACTCGGCATCGACGAGGCGACCGTGATCGAAGCGCTGACGAGTGCTCACGAGATTCGCGATCGGTACACGATCCTCGGCAACGGCATGAACGAGGAAGCCGCGCGGGAAGCCGCGCGTGTGACCGGCGTGATCTGATACTGTCGTCCGCCTGGACTGAGCATCCCGACGAGACGCCGTCCAGTGAATTTCTTCCGGATCAGCCTTTTCAGCGCGCACGACGCTTGCTCCTCTTCGCTGACGACGCTGTGAACCCGTCGCTCAGTGAAACTGTTGGCTGTCGGCCGGCGCCGACATTCTTACGCTTGCCGACCAACGATGTCGTATGAGCACGTATTCGATCTTGGTGCCGTCGCTCCTCGCAGTCGGAATCCTGTTGTTGTTGAGTGCGTTTTTTTCAAGCAGTGAGTCGGCGATCTTCTCGCTTCCCGACGACTGGATGCGGACCGCTGATACGGGCGGTTTGGAGGAAAGCCACACACTTCAACAGCTCCGCGCGGACCCGCATCGACTCCTCGTCACACTTCTGGTCGGAAACAACCTTGTCAACGTCGCTATCACCAGCATCGTCACACTCCTCGTCGCACGGTTCGTCCCTCCCGGCTTCACCGTCGTGATAGCAACCCTCTGCGTGAGCGTTCTCATTCTTGTCTTCGGGGAAATCGTGCCCAAGTCCTACGGGCTCGGCCACGCACAGTCGTGGAGCCTCCGCGTTGCCCGCCCAATCTCCTACGTCGAGCGCGTACTCGGTCCGTTGGTTGCGCTGTTTGATATCGTCACGCGGTGGCTGACGACATTCGTCGGTGGCGATCAACACATCGAGAAACCCTACGTCGACGATTGATTTCGAATCACGGCGAGCGACGAGACGGCCGATCCCCGTCTCGCCACAGTGCTCTCTCCCGCTAGACGGCTGTTTCCCGTCCGTGACTCGTGTAATCACAACCCATCTCACGATAAAAAATGATGCTTTGAAACAATAGCGTGTCCCATCTCTTCGGGAGATGAGACTGATTGTCAAACCCCTCGACAGACAAAGCGCGGGTCAGGGTATCGCAGTGCTCGATCACGAGGCGATGACGGAGTTAGGCGTTGAAAGTGGTGATTTCGTCACGATCCGAGGCGAGACGGGAACTGCGGTCGTTCGTGTCCGACCGGGGCGTGCGGGCAAGCAGCAACGCGGTATCGTTGGCATCGACGGCCAGACGAGAAAGTCTACCGGCGCGCGGATCGATCAGCTTGCACGGGTCGAACAGGCCGACGTGGCGCCTGCAGACGCGCTCTCGATCGCACTCCCCCAGGGGCTTCAGATCCGCGGAGACATGGCGTCGTATCTACGCGACAAGATCGTCAACCGTGCAGTCCAGGCCGGACAGACCATCCCGCTTGCGCTCGGGTTCGGATCGCTCATGAGCCGTTCCGGACGCCAGATTCCGATCCGAATCGTGGATACGAACCCCGACGGCACTGTCATCATCACACAGTCGACAGATATTACGATCGTCGAACAGTCCGTCGAGGAAACTGATATTGGCCAGAGTGGCGACGTGGCCGACAGTTCCGAACCCCTCGGAATCACTTACGAGGACGTCGGCGGGCTCGACGACGAACTGGATCAGGTTCGGGAGATGATCGAGTTACCGATGTCCCATCCCGAACTGTTCCAGGCACTCGGCATCGAGCCACCACAGGGCGTATTGCTCCATGGTCCGCCCGGCACTGGGAAGACACTGATCGCCAAGGCGGTCGCCAACGAAATCGACGCCAACTTCCAGAATATCTCCGGGCCGGAGATCATGTCGAAGTACCACGGTGAAAGCGAAGAGCGCCTGCGTGAGGTCTTCGACGAGGCCGGGGAAAACGAACCCGCGATCATCTTCATCGACGAGATCGACTCCATCGCCCCCAAGCGAGACGAGACGCAGGGCGACGTCGAGCGACGCGTCGTTGCACAGTTGCTCTCGCTGATGGACGGTCTCGAAGATCGGGGGCAGGTGACCGTCATTGGGACGACGAATCGTGTGGATGCAGTCGATACCGCACTCCGGCGAGGGGGTCGGTTCGACCGCGAGATCGAAATCGGCGTGCCGGACACCCGTGGTCGGACGGAAATCCTCCAGATCCACACCCGTGAGATGCCTATCGGCGAGTCGGTCGATCTCGAACAGTACGCCGATAACACCCACGGCTTCGTTGGCGCGGATCTCGAAAGCCTGGTCCGCGAGGCGGCGATGAATGCACTCCGACGCGTCCGCCCCGATCTCGATCTCGAAGGCGACGAAATCGATGCCGAAACGCTCGAAACGCTCGAAGTAACCGAGACAGACTTTCGGGCGGCGCTCCGGGAGATCGAACCGAGCGCACTCCGCGAGGTCTTCGTCGAGACGCCCGACGTTACCTGGGAGGACGTCGGCGGACTCTCAGAAACCAAAGCCCGACTGCAGGAAGCCGTCCAATGGCCACTCGCGTATCCCGACGCGTACAGACAGGTCGATCTCCAGTCGACGAAGGGGATTCTACTGCACGGACCGCCCGGCACCGGGAAGACATTGCTCGCGAAGGCTGTCGCGAACGAGTCCCAGTCCAATTTTATTTCGGTGAAAGGGCCCGAACTGTTCGACAAGTACGTCGGGGAAAGCGAGAAGGGGGTCCGCGAGGTCTTCGAGAAGGCCCGCTCGAACGCGCCGACGGTGATCTTCTTCGACGAGATCGACGCCATCGCAAGCAAGCGCGGTAGCAGTGGTGACAATCAGGTCGGCGAACGCGTTGTCTCACAGCTGTTGACGGAACTCGACGGGCTGGAGGAGCTAGAGGACGTGGTCGTGATCGCAGCGACGAACCGCCCCGACCTCATCGACGACGCCCTGACTCGCGCGGGCCGGATCGAGCGCAAAATAGAGGTCGGGGCGCCCGACGAGGAAACGAGGCGTGAAATACTGGACATCCACACCCGAAACCGGCCGCTGGCCGACGACGTCGATCTCGATGGATTCGCGGCCGAAACGGACGGACTCGTGG
The DNA here is from genome assembly GCF_017094465.1 of Halapricum desulfuricans. Classification (NCBI taxonomy): domain Archaea; kingdom Methanobacteriati; phylum Methanobacteriota; class Halobacteria; order Halobacteriales; family Haloarculaceae; genus Halapricum; species Halapricum desulfuricans. The sequence goes on from NZ_CP064791.1 coordinate 91,775, forward strand.
GTGCAGATCTGGCAGCGTTGTGTCGGGAGGCGGCGACGGCGGCCGTTCGCGAGCACGTCCGGGCTCTGTCCGGGGATGAACCGACGGATGTCGAAGACATCGTCCTCACACAGGCACACTTTGCGGCAGCACTCGAAGAGATCAACCCCGGGGCGAACGCCGAAGTAGCGGAGTAGAACCACGGGCCGACTGCCGGATCGGCGTACTCGGCACATGTTCTCCCTGCACCGTACCGTGCGATCAGGCCCGAGCTACATATCACGACCCTCGCTCAGTCGCTACGCTCCTTCGCTCAGTGCGCGGGACCGGATTCGAACCTCGCCGAGACGGTCGGTCTCGCTTCGCTCGACCGCTGCGACTCGTCTGGTTCGAATCCGTATTGCGCCATACACGGCTCTCACGTTCGTTCGAGCCGGTATGCGCGGGACCGGATTCGAACCGGCGGACCCCTACGGGACAGCGTCCTAAGCGCTGCGCCTTTGGCCTGGCTCGGCAACCCGCGCGCACCTCTTACTTCCGGAGAACCGATTAAGAACGTATCGCTTCGAACCTGGTCAGGAGATGACCAGCGGCTTCTTGTTCGATCCTGCGAGCGGATCGTCTCCCGTACCGCGGCAGGCTCCGCAGGTCGTACCGTTTCGCGTTCCGGTCCCACCACACTCCGGACAATTGCCGGTTTCCCCAGACATCACTGGCATATACGTTCTGATTTTGCTTTAATCACGCGGTATCTAGATAATCTTTCAAAATGAGGGTGGCTTGTCCTATCTCATCGCGTGCTTCCGGCGTTACGCTTTCGAGAGTTGCATGGTGACGATTGATCCGCGTGGCTCGTTGTCTTCGACTGTCAGGGTCCCGACGGAGTGTTCGACCAGCAGGTGGACGAGCCAGAGCCCGAACCCTCGCCCGTGATACAGGGGTTGCATTTCTTCTCCTTCAGTCAGGATCCGCTGTTCGATCTCCGGGATTCCGGGGCCGTCGTCTGCCACGCGTATCCGAACCGTTTCTCCGTCGCATTCGAGTCGGACTGTCACGGACGGCACGTCCTGGTCTGAGTGCACGATGGCGTTCTTGACGAGTTCTTCGATGACCCTCTCGAACGGGTTGACCGCGAACGCGGTCCGTTCGTCGGGAACGTCGACCGAGATATCCGCATCTGGATACTGCTCGCGAAGTTCCGCCACGGTCGTGGTAACGAGCGGGACGATATCGCGCGATCTCGGCTGGGGATTGTCAGCCAGAAACTTCGTGACGTCCCGTTCCTTGTCCGTCGTCTGGATGAGTCGGTTCCCACTCTCGACGATCGTCGTTGCGTGCTCGATCGGTTCGCCGTTGGCTGTCGCCTGTATTTGCTCGGCACGTCCCAGGATGACGTTCATCTCGTTGTGCAGGTTGTGTCGGAGGACGCGGTCGATCATTTTGAGTTGCTGCAACCGGTCCTGGCGCTCCGAGATATCCCTGATGACTCCGATATGACCGATCAAATTTCCCTCCGCATCGCTGAGATCGGAGACGTTCGTCTCTCCGGGGAAGGTGTATCCGAACTTCGTCTCGTAGGTCACCGTCTTGGTGAACTTCCGACCGTCGGTGTGGTGGTTGATCTCCGTCCCCATCTCGTCGAATTCGGCTTCGTCTGCATAGAGGAAGCTCGTCGGCTTGCCTTCGATCTCTTCCAGGGTGTACCCGAAGGTCTCGACGAAGCCGGCATTACACTCGATGATCCGGCGGTCCGTGTCTGCGACCAGGATAGCGTCCTGGATGCTGGCGAACAGCGATTCGTAGCGTTCGCGACTCGCCTGCAACTGCTGTTGGCGTTCCTTGTGCTCGGTGATGTCTGTCTGGATCGCGACGAACTCCTCGATGTCGCCGTCCGGACCGGGCACCGGTGCGATCGTCTGGTTTGCGTGGTATCGCTCGCCGTTCTTGCGCTCGTTGGTCACTTCCTCTTCCCAGACGCCGCCTGATTGGATCGTCTCCCACAGCTCCTCGAAGTACTCCTCGGGCATCTCCCCCGAGTTGAGAATCCTCGGCGTCTCACCGACGGCCTCGTCTTCGGTGTAGCCCGTGATGCGCTCGAACGCGGGGTTGACGTACGTGATCGTGCCGTCAGTATCGGTCATGTAGATGGCGTGGCCGGCGGCGGTAACCGCGCGCCTGAACCGGCGAAGCTTTCGCTCTCGATTCGCCAGCGTGCGCGTCTGGCCCCGCATTCGAAGCAGCGACTCGATGCGCCAGCGCAACTCGAACTGGCGAACCGGTAGCGACAACATCTCGTCGAAGGTCTGTTGGACCAGCGTATCCGGCAACTGCCCGGACTCGTCTTGAAGAAACTCGGGGTCATCCTCCGGCAACAAGAGGAGATACGGCAACAACACCGGCTGTTCGGACTGCTTGCGTTCTCTGAGTGCCTCGTAGTTCTGCCTGAGGCCACCTCGATCGACGATACAGAGATCGAACGCTCCCTCTCCGATCGATGTCGGCTGGCGGACGATTTCGAACTCCTCGACAGAGTCGAGCCACTCGGCGAGCAACTGCTCGTTGCCCGCGTCGGCGACCAGCGGATAGACCCGAGCCGGATCGTGATATTTGGGATCATCGCCGAAGAGCTCCCCCGTCGTGTCCGGGTTGTGTTCGACCATCTCACTCACCTGTCCCGACCGTCGAGTGATCTATCGTTTCGAGTTCGACACAGAATACCGATCCCCTCGGGTCGTTGTCCTCGACCCAGACCTCACCGCCGTACAGATCTATTAGCGTCGAGACCAGATACAGTCCCATCCCAGTCCCCGAACTCTCCATCCCCTTCATTTCGTCGTCGAAGATGTCATCTCCGAGTGTCTCCGGCACCCCCGGACCGTTGTCTTCGATTCGGACCTGGACGTGACTGTCGAGTTCGCGTACCGTTATCGACACGACTGGTTCGTCTGCATCGTTGTGCTGGACTGCGTTGTTGATGAGGTTCCGGAACACAGACGAGAGCAACTCGTTTGCGGCGACAGTCGCATACGGTGGCGACTCCGGGGGTTCGATGGTCGCTTCGTCGAACGCGTTCTGTCGCTTCTCGGCTTCGTCGACAAGTACCCGGGTGAGTGCTGTCGGTTCGAGTTCGGGCTCCGCGTCGGAACTCATGGTCTTGGCGATGTCGCCGGCGGCAGTCGTCAACTCGACGATGTGCTCGGCGGACGACTCGATCCGGTCGAACTCCGGGGTCAGTTCTTCACTTGCCTGTCCGGCGACGTACTCGAGCCACCCGAGCACGACCGTCATATCGTTGCGAATGTCGTGTCGAAGCACTCGATTTAGGATTTCGAGCTGTTCTCGCTGGCGGGTAAGCGTCTCGGATTGGCTGCGCAGTTCCAACAGGGTGTCGACCTGATCCGCCAGTTCGTACTCTTCAACGGGCATCCGAAGCGTCCCGTCGACGAGATCCCACAACGCCGGACGTTCCTGACGCAGCTCTTTGTGAACCGATGCAGCCTGCCCGTCAGGGACAACCAGGAGGACGGGCACGATCGTCGATGTCTCCTCTTTCCGTGCCGTCAGCGTCGCGGCTTCCCGTTCGAGCATCTCGCTGTCGAGAATACAGAGATCGAACGTCGCCGTGTCCGGCCCCCCTTCGGCCAACTCGTACCGGTCGTGATCGCTAATCCAGTCGGTGAGTACGCGGCGATTCCCGCTGTCGGCCACGAGCGCGAGCAGGCTCGTTCTGTCGCCGCGCTGGCGTCCCGGACTCTGATCAACCATCTGTCTCGCCGGTCGATTCCGGATCGGCCCATTCGGGCGTGCCCGTGAGCACACCTTGCAGGTTCTCGAGCGGATCACCGACGCTGATACCGTATTCGGTAAACTCCAGCCGGCGGAGCGTGCGCTCGAAGTCGCTCGTCCGCATCTTGAGCACGCCGATGACCTTCTCCAATCTCCCACGCGACTCGACGTGCCGTATGAACACGATGTTGTCCGCGAGATTGCTCATCTGCTCTTCGGTCGCCCGGAACTGTCCGGTGATGTCGTGGACCTCGTTGGTCACGATCGTAGTGACTCCCATCTGGCGCAGGTAGCGACCGATCTCGATCAGGTTCGTTGTCGGCTTTTCGCCGTGCCCGCGAAGGCTCTGTTTGAACCCCTGAGCCCCGTCGATGAGGACGACTTCCACGCCGTCCTCTTCGACCCCTTTCTGGACCTTGTTTGTGAGTTCGTTCACGGTATACTCTCGGGGTTGGACCTCGACGATGTCGAGCACGTCCTGTTCGATCATCTCGGCGATCGGCATGTTCAGGGCCTCTGCGCGCTGGAGTAGCGTTCGCCGGGACTCCTCGAAGGAGAAGATGATTGACTGTGTCCCACGTCCAGCGGCTTCCTGGATGAACTGCATACTGGTGGTCGTCTTCCCCGCACCAGTGGGACCGCTGAAGAACGTGACTGTCCCCCGATCGAGACCACCGTCGAGCAGCTGGTCCAGTTCGGGCACCCCCGAGGAGACCGTCTCCTGTGGGAAGTCGATCTGCGTCTTCGGCACTTCGAGCCGCGGCCACACGTCGACGCCCGACTCGGTGATCTCGTAGGCATGTGGTCCCCGCTGGGAGGTGGGCCCTCTGAATTTCGTTATTTCGACCGTCCACAGTTCCGAGGTTCGTTCGAGATTGATAACGGCGTCCGTCAGAAACTGCAGGTCCGTGTCCGAGAGGTCGTCTGCCGCCTGTGAGGTCATCAGAACGGTTGCACCGGTCGATTTGAGGAAGTCGAGCAATCCCAGTATCTGGGTCCGGAACTGGTGGTCGTCGGTCGTGAGGAACCGAAATTCGGTGATCGGGTCGATGAGTACCCGGTCCGGCTGCAACTCCTCGACGGTTTCGCGGACTTCACTGACTAGCGACGGCTGCTCGGCTTCCGCCGAGGAAAACAGGGAATAGGTCCCGTCCTCCGTGAACCGCGTTTCGTCCGGTGAGAGTTCGAGAAATCGGAGCGTCTCCGAGTTCAGCCCGAAGTGCTCGGCCGTTCGCTTCACGTACTCGGTGGGTTCTCCGAGGTTGATGTACAGGCTGTCTTCGTCGTCGCCCGCTGCCAGAAAGTGCAGTCCGAAGATCGTCTTGCCGGCACCTGGCGGCCCCCGCACGATCACGTTCTGTCGCTTCAGGAGACCCCCGTCGAGGATCGCATCGAGCCCCCCGATCCCCGTCGACAGTCGATCTTCTGTTGTCATACTGTATATTGGGCCTCCGCAAATAAAGCGTTGTGCACATATTATTCAATCTAATGAATCCGGAAAGAATAGTCGATCGGCGCGGTTGAGATAGCTCTTCAGGGATGGGTTTTTGCGCGTCCCGTCCCAACGACGGTGCGTGTATCGCGCCCGCGACGCCGTCGAGAACGAGGAGTGGATCGCCGCCATCGAGGAGGCCAGCGAGCGGCTGGATCTCGGCACGGAAGCGCGCTCCCGGGCGGCCGATCTGTTCCTGACTAACACGCCGGATTCGGAGCGATCGAAGCGAGCCGTCCTCGCGGCCAGCGTGTACGTCGCGGCGCTGACCACGGGCGAACAGCGCTCGCAGAGTTCGGTCGCGGACGCGACTGGCGTCTCCCGACTGGCGATTCAGACCCGCTGGAAGGAGATCCTCGAATCGGCCGGCTTCGACGCGCCGGAGTGGTAGCTACTCCTCGATCGGCTTGCGTCCGTCGCGATCGGGCGTGCGGTTCCCGTGTTCGTCGATCTCCCCGCGGACGATCCGCGTGCTGGAGATGACGTCGCCGTCCTCGGCGTAGACGTGGTCGACGACCTCGATCTCAAGTGGCTCGTGGCCGCGCTCGCGGCGGATCTCGTTGATCCGGCGACCGCCGGTCTCGGTCTCGGGCGAGACGACGAGCGCGTCGAACTGCGGTTCCGTCGCGATGCCAGTCGGCTCGGCCAGCTCCCGAATCTCGAACTCCCGGTCGTACGATTCGGCGTAGGACTGTAGTTCCGCCCGGAGATCGTCCCGTCGTCGATCGAAACTGCGGACGTACCGATCCTCTTGGCGGGTGCGCGGCGCCAGTTCGTCGCTCGTGAGTCCGACGGTGACATCGCCCAGCTCGAACGCGCGTTCGAACAACGCCCGGTGGCCGTCGTGGATCGGATCGAACGTCCCGCCCAGCGCGACCTTCATATCACGGTCCAGGTTTGCTCCCGGTAAAGTGGCTTCGCTTCCGTCGATCCGTCCGCATCGTCGATCATGAGGGACTGTCACGATCGCGGCAACTGTTTTGCGTTTCGCGCCCTGAGCACAGTCGATGTCGGAGTTCGCACGCGAGGCGGCTATCGACCGCGTCGAGGCGATCGTCGAGACGGTCGCCTCCGAGACGATGCCCGTTCCGGTCCGGGAGGTGTGGGTCTACGGCGATATCGCGCTGGGGCTCGATCCCGTCGATCGACTCGACGTCTACGTCACGAAGGATCTGCTGTTCGGCCGGGACGAGGCGGCCGCTGAGCGCTTCCGAGACGCTCATGGCGTCGAGGGCATCGGCCGGACGGTCCGGGCCGAGTGGGCCGAGCAACACCCCGAGTACGTCCGAGCCAACTCCAGCGGTCACGTCGCCCCCGAGAAGTGTCTGGCCGCCCACTTGCTCGAGGCCGACGAACCGGTCCACCTGGAGGTGTGCAACGCCTCGTTCGAGGACAACGTTACCCAGCGCCTGGAGGGTGCGACGGCCCGCGGCGAGTACGAGCAGATCCTCGATCCGCGCGGGGTCTGCCTCTGGGTTAGCGACGGCGAGGGCAACAGCCGGCGGAGCGACGACGCCCTCGAGAAACTTTGCGGCGGCGAACTGGCCTTCCCGACGCTGTCGGAGTCGCTGTCGATGCTCGGACTCGACGACGGGGAGGCCACTGAAGCCGCCGAGGCCGTCCGGGCCTACCGCCAGCGCCAGGACGGCCGCTCGGTCCGTGGCGACGTGGTGTGATCAGACGCGACCCACAGTCACGTAGAACGGGACGACCTCCCGGCGGCGATACGCGCGCTCGCCCATCTGCTCGATGACGTCTCGCCCCATCGCACGCCATTCCTCGCGGAGCCGTTCGTAGGCCTCGGGTGAGTCGCCGGCGACGATCTCGGCGCGGTCGTCCGCGAGCCCGTCGCCGGTCGCCTTTCGCCGGGCGTCTTCCAGGGCCTGCTCGGAGTAGGGCGGCTCGACCGTCCGCTCGTGGTCGTACCGGCTCGTTCTGACACCCTCGAGTCCCGCGCTCTCGAAGTGCTCGCTGACGGCCGCCCCGAGCGTGACGTCGGTGTCGACGCCGTCGAGATACTGTTCGCGGGCGCGGCGGGCCAGCGACGGTTCGGCCGCGACTGTCGATTCGACCGTGACGGCCCCGTTGTCGGGTTCGATGGCGGCGACGCGATCCGAGGAGACCCGCGCGAGCTCTTCGACCGCGGCCGCGGGGTCGGGCAGGTTGATCAACAGCGCCTGACAGACGACCAGATCGAAGCTATCGTCCTCGAAGGGGAGTCGCGTGGCGTCACCGAGGACGGCCGGCGGTTCGAGATGAGCGAGGAGCCCGATATCGGCGTCACAGCCGACGACGGTGCCTGGGGTCTCCTCCCGGAGGACGCGCGTGAGTTCGCCGGTCCCACAGCCGACGTCGAGCACCCGCTCGCGGGTCTGTAGGGCCAGATCCGCAAGCGCCTCGCGGCTGTCGGCCCACATCCCCTCGCGGGTGGCTTCGAGGTACTCGGCGCTGAACTGGCGCACGGCCACGCTTGCGGGTCCGGAACAAAAAGCCGGCCGATCCGTCGGGACGGTCTATTTCTCCCCGCGCAGTTCGCGGGCACGCTCGACGTTCCAGGCGAAGCCCCGCCCGTCCTCGGTCGGGGTCTCCAGCACGAACGGGATGTCCCCGAGGGCGTCGTGAGAGACGACCGCCTCGATCCCGTCCTCGCCGATTGCACCTTCTCCAAGGTGGGCGTGTTCGTCCTTGTTCGTGCCACAGGCGTGTTTGGAGTCGTTGAGGTGGATACAGGCGAGGTTCTCCAGCCCGACCGCGCCGTCGAACTCCGTGATCGTCTCCCTGACGGCCTCGGGCGTCGAGAGGTCATAGCCCGCGGCGAACATGTGGGCGGTGTCCAGACAGACCTCCAGATCCTGCTCGGAGCGTTCGAGGACGGCCGCGAGATGTTCGAACTCCCCCCCGAGTTTCGTCCCGCTGCCGGCGTCGCTCTCGATCAGGACCGTCACGTCGTCGGGGATATCCAGTTCGTCCAGTGCGCTGGCGGCGTTGTCCAGCCCGCCCTCGACGCCCGCGCCCGTGTGCGCACCGAGGTGGACGTTGACGTACTCGATCCCCAACTTCGCGGCGGCTTCGACCTCTTTCTGCATCGAGTCGATCGATTTCGCCCGGAGGTCGTCTTTGGGCGTACAGAGGTTGACCAGATACGAGGAGTGGATGACCCACGGACCGACGCCTTCCTCGTCGGTTCGCTCGCGGAATGTCCGGGCCTCCTCGTCGCCGACGTTGGGGTCCTGCCAGACCTGCGGGGAGTGGCTGAAGATCTGCCCGCAGTTGCCGCCGTATTCGAGTTGCTCCTCGACGGCGTTGTCGACGCCGCCAGCGATAGAGGTGTGGGCTCCGATAAGCATACACTACCGGAGGGCGGGATCGACCAAAGGGGCTTCGAAGCCGGCGACGCCGACAGCGTTTTGCCCCCGGTCGTCGATACCCCTGCCATGCGTCTGGTCCACGAGGGCGACGAGGAGTCGGCCGTTCTCGCCAGTGACGTCGAGATCGCCGAGGGCTTCGTTCAGACCTCCAAGGGGCTGATGTTCCGGTCGTCGATCCCTGAGGAGTACGCGCTGGTCTTCGAGTTCGACGAGCCCGAGGGACTGTTCCCGGCTCTCGTCGAGGCGCTGCCGTACCTGGAGAACAGTGCCGTCGCGCGGCGATTCGTCCACATGCTGTTCGTCCGGATGCCGCTGGACGTGCTCTGGCTGCAGGGCCAGGAAGTCGTTCACGTCAAGACCCTGCGGCCCTGGATCGGGATCGGGATGGGCAACGCCGACCGGATCGTCGAACTCCCGGCCGGAACGGTCGACGAGATTGAGGTGGGCGATACGGTTCGACTGGAAACGTAGGTGACGACTCTGTCGAACCCAACAGCTTAATGAACGATCACCGCATACGGAGCGAGTACGATGTCGGATTCCCACGACACGGAGGATAGAGGAAGTCGCCACACGGCGGCTGGCCGCGAAATTCTACCCCATGACTGACGGCTCCGGTGACAGATCGAGGCTGTTTGGCACCAGCCTCGGTTCGTCGTCCGGACGACTCGAAGACGTACAGCTTCTCGATACGACGCTGCGTGACGGCGAGCAAGCCCCGGGTGTCTCGCTCACGCCCGAGGAAAAAGCCCGGATCGCCCAGTCGCTGGACGCGGCGGGCATTGACGTAATCGAGGCCGGCAGTGCGGTCACCGGGCCGGGCGAGCGCGAGACCATCTCCCGGGTGACCGATCTCGACCTGGACGCGACGGTCACCAGCTTCGCCCGCGGCGTCGAGAGCGACATCGACCTCGCGCTGGACTGTGGGGTCGACGGGATCAATCTCGTCGTGCCAGCCAGCGATCAGCACATCGAGGACAAGGTCGGAACCAGCCATCAGGCAAACGTCGATCAGACCGTCCAGCTGGTCGAGTACGCCAACGACCACGGGCTGTGGGTCGAGGTGATCGGCGAGGACGGTTCCCGCGCGGATCTGGAGTACCTCGAAGCGCTGATGGGTGCGGCGCTCGACGCCGGTGCGGACCGGGTCTGTTACGCCGACACCGTCGGCCACGCGACGCCGGACCGGACGATCGAGGCCGTCTCCCGCCTCGCCGAACTGGGCCCGACGAGCACGCACACTCACGACGACCTGGGCCTGGCGGTCACGAACGTCATGGCCTCACTGGCGGCCGGTGCGGATCTCGTCCATGGGACGATCAACGGCATCGGCGAACGTGCCGGCAACGTCGCCCTCGAAGAGGTGGCCATCGCCCTGGATCACGGCTACGGGATCGAGACGATGGACCTCACGCAGGTCTACGACCTGGCGCAGTTGATCGCCTCCAAGACCGGCATTCCGCTCGCACCGAACAAGGCCGTCGTCGGCGAGAACGCCTTCACTCACGAGAGCGGCATCCACACCGACGGCACCCTGAAAGACGAATCGATGTACGAGCCGTACCCGCCGGAGAAGGTCGGTCGGGAGCGTCGCCTGGCGCTTGGCAAACACGCCGGTCGCGCGGGCGTCGAGGCGACTCTGAACGAGCACGGGATCGACGTCTCGGAGGACGAACTGAACGAGATCGTCACCAGAGTCAAGGAGATCGGCGACCGCGGCAAGCGCGTCACCGACGCCGATCTGCTGACGATCACCGAAGACGTCCAGGACCGCGAGCGCGAGCGCCGCGTCGAGTTGCTCGATCTCACTGCCGTCTCCGGGTCGTCGGTACCGACCGCGAGCATCCGGCTGCAGGTCGACGGCGAGGTACGCGAGGAGGCTGCGACCGGGACCGGCCCGGTCGACGCCGCGATGAAGGCCGCCGAGGCCGCGCTCAGCCACACCGCCGACGCGCAACTGGAGTCCTATCACGTCGACGCGATCACTGGCGGTCACGATGCGGTCGTCACCGTCGAGGTCGAGATGTCCCGCGGTGACGACCACGTCACCGTCACCGCGAGCGAGGCCGACATCACTCGGGCCTCGATCGAGGCGATGGTCAATGCGATGGACAGACTGGTGGCCGGTGAAGACGACACCGTCATCGCTGACGACTAGCTACCACTTTTTCCCGCTCGGGTGCGCTCACTACGTTCGCACACCACTCGCGGCAAAAACTTGGGGAAAAACCCTGCTGGCTCGGCCCTCTGCCTCGCCAGCAGTGAAACGGCTCGCTCAGCAAGACTCGCCTCGCTCGACTTCGAAAACCCTCGTTATCGCTGCTCACTTTCCGAGGTTGCCGCAGATCTCTCGACACCCGCTGCATATCCGCACGGAAACCGTCTCTCACAACCGACCGGCCAGTTCCCGCAGTCGGTCGTGTCCCGCCCGGTTGAACGGGATGCCGTGTCCCATCGCGAGTGCCTCGACCGCCGGAAGTTCGCTGGCCAGTTCCTCGATGCTCGATCGGACCTGCCCGACGTCATCGCTCACCAGCCAGGGTGAGGCCACCAGATTGCCGTCCGATTCCCGGACCAGATCACCGACGAACGCGACCGACAGCGCTTCGCTGACGTAGGCGACGTGACCAGGCGTGTGGCCGGGAGTGTGGTGGATCGTGAACGACCCGATCGTATCGCCGTCGCCGACCGACTGGACCGGGCCGTCGGGTGTGGGGCAGAACGGGGCCGCGAGCCGCTGGGTGAACCCTTTTCGGGTGCGCCAGTTCGGTGTCCGGTCACCGGCGACCAGCGGGGCGTCGATCGCGCCGGCGTAGACGGGCGCGTCGATCCGGTTCAACGTGCCGACGTGGTCGACGTCGTAATGCGTCACCAGCACGCGATCGATGTCCTCGAAGACGTATCCGAGTTCCCTGAGCTCGCGCGCGAGCGGCCGGCGGGAGATGGGTGTCCCGGCGTCGATCAGTGTCACCGTCCCGTCGTCTTCGGCCAGGTAGGCGTTGACACCGCGGAGATCGAACCACCAGACGTCGTCGAGAAGCTCCGTCACCATACGCGGGCGTACTCGTGCCAGCCCCGAAAAGTCACACCATCGAGCGCAGGTAGGCCGCAGCCGTCCGGAGTTTCGACGGCTGGCGGATCTCGCGCATCTCGGCGTCGGTCAACTCGAAGTCGAACACGTCGAGATTCGCCTCGATGTGTTCGCGGCTGGTCGCCTTGGGGATCGTGACGACGCCGTCCTGCTGGAGCAACCACCGCAACGCGACCTGTGCCGGGGACTTGTCGTAGGCCGTCCCGATCCGTTCGAGAATCGGATCGTTCAGCACGCTCCCCCGAGCGAGCGGACTGTATGCCGTCAGGAGCACGTCGTGGACGCGACAGTAGTCCAGCAGTTTCCGCTGGTCCCAGTAGGGGTGATACTGCACCTGATCGGTGAGAATCGGCACGTCGCTGACCTCGCGGGCGCGTTTGAGTTTCTCGACGCCGAAGTTGCTCACGCCGACGTGGCGGACCAGCCCCTCCTCAACGAGGTCGGCCATCGCCCGCAGCGTCTGCTCGTGGTCGGCCCGCGTGAGGTAGTTCGGCTGGTGAATCAACAGCAGGTCGACGTAGCCGGTCCCCAGCTTGTCGAGACTCTCGCGGGTCGAATCGACCACGCGCTGGTAGGTCCGGTTGCGGGTGTCCAGTTTCGTCGTCAGGAAGATTTCCTCGCGATCGACGTCGGCGGCGGCGATGCCCTCGCCGACTTCCGCCTCGTTGCCGTAGGCCTGTGCGGTGTCGATGTGTCGATACCCCACTTCCAGGGCCGTCTCGACAGCGGTGGTGCAGTCCCGGCCGGTGAGTTGCCACGTCCCCAGGCCGAGCGCCGGTACCTCGACACCCCGGGCTGTCTCGTATTTCATGCGCTGATGTACGGTCCCGGGGGTCAAAATCCCCGGGTCTTCGGTACCTCCCGATGGTATTCGAAGCTGTCACGCCTGTCCGGCCAGTCCCGAGAGATGGCCGACGACCTCGACGATGATCTCCTCGGTCCCCAGCCGGACGGCGCTCTCGCTCCCGGGCAGACAGAACACGGGGACGCCGTCGGCGATGCCGGCGGTCGCGCGCGTCGCGATCGCTCGCGTCCCGATCTCCTCGTAGGAGAGCCGTCGGAACAGCTCGCCGAAGCCCGGCAGGCGCTTCTCGAAGAGTGGCTCGACCGCCTCAACGGTCACGTCGTCGGGCGTGACGCCCGTCCCGCCGGTCGTCACGACGGCGTCGACGTCCGAGCGGCCGACGAACCGGTCGACCGTCCCCTGGACGTTGTCGTAGGCGTCCTGCACCACGTCCCGCGTGACGATCTCGTGGCCCTCGCTTTCGAGGACGGCGACGATCACGTCTCCGGCCGTGTCCTCGGCTCGCGTCCGCGTCGAAGAGACAGTCAGCACCGCGACCCCAAGTGTATCCAGGTCGTGCGCGTGATGATCGTGATGGCCGTGGCCGTCGTCCCCAGACTGCTCGTGCGCGTGGCCGAGGTCGTTGTGCTCGGCACCTCCGGACTGGTCGTGTGTGTGCTGATCGTGGTCGCCTTCGGCGACAGTGTCGTCGTTGCCGGTCATACCCACGCTTCGAACGCGCGAGAGAAAAGCTTCCGCGAAAGCGTCAGAACGATCGCGGCGCGAGCTCTTCGAGGACCCGCCCGGCGTTGTTCGAGAAGGCCTTCCGCATCGCGTCTTCGGGCACGTCGAGCGTCAGGATCTCCATAATCGCGACGTTTGGATGCGAATCGGGCGCGCCGCTGCCGAAGAGGACGCGGTCCGGGTGCTCCATCAACGCCCGCTCCAGCGGCTCCCGAAAGCGGACGAAACTCGTATCGAGGTAACACCGATCGTACGCTTCGAGCAGGTCGATCGTCCGCTCCATCGACTCCCGATCGAGGGGGTAGCCCCCGAAACTCGCGACGATCGTCGTGATGTCCTCGGAAAGCAGCGTCTCGGCGAGCGCGTCCGGCGGAAACGCAGTGCCGGCGTGGACGAGTACGGGGAGTTCGACCTCCGCGAGCGCTTCGAGGACCTCCCCGTCCGGGAGCCCGTCGCGGGCCGGATGGACGACGAACCCCGCGAAACGATCGTCGTAGGCGTACTGCTCGATGTCCGCCGGAGCGGTGTGTTCTTCCGCCCGGGACGCCGTGAGGTTCCGCAGCTTTGAGCCGGCCCCGGTCCCGGGATCGAGCGCACCACTGATCCGCGCCAGCGGCACGAGCGGGCGCTCGACGCTCATCCGGGCGACGGCGTTGTTGGCCTTGAGATAGTCCCTGTCTCGCTCCGGGGGGTAGACGACCGACCGTACGATCCCCGCCTGATGCATCTCCCGTTCGAGCCGCTCGGGACCGCCGATCCCTCCTCGTGGCCGACGCTCCGCGTCCGGCTCCAGACGGGCGTTGACGTCTACGATCCGAAACCCGTGCTCCAGCTCGAGCATCTCTTCAGTGATGGAACGCACGAAGTATTAATACCCCTGTCCGTCGGCCCCATCTCGTCGTTCTACCCCCATCCAGTCCCCGTTGGTCGGCCGCGCCGTCGCCTCTGTATCACCGAACTCGATAGATTTATATAGAACCGCTAACGACCAATTAACCGAGGAATACAATCATGTCTAGTGGCCAGCGACGCATGGGCGGACAGCCCCTTTTCATCCTTGAGGAAGATACGGAGCGGACAAAAGGGGAAGACGCACAGAGTTCGAACATCTCGGCCGGGAAGGCCGTCAGCGAAGCCGTCCGGACCACGCTCGGTCCGCGCGGGATGGACAAGATGCTCGTCTCCGACGACGGCGACGTCGTCATCACCAACGACGGCGCGACCATCCTGGGCGAGATGGACATCGAGCACCCGGCGGCCCAGATGATCGTCGAGGTCGCCGAGAGCCAGGAAGAGGACGTCGGCGACGGGACGACCACGGCCTCGGTACTCGCGGGCGAACTGCTCTCGAAGGCGGAAAGCCTGCTTGACGACGACGTTCACCCGACGACGATTGTCGAGGGCTATCACGAGGCGGCCGGCCTCGCCCAGGACGCCATCGACGACGAGGTCATCGCGACGGATCTCGACGACGACCAGCTGCTGAAAGTCGCAAAATCCAGTATGACCGGCAAGGGGACCGGCGACATCGCCGGCGACGTGCTGGCCGAGATTGTCGTCGATGCGGTTCGTGCCGTCGACGGTGACGACGGCGTCGACCGCGACGCGATCTCGCTGCAGACCCATATCGGCGCCGCCTCTTCGGCGACGGAACTCGTCGAGGGCGTCGTCGTCGACGAGGAGCCGGCCCACGAGAACATGCCGCGCACCGTCGAGGACGGCGCCGTCGCCATCATCGACGGGGCCATCGAACTGCAGGACAGCAACGTCGACGCCGAGTACAACGTCACCAACGTCGACCAGCTCAACGCCGCGCTCGACGCCGAAGAAGAGGAGCTGCGCGGCTACGCCGAGACGATCGTCGATCTCGGCGCCGAGATCGTCTTCACGACCGACGACATCGACGACCGCGTGCAGGCCTACCTCGCAAAGGAAGGTATCCTCGCCTTCGAGGGCCTCTCCAGCGACGATCTGGCGTCGATCCGCTCCACGAGCGGCGCGACCCGGGTTAGCGGCGTCAACGCGCTCGAATCCGACGACCTGGGGACGGCCTCCGTCAGCGTCGAGTCCTACGGCGAGGACGAACTCGCCTTCGTTGAGGGGCCGGAAGCCGAGACCGTGACGGTCTTCGCTCGCGGCAGCACCGAGCACGTCCTTGATGAGGTCGAGCGCTCGCTGATGGACGCGCTGGACGTCGTGACGGCCGCGCTCGACAAGGGCGGCGTCGTCCCCGGTGCCGGCGCGACTGAAATCGCCGTCGCGGCACACCTCCGCGATCACGCCGCGTCTATCGAGGGCCGCAAGCAGCTCGCCGTCGAGGCCTTTGCCGACGCCGTCGACGTCCTGCCGCGCACCCTCGCGGAGAACACCGGCATGGATCCGATCGACGCGCTGGTCGATCTCCGCGCGGCCTACGACGGTGGCGACACCGCCGGCGTCATCTCCGAGGGCCAGACCGGTTCGGTCAAAGACCCGCTTGAGTACGGCGTGCTGGACCCCGCTGCGGTCAAACACGAGGCCGTCCACAGCGCGACCGAGGCCGCGACGATGATCGTCCGCATCGACGACGTCATCTCCTCGAGCTAATCCTCGGGCGTCTCTTTCTTGCAGCGATCGACTGAGTAGTCGGTCCCCGTTCCGGACCTGCTGCCGTACAGGCAGAACGTTTTTATCTGTGAATCTAGATATTTACAACGAGTTACCGCCCGCTGTACAGTCCCAGCAGCGCGAGCGAACAAATGTATGGGTTCTAATGAACCGCCGTTTCAGCCGCAGTTCGAACCCCTCAGAGCACCGCCGGGTATCCGACTCGTCGATCGGATCGACGGCGGCGAATTCACACTACTCACGCCGGACGCGTTCGATCCGATCCCCCGCGAGACGGATGTTTTCCCCGTTCCCGTCGACGGTGCGGTCGAAGCGAGCGTCGAGGAGTTGCGGACGCCGTATCTCGTCGGTGTGTGGGTCCGTGACGAGGACTTCGACCTCGTCGAGCAGGTGACTGGCGGCGAACAAGCGTCGCTGGGGCCGGGTCGATACGTCGTCGAGTTCTCGTCCGTCCAGTTGAAGGTGTATCTGTACGTCGAGGGGCGGTTCGACATCGACACGACGGACGACGCGGTGACGTTCTCGATGGGGAGCGCGACGGACGTACTGATCGGTGTTCGATCGTACCACGAGCGGCCGGCCCGAACGATCACGACGACCGAGAAGCCGCGCGATGTCATGCGCGCGATCTCACAGTTTCGGGCTGCCCTGAAGACGACGAGCCCGGAGCGATCGTTCCCGACGCTACGGGGACATCCACCGCTGGTCGAACTGGGCGAAGAGCTGTCGGTCCCAGCCAGCGCGGACGTTGCTCCGCCGTCGATGTCCATCGAACTTCCACTGCGGTGGGATCGGATACTCCCCGTCGGATCGCTCGCGTACTACCTCGACGCCGAGGTCGTTCCGGGGACGGAACCGCGCCTCGTCGCCGGTGGCGACCACGTCCCCCTGCTCGGCGAACACGGGTTCGAAGCGCGCGTCGCACGGATTCTCAAGCACGTCTTCACGCTGGACGCGATCACGCGGACCGAGGGACTGTACGACGTCGAGCTTCACGAGCGGTCCCTGGTCGAGGATCGGATCAGCCACGATTTCGGCGAGCTGTACGAGATGCCGCTCGCGGATCGCGTTCGGGCGTATCTCGATATTCCGTTCGAGGTCGTCGAACCGGCGACGCCCGAGTGGAAGCTCACGGCCGACATCGAGCCGGACGCGTCGAACGTCCCGGTGCTCCCGTTCGTGGCGCAGGACCTGGCCGTCGTCAGGGTGCCCACGAACGACGACATCGAGTCGCGGATCGTGGAGGAACCGTCACCCGACGTCGAGCGGTTCTTCCGGGACGAGCCGGTGCTGGTGCGTGGCAGTACCCGCCCGGTCCGATCGAGCGAAGAGCCGGAGCATAGCGCAGCGTCCGACCGGGTCTTCCGCCCGGAGTCGACTGACAGCCTGATGCAGACGTTCGTCGGCGACGGGATTCCGATGGGCGCGACGAAGATGACGCCCGAAGCGTTCCGCCGGCGGCTCGACTACGAACCCGCGGAGTCCGGCCGGATCCGCGTCGACATCGTGAACAACGAGGCGACGATGAGCGACGAGTCGAGCGTCTCGGACGTCTACGGGGCCCGCGAGTGGGTCGAGTTCGACGTCACGATCCACGAGGAATTGACCAAGGCCGAACTCGCCGACGTACTCCAACAGGAGACCGACTTCTTCCACTACATCGGCCACGTCGAAGACGACGGCTTCCGGTGCTCGGACGGGCTCCTCGACGCCCGGAACCTCGCTTCGGTCGATGTCGGCGCGTTCCTGCTTAACGCCTGCAACTCCTACGAGCAGGGTCGGGCGCTCGTCGACAGCGGAGCGCTCGGCGGCATCGTCACCCTGGCGACGATCCCGAACCCGACGGCGACGCGGATCGGCAAGCACCTCGCGCGAATGCTGAACACCGGATTCTCGATCGCAACTGCGCGGTCACTGCTGGAGAAAGACGAACAACTCGCAAGTCGATATATGGTGGTCGGTGACGGGCACTCGAACGTCGTGGAGAGTAAATCTGGGGGACCTCTATTATATGAAATAACTTTTGTATCTGATAGCGGAATGAAGATGGACATCAGAGGATATCCTTCATCTCAACACTCAGTGGGCGGTCTTAGAAATTGGAATATTAAAATTCCTGTCACAAGCTGTATTAGCCCGATATATCTTAAAGATATTAAAATCGGAAAGGATATATTTGAAAAAATATCTGACCTAGACCAGTATCCGATTTTATATGAGGATAACCTACTGTGGAGCGATGAAATCGATCTCAGTCGATTTTAGGGGCCGTACGTGACGTTTGCAGCACCGGCCGCTGCTGCCCCAGCCTGCGTCAGCAACAGGAGCGTGGTGAACAGGACGCCGATCATTTTCGGATGCTCTGCGAGGAACGCCTTGACCTCCGATTCTGGGTGGCTCATAGCCACCTGCAAATTTTTTCCAGGGATGAAAGTAGATTTCTAAATACATCTTATAACTACATATTTAATGTAACTATTTTTAATGTCAAACATATAATCGCACTACTATAAATAGCCGCGAACCCGGGGAAACGGACCGATCACGCTGCTCATCTATTCGTCCTCCCGTAACTTACTTAATTGTTAGTATTGTAATGGATAGTAGATTGGAAATGAGAGGTCGCAACCGGTCTTATGAGGAGGGATGCTACTGTGAGCGATAACTCCTCTTCGGAGGTCGCGAGTCACGAATCGCCGTCGAACGTCCTCTGTGCGTGTCCTGCCGTCAGTTCGTCGAGAGGCGCTCACTGCCGGAATCTGTTGACCCGGGAGGGGACACCCGGAACGGTCATCGGCGTCACAGTCGCGACGTCGCCCGGCGAACGCCTGGCCGAATGGCGCGACGCGATCGACCCCTCGGCCACGCAGTTGTCCTTCGTCGACGTCACTCACGGCGGTCGCTCCGCGGCGATGTCGTCCGACGGTCTCGGCGACTGGGACCGGACGCCCGCTGATGTCGTCGAAATCGAGGAGATGGACCTCCGTCGACTCGGGACCGAAATCACGTCGCAACTGCAACAGGCGTCCGAGACTCCTGTCGTCCTCTGTTTCGACTCGCTGACTGACGTTCTCCAGTTCGAGTCCCAGGAACGGATCCATCGATTCCTGAACGTTCTCACGGCCCGTGTCGAGGAAACTGGTGCGTACGCACACTACCACATCGACTCGGACGGGCACGCCGATCGAACGTTCGAAACGCTGGCACCGGTTTTCGACGAGACCGTCTCGGCTGGGGCCGAATGGGGATAAGGCAGTTCGTCCCCGCCGCTCTCGCTCTCCTATCCCTGACTTTTCCCGGTCGATTTTTCACCCTGCCGTCGGTACCACGGATACGATGACTGCCGCGCCCGATGTCGTGTTGGTCAGTTCCTCCGACGAGAAACAGCGGCGCCTGATCACGAACGCGCTCAGAGATCGGCTGCCGGTTCGAACCGCCACGGGTGCCGAAACGACCGCCGCGAGTCTCGACGCCTCGATCGCTGTCGTCGTCGTCGACGCCACCACCGTCGACCTCTCCGTGGGTGCGCTCGATACGGACGACGAGCGTACGTTCCATCAGGTGCTGTGGCTTGACCGCTCCGCGGAGACGACTGCCGAGCAGGTCGATGCTGTTCTCGACCGGGATGCGTCGGGCGAAGCGATTCGGACCACCGTCGAGCGGTTACAGCTTCGCGCTCGGTACGACTGGCTACTCACCACGTTCTACGAACTCGCCGCTGTCGGGGAGAGCACGGACACTGCATCGGACACCGCACACGACCGCGAACAGGAACTCGAAGCGATCAAACGCGAACTCGACCGGGTCGCGGCGCAACTCGACGACAGCGATGCGTTCGACATCGCACTCGACGAGTGACCAACGACTCCATGCGGTTTTGCTGCGAGCGCGCTTTCGTGACAGCTACTGACCGCCGCCCGTCCAGCGCAGTCGAACCCGCGATCCGGGGCTGACCGAGAACCGTTCGTCCCCTCGACCCCGATTGACGGCCAGTTCGACGTTGCCGTGGCTGCCGACCGTCACGAGACGGCTCCCCGCTTCGACTGCGGCGTAGGTCTGACGAGCCGGTGCCCATACGCCGTTGACAGTCACGTCCGAGCCGAACCGCTCGGCGAGGTACTCGCCGGGCACGTTCGTGATCGCGTTCCCGAAGCCGTCAACGACCAGCACTTCGCCGGCGACTCCGTCCGCACGCTCGGTCGGTTCCGGGAATCGCAAGTCGACGTATTCCGAGACGTGTGCGAATCGCTCGCCGGTCTCGAAGGCGTCGACGCCCATCTCGTGGATGGTCGCCGCCGCCGGCGCGAACACGTCCCGGCCGTGGAAGGTCGTGCTACCGGGGTCGTCGTAGTCGATCTCGAAGACCGAAACGTCATCTGCGAGTTGCCGGGCGGCCGGCAGGAGCACGCCGTTGTCCGGGCCGACGAGGACGTGCTCGCCGGCGCGAACCGCGACCGCAGCCCGTTCGGTCCCGACACCGGGGTCGACCACGACGCAGTGTACCGCCGGCGGGAAGTACGGCAGGACCTCCCGGAGCCAGAAGGCCGCGGCCTCGACGTCCTGCCGCGGGAAGTCGTGGGCGATATCGACGATCCGGGCGTCGCTGTGCCGGAGGATCGTGCCTTTCATCGCCGCCGGATACGGCGATCCGAAGTCGGAACTCAGTGTGATCATTGCCAGTCCGTAGGAACGCTCGCGGCTTAGCTGTGCAGGTGCCGTGTCGCCCGGACGCGTGGGGCGTCGTGATCACTCGCTGTCGACGTGTGCGGCTTCCCAGCGCTCGGCGACGTCGTCCTGTGCGACGGTGTTGAGCCGCTGGACGCCGTTGATCTCTTCGATCACGTCGACGACGGGGTCGGGCACGCGGCCGCGCCAGGGGTCGCCGCCGATAATGCTCTCGCGGATGTCGGTCCCCTCCAGGCGCTCGCGGTCGAACATCGGGGACTGGTTGACCTCGATGCCGCTCTCCTCGAACAACTGGATGACTAGCGGGTTGTTCGAGTAGACGACGTCGAAGTCGGGGCACATGCTCTCGACGTGGCTGACCCAGACGGCGTTGCGTTCGATGTCTTCGATCGGGACGACGTAGGTGACCAGGCCGTGCTCTCGCTCGAACTCTCTGACTGCCTTGGTGAGCATCATGATCCGTTCGCCCGCCGTGAACGGGTTCTTGACCGTATGCGAGACGTCCGCGCTCCCGATGCCGAGCACGAGTTCGTCGACTTTCTCGGCGATGTGCTCGATCATCGTGTGGTGGCCGTTGTGGTACGGCTGGAAGCGACCGATATAGAACCCGCGAGTCATGACTTTGCTGAATACGTCGGTGCGACGTTTCATAAACTCCCCGAGTCGCTCGGACGGCCCGCAAACACTTTCATCCGGTGATGAGATGGGAGAATATTGGCGTTTCGGCCGCTCTTCTCTGTCGGCGTTGGAGACGGCTCGTTCGTCCGAGGGGAGAAAGTATATCAGTCGACAGACCTTGACCATTGGTGACAGCAACGACTAGAATGAACGAACACACAGACACTGACGACGTCCCCGACGAAGACGGCGCGGCGGCCGACAGCGAGTCGGAACGTGCCGTCGACGACGAGGCCGAGGAGTCGCCCCCTCGGACGGGACGCGACGAGACCGTCGAATCGACCGCCGACGAGGTCGAGACAGGCGAGGAGACGGCGGCGGATCCGACTGCCGATGCTGCCGACGGCGACGCCGAATCCGATCCCCGCTCGGATGGTGACGACTCCGTGACCGATCTCGGCAGCGACGTCACCGTCGAGGGCGAGGAGGCGACAGTCGCGGAGGACGACGAGAACCTGCTGGGTGGTCTCGACGTCGAGACGACAGAGGAGATCGAGGTGCCCGACCGCCTGGTCGATCAGGTCATCGGGCAGGACCACGCCCGGGATATCGTCAAGAAGGCGGCCAAGCAGCGCCGTCACGTGATGATGATCGGCTCGCCCGGGACGGGCAAGTCGATGCTCGCGAAGGCGATGAGCCAGCTGTTGCCCAAGGAGGATCTGCAGGACGTTCTCGTCTATCACAATCCTGACGACGGCAACGAGCCGAAGGTTCGGACGGTGCCCGCCGGCAAGGGTGAACAGATCGTCGACGCCCACAAGGAGGAAGCCCGCAAGCGCAACCAGATGCGGTCGTTCCTGATGTGGATCATCATCATCGCCATCTTCGGCTACGCGCTGTTTTTCGCCCGGAGCATCCTGCTGGGCATTCTCGCGGCCGGGATCGTCTTCCTCGTCTTCCGCTATATGAACCGCGGATCCGACGCGATGATTCCGAACCTGCTGGTCAACAACGCCAACCAGCAGATCGCCCCCTTCGAGGACGCGACCGGCGCTCACGCCGGGGCACTGCTGGGCGATGTCCGCCACGACCCCTTCCAGTCCGGTGGCATGGAGACGCCCAGTCACGACCGCGTCGAGGCCGGTGCGATCCACAAGGCCAACAAAGGCGTGCTGTTCATCGACGAGATGAACACGCTCGACATCCGGTCCCAGCAGAAGCTGATGACCGCGATCCAGGAGGGCGAGTTCTCGATCACGGGCCAGTCCGAGCGCTCCTCGGGTGCGATGGTCCAGACCGAGCCCGTCCCGACGGACTTCATCATGGTTGCAGCGGGCAACCTCGACGCCATGGAGAACATGCACCCCGCCCTGCGCTCTCGGATCAAAGGCTACGGGTACGAGGTGTACATGGACGACACCATCGAGGACGAACCGGAGATGCGCCGCAAGTACGCTCGGTTCGTCGCCCAGGAAGTCGAGAAGGACGGCCGCCTGCCCCACTTCACACAGGAGGCCGTCGAGGAGATCATCCTCGAAGCCCGCCGGCGCGCCGGCCGGAAGGGTCATCTCACTCTCAAGCTGCGTGACCTCGGCGGGTTGGTCCGCGTTGCGGGCGACATTGCCCGCGCAGAGGACAAGGACTTCACCGAGCGCGGGGACGTGCTGCAGGCGAAACGCCGCTCCCGTTCGATCGAACAGCAGTTGGCGGACAACTACATCGAACGCCGCAAGGACTACGAGTTGACCGTCAACAAAGGCGACGTGGTCGGTCGCGTCAACGGCCTCGCGGTTATGGGCGAGGACAGCGGGATCGTGATGCCCGTCATGGCCGAAGTGACGCCCAGCCAGGGCCCCGGCGAAGTGATCGCGACCGGGAAACTCCAGGAGATCGCGGAGGAGGCCGTCCAGAACGTTTCGGCGATCATCAAGAAGTTCTCCGACGAGGACATCTCCCAGAAGGACATCCACATCCAGTTCGTCCAGTCCTACGAGGGCGTCGAAGGCGACTCCGCATCGGTCACCGTGGCGACGGCCGTGATTTCGGCGCTGGAGGACATTCCCATCGAACAGGACGTGGCCATGACCGGGTCGCTCTCCGTGCGCGGGGACGTGCTGCCGGTCGGCGGCGTCACCCACAAGATCGAGGCCGCGGCCAAGTCCGGGATCGACCGGGTGATCATCCCCGCGGCCAACGAGCAGGACGTGATGATCGAGGACGAGTACAAGGACCAGATCGAGATCATCCCCGTCCAGCACCTCTCGGAGGTCCTGGAGGTCGCGCTGGCGGGCGAACCCGAGAAGGACTCGCTGGTCGATCGCCTGCGTTCGATCACCGGCCAGGCGCTGGATCGCCAGGTCGGTCCCGGATCGCCCAGCCCCCAGTAGATGGCTGCACCCCAGTGGGCCGCCTTCGTCGGGCTCACTGGACTCGTTGTGACGGCGTTTCTCGTTCTCGCGTGGCTCTCCGCCGGAGCGGTTCGTGACCCGCCGACGATCGACTGGCGGTTCACGCCGGTCGGCGTCGATCCGGGCGTCCAGTCGCGACCCGTGGTCCACACGAGGATGCTCCATCCCCAGCTGGAGAGTATCTCGACGGCGTCGCTACTGGCCAACGTCGCGGTCACGCAGGGACTGTTCGCCGTCGTACTCGTCGGTGGTGCTGTTGCCTTTTCGATTCCGCCCCGAGCCTTCGGCCTCGGTGCCGGGGTCACGAGCGGGCGGGCCCTGCTGTTGGGACTCGCACTCGGGGCCGGACTCTGGGTGGCAAACGAGGCCAGCGCCCGCGCGCTCGACGTGGCGGGTATCGAGTACGACGAACGTCTCAGGGCGATGCTCGCCCCCGACTCGCTCGCCGGCTGGGTCGTCCTGCTCGGCGTCGCGCTGCCGACGATCGCCGCTGTCGAAGAGTTACTCTTTCGGGCGGCGGCGATCGGCGTCGTCGCGGCCGGCTTCGACCTGTCACCGTGGCCCCTGGTCGTCGGCTCCTCGGTCGCCTTCGGGTTGGGGCACGGCGCGCAGGGCCGGGCCGGAATCGCCGTGACCGCCATGCTCGGAACTGTTCTTGCGAGCGCGTTCGTCCTCTCGGGGAGTCTCCTGGTAGTCGTCGTCGCGCACTACCTGGTCAACGCGCTGGAACTCGTCGTTCACGAGGGACTCGCGTGACTCCGGCAACCCACCTCACAGCCCCTCGATCCGCCGGAGCTGATCGACGACGCCGCTCGGGGCAGCCGACGGCCCGTCGCGCACCCGGTGGTCCGGGAGCAACAGCGGCGCTGGATTCTCCCCGAGGGCCGTGCGGACGGTCTCCCGGTCGTTCGCCTCCTCCGGATCGAGTCCCGGCGTCATCCGCGCCAGTTGCTCGACACTCACGTCCTCGCCGTAGGGGACCTCTCGGAGCGTCTCTAGCACTGATCGACGATCGGTCGGGACGGTGAGTGCGACCGTGACGTCCGCGAAGTCGTCGCGCTCGCCTCCCAGGTAGGCCTCGATCCGATCCAGCAGCGGGTGGTCGCTCCCGGCCTGCTCGTCCGGCGATTCGGGGAACGAGAGCGCGAGGATGCGCTCCCCCGCGACGCCGATCTGGACGTGGCGGTCGAGAACGTCCGATTCGCGTGCGTAGATCCCGGCAGCGTCGTTCATGTCGGAACTGTCGGTCGTCACCGACTTGAAGGCTCCGCGCTCGCACTCTCACTCGTGGTCGACGAACGCGGAGACTGGCGCGGGCTGGATCGAGAGGTGGGTATCTTTGAATCCGCTCGAATACTTCAGCCCGTAGCCGACCATCGCCAGATCGGGAGCGAGCGCGAGGACGACGAGCAGCCACAGTGGCCCGTCGAGAACGAAGAACGCGGCGAGTGCACTGACGAAGACGGTCACGCCCTCCAGTCGCAGGTAGGTTCGCGGCTCCATGGCGAAACGTCGGCGCTCTCCCGGAAAGATCCATCGCCGAAAGCAACGTTTAGGGTCGCGGGACTGCCATCTGTTGGCATGCCAAGCGCAGCAGACCTCGCCGAGCGCGTCAGGGAGGGCGACCTCCGGCTGTACGAACTCGAAGATCATGCCGACGCCGACACGGCGGCCGCGGCCCGCCGACAGCTCCTCGCGGAGGAAGTCGGGGCCGACCTGGAGACGGTCGGGGACTACTCGTTCCCGGGCGAACGCGCCGAGCCCAACATCGAGAACATGATCGGCGCGGCCCAGATCCCGATGGGCGTCGCCGGTCCACTCCCCATCGACGGCTCGGCGGCCGCGGACGACTTCTACGTTCCGCTCGCGACGACGGAAGGGGCACTCGTCGCCAGCGTCAACCGCGGGATGGGCGCCATCCGCAACGCCGGCGGTGCCAACGCCGAGGTCCTGAAGTACGGGATCACCCGCGCGCCCGTCTTCTCGGTCGCGGACGTCACAGAGGCCGCCGAGGTTGTCGAGTGGGTCGAGGACAACGAGGACCTCATCGAAGAGGTCGCTGAGGAGACCGACCCACACATCGAGTACCAGGACGTCACGCCCTACGTCGTCGGCGACAACGTCTTCCTCCGGTTCGATTTCGACACCGGCGACGCGATGGGGATGAACATGGTGACCATCGCCAGCCGGTCGGTCGCCGAGACGATCGAGGCAGAGACGCCGGCCTCGCTGGTCGCGGTCTCGGGCAACCTCTGTACCGACAAAAAGCCCGCCGCGATCAACGCCGTCGAGGGCCGCGGGTACACGGTCGCCGCCGACGTCGTCATCCCGAGAGCCGTCGTCGAGGACCGCTTCGGGACCACGCCCGAAGCCATCGCCGAGGTCAACACCCGAAAGAATCTGGTCGGCAGCGCCAAGGCCGCCAGTCTGGGGTTCAACGCTCACGTCGCTAACGTCGTCGGCGCGGCCTTCCTCGCGCTGGGTCAGGACGAAGCCCACGTCGTCGACGGCTCGAACGCGATCACGAGCGTCGAGGCCCGCGAGGACGGCCTTTACGCCTCTGTGACTTTCTCCTCGCTGCCGGTCGGCACCGTCGGCGGCGGAACCGGCCTGCCGACCCAGTCCGAGGCGCTCGAGGTGCTCGGCCTCGCCGGCGGTGGCGACCCCGTCGGGACGAACGGCGACGCGCTGGCGGAGGTCATCGCCGCGGCGGGACTCGCCGGCGAACTCTCGCTGCTCGGCGCGCTCGCCGGCCGACACCTCGCCAGCGCCCACGAGGAACACGGACGGTAGGCGAGGGCCAGGATAGCCCGCCATGACTCACGACACGCCCGGCGACGACACCGACGACTTGCGGTGGTGCGAGCACTGCCAGCTTTCGGTCGAGCCGGTTGCGGGTGATTCAGGGCCCGAGTGTCCGGCCTGTGGTGCCAGTCTCAACGAGTAATCTCGGCTCAAATCCGATGACCCCAGTCACTTACCGCGTCCCTGCTCGCCTTTGCCCTGTCTTCGTCCCTGGAGGCTGCGCTGGGCCATCGCGGTCCCAGCCTGGACGTCCCGGTGCGGTCCCGTCGTCCGAAACGAGCGCTTCGTGAGCACGCCGAGCAGCAACGCCGCGCCGCCGGCCACGACCGCCCACAATCCGCTGCCGACGCCGTACAGCCCTGCGGTGGCGACGACGGCGGCGCCGGTCGCGCTCCCGAACACGACCTGGCGGGCCAGGCGACTGAACACGCCGTTCTCTGACTCGATGTCCATCGACGTGCGGAGCGCGCCGCGCTCTGCTCGATCCAGTGCTGCGTCGAGCTGTCCCGGAACCCGGCGCACGCCCCGTTCGAACTCGACTACGCGCGAGCGTACTTCCCCGCGAACCCGGTCCGCGGTCCCGGTCTCGGTCGCCCGATCGGCGACGTACTCCTTGAGGACGTCGATGAAATCGAAATCGGGATCGAGCGTCCGACAGACCCCTTCGAGGACGCTCGAAACCCGGACGACGAGCGCGAGGTCCTGGGGGAGACGCATCGGCATCTCCTGCATCCTCCCCTGGAACTGCTCGAAGAGCTCGGCCACCCGATACTGGCTGATGTCCTCGCCGCGGAAACTGTCCAGCACGAGCTCGAACCCCTCGGCCATCAGCTGTCGGTCTGCAGCTGGATCGAGTGCACCCATCGCGACGAACGCGTCGATCATCCGATCGACGTCGTCCTCGGCGACGGCGACGTAGAACTCGAACAACTGCTCGCGAGTCTGCTCGCCCAGTCGCCCCGCCATCCCGAAGTCGTAGAAGACGATCGTTCCGTCCTCCTGGACGGCGAGGTTGCCCGGATGAGGGTCGGCGTGAAAGAGCCCGTGCTCGACGATCATTCGCATGTATGCGTTTTCCAGCCGTTCGACCAGCGCCGACCGGTCGATCCCCCTTCGATCGAGCGCGTCCAGGTCGGTGATCTTGACGCCCTCGACGTACTCCATGACGAGCACGCGATCGGTCGAATACTCGCTTTCCACGTCCGGCAGGCGGATCTTCGGATCGTCGGCGAAGTTCTCGGCGATCCGTTCGAGCGTCTGGGCCTCCAGTTGGTAATTCATCTCCCGGCGGATCGAGGTCGCAAATTCCTCAGTGATGTTCTCTAGGGTGAACTGCTGGGACGGGGACGAAAACCGGGCCAGTATGGGAACGAGTACCGACAGCACCCGGATGTCGGCTTCGACCCGCCGCCTGATTCCCGGCCGCAGGACCTTCACTGCCACCCGGTCGCCATCGAGTCGCGCGGTGTAGACTTGCCCGAGACTCGCGCCGCTGATCGGCTCGCGGTCGAACGACTCGAACACGGATTCGACGTCGCCGATTTCCTCGTCCAGCAGCGGTTCGATGTCGTCCCAGGGATCGGGCGGGACCCGGTCCTGCAGTCGGGACAGCACGTCCACGTACGCCCCCGGGAGCACGTCCGGGCGCGTCGAGAGCAACTGTCCGAGCTTGATGAACGTCGGGCCCAGCGAGACGAACGCCGAAAGCAGGAACTCGGCGCGTTCGCGGCGCTGGTCCTCGGTGACATCGCGCCCGCCACCGAACAGTAGGAAGCGCCGACGGTCGCGCCACCACTTGATCGCCAGCGGCAGGAACGTCTTGACGACGATCAGCAGCCGCCACAGCGCGCGCAACCGAACCCCGAATCCGACGGACTTGCCGTCGCTCGCGGGCGGCCCCTGCCCGCTGGTACGGGCCGCCCGAGAGCCGGCCACTGATTCCGGACCGGATCCGTCTGGTGAGCCGTTGTCCATCGCTTTGGAGGTTACACGGGCCCGCCGGCCTTGTAGGTTGGCTCTGGCGGTTGATCGACTGATACGACTATTAGTCCGTCTCACTGTCGCCAGTAGCTGATTGTCGCCGGACTCCCGCTGTAGACCAGGTCGTTGCTCGGAACGCTGTGCGAGCATCTCGGCTGAGACCGCAAGCCCTACTCTCGCTTGAGATCTTATTTATCGGTGGATTCTTATATTTTATTCCCAATATAATATCATGGATCAGAAGAGACGGCGAGTCCTTCGGATCGCGGGAATGACGGGTGCTTTCGCTATTGCTGGCTGTAGTTCCAACGGATCTGACGACGATCTTGATAGCGGTGGAACCACGCCTCTCGCGTCGTCCGAGACATCGACGGAAACGCCGTCTCCAACTAGACATCCAACGCGAGAGTGGAAACTCGTCGTTAGCGACGGAGATTACGGTGACTTTATCGGGCAGTCCGTTGCGGTGGATGGCGATACTGCTGTCGTTGGGGCCCCAGAGGATAACAACCAGAACGGGGATACTGCCGGCTCGGCGTACGTGTTCTCCCGTGATAGCGACGGGTGGACTCAGCAGGTAAAACTCATCGCTGACGATGGCAACAGCCAAGATCGGTTCGGGAAGTCTGTCGCAATGGATGGCGACACAGCCGTTGTTGGGGCCATCGGGGATGAGGATCCGAATGGGCCGGGTGGGGGTTCGGCGTACGTGTTCACTCGTGATGGCGATAGGTGGATTCAGCAGGCGAAACTCGTTCCTGATGACGGCGGCAAGACAGACTATTTCGGATTTTCCATCGCCATAGACGGTGACACCGTCGTTCTCGGGGCCTTTGCAGATAACGATCCGAACGGTTCCAGGGCTGGCTCGGCGTACGTGTTCACCCGTGATGGTGGTAAGTGGGCCCAGCAGGCGAAGCTCGTCGCTAACGACGGTGACAGTGGTGACGGATTTGGGTGGTCTGTCGCGGTGGACGGCGACACTATCGTTGTCGGAGGCAATCAAATCCAGATTTCGCCCGAGCCTGGTGCGAACTCGGCGTACGTGTTTGCCCGTGATGGTGACACATGGACCCAGCGGGCGAAACTCACTGCCGACGACAGTGACGACGGAGATCGGTTTGGGGAATCCGTCGCGGTGGATGGCGACCTTGCCATTGTTGGGGAAAGTCAAACTAATCGTGCAAATGAGCCTGGATCCGGCTCTGCGTACGTGTTCGCTCGTGATGGCAGCAGGTGGACTCAGCAGGCGAAACTCACTGCTGACGACGGTGCTAGTGGTGATGGATTCGGGTGGTCCGTCGCAATGGACGCCGGGACGGCTGTTATCGGGGCCATCCGGGACGACTTGAAAATGAAAAGAGACGTTTCTGGCTCTGCGTACGTGTTCGCCCGTGATGGCGGCAAGTGGACCCAGCAGGCGAAACTTACTGCTGATGACGGTGACACCGGTAAAGGATTCGGGTGGTCTGTCGCAATTGATGACAATATGGCTGTTGTCGGGACTAACCAGGTCTTGAGCGAGGGATTGGATTGGCACGTATCAGCATATATCTTTGATTTATAATCCGTCTGTCATTCAGTGGTGAAAGGCATTTATTTCACCGGTAAGTCACGAGGCCCCGAAGTCGCTGCTCTCCCAGCGCTGCAGAGACGAAATTGACTTACAACCGCCGCTATCACACGAAACCAGTATGAGCGTTTCCGATATCGGGGTGAGCGGTCGATGAGCGATTCGCGAACCCAGTCGTATACGGTTCGGCTGGAACTCGCCGACGAACCCGGCGAGCTACTGGCCGCGCTGGAACCGATCGCCGACAACGGCGGTAATCTATTGTCGATCTTCCACGAGCGCGGGAACGTCTCCCCGCGCGGCCGCATTCCGGTCGAGGTGGACCTGGAGGCGACGCCGGAGCGCTTCGAGACGATCGTCGAAGCGCTGCGCGAGGCCGGCGTCAACGTCGTCCAGGCGGGCCAGGAACGGTACAGCGAGGAACTGACGGTGGTTCTCGTGGGTCATCTCGTCGATACTGATCTTTCGGACACACTCTCGCAGCTACGGGATGAGAACGGTGCCGTTGCGGATGTGTCACTGTCCGCGCCGGAGGGCGCAGAGGGTGAATCGAGCGCCCGGGTTCGACTGAAGACCGATCAGGGGGCCGTCGAGGAGACGCTTCAGGCCGTCCGATCGGTCGCCGACCAGAAGGACTTGCGCGTGATCGAGCCGCTGGCAGCGGGAGGTGGTGTCTGATGCGTCTGGCGATCGTCGGGACCGGCACCGTCGGGAGTTCCGTCGCGGAACTCGCCGGAGAGTACGGACACACGGTGACCGCGATGGCGAACGTCGAGGCGGCGACGATCGACCCTGACGGGATCGACGTCGAAGCCGCGCTTGAGCGCCAGCACGAGGGTGAGCGCCACCTTGGCGAGGCCGACCCCGAGGATGCTCTCGACGCCGAATACGACGTGCTCGTGGAGGCGACGCCGGTCACGCTCGGCGACGCCCAGCCCGGGTTCGGCCACGTGACGGTCGCACTCGAACGGGACCGTCACGTCGTGCTGGCCAACAAGGGACCGGTCGCGGAACGCTACGGCGAGGTGATGGCCCTGGCCGAAGAGAGTGCTGGCGAGGTCCGGTTCGAGGCGACGGTCGGCGGCGCGATTCCGGTGCTGTCGACGATCGAAGACTACGGTCCGGGGACGATCACCGCGGCCCGGGGCGTGCTCAACGGGACCGCGAACTTCATCCTCTCACGGATGGCCAGTGCCGGGCTGGGCTACGAACACGTGCTGGCCGAGGCGCAGGATCTCGGCGTCGCGGAAACGGATCCCGCGTTCGACGTGGAAGGGACCGACGCGGCCCTGAAGTGTGTCATCCTGGCGAACGTCCTCACTGGGAGCGACCGCGAGTACACCCTCGAAGATGCGACCGTCGAGGGCATCAAAGACATTCCCGAGAGCGCGCTGGAGCTAGCCCAGGAAGACGGCCGAACGATCCGACTGATCGGCGAGGTCTCGGGCGGCGAGATCCGCGTCGGCCCGCGACTGGTGCCCGAACACAGTGAGCTCGCAGTCACCGGGACGACCAATATCGTCCAGCTGGAGACCGAAAACGCGGGGCGACTCAACCTCTCGGGTCGCGGCGCTGGCGGTCCGGAGACCGCGACAGCGATGCTGGCCGATGTCGGCCGACTCGACCCGCTGTAACGCCGATTGCGGCTCGCGCTGCCGCCCCGTCCCAACTTTCTTAGCACCGTCCGGCGTACGCCTGATACCATGAACCCGATCGCGAGCGCGGTGAGCGACCGATGAGCGAGACCCGAACCCAGGCGTACACGGTCCGGCTGGAACTGGATGACGAACCCGGCGAGCTGCTGGCCGCGCTGGAACCGATCGCCGACAACGGCGGTAATCTATTATCTATCTTTCACGAACGGGGCAACCTCACACCGCGGGGCCGCATCCCGGTCGAGGTGGATCTCGAGGCGACGCCCGAACGCTTCGAGACGATCGTCGAGGCACTGCGCGAAGCCGGCGTCAACGTCGTCCAGGCGGGCCAGGAACGGTACAGCGAGGAACTGACGGTAGTTCTCGTGGGTCACCTCGTTGATACTGACCTTTCGGATACGCTCTCACAATTGCGGGCGGAGACGGATAGCCGCGTCGCGGACCTGTCGCTGTCCGCCCCGCAAGGGGTCGACGACGAATCGAGCGCCCGGGTTCGACTGAAGACCGATCAGGGGGCCGTCGAGGAGACGCTTCAGGCCGTCCGATCGGTCGCCGATCAGAAAGACCTGCGCGTGATCGAACCGCTGGCGACCGGGGGTGGCGTCTGATGCGCCTCGCGATCGCAGGCGCGGGCGCAGTCGGGAGTTCCGTCGCGGAACTGGCCGGCGAATACGGACACACGGTGACCGCGATAACCGACTCGACGTCGGCCGCGACCGATCCCGACGGTCTCGATGTCGACGCTGTCCTCGAACGCAAGAACACTGAGGGGATCGTCGGGACGGCGGACCCAGTGGATGCCCTCGACGCCGACTACGACGTGCTCGTGGAAGCGACGCCGACGACGCTCGGCGACGCCCAGCCCGGGTTCGGCCACGTGACGGTCGCACTCGAACGGGACCGTCACGTCGTGCTGGCCAACAAGGGACCGGTCGCGGAACGCTACGGCGAGGTGATGGCCCTGGCCGAAGAGAGTGCTGGCGAGGTCCGGTTCGAGGCGACGGTCGGCGGCGCGATCCCGGTGCTGTCGACGATCGAGAACTACGGTCCGGGGACGATCACCGCGGCCCGGGGCGTGCTCAACGGGACCGCGAACTTCATCCTCTCGCGGATGGCCGGGGAGGGGCTGGATTACGAACACGTGCTGGCCGAGGCGCAGGATCTGGGTGTCGCGGAAGCCGATCCTGCCTTCGACGTGGAAGGCACCGACGCGGCGCTGAAATTCGTCATCCTGGCGAACGTCCTCGCGGCGGGCGACCGCGAGTACACCCTCGACGATGCGACCGTCGAGGGGATCGAGGCGATCCCGCCCAGTGCGCTGGAACTGGCCCGCGAAGACGGCCGGACCATTCGCCTGATCGGCGAGGTTTCGGGCGGCGAGATCCGTGTCGGACCACGGCTGGTGTCCGAACAGGCCGATCTCGCCCCGAGTGGCACCCGCAACATCGTTCAGCTGGAG
Organism: Halapricum desulfuricans; assembly: GCF_017094465.1. Taxonomy (NCBI): domain Archaea; kingdom Methanobacteriati; phylum Methanobacteriota; class Halobacteria; order Halobacteriales; family Haloarculaceae; genus Halapricum; species Halapricum desulfuricans. Next base: position 124,810 of record NZ_CP064791.1, read on the forward strand.
ACCGAAAACGCGGGACGGCTTAATCTCTCGGGCCGCGGCGCGGGCGGTCCGGAGACCGCGACGGCGGTACTGTCGGACGTTACGCAACTTGCCCCCCGCGCCCCGTGACAGCAGTTGCCAAAACGCAAGACGGCGACGGGACCGCTCCTGTGCCGTATCGAAACCGTTTTAATTGCTTCTGCCGAAGGTTTCCGATACAGCGCCTCTGCGCGTGAGATACCAATGAGCGACGACAAACCGCACCAGAACTTGGCCATCATCGGCCACGTTGACCACGGGAAGAGTACGATGGTTGGTCGGCTCCTGTACGAGACAGGATCCGTACCCGAGCACGTCATCGAACAGCACAAGGAAGAAGCAGAAGAGAAGGGCAAGGGCGGCTTCGAGTTCGCCTACGTCATGGACAACCTCGCCGAGGAGCGCGAGCGCGGGGTCACCATCGACATCGCCCACCAGGAGTTCGACACCGACGAGTACTACTTCACGATCGTCGACTGTCCGGGTCACCGCGACTTCGTGAAGAACATGATCACGGGCGCGAGCCAGGCCGACAACGCCGTGCTCGTGGTCGCCGCCGACGACGGCGTCCAGCCCCAGACTCAGGAGCACGTCTTCCTCTCGAAGACGCTGGGTATCGACGAGCTCATCGTCGCCGTGAACAAGATGGACCTCGTCGACTACAAGGAATCCTCCTACGACGAGGTCGTCGAAGAAGTCAAACAGCTCCTCAAGCAGGTCGCGTTCGACGCCGAGAAGGCGAAGTTCATCCCGACCTCCGCCTTCGAGGGCGACAACGTCTCCGAGACCTCGGACAACACGGACTGGTACGACGGCGAGACCCTGCTGGAGGCGCTCAACGCGCTGCCTGAGCCCCAGCCGCCGACGGACGCGCCGCTGCGACTGCCGATCCAGGACGTCTACACCATCTCCGGTATCGGGACCGTCCCCGTCGGACGGATCGAGACCGGGACGATGCAGCCCGGCGACAACGTTAGCTTCCAGCCCAGCGACGTCGGCGGCGAGGTCAAGACCGTCGAAATGCACCACGAGGAAGTCCCGAGCGCGGGCCCAGGTGACAACGTCGGGTTCAACGTTCGCGGCATCGGCAAGGACGACATCCGACGCGGTGACGTCTGTGGTCCGGCCGACGACCCGCCGACGGTCGCCGAGACCTTCCAGGCGCAGATTGTCGTCATGCAGCACCCGAGCGTGATCACTGCGGGTTACACGCCGGTCTTCCACGCCCACACCGCACAGGTCGCCTGTACGATCGAATCGATCGATCAGAAGATCGACCCCTCGTCCGGCGAGGTCGCCGAGGAGAACCCCGACTTCATCCAGTCGGGCGACGCGGCGGTCGTCACCGTCCGTCCGCAGAAACCGCTCAGCATCGAGCCGTCCAGCGAGATCCCCGAGCTCGGCTCCTTCGCCATCCGTGACATGGGTCAGACCATCGCGGCCGGCAAGGTCCTGAGCGTCGACGAGCGCGAATAATGCAGCAAGCACGCGTTCGGCTCGCGGGCACCAGTCCGGACGATCTGGACGACATCTGCGACGACGTCCGCGAGATCGCGAACAAGACCGGCGTCAAACTCAGCGGTCCCGTTCCGCTGCCGACCAAGACGCTGGAAGTGCCGGCCCGGAAGTCCCCTGACGGAGAGGGGACGGCCACCTGGGAGCACTGGGAGATGCGCGTCCACAAGCGGCTGATCGACATCGACGCCGACGAACGGGCGCTGCGCCAGCTGATGCGCATCCAGGTCCCCAACGACGTCTCCATCGAGATCGTCCTCGAGGACTGATCCGCGTCGACGGTTCACGCCTGGCACTGCCCGATCAGGGTCTCACGCGCAGGGGAATCGCATCATTCAAACACCTGCGCTTCGTGGGACGATATACGCGGGCCGGTAGATCAGTGGCAGATCGCTTCCTTCGCAAGGAAGAGGCCCGGGGTTCAAATCCCCGCCGGTCCACTCACCCTTTCGCTTCTCCTCGAATAAACGGTAATAGCGGCACAAGAGATCCGCCAGCACCGATCTTCTCTGGAGTCGAAATCGGGGTATCCGGGCCACGGCCCAAATCGATGCATTCGCATAGCCGTGTGCATCTCTTGGCGGTTTGCTTGCTGCTGTCTGCTTTGCGTCTGCGGGCATCGCCGGTTCACGTTCATTCGCTGCTTTTCGTCCCGGCAACTGGCCCCGGGTACTGTCGTATTGCCACGCTCACGCCGGACTCGCGCCCGGAGTACTGCACTCGCTCGCGAGCGCCCGGCTGCACGTCCGGGAGGATCACCCGCGTGACACGGAGTCCAGTTCTGTCGTCGCAGCTGAACGGCGGCAGATGTGTTTCGCGCAATCACTGGGCTCCAAACGGACTGGCAGCCGGTCGCCCCGTCCGCTGGAAACACTCTGCCGAAGTGTTTCTCGATATCCTGTCGTCGGGAACCTGCCAGTTACCCGGACGTCGAATTTCATTTCCGAGAATCAAAGCTCTCGAAACAGGTCAAATTCCACTCTGAGTGCTATTAAAACCACAAGAGGGCAATTCTTTCTATCTCGCTCATGAACAGCAACGCTGCACATACGCAGTCAATTTCATTTCTGAGAATCATCTTCTCGCTGCGAAAGTGGGAAATCGTCCGTAGTTTTTATGCTCCGTCCAGTGAACACCACTGACCACGCACGCTGACGCGTGCGGGACCAACAATGGACATCAAGAAATTCTTCACAGACGACGACGCCGTGAGTCCGGTTATCGGCGTGATCCTCATGGTCGCGATCACGGTGATTCTCGCGGCCGTCATCGCATCGTTCGTGCTCGGACTGGGCGACTCGACGAACACGACGCCGACCGCCGACTTCGATTTTGAATATAATAACAGTGGTGCAAACGAAGTGGTCATCACGCACAATACGGGTGACACAATCGACGCAGACCGCGTGACGGTCAAAGTGGATGGCACCGAAGTCGGCAGTGGTGGTTACAATTTCTCCTCAGGCAGTGGCTTCTCAGGTGATATCTCCTCCGGATCTTCAGTTAACGTAACAGGATTTTCCGGAGGAGAGCAAGTCACCGTCACGTGGAACTCTGAAGATCAGGAATCCTCGTCGACGCTCGGCGAGTACACAGTCCCGAACTAACGACCTCTAACATCCACCCCAACTTGGGTGGTCTACTCGTGACAACTCCCGATAGAGATATCCATATCAAATGGGGTTTCTCACATCGAGATCGTTCCGACGATCCTCCGGCGCTACTTCAGCGTGGGGTCCGTTCGCTGTAGCACTTTCTCACCCGTGCGGACGATCATCTGTGTCACTCTTACTCCGGGATGGAACGCTAACTCGATGAATACGGTTCATCGCTCAGTTGTTTCTACCAATTCGCAACCCCCGATACGCTAATTGTGAAAGAGGATCCTGCCACAGCTATACAAACCTGACCACCTACTGCAGTCGTATGCGCCTGGTCGATACACACACGCACGCTTGGGGGCCCGATACAGCCGACTTGCCCTGGCACAGTGCCGATCTCCCGCCGGAGTGGTCCGGCCCGTATCCCCACGCGGATCTCGTCGCCGACATGGATGCGGCCGAAGTCGACGAAGCGGTGTTGCAGCCGACGACGATCTACGGCCGCGACGAACGAGCCAACGAGTACACGCTCCGGACGATCGAGGCTCATCCCGAACGCCTGTGGGGCGTGGGTGTCATGGAGTATTTCCAGGACGAACCCGATCTCCGACAGGCTGTTCGCCGCGTGATCGGTCACGAACGGATGCTCGGGATTCGGTTCCACGCCGCCTTCGAGTACGGGGAGACGCCCGGTGAGATGGATCGACAGGCGGACTGGATCGCCGACGATGCGCTCGATCCGCTGTACGACGAGCTCGCCACGCAGGATGCGGCCGTGTTCGTCCTCGCGAAACCCGGGCAGTACTCTCTGCTCGCTGCGCTCGCAGCGGCCAATCCCGATGTCACGTTTGTCCTCGAACATATGGGCTGGCCTGACGAGGGGATGAGCCCCGACGAAGAGCCCTGGACCGATATCGAGACGCTGGCGGAGCGTGAGAACGTCTACGTCAAGGTAAGCTCGATTCCGAGGGCGTCGGGAGATGCCTGGCCTTACGAGGCTGCCGGGCTGTTTGTCCGGAAACTCCTGTCGTGGTTCGGTCCCGAGCGCCTCATGATCGGCTCGGATTACCCCTGGCTGGACGACTGGGCGTCCTATCGAGCGTGTCTCTCCTGGCCGGAAGCCGCCGAGTACCTCTCCGCTCGGGATCTGTCGTGGCTCTCCTATCGGACGTTCGAGACGCTTCGGGAGTGACACTGGCACCGCTCCCTACCGACTACCTGCGTTTTCTCGCCCCTCTCTTAGAATCGAATACCGGTTCTTCAGCTACTAAAGGGGTTATTATCGGCCGAATTTGATCGGCTCATAATCGGACAGAATTGTGATGGGCCCTGCCGGATTGTGAACCTCGCCGACGGCTCGCGGACGCTCGCCGCCGTCTGGTTCAAATCCTCGGGCAACACGATTCGCTCCTCACGTCCGTTCGTCGCAGAATCATGGGCCCTGCCGGGGAACATCCGCAGGATGCATGGCTATGAGCTAGCTATTCAGCCGCGTATCAGGTGCTGAGACGGCCGGTGAGAGAGAGCCCCTGTTTTCGAGCCTTCGGGAGACCGTAGAATGACAGACGAACTCGAACCACTGGCACCCAGCACAGGCAAGCAAATGTATCTCGACGAACGCCGCCACGAACTCACTGAGGCGACTATCCAGTCGCACGGCTATCGTCTCAAGCAGTTCGTGTTGTGGTGCGAGGATGATGGCATCGACAATCTGAACAACCTCTCCGGGCGCGACATCCACCGGTTTCGGGTCAAGCGCCGCGAAGAAGACGGCCTAGCGACGGCCAGTATGAAAGGTCAACTGGCGACGTTACGGATGTTCTTGCGATTCTGCGCGAGCATCGACGCGGTTACCCCGGGTCTCGACGAGAAGATCATCCTCCCGACGACCACCGCTGAGGATGCACGTGATGAGTTGATCACAGCTGACCGAGCTAATGAGATTCTCGACCATCTCCAACAGTATCGATACGCGACCTTGGAGCACGCGCTACTCGAAGTCCTGTGGCACACTGGACTGCGGGTCGGTGCTGCAACCGGGCTGGACGTATCTGACTACGACTCCGACGAACGATCTTTGGAGCTGAGTCACCGGCCAGATACCGGGACGACGCTGAAGAATCAGGGGAGTGGTGAACGCTTCGTGGCGCTGAGCGAGCGCGTCTGCGACGTCCTCGACGATTGGATCTCTGTGAATCATCCTGGCGCTGAGGACGATTACGGCCGCGATCCACTCTTTGCCACCCAGCGCTCACGACTGAGCAGGAATCGGGCCAGGTCGATCGCCTACCAGTACACACGACCCTGCGTATACAGCGATAGATGTCCGCACGACCGTGAGATCGAGGAGTGTGAAGCACGGCCAACCTCGCAGGCACACTCGTGTCCCTCAGCGCTGAGCCCCCATCCCTTTCGCCGCGGGGCGATAACCTACCATCTTCAAGAAGACACGCCGGAACCGGTCGTCCGTGACCGGATGGATGTTAGTATGGACGTGATCGACCGGCATTACGACCAACGGGCACCACAAGAGAAGTTGAGACAGCGGCGACAGTACCTGCCTGATCAATAGCTCAGGCCCGTTAGAAAGGATTGAGTGCTGAACTGGTGACCGTGTTGGAAATCCTCATCCAGTAACCGTTTTGGAAAGTCTTGATACAGGGCGCGTACCGGCCAATAAATTTAGTGAATGGAAAGTTGTGGAATTAACTGAGGGAGTTATTGGAGTGGTCTGCATAACATTTGAGCGTTCAATCAGGCTCCTGGGGCCATAGAGGCTACAAAATCGCTGGACGCGGACGTAGCTGGTTCGACTTGATGATCAGTGAACGTGCAAAGGTGGCGCTGACCACTCGAATAGCTCCCTCACCTGTATTCCGACCAAGGACCGATGAAGTGACTAGCATAGCGCGATCAGACATCTCGTGTCCAAATTTCGGATTTATTATATATTTGCTCTTGCGTAGCACATTGTTGATTACTTGCTGTCGTGCGATTCCTGTCTCCACTCCTGAAACTCTATCGGACCATAGAGATGTTCAACCCAGGGCCCGTCGGCTACCGCTACATGCAGTGACGGTATCAACCATCTTCTTCACAAGAACATTATCGATCTGTGAATTCTGCGCCAGTGGTCGAAGCTTCTGTGTCTATACTTTTCACCCCATCATACTCTATATCTATTGGATCTGGGGATATCACAAAAACAGCTGGTCCTAATGACGACATGCCAGCAGCGTATCCCATTTCTTGCAACTCATTAACTAAAGATAGTGAATCTGGTTGTCTCTTTATCTCTCTTTTTTTGAAACCAATGAACTGCATCGAATTTATTGCTTCTCGAAACAATATATAATCACCCTGTGCGATACTCGGAATCAATTTCATTAGTATTATATGTGAAAGTTTCTGCACCTCATCTATAGGAATAGGACATCCTTCTTCAAATACTGTGAGTTCGTCAGAACCATGAGCACCAACTGAATCTGGAAGGAATATCTTGATATGCCAATCTGGAAACTCTAACCTGGATAATACTGGTGGCGGTGGCACATCAGATGCTGCTGAGGGTAAGAATCCGCTCTTACTATCTAAACTATGACCTCCATCCAAAATGAATCCCCCTTCAGAGAATACTGCTGTACCAATACCTGATGTGCCACCACGTCCTACAACTTCAGCCATAGTCCTCGTAGACAATTTTTTGTCGTTGATCTCCGCTACAGCAAATCCTACGGCCAGAGAAAGTTGAGTCCCCCATCCCAGTCCTCTATGTGGCGGAATAGTTTGTCGTATTGTTATTTTAACTGGATCTAAACCGTATTCTTGAATAACCGCAGTTGCTGCTGTCTTCGCTCGCTCTCGCTTAGGCCCCTGTACTTGGAGAATATCGGATTCCTCAGCTTCTATCACAATACCAGGATATTTTAAACCGAGGCCTATCCCGCCATCCACACGGTTCGATTCACGGCTTAGATCAATTAACCCGAAGTGTAATCTGCATCCGGTTTCTATTTTCATGGCAAGTGACTTGACACGCTCCACAAAACGAGGGGAGAAATAATATATGTACTGCCCTGAAAGTGTGAGGCGTAAGAACCACATCCACATATGATTGATGATAATATACCTCTGCTATTGATAACTACTAGTAGTAGAAAGTTCGACCACTTGCGGTATTTATCTCACCATAACAATTTAACTCAAAATCATAATGTCGTGTTAGCGCAGGTTCCTTGGGAATACCAAGAGATTCAATCGGACAATATGGATCTGTTGTTATCTGAAGCTATCCAAAGAAAGATATTTGATGATATAAGAAATACCTTCTTTATGATTGAACAAACTTCGGTGTTCTTTGATGCGATGGATAGCAGGGGCCCTGGTCAATATTTCAAAAAGTGGTGGGACACTAAATCAGATGAGGATTTAAAATTGAAGTTCAGTCGAAATCCCGGCGCCACTATTGAGTCAGGATTAGCTCTTAATATTCCAGACCATGATCCTCTCATATTCACTAATACGCAGAAGGGGAAAATAAATATGGACGGGGAGATTAGAGAAGAGAATAAAAAGTACTCCTGGTTAAGTTCAGATGACTTTAATTTGTATTTCACTCCAAAAGGGTCTACAAAAGTTTATAACGAAATGAATATCAGTGAGTTTTTAGAATATGACTTTCGAAAACCGAATTTTGATCGAATCTGTGAACGGATTGGCGAGTATTCCTCTATAATAAGAAATAAAATCACTCCTGATAGTATACGTACTGTAGTGGAGTCCAATATTGAGAACGTCATATACAAAGATACCGACTCTTTCGGGGAATCTACTGGCGATCCTAAACAATCCAGCTTGAGTGATTTATGAGTAGATTGATTTTGTGTATAGTTGGACCCTCTTGTGCAGGAAAGACCACGAGTGCTGAATACATACAAGAAAGACGTGATACAGATCACTTTGAGGCAAGTGAGTTCGTCAAAAGCCGATATTCTAACTCTACTTTTTCTGGTTCTTTAATGGAGTTTGTAAAAACGGAGTTTGACAGGGAGGGCAAGGAGACCTTTGCTAGGCCCGTATGTGGGGAAATATCTGAGGCTGATGAAAGTGAGGCGATTATTTCGGGCTTCCGGACGAAACAGGAGGTGGACTTCATTAAGAAAAAGTTTTCTGATGTTCTTGTAGTTGGATTATATGCAAATAGTCTACTACGGTACCAACGAAAACTAAGACGGGATAATCCCGAATCAGAATACGAATATCAAGATTTCCTACAAAAAGACTTCATAGAATACAATTTTGGGATTATGGAAATGTTCGACAGTGAAGAAGACATTTTAATCGTGAACGAGGGAACACTCGATAATCTATATACTACGATAGATGAACAGATTCTAAGTAAAATAGATTCGAATTAGTTTATAAATGACTCTATTTGTTCGACTTCCTCACCATTCAAGCCCAGTATCTCATACATGATTGAGTTTACTTTTTCCCATCGCTTGTTGTCGTAGTTGTCTGCCAATTCGTCTGCTACGCTCGGATCAATTTCCGTTGGCAATATAACTTGTAAGTCAACTAGGTCTCTCTTCATTTGTCGCCAGAAACCAGAGTCCATTTCAGGCAGAGATGATTTCAGTATGAACTCAAATACACTACTATTTAATATGGCAGCCAAAGTCTTCAGATCACCATCATAGAAGATAGAGTAACAGGTGTTATGTGAGATCATCCTTTCTGCCACTGCAAATCGTGAGTGTGAAGTCAGATCAGGAGTGACAATTCTCCTTTCTGTTTCGAGGTTTGTTTTAATAGTATCGTGAGTTTCATACCACAACTTGCCTTTTTCTCTAACACAATACCTATCTTGGAGATCAGGACGATGATATTCCAAATATTCCTTTACCTGAGGATAGTCGTCTAAATCTATGACCTCACCATTGCTATTATATGGGTTAAAGATATACAAATCTTGATTTATTTCGCCCTTTCTGATATTCTTTCCTCTAATTAGTGGATAAACCACCTGATTAGACATTCTTTGAGCATCAGATTCATTTAGAATGAAAATATCATCGGCACCTGTAGCTATGCCCGCTCTGATTTGGATCCCCGTCTGTTTAATACGGGTCAAGTCCTTTCCTATCCGAGATCTCAGTTTCTGAATCTCTGGAGGCATAAATTGCCAGCTGTCTTCGCCAAGTTGGCTCTGTTCAATTTGAGCACAGTCACTGAATTCAGAGCGTCCTTGATCAGTATTGAGAGAACGTCGTAAATCGTTTAGTCGTTCACTTGTAGTTTCGCAGTAAGTTAGGTAATTGTTTTTCTGATAGTTGGGGAAGGAAGTGTCCTGTTTTTGTAGAATTGTTATACAGGGATATGCATTGACAACGGGGAACGGATCATTCTCTATTTTGACTATTTGATCTATATATGTCCTATTAGTAATTATCTCCCTAAGATTTTTACCATAATCTGATTGGTGGAACCTATCTGGCGTTACGAAGCCAAGGCTGCCACCTCTATCCAAGAGTTCAATAGCTCTTTCAAAGAAAAGTAGATAGATATCGTATTTTCCAATAGCAGAGTCATATTTTTCTCTGTAAATTTTGTCCTCTTCAGAGGAGATTTCATCATGTCTTATATATGGGGGATTCCCAACGATAATATCAAATTTGTCAGAGGCAATCTCTGTCCTCTTATTCAGAGAGTTGGTATGATAAACCGGTAGTGTTGAAATCGGATTTCTTGCGTCTGCTGATCTGATTTCTCTTTTCAGGGTGTCGAGAATTAGTTGGGAAGTTCGCCAAACTGCGAGTGAATTAATATCGTACCCGTATATATTGTTTTTAACTGTTGAAATGATCTGGCGGGCTCCCTCCGGACTATCTGGATCATAGCCTATCTTAATCAACCGGTTACGAAGCCTCCTGACTATTTCTTTTATAAAAGAACCGGTCCCGCAGGATAGGTCTGCAATCTTCACATGTTCAATTTCATTTTCAGCAGTATAGTCTACCGAATCCAGTATAAACTCAACAAGTGATTTCGGCGTGTATACATCTCCAACTCCTGAGATCGGGGTACCTTGGTAACCATCGATTTTTTCTATCTCAGAAGAGTCGTCCAAGATATCCGTAAGGAGGTCGTCACTAACAGAGAATGGCTGTAGTTGATCCGGATAATTCAATTCTTCTCTCATTTATTTCATATTAGTCGTTTTCGATAGATGGTTGTCGCCCGTCTTGCCACAGAGACTCGAAGTGCTGAGTGTAACTATCAACTAAGTCTCCGTCTGTTCGACCTAAAAAGGTTAGTGTGCTTCTGCTTGGTTCGCTTATAAAGTAGGGGCCAACAAAGGCTTTTGAATCGATCCTAAAGTAGTTTGCCGGCATAGCGTCGTAGTACCTGACTTCCAAAGTCTCAATTTCACGTTCATACAATCGCTGTGCGGATTCTCTTATTGTCGCCTGTAGATCGCCTCGCTCCTGATCTTCCTCACCATACCACTCACAGATGTCTGACTCAGGGTCTAACAATAGTAAACGAATCTCAACATCTAGTTGCCCAAGGCGATTCAAAATATCGCCTAGATCATTTTGAAATCTAGTCAAAGAAATAGCCTGTATATGTAACTTATCGTCACATTGCCGCATTAGCTGTTCGTACTGTTCTTTTTCTGCTCTTCCTCTCCCGCTCTGGATATCCAATACACCCCACCGGTCCACCAATTCATCAATGAAATCTTTTTCTTTATCAGACACATACATTTTATAGTCAATTGTTCTAATAATCCCGCCCCCAACAATTGCTATTCCTAATCCAGAAATTGGAGATTGCGGACCAATAAAGTACCAAATAACCACTCCAAATAAAATTATTGATGAGTTAGTTATTATAAATCTGCGCTTGGCTCTTTCCATCTGTTCTATATACATTACTTGTTAACCAAAAGAGGGAGATTCAAAAATCCAGCCATTTACCACTCGGTCGTCACATGCAGTACTTCCTGACCGACGTAATCGGTGGAATTGGATCGCAGAATTGGCCCGAGAAAGTATGTGGATATAGATGTGTACAACCCCAGATGGCGATCGCCGCCCGTCCATAGCGGGCGAGACCTATTAGGATTCAGTTAGGAGTGAAATCAAGCTATATTTAGCAATTTTCCACGGCCATTTGTGGTAAAAACATGATCATATGATGATTGGGCCTGAGAAGATTCACAAACCCTGTTTATACGGTAATTCCCACCGTTGTCTTAGTCCCCCCAGCACTTTCTGACGGCCTCTGCACGGTCTTCCTTGCGCTGGTGCTTCGTCCGTGGGTCATAGTGTTTCTTGATCACAGACACACTGACATCGAAGCGCTGGCTAGCAAGGTCCTGCCGCAATCCTCCGCTGAGATGATTGACGATCGCCCCACGCCGAATCGCATGAGGATAGTACGACAGAGGGCAGACGTCCGCGTCGGGATCACAGCTTCCATCACAGTCCGGTTTTTCCGGTCCATCAGGCTGCCAACGGCAACTGGTTGCTTTGTAGAGCCATCGGCGTAGCGTGGCTTTGCAAGCCCGGCCGTACTCTGTGGCGAACAGTGGCTGTCGGCCGTACTCGTCGGTGACATCCGGTCGCTCGTATTTGATAAAGTGTTCGAGTGCCTCGACGACTTCGTCTCTAAGTTCGATGTACCGTTCCCCGTCTCCAGGGGTGTCGTCGTCTTCAGAGCCGTTCTTCAGTCGGGTACCTGTGTCGGGTCGGTGAGCGATCCAGAGTTCGTTCTCCTCTGGATAGAAGTCACAGAGGTCGAGCGAGTGCCCGTCACCGAGTCGGAGGCCCCCGTTCCAGAACAGCTCTGTTGTCGTGTGAATCGCTGTTCCATAACGTCGTGACCGAAGTTTTTCGAGGATTGCTGTCGCTTCGTCTGCGGGTAGTGCCTCATCTCGAGCGTTCGGTGAGAGCCCAAGTTCGTCTTTGGAGAGGATATTGTATACAGCCTCATCGCAGAGCTGGCGGTCGTTTAACCAGTTAAGCCAGGTCCGGACGTTCTTCGTATATGTGTATATCGTGGCATCAGCGCTGAACGAGGCCTCAAGTCCATCGACGAATTCGTCTACTAGCTCCGTCGTAATCTGACCGGGATGATCAACATTGTGGGTTTCGGCGAATGTGATGAAAACCGGGATCGTGCGCTTGTATTGAGCGCGTGTCGCCGAACTCCGTTGTTGGCGACGACGCAAGAATCGGTCGTATAGGTTGGACAACGTTGGTTGGTTCGAGTGACTGGAGTCTGTGGATGCCGTTTCGATTCCGAAGGCATCGAGTATCTCCTCGACAGCCTGAGAGTCATCAACCCCGGACAGTGCCTCAACCAACGCGTCGGACATGAATATCACTCAATAATGCTCGCCATAGCGTACTTCCACACGTTCTCAGGACTAAGGGATGTCATTGTAGTAGTCGGTTCACACTCTGTATTAGCAAATTGATCAGAAATCTTCTCGTCCCCTCTGCTAAGTGACCGACGAATTGTTGAGGGCGCTGCACGCCCATGTGATGTGGTGAATAGCGGGGGCTCTTGTTCAGTGACTGAGTCACGATGATGCTCAATGTACTCTTTCAGGACCTGCTTGAGTTGATCGGACACCACCACTGTCCGCGTGTCAACTAACCCTATGGCAGCCACGAGATGTGTATCTGGAATCCCGATCTTGACTTCCTCGTTGGCTATGTCCAAATCAGCGATATTCAGGTCCAGTATTGGTCCAGGACAACCTCTTGTTTCGAGGATAGTTTCCACGTATGCGTGCGTTCGAGTTCCGTAACAGCTGTGGCGAAGATAGTCAACGTAACACTCGATCTTTTTCTCAAGACACGTTGGTTGCTTCCAATTAGTGGCCTTCGCCTCTACTCCGTGGAATCTGCCGGTACCTTCGTCCATATTTTCTTTGATTGACAATACTATTTTTGCTGTCACGAGCCGCGGATCGTCTTGGTCCAGATAGGAAATAAAATTCGCAATCGTGTCTATATGTCCAGAAACGGTATCGGCACTTGTAGAGCGCGTCGAGATATGTACGATGTAGCTTGATGCAAGCTCTACCAGATTTTCAACAGCTGAATTCTCCTGTGTCCAATCGACAAAAGCATTGACACGGCTGTGATGGGCGTGAAAAGTGTTTTTTGGAGCAGTATTTGCAACCCTGCTTAGGTACTCCTCTGCTTCTTGTTGCAGGCACGTGTGCGAATTTCCTTTTAGACGTGATCTCTTCGGGGGTCTACCTTGCATTCCCACACTGGCCCAGAAATACCGAAACCTGAACAGTAACAGGTGAGAAGGGGGCTTTCACTTGGCTTTTATTAGGGTCTATTGGTTTGGTGAAGTTTGGTTTCCAACCAGTAGACTACACATCTAGGGTGTGATAAAACGATTCACAAGGTGTTTCTCGGAGCACTAACTCGATGAATCAGCCGTTAGAACGTATATGTGTCTTTATCGGGTATCATCATTCGTCCCTCGGGCAATTCGAGCATTCTGAAGCGGGCAAACGAAGATAGTCCTGTCTGAGTGAACGAGTACGCGCAATCCAGCGTAAGCAAAGGTCACCGTCACGTCATGGGCGGGATCGTCGGTTATGAGTTCCTCTAATCCATCAATGTTAATGGCATCCGAGAGTGGCGGGACTGTTTCGACCGGTGTCTCCAACACTTCAGACACAGCCTCTATAATCGGCGTCGTTATCTCGTTCGGAGGCCGAGTCATGAAGTCACGTACGGCTATATCACGCTTTGTAATGCGGACCATTTCAGAAATCACTCACAAGCGCCATTCTGTGGACTATGCTTACCACAGCGCAATTCTCGATAACAGGCCCATTACCCCTCGATCGTTGACCGGTACTCCAACTGTATCGAACGATCCGTGTGCTGGGCATGCCAACTGTTCTATGACACCTTCTACACATCATCTAGACGTAATGTAATTCCTGTTCTCAAAGGATTTCCACCAGTGGTTCTGCACCTTGTTGTATTAAATCCCACTCTCTTTGACTTATTTTTCTATCTTTTAGTTTATCATCTTCGGGATTAATGCCGTAATCGTGGAGCCACTCAATATTATCATTTTCTCTGAAATAACACAGCAGATCGCCGTAATCCGTTGTCACCCAATACTGTTCAGTATTGTCCCATTTGACAATTGGGGCATGCTCGTAGACTGCTGTAACAGACCGCGATCTGTTCTTTCCATCTTTTGCTAATTTGTTAAGAGTCTCTGTCACATTTCCCTTGAAACTCGACTTATACAGGTCAATAGCTATTTCTCCTGAGTTTCGTTGTGATTTATTCCAGACCGATATCAGTATCTCCTCCGCATCCACCCCCGGCGCTGACGCTTCCCGAAGACTGTCCCACTCAGTGTCCAACTTGGTTCGAACCTTCTGTGCTTGATCTAAGGAGGTGTTGTCTAGAAGACCCTCCACAACAGATCTTATTGACTGTCTTTTGCCAACGTCATTCTCGTACATGTAGCGTTGAGCACGTGAACTCACCAAGCCAGAGAGAAGGTCACTATACGCAAGATCAAACTCACTCAGTACATCCGTGAGAACGTTGTTTTCCTTCTCTTTCACCCCACTTTCAAATGAGATGAAATAGTTATAGTGGTCCCGTTTTCTATTTTCGAGCCCCTCAAAAATCGCCTCTAAGTTCTTCCTCTCATCCAATTCTTGGCCAGACTCAGTTGCGCTGTGTGCAAGTATAAAGCCCCAGATAAGATCCAATACCTCCTCTCTATTCTGTGCAAAGTCAGACATCATCGCAATGACTAATCCCAGGTCATAGCCGAGTTTCGTTTCAGGTTGATTGATCTCCTCTGTCGATAATGTGACCTTCTTTTCTGAGAGGTGTCGAGCGAACCCTTCCGTCTCCAATATGCTATTCCAGATTTCACCGGTAGCATGAACCTCTCCCTGGTAATGGAGGAGAGCAATGTCGTTTAGCAACCACTGAAACCGTTCATCAAGAGATTCAAGACCATCCTCAATTCGGTCTTCTAATTCACTTTTCTTGTATGTGCTTGTATCCTCAGTGAGAATATATCTAACATCTTTCGTACTCAGACAATTAGCTTTGTTCGCAGATCGCTGATCTGCCTGCCTGAGAATACTCTGGAGTATGTGGGTTTCAAATCCAGCCATGGCTGAGGAAACTGCTGAATGCCTTATAAACTCCGTTGTAAAGGGGTGTTCTCTCCACAGCAATACCGGAGTTATCATCTGAGCGGCAAGTGATGGTCTCCGAAGCAATACGACAACTTGCAGAACGGTTCACGACACGTGGTAAACTGAACAGTACCGGATCTCAGGCACAAGCTCTGCTCTGTGCTTTCACCCTCCAGATGATCCAGGTAGCCATCGCTGCTTGCGAACGCACACGTGACCAATTGTCTGTCTACTCACTTGACTTGACTGGACAATTCGAAAAGAAAACTATCGCATCGCACAGTCGCTCTCCCTCACTCATACACCAAGGACTGTATGCAGTACATAAAGTAAGGATGGACAAGACACCCATAGGTGGTTTGTCCATCTCTATTATATGTGGTGCATATATTCTGTTAGTGGTCTGGGTGCGTCTACCAGACAACCTGGCGCTGTTGACCTGGACTCTTCCCCTCGGAAGCATCTACGGAACTGAGCTTGCAGACCCAAAATTTGGGCTACTCGCGAGAAGTAGCACAGATAAAAACGACAATAGTGCGCCACGTGACCACCAATTAGACGCGCAATACTCTGAGGTTGATCGAGTAGATGGAACGATCGAAAAAGAAGTTAGTGTAGTAGAGTCAGCCGCTACGATGGACCGAGAGGGGGTGAATGAGCTACTGAGGGCCGCACGCAAAGGAGAGATCAATATTCTCTCCGCTATGGAAGTAGACAGAATTACGCGAGCGCCTGTGTTTGAAGCTCATAAGTTTTACAATAAGCTACGGAACTTGGATTGCAAGATCTACGCTGGGTCAATAGGCTATGTAGACTGGGACGATATCAACGATGTACATAACCTATTGAACCAGACAGTATTTGCTCGGAAGTGGTTCCTGAGATTAAAGGAAGGAGCAAAAGGATCTGTTGAACAGAGTTTGTCAGAGGGAAAATACCCATTCGGTAATAGTAATACGCCGTTTGGTTTCCACACTGATTCCGACCACAATATCCATGTGAAAGAGAGTGAACGAGAGATCATCTACCGGGCGTTCAAAACGTTCTTGCGCACAAAAAATCGAAGTGAAACGCTCCGGAGAATAAATGAAAAACGAAGGAAAGAAGACGACGATGAACTCAGTGACACTAATCTGAAATCACTGCTTGAAAGCCGGCTGTGTGTCGGACAACTCGATTACAAAGGACACGTCGTCTCGACAAAACCAGAAATCCAGGTGGTGGACATAGAGACTTTCCGTCGAGCGCAAAACATCCTCCAACAACGTCGAGGTGGCGAGGATCACCCCGATTTTCCTCAGTTTATTAACCGTGCTGTAGACCGGTACGGGCTTGACTACCTCCACGACATCCTCGGTAGCCTCTCAGCCTGTCGAGAGTGTAACGGAGAGCTTAGTCCAAATGGTGGTGAGAAATTAATGGGACACTGGTTACAGACCTACGATTGCGATAGCTGTGGACACCAGGGACCTTTGTTGACCGAAAAGGAGATCCAAGAGCTTCACCAGACTGCGGCTCTCTCTTGCCCTAAGTGCCAGTCAGTAGAACGGTTCGACGTTAGTGAAGCTGACTGGAAGGAGAGGTATTGCTACAGTTGCGGAGTCTGTGGATTCGAATTCTATAGCGGAACAAGTCCTCACAAAATAAAACGCGGATTTGAGGATTCAGTCACTCGATTTGACATTGATCTGAGTCTGATGGAGAAACTGAATTCTGACGATTCTGATCCAGAGGAGAGCCGTAGACAAGAAACACTGTCAGGATTCGGGACTTCGTAGTTCGACAGATTGTCTCCAAAGCGTTTCTTTTGTCAAGCCGACTAGCTCCCCCATCTCGCGGTACGAGACTGAAGAATCAGTATCTTGTAAATCCAAGTACGCGGCCGCAGCTGCTACTCCTACTGGATTCCCTTTGGGCATCTCTTGTAGCTGTTCAATCCATGAATATGGGTCGAAAGCATCCAGGGGGAGGTCCAACTGTTTGTATATATACGGGAGGTAGTGAACAGGACGTGGTGGATCAAGTTCAATTTCGATATTATTAACCAATACTTTACAAGTCTCGTGTAGGGAAGAAGAGTCAATCTCGGCAGCAACGGCTACCTTCTTGTAGGGGCGATTCCGGTGTGAGAGACGACAAGATATCAGCACAGATGCCGCCGCAACGTGCCGAATACTTCGACCACTTAACAAGCCCTCGATCCATGCTTGAACAGCGATTTTACCCGAACGTCTTCTCTCGCTAGGTTCGACTAATAGTCGATCCCCAACCTCATCGACTGTTTCTAATAGACGGATCAGGTTCTCGTCAGAGGAGTCCCGGGCCACAACTTGTTTACTCCGATCGAGATCAGCTTCTGCTTGAATCGTGTTCTCAGTGTCGGCTCGATCGTTCTCTTCTACCTCCTCCGTTACTACAAAGCCACAGGTAGTACAGAATGGGGAGTTGGTCCCCGATGTGTTACTGATCACCTCTGCACCACACTTAGGACATTGCTTCATATCAGAATTCGTCATTAATATCCCCGTTACCCTGATACGCTTTCAAGACGCGCTCTGCTTTCCTCTCTTTCCGGTCACGTTTCATTCGCGGCTTGGAATTTTGGAACCGGTACCTGACTTGGGCAACGTCGTCAAATAACTGGTCTGGAATTATTCGGTACTCTGGAACCTCTTCTTCGAACTGAGCCACTTTGTACTTCCCAACGTAGATCTCGTTGGCCAGAATCACTCGTACTGCTTGGCGAGTCCAAGAATCTCCACTCTTTGTCGTAATGTCACGCTCATTTAGTCGAAAGGCAACCTCTGGCATAGACCGCTCGTCAAGATACAATTGAAATATTCGGTATACTAACTCGGCTTCAAGAGCGACGATCTCCAGCGTATCGTCACTTTGTAATTTATAGCCCAAGGGGGGGGTTCTCATTTGGCCATCGGTGGGTTTGTGCCAATCCATACATCCCCATCTTTGCTCGCTGACTAGTGAGGTCACTTTCGAGTTCCGCGGCTGACGCTAAATTTCTGAAATTAAAACGCCCGACGGGAGATGTGGTATCAATGTGTTCTGTGACACTGTGTAAAGCTACGCCCCACTCGTTGAGTCGTTCTTCAACATTAACAAGGTCAGTCAGTGACCGGCAGAACCGGTCCAATTTCCAGAATACTACGACGTCAATAACTTTCTCTTCAGCTCTCTGGAGCATCTGCTGAAATTGAGGACGTTCCGTATTTCGACCCGATTCAGCCTCGTCACTGAACACGTACTTGACAGTCCATCCTGCTGAGTCGCAACGTTCCCAGCATCGTCGAATTTGCTCATCAATTGAATAACCGAATCGTTGAGACGACGAAGAGGTTCTCACATAGATTGCAGCGTCCAACTCATCATTGCTGGCCTGATCTAACTCAGTCTCTGAGTCATCTGGTCTCACTGAGGGAATCGTACTCATGCCCCTTCACCTGTCACTCCCTTTTCTTCATTAGACGATCCGCGCTGTTCATGCGGTGAAATCTGGAGTTCCCTCAGGGAATCGTCTTCTGCACAGACCGGGCAAACCGGTCGTGACCTGCCAACTCTATCCTGTCTGCCAATAGAATCCCACTCAAAAGACGAAGCACAGCCTGGGCATTGAAACGTACAAACCCCGTACTCATCAGCTACGTCTGGATATTTTTCGGCCAAGACAGGCGTCAACAGAGCATCAGGGTTTGATTCTAAGTACCGAACAACCTTCTCACGCGGATAATCAGCGAAGTTGGGGAGGAACCCGTCCGTCCCGAGATCTTTGTGATTTGAGTCTCCTTTTCCACACCGCTCCCGGAACGAGCAGAATTTACATTCCCAATCATTCTCAGGTTCCGCAGGAGGCAGTTCCTCTGTAAGGCGGTAATGGGTGTGGTCAGCTGCCCACTCTAGGACTACGTCTTCCCAGAATTCTTCGTCGAATTCGACGTGAAATATCTTCACGTCCATTGTTTTCCTGCTCCCGTACATTACAACACCATCAGTCAGATCAACACCGAACTTCTCCGAGAGGCCCGCCATGTACGCGTGTAGTTGAGCACGATGCGATCGATTCGGTTCCGACGTATGCTCTACGGACGATTTCGTCTTGATCTCTGTCGGGAGGATCGGGGTGGCGTCTGCATCAACGATTAGTGGGTCTGTTTCTCCCTTGATCTGTAATTCGACCCCCTTAGTTTCCACTCGAAAGTCTACCCAGACAGAGTTCTGAACGTACGTGTCCGCATTAGTGATCGCGCGCTCCAAGAATGGGAACGCGAGATCTTCCTCGAACCGTGTCCCGAACCAGAAGATACCGTCTGGATCGGACGTTTCTTCGGGTGCGTTGCATTGCTGATAGACTACTTTCCGATGGCACTTGAGGAGCCTGCTCGGACTGTGTCGTTCGGAATCGGGAACAGATGCTGGGCCGTTGAAGAATGGAGTTCCGTTTTCGATGTTCTGTCGGTACTGTCGTTCACGATACCAGTCGCGGAATCGATCACCAGAGAGGGATGCGAGTAGTTGTTCGACCGATAATTGGGGAGAGGTGTTGGACCCTTCGCTATCATCGTTGGTCGAGTTTCGCGTGACACGCCCTTCTTTGTCTGCCATCGTAACTGACTGAAACGGTGCGTAGCGGCTTACTCAATCGTCGATTGATGCCTCACTCAGATCCAAATCTATGATGATGTCATGACGACAGATCCACTTCCCGGAATTCCACATTCACTCTGCTCCGGTTAGGTTTAAGTAGCACCCAGATAATATCGGAGTATGCCTGGGAGAGTCGGATCAAAGAAGCAGACACGCACCACGACAGATCGGATGCAGGAAGAACGAACGCTGGTCGTAGGTCGCGATCGTCCTATTCGGATCAGCAGTGGACACCGCATTCAACACCACGATGGGAAGTGTTCTCGGCCCCATGGCCACAACTACGAGATTGTCGTCGAGGTCACCGGTACTCTCAGTGAAGAAGGGTGGATTGTGGACAAAGGAGATATTACCTCGGTAATATCCAACTGGGATCACCGATTCCTTCTGGAGAAGGGAGATCCTCTTATCGGGGCGTTCGAAGAGAGTGGTGACAGTGACGCAGTTGTCGTGTTAGAACACCCGCCAACTGCCGAGGTGATGAGCATCGTTCTCGAAGAACGGATGCTCGAAGCGTTCCCAGAGAACGTCTCAGATGTGTCCGTCGAAGTGAGTGAAACGGGCGAACTCTGTGCGACATACTGATGCCAGTCAACGCTGATACCGACGCGCTCGACGACGAATCCTCTCCAGACAGCGACAATGCGCTCCCTATCAACGAGCTCTTCTACTCGTTACAGGGAGAGGGAAAGCTTGCGGGCGTGCCGACAGTCTTCGTCCGGACGAGTGGCTGCAACCTTCGGTGCTGGTTCTGCGACTCCTACCACACCTCCTGGGAACCCACCCACGCGTGGATGGATATCGACGACATCATCAGTGACATCGAGGACCATGACGCCAATCACGTCGTACTCACTGGCGGTGAGCCGATGATCCACGACGAATGCGTGGAACTATTGGACCGCCTCGGAGAACGAGGCTATCACACAACGGTCGAGACGAACGGCACCATCTATCGCGACGCGCATATCGACCTGGCCAGCATCAGCCCGAAACTTCAGAGCAGCACCCCAACTGCCGAATGCGATCCGAAAGGCGACGGTGACTGGGCTGAGCGACACGAAGAACGGCGGATCGACATTGACGCGATCGCCGAAATGGTTGATGCCTATTCGAGCCAGCTCAAGTTCGTTGTCACTGATCCCGAAGACATGGCCGAGATTGAAGACATGATCGCCAGGATTCGGGAGGCGACTGAGAAGCAAATCCAGGACGACGACGTCTTACTGATGCCTGAAGGAATGACCCGCGACGAGTTGGACGACACTCGAGAGACGGTCGCCGAACTCGCGATGGAGTACGGCTACCGCTACACCCCACGACTTCACGTGGACCTCTGGAACGACGCACCTGGTACCTGAACATGAGCGACGATACGCAACTCGACGACGTAACGACGGAGGAACCGTTTCCAGTGAACACGGACACCGACGCTGCCATCGACCACGAAAAAGCCCAGCAGGGCGTCAAGCTGCTGCTCGAGGCCATCGGTGAAGATCCTGAAGCCGATGGACTCACCGATACGTGGCAGCGCCGTGTGCCCGACATGCTCGAGACACTGAGCGAGGGGTCACGGCAACGCGAGAAGCCGACCATGCGGGCCTTCGAAGCGACAAACGACGATCTGGTCGTGAAAACTGGAATCCCCCTCTATAGTCTTTGCGAGCACCATATGCTCCCGTACAGGGGGACTGCGCATATCGCCTACCGCCCGGCTGGAGAGGTCGTCGGCCTCTCGAAATTGATCCGCTACGTTCGGTGGCAGTCCCGACGGCTCACGATGCAAGAGGAGCTGACCCAGGACATCGCTCACGGTCTCGCTGACGAGCTCGGAGCCGAGTCCGTGATGGTCGAAGTTTCGGCGACACACATGTGTGAGGCGATGCGCGGTATTGAGACGGAAACGACCACGACCACGCGAGCCACGGTCGGCTCGCCGACGAACGACGAGCGAGAGCGATTCCGCGACGCAATCGCGCGGACCGACAACGGTGAGACGCTATGAGTGACCAAGATAGAGCGGTAATTCTGGTATCGGGCGGCATGGACAGTGCGACGGCCGTCTACGAAGCGATCGACCGCGGTTACGAGCCGTACTTCCTGCACACGTCCTACGGGCAGAATACGGAGACCAAGGAACTCGAATGTGCACGCGCACTCGCCAAAGAAGTCGATGCGGCGGACTTTCTCCACGTCGAGACACAGCATCTCGCGACGATCGGCGATTCCAGTCTCACTGACGACGAGATGGACGTCGAAGAAGCCGACATGGACAGCGAAGAGATCCCCCGTTCGTACGTCCCATTCCGGAACTCGAACTTGCTCTCGATGGCCGTCTCTTACGCCGAAGCGCAGGATTGTTCGGCGATATTCATTGGCGCGCATAGCGAGGATTTCTCTGGGTATCCTGATTGTCGCCCAGAGTTCTTTGAGGCGTTCCAGCAGGTCATTGATGTCGGGACGAAACCGGACACCGAAATCGAACTCATTGCTCCGTTCGTCGAGTGGTCAAAGACCGATATCGCGGAGCGCGGACTCGAACTTGGGGTACCATATGAGCACACGTGGAGTTGCTACCGGGACGAGGCGCCAGCGTGCGGAACTTGTGACTCCTGTGCGTTCAGACTGCAAGCGTTCCAGAATCTGGGGGAACGTGACCCGATTGAATACGCAGAGCGCTCATCAAATGTGGAATAGCTCCACTGTCTTTTTTCTTGCCACCTCTGAATGATATCATGGCTTTTCATCTCCTGATAGTAGGGATGCGAAGACATCGACAGTTGGAGTATTAGTATTTATAAGGAGTGCTGCAAGGTCGAAGTTCGCTCCAGGCATCACTGTTTGTCGCTCTGAGTCATAGATTATGATCCCTGCCTCCGAAAGAGTCGGTAAATGTGTCTGCGAGAGTGCATTGTACGCGTTCCGGTACGACTCCCCTGTCGCTTGTCTTTCCGGAACTCCGAGTTCCATACTGGTCGTCTTCCGAGCCAGTTCGCGAGTAGTGACGATATCTTCAGTCGTATTTTCCAAAATCTCGATAACAAACCTACGTCGTGGTGCACGCAGAGCGTGGTACAGCGTAGAAAGCAAGTCTTCGAGTTCGTTGTCATCGGCCATCTGGGGCTCCCTCTGAAATTGGGGCCGATCTCCCAATACAGCGCTCCCCGTGGTCGACCTCAAGTAGCATGATACAGAATATAGATTCCAACCACAAAAATCTATGTTTGCCACCACAGTTTATACAGTCCACAGACAGGTTTCCACCTGCTGTTAGGTACCATATCGCTGTATTCCGCTGTAGATGCGACCACGTATAGACTGGATGACTCAAGCCGACGAGCGAATTCTGGAGTTTCTACGAGAGAAAGATATCGTCGCATCACCTGCGGTTATCGCAGCCAACATCGATTACACGGGAGAGTACATCTCTCGACGATGTCGAAAGCTTGCCAATGCTGGCCTTCTACAACGAGTTGATGCCTCAAATTATCGGGTTACCGAACTTGGAGAGCAGTTCTTACAAGGCGAAGTAGTAGCAGATGATATCTCACTCAGTGATGAATGAGTGGTAGGCTGTCGTCACAAGGTATAAGTCCCACCGATCAGTACAACGCTCCATGTCCACGCTGCTGGTTCAGTCATGCTCTAAATCCAAAAAATCGACTACTGAACCGGTCCAGGCTATCGATTTGTACTCTGGATACTTCTACAAAATAATCAAGAAGTCGAGACGTACTGGAGAGTTTGCGGAGGACATTGACATTGCAATCCTGTCAGCAAAGCATGGGCTCATCAGCCCAGACGAGCTGATTATGGAGTACGACCAGCGAATGTCGAAAGAGCGTGCAGAGGAACTAGCGGACGAGGTAACTGAAGAACTGCGCGAGTTGGTTATCGACGGCGGATATGAGCGAGTCGTGATTAATGCGGGGCAGACGTATCGCCACGCGTTGGACCCCGAGGAGATTCCAGCAGACGTTTCGTATATCTCTGGAGATGGGATCGGGACGAAGGGGCACGCTCTCAAGAAGTTTATTAATGGGAACGACTCCATCTTGCAGGAGGCCCCGTGATGTCACAAGTAACGAGACGATTTGATTTCGAGGTTGACGCCGTAGCTGGTGATGCACGTACGGGGACACTCCGAATCGGAAGTCAAGAGTTAGCAACGCCGAATCTCTTCCCGGTACTCAATTTCTACGGTGGCGGAACAGAACGAAGCGTGTTTGGTGGTGGTATCCACCGAACTATCAAGGAATTCATGATTGGTGCCGACAGAATCGGTGGCGGAGACTATTCTGAGTATTTCGACTGCACGATGACGTCAGTCGCGTCGCTAACGGACTACAACATCACCCACGAACGCTATCAGAGCTATCTCGATACACCGATCAAAGAACGCGAACTGTTCGAACCTTACAACGGTACGTTGTTCGTCGATTCTGGAGGGTTCAAATTCCTCGATGGGGGTGACATCGACGGGAGTGACTTCGAGGTCGATATCGATCAGGAAAAGATCTACGAGATTCAGAAAAAGATGGGTGCAGACATCATCCTGAACCTGGACCACCCGATTGCACCCGACGATTCACACGAGCAGCGGATGGAGAAAGCAGAGAAAACAGCACTCAACATCGCTGAGTTCCTCGACTTGTCTAGCGATTTTGACGGTGCTCGGTATCTCACCCTTCATGGATACAACTACTCGATGATGGACGCATTCCTCGAGAAAATCACGAGTATCGTCGATACGCGAGAGATTCACGAGGCTTTCGACGGCGTTGCACTTGGCAGCTTAGTCCCGAAGAAAGACAATCGAGAGCTCCTCATCCAGGCGGTAACGGATTGTCAAGAGGTGCTTCAGGACTGGGGGTTCGACGATATGCCTCTCCACGTGCTGGGGATCTCTAGCCGGGCAGTACCCCTCTTGGCTGCTCTCGGTGTGGATAGCTTCGACGCCTCGAGTTACCTCCACAATGCGATCAACGGGAAGTACTACAAATCGATGATGGAGAGCGTACCAATCTCCGAGGTCTCTTTCGAGAACTGTGATTGTCCTGTCTGTTCGTCAGAGCTCCATAGACAACGAATGCGAGGCGACGCAGAGTATCAGAAGGATATCTACGGGGCAGTCGCTGTACACAATCTCATCATTCAGAAACAGGAACTTGCGACCATTCGCGACCGTATTCGAGCAGAGGGAACCGCCCCTCTCAGAGAATACATCGAATCCACAGTGGCCAGAGATAAACAGACGCGGCAAGTCGCGCACAAAGTCGTCAATCAATCGCTCGGAGGGTACTTCCAATGAAGAAAGCACCAAAAGTCAACGAGGTAAACGAGTTCTTAGAGATTGCGAGCGACTTCGAGGATCCACTGGAAGTCATCCGTGAGTCACTCTCGAACTCGTACGACGCTGAAGCATCGGAAATCGAGATTACGATTCGAAGCCGACCGCAGGGGTCGGACATCATTATCGAAGACGACGGGAACGGAATGAACGAGCGCGACCTAGAATCGTTCTTTGACCTCGGTAATTCCCAGAAGACGGACTCTATCGGGTACAAGGGCCACGGCACCAAGATCTTCTACAAGAGTGATCGCATTGTGGTCAATACGGCCAAGAACGGGGTTAACCGCCGAGCGGTGATGGATAACCCTTGGGAGAAACTTAATCGGCAGGAACTCCCAGAATACGAATTGACTAAAGCAGATGTCAGGGATGAGAATCAGGGCACGCGTATCAAAATCACAAACTTCCGTTCTGGTGAGGGATTCGATCCCGAATCACTCACATATAACAAGATCCATCACTACCTGAAGTGGAAAACAATCGCTGGATCGACGGCCCATTTCTTCGAAGATAATCCCAGAGAGATGGACATCCGAGTAGACCTGGGTGAGGAGATCGATGATACGAGGGACGAACTCGTCACCACCAGTCGATTGGAATTCCCTGACGAGCAGCTAGAACCCAGTGACGACGAGTTCCCAGCAGAGCGGATGTGCAAACACTACGAGCCACGTGAGATTGAAGTCGAATACGATGGTGGAATGACGACAGTACAAATAGTCGGGATGGTTGGAGGGAAGGCTGCCAGAAACGAACTACCCACACACGGTCGTCATTCGGTGCAGTTCGGTGTCTGGTTCGCCAAGGATCACATCAAGGTGGAGCAGATCAACGAAACCATCTCTCACGACAACGAGTTCATTCACTTCTTCTTCATTGTCAACTGTCAGGATCTCGAATTATCTGCCAACCGGGAAACGATCCGGAATAAATCGAATCCAGTCTTCAGAGCAGTTCGTGACGAAGTAGAATTCTATATGTCCAAGGTAACTCAGGACCCTTGGTTCAAGAACTATCTCGAAATCCGGCGAGAGGGGAAACTCAAGCGTCGGGCCCGGACGCAGGAATCGTCCCTGCAAGATCGGCGAAAATCGGTTACTGAGCGCGAGCGATTTGAGCCATCTAACCGAGCTGAAGTCTTACTCGCGGTCGAACGAGCGTCTCAGCAGCAAGCCGGCTTCTCCTTGCAGGTCGAAGACTACCAGCCGGATGCTGACATCCAGGCTATCGTCCGGCATCAGGGTAAACTCCGGAATGCTGCGATTCACCACCAGCTTACAGAGCACTTCAAGAACGAGAGCCCGCTGGAACACATTGATCTTATCATCTATTGGGAGCAGGGAGATCCGACGAAGCTGAACGAAGTGGAGCGAACAGGATACATTGGCGGGGAAATCGAGATTGACCACGACAGTGGGTCCATCACGTACCAGCGCGACGGTGATTCCTCGTATATTGAGCTGTTGAGCTTGACTGACGTATTCAAACCCAAGACGAAGGCCATCGCAGACGATTGATTTGATAATCGTTCCACTCACGGTTCACAGTAGGTGGCATTCAGCCATCTAACGCCTTGGCGGATCTCTATTTCCCAACACACCACATAGCAAATTGCTCGTAAAGTAACTCCGGTGTTCTGCTTGTGTCGATATTACTCAATTTGCTGTTCAACACACCACTCGTATAGGTCTTCTTTGAGGTCCTCTGAAGTCTCACCGAACAATTTCCCGAGTCGCCACCCGAGGTTCTCCCAGGTGAGTTGACTCAACACTTCCTCGTTCAATTCTTTGCCATTGACGGCGTCGTTCCATCCTACTTTGAACCGTCCCCGCCGGTAGTTGGCATCTGGAGCGACTTTACGGACGTCTTCCTCGTAGGTTAGTGCCTCATATGACACAGGGGGGCTAGACGCTTCTACAGTCTGATCGTCATCGGCGGAGAACGTGCCACGGTCTATCTCTTTAACCTCCTCGTGTAGGCCTCCCTTTGGTGCGAAGACAACTTCGAGTGGCGTGTGGTCTGAGAGGTCGTCGTACTTGTGGAGATAAGATGCCTCAGTTGCGTGAAGTCGTTGGCTCGCGAAGACGTGATCAAATCGTCGTGGGAATTCATTCCCGTTATTCTCGGCAGTCCAACTATACGCATCATCACCATAGCCGTTGACTTCACGATAGACATCGGTAAGGTCGTGATCAGCTAGGTCTACCATGACACTGCGTTCGGCGTTGATCCAACTCTCGTCACTCCCCCATACCGTGACTTCTCCAGACTCGCTTTCTTTTTTCGGAGAATTGAAATCACCACAGAGGAACCGATATTCGGGCGGATCATCTACGGCGAGTCGATCGTAGAGTGCCTCGAACATCTCGGTCTTGACCTCGCCATATATGCTACCTGGGAGGACGTGGACAGTGTGGCCTTCTATTCGACCGAAGGGGGTGAAGAATTCCGCAGAGAGTGCTTGATGCTTATTCGGCATTTCAAAGGTTTCTGGCGGAAGCACTCTGAATGGCCACCGACTCGCAAACGCGCATCCTGAACTGTTGCCAGGGTCGTCAAAACGAAACTCATGGCTATGCGCGGTGTATTCGAAACCGTGGTTGCGGAGATATTGACGTGGACGACGACTCGTCTTTACACCGACTTCTTGTAACGCTACGATGTCTGGCGTACGTTCCTGAAGCGCTGTCATCTGCTCTTCGAACCGACTGATCGACGATCTCTCTACATTCCACGTAATGAGCCTCAACTGTTCGTCCTCAGGACTGGCCATGGAGCTTACGAGTAGTCGAGTACCTATAGAATTCATCCCGGCTCTCTAAAACTAGAGTACCAACCCGGGTTGTCGCTCACTAAATGAGCTCTATTCGGCGGTCGCAGCCAAGAAGTCGGTGAGCTCTTCGATGTTCTCGTTCCGGAAGAATTCAGTCAGTTGGAGAGCCTTCGGATCTCTTGGTAACACTTGACCGCGCCCATATTCTTCGAGCGCATCTTCGATTACCTGCCGATACGTTTTGCTCGTGACGTAGCCGACGATCTCGTCGTAGTTATCGCCGTGCTTTTCCAGATACCGAAGAACTCGATCAGTGACTAGCTCGATTTGCCGTTCATCTTCGCCTGCCAGAACATATTCGTATTCGAGGACTGGTTTCTCCTCTTCGAACTCTTCAGGGACCGGGCCGTACATTCCGGAGACCGTCACCTTGTGAATTCTGGACTTGTGCTTCCCGAGCTTGTCAGCTAATACTGAGTGGGTTCTCGACTCAGAGTACGGCTTTTGTTGGCTACAGGGGATCAAGAGACATACATCGCGATCAGCGGGCGGGGTGTACGATCGAGTGCTCACATCGAAGCTATGTGGACCATATTCGAGAGAGATGCTTCGAGTTTCGTCCGACTCGTCAACGCCACCATCCCAATCAGAGAGTTTCTTCTGATCGCTCCGGAGCTCTGTCCCAGGTAAGAGGTCGTAAGCACCGAGTTGTTCGATATCGTTCCGAAGACTCTTGTCACGTATCTGGGCTTGTTCGAGCCCTGTTTTGATTTGTTCGTGCTCCCGGGCGAAGTTGACGACGTACTCCAATAGGTTTCCTTCGTTGATATGCCTCCGAACGCGTTGGAGTTCGTCGTTGTACACTTCGAAGTTGTGCCGGGCAAGCAGCGCGTAGTAGTCGCTCTTGATTGGTTCGTCGTTATCTTTGCGCCTCTCTCGCTCGTCGTAGCTGAAATCTCTGTTCAGCACCGACTGCATCTCCTCATATGACGTATCGTATTCGCTATCTCCCTGACAGAGCAGACAGTGTTCCAGATTGCAGGGATAATCGGTTCCTTCGACTTCTAAATCGTCGAGGTGGATGTTCTCCCACGTTTCCGGATGGAGATACTTCCGAAACTTCGCCGATTGCATGTGGCTCGAGCAGTCGAAGGAATCGACGCCAAGCAGCGCCAGTAGTGATACCTGCTTTCCGCCGATTCCGAAGACGTGGAGTCCCATCTCGTCTGCACGATCTTCCGGAATCGCGTCTTTCGCACCCTGGACAATATCGACGAGTACATCGACGCTACTTCGGAGGGGAACTAGGGATCCGATAGCGAATCCGTCTGGCTGTGTCTCGACGTCGGCCTCAGCTAGACGCTCGATGAAAGTACCAACGTACCAGTTTACCGTCTCGTAATCGTGTCCGTGGAGAGCGACGTATACTCCTGGTTTGTCATCGCTATCAATCCAGTCATTGAGTGTGTGTAAAGGTATGTCGTTTTCTTCAAAATGAGTGATCAAATCGACCGGATTATCCAAAAGACGAAGACATTCAACCGCGCTATCGATGCTACGTTCCATCCGCTCGAACTTTTCTTCTTCGCGGAGCTTCGGAGGAATCGGATAGTCTAGCGTGGCAATGATATCGGCACCAAAATCGATCTGTAGGCCGAGAATACTCTTTGGATTTGTATACAATCCCCATTCGTTTTTAGTTCCACCTTCCTCAGGAGCTTCTCCGAAGGTGTTTGAATTCATCAATTTGAAACCGCCAGAATCGATGAACACGGGCGAATTAAGATCCGGGAAATCCTCATCATCCGCTTCTGCAAATCGCTCGTGAAATGTCTTATCACGCCAGAAGTTCTTCAAGTTTCCTGGAGAGACGCCGTAGTCGGAGAAACTCATCGCCTGGAACATGACGCCTTGCAGATGATCGCTTGCGATGAGACGATCTCGCATACGCCTCCAGACTCCTCCAGATTTGAGCGTGGTTCCGCCAATTAGATTGATCACAGGGAAGAGTGCAGGTGTCTCAACTGGCCCGTGTGGTACGGACATCTCTCCAATGCGTCCGTATCCATCGTCACCATGTTGCGTTACCCGGAAGGAAGCCATTAAGCACAGTTGGGTAGCAGGTTAGGTGGCAAAGGCTCTTCGCTTCCGCGATTGAGAGTTCGTTTATCGATTTATATACCACCGTCATCCTCGGTACTGTGAAGAGCGCTACACCGCTGTCACAGTGATCTGACCGCTTGCGGTGTCGTCTCACACAAACAATTAATAGGACCACACCAAAATTAGGAACACTTCGCCAGCGACGCTCCGTGCGTCGCACCGGGTCTGTTGGCATCGCCCACAACTAATAACCTGACGCGCACCGCCGCACTGAAGAGTGGCGTCGCTGGTTTCCTCGCCATCTTCCACAGTGGCGACCTTGTCCAGTGCCGGCTCCACGTAGTGAGCGGTGGCGTCGCCCACGGGTTCATTCCTCATGTCTGAACACGCCACACAGACCCATCACTCTCGTACGGTCCACAAACCCACCCCTCGTACAACGGAACCAACGGAGAAGGCGGCCTGTAGTGAGTGTGGGAAGACGACTGTCGGTGTAGACGCTGACGGTATCGAGTACTGCCAAGAGTGTGGAATGGTACTTGACGACCAACCGATCGAGCGCACCGAACCTAGCTGGACTCCTCGAGACGAGCGGCGGACTGGCCCATCTACGAGCCAGCTGTGGCTACAGAAGGGGACGACAATCGGGAAGGCGAAGGGGGTCTCGAATAGCGAAGTCGCGAAGCTCACCCACTACAACAACCGTCTCGCATACGACGAGAAGTCTCTCTTGAGAGGGCTCCGAGAAGTCCGGAGTTTAGCGGCAGCACTGGACGTTCCCTCTTCGACCGCGGAACAATCTGCATACCTCTATCGAAAAGCTGCGAATGCGAATCTTCTCCAGGGCCGATCTATGGACGCAATTGCAGCGACATGCGTGTATATCGCAGCTCGACGAAACGGGCCGCCGCTAACGTTCTCCGGAGTCGCTACTGTATCGCCCGTATCTGAGAGCGATATCTCGACCGCCTATCGGACTGTACTCAGCGAATTGGATCTCTCGATGCGGCCACCCGAGCCGCAAGAGTTCCTTCCTCGTATCGCCTCTCGTGTGGGGGTCTCTCATAGCGTCCAGCGTGAGGCTGCTCAAATTTTGGCAACGGCAACCGAAGCAGGTGCTCATATCGGGCAGAGCCCACCGGGTGTTGCCGGTGCGGCCGTGTACGGGGCAGCAAAACGAGCAGATCCCGATATCACACAGGATGACGTGGCTGACGTTGCGGGGGTCAGCCCAGTCACCCTTTCACGGCAGTGGCAAAATCTCAAAGATACCCTCGAGGACGACTAGACGTTTTCCGGGGGCTCCTGGACGCAAGTTCCTCAGAGCCAAATACCTAGCCTTGTTGAAAACCTCATCTTTTGACAAGTTTCAGCAGCCGTGCTGAACACAACGCGCATATCTCGTGGCCACCAATGAGTGAATCCACCAATACAGGGACTTGATTCAGGACCCCAACTTTTCGGAGGGGTGGCGGACTCTGCACTGTTTCGTGGATTACTGGATAAATGCCCCAAAACTCGGCTCAGAGGATTTTAAGCAATTGCTGAATGGCGTGGCGCAGAATAGATAACCAACCGCTAAAGACACATCACACCGCTCTCGCCTCAAAGACGTGACGGGGCGAGCCAGGACCCTCGTACGAATGCTTAAGCCCGACCCAGTGGTACCGCCTCATAAGCAACTGGTCTCCGTGCCCGACGACACCGTCGAGTGCCCTATTTGCGGCACGCCGGTCACGCCCAACGGACTCTGGAGCCACACGAGTAACACCCACTCCGACGACGACGTCCGCGCTGCGATGCTCGAAGTCCTCGCCGCGGTTGCCGACGATCTCGGGCACACTCCCACCACCAAGGACCTGGACGCATACCCGCGGGCCCCCAGTTACGCCAGCTACGGCAACTGGTTCGGATCCTACAACGACGCGCTGCGTGCCGCCAACCTCGAGGTCACCCGCACGTCCCACGGTCGGGATGCAACCGACGCCGAACTGCTAGAGCACCTGCGGGCGCTTACCGACGAGCTTGGCCACCCGCCGTCGAGCCAGTACATGGACCAGCACGGCCGGTACTCCGCGACCCTCTACAAGACCCGGTGGGGGAGCTGGTCGGACGCCCTCGCGGCCGCCGATGTCCCGACGCCGGGGTACAGCCGCGCGGAGCTGCGCGAGCACCTGCGCGACCTCGGCGATACCCTGTGCCGGCCGCCCTCGGCGCCGGAAGTGAACGCCGCCGACGGTCCGTACCATCGGGTGTACCAACAAGAGTTCGGTAGCTGGATCGAGGCGCTGCTGGCCGCCGGGTTCGACGTCGAGGACACCCGCGCGAACCACGGCGTCACAGACACGATCCACTCGCCTGGGGCGGGCGGTGGCGACGCCCAGGACACCATCGACTACGGGCCGGGGTTCGACGATGCAAAGAAGCGCGCGGTCCGCGAGCGTGACGGCCGGGAATGCCAGCGGTGCGGGCTCGACGAGGACACTCACCTGGCGGCGTTCGACCGGCGGCTGCCCGTTCACCACATCGAGCCGGCGCGCACCGTCGAGGACCCGCGGGAGCGCAATGATATGCCGAACCTCGTCACCGTCTGTGTGGCGTGCCATACGAAAATTGATACGGGGCACGCACCGAATCCAGACCCTGGCGGCGGGCAGACGGCTCAAACGAGGCTGGACGAATTCGGCGAGGAGGAGTCACAGTAGACGCCTACCGCGGGCGGCGAAATCTGCGTAGATCACCGGCTGCTGAATATATCCTCTATATCGTTCACGAGGTTACTGACGGTGATCGAGTAGTTTCTTGAGACCCTGCTGAATGCACAGAGCATATCAACCAGTTACCGCACAGGCTCCCCGTGGGCGACTGTTCGGAATAGCAGTTCGTTCTCGCTAGCTGGATGTACCTACCGTATCTCCTCTGTCTCGACGAACTTGTCGATTGACTCTCGCGTATCCATCAACGCCGCAACTGCGTCTCGGACAGCAGCAAAGACGCCCTTTCCATCCTGTTCAAACACCGGTATTTGCCGGGAATACATATGGTATCGACTCAGAGGCTGGTCCTCTGGCAGCAGCGTTCGGGTTCGTTGAAAACCAGCAGCCTGTAGAGACTCCCAGTGTCCATCCTGTTTGAGTTTGTCATGGAGTCGTTTTCGCTGCTGAGCACCGGATGTGGGGTTCTCCGGCGATGACTGGGTGTCTTGCTTGCTTATTTTGTAACGAAGAGTAACTTCGATTAGCGAGTCCGTTGATCGGTAGCCGTGTTCGGGGTCATGATCTGTCCCCCGTTTAAGTCGTTTATCACGCGCCAGTATTTCGAAGCGAATCCCTTCGTCTTCCCACCGGTGCTTACTGATACGGTAAATATCCGACCCCTTCTCAAACCGCGACTGAAGCGTTCGTGATGTCCACCCATCAGACGAACCGGAAGACAACTCATATTGTTCTCGTAGCCACTCGCGCAGTCGTTTGAACAACTGAATGCGGTCATCGATATGCGCTTCTGAATCATACGGAATCCCCAGCTGGTCAAGCTTCTCCCCATACTGGAGTGCTAGTCTTGAATCTGGTCCAAAATCTCGCTGGTCAAGGAGATCTTTATCTATTGCGCGCATCCAGTCTCGGAGACGGAGAGCATCGATATCTGACTCAACCTTCCCGACAAGGGTTGCCAGCCCGCGGTGAATATCGCTCCAGTACAAATTTGGATACGTGCTTTTTGGATTTATATTGTCCTGCGTGAGTAATATATAGTCCCAAGAATTGATGGCGTTTTTCTCGACCTGCTTCTGAAGATAGCGTGTCTGAGCGTCTATCTGTTTGTGCCTGAGAGAAGACTGGGTCTTTATTTCAAAAACGATCATACGCGTACCCGTCTCGATTAGAATATCCAGCTCTGTCTCGTCCGGCTTCCGGCTGAAGGCACTGACCGAATTAACTGTGGCTCCATCTATCTCCTCAATTGAGGACTGGGTCCCGCCGGCCACATCCAGGCAATGATTCAGAAAGGTCGCATCCAGACCGTGGCTTCCGTCGGGATCACACATCCATCTCAGAAATTTCGTGTGTGTCCGTTCATCCCCTGCTCTATCGATAATGTCGAACGTAGTTGTCCGTTCGGTAGTTGTCTGACGATAGAGACTCAATATCTCATCAATTTCGCCTTCAGTTAGTTCATCGGATCCCATCATTCCATGCAAATAGCCGGAGATGATAGTTCTTTCCCCGTGATATAGAAGACGTTCAGTGGATCCTGCATATAACCTCTATATTCAGCACGGCAATCGTATCGGAATCTGGGGCTTTCAACAGAGCCAAATACCTCAGATTCGGCGTTCCATATCATGAGCCAGCGGGTTTCAGAGCCTCAGATCAATATCCGTTACTGGGCAGCCCAGTACGAAGCGACTGCTGATGACGACGAGATTTACGACGATGCAATCGAGTCCAACTCAACGACGCTCGATCGGGCGCGCTCCCTCTGGGACTGGAAGGATTTGAGCCGTGGAGTTCCGTTCGAGCAGGTCGAACCGGTCCTCTCCACCCTCGAGTTCGATGAGTACCTAAAGAAACCCCCTGGAGATGCAGTCGCCTCACTCAGTTCGACGTTAGTCGAGAAGGGCGCCCTCGAAACAGAAACAGTAGTGGCCCCTGCTTTCATTTTACATCTGGCAGACAGCAGCTCTGAGGAGTACTCATCGAGGTTCCCAATCTTCGACGCTCGGTGCTGGAAGGCGTTCGTGTTCCTCACAAAACGCCGAGAGGGGGACGAAAAGTTGCCAGTCGGTGCGACGACGTCGGCGTCAAGATATGGTGAGTTCTGCCAATATTTCTCGCGGACCCTTCCCCAGGGCGTCTCTGGCCGTCAATATGAGAAGGCGCTGTTCAAGTTTGGCGGCTACATTGGCCGTCTCCCGGTCGAAACGATAGCGGAAATTAGCGAATATCTCACTGCCATCGAACGGAACATCCACGAGCAGATCGATACAGCAGGATTCGCACTCACCGACTCTCCGTAGATCTTCGCTGGTTCGTCTACATTCTCCTGTTCTGGTGATTGGAGCACCCCTACTTCACCGAGTATTTACGATCCTTGATCACCCTGAGCTTGTGTGGATTGAGATTTGCCTTCCCGGCGTACTCGGCTTGGAGCTCCCGGAAGCAAGCCATGAACAGGACTGCTTTCGGCGGAAACTCATTGAGAGACAGCACATCCATCTCCGCAGCCTGATCTGCGAGTGCCGGTTCTGAGTCAGTATACAGGTCTTCGATCGCTCTCAGATGCTCTTTTTCGTCCTTCGTCACCGTGGCCCCGACCTCGAGACCAGTGAGTGCTTCTGTCCACTGGATTATATCCGATTCTGGAGGAACTTCCGATAGTGCTTCCTGGATCCATCGATGCATGGCCTTTGAGTGGACACTATCGACTGCTTCTGTGATTCCTGAATACTTACCCGGACCTGACATAGCTGAACGAAGAGTGCCTTTCGTTAAATAACCGCCTCGGATACTGCTACCGCACAGCCCGTCATTGCTGTTTGTAGTACTCTTCCATAGCTGTACCACAGTCGCTACAAACCACTCGTGGCGGTGAGCTGGGAATAGCACTTGTTATTGCGGTGTTTTCGAGAGCATCCGCTTTGTTTCCGTGGTGGGTGATTCGACTTTCTGCTGTAGCGATCAGCATGAACTCACGGGGCAGCTTCGAGATAATCTCACGAGATCCCTCAGACAAGATGAGTGCGTTGTCGTGCCTGAGATCGCCTTCGCAGTTCGGGCAGACGTCCGGATCGATGTCGAATGCAGTGGTTGGAATTGCCTGCTTCGTTTCGAGTCGATCGCGCCTGCGTGTTGACGAATCGTACAGCGGCCGCTTCGGGTTACACCCGTATACTGTGGCGAATTCGTACCAATCGCCTACTTTCCAGGTGTAGGGGTAACTTGGAGTATCCTCTGTCACAACTACGTACCGAGAAACGTCTGCCGCGTCGGTTATCTCGATAACTTCTCCTGCCTCACTGTTCGTTCCCCACACGTCGCTGACAGCCGCAACGAATGAGTACTTCGTATTGTGGTTGATCGTTCCAAGTGCAGACATACTTTGTAGAGACATTGACTGTGCTCGCTGTCCTGAGGAAGAGCATGGTACTTCAATGGACAAACTACTGGAAAGACGAGAATCCATTTCCACGCTAATTGAATCAATGAATCAATCACACAGTCTACGAACTCACTACTGTGAATGGAGATACCGACAAAAACCTATTCTCGAAAGATAGTTCCCAGCATCGGGGGAGAATTTATCACTCACTCACCATATTTGTGCAATATGCCATCTGAGAAATTAGTACCGTATAAAATCGAACTGTACGAGAAATATGATCCAGAGCAAAAGTATGATTTATCGAATTTATCCAGCCATGATCCGAGTATCGGTTACGACCATATCATAGATGTAGTAGAAGACTTCTTGTCAAACTTGGAAGGCAGGAACTTGAGAGATCCTTCGGCTGAGAAGACCTTCATAGTTGAGGATTTCGAGAGGAACGGGAACGTTATAGATGGGTATATTTCGACAGGGAATTATGGATATGAATCCCTCATCAGAAATGTGGAAACAGGGGACCCAACCTATGAAAAGGACGAAATGGAAGCGGAGCAGCTTCCATTCTATTTCATGTTTTATTTACCGCAGACTGTCGAGGGAGAGCCATATCGAGGCGGAACGAGGCTAGTAATCATCTTAGAGCAAATTAACCGGATGGGAATCAAGGGCCAAGTAAAGAGTCGATTTGAACAATTCCTAACAACAAGTAGCGATGACACTACTGTCAAATTCAGACCAATATATACGGAAAGAATCTACGAGAAATTACTTGAGGCAGACTTTTTGAACAGGATTGACATTGACCTGAATAAGATTCCTGGCGATGATGAACGCCGATCAGAGTTGATTCACGGTATCGACTCAGGGGACACTAAGTCACAGACGATTGTATTACACCCTGATGACGACTTTGCGGATGGTTTGAGAGAAGTCGTTGGTAGACTAAAAGAAGAAGAAAGAGAGTTCGCAGAGGTTGTCTCTGAAGAAGTTGAAGAAGTACGTGCAAAAGTCGTGAATTCAGGGGGGCGACAAGAAACGATTCCGTTGATGAAAAATAAAGTAGCTATGCGGAGGGACCTCTCGGGAGATGAACTTCAGTACAGCAACGGCTTGCTCACAACTGGTTCTCTAAGGCGTGAAGCTGATGGCTTATTTACTGATTTGATGCACTCCGAGTTAGTAGAGTCACCAGAGTTTGGGGATGACATCCAACCCTTGGAATTTGACGATGAGATTTAAATATGATATTCAAGAACATTTTTAAAATAATAAAAAATCACTACGCCTCATTAGCTGAGGAAACTGGCTACAAACCCAAGCCGGCCGGAGCGATCCTAATTATTATATTTTTCTTATTACCGGCTGTCTTGGGTGCTGTATTAGGGTCTGCGGTTGTCATCTGGGAAGGATTCATATCTGCGTCAGCCCCTGTTCTGAGCGTTTTAACTGGATTTTCCATTAATACGCTAGTTCTATTGATGAGGTTTGACAATAAAAACTCTCACCAATATGATCAATCAACGGTAGAAAAGACCAAGGAATTTACACTTTATTCGATCTTGATTGGCGTACTCATCATAATCATTCTGGTGTTCGGATTTATCATTTCTAGAATCAATTTAGAGGCCCGGAGTTTCACTGTGATTGCAGTTTCTTCAATCACTTACGCATTTATCGCCCATTACTTCCTCACACTCCTTGTTATAACGCATAGGATGTTCTCGTTCACCAAGATTGTGGACTAATATACGATGGGGGGGGGTTGAATATCTAAGATCTAAAATCCGTGGTATCGGCCTGACAAAAGTTTTTATCTATCTCTGCATATCGCGCGTGGCTTCCGACAGAGTTACGGACTTTTCGACCTGCTCTGTCACATTGGCCGCTTGTGCCCATTCGATCTACGCTCTCGCTATCTCGGTGTGCAACATTCACGCTCTGTATCCAGCACAGCTGTGATATTGTGTAACTAATTGCGAATTTCAGCACAGTGGGCTCATATCAGCCTCGCTCCGCAACAGAGAGATACAACGCGTAGTTCCCTGTCAATTCACCAGTCTCACGATCTTCTGTCCGCTGGAGATTGATCTCGATCCGTGTCCGTGACCCTTCGAGTCGCTGAATCGGCTTCAACAGCCCTGCGACCGTTTCGACGAACTTTGGATCCCCTGTGATACGTATATTCGAGATTGACGTCGGGAACGTACTCCCCTCAAACCCGTTTGGCTTCGGCACGAACGCATTTCTGAGTTCGTGGGCAGTTGGCTCGTCCAAGTTGTTCAGCCACCTCATCGCGTCCTTTTTTCGCACAGACCCACTGTCGGTGGTTGGCAAATCGTCTAACTTTGCTGATCGCGGTGATGGAGTTCGTGGGTCGCTGGTGGTTGATTCGGTCTCTGCTTTCTCGGGCTCGCACGTCCGGCAGACCCAGTCTTCTTCAACCTTCACCATGGCGGAGCCACAGGAATCACAGAATTGCATCACAATACTCAGGACAACGATCTCACATAAGTGTTAGTCTGCAACCGCCTGCTGGCCTACGCGACCTATCTTGCCTATTTCCGATTTCACATTTATACCAGATGTTCGTCCACCGTTGAGTGCAATGGAGACCCACATTACCTTCGTCCTCGACTCGTCCGGCTCGATGTCGGCGATCGAAGACGACACGATTGGCGGGTTCAACTCGTTCCTCGACGATCAGCGAGATGAAGAGGGCACAGCCACTGTGTCGCTCTTCGATTTCAACACGGACATCGATCGCGTCTATCAGGGACAGCCGATTGCCGAGGCGCAGGAACTTACGAGCGAATCCTACACCCCCGGTGGGAGAACTGCACTCCACGATGCAATCTCGATGGCGATCGACGATACGATGAACTACATCACCTCGTTCGATCCCACCGAACGACCCGAGACTGTCGTGGTGGTCGTACTGACCGATGGAAAGGAGAACGCTTCCGAGACGCCCCAAGAGATGGTTCGGGCGCGTGTCGAGAAGTGCCGCGAAGACTTCGAGTGGGAATTCCTCTTCATCGGTGCGAATCAGAACGCCGCCTTGACTGCGAGTGAGATGGGGATGGACCAAGACAAGTCGCTGGACATGGCTCACAACGCAGAGGGCACGCGCGCAGCGTACGAGTCAACGTCTGAGCGAATCAGTGAGGCTCGCCGAGAAGGGAGTACAAGCGGCTTCGATGAGGCCGATCGCGATCGGCAGAACGACGCGGACGACACCTAGATCTATCTGTGCAGTAAGTCGGAGCCTGTTATCGATTTAAGTACGATCGTTCTCCTGGAGGTATTGAACGTAGCTCCGGACCCCTGATATCCGACCTTGTTGCACCGAATGCGATCACCAACGTCTGAGGACACGAGCGAAGACAACGGAGAGGACTCTTCCACAGATGGCGAACAGAGCCGAGTTTCCAGCTTCTCCGACGAGGAGTCTTCAGAGCGTTTTCGATCATACTCCGACCGCGAGCGTTCGTACGACCCTGACGACCTGCGCCCTGACGTCAACGGGCAATTCTCTCCCAGCGAAACGAGCGGCCGTGGTGCGGCCCCTGTATCTCGATACGAACGGCAGGACCGAGGCCTGTCCAGTGTCGTAGGTTCTGAGAACAGGGACGGATATGGTCAGACGCTGTCGAGCAGTCAGCGACAGCGCGCTGCACGTATTCGACGGTGGCAACAGCGCGTCCAGGTTTCCGGTACGACTGCCAGAAGCCAGCGGCAGGGACTGGACGAAATCCAGCGGATGGCGACAGCTCTGGGGATCAAAAAAGACGTCCGGCAGATGGCTTGCCGACTCTTCCGACAGTCAGTCGATGCAGGCCTTCTCCCGGGACGGGCTATCGAGAGTGTGGCCTCGGCCAGCCTGTACATCGCAGCGAGATCGGTTGGCTATCCTCGCTCATTCGATGAAATTGCCGCGGTGAGTCGCGTTGAGAGAAAGCGAATCATCAACGGCTACGAATCAGTACGAGATGAGTTCGGGTTGTCTCTCGCACCTGTGGATCCCCAATCCTATCTTCCGCGAGTCGCTTCGGAAGCAGGTGCCAGCCAGTCCGTTCAGCAGCGAGCTGCTGAGATCATACAGACTGCCCAGGAGAGCGATGGTAAGACCTCGTCTGTAATCGGCGGTATGAAGCCGACGAGTGTCGTTGCGTCTGCGCTCTTTGCTGCGAAGTCACTGGAAGGCGATTGCGTTACCCAGACGGAGATCGCTGATGCTGCGAACGTTCACGAATCGACGATCCGGAACAACTATAGACGTCTTCTTGAGCCATATCACGAACTCAACACAGACAAAGATACGTAGCCATCTGCGCTTTATTCTCAGAAGGGAGTCATTCGCGAATTATTGTCTTCCCATCCTCAAAACCTGTAATTCGGAGTGAGATTTATATAGGTAAGCGCTGCCGTGTTTAGTAGACAGCCGTACTGCAATCCGTGTAATTGCAGACCCCCCAAGACCCTGTTTATGCACGACCCCCAACACACCCTTAATGAAGCGGTTGATCGCGCGTCAGAGATCACCTGGTGGAACCGCCGGATGACAAAGCTGAACGAGATACCCAATCTCGATAATGCGTACGATTTTGTCGAAACTGATCTAGTCGAACGGAAAGGACCCTACCTTGAACTCGTGAAAGCGCCCCAGGCAGCGTCTGAACCAGCAAGCGAGTTTCTGGATTCTCTTGAGTATCACGACGATATCACCAACGCTGTCGTGTCGGAGTTGTTCGACGGTGACGACTCTGGAAGCCTGTATCAGCACCAAGCCGAGACAATTGAGGCGATTGAACGCACCAACAACGACACGATTCTATCCGTTCCGACAGCGACGGGGAAAACGGAATCATTCTTCTTCCCGATTCTCAACCACTGTCTCTCGACTGACGAAGAGGGGCTCAAGTCTCTGGTAATCTACCCGATGAAGACGCTGAGCGTCGATCAGCTCAATCGCTTCCTCACGTACCTCGACCACATCAATCGCGATCGTGATCCGAAAGACAGGATTACGATCGGGATCTGGGACGGCGACACTCCACACGACGTCGGATCGAAAGACTACGAGATCGAGGTTGACTCGTTCATTCGTGGCCTGGAGTGTCCCCGAACGAAGGAGAAACTTAGAGTTCGCTCTTCGACGACTGTGGGTACAGAGAAGACCGAGTATTCGTGGATCCGGGTTACTCGCGAGAGTATTCGCCAGGGTGTGGATATTCTCCTTACAAACCCTGAAGCGCTCGATTACATGCTCGTAAACGATTCGGCAGATACCCGTAGTATCCTCGGATCGAGGCCGGGCGAACATCCACTCAAGCACATCGT
Source organism: Halapricum desulfuricans (assembly GCF_017094465.1). Taxonomy (NCBI): domain Archaea; kingdom Methanobacteriati; phylum Methanobacteriota; class Halobacteria; order Halobacteriales; family Haloarculaceae; genus Halapricum; species Halapricum desulfuricans. The sequence continues at coordinate 166,500 of NZ_CP064791.1, forward strand.
CTACGACGAAGCTCACGTCTGGAGTGGCATCTCGGGTGCAGCAATCTCACTGCTGACGAAACGCCTCAAACACTTCTATGGGAATCGGGATCCGCAGGTCACGATGGTTTCCGCAACCGTAGACAACCCGACTGAGTTGGCGTCCTCGCTCACTCATACCTCGGAAGACAATATCAACGCGGTAGACTTTACGAGTCGAGAGGTGCCTGTCAAAGGTACCCCAGACTTTACCAGATTTGATCCGTGTACACTTGACGAACTCGTCGAGACGATTGCGCGTACGACGCTTACAGCAGATTCGTCTGAGGAACTCCTCTCTCAAAACCCCAATCTGGAAGGCGCGCTGGGGACTCTCCGCGAGGTCAGTCTCGTTCAGGACACATCCGCCGGGCTATCCATTTCTGAGATCCATGCAGACTGGGTCTGTAGACCAGTTCAGCGTATCGTCGATCAACTAGTCACAGAAGGCGCGTACGACACTGAACGTGCCGTTCTCGATGACCAAGATGGTCTCGAACAAGTTGTCGAAGCTGTGGTGAAATCAGGCGGTTCGTCCAGTCAGTGGTACGAATTTGTGATCGACTCTGTGCCGGAAGTAGCAACGTTCGCTGCCTGGTTCGATACCGACACGACCGGGAGCGTCGGCTTCAAGAAACAGCCGCAGCTGATCGAATCCGTTGCACGAGAAGGCGCTGAAAACCCGCGAGAAATCCTCGAAACCGTCATGCACTTCGGCCGGATGGCTGGTATCGTCACAGAAAAATATCACGCGTTCCTCAAACCGCCGCTCAAAGTCCACTGGTGCCAGGACTGCCACCTCGTCTCTCGCTCCAATGCCTGCCGGGAGTGCGGAGAGGAAATCCCTGAACTCCAGTTTTGCCGGCGGTGTCACTATCCGTTCGTTGAACGGGGAGAATCCACTGAAGACGACGATGAAACGGACTTCGTTCCAATCGGGACGTCTGAGGTCGTCTCTCACTGCCCTGGCTGTGACAAGTACGTAAACCTGACTGATATCGAGGTGCCGACTTCGACGCTCCTCTCGTTCATGCTGACGGAGATCTGCCGGACTGCACCGTCGAAAAAGACACTCGTCTTCTCCGACTCGCACGCCTCGGCGGAGAGTGTCGGCGGCGAGATTATCGGCCAAGAATACGGGTTGATGGCGGAATCCCTCTACGTGAAGGAACTGCTGGATCACGACGGAGCCCACGATAACTACGAGATATTCAAAACGGTCTCTGAACAACTCCGAGAGGCGTACTATAACCCGCTGTTCCAGAACGAAATCGACGAGGACAGCGAGACGTACAACATCCTCCGTCAGCTTCGGAACGACATCTCACAAAACGCGTACCTCTCCAATTGTCGGCACCTTCTCGAAAGCGCCCTCGTCCTCCCGGAACCGCTTTATCAAGCAACGACGGACGATCTCGATCGTCGAGTTATCGCGACGGAGCTGTACAAACTCTTCGCGCTGGAACCGAGAGTCGGCTTCAGCAAGGAAACTGTCGATATCGAGGGGCTCACGCGTGAGAAGATCGTCAGCCGGATCGGGAACCGTACGACGCTTTCGGAGTCTGCTATCGCCGACCATGTCGATGAATTCCTCCAGATTCTCCTGGATGACCGAGTAATAACGGAGCAATCTTGGGAGCGAATTCAGCAGGCAGTTTCTGAAGGCGATGTAGGTACAGAGCGTCAGGATAAGGTGTTCGACTACATCGAAGCTCAGCGAGCCCGCGTGAACGACTCTGGGGCGTTTACCAGATCATTCGATAGTGGCGTCTTTACTCGCATACCCAAGCAAGACGAGTCGTCACTCCGTCTCATTCCTCGTGTATCATACTGTACAGAGTGTTTCTCGACTCACCCGGTACCTGAGGGTCTGGAAGCCGATACGTGTCGGTCCTGTGGTGCAGCGGTGGAGACCTACGATCGGTACGAAATCAAGCCGGACGGCAGCTACGAAGGACAGGGATACGCGGATGTTGACTCCGACTGGCAGTGGCCAGTGGACCACTGGGCGTACGAACTCAACCGACCCCTCGAAGAAAGCGAGGATGGCACACCCGAGTTTGTCACTGTAGGGATCCACAAAGGGAACATCCCGCCGACGCTTCGTGGTGCGATTGAAGAGAGTTTCCGAAAAGACGATCCGGACGTCAATATCGTGAGTGCCACGCCAACGATGGAACTCGGTGTTGACATCGGAACTCTCGATACTGTCACGCAGGTCGGGATTCCTCCCAATCTGACCAACTACGTCCAGCGGAGCGGGCGAACGGGCCGAACACGCGGGAGTTCCTCACTCGTGATGACCGTCGTCCGTGGCGATCATCCCGTTGACAACCACTACTATGCGAACCTCGAGGGGTTCTTCCGGAACTTCGAGCCTGTTCGGGTCCCCGATCCCTTCGAGTTCGACGAGCTCCTGGCAGGCCACGTTATGACGACGGTGATCGCATATCTGGCCCGTAATCCCCACGAGTCGAATATCTTCAGTCAAATCTACGAGCTGGAGACGAAAAACACGGACCTGCAAAAGTACGTTAGCGAGGTTACCGAGCGTCTCAACATCCTTCGGGAATTCATTCTGGAGGAAAAACGATCGGAACTCACGAACTACATTCGCGAGGTATTCGGTGAAGAAGGTGTTCGTGTCTTCGAGCGGATATTCGTCGAAGACGGTAACTTGAGTCTCCAGCACCGTGCTGATTTCACCTTCCAGAAACTGACAGCGATGTCGGGTTCGACCGAGACGAACAAACGTCTCTCTGAGCGCCACAACCGGCTCGATTCGTGGCTCTCTCTGCTGGGCTATCTCGCAAATTACCGTGATTTCGGTCAGCAATTCCCGGTGAAGTTCTCCGGGAGACAGGATAGTATTGAATTCGAATCGAGCGGCCGCCTCTACGATATGTTCCCTGGCGAAGAGAACGCCCTAGGCTCTGTTCTCAGTCTTCACGGGACCCAGTACGTGGTCTCTGATGTTCATGGGACGACCACGCCGATCTCGGAAGTGGCAGTCTGCATCAACGAGGATTGTGACCGGCCGTTCCAGGCGTATCAGACCGATACTGAACACTGTCCTCACTGCGAGGAGCCCCTTGCAGAGACGAACATCCACGGTGTTGGATCAGTCGAATGTCGAACGACCCGCGGCGGTGAGGAAGGATATCACACTCGCGGGATCCTTTCGACGCACATTGCGCCAAGCGAAGGTGGTGACGAGGTCACCGTTGATGAACGTACGCTCTTCGGAGTCCAATGTCCCGTAGAGTACGGAGAATACGCCGTTACTGACTTCGTGTACGCGTTCGAGCGGGGACACTCCCGGAGCCCTGACCGGACTACGCTTCGCTCTGAGGCGCTCATCGAACGCGAGAAAGGCGGGTCGAGCGAAGGGCTCTCCTGGGAGGAGCGACTCGAAGACGTCTCGAAGGAGACCTACGCTCCGGTCGGCCAGCGATACCATACACAGGGCCTGAAGCTCAACCTGCCGCGGTCTGAGCTTGAGGAGCGTCTCTCTGAGGCTCTCCCAGACGAGACAGATTGGCCCCAGGCTATCGCGAGCTTCGAGCAGGCGCTCACGAAGGCCGTCGCGATCGTGGGCGAATTCGATCAGCAGGACTTCCGAATCAAAACAGTCCTGAAGCCCGAAACAGTGGAAGTCTATCTCGTCGATGGCCGGCAGGGTGGCAACGGCATTACCTGGCGCATTCGCCAGGAGCTGGAAGACGATCTACTTTCAGCCATTGCCGAGGTTGCTGCGTGTGAGCGGTGTGCTGACTTCTGCGAAGAATGTCTGCTTCTCTCGAGAACGCCGCCAGCGTATCTCGAGAACGACCTTCTGAACAAGTACACGCTTCGAGCATTCCTCGGTGATTCGACCATGGCTCTCACTGACGGAGGAGATTGATGATCACAGGATCTCATCTCGCCGAACGCATCAGTATGCCATCGGAGGCGAATTCGGAGCGAAGAGGGTGACATGAGTCTGGACTATCTTAGAACGCGAATGGACCAAAACGAGGTCGCGTTCATCTACGACGAGATCGGCGACCGTGGATTCGGGATGCTACGGTGTCTTCCGGTCATTCACTATCTCGGTGTTCACCACTTCACCTTCCCGAAGCGGTGGCGGCAACTCTCGTCACCCGCACAGTACGACTATCTTGATTACGAGTACGAACTCTTGGGTGAAATCGACCTTCGAGACGAGATGCTCTGTGCGATTACGAATCAGAACTACGAGACGCACACCGAGTTCACCATTCGCCCGCTGTTACACCGTTACGAATCGAGCGAGGCGACGTTCGTGGTCATTGCAGATCACCATGACTTCGATCCACAGGAGGGTCAGCGGATGCTCCGGATGCAGCCGTTCGTCTACGACATGGGATCGTATAGACAGGTATACAGTTATTTCGAGGATCACTACGAGGAGGTTGGTGTGGGATGCCCACTCATAGACACCGCGAACTTATTTATGCAAGATAACGCCAATCTTTATCGAATGGTGACAGGACAACAGCTCACTCGGACACGGGAGTTGTTCGAGGTTCTCCCTGACGCCCCGTACCTGCCGCTGTACGAAGCGTTCGTACAGATCTTTAGCCGGCGGCGTGAGCCGGGTGCCTCACCGCTTGATTCGTTTGCGGAGATCGAAGGGCTTGGTCGCTGGTTACGGCGTCGGCTGGAATGGGATCGTCAGAAAGCGCTGGAGGTAGCCCGGTCGCTCAACCGCCGGGTTGACGCTGATGAGAGTACGTTCGATAGCGCACAGCGCAGCCGTCATCCGATGATGGAAGAAGCAACGTCCGTAGCCAGGACCATCGACTCGACTGAAAGTGACGTGCACGAACGCTACATGCGGTGGCTAAGCAAGGTGGTACAATGAGTTCTTCAGAAGCTTACATCCTCAACGAAATTCAAAATCCGGCCGCGTTGCGGGTCGTTTTCGACTCGATCGCGGACGGGAATGAGACGAAAGAAGAGATTCAGGAAGACACGTGTCTCCCCGATGGATCGACCGAAGAAATTCTCGGTGGCCTCGTTCTTCTGCGACTAATCAGTCGTTCAGACTTCGGATACGAAGCGACTTCCTTGAGTTGGGACACTGGAGATCGCCACCGTGACTTCCAGCTGTCTGCACTGGAGAACCTCGCGAAGGAGGCAACCGCAGAGGACTGGGGGAAGCAAGCCGCGGTTCTCCTCAACTACGAATATCTAATTTCGCGCAACATCCAGGAGTTCGAGAACAACGAGAGAGCGCTCTACGAAGATATTGACTATTGGATCAAGAAAGAAACGGACTATCGACCGAAAGGTGACGGTGAGATCTACAAGCACAATGACGTCAAATTCGCGAACTGGACCCGTCTCGTGGAGTATCTCGGCCTCGTTCACAAGGTTTCTGGACGCCAGCACACGGTGTATCCAGACCCAGAACTGATCTTGGCGTCTATTCGACGTGCTACTGAAAACTATCCTGTACAAGGCGAGAAGGCAGATATCGAAGTTCGGGACTATCTCGAATGGCTGGATTCGAACCTGCTACGGATTGGCTACTCAACAGGAGGTACCGTTCCTGAGATCCTAACGCAGTGTCTGTTCTCGTTAGTTCGATCACGCCAGATCCGACTCGTCGAATACGGTGACGCAGGTTCCGTCACGTTCACACACCTGCCGAATCGTGCGCACTCCGGCATCGACCAAGAAGCGAACTCAATCAAACTACTATGAGCCAAGCGTTCACCTGTCCCCACCTAGATCATGTTGACGACGCAGAGTTTCAGCGACTGTTCAACAAAGTCGCCGCAGTACGAGCTGAAGATCCGGAGCTGTTCGATTTTACACATCGACAGATATCGGTATATCCCTCAGGTGCGGCAGATCAAGAGAATCCCCCTGTTATTACTGAGGACCAAATCCTTCAAAAGCTCAACACGCAGCGACACGGAAATCACGCTGTAATCATCGAGGGCGAAGTCGGCACTGGAAAGTCTGAGCTGTGTGCTTACCTCGTCCATCAACTTCGGGACCAGAATCGCCCAATCCTTCGAGTCGATAAAGACGACGACTTGATGACCATCCTTACGCAACGACTGCCTGACTTCCACGAGAAGCACTTTGGCGAGTCACTCCCACAAAAAGACAAATTCCAACAGCTCGAAGACAATATCGAAAATATCCCCCACGTGGTTGCGAGCCGGGCAACTTCGGGAGCAATGATACGCTTCACGAGCCAGGGGTTTGATGTCTCAGTCACGTCTGATGAAGAAGATGTAATCGTCGATATCGTTGAAGGTCGTCTTGAGAAACTCGTCAAGCGTGGGGAGTACGGCAAGCGGATGGACATCATATCAGAGCAACAATACGAACGTGAGGAATCCCTCGATGTCTTTGACGAATCACTCAGCACGACGGATGCCATCGATATCTGGAACGATGCTCTGTGGAATCAAATTCAGGACCTGTACGAGACACCCTCACTCTCGGAAATGCTGAAACTGGTCGGGCAACGTTTTGAAGATACGCGCCCGGTGGTAGTCTTCGAGGACTTCGGAATCGCATCCGTCGAAGCGAAGAAACTCAGGAATTACATTGAGCGGGATATCGATGAGGACAACTGGGACTTCATAATCGCCGGAACGCGGGATATCACCGAAGTCCTGCATACCCAGACTGCCGAGGATCGTTTCGAATTCTATCAGACGAACCGTCCTGACTCGAACAGCGTTCTGTTCTTGGATAAGGACTCAGCTGTTGATTTCATTCGACCCTATCTTGGCTACTTCAAACACTACGACGACAGCGTCAACTACGAACGCGACGAGGTAGGAAACCCTGTCCAGCTTCTGGACCCTGCGCCAAACAGCGAATGTTCCTCATGCAATCTCTGTTCAGACGAGTATCGCGACCTCTTCCCGTTCAACGAAACCTTCCTCAGGCGAATCTACGAGGGACTAGAAGAAAGCCAGCAATCTCCCCGGGAATACGTCTCAAAGGTCTTCGACATCCTCTACGAGTACTACGTCGGTGGGACTGCTGTTCCGTCGAGTTCGAATCAACTCGGTAGCGATGTCACCAATAGCGAAACCCCGGCAGATAAGGTATATGAGCATAAAGAAGAGTTTGCTGACTTTGCAAAGTGGTATGGTGAGAAGCAAAACGGCTATTATCAAATTGACTCTGCATTAGCCTTTGCGTTCGGTCTTATTCCAGAGAAGAAAATGGAAGCAGAGTATGATGCTGGTATTCAGGTCACACCTGAGATAATTAAAATACCCTCTGGAGATGGAAACGGAGGCACAACTCCCCCGAACCCTCCTGAAATAAAGACACGCGTAGAGCAAATCTTTGACGAGTGCCGAGGTGACGTTGATGACTGGATAGACGACCCGAAGAATAGTCGCTTCACGAAGACGAACAATTACATCCAAACCGCTGTGGAGGACCTCATCAGCCACATCACGGACGACTATACTATTTGGAATGATAGCGATCTAAGATACAATCTGAGCAGCCAGAAACCTCCATTCGTGTGGGAAAACTCGGTTGACGACCCACAACCGGATCAGATCGTGATAAATCCACGTGAATTCAGACGGTCGGAAATTAGGGACCTACTTCGCCACGGAATCGAAGCTGAAGAGAAGGCTGACACGTTCGATAGAGAGAAACAACTCGAAAACCATGGTAGCCAATTCACCGATTACGGTCAGCTATGGCGTAAAAACATTCGCTGGAACTTCATAGAGGACGACCCTCTGCTGTACAGGCAGTCGCATCAGGGTCGATACGACTTCGATGACTTCGTGATTGCTTCCTACGCATGGTTGGTCCTGCTCGATAACCCTTGGAAACCATTGACTCCGGATCGTATCAACGAGCGATATACGGACGAAGAAGAGTTATCCATCGACAATCATCTCGATTCACAGCTTGAATACTTCCTGAATCGGGACACGTACGTTGAAGTTACCGAGGTGTTCGACCACGTCGATGAACTCGAAGATCTGGTTGAGGCCCGCTTTGGGGTGACGACGAGTGCACTCGACGTTCGAAGCATTCGAGAGCGATTCAACCGTGCTACTCCATACGAGATTCTCGACGCATTGGCGAAGACCTACATCGACAAGGTCAACGGACGTGTTCGATTCGCGCCAAAGAATACGCTCCCAGATATCGCTAATGCTGTCTACAGTTGTTTCAACTCAGTGGACGACCTGGAAGAGGAAGATACAGCGCCTAACGTGAGTCGTCACGCTCTGCTGCGATTGCGCGAGACCGATATGGACCGAATCAACGAAATCGCCCGCGATCTGAAGACGTACAATACAGTCGAATCGAGCTTCAACACAGCACTTCAGCACTTCTCGGACCACGACCAGTCGGACATCCTCGAAGTCCGTAATGCGGCCAAATTCATGCGGAACGAACTCGAAGATGAGTTCGGCTCGCCGACTGACCAGAATCGCGTCCACGCTGAACTTGCAAATCTGAAACTCTTCGGCCATCCCGTATTCAGAGATCTCGATGCTCTCGAAGAAGAGTGGGCGACACCAGGTGAGAATGGGGCCGGGACACGATTCACGGAGGTGGCAGAGCACTATGTCCAGTAAACGTGATTTCTCTCCGATCCAGTCCGATCTCGAGCAGGTCTACGAACAGTACCAACAACAGCATCTCTACGAAGAACTCGACGATATTGCGGATCAGATGGAAGAGACGCTGCTCCAGTGTGTCATCGCCAACAATCTCTTCGAGCGCAGTCTATCGGTGAATCAGAAGGCCAAAGATACCGTAGAGGCAGCCCAGGCAGCTGTTCAGAATGACGATGTTCATCGGCTGGAGGACCTTCTTCCTGAGGTCGAAACTCGCGTTGACGAGGAAGAAACGCGCATCAACAACGAAATTCAGGAATCGCGGATCGAGATGCACGAGACGGTCAGAGCTATGCGGGGTCTGAACGAAGAGATCCAGGTGTATAACCAGGGGCGATTGAGAGGACTAGAAACGCTCCTTGACGACTGGAGTTGGAAGCAACACGTCTACACCGAGGAGAACAACTCGTATGAGGAGCGGTATAACGAGGCTGAAGAATTCGCAACCGATATGCGATCCGTATTCGACGACGCGAAGCAAGCAATCGGTGGCGAGTTCACCGGTCAAGAAATCGAATCGCTAGTAGATAATCTACTAAACGAGGGCGGCGTCTCGTTTACTGAGCTTTCGCCTGAACAAATACAGGCTCTCGCCGACTCCGAGATCAGCTCCTACCTCCATCTGTCACTTGGATAAGTCGGGTTACCTCTGTCGCACTAAGTTTATAAGGGATCAAGCCACCACTTACAATAAGACGACGCGACGTGGTCGCGTCACGGTTCCGATGGTATCGCTCACAAGTGAGGAAGAAGACGTTATTCAAGCAATAGCGGCGTGTCTGTCTATCGCGATCGCTGAGGATCCCGAACTCACTCCAGACGATCTCAATAAAACTCAAACGCAGAAACTGCTGTACTTGGCAATAGACGAGTTCGATCTCGACGTCACCTACAGCTGGTATTTAGCCGGCTCTCTCGTCGAGAGTAGCGCTGTTTCGCCGTCGAATCTGGAAACTCCAGACAGCCCCGCGACTCCCACAGAGCCGTCCGTTACCGATGACTCATCCTCCGAAGAGGATTCGACAGCGTCTTCTGTAGAGGCAGAGCCACCGGCGGAACCAGATGAAGAGGTCGCTCGTGAGTTCGATATCGAGAGAGAGGCAGATTCGTTCTTTCCGGAAGAGAGCACAGCCACCGAAACGGCAGATTCCGTTAGTCAACCTGACCCGGGGCCGTCGATCGAAGAGCCAGATCTCACGATGACATTCGACAGCGACGATATTGACCTTCCTGAGGAGGTCGAGGTCTCGGTATCCGACCTCGTTGCGTTTTTCAAAGAAACACTCTCGAACTATCCTCTTACGTCTACTGATCGCTTTTTACAACATTTCTACCACTACCACGCCCCAGCGAAATATCAGGAGCTGTACGAGAGCTGTCTCCATGTGCGCAGTTCTCTTCGAGGGGTCAGAGATTCTGTTCGCGACGTCGTCAAACAGGGCGGTGACGGGGCCAAGATCGACAAGTACAGCGACGAAGTTGGTTTACACCTCTCGGATCTGCATTTCGGATTATACGAGCGTGAGGAGCTCCGAGACACGCTGAACGCGGTCGTCCAGGGAACAGACATCATCGAAGACAGTCTAATGATGTTGGCCAGGATGGATCCGGACGAACTCCGTTCAGAACATATCGAAGCGATTGAAGAGTTACAGTCATTCTTCTACGAATGGGTCTGGAAGTATCCCGCGCTTCGTATTTCCCGAGAAACGGCTACGGGCCCTTCCGCAGAGAGGATCCGCGAGGCACGTGAAGCGACACTCGCCGAATTCGAATCGGGGTTTATGCAGAAGTCGGAGGAGGTACTCGCGAGATTAGATGATGTCGGACTCGTCCCCGAGTACGAAGACTATCCCGACTACAATCGCGACTCTCTCAATGAATCTATTTCAGACTTATATAGCGCCTACACGTTAGACTTCTCGTAACCAATGTCCCAGGGTCGAGCGGAAGATACTACTTCAGCAATCACCGCTGTCTTCTGCGATACGGGGATTTTCATCAATTACGTCAACCAGGAGTGGGAGCGCGACCATACAACCGAATTGCTCGAAAACCACTCTTGTGATATCGTCGTGAGCGAGACTGTGAAGGAAGAGTTCGAATCCGTAACTGATCGACGGGAAGACGTCTACATGGATCTGCTCGGTTTTATTCTGGAAGAGAAAGGCGATATCGAGGAATTTTCTCCGAGTACCACGCTCCAGGGCAACGATCATTCGCACATACAGGGCATCCAGTTTGAGCTCGCAAGTGAGGATCGTCGGGAGGTCGCTCGACGATTGCGACGATTCGGAAAGAAATTCTCCAAGCGTGCTGAGAAGGTTACTGACTCCCTGATTGATGAAGTGTTCTATGCTGCACCCCCTTTCATGCTCAGCTTCGATCTTCAGAAAGTCATCGAGAACGAGAACGATTCAGTCATCGTTGCGGAAGCAGCTGATTGGACAAATGAGGGCGGGTCTGGGTATTTTGCGACGCTAGATAAAGGCGATCTGCTCGAACTTTCGGACGCGATAAACGGGGTCATCCGTGAGGAATTCATTCCTGATGCAGTTCTCCACATTGTTTCTCCTGATATTATCAGCGGACCTTCGGCATCCGAATCGAAACCAGCAGATCAGAATTAAAGACTGGGATGAGGCCCCCATTATTTAAATATATTGAGATTATATCAGTATGATTGCAGAATCCATTGTAGCAACAGTATTTCGTTTGCTTTGTATGGGGTGCGAGAGGTTTGATAATAAATAAATCAATCGACGGCATTATCGAATTCTCACGATGTGATTTTCTGAATAAGAAATTAATTACCACCAGCAAATATAGTATGTGTTGAATATATTAGACTAAGCTATTTCACCACACCACTACGAAAGATGTCTTATGGATAACTCTAGTAATGTCCCGCTTTGTGGAGAGGAAATATTCATGTACCCTGGTGAGCCAGGGGGCATGGGGACGCTGGATTATACAGAAGATGACTACCGAGATGGTTACCCATCTCTGAAATTTGTCAGTCGTAAGCACCTACTAGATGCTCTTGAGGATGATTTAGAGACAAGAGACGTTGATCTGTTTGGAGAGCTTGAGGAAGCTCGGTTCAAAATCCCGGATTACCAACGACACTATTCATGGGATGGCGATGACCATCAACGGCTATGGTACAAACTCCTTCAGATTACACAACTAGAATATACTCCTGGTCCGAACCCGCCAGAGAACTTCTTCGGTACGATATATGTTGGTGAACTACAGGAACGGAAACGTTACGAAGTTATTGACGGTCAGCAGCGGTTAACCACCATCGCCATTGTTCTCGAATGTGTTCGACGCAAGCTCGAAGAAGTGATTCCAGATCTTTCGGGGGATATTGAGGAACTTTCAACACACATCAAAGAGGCATGGATTGAGAACCTCCTGCTTCGTCAACGTGGAATGAAAAAAGTACCGTTCCTTCAGGTGAGTAGTCATGACCGGGATTTCTTTGATCCCCTGTTCGGAGATCCTGAGTCGGGCTCTTCTAACGGAATTCATAAAGAACGTCTGGAAAAGGTATATAAACTGACGGGCTATGACGGGCGGAGAAAGTATGCCTCGACGCTTGAGGAGGTGATTGATACTCTAGAGATCCCCGACAGCGTCGTTGAGGACTTCGACAAAATCAGCGACGATGACGATCTCACTAACTCCTACATATATTTCGCTGAGTCACATCAACTCCTCGTAGACGCCTTCCAGTATTATGAAGAGTCCTTAGATGACTTCCTTGATAACGATGATCGATTCCCTACGAGTGAGCACGTAGCTCACGCACTCATCAACCTCACCTTGTTTGTTTTCAGATCTTTCCGTATCTCTGAAATCCTGTTCACGGGGGAGAACAAGGAATTGAGAGTCAACGTCTTTCAAGAGCTTAACGACGCTGGAAAGCCACTCACTACGAAGGATAAAATCAAAGCAAGAATTGTGAGTCTATTCCAACAGTCAGGCTCCTACTCTGTGGAAGACGAACTTGAAACATGGAGTGAAATCGTCGAACGGTTTGCCGACAAATCTGAGAGGGTGGAAGAATTCTTAGTTACATATGTACAAGCGACACGTAATCCGGACGGAGCGAAACATGCCCGTGACAATCTTCTGGACCTCTTTCGGCTCACTGATGTCGGTGGACATGAATTTACACCACAACTCACCTCGGATAGTGGGGGACATGAGTTCTTACAGGAACTTGACCGATATTCTAAGCGTTTTGTAGAGATCGAGGACCTCTCCCTGACAGGTGGGGCACACTCACTCGATGATGATATCCGTAAGAGGAGTGAAGAAATACTTCGACGCCTCACCAATCTGAATACTACTCAATGGATTCCGTTTGTTCTGTATTTATATGATGATGTTTCGTCGATACCGGGGAAGGGTGAATTCCTACAGAACGTGCTCGAGACGGTTGAATCGTTAATCTTCCGTGTCTCATTGAGCGAAGTTCGAACAACTGTTATTGAGTCAACATTTATGGAATCAGCAGCGGAATTCAGGGAAGCAAAAGAACGTGATGATATTGACGAACCGTATACCGCTGAAAGTGTTAGCAAGCTAGTCCTACGAAATGTCGAAGAGAATAGGAAACTCACTGGTGAGACTCTCGTCGATACGATTGTTCGGTCGAGAGGGTGGGGGGAATAAACGCACAAAGCAACTGTTCTTGAAACTCGTGGACGAGCATTTCAGTGGGGAAGACGGTATGACGCGTCGGGATATTGATGAGGATGTCTCTGTAGACATTGAACATGTTTTCCCTAGTGGATTCCTCAGAAGCGATTCGACCAACCCTTACGCATGGTTGTCAGACTTTTTCGCTGTCGATGGGAGTGAAATCTTGGGAACCGATTCGACAATCATCGATCAAATAGACACTCTTCAAGATTGCGATGCAGCAAGTATTTCTGAAGATGATGAAATCTATGACCGGATTCAACGGATCACCTCACACATTGAATCTGACTTCGTCAGAGATCTCGGAAATATGATTATCCTAGAAGGGGGTGTTAATCGGTCTATCCAGAATAGCCGATTCGCGATGAAACTCCGTGCGTATCACGAGAAGCATCCTGAAGATATCGAAAACGCCGTCAACGAGTTCTTCTCGACAGAGAATCCCGAACTCACTCAGCCTACTATTGATAATCTGCTTGACCTCGATATTCCATCGGGATACGATGACACTGATCCTACTCTGGATGATATTGAAGATGAATTCAACGGTTGGTGGAATCTTGATCGTATGGCGAGCCGCAAAGCCGAGATTGTTTCACTTATATTGATGTCTCTGACCTATGATATCGATGATCCGGAGTATCAAGATGAATTTAAAGAGGTGCTTGATCATCCGGAAACGCTAGAGGAAATGGTAGTTGACGATCTTCGGAAACGAACTGAGCAAGTTATGTGAATCATCCAAATACGATATATTCCGTGTAATCTTCCTCAAATGGCTCCAAAGTGTTAACTCTCCAGGATTTGGGAACAAGAAGTATACGCACACATATATAAAAATATTAATTATTTGATAGGTATGCAGTATAAGTCCTCTATCGATCACATCCACTCAAATCTATGCAACTGAAGGGTTCAATAACCCAATCACTGATAATCGAGTTCAACCTCTATGTACTGATCGACGTCGTCGTACTCGTTCTCGACGATTTGGCAGAGTTCCCTGTTCACGAACAAGCCACCGCGTGTGATGTTTGCCGAGCCGATATACACCGAATCTTCGCTCACGACCGCTTTGGCGTGTAAGTCAGGAACAGACCGGACGTCTACGCTCTCTGAGAGATGAGATTTGATGTAGTTATTGTGCTCTTGGTCCGATCGGATCAGTACCAGAACCTCTGTGTCTCCCTCCAAGGCTTCTATCGCCTTCGAGAGGTACATCTTCCGTTCGTCGAAGCGGTTGTTCACCGGGAGTACCACTTCGATATCACTGATCCAGGGTGAGACGAGTGCCACCCGATTACTGTGAAAGAGCGTGTACCCGATGTAGTAGTCGAGTGCTTCAGAAGGTAAGGAAAATGTTTGTGTCATTGAGTTCTGCTGCTGGTAATTGCTCGCGGTTGAATATTTGTTCTTTCGCTTCCGCTACTGGCGATTGTTCGATCAGGTGGTCGTACAGCCTTTCCAGAAGGACGTAGCTGAGTGAGTCTTCCTGGGCGTGCCCAGAGATACACTCCGAGAGATGGAGGTTTTCGACGCATCCGTCGATGTCTGGTGAGAAGAACAGCGACTTGATCGATTCAGCATGCGTATCGAGGTCGATGTCGAGCTCTTCTAACCTGTCTCTCGGGAGCTCCTCTTCACCTTCCATCTGGGCCGATGCGATTTCGTGTTTCACTCGATAGGGGACCAGGAGCGAGTCACTTCCGAGTGTCTGTCCAAGTTGATCGGCCCGATCAGCGGTTGACAGGAATTCCTGTGTAATCCGATCTTGGACATCACTATACGGAATATCTACGTGCTCGGAAACGATCGTACGAGCTTCGGATTCGTCTGGCGCTCGCTTTGGCGGGAGATCAGCCAGTACGTCGCTGTCTGCCCACAGGCGCTCGTTGATCACCTGTGGGTTGAATACCGTCCGATTCAGTGCTTCGAGGACGTTGCCGGGGTCAGCTTGCAGCTCTTCGTAGAAGAGATCGACAATACCCTGCCCGCCTTCCGTTCGCTCGAAGACGAACACTTCCTCTCGTACCGTGTCGATGCCGTAGAAGAGCATCGTCTGATTCACGCCGCTCACATCCGAGACGAGCTGCATCAGTAGGTGGGCTGCGGTGTGGTACCCGAGATATTCGAATTCCACCTCATCCAGATCCTTGTATTTCGAGATTTCGTTCCTCACATCTTCGTCAAGCGTTCGAAGGAACGACCCGACATCCAGCGAGACACCTCGGGTGTCGAGCGTGAAGCCGAGCGGACGTGACGGGCTCTCAATCTCGCGTTCGATCCGATCCTCGTCAGCCCACACGTAGCCAATTCCAGGACCCTTGTAGGTGGCAGGAGTGATATTCAGCGTGACTCCCTCTAGTAAGACATCTCCAGTCACGTTACAGAGGGAAAGTGCCCCTCTCTGGGATTCGACTTCTCGATCGCGTAGAACTGTCTTCACCTGCGGGTCTGAATGGATTTTCCCGTAAGCCCGGTCGTTGTGTTCGAGGCACGAATCGATATTTGAGATGATCTGCAAGCATTCCGGGCAGTAGCGAACGATATTGCTTGCCGTATCAGAGAGATCTGTGACCTCGTCCAGTGTGATCGACTCTGGCACAGCCATGTTTGGCTGGTCGTCGGTGGGCACACTGCTGAAGTCGAATTGTACCGTGGAATCAGAGTCCTCGGTACTGCTCTCTACGACCTCCGTATCGGGCATGAATAGCTGGCTCTTGCCCGTTTTCTGCTGATACTCGCTCCGATAGGGTGCATAGGAGTGGACGATGGAATCGATCGATTCTTCGCTTCCATCGAGGTCACTCTCGCCCCTGAAGACGGTCAGGTACTGACCGCTACTCTCGAAGTAGTTGGGCGGAACGTACCAGACCTCTCCAAGTGATCGGCCCTCTACGTTGAGGAAGCGCTCGAAGTAGTATGCCGCCCGAAGTAGGTTCTTGACGTACCAGACACTGAGGAACGGCTTGTTGTTGCGGTATTTCTCGTCAGAATCGAGATCCCGGTAGTCCTTGAGTTGCTCTACTGTCTGCTTGAGGTAGTACACCTGTCGTCGTTCCTGGCTCAACTGTTCGAGACGCTCGTCCCCGGCCAAGCCGGCAAGCATAGTGACCGCTTCCTGTAAATCGTCAATCTTCCCCAGTCCGACCTCCGATACGCCATCTTCGGCATGGCGGTCGGCAGATGCTCGCATACCCATCAAGTATGCTGCCTGCTGCGTGATGTCGGCAAGTATCTTGTTGTACCGCTCGACTCGCTCTTCTGCGGAGAGGCTTCGATAGTCGGTAACCTGCTCACGCGCTGCATCCAGCTCTTCTCGAACAATTTCGCGTTGTGAATGGTCATCGAGCTGGCCATGCTCTTCTAAGACTGTCTCATACTCCTCCAATTTCTCGAGGTACGTCTGGATTTGTTCGAGTACGCGCTCTTGGATATGAGACAGATACTCGTCGAACGCGTTCTCTCCACGAATTACTTCGTCACCTTGGATATCTACGTATTCCTCGATCTCCTCGAAATCCTCCGAGAGCGATCGATCCTTGGCGTCAAGCGCTGACTCGACAACTCGCACCGGTTCTTCCGAGAGGAGCGGCTGATCGAGGTGGCCCCCAATACCGAGTTCAGTAGAGAGGAACTCACCCGGTTCAGTAAGGAAGCGATAGAACTCCTCGCACTCCATTGCGTCGCGTACGAATTCTTCAAAGAAGGCGAGTTCCTCTTCTCGGGGCGATCGCATTCGGCGCTCTGCAATTCCGCTGGTGATCTGATAGAACTCCCCGAGCTGCTCGTGGATCCACTCTACTACTTTGTTGTCTGTTTTCAGTGGTGTACGGAGTTCGGAACCGAGGAACCGCTCCGCACGGTAGAACATATTGGCGTCGCCAGTGAAATTAGAGAGATAGACGAAGATATGAGAATCCATATCTTCTTCTCGAGCGGCTCGCCCCGTCCGCTGAATAAATGACGAGAGATCCTGTGGGGTCCGGTATTGTGACACGATGTTGATATCACCGACGTCGATCCCTACTTCGAGGAAAGACGTCGAAAGAAGGATGTCGCTTTGCCCAGCAGCTTCGGCATCGAAGCCGGCATCAGAATACACTGGCTCGAATCGAAGGTCGTTTTCGAGGAATTCATAGCCCATCTCATCGGCGACTACTTCCCAGTTTTCGTAGCCTTCGCCGGATCTGTGATATTCCCACAGCTTCCGCTTGTCGCTATGATCAGCATCCTCGAGCTGTGCGAGCTTCTGGTTTATCTGGCTGATACTGTCGATAAACGAGAGTATCTTTCCTCGTTTCCCGTCGCGCTGTTGGAGAAGAGAATGCCCAAGCATCATCGTCTGCTGAATCATCATCGGTGATGCTCCAGGGCCGTCGTCGGGCGAAATCATGAAATAATAGTGCTCCTGATCACCGTGCTCTTCTTTGTAGTCCGATTCCGGCGGCTCGATTGCCTCGATGCTATTTGCCGGGAGATCGAAGAGTTTCTTCGCAAAGCGAGACGGATTATCGATCGTCGCACTCGCGCCCAGCCACAGCAGTGGCTGCTCAGTGATTTCGTTGATATTCTCGATAATCTTCGCCGTGTGTGCTCCACGAAGGCCCGTATACAGGTGAACTTCGTCGAGCACGATCGAGTCAACCTCGTCGATTATATTGTAGTTGGGCTTGAGAGCAAACAGCTCGAGTGACTCAAGCGTAGTCAAGATGATGTCCGGCGTGTCCCGGGTAATCTCTTTTCGCGGTAGAACCAGCTCTCGGTCAGTGAAGCTGTGGTCCGGGTTATTTTCGCATTTGAGCGTATATTCTCGCGACGTCCCATAGAACTCGAACGAATGGATGTCCTCGTCGTCGCTGCACCAGCAGTTTGCGAGTTTGAATCTTGCAGTGCCGCCTGACCGGTCGAAGCAGGTCGAATTGTCCTCTACGTCCCCAATCTCGTAGGGCATTCCTCCGATGTAGACACCTACAGAGAGATTGGACGGTCCCTCTCCCCGCATCGTGTCGAGGTGCTGGAGGACACGCTGTAGCTGGTTCTGGAGCAACGCTCGCCGCGGATAGACAATTATCGTCGAGTCTTGTCTGTCGCTTCTGAGTAGTTGGTATAGCGGCCCGAGAAATGCTTCTGTCTTACCGAAACCGGTGGGAGCGGAGAATACACCCGCTTGCTGGTTCCCTGTCTGTCGCCGTTTCTGATCGAGCTGATCTACGGTTTTCCAACACTCGACCTGGAAATCAAGCGGATCGAAGCCGAAGATGTCGATAATATTCGAGACAAATTGGTTGTCACCGTCGTAAGGTGTTGTTTTCCGGCGATCTTGCTTGTCCGCCGTATATTTGATCGCTTCCGTGACGTACGGGCGATCGTCTGCGTCCTCATTGAATAGCTGCTTGTTTTCCAACAATCCCTTGACTACCGGCTCGACTGAATCGTCTATCCTCTCGGGGTTAGTGTTCCGATCAAAGAATTTCATTTATAGCACCGTGGGGGCCCAGGCGATGGATTATCTTGCTCTGGTCAGCCCTATCAATCTTGCTCTCATTATCGTCGTCTAACGGAATGGGGTCACAGACCAGTTCTATGATATGGTCGTTCTTTCTCAATCTCAAGATAGTCGCCCCTTCACCCGACAAACCGATGAAAACACCGGGGAGTCGGTACGATAATCCATTCGAAGAGTCAACTTCAGCTCCGTCTTGGGACGCATCAGAATGTTTGTCACCGGATAATAGGGTGTATCTTCGCTTCGGCGGTCATTCTGAACTCGACTCAGCTTGTTCATTGATCCGTGAAATCGCGCCTCTGGCTAATTTCTGTAACTCAGACTCGTTTATCACTTTGAGCCTCTCACTGTCCTCAGAGAGAGTCGTCTGATCCGCTGGTTGAGACTGCACGGTGACGACGATACATTTAGCGACCTGATCTTTTTCTTGCGAAGAGCTGAGTAGTTCGAGATCTACGTCATCAATTTCGTTCTGGTAGAAAACTTTGACTGGATGAACCAGGCCGGATTTTGTTGCCAGCATATCGAAATAGCTGGTTCCCGAGTCAGTTTGGAGATTTTCGTAGCCGAGCAAGTCGAAAATCTCCCGAACCAATCGTCGCAACACCTCATCCGATTCCCTATTCCGGAGGTACGATCGGAAATCCTTCTCCGAGTCGTGTACTTCTTCTCCGTAGAGTCTTGCTAAGGTCGGATACGTTTCCCTCGTACTTCGAGTCCGCGAGCGCTCTGAGACAGTGTCATCATCGGTTTCGGCTGTAGCATCGACACTATCTTTTCGTGACGAGCTCTTTGATTCTTGATCGACCGAACTGCGACTGCTGTTTGACGTAGTTTTGTTCTCACTCTCTTCCGGATCACTGTCACCGACATCGGCCTTGATGCGTGCTGCGAAAGATGGGCCAATGTCATCGATCGACGATAGCTCTGATTGAGTTGCGAAGCGTATGTCTTCGATAGTCTCATAGCCTGCTTCTCGAAGCGCAATTGCTCGTGACGAATTGACACCGCTAATCTCAGTGAGTTTCTCAGTATCAGCGTCTGTCCCTGAATTGGCGCTCGTTGGACTATCTAAGCTGTTCTCGCTCTTCGAATGCTCCCAGGCATACTCTTCCCACGAACCTAATATTTTGTCCGAGCCACGATTATCTGAGATTTCATCGTACAGTGCCCGCAAGTGATCGCTCTCGTTATCGTTTATTGTCCACTCGTATTGACCGGCCTCGTCAAGTTGTTCGATAAAGTCCGTACCCGTGTGTAACAGCTCATCGAACAACTTCTGGTCAACGGAGTCTGCTATCGAGAAGCCGGGTAACTTTTCGAATCGCGAGCCGAGTTCGCAGAACGAAGCTGCGTTCTCTATCAGCTTCTTTCCGTCTTCTCGGAATACCGCTGCATCTGGCGTTTTCGGTATTCCTACCACGTTGTAGAACATCGCGTGTTTTGGGTCATCAGAGCTTCGGAGAATCCGTCCGATTCGTTGGACGAGTTCCGGGTTGACACTCCCGGTCGCCATATTGATCGCGACTTCTGCGTTTTGCATATCGACTCCTTCTCCGAGAAGATCGCCGGTACCCAGAAGCACTGCCGATTCTCCCGGCTCATCGAATTGGTCAACTATATCCCGCTGTTCTGTACTCTCCTGCTTGCGTGAGACTACGTATATGTGCTCAGTATTCCCGAGTTTCTCCGTGAGTCGAGTCTCTAACTCTTTGACTTGTGCATTGCTATCTGCCAGGACGACGACCTTCTCAGTCTTTATGTGATCGAGAACGATGTCTACGATCGCATCAAGCGACGGGGAGAGGTTCCAGTACTTCGTGCGCCGAGAGAACAACCGCGTGGTCAGGTTCCGGAACGGCTCGTCTCGTTGCTTGAGCTCGTTCCCTTTGGTAGTATGTGAGAATGTCCTGAAATCCTGGTAGGTCTCCAGCCGGCGGTCTGTTTCGATATCCAATCCCCCTCTCTCTAACCGCCTCCGGATATCTTCGAAGGATTCCTCTGCCCGTTTGGAGGCCTTCTCTAAATCCGAACTATCTCCATCGAACGGCGCGTATCGAACTTCCCAGTCAAACGATGGGATAACCCCGTGCTCTCTGGCCTCAGTGATAGTATATCGCTTCAGCTGCGGACCGATTCCATTTGAGAGGCGATCCTGAATTTTCGAACTCTCGCTTCCGGCGTCATCGACCGACCCAGACATTGCGAGGACGTCGCAATCAAACGCTTCGAGTAGCGTCCCCCATTCACTTCCCGTCGCGTAGTGGTGAGCTTCATCGAGGAGGACAAGATCGTAATCTAACCACTCTTCGTTCACCAGAGATTGTGGTGTCCGGAAGTGAATTCGGCCCCAGGAGAGTTTAATATCGTCACTTCCGCTGGTCCGCTCTTCGGGGATATTCAGGTGGCGATCGAACTCTCTCCGCCACTGTTCCAGGATGAGGTCGTTGTGCGCTACGATAAGTACGTCTTCTCTGCCGCTGTTCGGCTCAAGGTTTGCTTCGATGAGGCCTCGATCAGACGGATGAAGGTCGCCATATTTGAGAGCGATCGCACCCAGCCCGAGGACCGTCTTCCCCGTTGCAGTGGCCATATCGACATACCCTCGGAAATCGTTCTGCTGCCAGGCCTGAAGTGCATCCTGTTGATGCTCCCAGAGCGTCGTCATCATCTGGGGCTCGTCCATCAGAGTGAGGAGCCCTTTACCAGCGTTCTGTTCGATATCCTCGAGTAACTGGTCGATGTTCGCTGCGATCGTTTCGTTTGCGAACATCCGCATCGTGATATCGGAGACGGTTCCGTTATCCTCGGGGAGGATTGACCGCACACTCTCTCCGACTTCTTTCGTCAGGAGTTTCTCGATGACTGCTACGATCGCTTGCTGGACGTTTTCCAGGCCTGCATCCTTGGTAACCTCGTAACCGAGTTCGTTCAACTGGTATGCAAACATTCCGAGCTGCTCATCGCTGATGTGCTCGCCGAGGATATCGGGTAAATCCGTGTATTCGCCAGTTGACTGCTCGAGTCCTCGCCGGTAATAGGATCCCACTTCTCGCCCGAAATTGTCCTTCGCCAGGCTGATATTGCTGATACTGATGTTCGCGCTGATATCCTTGGCCGTTTCGTCTATATAAGGCGCCCATTCGGTTTTCGGGCGCTTCATGAGAAAGTCGTCGTGAAACTCTTCACCTGGTGATTGAAGGTTCCGAGTCCGATCGTCGGCTAGTCTATCGATGTTGTTAGTCATCTTGAATGGGCGAACAGTGTACTATGTTACATAACCACACGACTTAGACCCTTCTGTGAGATTCAAATCGTGATAACGCAACATTTCTCGTTCCATGTGTGTAACATACTCCAATAAAAATGTGAATTGCCGCAGCAGGTCAATACCTCCAATGACTACTCTTCCGAACAAAGTAGTGACCGAGCGACCGTCGAACTCGTTTCTATCTGAAATTCACACACCCGTGATACCCGATAAGTCTCGACAAGAGCTACCGTACCTGCTTATTTGTGTTCAAATAATAGAGGTGACCACGTGACTGATTTCGAAATGCCAGATTGGATCGAAGCCCGTCCATATCAGCAAGAGGCGATCCAGCACTGGCTGGATGCGTCGGGTAACGGAATCTTACATATGGCGACGGGGACCGGCAAGACGATTACGTCGCTGATGGCTGCCACTCACGTTGCGTCTTCGCTGGACGGTGGATTCGTTCTCGTCGTCGCAGTACCGTATCAGCATCTCGTCGATCAGTGGGCGGATGATTTGTCCGAATTTGGGGCCAAGCCGATTCTCGCCTACGAGTCACGTCGGAACTGGCAGCCCCAACTGGAGCGCCAACTCTTGGAACTCAACCGAGGTCACCGGGAGACGTGTGTCGTCGTCACGACTCACCGCACCTTGTCCGGGGAGTCAGCGAGACGAACGCTTCGTCGCTCACGAGGCCAGATGATGCTGATCGCTGACGAAGTCCACCACTTAGGGTCTCCACAGCAACAGAAGGCGCTCATGGACGAGTTCGGCCTTCGTCTCGGTCTTTCTGCGACACCAGAACGCTGGTACGACGAAGAAGGAACAGAGGAACTCAACACCTATTTCGGAGGGCAAGTGTTCGATTACGGACTCCAGAAGGCGATCGAAGCCGGCGCTTTGTGCGAATATTACTACATCCCACATATCGTCGAACTCCAGGACGACGAGATGGAGGAGTACTTCCGTCTTACCGGAAAGATCGGTCGGCTCATGGCGAAGGAGGGTGGTGACCCAGACATTGCATTAGAAGGCAACGATGCATTACAGGCGGCCTTGTTCAAGCGGGCTCGACTCGTGGGCACAGCACGAGAGAAACTGGAACTGTTGGTTGACCTCCTCGAACAGGAGTCGGAACTGTCTCACACGCTCGTCTATTGCAGCGACGGATCGACTGGCGTCGATACAAAGCGGGAGCGCCACGTGGATGCTGTCACGGCTCGTCTTCGTTCTTCTTTCGACGTTCGAATCGAGCGGTTCACTGCCAGAGAAAATCAAGCCGAACGTGAAGAGCTACTGAATAGCTTTAAATCTGGAAAGATAGATATCCTGACTTCAATTCGGTGCTTGGACGAAGGAGTGGACGTCCCTGCGACGAAGCGGGCTCATATTCTCGCTAGTACGTCGAACCCACGCCAATACGTACAGCGCCGTGGTCGTATCCTCCGAAAGCACAAAGACAAGAAATACGCCGTTATTCACGACTATATTACCGTCCCTGACACCGAGATCCATCCGCAATCACTATCAGACGACCAATATCGTGCAGAGCGAACACTTATTCGGAAAGAACTGGAGCGGGTCTCTACATTCGCAGAAGCGGCCCGGAATCATCCTGACGCGGATGTAGATGGTGTTCCGACTACAGAGCGGTCACTACAGGAGATTAAACGTCGGTACGATCTCCTCACCGTCTGATCTGAAATCCTTACTCGGCTGTTCCATTCGAGAGCCGCTGTCACGTTGCGCCAAATCAACATATAAATAGATGCGGAAACCAGTACGAGTGATGACTGGTGTTTCGGACGAAGAGGTTTCCATTACGCGGGACAAGCTCGTCAAGGTCAGAGAACGCGTCCTTGAAGCCGAAAAGGAAAAACTGCATCTCGACCTTGCTCGGGGTATCAACGACGAAATTGAGCAGATAATCCGAGAAGAAATCAACTGATGCAACTCGATAGACTCGAGCTTGAGAACTTCCGGCAGTTCAGAGACGAGACGATCGCGTTTGCAACTGGAAGTGATCGGAACGTGACCGTCGTCCACGGGGCGAACGGGTCTGGAAAGACGACGCTTTTGAACGCATTTACGTGGTTGTTCTACGGAAACGTCGATTTCGACACGCGCCCTGACCGACTCGCCAGCGAAGGTGCGATGGCCAACGCTCAACCAGGCGACCGGATCACTGTGTCCGTTCAGCTGCAATTTGAACACGAGGGAGAAGCCTATATCGCTCAGCGCGAGGCCATCTACGAGAAGCGATCTGCGACTGACTTCGACGGTGAGATGATCGACAGTGAGGTGACTGTAAAGTACCGGAACAACGGGAGCTGGAAGCCCAGAAACAACCCCGAAAACACCCTTGATCAGATCATCCCTGAACGGCTGAGTGGGTTGTTTTTCTTCGACGGGGAGGATATCGACGAGCTAGCGGGTATCGACAACCAGGATCGGATTCAAGAGGCAATCCAGAACATCATGGGCCTCACCATCTTGGAGCGCGCAAATCGACATCTCGATACCGTCGCCGGGCGGTTTGAGGACGAAGTTGATGAATATGCCAGCGATGAACTCTCTGAACTCATCTCGGAAAAGCGGACTATCGAAGACGACATTGAGGAGTTCAAGCGGGACCGAGATGACACTCAGCGGCGGAAAGAGCGAATTGAGTCGGAGATTGAAGATCTCGAACAGAAACTCGAGCGGCTTGATGAGAGCGCAGCGTTGCAAGAGCGTCGAGAAGAATATCGTGAAGATCTCGCTGAAGTCGAAGACCGAATCGACTCGCTTGATGAAGATATAAAAACACAGATCAGCCAAAATGGCTTCGTCCCCTTGGCGATGCCCCTTCTCAAAGAAACAGCAACCGAGCTGGATCAGATGCGCGAAGAAGGAGTTATCCCATCTGAACTCAGTAATTCGTTCGTTGACTCGCTGCTCGACGCGGGGCAGTGTATCTGTGGGCGCCCGTTGGAGCCTGGAACCGACCACTACGACAAGGTCGCTTCGATGCGAGGTGATGCCGTTGCAGATGGCGTTGAGCAATCTGCAATCCGGATTATCGGGCACCTCAACGAGGTTTCTGACAAGGAGTCCGAATTCTTTGACTCGATTGACGAGATCATCGAACAACGAAAGGATCTTTACGACCGTCGAGACGAGCTGGAAGAACTCATAGACGAAGTCAGTTCGGAACTCCAGGGGATGAATCAGACTACCGAGTCTGGTCAGTCTATCGGCGAACTGGAAGCGAAGCGTGAACAAAAGGAGACAGAGCGTGAAGAGGCGATTAGCGAAATCGCCCGTATTGAAGAGCGGATTGAGCGCAAACAAGAGGAACTCGAATCACTCGAAGAACAAATAGATGAACAGCAGGACGAGCGGGAAGAGGCTCTCCTGGCTAAACGACGGCAGAAAGCCGCTGAACTGGTTCAAGACGAATTAGAAGGATCCTTCGAGGATCTCAAGGATCAAGTCCGGCAGTGGTCGAACAAAATGATCAAGCAGACGTTCGACGACATCGCGAGCAAAGATTTGACCGCTGAAATCACAGACGACTTCGAACTCAAAATCTGGCAGGACGTTGGTGACGAACGCGTCGAAGTAGACAAGTCAACTGGTGAGCGCCAGATTGCGAGTCTGGCATTCATCGGTAGCTTGGTCAATATCGCTCGTGAGAGATACGAGTCCGACTCTGATTCAGAGTACTTCACTGGCGGTATTTATCCGCTGGTAATGGACTCACCGTTCGGCGCCTTGGACAAGGATCATCGCCGGCAAGTGAGCAAGGTCATCCCCTCTCTCGCGAATCAGGTAGTCGTCTTTGCAACTGACTCCCAGTGGGAGGGCCCAGTCGAAGAAGAGATGCGCGACATCATTGGAGAACAGTATTGGCTTGACTTTGATTCTGGTGAAGGCGAAGGTGAATACCCACAGACTCGAATCGCGGCTGAACAGGCAAGCATACGAGGTGACTGATTATGGGACAGCCGATTATCCGTTACTGCAAGACTGAACTCTACGATCGCCTCGTTGACGAGCACGAGATCTTCGAGAACTACTACGACTTGCTCGTCTTCTTGGCCGTCGTAGGCTACCACGAGAACAAAATCAAGCGGAACAACTTCAAGGGGAGCTCGTCTGACGGTACGAAAGGCGAAGCAGGTCTTCGAAACGTCCACTCGAAGGAACTCTATCGGACTGTAATGGCGTGTCTCGCTTTTCACCACACCAGCGACCCCGAGGCGCTCGTTGATGCTGATACGCAAATGGAGACGCTTGCTAAGTATTCGGCCGGCGGTCTCGAAGTCATTGAACAGGAAATCAGTGACGTGGCTGGCGACCCTACGGACGCTATCCTGAACTATATCGAACGGAATCAGGGTGAGGATTCCGGGATCAGTGGTGAACTCGGGAAGATTGTCGAGAGCTTCGATGATCAGATGATGGGCTTTGAAGAATAGTCCTTCATTTTTCGGCGATCACATCCCGGGAACAACGATACACATTTAAACAATTTCGTCTCCCTCGTATAATCGATGGCAAGTGACCGCCCACCAGTACACGATGCTCTCACTGTCCTCGATAACAAGAACTTCTACCGAAACGAGGAGTGGTGGAAATCTGTCGTCCGATATCAGTACGAGGGTTCCGACCAATCAGAACTCGCAATCTATCTCTGGCACAAGGATGACGGTGAATGGACGCGGAAGAATAAGTACGTCATCAAGACACCGGACGCGTGGGCCACAGACAAAGCGATTGTCAACGCGATATTCTCGGAGTCACTGGCTGAGAGTGACGAAGAATTCCCCGTGAGTGACTACTATTCGGTGGGTACTGGCGAAACAGTATTCAAATCGGATGGGTGGTGGAAAGCGATCGTCTTGATCGACCAGAAGGGGTCATACGAAACGCAGGAGGTCATGGTCTATCTCTGGCAGGAAACTGATGACGGCTGGCGTCGCCGGCAAAAATATACGATCAAAGACGAAGACTCGTGGAAAGAAGAGGCGGGAGTCGTTGAATCGATGTTAGATATGGAAGCATCGTCTACCGATCGTGGTTCGGCATCGAAGGAGACTACCCAAGGAGCCAGCGGGTCGCAATCGAAGAGTCCTGGTACTACTACCTCTCTGCCAAAAGCGGATGAGTTCGAACAGCTTAGCCGGGAGATTGAAGATCATCTGAGCGTTCAGGGTAAGTAATCTGTATATATTCTACCCAATATTTGATGAATTAACTCTGGTGTCTTCTGTATCTTAGTTAACCTTTGATATACATTGAACGACCAACCAGTAGTAGAAGCCCAGCTGTGTCACGAAACGGTATTCCTGTTGTTGATGCTGTGATCCGATATGAATGAGGATAAAGCTGAAATCGACTTGATAGAGCCTCCTACCGTCGTTTCTGAAGTTGATAAGGATAAATTCCTGTTCTATCTCGCTGGTCAAGTACCAGTCGCAGTGAGTCAGTTTGCAGAGGACTGCACAGAAAGCGAGCCAGAAGTCAAAAACACTCTCAGCTCTCGCTTCCAGAACGAGATCAAGCTTGACCACACTGGTTTTCTCACGTTGACCGATGCAGCGAGGAGCAACATTCTGTCGTTCGCTAACCCACTCATCTCAGATGCTGTTGCTGCACAGAAGCGCGGGAAATCGATCGTAGAAGACGGGGACTACAAAGATGCGATAGAACACTACCGACATGCTGAATCACTATTTTCGGAAGCAGAAAGCCGTCTGGGAGCGGTTGGTGATGTTCCGGAGAAGTTGACTCGTCGCCTTGAGAGCGTCCGCGATACGCATGATAGTATCCAGAAGAAGGCAGTGAATGATGTTCTCACTCATCGGAAGTTCGTTGGTGAGCAACACGAAGAGAAAGGCGATGATGCGATGCACAACAATGAGTTTGCCGAAGCTGTGGATGAGTTCGAAGATGCCGTGGACGCCTTCAAGGAGGCGAAAGCAGCGGTTGAAAAATATCATTCGCAACTTCTCAGCCCTGATAGTTCGGGTCTTGATCAATCACCAATTGAGAGCCGGATCGACGGATTAAGGCGAAAACTCGAAGCGGCGAAAGACAGAGTTGAGATCGACCTGGATCCAGATACATCGTCGTCGCAGAAAGAGGACAAGGCACAATCAGAGAATACCGAATCGCAGTCGGGTACTGAAGAAGAGAGTACCGAACTTTCTAATGCCGAAGCCGTGGCTGATAACGATTCTGCGGTCCCTTCTGCCGACAATCAGTCCCGGGCTGAATTGATCTCAGAGTTGCAGGAGCTTGATCAAGAGTGGTCCAAGATAGACCGGAAATTGTTATACTCAATAAGTGATTATCACCCAGACGACTTCGAAGAAGAGTTCGGGAGTGTAGATGCAGCACTCATCGAAGCTGGAGTGATAGACGAGCCTGGTGAAGACAAAGAAAGCGATAATCACTCTGAAAGCACTTCGGCGGAGACAGACGATGAGTTCGAACAGGCTCTCGTTGATGCGGGAGTGATAGACGAGCCTGGTGAAGGTAAAGAGACCGAAACGACTTCACAGGAGTCGAATTCTACGGGTGATAGTCCCGATCCGGACGATTTCGCGGCAATTTCCGATATGCAGCCAAACAAGCGGTTCAGTGGGGAACTCGCAATTAAATTGGAAAGCGAATCGTATGCCGGCGCGAAGAAAGACGCAGCGTTTGAGGTAACCGACGCGTCCGGAGAAACTGTCCGGCTCGATTTCTGGTCGAAACACGGGCTGGACATTCCGGAGTCAACCGGAACGTGGTACGTGATGAAGGAGCTTCGATTGCAGCAATGGGAAAAAGACGGGGAAACGAATCGAAATCTCTCGAGCAGTCGTGATACGCAGTGGCGGCAGATTGGCAATGACGACTCAACGGGCTCCCGGAATAGCGAGGATGATCAAGCAAAAGCAACTGGGACGGCTTCACAGTCAGAATCAGCAACAGAAACTCAAGAAGCCTCTGATGAATCTGGTGGGATGCTTGGTTCGATCGTCTCCGAATTTGACGACGACCTCGTATAGCAGCCTACGTAGTGGTTCACGATATCTTAGATCTTGAGGCGCGCGCCAGATTCACTAGCTTCGAGAAGGGCCAACGATCGCCTGAAAATATAGCTTCCACTCACCTTGCTACACTCGTCATCTGTATTCAGCGTCCGTTTGTATGCTTCCTCGACATTTTCAACAGACCCGGCCATCACAGAAGGCACGACGACAGCGGCCCGCATCCATAGTATGGATGAACTCCAGAACCAACGAGTAATTCTGAACGCCCTCGAAATCAGAAAACAGCAGGTACAGACGCTGCGTGGCGCGAAACCGTTGGCTCATAATCGTGCATACTGTGGATGGGCCCTGCCGGATTTGAACCAGCGCTCAATCGGTTATGAGCCGATCGCTTTAACCGGACTAAGCTAAGGGCCCTCGCTCGCGTTTTCTCGATGGGGCGACTAAACTGTACCGTCTTCTGCCGTTGGCCCTTGGGAGTTCTGAACGAACACGCCGTCCCGAGATCTGTTCGCTGTGAGTTTGACCGAACGAGAAGCCCCGTCCCGAGAACTGCGAGCAGTTCTCGTGGGCCGAAAAATCGCTCCGCGATTTGACGCCGCCGCCAGGACTCGAACCGATGCAAGACGGTCCGGGTCGCTCGCTTACGCTCGCTTCCCGGACTGCGACTTCCGTGTCCGAGTCCTGCGAATCTCGTCCGCATCGCTCACCGTCTTGTTCGCGATAGAAGGACGCCGCCGCCAGGACTCGAACCTGGGACAACCACGTTAACAGCGTGGTGCTCTACCATCTGAGCTACGGCGGCCCGTTGTTACACTCTCAGGTAGTTGGAGTTATTTGATAGGGCTTTCGCTTCGCCAGTGCATCGACACGCTTTCACGTACTTGCCGGCATCCTTCTGCTATGAGCGACGAGTTCGACGCCGTCGTCTCGACGGTTCGCGAGCGGGTCGAGCCCGACCGCGAGGAACGCCGGCGACTCCGGGATGCCGTCGCGGAGCTGACCGACCGCATCGAAGCCGCAATCGAGGAACTGCCTGTCGAAGCGGACGTGATCCAGGTCGGCTCGACAGCCCGCGGGACCTGGATCGCCGGCGATCGCGACGTGGACCTGTTCGTGCGCTTCCCGCCGGATCTCCCTCGTGAACAGCTCGAGGAGTACGGACTCCAGGTTGGACACGAAGTCCTGCCCGGCGGTCGTGAGGAATACGCCGAACACCCGTACGTCGTCGGCGAGTTTGCGGGATTCGACGTCGATCTCGTCCCCTGCTACGACGTGTCCGGCGCGACCGCGATCC
Organism: Halapricum desulfuricans; assembly: GCF_017094465.1. NCBI lineage: Archaea > Methanobacteriati > Methanobacteriota > Halobacteria > Halobacteriales > Haloarculaceae > Halapricum > Halapricum desulfuricans. Next base: position 196,978 of record NZ_CP064791.1, read on the forward strand.
AGTCGGCGGTCGATCGCACGCCGTTTCACACCGAGTACCTGACCGAACGACTCGACGCCGATCTCGCCAGCGAGGTCCGGGTCTGCAAGCAGTTTCTCACTGGTATCGGCGTCTACGGTAGCGACCTGCGAACACGCGGGTTCTCGGGCTATCTGACCGAGCTGTTGATCCTCGAATACGGCGGTTTCCGGTCGTTCGTCGAGACTGCTGCGAACTGGCTCCCCCCTGTCGAGTTCGATCCCGAAGGTCACCGCGAGCGCGAGACGGCGTCGCCGTCCCGGGAGAGAGGCGGCGCTTCTGACCGCCCGTTCGACGATCCACTGGTGGTGATCGACCCAACCGATCCCGAGCGTAACGTGGCCGCGGTCTGCAGCGAAGAGAGTGTCGCCCGCCTCCAGCATTACGCCCGCGAACTGGTCGCCGACCCCCGAGTCGAGCTCTTTGAGCAGTCCGAGCCGGAACCTGTCGATCCCGACACCGTTCTCGACGCGTTCGAGCGGCGAGGGACCACGCCCGCGACAGTCGGCTTCGAAACCCCGGATCTCGTCGAGGACGACCTCTATCCGCAACTGGAGAAGACCAGGGGCGGTATCGTCGGGCTGCTCGAACGCCACGGGTTCGACATCCTCCGATCGACGACTATCGCTGACGAGGATCGAGCGGTCGTTCTCGCGGAGCTTGCGGTCGCCGAACGGCCGGCCATCCAGCGCCACGAGGGGCCACCGGTCCACGTCCGCGAACACGCCGAGAGCTTCTTCGAGCGATACGACGGGACGGCGGCTGCCGGACCGTTCCTCGATGGGGATCGCTACGTCGTCGAGCGCGAGCGCCAGTTCCGGACCGCCGCGGCGTTGCTCGAAAGCGACGAGCTCTTCGACGTGGGTCTCGGCACGACGATCGAGCGCCAGCTCCGGGAGTCGTATACCGTCCGCGTCGGCTCGGATGTCGCGGTGCTGGCCGAACGATTCGGCACCGAGCTGGCGCAGTATCTTGATCCGGCACCCTGACCACCCTCGAATCAGTCGTCGTCAGAATCGATCGACGGGAATCCCTGCTCTTTGAGGTTCGCGATGACCGAGCGCCCGTTGTCGTTGACCGACCACTCACGTGTGGGTGGTTCGTGACCGTCGAACACCTCGTGGACCATCTTGACGCCGTCCGAGAGTGTCTCCAGTCCGTAGCCCCCTTCGAGGACGAACCCCAGGCCTGCATCGATCTGCTCGGTCAGCTCCCACAGGAAGTCCGTCATCAGCCCGTACCCGTCTGTGGTGACGACCATGCGGGAGATCGGGTCGTGCTCGTGGGCGTCGAACCCGGCACTGACCAACAACAGATCGGGATCGAACGCTTCCAGCGACGGGCCGACTACTTCTTCGAGTGCGGCCATGTACTCGGCGTCGCCACAGCCGGCCGGGAACGGGGCGTTCAGCGTGGTCAACTCGGCGTCGCCCTCGCCGGTCTCGCCGATGCCGCCGGTGCCGGGGTACAGTCCCTCTTCGTGAAACGACACGTAGAACACGTCTTCGCGGTCGTAGAACATGTCTTGCGTGCCGTTACCGTGGTGGACGTCCCAGTCCAGGATCGCCACGCGATCGGCCAGATCCCGATCGATGACGTGCTGGGCGGCGACTGCGGCGTTGTTGATGAAGCAAAACCCCATCGCGTCGTCCTCGACGGCGTGGTGGCCCGGTGGTCGACCGAGCGCGAACGGCACTTCGTTGCCGCTGGTACTGTCGAGCGCCGCTTTCGCGGCCCACTGAGCCAGTCCCGCGCTCGCCATCACGGCGTCCCAGGTCGCCTCGACGGCGACGGTGTCGGCGTCCCAGTTGCCGCCTCCCTCCTCGCAGAACTCGTGTACGTCGCTGACGTAGTCGGCGTCGTGGACGGTCGACACGTCGGACTCGGTGGCCGAGTCGGGCGCGACGTATTCGACGTTGTCACACTCCGATAGCGTCTCTCGGATCGCCCGAAGGCGGTCGGGACTCTCCGGGTGGCGGGCGCCGGTGTCGTGTTCGAGGCAGATCTCGCGGTAGCCAAACCTCATTCAAAGTAGGGCCCGAGTTCGTCGTATAGTTCAATGTCCTCTCCCTTAACAGTACGCCGTCCGGCATGACGTGCCAGCATCGCCGCGGCCGCCGCGACGGTGTCGGCCTCCGCTTCGAGCAGGGACGCCAGTGCGATCCGCGCGTCCATCGACACGCGGTAGTCCTTGATGTCGAGCCGCGCGATCCGGTCGACGGGCGCGATCGGCAACTCCAGAGCGTCCGGGTCGGGGACGGTCTCGACGCCGAAGTCCTCCGGCATCAGGGTCTTTCGGCCGTCCCCCGTCGCGCGCTCGGCCGCCCCGACTGCACGCTCGGCACCCTGTTCCTGTATCCGGCGAGTTAGCGCTTCAGTCGCCTCGGAACTCACGCGCAGGTTCCCGGCGTTGCGACGGATGATCGTATCCACCGGGGCGAACGGTAGCTCGACGCTCATACGCCATGTCGGGGCCGATGCGGGCTTAAGGGTTTCCCGTCCGCGCTCCTCGCAGGTCGCCGACCCCTCTCTGCCGAGCGGTGCCACGCAGCCGTCCTATTGTCAACCCACCACAACGAACGAGTTGTCACGGTGACGTGACGTTGTCGAGAAACCACTCCGCCTGTCCTTCGGAATCGAATCTGTGGACGCGGACGCCGGAAACGGACGCCTCGTCGTACGGGCCGACGATATCGACCGTCGCTCCGATGTTCGTCGTTTCGACGTCGTCGAACGACCGTCGTTCCCAGCTGTCCCGGCCGGCCATCCGACCTTTGACAGTGAATTCGGCCGGATCGCTGTCCCACTCGCCGTAGATCAGTGCGCTGTTGATATCGTTCCATTCGAGGGCCTCGTCGCCTTCGTGACGGCTCCCGGCAACTTCGAAACCGGGCAGGCTGTACCTGTCGTCGTGGACGACCGTCCCGTTACGTTCGATCTGTATCTCCACGTCGGCGCTTCCCGGCCAGCCGTTGTTGGCGCGAACGAACCAGAGCCTGTGTTCTCGCCCCGTGATTCGGTCGATGCATCCCGAACCGCCGATCACTGCCGCCCCACCGACGGCTGTAAGAAACGAACGGCGGTTCATCGGTTTACAACAGTTCTTCAGCCTCGACCCGGTCGGCCCGGCGCTGGCCGCGCACGGTGACCTGCTGGCCGAGTTCGACGCGCTCGTCGGTCTCGACGCTGATCGTCTCCTCGCCGTCGTCGACGATCACCGGGTCGCCCGTCTGGACGACCGTCCCCGTCACTTCTATCTGCTCGCCGCCCGCGCTGTCGCTGTTGTCACCGCTGGCGCCCGCTGGCTCGCTTCCGTCGTCGTCCCCGCGGTCGTCCGCGAACGCGTCGAGGCCAGTCGACGATTCGCTGTTTGCACTCTCGCTGTCTCCGTTTCTCGCCGCTCCCGCACCGGACCCGTCCTCCAGTACGACCACCGTCGACCCCCATCCTGCCGAGGCCTCCAGATCGTCCTGCCAGCCGTCCTGGATCTCGGCGTCGGCGACGAACACCTCGTCGCCCGGCCCCAGGTCGGTGTCGGCTTTCTCGCCCCACAGCGCCACGCGGATGTCCCCGGTGTCGTCCTGGATCCGGACGTTTCGGACCTGCCCCTCGCTGCCGTCGTCCCGATCGAACGTCCGTTTCGGATCGACCGACCGGACGACTCCGCCCAGATCGACCGTCTGCTCGAGTTCGACGCCGTCGATCGGATCCGTCTCGGGACTGAAGTCGATGCTGTCGTCGACCTCCTCGACGGCGCCGCGGTCGCCGACGTGTAATTCGAGGCTCCCGTCGCGCTCGCGGACGTAGCCGTCGACGACCTCGACGGGCGTGCCGGCGTCCAACTGCTCGGCGCGGTCGGCCCGGTCGTCCCACAGCGTCACGCGGATTCGCCCGGACTCGTCGCCAAGCGTGAGGTTCGCGACCCGGCCCTCGCTGCCGTCGTCCCGATCGAACGTGCGGATCGATTCGGTCCCGAGGACGATCCCCTGGACGTTCACGTCTGATTGGCCCATCGACAGCGAGTCGATGTCGGTCCGCCCGTCGAGGTCGACGTCAATCTCGGCGTCGTCGTCCGGTTCGGCCTTCTCGACGCTGACCTCCAGCCCGTTGTAGCCGTCCTTCGGGCGGCCCTTGATCCGCAGGACCTGCCCCGCTTCGAGCGTGCCGTCGTCGATCGAGACGGCCTGTTCGTCCCAGAACGCCAGTCGCACCTGCCCCGTCTCGTCGGCGGCCTCGACGTTGATGACGTGGCCGTCCTCGTCCTCGCCATCGCGTTCGAACGTGCGCAGTTCCCCGATCGAGGTCACCTTCGCGAGGAACTTCACCTCGTCCATGCCGGTCTCGATGTCGGCGATGGCGTTGACCTCGTTCTCGCTGAGTTCGTGGGCGATCAGCATCGCGGCCGTCTCCTCGTCCGCGAGCCCCCCCATCTGTTCGACCTTCTCCTCGACGGCCTCCCGGAACTTTTCCTCGGAGACATCGGCTTCGAGATCCGCGTAGACGTCCTCGATCGCACCCATAGCTAGCCGTGATCACGGCTGGATCGCGTTTAAAGAATGCGGTCGCTACGTCCACCGGCTCCGAGAGTGTGTCTTAGCGATGGACGTCGGCGACGGTTTCCAGGTCGCCCTCGCCGTGCTCGACGACGATACGGTCCGGAAGCGTCCCCTCGAAACCGATGGTCGCCGTGTACTCGACACGTCCGAGACACTGCACACAAACGTCGCCCGTCGGTTTCGTCCCGACGGTTACCGTCACTGTACCCGTCCCGGTGGCGTCGTCCACAGCCGCGAGAGTCGCCTCCTGACAGGGGTTGGCGGCGCCGATCGCCCCGTCGACGGCGATCTCCGTTCTCTCCGTGTCGAAGGAGACGCTCGCCGTTTCGTCGGGCCCGCCACAGCCCGCCTCTGTCGTCGTGATCGATCGGGAGCCGACCGAGGCAGATTCCGTATCTGTCTCCGTCGGACCAGTGGCTCCGCTCGCACCGCCACAGCCGGCCAGGCCGATCGCCGCCGTGACCCCGAAGCTGGCCAGGAGCGTCCGTCTATCCATGGTTCGTGGTTCGTTGGCCACACAAAAACCCGTACCGGAGCGTCAAACGGTCCTTTGACTCTGTCGCTGGCACGCTGTGTCGTGGCGATGGTCGAACCGTAACCCCTTTAGTCGCCACCTGGGTATGAGTAGATGCGTCCGGGTAGGGTAGTGGACTATCCTCTTGGCTTGCGGAGCCAGGGACCGGAGTTCAAATCTCCGTCCGGACGTTTTCTATTCCACAAGACGACGAGCGACAGCGAGACGACCGCGTCGACGAAACTCCGCGAGGCGATCTGAGCAGACGAGAAAGACGCAGCGAAGCGGGTGTTTCTCGACGAGTTTAAATTCTCTTCCAAGCGTCTGCCACAAAACCGCGACCGGTCCACGAAAGCCCCATTGGCGTCGACATCGAACTCGGCGTATGGACGCACACCTCCGGGCGGGCATCGCGATCTACAACGCGGGCTACTATCACGCCGCCCACGACGCCTGGGAAGAGTACTGGATGGGGCTGTCAGAAGGCCCGGACAAGGACTTCCTGCAGGGGCTGATCCAGTTCACTGCGGCGGTCTATCACACGACCAACGACAACTGGCTCGGCGCGCGCAAACTCGCCGATACGTCCCAGGAGTATCTCGACGGCCTGGGCGATCGATATTGCGGCGTGGATCTCTCCACTGTCAGGTATCACCTCCGGGCGCTCGAACGCGACCCCGAACGCGTCGGCTCCGCACCGCCGCCGCAGGTCGAACACGACGGCCGCCCGGTCGGCCTCGACGACCTCGACTTCGAGGCGACCGGCGTCGCCGCGACGGTACTGGCCGAAGACCTCGAGTACGACGAGGGGGTCTTCGAACGCGGCGTCGAGTACGCCCGTCGCGATCTCGAGGACGGCAATCAGACGAGTCCGTTCGTGTCGCTCGTGTTGGATTTCGTCCGGGAGTCACAGGGCACCGGTGAGGGAGACTCGGATGTCGACCACCGGGACATCATCGCTCAGCGGCTCGGCGAACACGTCGATCGCCGCCGGAGTCGCGAGGCCGACGTCGATGGGCTGTTCTAGCTGTCCAGCGTCACCGCTATTTCGTCGTCCACCGCCGCGGCGAACGCCTCGGCGTCGGTCTCCAGCGCTTCGAAGGTATTGTAGTGGATCGGGACGACAAGCTCCGGCTTCAGTTCGTTCGCGAGCGCCGCAGCTTCCGTCCGATCCATCGTGAACGCCCCGCCGATCGGCGGCAGGAAGACGTCCACAGCAAGCGCGGCGTGGCCGTCGAGCACGTCCGTGTCGCCGGGCCAGCAGACCCGCGTTCCGTCGATCGCGAGCAGGTAGCCACAGCCACGCCCCTCCGGGTGGTACGGCGAGCCGTCGGGGCGGGTGTGTGGTCCGTTCGGTTCGTTGTACGCCGGCAGCGTCCAGATCGCGACGCCCGCGACGACGAGGTCGGATTCGTCGTCGACGGCCCGCAGCTCGTAGTCGAGATTGGCCAGTCGCGGAAGATCGCGTCGCGACCCCTGGAGATCCATTCCCTCGAAGGCGACGACCGTCGCGTCCTCGCTTGCGACCCGATCGATCCCGTCCGGATCGTAGTGGTGGGCGTGCGTGACACAGACGACGTCGCCGTCTTCCGGCCGGTAGTCCCGACTCGGCGGGTGGGCCACGCCGGGCGTGTCCGGCTCCCACTCGCCGGTGAGCACGCCGTAGCGGCCCGGATCGAGGTAGACGACCGTGCCGTCGGCCGCTTCGAGCCGCACCGTCGCGTATCCGAGCCACTCGATCGTGAGTCCGTCGTACGTGACTGTCATATTGTCCAGATCAGGCGGAATCGGCAAAAGTCCCGCGCCGGAGCCGCCCCGACACGCTACTGCTCGGCGGCCAGCCGTTCGACTCGTTCGAGGGTGTCTCCGTCCTCGGGTGTCTTGTCCTCGCGGACGCCCAGAAACCGGGGGAACCGCAGTGCGTAGCCTGATTCGTAGGTGCTGGATGTCTGCAACTCCTCGTAGCCGACCTCGAAGACGACCGCCGGGTCGAGATCGACCGCGACGCCGTCCTCGCTGCGGACGTGCGACTCGAGGCGCTCGGTCAGCGACTGGAGTTGCTCGTCGGTGATGCCGGTCGCGACGTTGCCGACCGGCGCGTAGCCGTCCGGCGTGCGCGCCGAGACCTCGAACGTCCCGAGCAGTTCGGCGCGCCGCCCCTCGCCCCACTCCGCACCTGTGACGACCAGATCCAGCGTCTCTACGTCGGGCTTGCGCTTGCGCCAGTGTTTACCGCGCCGACCCGGTGTGTACGCCGACTCGGGATCCTTGAGCATGATCCCCTCGTGGCCCGCCTCCAGCGTCTCGGCCTCGATCTCGGCGATCGCCTCGCCGTCCTCGGCGAGCCACCACTCCGAGACGCCCGTCGAAAGCAGCCGTTCGAGGCGCTCGCGACGCGCTTCGAGCGCGGCGTCCAGCAGGTCTTCCCCGTCCGCGTGCAGACAGTCGAACGCCCGCAGGCGTACTTCCACGTTCTCGCGGGCCTTCGCGACGTCGTGTTTCCGGCGAAAGCGCCGCAATACGTCCTGGAATGGAAGCATCTCGCCGTCCTCGTCGATCGCGACGACTTCCCCGTCGAGGATCGCCGGCGCGTCCAGTTCGCACTCGACGAAGGCGACGACCTCCGGCAGGGCGTCGGTCACCTCCTCCATGTTCCGCGAGAACAGCCGCGCCCGATCGCCGTCGTAATGGACCTGTACCCGCGCGCCGTCGTACTTGACTTCGACCGCGGCTTGCCCCCAGTCTTCGAGTGCGCCGGTGACCGTCCCGGTCTGGGCGAGCATCGCCTGGACCGGTCGCCCGATCTCGAGGTGTAACTCTTCGAGGCCGTCTTCGCCGTCCTCGCGTGCGACCGCCGCGACGAGCCCATAATCGTTGGTGACCTGCAGCGCGCGCTCGACCGCCTCGATCGGTGCGTCGAACGCTCCGGCGATGGCGTCTCTGACCGTCCCGCCCCCGACGCCGATCCGCATCTCCCCGAGGACGAGCCGGGCGAGATACCGCGCTTCCGTCGCGTTCGAACGGTTGAACAGCCCGAAGAGCAGGTCCGTCTTCGTGTCCTGGCTGCCGGCACCTTCGGCCGCGGCCAGCTCACGGAGGTCGCCGTCCACTTCGGCGACGGTCAGCCCGTCGTCGTCACCGCCGGTGAACGCGCCCAGCCCCTGCTGTCCGCCGAGGTCGTAACTGGCGGCGACGGTGCCGATCTCACCGCGGTCGGCGAGCCGGGCTTCCACGTCCGCCGCGGTGACGTTGTGCCCGGCCGCACGGGCGATCGCCTCGTAACATAGCGCGGGTCCGATGTCCAGCGTCCGGGAGTCGTGCGCGGGGAACACCCGTCCCTGTAGAAAACGGACGATACTCGGGAGGTCCGACCCGGCCACTGCGAGCAGGTTGCTGACCCGCTCGGTTATTTCGGTGTCGGCGCTCGCGGCCTCGATCTCGTGTGCCCGATCGGCGAACGCGGCGAAGTCCATCGCCCAACGGTTGCCCGCTCGCGACCCTAATACTGTCGTCCTGTCACGGCACGCGGATCAGCCGGTGGCTCCGACTGGGATGAGCGCTTCTGTCGTACCGCTCGTGTCGGTCCGGTTGTGGGTAACCGTCGCCTCCACGGCCACCTGGTAGCTGCCTGCCGGGTACGGCCGGTCAGTTTCGTTGCCCGCGTAGTCGAACTGGCGGTTGTCGTTCGTGTCCAGATGGGGGACGGCGACGATATCGAGTTCACTCCGATCGGGTGGGTTATCGAGCGTGACGACGACGTTGCGGTGGGTTCCCGGCGGCAGGTACTCCGTTCGGCCGATCACGTCGCCATCCCGGTCGTCGATGTGGACGACAACGAACCCGCCGTCGGACATCGAGACCGACTCGACGGTCATCTGCTCGCCGTCCGTCACGGGCTGGGTCCCGAAGTTGATCGACGCGACCGGCGACGACAGGAGCAGGAGGGCCACGTACGCGATGGCGAGCATCCCCGCCGCGTGTTTGGCGCCGTCTTTGAGCGTCCCCTCGCCGAGTTGCCCGGCGATGAACCCCGAGAACAGGGCCTGGACCAGTGCCGTGTGGAAGAAGACCAGCGCGTAGGCGGCCTTGTCGACCTCACCGAGGCGGGCGAACTGCTCGGCGTTGACTCCCAGCCGGTTGGGGCCCTCGGGCGTCTGGATCGATTCGGGCAGCGCGGGGATCAGCACCTCCTGGACGGCGATGATGATCACGAGAAAGACGAAAAACGAGATGTAGATGACGACCAGATAGGTAAACATCTGCTGGCGGCGCTGGCGTCGCATCCGCAGGTCCGACCGGGACTGGTCGGCGGCGATCCGCAGCACCGGTCCGAGCTTGCCACTGGCGTGCATTGCGTTGGTCAGCAGCGTCACGACCCGTGCGATCGAGGTCGTCCGGACGCGCCGCCCGAACCTGACCAGCGCGGCCTGCACGTTCGCGCCCATCTCCACGTCGCTCCAGATCCGGTCAACCTCGTCGCCGAGTGCGTCTAGGTCGCTGTCTCTGACCCGATCGAGGCTCTCGACGACGGACATTCCGGCCTCGTTGAGGCTCGCGAGCCGTTCGAGCAGATCGGGCGTCGCCGCCTCGATCCGGTCGATGCGCCGCTTGTACAGCTCGCGGACGACGGCGAAGGTCCCGAGGACGAACAGCCCGGCCTGGATGAGGATATCGTCGAGCACCCGCACGCTGATCCCGTCTCCGGCCAGCGCGGCGGGCACCCGGAGTCCGATCCAGACCAGCGCGATCGGGATAGTCAGATACAGCAACCGCGTCGGATGCCACATAATTGTCTGCAGCGGCGATCCGAACACCCCCTTGAGGCGACTGGCGCGGTCGTAGAGGCGCAGTTGTGCCAGATTCGACCGAACCGTCGGACTCACTCCTCCGTCAGCGCTCGCTGTCGGCGTCTCGGGGACGGTCTTGCTCCGGGACCGACTCGCGGTGTCCGGGGTACTCGTGCTCTCGTCGTCCGCCGCGAGCTGGGAGACGCCGCTCTCGCGGGCGATGCCGAGCTGTTCGAGTTTCTGCATCAGGAAGACCATGAACCCGGCGTTGGCCAGCGGGATGATCAGGTATCCGATCATCTTGATGAACAGTAGCGTGTCCGTCGTCGTGAGCCCGAACACGAGCAGGATCGTCACCAGAAAGAGCATCCCCGCGACCAGCACCGTCACGTACGCCTCGGCGATCGTCGCCAGCAACTCCAGGATCTCCTCTTGGCGCTCTTCTGCCTCTTCCTGGTAGCGTTCGTACTCTGACTGCAGGAAGCGAGGCAGGCTCCGGCCGCTCTGGAGGACGCTCGCGAGGTTCTCGGAGAAGGTCTTCCACTTCTCGCTGGGCGTCCGGTAGGCGATCCGCCGGATCGCCGAGATCACGTCCGTGTTGAACAGGTCCATCTGCCGGACGCCGACGTTGACCTCCGCGGCCGCGTCCCCGTAGATCCCCTGGTTCTCTCCGAGCGTGCGCATCACCGTCGGAAACGTCGTCCCGCCGCGGGAGAGGGCGTACATGAACGCGACTGTCCGCGGCAGCGCCTCGTTGATCCCGCGTCGGCGGACCTCGGCGTTGCTCTGTGGGATCTGCCAGCGGAAGACGTACGCGAGCGTCGCCGCGAGCGAGCCGACGGCGACCCCGCCGCCGACGTACAGCAGGCTCCGTGCGGTCGGCGAGAGCACGATCTCCAGGTTCGGGTCGCCGAACGCCTCGCCCATCACGGAGGGCAACTGTGCCAGCGTGGCCGCCACCGCCGGCAGCACCGCGAGTGTGCCGGCGACGAGATAGACGCCCAGCGTTCCGCCCGCTATCCCGGCGACGACGGTGTACAGGTACGTCCGCGTCGTGTAGATGCGGTATGTCTGATCGACGTGTGCGGCCTCCAGCGACCGCTTGCGCGCCGTCGAGTCGACGACGAACCGGTCGAACGCGAGCCGCGATATCCGGGAGACGAAGCCGCTCGCCCACGAACTGACGGTCACGAGCGAGAGAAGCCCCACGAGGACCGCGGCGATCCCGAGCGGGAGAAACTGGATCGGCTCCATATCACTCTGTCGTCGTGACCACGTCGCTCGCTTCGACTGTCTCCATGACGCGATCCTTGTCGGCGTAATACCGGTTGACCCACGAGGTGAACCGCCGGTAGTCGGTGATGCCCTCCTCCCAGAGATACGAGAGGACTGCCTTCCTGTCTTTGAGTTCGCTCAGCAACTCCGAACGAGTCCAGCCCCGATCCGCCTGGATCTCCTCGAGCAGATCGGAGTTGCGCTGGCGGAAGGCGTCCTCCTCGGCGTTCCAGGCGAAGGTGTTCGAGTAGTCCAGTTCGCCGGTCCGCTGGTCGATCCCCTCGATCTCCGCGAGGGTCTTGATCCGTCGGACGCGCTTGTCCTCGTGGCGGGTCAACACCTGTACACAGAGCAGGTCGAGACTGGCGACCATCGGCCGCGGGACGTTGATCGGCTCGTTCTCCAGCCGGTTGATCACCGTCTGGACGGAGTCGGCGTGCATCGTCGAGTAGGTCGTGTGGCCGGTGTTCATCGCCTGGAACAGCGTCACCGCCTCCTGGCCGCGGACCTCGCCGACGACGATGTACTCCGGTCGATGGCGCAGCGCCGACCGCAGCAGGTCGTACATCGTGATGTCGTCCTCGTCGAATCGCTCGCGGGTCACCGAAGAGAGCCAGTTGTCGTGATACAGCGACAGCTCCCGGGTGTCCTCGATCGTCAGCACCTTCGATCGCGGCGGGACGAACATCGAGACGGCGTTCATACTCGTTGTCTTGCCCGCGGCAGTCCCGCCCGCGAAGATCAGCGACTTGTTGGACTCGATGGCCAGCCACAGGAAGGCGAGCATGTCCAGATCGACCGTCCCGAACTCCAGCAGATCGACCGGCGTGAACGGCTCCTCGGCGTACTTTCGGATGGTGAAGGCCGACCCACGTGGCGTGACTTCCTCGCCCAGGGCGAGTTCGATCCGCGAGCCGTCCGGTAGCGTCGTCGAGACGACGGGATCCGAGACGGAGATGTGCCGTCCCGACCGCTGGGCGAGCTGGATCACGAAGTTCCGAAGTTCCTGCTCGCCGAAGGTGACGTTCGTCTCGATGTCGGTGTACGCCTCGTGATACGCGAAGATCGGCAGCCCGACGCCGTCACAGGAGATGTCCTCGATGTCCGGGTCGTGCATCAGCGGGTCGATCTTGCCGTAGCCCTGGAACTGCCGGTAGAGATAATAGAACAGCCGGTAGAACGACTCCGGCTCGATCACGACGCCGTATTCCTCCAGGCGCGCCTCTAGCTCCTCCAGCAGTGCCGTCTCGGGGTCGTCCTCGATGTTCTCGCGATACAGAAGGGGCGTCCGGATGTCTTCGAACAGCCGTTCGAGCAGATCAGTTTCGAGTTCGTCCAGGGTCGGCTCGACGACGTGATACCGGTGTTCGTTCTCCTCTGGATCGTGGTTGATCGAGACGAACGCGTAGGGGGCGTTGAGCCAGTAGCGTTCGATCTCGTCCATTCCCGCGAGCCCGTCGAACGTCACCAGCGGGTCGTGTTTGACGGGATCGTAATCCTCGACGTCGATCGACGAGCCCGTGATGACCCGCATCGAGCGGACCAGCCGCGCCTTCGCGCCGCTCAACAACCCGTCTGACTCGCCGGCCGGTTCGCGTTCGGAATCTGCCATAACTCGGGAACGTCGCCACCGTGGCGCTTCTTGCCGTGGATTTAGGTCCCACGTACTTAAATTCGACACCCCGACTATCGCTCCTCGAAACGTGCGCGGCGGGGTGTCCTCACCGTCGCTCCGCGCGGAGCAACGCGACCGCGAGCGCGCCCATGATGACGGTCCCGATCGGGACCGGCACGCCGCCGAGGTCCCAGTCGAGGAAGTACAACGCTGTTGCGACTCCCGTCGTGGTGGTCGCGGCCGCCAGCAGCCACCCGATCACGCTGGCCGGCGAGGCAGGGCTGCGGGCGGTGACGCCATCCTCGTCGCGATAGAGCGCGAGGCTGTACGCGAACGCTCCTGCCAACACGACCGCGGCCAGCGCCCAGGCGATGCTGCCCGCTCCCATCCACCCGTCGTAGTGGCCGACCGCTCCGATTGGGGTGGCGACGAACAGCCCGGACGCGAGTTGCGTCCCCGGATACTGGGCCGCGAGAGCGTTCTCCGCCGAGACGAGCTGGCTGCCTGCCTGGATAATCACCGGAATCCGGACCTGGAGCTCGATCACTGACAGCCGCACGAAGACGACGGTGCTGTCCAGTGCCGCGGCCGGCTGGTAGGCGATATTCCAGGGCAACACCATCGCGAGCCACGCCGAGAGGACCGCGAACTCGCTGGCGTACTCCGAGCGGACCCAGGCCATTGTAAGAGTGACCATAGTCCGGGAGCGTAAAGATGTCGTTCGCCGGTGGCGTTACGTTCTTCCCGATTCGTGCCGTACCTCGAAACGAGTCAATGCGGCGCGAAGAGTTCACGACCCACGTCGATACCGACGAACTGCCCCGGCTGACCGTCTCCTTTGCGGGGACGACCGACGTACTTCGGGAGCGATTAGCCGAGGATGGACAGTCGCCGGACGCGTCCGATATCGACGTCTCCTATCGACGGACACCGGCGGACGATCCCGGTGTCCTCGGCGTGGCCCACCGGCTCACCGGCGAGTTCGCCTTCGAGGCTCCCCTGGCGTCGTCCGACCTGCACTCGCTCGTCGACGCGACCAGCCGCCGTGAGGAGGGCGACCGTCGCTACCAGCTCCGGATCGAGCCCGGTGACGGCGACCCCGTCGTCTTCGAGAAGGAGGCGCTCTTAGTCTACGACGGCGACGGCAACCTCGACCGCGAGCACAGCCTCATCCCCGGCGGCGTCGAGTTGTAGGGATGGTTTCCTCCGCCGCTTATTCCAGCGCCTCGACCAGCGCCGGCAGCAGCTCGGTCACGTCCGCTCGAAGATCGTAGTCGGCCCGGTCGCTGAGCGGCGTCGCTTCGAGGTTGACGACCGCGAGCGTCGCACCTGACCGCTGGGCGCGAGCCGGGAGTCCTGCCGCAGGCTGGACCTGTAGCGACGAGCCGACCGCCAGAAAGAGATCGCTCCGCCCGGCCAGCTCGTGCGCCCGGATCGTCGGCTCGTCGGGCATCGACTCGCCGAACAGCACGACAGCCGGCTTCAGCACGCCGCCACACCCCTCACACCGGGGCGGCAGTTCGCCCTCGGCGGCCCGCTCGAACGCCGTCTCGGCCGGGAGTCTGCGGCCGCACTCGACGCATTCGGCCTCGCGGTTCGTCCCGTGCAGTTCGACGACCGTCTCCGAACCGGCGGCCGCGTGCAGGCCGTCGACGTTCTGTGTGACGACGGCCTCAAGGTACCCCTCTCGCTCCAGTTCGGCCAGCGCGTGATGGGCGCCGTTCGGTTCGACCTCGCTGTCCCCGTAGAAGGCGTCCCGGAGGTCGAGCCGATCGCGCCAGAACCCCCCGGGATCGGCGTTGAATCGCCGGTAGTGGAAGTCACGCTGGTCGAATTGCTCCCAGATGCCGCCCTCCCCGCGAAACGAGGGGATGCCCGACGCGGTCGAGACGCCCGCGCCGGTCAGCGCGACGACCCGCTCCGCGTCGGCGATCGCGCCGGCCAGTGACTCTATCGGATCGTCCATATACAGGCCTACGGGGGCGGATGGGTTGGCTCCTGTGGATCGATCCAGTGGAGGCCGACGGCACGTGGGGACAACACATCTGCCGGCCACACCTGCAGCAGGGCCGGGATTTAAGCGCGCGCCACTCCCCTGTGAGAGTGATATGCGATTGCACGAATATCAGGCCAAGGAGGTCTTCGCCGATGCCGGGATCCCGACACCGGACGCGCAACTGGCCGAGACCGTCGAAGCGGCCGTCGATGCGGCCGAGTCGATCGGCTATCCGGTCGCGATCAAGGCGCAGGTACACGTCGGGGGCCGCGGCAAGGCCGGCGGGATCAAACTCGCCGAGTCCGAGTCGGAGGCCCGTGCGGCCGCCGAGTCGATCCTCGGGATGGATCTGAAGGGGTATCGCGTCAGCCGCGTTCTCGTCGAAGAGGCCGTCGATTTCGTCGACGAACTGTACGTCGGCGTGACGATGGACCGCGGCGAGGGCCGTCCCGTCGCGATGGTCTCGACGAGAGGCGGCGTCAATATCGAGGAGGTCGCCCACGAGGACCCGGACGCCATCGCACGCGAGCACGTCGATCCCGCCTTCGGGATGCACCCCTTCCAGGCCCGGAAGGCCGTCTACGAGGCCGGGGTCGACCGCGACGTTGCGGGCGACGTCGCTTCTATCCTGCAGACACTCTACCAGCTCTGGGACGAGAGGGACGGATCGGACGCCGAGATCAACCCGCTGATGATAACGAGCGCGGAGCGTGACGCCGCGGGCAGTGCGGGCGACGACGTGCGGGCGGAGCGGGGCGTCATCGCCGCCGACGCCGTGTTCAACGTCGACGACGACGCGCTCTTTCGCCAGCCGGAACTCGCGGCGATGGAAGAAGCCGCCAGCGAGGGCGACGCACTCGAGGCCAAGGCCGACGAGTACGGCTTCGATTACGTTCGCCTGTCGGGCAACGTCGGTATCATCGGTAACGGTGCGGGGCTGGTGATGACGACGCTGGATCTCGTCGATCACTACGGCGGGTCGCCCGCGAACTTCCTGGACGTGGGCGGCGGCGCGAAGGCCCAGCGGATCGCCAACGCTCTGGACATGGTCTTCTCCGACGAGAACGTCGATTCGGTGGTGTTCAACATCTTCGGGGGGATCACCCGCGGCGACGAGGTCGCGAACGGCATCAACCAGGCCCTAGAGCAGTTCGACGAGATCCCCAAGGAGGTCGTCGTCCGGCTGGCGGGGACGAACGCCGAGGAGGGGATGGCGATCCTCAACGAGGATCTCGTCACGGTCGAGGATACCCTGGAGGACGCGGTCAAACGTGCGGTCGAATACGCACAGGAGGTCAACGCATGAGTGTTCTCGTCGACGAAGACACGCGCGTCGTGGTACAGGGAATTACCGGCGGAGAGGGGAAGTTCCACGCCGAACAGATGCTCGAATACGGCACGAACGTCGTCGCCGGTGCGGTCCCGGGCAAGGGTGGCCAGGCAGTCGCGGGCGTCCCGGTCTACGATACGGTCCAGGGCGCGGTCCGCGAGGAAGACGCCGACGCCTCGGTCGTGTTCGTCCCGCCGGCGTTCGCGGCGGACGCGATCTTCGAGGCGCTGGACGCCGACGGCCTCGATCTCGTCGTCGCGATCACCGAGGGAATCCCGACGCAGGACATGAGCCGCGTCTATCGCAAACTCGCGGAGACGGACACTCACCTCGTCGGGCCGAACTGCCCCGGCGTGATCACCCCGGGCGAGGCCAAACTCGGCATCCTGCCGGGGGACATCTTCAGCGATGGCAACGTCGGACTGGTCTCGCGGTCGGGAACGCTGACCTACCAGGTCGTGGACAACCTCACCCAGCGCGGGATCGGCCAGACGACCGCTATTGGCATCGGCGGCGATCCCATCATCGGGACGGACTTCGTCGACGCTCTGGAACTGTTCGAGGCCGATCCCGAGACGGAGGCCGTCGTCATGTGCGGGGAGATCGGCGGCGAAGACGAGGAGGAGGCCGCCCGCTACATCGGCGAGCGGATGGACACGCCCGTCGTGGGGTTCATCGCCGGCCGCACCGCGCCGCCGGGCAAGCGCATGGGCCACGCCGGCGCGATCGTCTCCGGCAGCGGTACCGGTACGGCCGAGTCGAAGATCGCCGCCCTGGAAGCGAACGGTGTGCCGGTCGGTGACACGCCCGAAGATGTCGCCGATCACGTCGCGGACCTCCTCTAGTCGTTTCCGGACAGCTAGCGCCACTGCGGCTCTGTCTGGCTGCCGTCGTCATGTTTCGGACGTACCCGCCGTGGGACGGATCCGAAGCGAGGCGATCGCGACACGAACTTTGATACTAGCGAGCACACAACGTTGGAACAATGACGGATTCCGAGCCGATCCGCGTGGTCCACGTCGACAGCGATCCCGATTTCCTGGAGGTCGTCGCCGAGCATCTCGAATCCGAGAACGAGGCACTGGCCGTCGAGGGAGAGACCGATCCACAAGCCGCGCTGGATCGACTCGATCGGACTTCGGTCGACTGTGTCCTCAGCGACCATCGCCCGGCCGGGATCGACGGGCTCGACTTCCTCGAACGCGTCCGCGAGCGCCACCCGGAGATGCCCTTCGTTCTCTATACCAGCCACGGGAGCGAGGAGATCGCCAGCGAGGCCATCTCGGCGGGTGTTACCGAGTATATGCAAAAGGAGACCGGCACCGACCAGTACGCCGTCCTCGCGAACACGATCACCAACGCAGTCGAGCACACGCGCACGGAGGCGGCGCTGCAGGAAAGTCAACAGCGCTATCGGACCGTCGTCGAGCAGAGTCACGACGGGATTTTCATCTACCGAGACGGCACGTTCGAGTTCGTCAACGAGCGGTTCTGTGCGATCACTGGCTACGAGGAAGACACGCTGATCGGTATGGACGTGTTCGAACTCATTCATCCGGACGACCGTGACCGGGTCCGGGAGATCAGCCGGCGACGACAGTCCGGGGAAGCCCCTCCACAGCAGTACGAGGCGCGGATCGTCACCGCCGACGGCGAGACGCGTGAGGCGTCGCTCAGCGTCCGGTCGACCACCTACGACGGCGAGCCCGCCGAGATCGGCTCGATCCGGGACGTGACTGATCGGTATCGCAGCGCGGAACGGCTCGACGAGTTCGCCAGCATCGTCTCCCACGATCTGCGCAACCCGCTGAACGTCCTGTCTGGCCGACTGGATCTCGCCCGCGAGACCGGCGACGAGACGCACTTCGATGCCCTCGAACGGTCGATCGACAAGATGGAAACCCTCTTGGAGGAGATGCGCGACCTCGCCAGAGCCGGGTTGCCGGTCCGGGAACCCGCCGTCGTCGACGTCGAGTCGACCGCCCGCGAGGCCGCGGAGACCACCGATCTGACGGTGACTACCGAGGCGGGTCTGCCGACGATCGAGGCCGACCGCGATCGACTCGAAGGCGCTCTCGTCGAGTGTTTCGAGAACGTCGCGGTCCACACCGACTGTGATTCGGTCCGGGTTCGACCGACCGAGGACGGCTTCGCTGTCGTCGACGACGGACCCGGAATCGAGGCGAGCGAGCGCGACCGCGTCTTCGAGGCGGGATACACGACCGACACCGACCGGACCGGCTTCGGGCTGGCGATCGTCGAGTGGATCGCCGACGCTCACGGCTGGTCGGTCGCGGCCGAGGCATCGTCGTCGGGCGGGACGCGGATCGTGATCTCGGACGTCGGTCGGACCTGATCCCGTCGACTGGTGGCTCCGCGAGTCCGTTTTCGTGACCGATACTCGGGGTGTAACCTATACGTGCGACCAGCCAATACGGATAGACGAATGATCGAGGCCCGCGACCTCCGCAAAGAGTACGGCGGCTTCTCGGCCGTCGAAGGGAGCACGTTTTCGGTCGATTCCGGGGAGGTGTTCGGCATCATCGGCCCGAACGGGGCCGGCAAGACGACGACGCTGAAGATGATCGCCGGGCTGATCGAACCCACGAGCGGCAGCGTCTCGGTCGCCGGCTACGAGGCCGGCGAAAGCGAGATGCGCCACCAGCTCGGCTTTCTCCCCGAGGAATCGCCGCTCTACGAGGAGATGACTCCCCGGACGTATCTACACTTCTTCGCCGATCTGTACGACGTCCCCGACGATGTCGCCGAACGGCGCATCCGCGAGACGCTGGACGAACTCGACTTGCAACACCGCGATCGCCAGATCGGGGACATGTCCAAGGGGATGAAACGGAAGGTCGCGATCGCCCGGTCACTGATCAACGACCCGGACGTGTTGATCTACGACGAACCGGCCAGCGGGCTGGACCCGCTGACGACGAACTACATCATCGAATTCACCAGCCAGCTCGCCGCGGAGGGCAAGACGATCGTCTTCAGCGCGCACAACCTCTTTCACGTCGAGTCGATCTGCGACCGCGTGGCGATCATGAACGACGGGGCGATCGTCGCCCGCGGCGGCCTCGAGGAACTGCAGGCCGAATACGGCGAGACGGTCTATCACGTCCACACGACCGTCGAAGTCCCCGACAGCGTCGCGACGAACGGCCGATACGTCCGAACCGTCGAGACGATGGCCGAGGTCGAGACCACCCGGGAGGCCGCCCAGGAGGCCGGCGGCTCGATCATCGACATCCGGACCGAAGAATCCAGCCTGGAGGAAGTCTTTCTTAATGTCGCTGACGGTCGTGACAGTCGCACACAGTCAAGCACGCCTGCGGCCGATTCGAGTCCGGAGGTCTGACCGTGCGACCGCGCAAGATCCTGCGGATCGCCCGCTGGGAGGTGACGAAAAACGCCGGCGGGATCGACCGCAAGACTGCCGCCGTCGTCGCCGTGACGTTGCTCGTGCTAGGTGCGGCTGCACCGCTCGTCGTCGCGCAGGGCGGTGTCACGCTTGATGAAGGCTTCTACCGCGTCGGCGTCGACGAAGAGAGTCCGCTGTACCCGGTCGTCGCGAGCGACTCGACGTTCGCGGTTCAGGATCCTGATGCGGAACTCGGTTCCGAGATCGACCTGCGGATTCGCGGCACACAGGTGGTCGCCAGCAACTCACAGAAGGGACAGGCGGCCCTGGCGGAGTTGCGCAGTAGCGTCGACTCGTATAACGACCGTGTCATGGCCGGGGAATCCAACCAGTCGGCCGCGTTCCCGGTCACGGTGACGCTCGAATACGCCGAACGGAATCTCACGACGACCGCCGAGACTGAAACGCTCGACGGCGGGACAGTCGACGATGGCACATCTCCCGACAGTACAACGCCCGACGATGGCGGAAACGGGTCCGATGGGCGGAGCAGTGGTGGCGGGTCCGACGGAGCGAACGGCGATGGTTCCGATGGAGCGACTGACGGCGACGGCTCCGACGGCACGGCCGATGACGGATCCACGGGCGACGGTTCGGGAGGGGACATCGGCGGTATCGCCCGCGGTCTCACGGGTAGCGATGCGATGACGGGCACGCCGTCGGACATCTCGCCGCCGTTTCCCTTCCAGTCGCTGATCCTGGCGTTCCTGTTCGTCGTCCCGCTGAACTTCGTCATCCAGGCGTACGGATCGACGATGCTCAGCGAACGGCTCAACCGGCGGGGTGAACTCATGCTGGTGGCACCGGTTTCTCGCGGGGACATCATCGCCGGCAAGACCCTGCCGTACTTCCTCGGTGCGTTGCTGTTCGAGGGGCTGATCGCGGGCGCCGTTCTCTACCTGCAGCCCGATTCCGGCAGCGGACTGTACGCGCTGGCCGCGGTCGTGCCGCTCATCCTGCTCTTTCTCTCCGCGACGTTCCTCGGTGCGATGTTCGCCCGCTCGTTCAAGGAACTCACCTTCGTCACCGTCTCGATCACGGTCGGGCTGACGACCTACGCGTTCGTCCCGGCGATCTTCACCGACGTGACGCCGATCGCGCTCATCTCGCCGCTGACAATCGTCGTCCGCGACATCCAGGGCGTCGGGATCGAGCCGCTATCGCTGTTGCTCTCGACGCTGCCACCGCTGTTCACTGCGGGATTGTTCTTCGTGCTCGGCGCGGGGCTGTACCGCGAGGAGGACATGTTCACCCAGCGGCCGATCCCGCTGAAGGTGCTCGATTCGCTCGCCGGCCGGATTCACCGCCGGCGCAGCGTCGCACTCGTCGTGATCTTGCTCATGCCGCTGGTCATCCTCTCGGAGCTGGTCGCCGTCGCCGCGGTCTACCCGATCTCGATGGGGTTGCCCCGGCCGATCTGGCTCGGGCTGATCCTGCTCTCGATCGTCGTGATCGAGGAACTCGCCAAGAGCCTGCCGATATATGCGGGATTCGTCCACAACCGCTATGACCGCTCGCTCCGCTCGGCGCTTGCCGTCGGGGCGATCGCTGGCTTCGGATTTTTCGTTGCCGAGAAGGGACTACTGCTCGTTCAGTTGCTTGGCGGGTTGCCAGAGGTCCAGCAGGCGGCGGTCGTCTCGGCCGGTCCGACAGCCGGCATCGGCCCGGCGGTTGGCCTGCTGTTGTTGCTCGCGCCGCTGGCACTGCACGTCGTCACGGCGGCGACCTCCGCAGTCGGGATGCGATCCGGCCGACAGGGCTACGCTATCGGGCTCACGGCCGCGATCGCGATTCACTTCGTCTACAACTTCTCGGTGGTGATGCTCGTTGTTTGACGACGTTCGGATCGCCATCGCGCGACGCGATATCGCGAGTCTCTCCCGGGAGAAGACGATCGTTCTCGCGCTGGCGATCCAGGTCTTCATCGCCGCGTTCTCGTCGTTTCTGGTCGTTGGGCTCACCTCGCTGTACGATCCCGGCAGCGTCGAGTCCGGCGAACTCACCTTCGGTGTCTCCGGTGACACCCGCGACGAACTCGACGAAGCGGCACGGGAGGCCGGCGTCGAGATCGAACAGTACCCGACACAAGCGGCCGCGATGGACGCCTTCCAGCGTGGGGAGGTAGTCGGCGTCCTCGCTGCTGATGCCTCTGGAGAGCGGATCGCAGTGACAGCGACGGTTCCAGACGGGAGTATCCAGTCGACGCTCGCGGTCGTCAAAGCCAGGGACGTGCTCGAAGCGCTCGAACGCAACGAACGCACGGCCCGGGCAGCCTACCTGGAAACCGATCCCGTCCCGCTTCCGCCCGAGGCGGACGCTAGCTCGTACTTCGGGTTCACGTACACGGTGCTCGTCCCGCTGTTGTTGTTCCTGCCGCCGTTCATCAGCGGATCGGTCACCGTGGACGTACTGACCGAGGAGATCGAACGCGGGACGCTGGAGTTGCTCCGGGTCGCACCGGTCTCGCTGACGGACATCTTCGACGGGAAGGCGCTCGGAATGGCGATACTGGCCCCGCTGCAGGCGCTGCTGTGGATCGCGCTGTTGGCCGTCAACGGGATCGCCATCGAAAACGCCCTCCCGCTCGTCGTGCTGGTCTCGGCGGTCGCGCTGCTGGTCGTCGTGCTCGGGGCGGTGCTCGGGCTGACGCTCGGCCAGCGCCGGCAGGCCCAGCTGCTGTACTCGATTATCGCGCTGGGGCTGTTCGGCGCGGCCGCGCTCCTGCCGGAACACCCCGCGACCGTCGCCGCCAAGCTCGCCGTCGGGAGCCAGACGACCGCCACCACCGCGACGGTCCTCGGGCTCTCGGTGCTCGCTGTCGTGTCGTACGCCGCCACGCGCCGGTACGTTGGCTCGATCGACCCCGAGCGGTACTAGCGTGGCTCCGGGCGCTCTTGCGCTCCCCCGCTCGTCAACGTCAGGTGTGTCCTGCTGGCGGCCATTGCATTTCCTCAACGATTAATGTATATGTTTGGGGCTACAACGTGCTAGTATGCCCCACGGACAAGACCTGGAAAACGCGAACGATCCGGAATCGCCGTCGGTGTACGAGTGCCTGGGCTGTGGCGCGATCGTCACCTCGAAGAGCCATCCGGGCACCTGTGAGTGCGGCGGCGAGTTCCACAACCGGGCGAAATCGATCGAATAATCGCCCGGGAGATTTTTCGTCTCGCCGGCCCGGCTATAGCGTATGGAATATACGACGCTGGGTTCGACTGGGATCGAAGTCAGTCGCATCGCGCTCGGCTGTATGAGTTTCGGGACGCCGGAGTGGCGCGAGTGGGTTCTTGATGACGAGGAGAGCCGCGAGATCATCGAGCGCGCGATCGAGTTAGGGATCAACTTCTTCGACACGGCCAACATGTACTCTCTCGGGGAGAGCGAGCGGATTCTCGGGGACGTCCTCGGGGAGTACGACCGCGACGAACAGGTCGTCGCCACCAAAGCGTACTTCGAGATGGACGAGGGCAACCCGAACTCACAGGGGCTGTCCCGCAAGACCATCGAGCAGGAGCTATCGAACTCGCTGGACCGGCTCGGGATGGATACTGTCGATCTCTACCAGATCCACCGGTGGGACGAAGCGACGCCCATCGAGCAGACGCTACGGGCCCTCGACGACGCCGTTCGTCGCGGACAGGTCCGCCATATCGGGGCCTCGTCGATGTGGGCCTACCAGTTCGCGGACGCCCTGCACACGAGCGAGCGGCTCGGCCTGGAGCGCTTCCAGACGATGCAGAACCACTACAACCTGCTGTATCGCGAGGAGGAACGCGAGATGCTGCCTCTGTCCGAGCGCGAGGGCGTCGGCGTCGTCCCCTGGAGTCCGCTGGCGCGTGGGTATCTCGCCCGTCCCCACGAGGAGTTCGACGTGACGACCCGGGGACAGACCGACGACTACGCGCGCGACCATCCCTACTTCGAGGGTGGCGGCCGCGAGATCAACGAACGCGTCGCCGAACTCGCCGCCGAGAAGGGTGTGACGATGGCCCAGATCGCGCTGGCCTGGCTCCTCCACCAGGACGCCGTCGACGCCCCGATCGTCGGCACGACCAGCGTCGAACACCTTGAAGACGCCGTCGAGGCCCTGGAGATCGACCTGACCGCCAGCGAGCAGGCCTATCTCGAAGAACCGTACGAGCCGGTCCCGGTGTCGGGCCACGACTGATTCGGTCAGTACGGCGTCTCGGGGCCCGGCGGGACCTGTCGTTTGTGCGCGCTGCGTTCGTACAGGTTTCGAACGCGTTCGACGACAGGTTCCTCGACACCGACCTCACGGGCGGTCGCGCTGGCTGGCACGTCGCCTTCGACGTGCAACGCCAGGATCGAGTCGAGCGTGTCGTACTCGATGCCGAGTTCTTCCTCGTCGGTCTGACCGACCCACATTCCCGCGGTCGGCGTGCGTGCCGCGACCGACTCCGGGACGCCGACGTGTCGAGCTAGCTGTCGCACCTGCTGTTTGTAGAGGTTGGCGATCGGGTGACAGTCGACCGCACCGTCGCCGTACTTGGTGAAGTAACCGATCAGTGCTTCGGTCCGATTGCCTGTCCCGACCACCAGGCCGTTCTCGGTGTTGGCGACGAGGTAGTTCAGGACTGCTCGCGTGCGGACGCGGACGTTCCCGGCCGCCATGCGGTGTTCCCCTCCCTCGGGATAGGCCTCGAGGAACGACTCGACGATCGGGCCAACCTCAATCACGTCGTGGGGGAGTTCGAACCGCTCGGCGACGCGGACGGCGTCGCTCATCGTCTCCTCGTCGTTGACCTCGCTGGGCATCACCAGTCCGTGGACCCGCTCGGG
The DNA here is from genome assembly GCF_017094465.1 of Halapricum desulfuricans. Classification (NCBI taxonomy): domain Archaea; kingdom Methanobacteriati; phylum Methanobacteriota; class Halobacteria; order Halobacteriales; family Haloarculaceae; genus Halapricum; species Halapricum desulfuricans. The sequence continues at coordinate 221,296 of NZ_CP064791.1, forward strand.
ACCGAGCGCGTCGGCGGCCAGTCCGGCGATCAGACCACTGTCGACCCCGCCTGAGATTGCGACGACAGCTTTCTCGGCGCCTGCCGCGTCCAGCTGTTCCTGAATGAACCCGGTGATGTGCTCCCGTCTCGCTTCCAGTTCGTCATCGTTCAGCGTGAGATCGAGCGGGCTGTCCGCCTGTGCGATCGCTTCGTCGTCGGTCATGTGCGGGCTTTCGGCGTGATCGAGTAAATAGGCACGCGTGGCGTGAGCAGAACTGGACGCCTGTCGAATGGCGTGGAAACGCTACGTTAAAGTGCGCCGACGGTTCAGATGTGACCAAGCGCCGGTGGTGAGCAAATCCAGCGGATTTGCGAGCCTCGGCGCGCGAGCGAACGAAGTGTGCGATGTGTGCCGGTGTTGAGACGGACGCAGTCCGTCGATGCACGGCGTGATGTGAACGAGCGCCGGTGGTCTAGTGGTAGGACATGAGCTTCCCAAGCTCATAGCCCGGGTTCAATTCCCGGCCGGCGCAGTGAGCGAGCCTGCGAGCGAACGAGCAGGTCAGGAATTGAATCACCACGGTTTCAATCCCGCAGTTGATCCTTGATCTGCTTGATGAGGGCGGACCTTGCGAAGAAGTAGCTGAGAAACTGATCGACTCGTTCCACGGTGATGGAGAATAGTGAGGCAGTACTACGTCGACTAGGTCACAGAGCTTTCCGAACAGGAACTACAATCCGTGTTCGACGTTGCGGAACAGCTGGTCTGCCTGTTTGGAGTCGATCCGTCGTTTGGATTCTAACTATAGCAATATATTTATAAGTGTTATTGGTATAGTTGGAATATATGAGGCGTATCGAGATCGAGGTACTGCAGGAGCTACGGACGAAGCCCCACTCCATCTCAGAACTAGCGGAACGGTTAGACAAGAACCAGGGATGGATTTCAGAGGTTGTCTCAGAACTGGCGGACAAGCACCTCGTCGAGAAAGACGGGCAGATAGCATACGCAGACACGTTTACGGCAAGACTACAGAACAGCCTCTCCGAGCGGTACAATCTAAAAGAATTACTTGTGGGGAAGAAGGAGGGTATCCTTCGTGAACTACACAGAGAGTCGCAGACAGTATCTGAGCTTGAGAAGCAAGGATTTGCCTCCTCTACTGTGTATTCGGCACTGGATGATCTCCAAACACTGGGGGTAGTCACAAAGCAGGATGATGGCCGATACAGGGTCACCGATGAGACACTACAGCAGTATCTCACAGCGTCAAATACTGAAGGCACACACGGGGGAAAGTATGTGGCAGAAGAGGGGAAGATCGTGGTCGGCAGTAGAGGAGATGAGGCAGATGGTGAACCGACCGCTTTCTCCGCCTTCGAACGATACGGTGTTGAATACTATCCTGCTCAGGCGTATCGCTACCAGAACGATTCCAGCCCAGGTATTGAGGAGGTTCTGATCCACGCCGTCAAAACCGCGGAAAACCGTAAACAGGCCACGATGGCCGTTGTCTTCTATCTCAAGCATCGATCGATATTGGAGTCCTCGGAACTGTGGAAACTCGCAAATAAATGGGATTGTGTCGAGGAGTGGGCCGATACCCTGGCATATGCGGACCAACGCGACCCTAAGCACGGGGACCGGTTCCTTTCTTGGGATGAATTCACGTCGCTGGCTCAGGACTACGATGTCTTCCGCCGCGGATACCACCCGGAGGAACGCCTTCAGGAAGGGCTTGAACAGCTGGGTGAAGCGCTCGATACGGAAGTCGATGCATACCTGCTGGGGGGCGGAAACTTGATTCTCCGAGGTTTAAAGGATTCGACTAAGGACTTGGATATCGTCGTCGACGAAAGACAGTCGTTCCTGGAATTGGGTGAGGCACTCCGCGAGATAGGATACGAGGAGCGAACCGACTTGGAAGAAGCATACCAAGAACTCGACCCTGCAATCGTATTCGAGAAAGAAGGATCTCCGCGGTACGATATCTTCGTTGAAGCGGTGGCCGGCAAACTACAACTAACGAAGGAGATGATGGACAGGGTCGACCAATCTTTTGAATACGGGAATCTGCGTATGCATCTGCTCTCCCTCACCGATATCTTCCTGTTCAAGTCTATCACTGAACGAGAAGGCGACTTAGAGGACACAGCCCTGATCACACGTCAGGCCAGTTTAGACTGGAAAGCGATGCTCAAAGAGATCAAGAAGCAGGATAAAATTGCAGGCCAATACTTTTCGTTTGCTGTCCTCGACACCATCGATATCCTGAAACAGCGCGAGAACATCGACCCGCCTATACATCAGAAACTGGTTTCATACTGTCTGGAAAAAGCATTGCTTGTCTCACTGGAAGAACCGAAAACGATCAAGGATCTCCGAGATGAACTCGATTTTCCCGACCACCGGATCTACAACAAACTCCGGAAACTCGAAGAGGAAGGCCGGATCGAAGTAGACAGAGGAGGGACGCTCAACACGTATGCGATCAAGTAGGCAACTCTGAGAGAGATCTACAGGCAGAGTAGGGCGAGTGCCTCGGGGTCATCCGGAAATCAAAGATTTCCGTGATCACGAGAATCGAAGATTCTCGGACGACTTGACCCCGAGGGTGAAGCCCGTCACCCGTGCAGTAATCCAAACAATTAATATAACAGAGATACTACGTGGTTGTAACGGTCAGAGAACACCCTCTAAAGGCGGAGTTGAAGACCTCAATTCCGCGCTGGCCGTGTCGCAGATTCGGAAACGTGGCCCCTCTCAACACGGTCCATTGGGCGTGAGACGGGGGTTTCAACGGGTCGAGTGGAGCGACCGACCTCCACGGACACACGCGGTGTGTTCGGGTGTTACTTCCAGCCGACCCCTTCACTGGGGAAGGTCGGAGGGAATTAAATTCCCTTGCCGGGCGCCGTGCCGACCCTAAACAGGGAAGCCTCGGGGCTTGTCCCCGAGGTACTTCACTGGTTGAATCCTTGGTCCCAAAGGATTCGATAGCGCCGTTCACTCGCTTTCGACGGCCGCACCGACACCGCGCAACGCACCCGTCTTCAGCTCTCGCGCCTTCGCTTCGAGCTTCTCGGCGGTCTCGGCGACCGGTTCGTCGCGCTCGTGGCCCTCGGCGACGATGTCGACCAGCGCCGAGCCGACGATGACGCCGTCGGCACCGGCGCGAACGATCCGCTCGGCGTGCTCGCCGGTCTTGATCCCGAAGCCCACCGCCTTCGGGACGTCCCAGTCGCTGATACGCTCGAGCGTCTCGGCTGTCTGGTCGCTCACGTCCTCGCGAGCGCCCGTCACGCCCGTCCGGGCCTGGACGTAGACGTACCCGGAGACGCGCTCGCGCATGCTGTCGAGTCGGTCGTCGGTCGTCGTCGGCGCGACGATGAAGATCAGATCCAGGCCGAACTCGTCGCAGGCCTCTCTGAGCGGGTCGGCCTCCTCGGCGGGCAGATCGACGACGACGAACCCGGAGATTCCGACTTCAGCGGCGCGTTCGACGAACTTTCGGGGGCCGGCCTCGCTATCCCCGTACTGGAAGATGAGATTGTAGTAGGTCATACAGACGATCGGCACGTCCACGTCGACTTCCTCTACGAACTCGAAGTACCGCTCGGGCGTCATCCCCGCTTGCAGCGCCCGGACGATCGCGCTCTGGATGGTCGAGCCCTCGGCGATCGGCTCGGAGAAGGGCAGACCGAGTTCGATCACGTCAGCGCCGCCGCGTTCCAGCGCCCCGACGTACTCCAGCGAGGCCTCGTAGGAGGGATCGCCGGCGGCGAGATACGGGACGAAGGCCGGCTCCTCGGAGTCGAAGACCGCGTCGAGACTCATTCGCGGTCACCCCGACTGCCGAGGCGTCCGGCACCCACCTGCTCGAAGACGCTCATATCGGGTGCGACGTCCAGATCTCGTTTTGCAGTCTCTTCGATGACGGTTTCGAGGTCCTTGTCGCCCCGTCCGGAGACGTTGACGATCGTGAGATCCCCCACTCTTTCGGGGTGTTCTTCGAGGAACGCGAACGCATGGGCCGTTTCCAGCGCGGGGATGATCCCCTCGTCCTGGGAGAGCCTGTGGAACGCCTCCAGCGCGGCGTCGTCGTCGACGTTGACCGGCGTCACCCGACCTTCGTCGACCAGATGCGCCAGCTCGGGGCCGACGCCCGAGTAATCGAGTCCGGCTGACACCGAGTGCGATTCCATGATCTGGCCGTCGCCGTCCTGCAGGAGTTTCGTCCGCGCCCCGTGGAGGACACCCTCGTTTCCGGTGGACAGCGACGCCGAGTTCGGCGCGACGCCCTCCTCCTCGTCGACGGTCAGCGAGGACCCTCCCGCTTCCACTGCAAACAGGTCTACGTCCTCGTCGGAAACGAAGTGGTGGAACGCGCCCATCGTGTTCGAGCCGCCGCCCGCACACGCGACGACGGAGTCCGGGAGGCGGCCCGCTTTCGCCTGGATCTGCTCGCGGGCTTCCTCGGAGATGACCGACTGGAAGTCCCGGACCATCGACGGGAACGGGTGCGGACCGACGATCGAGCCGATCACGTAGTGGGTGTCCTCGACGTTGGTCGCCCAGTCGCGCATCGTCTCGGAGATCGCTTCCTTGAGCGTGCCGCGGCCGACGGTGACGGGATTGACCTCCGCGCCGTTGATCCGCATGCGGAAGACGTTGGGTCGCTGGCGGGCGATGTCGGTCTCGCCCATGTAGATCTCGCAGGGCATGTCCAGGTAGGCGGCGGCCATCGCCGTCGCGGTACCGTGCTGTCCCGCGCCGGTCTCGGCGATGATCCGGTCTTTGCCCATGTACTTGGCGAGCAGGACCTGTCCGAGCGCGTTGTTGAGCTTGTGTGCCCCGCCGTGTAGCAGGTCCTCGCGTTTGAGATAGACCTCCGTGTCGTAGCGTTCGCTGAGCCGGTCGGCCCGCTGCAGCGGGATGGGCCGACCGCCGAAGTCCGCCAGTCGCTCGCGGAACTCGTCCATAAACCCGTCCTCGTTGTCGAGAACGTATCGCCGGTAGGCGTCCGCCAGTTCCTCGATCGCCGGCATCAACACTTCGGGGACGTACTGGCCCCCGTACTGTCCGAAACTCCCGTCGGCTGGTTCGTCCGTACTCATAGATTCGTTAGTCGCTCCGTGTTCTTCTGCACGTCGCCGTCCATGATCGCGGATCCGATCAGCAGCGCGTCCGCCCCTGCCGAACGCATCCGCGCGGCGTCCTCGGGCGTTGCGATCCCGCTTTCGGCAATGAGCGTGACGCTCTCGGACCTTCGTCCTGCGTCCCCGCTCGACTGGCCGCCACGGACCAGCCGCCGCGCTTCCGGCGCGACCCGCTCGAACGTCGAGAGGTCGACCGCCAGTTTCGCCAGATCGCGGTTGTTGATCCCGACGATCTCCGCACCGGCCGCGAGCGCCGTCTCGACCTCCGTCTCGGTGTGGGTCTCGACGAGCACCTGAAACCCCCGGTCGTGGGCCGCCTCGATCAGGTCCGCGAGGTCATCGGTTCCCTCCTCTTGGAGAAAACGCGCGATCAACAGGACGGCGTCGGCTTCGACGACGTCCAGTTGCGCCTCGTAGAGCAGAAAGTCCTTCCGGAGGACGGGTACGTCGACGGCCGCCCGGACGCGTTCGAGCGTCTCCGGCGAGCCCCCGAAGTGCTCCGGCTCCGTGAGCACCGACAGCGCGGCCGCGCCGCCAGCGACCATCCGCTCGGCGAGCGCGACCGGGTCGTCCGTCCGCTCGCCGTCGGTCGTCGGACTCGTCGGTTTGACCTCGGCGATCACCGGCACCCGCCCGGCGGCCTCGGCGTCCGCGAACGCCGCCGGCAGCGACCGGGCCTCGACCGAGACTCGCCTGTCGGCCCCGCCTCTGTCGCGGGCCGCAGCCAGGATCGACTCGACTTCTGGGTCAATCTCTCCACTACTATCCATTATTGAACACTAATGGACACACTTGGGCATAAGACTTGCGTACTGCTTCTGGTCCAGCTGACTGGTCTACGGACTGCGACAATGCGGCTGGTCCAGTCGTGCACGGACTACCGACGGACGGAGATGTACGTTTTTAATCCGGGCGATCTATGCGTACGTATGGATTCGTCTGACTCGCGTGATCGTCTGATCCCGATCGTCATCGGGCTCGTGGTCCTTTTCGCACCCGTGTTGATCCTCGCGCTCACGCTCGAGGTCCTCATTCTCACCGGCGATCTCGTTCTCGGGGAGTTGACGCTGCTGGTGCTGCTCGAACTGTACCTCCTCGATCTCGTGGCGTTCGTCGTCCTCGCGTACGTCATCTACCGACTGACACTGTGGCTGGTCGAGCACCGCTCGCTCGACTCTCCTGACGAACTCCTGGAATCCGGACTCACTGGAAGCAACGACGATACCGACGACGAAGAAGACGATCGTTGACTTCCTCCCCGCGCTGAAGCGCGAGGCTTTCTCCTCGATTATCCGTAAACGGATCCGCAAAGTCAATCGTCACTTGAAGGCGCTCGCGACCAAAAGTGGGAAGACCAGCGTCGCCTCGGCCTCGACCAGCGTGTAGTTGGTTTCGTCTTCCTCTTTGATTTTGCCCCAGGAGACCGCCTCGCTGGGCGGTGCGCCGGACAGCGAACCGTCGCCTTCCATCCCGGTCGAGATGTAGACGACGTAATCCGCCCCGCCGCGGAAGAGGTTCGTCATGATCGCGTGGTGTTTCGGCAGCCCCGCGCCGACGGCGATCAGGCCGGTCGTGTCGGCCAGCAGGCCGTCCTCGATGAGCGAGTCGTAGTCGTCGAGAATCTCGATGCCGACCTCCGAATCGTAGGCCTGCCGATAGTAGTACAGGAAGTTGCCGACCTCGGCGTCGGTCAGCGCCGGGCAGTAGACGGGCACGTCGTTGTCCGCGGCCTGTTTGAGCACCGAGTCCTCGTCCTCTAAGGTCTCGCCCAGTTCGCGTGCGAACGCCGTCGGGGTCCGGATCTTCTCCTCGGCGAAGAAGTCATCGAAGAAGTCATAGAGGTACTCCTCAAGCCAGACGTATCGATCGGAGGGCACGAAGAGGTTGCCGAGGCGGTTGATCCCCTGCTCGCGCAGCTCGGCCTCGTCTGCCTCCCACTCGCCCATCTTGAACGGCTTGGCCGTCTTGATGACGTCCTCGGTCAGCGATCCGGAGGTCGTGATGACGACGTCGACGTACCCCTCGCGGATCAGGTACGCGACGGCCTCGCGCAGTCCCGAGGAGATGATATTGGAGGTGAACGTGAGATAGACCTTCGCATCCTGTTCCTGCATACGTTCGGCGATGTCGATCGCTTCGGCCAGCTGTGTCGCCTGAAAGCCCGTCGTCGCGTAGGAGTCCATCAGTTCCTCGAAGTCGAACTCCCCCCGAAAGTCGTAGCCACGAACGTCCGGGGTGTCGAGTTCCTCGTCGCTCCCGGGGACGACGTTGTCGCGTGTCTCGTCGGCGTCCATGCAAGCGTCTACTCCAGGGAGCGGTTTGAATACCTCGAAATCGATCCGACAGTCTACAACTCAATCGAGCGCGTGTCGGGGGACGATGTGAGGGTCGCCGTCGGGGTCGTGGCGGACGGAGGCGTCGACGTCGAAGACGTCCGCGAGCAACTGTTCGGTGACGACCTCCTCCGGCGGTCCCCAGTCGTAGACAGCTCCGTCCTCAAGAGCGACGAGATACTCCGCGAACCGCGTCGCCTGCTGGAGGTCGTGGAGCACGACACACACCGTCACGTCCCGCTCGTCGTTCAGCGTCCGGATGACCTCCATGACGCGAAGCTGGTGGTGGAGGTCCAGATACGTCGTCGGCTCGTCCAGCAGGAGAACGTCCGTGTCCTGTGCGAGCGCCATCGCGATGAACGCGAGTTGTTTTTGCCCGCCGGACAGCTCCGCGAGCGCGGTCTCCCGGAGGTGGTCGATGCCGGCGAGGTCGATCGCGCGGTCGATCGCCGCGTAGTCGTCTTCCGAGAGCGGATCGAGGAAGCCACGGTGTGGATAGCGGCCGTGGGTCACGAGGTCGGCAACCGTCAGCCCGCCCGGCGCGTCGTTCTCCTGGTCCAGCAGCCCGAGTTCGCGAGCGAGATCCGACACGGACCGCTCGTGGACGTCGCGGCCGTGCAACAGGACGGTCCCCGATTCCGGGCTCAGCTCGGCGGAGAGCCCCTTCAGGAGCGTCGACTTGCCGGAGCCGTTCGGCCCGACGAGCGCGGTGACTCTGCCGTCCGGGATGACGAGGTGTTCGCAGTCGACGACGATCTCGTCGCCGTAACCGAGTTCGATATCCGACGCCAGCAGGGCGGCGTCTTCGATCGGTTCGGGGTCAGTCTCGTCTGGCGTCTGTGCTTCGGCCGTCGAGAGGAGTGGAATGTCCGGCATGGTCAAAACTCCGTGAACGAGTCGGTCCGGCGCAACAACAGCAGGAAGTACGGGCCACCGAGCAGGCCGGTCACGACGCCGACCGGGACCTGGGTGCCGGGCAGTGCAAGCCGTGCGAAGACGTCGGCGACGACGACCAGGGCCGGGCCCGCGAACAGACACCCGGCCATCAGCTGGCGGTAGTCGCTGCCAACGAACGTGCGGACGACGTGTGGCACGACGAGGCCGACGAACCCGACCAGCCCGGCGACCGCGACGGCGGCCGACGCGGCGACGATGGCGAGTGCGGACAGTCCGAACCGCATGTGCTCGACGCGCATCCCGAGCGAGCGTGCGGCGCGTTCGCCCAGCAGGAGCACGTCGAGCTGGCGGGCGCTGACCAGCGCGGCGGGCACGATCAGTAGCGTCGGTACTGCCACGATCCGGGCCTCGGGCCAGCCGACGCCGGTCAGCGAGCCGGCGAGCCACGCCACGGCCGTGCGCATCACGCCGTTGCTGTCGATGAAGTAGAACAGCCCGGTCTGGAGGCTGTTGAAGATCGTCCCCACGACGACGCCGGCGAGGACCAGTCGGACCGGAGTTGTACCGCCGCGCCACGCCACGGCATAGACCAGCAGGAACGCGGCGGTTCCACCGATCACGGCGGCCAGCGGGAGCAGGTACGCACCGAGCGAGAACAGCAGTGTGAACACGACGGCGACGCCCGCCCCCGAAGAGACCCCCAGGATGTACGGACTCGCGAGTTCGTTCCTGGTGATCGCCTGGAAGACGGCACCGGACACCGCGAGGTTGAGCCCGACGAACGCGGCGACGAGGACGCGGGGCAGCCGGCTGGTCCAGACGATGATCGTCGGGTTCGACAGCACGCCGAGATCGGCCGATAGACCCAGCGTCGCTGCGCCGCGTTCCCCGAGGACGAGCGTCGCGAGTACGTCGGGATCAGTCCAGACGGCCCGATCGAGCAGCGCGCGGACGGCTGTCTCCAGCGGCATCTCGTACGCGCCATATCTGACCTGTACGAGGCCGGCGATGACCGTCAGCAGAATGCTCGTCCCGATGATGCCGGCGAGCGTGGCGTCGAGATCGGGCGCGAGCGCGTCGTGAACGCGGCGTCGTCGTGACATAGATCAGGCGTCGCCGGACGTGACGATCGAAGCCAGTTCCTCGCGGTCGAACAGTTCGCCCTCGAAGGCGTCGGGATAGAGTGCGGTCGCGAACCGCTCGGTCGTGAACAGGTGCTGGAGCGGTCCCATGTACAGCGGCCCGCCGCGGAACACGTCGCCGTTCTCGACGGCAGTGATTCGGCTGGCGGTTTCGTGATCCTGCATGAACGAGACGACCGTCTCCTCGAACTCCGAACGGGTCTTGTCCTCGTGGCCGCGCACGAACAGCACCTCGGGGTCGAGGTCGAACAACGTCTCGTAGTCGATCTTCGATCGGCTTCCGGTCGAGAGGGCGTCGACGTCGGAGTTCGCGATCGCGTCGCGGACGTTCAGATCGCGGAACGGCTTCTTGTTCGTCCCGTCTCCGCTGAGATAATACGGTGAGAACGACGTCGGCTGGTCGCCGCCGCCCCAGACGAGCGCGGCGCGTGGCCCTTCCGCGGACACGCCCGCTTCGATCTGCTCGACGAAGTCGTCGTGGAACGACCGGATCGCATCGTAGCGGTCCTGCCGTTGGACGACCTGCGCGACTTTCTCGAAGGCCTCGTACAGGGTGTAATACTCGTAGTCGTGCCAGGCGTCGGTACGCCGGAAGATCGTGTTGCCCAGAAACGGCCCGGCCCGATCGGTGACGAACTCGATATCCGAATCGTCCATCCCGAAGACGTTCGTCAGCCAGTTGGGGTCCATCAGGTGGAGATCGGCGCCGATCGAGAGGAACGTCTCGCGGGTGAGGCCGGCGTCGATGAGGTTCGTCAGTTCTGCGGTGTTCATCTCGACGCCGTCAAGCTCGTCGTAGTGGTCGGTGTGGTAGCGACCGGCGTTGCCGATGGCGGTGATGGCATCCCCGTGCCCGAGCGCGACCAGCATATCGGCGTATCCGGACATGTAGACGGCTATCTCCTCCGGAACAGTGTCGAACGTGACCTCGCCGACGGGCGCCATCGACACGCTATACGGCGCTGCTGTCCCCGTCGGCGACGTCTCGCCGCTATCGCCCGGACTGGCACAGCCCGCGACCGTACCTGTTAGCGCCACTATACTGCCCGATTTGAGGAATCTTCGTCGCTGCATACTCGATTAGGCTGGCCTAAAACATAAAAGCCCGTCGGTGTTTTCGGAAAGCCTAAAATCCTATCGAATAACCACGATAGACCACAGAGCGGAGGGTCCGGGCGTGCGCGGAAGCCGCGGCGCGACACGGGAACCGTCCGGTCGTTGTTTCGAGGACAACCGTTAGGTAACTCCCCGACAAGCAGAGGGATATGACCGACGCCGAGACGCTCGCCGAGCGCGTCAAAGCGGGCGACCTCCGACTGTACGCACTCGAAGACCACGCCGACGCCGACACGGCGGCCGCGGCCCGCCGGCACCTCCTCGCCGAGGAACTCGACGTCGATCTGGAGACGGTCGGGGACTACTCGTTTCCGGCCGACAGTGCCGAGTCCAACGTCGAGAACCTGATTGGGGCGGCCCAGATCCCGCTGGGCGTCGCCGGCCCGCTCCCCGTCGACGGCGAGGCCGCGGACGGTTCCGTCTATCTCCCGCTGGCCACGACAGAGGGAGCCCTGGTTGCGAGCGTCAACCGCGGTGCGGGTGCGATCCGGGCCGCGGGCGGCGCGAGCACGACTGTCCTCGAACGCGGGATGACCCGCGCGCCGGTGTTCGAGGTCGGCGACATCCACGAGGCTGCGGCGGTCGCCGACTGGGTGCGGGCCAGTCTCGACCGACTCGCAACGGCGGCCGAAACGACGACCAACCACGGCGAGTTGCGCGAGGCGACCCCCTACGTCGTCGGTGACAGCGTCTTCGTCCGGTTCGTCTACGACACCAAGGACGCGATGGGCATGAACATGGCCACGATCGCGACCCGCGAGGCCGCCGACGTGATCGAATCGGAAACGCCAGCGTCGCTGGTAGCGGTCTCTGGCAACCTCTGTACTGACAAGAAACCGGCCGGGATCAACGCTATCGAGGGACGGGGCCGGTCGGTTGCCGCCGACGTCTTCCTGCCCACCGAGGTTCTCGAGGACCGTCTCGGGACGACCGCCGGGGCCGTCGCCGAGGTCAACACGCGCAAGAACCTGATCGGTAGCGCCAGGGCCGCCAGCCTGGGGTTCAACGCCCACGCCGCTAACGTCGTCGGCGCGGCCTTTCTCGCGCTCGGCCAGGACGTCGCCCAGGTCGTCGAGGGCGCACACGCCATCACGAGCGTCGAAGCCCGTAAAGACGGCCTGTACGCCTCCGTCACTCTGCCGGCGCTGGCGGTCGGCACCGTCGGTGGCGGCACGGGTCTCCCCACTCAGTCCGAAGCGCTCGAAATCCTTGGACTCGCTGGCGGTGGCAATCCGCCGGGATCCAACGGTGACGCGCTCGCCGAAGTGCTCGCAGCGGGTGCGCTGGCGGGCGAACTGTCGCTACTCGGTGCGCTCGCCGGCCGCCATCTCGCGAGTGCGCACGCCGAACACGGTCGGTGATCCGTCTGTTTTGTTCGTCACTCGCGACTCCTGGACCCCGTTCACGCTTCGGACAGACCGAAACTCTCGGCCGCGAGGACCGCCCCGCCGAGCCCCAGCCCGATCACACCGGCCACGAACGGGACGATCGACGGCGTCACCAGAAAAGAGAGTCCGAAGACGATCGCTCCGGCACCGGCGACTACCTCCCCCAGGCCGCGGGTGCGCGCGCCGATCCGGAGATGGCCGACCCCGACTGCGCTGAAGCCCGCACCGAACAACCCCATCGCGACGACGCTCAGGTCGACGCCGGCGAGGGTGAGCGGTCCGAACCGCCCGGCCGTGACGATGAGGGCCCGGCCAGCACGCCGACGAGACTGCTCGCCAGATCGAGCCGGAGACGCGTTTGCTCCGTCATGAGTCGGATTCCTCGCCCGGCTGTTCGTCGGACTCGAAGGCGCCGGTCACGAGTGCGAGCTGATAGGTTCCGCTCACCAGCAGTGCGACTGCGGCTCCGGCGACGAAGGCAAGACTCGGACTCCCCCGCGGGGCCAGCAGCGCGAGCACGACCGCAGTCCCCGAGACGAGGTGTGCGACGCCGCGTTTCGGCATGCCGAGCGCGACGTTGTCGTACAGGCCGACGACGCCGAACGCGAGCGCGACGGTTGCGAGCGCGACGACCGTGAGCCCCTGTCCGAGCAGCTCGGTCCCGTCAGTCGCGGCCACGACGACCAGCACCAGCCCGAGGAGGAACCCGACCACGCCGGCACCGATCCCGAGGACGAAATCGCGTCCGTCTGCCGAAAGGGAAGCGGCCATTGTCGGCTGTTCACGCCCGATACATTTGAAGCTTGATGGACGACTTCGGTCCACACAGCGCACGCCGGGCCGGCTCACGGAGCGGTCCCTGCCCCGTTTGTGGTGCTCCGTCACAGCCGACGGTAGACGCCGTCCGATTCCGTGATCTCGCCCGCGCGACGGAGCTTCTCCAGCGCCTGTTCCGTGTACGACTCGGGGACGCCTCGCTCTCGCGCGTAGGCGGCGATGGCTTCGGCGGTCGGCTCCCCGAGTTCGGTCAGCGCGTCCGTGACGATCTCCTTCCGGCTGCGTGATCCCCCTTCCCCGCGCTCGGCGCGATCGCCAGCCTGTGCGGCCGCGTCCGGGTCGACCCCCGCGGCTTCGAGATACGTCTCGTCGTCGACGCCCGCTTCCTCGAGTCGCTCGCCCATACTCGCAAAATCCGCCAGCTCGGCGAACGCCTCGTCCATGTCCTGGCGCTTCGCCAGCATCGCCGCCCGCACCTGCTTGGCGTGATCGGGGTCCTCAGTCGTGACGAACTGCTTGAGCCGATCGAAGCGCCGCCGTGCGCCACACTGAGGACACTGTGTCGTCTCCGGCCGCCCCTCGAGGACCCACAGCGCGCTGCAATCGCTGCATCCGACGACCGCGTACATACCTGGGACTACGTGCCGGGCCACAAGAACGTGCCGTCCGGCGGCGAAGATTTTTGTCGGTCGACAGAGATATGCTTGCTGTGATCCGTTCAGGGCCGATCCACGATCGGTCAGTCCATCGCCGCCAGCTATCCGGCCTTTCGGGATCCCGGCACGGGCTCTCTGTCCACGACGGCAGCAGATACTCACGGCGACCGGGGTGGGTCTAGCGTGGCGGCCACCTTCTACGTGCTTGCGGTGCTGGCGACGCTGTCCGGGCTCGGCATGGCGTGGGCGCTCGGGGCCAACAGCAACTCACCGCCCTTCGCCCCCGCGATCGGTGCCAACGCCATCTCGACGATGCGGGCGGCGTTCGTCATCGGCATCCTCGCGGCGCTCGGGGCGGTCACGCAGGGTGGTGCGATCTCCGAGACCGTCGGGGCCGATTTGACCATTGGCGCACAAATCACCCCACTTGCCGCGACCGCCGGTCTATTGACCGCGGCAGGGTTTATGACCTTTGGCGTCTACACCGGCTATCCCGTGCCGGCGGCGTTCGCGACGACGGGCGCGATGGTCGGCGTTGGGCTGTCGCTCGGCGGCGATCCAGCGTTCGGGACTTACCGGCGGCTCGGACAGTTCTGGCTGCTCGTCCCGCCAGTCTCTGGGGGGATGGCCTACGGCACTGCGACGCTGCTGCGCCGGGACGACATCCCCGAGACGGTCGGGGTGCCGCTGCTGGCGGCGGTCGTGTTCGGCATCGTCGCGAACGTCCAGCTCGGCGTGATCCCGTCACCGCCCGGTACGGACCAGAACTCGCTGGCCGGGTTCGCCTCGATGCTCGTCGAGTTGCCGACCGTCGGTGGCGTCGGCCCGATGGAACTTCTCGTGACGGCCGCGTTCGCAGTCGGGGCCTTCCTGGTGATCCGCCGTCGGACCCAGCGGTCCGCCGAACGGGGGATCCGGACGTTCCTGGTCGTTCTTGGGGGCATCGTCGCCTTCTCCAGCGGCGGCAGTCAGGTCGGGCTCGCCACCGGGCCACTGCAGGCACTGTTCGTTGAGGACCTCGGTCTCGACGTGATCGTCCTGCTGTCCCTCGGTGCGGTCGGGATCCTCGCGGGCGCGTGGATGGGATCGCCACGACTCCTGCAGGCCACCTCCCGCGAGTACGCACAGCTCGGGGCCCGGCGGTCGATCGCGGCGCTGGTCCCCGGTTTCATCATCGCACAGGTCGCGATCGCGCTGGGGATCCCGATCTCGTTCAACAACATCATCATCTCGGGCGTGATCGGCGGCGGACTCGCCGCCGGCTCGGCGGGCGTCTCCCGGCGGAAGATCGGCGTGACCGTCGCTTTCTGGCTGATCACGCTCTCGATGTCGGTCGCGATCGGCTACGGACTCTACGCCGCCTTCTCGACAGCGCTCGGGATCGCCTGAGTCCGCTCGGTGCGTCCCGTCGGTCACCGCACGACCGTCACCGTCACCGGAGCCTCGCCGACGACCGCCGTCGTCACGGTCCCGAGCAGGCGTCGGGCGAGCCGGCCCCGATCGCCGCCGTGGCTCCCGATCACCACGTGATCGACGTCGTGTTCGTCGACGAACGAGAGGATCGCTTCGGCCGGGTCGCCGACCTCGACGACCGTTTCGACTGTTCGATCGTCGTCCTGGTCGGTGCTCACTCTCTCGACGATCTGTTCGGTGCGTTCGCGTGCACTCTGGCGACGCTCCTCGTCGGCTCCGACGATCCCGCCCTCGCTCATCGAACCGTCGATCGGCGTGACGACGTTCAGTACCGTGACCCGACACTCGAAGGTCTCCAGTGCGTGTGCCAGCGCGTCCTCGGCGAGCGGCGAGCCGTCGAGCGCGACCAGCACGTTGGACGGTGCCATACAGAACGGTCTTTCCCCAGACCCATTAGCTCCGGGGCTGGGACTTCGGCCCCCACTCCGATCCCATTTCGGCTATCTCGGCGGCTTCTGACCGAATATCCGAGAGGTGCCACACGATGTCGGTCAGCGTGATGATCCCCAGCAGCTCGACCCCGTCCATCACGGGCACTTTCTTGACGCCCTCCCTGGCCATTCGCCTGGAGACGTGCTGGATCGTCTCCTCTGGCGACGCGGTGATGACGGCTCCGTGTGAGAGTTCGCCTGCCCCGATCTCCGAGAGCGGCCGGTCGGTCCGATAGGCCGCCCGCAAGGCGTCGGTCTCCGTGATGATCCCCGTCGGATTTCCCTCCTCGCTGACGAGGATCACCGACCCGACGCCGTGTTCGAGTAACTTCCCAACCGCCGCCCGGAGCGTCCCGCTCTCGTCGCAGGTGACCACGTCGGTCGTCATCAGCTCCTCGACGAGCATGACAGAGTATAGCACGCTTCGGAACAAAAGACTACCCGTCCGTCGGCCCGACGCTCGAACCGCCGGCCATCTCGTCTGGATCCGTCGAGCCGTCCGCTATTGGGCCGCTGTGCTCGCGCCGGTGGCGGTATTCGACGATCGCTTCCTGCAGATCGTCGGCCAGCGCTCCCCGGAGCCGATCGGCCGCCCGCACGTCGATGTCGACGGCCTTCGCGTCGTCGCCGACGAGGCTGTAGGTGCCGGCGGTGTCGACGACCAGCGTCGCCAGGTCCCGGCGGCGCTGGAAGACCGTCTCGGCTGTGACGAGCGTCTGGATCCGGTAGATCGGGACGATCGTGATCCGGCGCGACCAGAACCCGTTTCGCGTGATGACGTAGTCCTCTTCGAGTCGGTAGCCGCGGTTGCGCCACTTGAGGTGTGCCGCCGGGGGGATGAGGACGACGCCTCCGAGCAACCAGTACCAGGGGGCGGACAGCGACGTGAGCTGGACGACCGCGTACGCGGCCGCGACCAGCACGGCCAGGACGATCCCGTAGCGGGCCGCGTAGCGCTCCCGGGCACGCTTTGGCGGTCGCTCGAAGTCGAGCCCCTCGAAGTCCTCGATCCGCCCGGCCAGCTCGATCGCGTGTGCCCGCTGTGCGATGGGAATCGCCGACTGGGAGCCGGATCCGCCCTGGCTGCCCCCGGCGTAGCCGGCCGTCTCGATCGAGAGGCTGGCGTAGCCGAGTCGACGCGCGATGACGTTCTCGGTGAGCGTGATCGTCTGCACCTTGTTCTTGGGGATCGAGCCGCTGAACCGCTGGAGCAGTCCCCGCTCGTAGCGGTACTCTTCGCCCTGATCGGTGAGGACGAACCCATAATACCGAGTCATGGCGATCGCGGCGCTGACCACCGCCGAAGCGACGACGAGCCCGACCAGCCCGACAACGAGGACGGCGACGCTCGCCGTCGCGGGTGCAAACTCCGTGAACACCGACGGGCCGACGATCGACGCCGGCACGGCGAGAATCGACAGCAATCGCAGGTCCATCGAGACGATTCCGAGGACGACCAGCTCGCGGCCGTCCAGCTCGAACAGCGTCTCACCCCTGTCTTCCGTGTCCCGTTCCGGCACCTCGCTCTCGCCGCGCTTGTGGCGGCTGACCTCTTCCTGGATGTGTTCTGCGTCCGTCCGGCCGACGTATCGCAGCCGCGCCTCGGTCTGGCCGCCGCCGGCGGTCTCTAGGCGGACCTCCGCGATATCCAGCGCGCGCTGGATCACGTTCTGGCGGATGTCGACGTTCTGGATCCGCCCGTAGGGGATCTCCCTGGCCCGTCGCGAGAGCACGCCGGAGTCGATATCGAAGGTGTCCGGAGTCAGTCGGTACTCGAAGCGCTGGTAGTACGCCAGCTGCCAGCCCAGCGAGAGCCCAATCCCGAGGAGCACGAGCACGCCGAACACGGCGACCCCTTTGACGCCACCGATCGATCCGGCCCCCGCAATGCCAAAGATCGCGATCCCGACGACCAGCTGTAGCCCGCCTTCGACTGCCCGGTACGGAACGGAGAGTGGATCGAGTTGCATGTTAGACGGCGTCCTCTCCCTCGGATTCGATCGCCAGTGCTTTCAGCCGCGTCTGGAGGTCGTCTGCTTCCAATGGTCTGATCCCCGGGATCGTCACGTCGGCCCCGCGCGAGCCGGCCGTGTAGACGACCAGCGACGAGAGCCCCATCGCCCGTTCGATCGGGCCGCGACTCGTGTCGATGTGCTGGACGCGAACGTAGGGGACGACCGTCCGAACGCGCGTGATCACGCCGCGATCGAGAAACAGCGAGTCCTCGCGGACCTCGTAGGACCAGGATCGATACAGCAACAGCGCGTGGGCGGTTCCGAGGGCAGTCGCCACCACGAACACGGCCGGACCGATCCACGGCTGCTCGGGCGCGAGTGCCCCTGCCACGGCGGCCGAGATTCCACCCAGCACGAGCGCGACGATGACTGCACGGCCGACCCACAGCCACCGCACCCGCGGATCTAGCGTCCGAGTGTCGGTCGTATACGCCTCGGGATCGGATCCGTTCCCCTCTTCCGACGGGTCTGTCCCCTCCGATGACTCTTCGTCAGTCAGTTCGTCTGCCCCCACTGACGTGTCGGCTGACTCGTCCATCGTCGGTTGATGCGTCCGTCTCCGGCTTATAGCCTGTGCTCGACCTGTCGGATTCGACCGGCCGTGACTGCCTCCCCGGGCGCGTAATGCACGAGCGGCTCGCCTGACGGACGGTCGAATCCCGAAGCCGAGAAGAGTGTGTTCTCCCGAATCGTCAGATTCGCCGGCGTGATCGCCCACGGATCGTGCGCGACCGTGCCCTCGAAGAGCGTCCCGTTCGCGACGAAAAACCGGTAGTTCTCGACTAGGAACGCCGCCGTCGACCCGGGCTCGGCCGGGCTGGCCGGCCCCCGTGGCTCGATTGTCGCGTCGAAGGCCGCTGGCTCGACGCCGTCGTGGGTCCGGTAGCTGCGAAAGCGAATCCCCTCCTCGCTCTCGGTGACCTGCATCTCCGCCCGGTAGTACGGCAGCCGGAAGAGCCGCCGGGCGATCGCGACGCTCAACGAGTCGTCGGCGTCGAGATTGTAGAAGTAGACACCGGAATCGTCGCCGTGGCGGACGTACGTCCGGAGGTTCAGCTCCGGGAACGACCGGCCGATCGGCGAGAATCGCGGCCGGATGTCCTCCATGACGAATCCGACGACGCTCAGCCAGGCCCGTCCGTCCGGACCGGTATCGACAGCGAGGGCGTCCGGCAGCGTCGGCGCGATCACGTCTGGATCGATCGGCCAGTGTGCGAAGACGGCATCCCGCCAGCGCATCGACAACAGGGCGGTGTGATCGGGATTCGGCATACTCCCCGTAGGGTCTCGACCGGCTTGTACGGTCGGATCAGGTACCGTTCGGCTCGCTCGGGGAGGGTCGTGAACTGCCAGGAAAGCGGCTGAAAGCGACGGGTGGGTCGCTTCCAAAGGTCTTTGCCTTTCCCGCCGCTAGGATGATCCGATGCAGGAAGCCGGGGCGATCCGGGCGGCCGCGCTTGAGGCCGTCGAGGATGTCGACCCACACGTCGTCTACGAGCGCATCGAGGCGCTACTCGATCAGGAGCCGATGGCTCCCGGTGTCTTCACGGTCGCGTGTGCGAGCGCGATCCTCGAACGATCCGGCAGGACGATCGACGACCTCGCCGCCGAGGACGCGCTCGCCGAACGGGCAGCCGGCGTGCAGCTCATCTATTCCGGGCTCAGCCGGACGCGCGCGCTCGCGTCCGATCCGCCGTGGACGCGCGGTGACGCCGAACGCGGCAATCTCGACGTGCTCGTCGCCGATATCCTCGTCGCCCGGGGATTCTATCTCCTGGCCCGGACCGAAGCCAGCGACGAGGCCGTCGCGGTCGTTCGGGCGTTCGGACGCGATCAGACGATCGCACACGAAACCGACGACGCGATCTCGCACGATCTCGAACGGGACGTCTTCGAGTTGGCCGCCGTCGCGGGTGCGACCGCCGCCGGAACGACCCCCTCCCCGCAGCTCCGGGAGTTCGCGACCGATCTCGGCCGCGACGGCGCCAGGACGCTCCCGGGGACGCTCGAGGAGCAGCTCACGGCCGTCATCAGCGTCGATTCCAGCGGGACCGACGGTGTCCGGACCTCCGCCGATCACTGATTGCCCACCGTTTTCGCTGCGGTCGAATCGAAACGCCTAAAGACAACTCGGGGTAACCAACAGGTGCGTGCCTGGGTAGCTTAGCGGTAAAGCGCGTCCTTGGTAAGGACGAGAGCCCGGGTTCAAATCCCGGCCTAGGCTTCATTTTCTTTCACGCTTCGCGGTCGTATTGCGCCCGCCACGCGATAACGGTGGATCTGTCCGCAAGACGCTGCAACTATTCAGCTAATCGTCCATCTCCGCCTGACGTACGACGGTGCTGTCTGGACAGATTTATGTGCTCCCTAGATAATACCATGGTATGCCTGAAGGAGTCTTATCCGAAGACGATACAGCACGCAACAGGGCAGCAACCGATACCGAGCGGACGCTCGTCGTCGGACAGGAGCGCCCGATCAGAATCAGCACCGGTCACCGGATTCGACATCACTCGGGGAAGTGCTCACGCCCCCACGGACACAACTACGAGTTCGTCGTCGAGGTCACCGGCGAACTCACCGAACAGGGCTGGGTCGTAGACAAAGGAGATATTACCACAGTATTATACGAGTGGGACCACCGTTTCCTGCTGGAACAGGGCGACCCGCTGATCGATGCCTTCGAACAGAGCGGCGACGGTGACGCTGTCGTCGTTCTGGAACAGCCACCGACAGCCGAGGTTATGAGCCTCAAGCTGGAGGAGAAGATGCTCGAAGCGTTCCCGGACACCGTCTCTGACGTCTCAGTACAGGTCTGTGAGACGAACGAGCTCTGTGCGTCCTACTGATGCCCGTCAACGCCGACAGCGACGCCTTCGAGGCTGATCGCCCCAGCGAGTCCGACACCGCGTTGCCGATCAACGAGCTGTTCTACTCTCTGCAGGGCGAAGGCAAGCTCTCGGGCGTCCCGACGGTGTTCGTCCGTACCAGCGGCTGCAACCTGCGCTGCTGGTTCTGCGATTCCTATCACACCTCCTGGGAACCCACCCACGCCTGGATGGACGTCGAGGACATCCTTGACGAAATCGCGAGCTATGACGCCGAACACGTCGTGCTGACCGGCGGCGAGCCGATGATCCACGACGAGGCCGTCGAGCTGTTGAACCGACTCGGCGACCGTGGCTACCACACGACCGTCGAGACCAACGGCACGATCTACCGCGACGCCCACATCGACCTCGCGAGTATCAGCCCGAAACTCCAGAGTAGCACCCCAACCGCCGACCGCGATCCCATGGGCGACGGCGACTGGGCCGATCGACACGAGCAACAGCGGATCGATATCGACGCGCTCGCGGCATTGGTCGACGGGTATCCGAGCCAGCTCAAGTTCGTCGTGACCGACCGCGAGGACATGACCGAGATCGAAACGCTCCTTTCGCGGATCCGTGGGGCAGCAACGGCCGCGGTCCCCGCTGAGGACGTGTTGCTGATGCCCGAAGGCACGACGCGAGACGAGCTGGATCGCACGCGAACCGCCGTCGCCGATCTGGCGATGGAGTACGGCTACCGCTACACCCCGCGGCTCCACGTCGATCTGTGGAACGACGCGCCCGGAACCTAACGAATCACCTATGAGTGACGACACCCAACTCGACGACCGTTCGACGGACGAATCGCTTCCCGTGCAGACCGATCCCACTTCCGGAATCGACCACGAGAAGGCCCAGCGCGGCGTCAAACTCGTCCTCGAAGCCATCGGCGAGGACCCGGATCGGCCCGGACTCACCGACACCTGGCAGCGCCGCATCCCCGAGATGCTCGCAACGCTGAGCGAAGGCGACCGGCAGGCGGCCAAACCCACGATGCGGACCTTCGAGGCGACCAGTCAGGATCTCGTCGTGAAAACCGGTATTCCTGTTTACAGCCTCTGTGAGCACCATATGCTGCCGTATCACGGGACCGCTCACATCGCCTACCGGCCGGACGGCGACGTGGTCGGCCTCTCGAAACTGATCCGATACGTGCGCTGGCAGTCCCGGCGCCTGACGATGCAAGAAGAGCTGACACAGGACATCGCTCACGGGCTGGCCGAGGAACTCGATGCGGAAGCCGTCCTGGTGGAGATATCGGCGACACATATGTGCGAGGCGATGCGCGGCATCGAGACGGAGACGACCACCACGACCCGGGCGACCATCGGCGAGCCGACCAGCGGCGAGCGACAGCGGTTCCAGGACGCGATCGCGCGGACGGACGGTGAGACGCGATGACCGAACACGACCGCGCCGTCGTCCTGGTCTCCGGCGGGATGGACAGCGCCACGGCCGTCTACGAGGCCATCGAGAGGGGCTACGACCCCTACTTCCTGCACACCTCCTACGGCCAAAACACCGAATCCACGGAACTAGCGTCTGCGAAGGCACTGGCCGAGGAGGTCGAAGCCGCCGACTTCCTGCATGTCGAGACGGAGCATCTCGCGGCGATCGGCGCCTCCAGCCTCACCGACGACGGGATGGACGTCGAAGACGCCGATCTCGACAGCGACGAGATCCCCAGTTCTTACGTCCCGTTCCGGAACGCTAACCTCCTCGCCATGGCCGTCTCGTATGCGGAGGCAAACGACTGTTCGGCCATTTTCATCGGCGCTCACAGCGAGGACTTCTCGGGGTATCCCGACTGCCGACCTGACTTCTTCGAGGCGTTTCAGCGAGTGATCGACGTCGGCACGAAACCCGGGACCAATATCGATCTCGTCGCGCCGTTCGTCGAGTGGTCGAAGACCGACATCGCCGAGCGGGGACTCGAGTTGGGCGTCCCATACGAGCACACCTGGAGCTGCTATCAGGACGAGTCGCCGGCGTGTGGTACCTGTGATGCGTGTGCGTTCCGACTGCAGGCGTTCCAGAACCTGGGCGAACGCGATCCGATCGAATACGCCGAGCGGCCGGACTACACCGACGCCTGAGAGTGGCCCGCCGGCTACCGCCCCTGGGTCAACCGGAACCCGATCTGCTGGGGCAGCCCGGCCTCGACGACCTCGTGGATCACGGCGTCGGTGTCGTACTCGACCCGCCGTTCGTCGACTGTCCGCTCGTCTAGGTCGACGATGCTGTAGGCGGCCCGGTGGTCGCGGTCGCGGGGCTGACCGACGCTCCCGGGGTTGAGGACGATCCCGTCGTCGTAGATCTCGTGGTGCTGGACGTGGGTGTGCCCCATGATCAGGACGTCCTCTCCGTCGAGCAGGTCGGGGCTGAACTCCGAGGGCCGCGTGTAGTGATCCGGGTCGTCCGGGTGGCCGTGGACGAGCTTCACGCGGCCGCCGAACAGCGTCCGCTCGGTTGGCAACGCCGCCAGCCACTCGATCTGCTCGTCGGTCAACTGCTCGCGGGCGTACTCGACGCCCGCGGCGGCCATGTCGTTGAATCCCGGATACTGGCCGGTGACGACTGCCCGGTCGTGGTTCCCTTCGATCGTCGGCGCGTCGGCGTCCCGAATGGTATCGACACATTCCCCCGGCCAGGGGTTGTATCCGACCACGTCGCCCGCACAGACGAGCTCGTCGACATCGGGCATGTCCTCCAGGACCGCGTCCAGGGCGACGATGTTTCCGTGTACGTCCGAGATGACCCCGATCTTCATGTCCCCGTCTCGTATCGGGTCGAACTTAGTACGCCCGTTCTCCCTGCGATCGCCGCTCCGAAGACGGCCGTCGCCACGCCGGCGCGCCCTCCGACTCCACGGACCGGCCCGACTGTCCGAACCGCATCGCTTTTCACAGTAGTGTTAGTATGCTTGTAACAACAGATGAATCGACAGTCGAGCACGCACGACAACGGGGTGTGATCCCATGGACGAAGAAGACGCCGTCGAGGCGCTCACACGGCTGGGATTGACGACGTACGAGGCGCGCGTATTTGTCGCGCTCCAGCAACTCGGGACGGGGTCCGCGAGCGATATCGCCGAGATCACGGCCGTTCCGCGTTCGCAGGTCTACGGCGCGGCCGAGGACCTGCAATCCCGTGGGTTGCTCGACGTCCAGCAGACGCGGCCGACGGTGTATCGGCCCGTCTCGCCCGAGGAGGCCGAGCGCCGGCTGCTCTCCCAGCTCGAGTCGGTCGGACAGGACGCTTTCGCGTATCTGGACGACGTCCGCGGCAGTGCTGACAACGACGAGGAGCGCAGCGAGGCGATCTGGACGGTTCGCGGCCAGCCCAACGTGCGCGACCGCGTGATCGATCTGATCGGCGACGCGGACGAGCGGGTCGTCTACGGGACCCCCGATCCCGAACTTCTCGAGGAGGAACTCCTGGCGGCGTTGCAGGCGGCCGCTGAAGACGGAATCGACGCGACGGTCGTCAGCGACGAGCCGGCGGTCTTCGACGCGGTCCCCGAATCGATCGAGACGGTCCGACAGCCGGCGGACGACCAGCCCGAGGCCAGCACGGCGCGCCTGTTACTCGTCGACTCCGACACGCTGTTAATGGGCGTCATCTCGGCTGATCTCGGTGACGACGGGGAGATCGCGTTCTGGAGTGCCGGCACGTCCTTCGCGACGGTCCTGTCCATCCTCTCCGAAGAGATGATCGAACTGGATGGGTAATGGGCCCGGTCGTTCACTCCCCGTCCGGCAGGTCGTCCTGCACGCGTTCGCCCGGATACCGCCGCAGGTCGTCGTCGCTCAACGACGCGTAGTAGCGTGACTTCGTCTCCTCGTCGCCGTCGGCCCAGTCGCTGCCCATGTACGCCAGCACGTCCGTGTCGGACAGGGACAGCACGCGTCCGTCGAGCCCGCCGCGGGTGACGTGGGCGGTCTCGACTTCGGCGAAGTAGTAGGTGCAGTTCTCGAAGGTGAACGAATCCAGTACCGAACACTCGATGTTGCCGACCGCATCCGCGAGCAGCGGCACGTCCACGTGTTTCCCGGGCACGGTTTCGACGTCGAGATAGTCGAGTTTGTCGACGTCGCGGCCGCTGACCTGTCCGGCGACCGCCAGGGCGTCGATCATCCCCGTCGACGGGGCCGCCAGCACGAACTCGCCGCTCTGCTCGATGATCTCGTGGGTGTAGGTCTTGTGACTGACCGCCAGCTGATATCGCAGCGGATCGTAGCCGGCCAGCATCCACCAGGACGCGGTCATGAGGTTCGGACCCGTCTCCGGGCTGTTGGTCACGACCAGCGAGACGACTTTCGGCTTGAACAGTGATTTCGAATCGTGTGCCGACACCTCTTCGAGTTCGGCTCGCGGTTCGGCTGCGGGCATATGTCGGCATACTCCCGGACGGATCTAATAGTATTGTTCCCGGCAGCTTCCGCTCGTGTTCCCCACACTGACCCGTCCGGGAGCGGGGGATATTTAAATAGCTGTATATTCAAACCCAATCCGGATCCGGGGGATGACCGTATCGACCAGTATGGACGGACGCCACGCGATCGACGACAGCGACGAGCAGCCAGAATCGACTGATGGTGGGTCATCGGAGACGACCGGGCTCGATAGCAGCACGCGCCGCCGGCTGCTCGCGAGCACGGCGAGCGTGAGCGCGCTCGCGACGGCCGGCTGTCTCGGCATTTTGGGTGACGGCAGCGAGACCGGGCCACGCCCGGGCGAGCCGACGCCGTACGACGGGACCGAAACTGACGCCGGCACGCCCAGCGGCGACGCGTTCGACATCGAGTTCCTCAAACAGGAGACGACGCTCAGCATCAGCAGCGACACGGCGATGCTCGACGCGGCTCTCGACGAGGATCTGGACGTGCCCTATCAGTGCCAGGTCGGCGTCTGTGGGCAGTGCACCTCGAAGGTCGAGGACGGCGACGCGACCGAGCTGGTCGAACACGACGGCAACCAGTACCTCAGCGACGCCCAGATCGAAGCCGGATACGTGCTGACCTGCGTGGGCTACCCGCGCGGCGACTTCTCGCTGACGACCGGCGTGCAAGACGAGGCCGACTCCGTCAGCGGCGGGACCGAAACGCCGTCCGAAGAGACTCCCACGCCTGGCGAGACCGAGAGCTACGCCATCGAGTTCCTCAAACAGGAGACGACGCTCGACATCAGCAGCGACACGGCGATGCTCGACGCGGCTCTCGACGAGGATCTGGACGTGCCCTATCAGTGCCAGGTCGGCGTCTGTGGGCAGTGCACCTCGAAGGTCGAGGGCGATGGCGATACGACTGATATGGTCGAACACGACGGCAATCAGTATCTCAGTGACGAGCAGATTCAAGAAGGATACGTACTGACCTGTGTCGGCTACCCGCGCTCGGACTTCTCGCTCGAAACTGGTCTGAAGGACGAAGCCGATCAGGTCTGATCCCTATCTCCGTGGCGTGTTCATCCTGCGCGCCCGGATTCACCTCTTCTACCGTTGCTGTTTGAGACACACGCCAGCCCCGTCTATCGCGGACACGACCGGGTATATAAAGGGCTGTAAAATGAATATACATCCGTATCGCTGTGACGGTCTGAGTAAGTCATATGAAGTGGTGCGTGAAACCAGTGCGTGCGGATATCGGCGTATCGTGGCGACAGACGCGTACGTGTAGGGGGGACCTGCGATGACCGCGGTCAGTCCGCTCCTGCCCAGCCAGTTCTGGAGTCTCTCGATCGGTGTGTACCTGTTCCTGGGTGGGCTCGCCGGCGGTGCGTACGTCACCGGCGCGGTCGCTGACTTCCTGAGCGTTCGGGATCCGTCCCGCCGGGAGGGCTATCTGGCGACGGCTCGCTGGGGGACGGTCCTCGGTGTCGTCGCGCTGGCGATCGGCGGCCCGATCCTGCTGTTTCACCTGGGCGAGCCCCTGCACGTCATCATGTTCTGGCTGTTCACGAACTTCGACTCGTGGATGACCATCGGCATCTGGGTCATCGTGCTGTTCATGGTGCTTTCGATCCTGCAGGCGCTGTGGCTCGGCTTCGGTGCCGACAGGGGCTTTTCGATCCCCGGTGACGTGCTGTCGCCGGTGACCGGGTTGATCGACACGGTCGCGGACACGACGCGACCGAGCGAGGGCGTTCGGCGCGGGCTCAACGCCTTTGGCGCACTTGTCGGCGTTCTGCTGATCGTCTACACGGCGCTGCTGCTCAGTGCCTCCTCGGAGGTCGTTCCGATGTGGGACGCGACGTGGCTCCCGCCGCTGTTTCTGGCGAGCGGGCTCTCGATGGGAATCGCCGCCGCCGTCGGCGCGACGACGCTCACGCGGGGCGTCAACGACACGGGCGTGACGATGTTCAGTATCGCCGACGACGTGATCATCGTCGCCGAAATGGTCGTTATCTATATGCTGCTTGCGACGCTGGTCAACGGCGGTCCGACCGCCGTCGAGACCCAGCGATACCTCCTGACGGAGGGGAACGTGATCTTCTGGGGTGGCGTCGTCGCCGCCGGCCTGCTGTTGCCGCTTGCGATCTCCGGCGGTCTGCTCGCTTTGGAGTGGCGCTACGATCTCCACGAGAACCCGCGACTTGAACGGCTGGCGACCGCCGGCTACGCGACGAAGTTCGGCTTCGTCATCTTCGGCGGGTTGATGCTTCGGCTGACGATCATCTACGCGGCGTTGAACGTGCCGCTGTTTGGAGTGTGATTACGATGAGTGACAAATCCAACTACGACGACATCGAGGACCGGGCCGAGGAACGACTCTCACACGTCGAGTTCGACACCGAACTCGGCAAGCAGATGGCACGCGATGCCCGCCGCGTCTCGAACGACGAGCTCTCGCGAGCGGCCTTCGAGGAGAAGTACGTCGACGACGTCCGCCAGGAGTTCGGTGTCGATCTGCGATCGGACAGCCAGGCGGACGCCGAAGCCACGCCGGGCGTCCCGCCGACCGAGAGCAAGGCCTCCCGACGGGACATGCTCAAGGCGACCGGCGCGCTCGCGACGGGCGCGGTGGCAGCCGGCGCGGGCAGTAGCGTGGCCGGGGAGTTCGTCTCCGGCAGTACCGGCGGCACGGCGGCCGCCCAGGAGGGCGGGGACGTCCAGATGGGGATGGTCATCGACACCACGACCTGTATCGAGTGTCTCCGATGTGTCCAGGGCTGTAAAGAGGAGAACAACACGCCCGAGGGGCACTTCTGGCAGGACGTCTTCCGCTTCCAGCGTGAGGACAAAGAGTACGACGCCGCGCCGAACACCCTTGAAGGGTCTGACCCGCTGCAGCGTCCCTGTATGCACTGTGACGACGCACCCTGTATCGAGGTGTGTCCGAACAACTCCCGGTTCAAGACCGAGAACGGTCGGGTCCTCTGTGACTACGACACCTGTCTGGGCTGTGCCTACTGTGAGGTCGCCTGCCCGTATCACGTCAACTCCTTCGTCCACGAGGGGCCGCCGGACTACCTCGCGAACCCCGAGGAGAACGAGGACTACGAACCGATCCTCGACGACGTCACCGCGGAGTTCGAAGACCAGAAACGCGACGAGGAAGGGCGCTGGGTCGCCGGAACGCCGCCGGACGGATCCTGTAGCAAGTGTACGTTCTGTGCTCACCGCGAGCTCGACGACGAACAGGACGGCTCGACGACCGCCTGCGAGGACGTCTGCCCGGTCGACGCGATCCAGTTCGGGGACCTCCACGACCCCGAGAGCGCACCCCGGCAGTACCTCCGGGAGACCGTCGGCGAACTCGACGACGCGGAGGCCGGTCCCAAACAGTACATCGAGGAGTACCCCGACGAGACGTTCACCCTCCGTGAGGACGCATCGGATCCGAACATCATCTACGTCGGCGACGACCTCTCGGATGTCGAGGTGACGGCCGTCCCCGGACCGACGACGAAGGATGACCGTGGACTCGAGGAGAAAGACCGAACGCTACACTGATCGCACCTCTTCGTGACTGGTGGAACTGTCTACCGGTGCGATCGGCCGGGCCACCAGCAATCACTCTCAGTCTGTCCCACTCCGTCTGCCTGTTCGTGTGATTTCTGATCGTCGAGTGGTGGTTGTTCACATAGATACACGGGATAACTGTATGATTAACCACTACATTCCGGCTTGTGGCACTAACTACCGGGCACTGCTTATATATCCCTGTAC
Source organism: Halapricum desulfuricans (assembly GCF_017094465.1). Lineage (NCBI taxonomy): Archaea > Methanobacteriati > Methanobacteriota > Halobacteria > Halobacteriales > Haloarculaceae > Halapricum > Halapricum desulfuricans. The sequence continues at coordinate 249,708 of NZ_CP064791.1, forward strand.
GTTTCCAGACTAGTCTTTATGGGGATGGGGCGGCATCGTAACTGTGTAATGACACCTGAGCCGTCAGATTCCGAATCAGACACAGGCGTTTCGCGACGGAAGTTCGTCGCCGGCGGTGCCGCCGGCTGGGCGTCCGTCGCGCTCGCCGGTTGTAACGCGCTGAGTCCCGGTGACGACACCGACACCGAAGAACCGACTGACACCGAGACCGAGACTGGCACGCCCGAGCCCCAGCCGGAGAACTACGTCGTGACCGACGACATTCTCGCCGGATCGGGCGGGTCCGCTCCCGCCGGTGCCGGTGGGTTCGCAGACTCCTGTTCCTGGACGCGGACGTTCACCCACGGGATGGAGCCGGTCTTCAAGGTCGGCGTCTACGACTCGAGCGGCGAGCAGCTCGGCAGCGACGAGATCTCCGTCGCGATCAACATCGACGGTGGTCCGACCGCCGATCTCGCCTGGAGCCAGGACGACGATCCCGAAGCCGACCCCGAGTGGAGTGGCCCAGTCTGGGAGCAGATTCCCGATGACTGGGAGACCGGCGAGACGACCTATACCGTCGAGATCTCCGACAGCGACGCCAACTTCAGCAACGTCGGCATCGCGTCGGGCATGTTCGAGGTCGTCGACTACAACGACCCCGGCAACAACTACGTCGTCACCGCCGAGACCTACCACACGAGTACGCTCGGCGACGCCGGCAGCGGCAGTCAGTTCATCAGTAGCTGCAACCCCGACTACACGTTCGACTCGACCGGCTCGGTCGGCTTCGACATCGGCATCTGGCACGCCGGCAGCGGCGAGATGGTGACTCCGAGCGACGAGATCGTCGACTCCGCCCAGATCACCTTCCCCAGCGACGAGATCGACACGACGCTCGAACTCGCGTGGGGCGCCGAGAACAATGATTCCTGGTCGGAGGGGAGCCACGCCTGGAACGCCGTCTGGAAGGCCGACTCCATCTCGGACGATCTCAACGGCGAGTACACCTACGAGGTGGAGATTTCGGGCTCCAACGAGAACCAGGAGTTCAACGACGTCGGCGTCTACCTGGGCTCGATCTACTTCGTGAACCCGAACGCTGACTCCGGCGGCGACGGTTCGTAAGCGACTCCGCTTTCGACGCCACCTGGCCGTTTTCTCTTTCGAACTGCGCCCTACTGAGCGGTCGGTTTGTCCCGGTGGAAAACAGTGGGCCGCTACTCCGACTCGACTTCGTCTTTGATGTTCTGGAAGTACGTCTCGATGTCGCCCTGGATGACCCGGCTCAGGAGCCGCGCGCCGAGCCGGGCGACGCCTCCGGTGTAGTACAGCTCCGCCGAGTAGGAGAGGTCGGTCCCGTTCTCGTGTTCGTCCATCTCCATCGCGGCGAGCACGTCGAAGTCGCTGCCGGTCGTCGAGTCGAACCCGTTGCCCTCCATGACGATCCAGTCCGGTTCGTTCATCTCGACGAGTTCGAACTCGCCGTCCAGCGAGACCGTCACGCGGCTGATCCCGCGCGTAATCTCGCAGGTGTAATGTCGCTCGGAGAGTCGTTCGACCGACTCCGCGCCGGGGATGCAGTCCGCGAGGTTCTCGGCCCGGGAGATAAACTCCCAGAGGTCGTCTTTGTTCGTCTCGATGGAGACCGTGTCCGCGAACTCCAGGCGCGCCTCCTCCTCGTCGAACGTCGACTCGCTTGCCATCTCCGAGGCGCTCGTCTCCGCCGTCTCTTGTTCGCTCGATACGTCCGTCTCCGGTTCGTTGATGTTGTCTGTCATGGTTGGTACGTTCCTTCCCAGGGTGTGAGTGCGTCACCGAGAATCTCCGTGCCGTGGACGAACAGCACGCCCAGCACGTTGATCGAGAAGACGGCGACGTACATCCGCGGAATCGTAAACAGCTGCCAGGAGTTCCAGATGACGTAGCCCAGCCCGGACTCGGCGGCCAGCATCTCGATGACCACCAGCAGCGCGAAGCCGACGCTGAAGCCCATGCTGAGCGAACTGAATATCTGCGGGCGCGCACCCGGCAGGATGACCTCCCGATACAGGTCGAACGTCCCGGCGCCGTTGTCAAGTGCTGCCTCCACGTGGACGTCCTCGATCGATCGGACGCCGCCCATCGTGTTGATCGCGACTAGCAGGAACACCGCCAGCGCCATGGTCAGGACCCGCACGGTCTCGGTGAGCCCGAACAGCGCGAACATCACCGGCAGCAGCGCGATCTTCGGGAGCGGGTACAGCACCGCCAGATGCGGGTTCACCAGTAGCCGCGCCCGGTGGGACCAGCCGGCGACGATCCCGACGGCGATCCCCGCGCTCGCGCCGATCGCGGTCGCGAGCACGATCCGCCGGACGCTCGCGGCGGCGTGTGTCAGGAAGTCGCCGTCGAGATACAGCTCGGCGGCCAGGGGTAGCGTCACTGACGGTGGCGGGAAAAACCGGGGATCGAGTAGCACGCCCGCGGCCAGCTCCCACACGAGCGCGAGCACGACGAACGGGCCCAGCAGCGACGGAAGCTGTCTGACGACTCTGGAGCCCGTGAGACGCGTCATTGTCTTTCGACTGTGCGCTGGACTTCGTCGCTCAATACGTCCCACACGCGGGTCTGCAGTTCTTCGAGGCGAGCGATGTCGAGGTTCTCGCGGGTGCGCGGCCGCTCGAGATCAACGTCGACGATCTCCTTGATGTGGCCTGGGCGCGCACCCATGACGCCGAGTCGATCGCCGAGCTGGATCGCCTCCTCGATGTCGTGAGTGACGTAGACGACGGTCTTCTTCGATTCGCTCCACAGCGACAGCAACTCCTCCTGAAGGTACCGTTTCGTCTGGGCGTCCAAGTCGCCGAAGGGCTCGTCCATCAACAGCACCTGCGGGTCGTTGGCGAACGCGCGAGCGATCCCGACCCGCTGGGCCATCCCGCCCGAGAGCTGGTGGGGGTATGCGTTCTCGAACTCCGAGAGGTTGACCTTCTCGATGTACTCGCGGGCGATCTCGTAGCGTCGCTGTTTGCCGACACCGCGCATCTTCAGGCCGAACGCGACGTTGTCCAGCACCGACTTCCAGGGGAAGATCCCCTTCTCCTGGAAGACCATGCTGGTGGACGGTCGATCGCCGTTGGATTCGGTCCGGATATCGATCTCGCCGGCGTCGGCGTCCAGTAGCCCGCTGACTAGTCGCAGGAACGTCGACTTGCCACAGCCGGAGGGGCCGAGCAGACAGAAGAACTCGCTGTCGTACACTTCCAGATCCAGCCCCGATAGTGCCTGTACGTCCCCGTCACGGCCGGTGTAGGCCTTTTCGATGCCCGACGCGCGGATCCGGACCGATCGCTCTCCGGTCCCGGTTGTAGGCCCTGACCGGGAATCAGCTGTCTCGTCGGCCGTCGAACGCTGTGGCGATTCCATACGTATGTCCTGCCCCGGTCCGCCCGCCGCCTGATCGCTCATTCACACAGCGAGTCGGCCGGGAATCCCTCGGGCTGATCGACGGTCTCCAGCTCCGAATAGGGCTTGGGTGAGTTCTGTCCCCACTCGTTTATAGTCTCGACGGACGGTTTGGGATCGTCGAGACGACCGACTTCATCGAGCGCATCCTCCAGTGGCGATTCGTCGACGATCGCCGACGCGTCGACCTCCTCCTCGACGGTGCCACGACAGTGGTGATAGGTCTGCTGGCTCATCAGGCTGTCCGTGTTGATGCGTCCGTTCTTGTGCGGCAACGAGGGGATCGACATCTTGATGAGGTTCTTCGGGAGACCGAACTCCTCGCTGACGATCGAGGCGACCTCGTCGCTGGGGAACCCGCCCATCTCGTAGTACTCGCGGACGCCCAGCAGATACGCCTCTAGCCACCGCCGCGCGACCTCGGGACGGTCGTTCATGAACGGTTCGCCGAACAGGTAGACGCCGATCTGCATCCGCGGTGCGAGCTCCGAGGCGTACAGCAGCCGTTCGGCGCCGGTTTGGTTGACCATGCTGAGGCCGAGCGGATCGGGAATGGCGGCGGCGTCGATCTCGCCGGCGGACATCGCGCCTGTCATGTTCGTATAGAGGATCTCCTTCGTCTGGACGTCATCCCAGGTCATTCCGTTGCGCTGGAGGAGCGAGCCCCAGATGTACGAGTCGACGTTCCCCTCGCCGTGCAGCGCGATCGTGAAGTCCCCGGAGACGTCCGAGAGCGTCATCCCTTCGGAGTACTTCTCCGGACGGATCAGGACCTTGTTCGAGGACGGCTGCCCGCGCCAGTACTGGGTCTGGTCGGCGACGACGCTGATCTCGACGCCCTGTGCGGCGGAGTTGAACAGGCTCGCGCCGACCGATCCGGTCGCCGTGTCGAGTTCGCCGCTGGCCAACTGCGGGGTCGCCTGGGGCGCGCTCTGGATGCGCTTGACTTCGAGCTCGATGTCTCGCTCCTCGAAGTAGCCGCGGTCTCTGGCGACCAACACCTCCGCCACGGCCGGGATCGTCAGCGTCCCGAAGCTCACGGTCGCCGGCCCGGTGTTCGATTCTGCACTCGAACCGAGCAATCCGGTACAGCCGGCGACTCCGGCTGTCGCTGCAGTGCCTGCGCCCGCCAGGAACCTGCGCCGTGAACTCGATGCCCGCCCGCCCTGCCGATCACTGTCCGCCATAGTTATTCGTTGTCCTCTTTCTGTGAAACCACTGTGCTTCATATTTTAGTTTGTTTTATACATCCGTCCCTGGCAAGTGTCGTCCGCTCACAGGACGACAGTCCGGTGGTTACCGGCGTGCCAGGGCACGAGTCGGTGTTCGATCGCGGCCAGTCCGTACGTGAACGTCATCCCCAGGACGCCGCTGACGACCAGCCCGGCGTACAGGTCGGTGATGTCGTAGGACATCCAGGCGACCCACAGGAAGCTCCCGAGGCCGCTGCCCCCGGCGACCAGCTCGACGGCCACGACGATCAGTAGCGAGGTGCTCAACCCGAGGCGTAGCCCCACGAGTACCAGCGGGAGCGATCCCGGGAGCAATACCTCTCTGAACAGCCGGTAGGTCGAGGTCGCGCCGTTGTCCCTGGCGACCTCGACGTGGACGTTCTCGATCCCGCTGGCGCCGTCCATGGCGTTCCACAGCACCACGAAGAACGTGCCGAGCCCCGCGGTGACGACCAGCGCGGTCTCGGTACTCCCCAGCAGGAGGATCACCAGCGGCAACAGCGCGATCATCGGCAGCGGGAAGATCGCCGCCGCCAGCGGCGAGAGAACGGCCTTTACCCGCGGGTTCCAGCCCATCGCCAGTCCGACGACCGTCCCCAGCGTCGACCCGCCGATCGAGGCCACGAGCGTCCGCTGGATCGTGACGAGTACGTCCGCACGAAAACTCGCCTGGGTCAGCAGCGCCGCCGTCGTTTCGACGATCGCCGCCGGCGGCGGCAACAGCGACGGATCGATAACCCCGAACACACCCGCGGCTAGCTGCCACACCACCAGCGGGACGGCGAGCGAACACGCCTGATAGAACCGATCCATTCGTGTGCTGTGGGGCGCTCAGGCGCCTACTCGGTGATCTTGAACGCCATGTGCAGTCCCGGCAGCGGCCGGACCGGGTGGTTGTCGAGATACGAGAGATGCGGGATCAACTCGAAGTTGGGCTCGTCTTCCTCGACGTCGAAGAGGCTGGGATAGACGTCGATGAAGTGCCAGCCGGGCTCGCCGGCCGCGCGCAGCACCGTCTCGTTGATCTTCGCTTCGAGTCCACAGATGTACCCCAGCGGCTTGTTGTCGTACATGAAGTAGTACGCGTTCTCGTAGATCGGCCAGCCGACTCCCGAGAGCGCGATCTCGATCTCCGTTCCCGAGGGGCCGCTGGTCGGCGTCATCTCCGTGATCTCCGGCTGGAGCATGAAGCCGGTGACGGCGACCGATTCGCCGTCGATCAGTGCCGTGATCGGTCTGGTCGCGCCGCGGTCTTTCGGGATCTCGAACTCGAGCTGGAACGTGCCGTCCTCGTCGGTCTCGACGGACGGCAGCACACCCGGAACCGGCTCGGGCGTGATCGGGATGTCCTTCACGCGATGGCCCTCGTGGGTGTGCCAGACCAGATCGACCCGCTGTTCCGGTGGGAAACCGCGGCCCTTGATGACCGTGTCGGTGCCGGGCTTGCCGCTCTGGGGCGTAATCTCCAGTTCGGCGTCAGTCTCCCGGTCGGGGTCGGGCATGTGAGCCGAAAGCGGCGCTTCGTCGAACGTCGACTCGACCCATGCAGTCTCGGGCTCGCTCTCGGGCTCGGTCACTTCGACCGACCAGGCGTACTGGCGCCCGCCCGCGACTTCGCCGAACGGCGACTGGGTGTTGTTCTGCAGGAAGGGCACGCCCCGGTAGTTGCGCCAGACCTGGATCTCGTGGGAACCGACCGGCCCGACCGCCCGGACCCGAGCCGTCGCCGTCCCACGGTTGATCACGCCGGTCATGAAGCCCATCGTTCCGTTGTCCCAGGCGATCTGGTAGTTGTTCTCCAGCACGTTGGGGCCGATGCCGTATCCCGTGATCGTGAAGAAGTCCCCGAGCGGAGCCTCGGTCCGATCGATCTCGAACCAGGGCGTGATCGCGATCGTCGTCGCCGCCAGCGGCGGACCGTCCTCGCCCGTCCGAACTTCGAGCGTGTGTTCCCCGCCGTAGTCCTCGGGAATTTCCCAGTCTTCCTCGAAGCGTCCGTCCTCGTCGGTCGTCGCCGAGAACGCCGTCGTCGTCCGGGGCCGATACTGTGGGCCGACGACCTGGTTTGCCTGCAGGACGCCCCACTGTCCCTCGACCGTCTTCCAGATCACGTCGACCTCCGTATTCGCGGGCAGGTTAAGCCCCCGCAGTGTGATCGTATCGCCGACGTACGCCTCCTCGTCGCTCGCGACGAGCGTGCCCGAGGCGGTCTGGTCCTCCCGCCGCTCCTGTAACCTGTCTTTGACTTCTGAGGACAGCCTATCGTCTGCCATACGTCTCTATATTGGCACTTCAGGTAAAGACGCTTGGCTGCAATATACAGCCGTTTAAATAGAGGAGGTTACGGCGGCCGCTGTCAGATCGGTTCGGTCTCCTGGATCCGCGTCGCACCGAGGATCGCGGACATGATCTTCCCCTCGGCTGCCCGTAGCCGCTGTGAAGCCGCTGATTTCGAGATGCCGAGATCGTTCGCGATGTCCGAGAGGTTCCCCCCGCGCTGTGTCGAGTAATGGCCCAACTCGTGGGCGACCTCCAGCGCTTCCCACTGTTTTTCGGTCACGTCGCTGACATCGATCGACAGGCAGTTGACGTCCTCCCGTGACGGGTCGACGATCGAGATCATCTTCACGTTCGACTCCAGTTGTGAGTACTGGCGGACGACGTGCTGGAGGACCGACCGGTCTTCGACCTTCAGCGTCACGAACAGCGGGTAATCCGAGTCAGTCATTGCCCCTCTCGGCGTCTTCGACCCCGTCCGGTCGCTGTTGGCCGTTCGTTGCACCCTCACTGTTTGCCCTTGGCCGACTGCAAACCGTATTCACGCTCATAGAGAGACATCTGTGTACCGACAGCGAGAAGATTCACCTTCATTTTACACTGTTTCAAGTACTGTCGACCCTCGATACCTGGAACGATTGATACGTTGGGCGACGAGATCAGTCCATCGACCAGTGGTCGACGAGCTTGTGAATGAGCTTCGATTCGATCGATTTGAGCCGCTGAGAGACCGCTGACTTCGAGATGTCGAGTCGATCGGCCAGGACTTCCAGATCCGCCTTGCGGGGCGTCTCGTAGTAGCCTTCTTCGACGGCGACTGTCAGCGCCTCCCGCTGTTTGTCGGTGATGTCCGTGAGATCCATGACGATCGACTCGCTGCTCTCGGCGTTCGACTGTGTAATCCCGTAGACGTCGACGCTCGAACCGACGTCGCGCAGCCGCTGGACGAGCTCCCGGAGCGTCTCTCGATCGGGCAACAGCACGGAGACGACGATTCGGTTGCCCTGGACGCGTTCGATCGACGGCACGCAGTCGACCTCGTGAAAGACCAGACAGAAACAGTCCGACTCGATATCCGACTGGACGTATCGATCGGAGAACACACCTTCGTCCTCTTCGACGACGTTCGTGTGACAGGTCCCGTCTTCGAGGCTGTTTCCACCGGCCGACCGCGAGAACGTCAGGTTGTGGTCCTGAATATCGATGTTGTTGGCTTCGCTTACGACGACACAGTCGGCCTCCGGCGGCGGCTCGACCGCCAGTGTCGCTGTGATCGGCGGTCCCTCGGGCATGGTCGTCCCATGTGATTCGTCCGATATACTCTCGGGGCCCATAGTTCTGGTAAAGAACACTTAGTAAGCTTCACATATACGTCCTTCCCTGTCGGTATTCACTACTGGTATCTATGACAAATCCGCGATTGGGTTTTACTTCACGAATTATCTTGTGCGGTGTCTGCACGATTGTCCGAATCGGCTCGTGCCGGGTTGCGGTCGAGCTGTCGGGATTGGGCTCTCACCGCAGTTCCGAGACCGAGACGAGCGCGTCGGCGGCCTCGCTCGCGGCTTCGAGGTGCTCGCGAGCGCGTCGCGGGTCCTCGGTCTGTTCGGCCGCCCGGGCGAACCGCAGCAGGCTTCGCCGGAGCGACGCGTCGGCCTGTTCCAGGTCGTCGCCGCCGACCGCTTCGCGTTCGAACTCCTCCTCGCGTTCGAATTCCTCACGGCGGGCCGGCGGGTCCGGGCGGCGCAACTCCTCTCCGGGGCTCCGATCGCGATCGGGGACCTCCGGCCGCTCGCGGCGCTCCGGCAGATCCGTCCGCTGCGACCGTTCGCGTTCGGACGTACTCTCCCGTTCCCGTCCTTCGCTCGGCTGTCCGTCCGTATCGTCCCGGTCCGTTTCGTCTGCCGGGTCGCGTTCGTCCTCCGCGTCTTCGGCCGCCGACTCGTCGGTCCCGTCGGTATCCGTCTCGGCGTCACCATCGTGTAGTTTCGTCCCGTCTTCCGCGACGGCCTCCTCACAGGTCGGGCAAAACAACTGTCCCTCGTATCGGAAGATCGGGTCGCCACACGTCTCGCAGTGGGCGTTCGTCATCGTCGCCCCCTTCAGGAGGAGTTCGCTCATCCGCTCGGTCGCCTCCCGCTTTTGCTCGTCGCGCTCGTACTGTTCGCGGAGCCGTTCTCGTTCGGCTTCCTCGTCGAAATCGCTCATGTGCGTTCTTTTTCGGCCGATACCGAAAAAAGACGCGGGCGAGCCCGGACGTCCGTTCTCATGACGGCCCCCGTCGTAACGTCTCCCGCCGTCAGGAGGAACAGCCATTCGACCGTCGATCGCCGGTCTCCTCGGGGACTGTCTCGTCCAGTAGCGACGCCCACTCCTCTATGTGTGAGTGTCGCTTTCGCATGGATTGAACGTCTATCCCATTCCTAATAGTCGTTTATATCGGGCAGCGAGGTCGCTTCGACGCTTTTTCGTACGGTAGGGACGACGCGGTGGACAGAGATGGGAGACAGCGATTCCAGCGCGCTCGTCGAGTACGGGATCGAGGACCGGCCGCCGCTCGGGCGGTCGATCCTGCTTGGAGCACAGCACTACCTGACGATGATCGGGGCGAACATCGCCGTTCCGCTCTTGCTGGCGAGCGCGATGGGAATGCCGACCGACGCCACCGCGAAGTTCATCGGGACCTTCTTCGTCGTCAGCGGACTCGCGACGCTCGCACAGACGACCTTCGGTAATCGCTATCCGATTGTCCAGGGCGCGCCGTTCTCGATGCTTGCCCCCGGGCTCGCCATCGTCACGACGGAGGTGGCCGTCGTCGGGCTCCCGACCTGGAACGCCAAACTCCTCTTCCTGCAGGGTGCGATTATCACCGCAGCGCTCGTCGAGGTCGCTATCGGATACTTCGGACTGGTCGGCAAACTCAGAGAATACCTCTCGCCGGTCGTGGTCGCGCCGGTCGTGACCCTGATCGGACTGTCGCTTTTCTCCGCGCCGCAGATCACTGCCGCCACGAACAACTGGTATCTGCTGTTGCTCACGCTCGGTCTGATCGTCCTCTTCTCGCAGTATCTTGACCGTCGGTCACCGATCTTCAACCTCTTTCCCGTCTTGCTCGGCATCGCCGGCGCGTGGATCGTCGCGGCGGTCGCCTCCGTCACGGGCGTCATTCCTGCTAGCGATCCCGGATTTATCGACTTCGGCCAGGTCACCAACGTCGAATCGGCTCTCTACATCCCGTATCCGCTCCAGTGGGGGATGCCCCAGTTCAAGGCCTCGTTCTTCGTCGGGATGTTCGCCGGCGTGCTGGCCTCGATCATCGAGTCGTTCGCTGACTATCACGCCGTCGCCCGTATCTCCGGTATCGGCGCGCCATCGAGCAAGCGGGTCAACCACGGTATCGGGATGGAAGGGATCGCGAACGTCTTCTCTGGGCTGATGGGCACCGGCGGCTCGACCTCCTATTCGGAGAACATCGGCGCGATCGGCCTGACCGGCGTTGCCTCCCGGTTCGTCGTCCAGATCGGCGCAGCCGTGATGCTCGTCGTCGGCGTCATCCCGGCGTTCGGACAGCTGATCGCAACTATCCCGAATCCGATCGTTGGCGGGCTCTACATTGCCATGTTCGGCCAGATCGTCGCTGTCGGACTCTCGAATCTGAAATACGTCGACCTGGACTCCTCGCGGAACCTCTTCATCGTCGGGATCGCGATCTTCGCCGGGATGGCGATTCCGCAGTATATCGGTGGCCTGGACGGGTATGCGGCCCTCCAGAGCGGGTTCGAGAACGTCCCGCTGTTCGGATCGATCCTCGGTGCGGAAGTGATCGCCCGGACGGTCTACATCGTCGGTGACGTCGAGATGGCCGTCGGTGGCTTCATCGCGCTCGTGCTCGACAACACGATCCCTGGCACGCGCGAGGAACGCGGTCTGACCGACTGGGCACAGATCGCCGAGGACGAGGGCGCCTTCGACTCCGCGCTCGACCGCGCCCGCGACCGCTGGTCGCGCGAATCGCCGCCGATGTCCGGCGACGACTGATCCCCTACTCGATTCCGATACCCGCCGTGAGACGCCTGTCAGACGCTCTTCTCCCAATCCTGGCCAAGAGTTAAGTGCTCCGGGAAGCTCGGTGAAAGTGATGAGCGACGACCCCGAAGAGGGGATGCTGTCCTGGGACGAGTCGGTGTTTCGCGACGAACACGTCTTCGAAATCGACTACGTCCCCGAAACCTTCCGCCATCGCGACAGCCAGATGGAGAGCCTGAAGTACGCGCTCCGACCTGCCGTCCGGGGGTCGCGGCCGCTGAACGTGATCGCTCGCGGCCCGCCCGGGACCGGCAAGACGACCGCGGTCCAGAAGCTGTTCTCAGAGTTGCGCGCCCAGACGGACGTCAACGTCGCCCGCGTCAACTGCCAGGTCGATTCGACTCGCTACTCGGTGTTCTCGCGGCTATTCGAGCACGTTTTCGAGTACGAACCGCCCGCCAGCGGCATCTCGTTCAAGAAGCTGTTCGGACAGATCACCGACAAACTCGTCGAAGAAGACGAGGTACTGGCGGTGGCGCTGGACGACATCAACTATCTCTTCTACGAGAACGAGGCCAGCGAGACACTGTACTCGCTGCTGCGCGCCCACGAGGCCCATAGCGGCGCGAAAGTCGGTGTCATTGTCATCTCCTCGGACCTGGATCTCGACGTAATCGAGGCACTCGACAGTCGCGTCCAGAGCGTCTTCCGCCCGGAAGAGGTCTACTTCAACAAGTACGGTGAGCGCGAGATCGTCGACATCCTCCAGGAGCGCGTCGAGCGTGGCTTTCACGAGGACGCCATTGGCCCGGCCGTGCTCGATCGGGTCGCTGAACTGACTGCCGAGCAGGGCGGCGACCTGCGCGTCGGCATCGACCTCCTCCGGCGGGCGGGCATGCACGCCGAGATGCGCGCCAGCCGAACCGTCGAACGCGAGGACGTCGAGGAGGCCTACGATAAATCCAAGTACGTCCATCTCTCCCGGCACCTCCGGGGCCTTTCCGATTCCGAGCAGGCGCTGGTCGAGGTCCTCGCCGAGGCGGACGGCGGTCGCGCCGGTGACGTCTTCGAAGCGTTTCACGACCGGTCGGATCTGGGCTACACCCGCTACTCGGAGATCATCAACAAGCTCGACCAGCTGGACATCATCGACGCCGAGTACACCAGTGTCGACGGCCGCGGCCGATCGCGGGAGCTGACGCTGAACTACGACGCCGGCGCTGTCTTAGAGCGGCTGTGATGCTGTCCGTCTCTCTATCTCCGAGCGGCTGTACTGCCCGCCGACTGGTCGTTCTGTGAACGAAAAATCGCTGACTGATCGGTTCTGTGAACGAGATATTAGCGTCGAGAAAAACCGCACTCCTGTCTGTCGGACGGGAGTGCCTACGAGTGCTTAGTCGTCTCCTTCTGTTTCGTCGTCATCATCGTCCTCGTCTCTCTCTTCGTCATCACCGTCGTCATCGTCGTCTTCCTCGTCCGCTTCGCGTTCGTCGTCCTTGCTCTCGTCGTCATCCGCCTTGTCCTCTTTTTCGTCTACTTCGTACTCGTACTCCTCTTCGAGGAGCGTGAGCGAGTTCTCCTCGACGGTGTACTCCAGTTCACCCTCCGCGCCGTCGGATTCGTACTCCACTTCTAGCTCGGTGAGCGACTCGTTGTCCTCCGTGAGCGCCGAGCGGTCGACTGTCGCGGTCCCGTCCGCGTCGGTGGTGACGGTAACCTCCTCTTCACCTTCGACGGTGATAGTTGCGTTCTCCACGGGGTCCTCGCCGTCAGTGGCGGTTACGGTGACGGTTTGGTTGGCAAGCGCCGCGTCCATATCCAGATCGGATACGGACGCTGTGGAGGTGCCGGTATCTGTCTGTGCGACGCCCGTTACTGCGATACCGCTCCCAGCAACGAGCAATACTGCGAGCACTGCCATCAGGATTTTCGAGGCTGTCATTGCAGTCGGTACGACGCCTGTGAAGTATATAACCCGGGAAGACCGTTACACCGAGTTTTACCGAGTTAATTCGGATTACAGCGGTAGCGAGGCGAAAGCCCATCGGCTTTAGCCGTGTGGAGGATGTCAGGCTGCAGTATCGGCAACACTACGCCAGGACCCCGATCTCCGAGCGGCTGTGATACACTCCAGGACCCTGATCGACAGCCGTGGCGTCCGAAAGCAGTAACACCGCCGCGACGCGACAGGATGGTAATGGTAGTCTCCAACGAGAAGGGTGACCGCCGCGAGCGCGAGCTCGTCAACGCCCTCGATTCGGCCGGCTTCGCGGTGATGCGTGCGCCGGCAAGCGGGAGCGCGACCGAGCGAGAACTCCCGGACGTGCTGGCGGGCGACGGCTCGACCTTCTACGCCATCGAGGCCAAATCCAGCAGCGGCGATCCGATCTATCTCTCCGGCGAGGAGATCGAGGCGCTGGTCTACTTCTCGCGCAACTTCGGCGCGAAACCGCGGGTCGGTGTCCGCTTCGACCGCGAGGACTGGTATTTCTTCCACCCGGGCGACCTCTACACGACCGACGGCGGCAACTACCGGGTCAAAAAGGAGACCGCGCTCGCGGAGGGGACGGACTTCGAGGAGTTCGTCGGCCACTCACAGAAAGTCACGCTGGACGACCTCGGCGAGGACGACGGCCCGGACCAGAACACCCTCGACGTGCTCGCGGCCTTCGACCGCGGCGACCTGGATATCGACGAGGCCGCGGCGATGTTAGAGTAACTGTCCGGGATCAGATATCCAGCAGTCGCTGATCGGTCGCTGCGAGCCGCGAGTGCGGGAACGCGTAGGTCCGGGGCTCGTCGCCGTCGCCGAGGTAGCTCACTTCGACAACCAGATCGCCGTCGGGATAGCCCGCGTTCGTCTCGTGGGCGGCGACGGTGCTGTCGGTCGCGTCGATCACGTATTCGTCGGCCCGACTGGTCGTGACACCGGCGACGATCAGCCGGTCGCCGGTCTCGCGGTCGAGGACGACGTCACCGGGCTCGAACCGGCAGGTCCCACAGAGCCACGGCCCCTCGCTGTCCTCCTCGACGAACGTTTCGACGCCACACTGGGCGCATCGAGCGCGTCGCTTGCCCGGCGGCGGGACGCGGTGGCTGGTCACTTCGATGGCGACGCGACGGATGTGCTTGCAGCGCTCGCCGCGGATCCGGTGATCGGGACAGGTACAGCGACTCTCGGGAAGGTCGACGACGTATGTCGCGCCGCTGTGGCTGTCGACGGCGTAGCGACCCCTGCCCAGTGGACGAACGGCCATCCGCTCGGTCCAGGCACGGGCCGCCCGCTCGTCCATCGTCCGGGGGTCGGGCGCGAGCGCAGTCTTTCGGGTCGTGTGACCCGGGAGTGGTTCGGTCATTGTCGGTCGGACACGGCTGGGTTCCCGTTGCGTCCACTAGGAATATAGGCGCTCTAACAGCCTAAATGAACCGGTAGTAGGGGTCAACGTCCGGACAGCGGCGCAATCATGCGCTTCGACACGCTTTTCCGGATTCGTATCGGATTCTCCCGGTAATGGAGCGTTCAGACGCTGTCGAGATTGGCGTTGCTATCGGATCTGTCGCGATATTCGTTGCCGCACTCGCCGTGGTGGGAACGCTCTACGGTGCCAGCGGCAGCACGTTCGACGGAACCATGACCGGTGATGCCGTCCTCGACGAGGGCGGAGTCACTGGCACGATCGACGGCGATCTGTCCGGTGACGTCAACGCGACTTCCGGTGGCCAGTTTAGCGGCACGTTCGAGGGGACGTTCAACGGCACGAACGGGGAGTCGGTCAACGGCACGCTCTCGGTGACGGTCACCGGGACGCTCGCCGGATCGGGCGGCGATACTCTCTCGGAGGCCGAGAACGCGACGCTCACCGGGACGTTCTCCGGGACACTCGACGACGAAAACGTTTCCGGGCAGATCAAGGACAGCACCGTGACCGGCACTGTCCAGGAGAACGATCACCTCTCCGGGGACGGCGCGCTTGCACTCGTCGGCGCACTACTGCTCTTTATTCTGGTCCTTACCGCCGTCGGGTTCTTCCTCGCGCGTCAGGATTCCTGACGCTCGCGCCAGTCGGTCACGTCGTCCTCGTCGGCCTCGTCGAGCGCGTCCTCGTAGTAGGCCATCGGATGTGAGATCCGCTCGCAGCGATCGTCCATGTTGACACAGTCCCCGTAGGACTGCATCGTCGCACACGACGGCGTCGAGTACTCTGTCGGGCTGGTTTCCCCGCGGATGTGGTCGGTCTGATAGCGCGTCATCTCCTCGCCGAATCCGGGATTGATCTCGTACAGCTCGACGATCTCGTCGGTACTCATTCCGATCGAGGTCAGAAACGAGGTGATCGCGAACCGCGAGTGGTGTTCGAGGTGCTCGCCGCTCTGGATCTGATCCAGCAACGCGCGCATACACGGCGGGAACAGATCCGGCACGACCGTATCGATGTCGCGGGTCAGATCTAACTCCGCGAGCGTCTCCCGCAACTGGGCGACCTCCGCATCGAGCGGGTCGGCAATAGCGTCCGGCACTGACAGCGGCAGGCCCGATTCGACGCGTTGCTGGACGGCCCGACGACACAGTACGAGCAGCTCGTCCCCCTCCAGCGGGACCTCGCCGTCGGTCAGCGGGCGGTTGACCAGCCGCCACTCCTCGCCCCACTGCCCGGCCGCAAGATCCAGATACGCCCCGACGTCGACCCAGTAGCGGTCGGCCTCCGCCAGTGAGCCACCATCGGGTCTGACGGCTTCGAGCAGGTCGAACTCCGCGAGCAAATCCCGTCGCGTCAGCGAATCCCCGCTGGTACTTTGCAACTGCGTGGTTGAGGCCAACTCGTCGGTGAACCGATCGTGCGCACTGGCCGCCTCCGCGCGGGCGTACGACCGGGTCAGGACCGCCTCGTCGACGATCGACACGAGCACGCGAGCGATCGGGTACGACAGCAACTCCACGCGTGACTGTCTGTGGGGCTCGCCGACGGTGCCGTCCTCGAGAGCCGCCTCGACGCGTTCGAGTCCGCGCTCGACGGCCGGCCCTCCGCGCTGGACCACGGTCGCCAGGTCGATCTCGGCCGCCTCAACGGCCTCTCTGGCTTCCCGCATGAACGGATACCGCGCGTGCAGCGGCTTCATTCGACCGTTGGTTGCGTGCGCGCCTGAATAAACTCGGCGGTCCCCGAGACCGTCTCCGAGAACCCTCGCTTCGCTCGGCGTCTCGCTGCTCGCGGTTCGTTTCACTCACCGTTCGACTCTTCGAAACTCCTCGATTCGCTCGGCGTCTCGCTGCTCGCGGCTTCGCCGTTCGCTATTCGTTGGCTCCCTACGGTCGCTATCGCTACTCGCGGGTCATCCTTCCCCGCTCGACTCTCCGAGACCCCTCGCTTCGCTCGGCGTCTCGCTACTCCCCAAACTCGGATTCGATCTCCCGAATCACGTCCGACTGCTCGCCGCCGTCGCCGCGGATCGTCTGCCGGTACTGCTGGTACTGCTCGCGGGACACGCGAACGGTCTTGGTCTCGCCCTCCCGGGTGACTTCCATCCGCACCGTCCCCTGTGGGTTGTTCCGGACCCGGTAGCTGGCGGCCGTGGAGAACACCGACCACAGCGCCAGACACACCCCGACGAAGTAGATCATGGTCGTCTCGAAGGCGTAGGCTGGCTCGGCGGGCGGCCACATCCACGGGTAGGCGTAGACGAACAGTCCCACACCGACGAGCGAGATCGCTGCCCCGGCGACGACGCCGATCCCCTGGCGACGACTCGACGGCAGGACGCCGACGACGCTGAGCAGTATCGCCGGCACGCCAAGTCCCGCCAGCACGCCGGCGGCCTTCCGCGCTTCGTATTGCCCGGTCAGGCCGAGCGCGTCCCCGAGTGGCGTCGCGACCAGCGCGATCGCGGCGACGATCGCCGCCACGCCCGACAGGAACGCACCGATTCCGGCGATCACCCGCTCCCGGTCTCGGTCGCCCCACTCCTGCTGGTCGTATGCCTCCCCGAGACTGGTCATACGCGCACACACGCCTGCGAGATACAAAACTGTCCGTCAGACAGAGGCAAGACGCCTCCGGCCGCGGTGTCCGTCCCGTCTAGACTAACGCTTGCAGCGTCGCCCAGAAGTCCGGTGCGCCGTCCTCCTCTTGGACGCGGACGGGGACAAACCCGGCGTTGCGCGCCCCTTCGATGTCCGAATCACTGTCCCCGACCATCACGTACTCCTCGGCCTCGATCCGCCGCCGGGCGTGCTCGAACGGTGCCGGATCGGGCTTGTGCGCCCCGGCGTCGTACGACGAGACGACCGTCTCGAAATACGGGAGCAGATCGTGGGCCGCGAGCTTCTCGCGTTGCCAGTCGCCGACACCGTTGGTGAGCACGCCCAATCGATTCGACTCACGTAGGGCGTCGAGACTCTCGTCGGTCCCCTCCGGGACCGTCGTGTGCTCGTGTTCGGCCGCCTGTAACGACGCGACCATCGCGTTTGGGTCGCCGTCTTCAGTCGCCTCTTTGAGAACGGCTTCCATCCCACGGCGGACAGGCTCCGGTTCGAGTGCCTCGAAGGCCGCGGTGAACGCCTCGTCGTAGACTCCCAGCAGCGAATCGGACGCATCCCCGAGTTCCGCCTCGAACACGCCACGCAAGAGGTCGGCATACGAGCGCTCGAAACGCACGAGTGTGCCGTCACAGTCGAAGAAGATCGCGGTCGTCATCGGTCGTCGGTCTCGACGGGCCGACCGTCCTGCGTCGGCGGTGCGATGTGATCGATAACCGTCTCGACGTCCGGTTCGATCACGCGCACCCGAACGTGGATCTCGCCGAGCTCGTCCGGATCGCCGACGGCGAAGTTGGCTACTTCCTGGAACGCCGCCTGCTTCTTGAGGTCGAAGCTGAACGTCTCACCCTGGCGGTTCTCGAAGAACGCACCCCGGGCGGTATCAAGGATCTCCCGGCGGTGCAGCAACTCCGAGAAGTGGCTCAGATCGTGGGTCTCGCCGACGATCTCGCCGTGCTTGTGGTCGAGTTCCGCTCCCGGGAAGACGTTCGTGATCGCGTCGGCTACCCGGTCGGGGACTTCGGTGTCGTAGACCGGCGCGGTGATCTGGACGTCCACGCTGTAGACCTCGCTCATCGGTCTCCCTCCACCGCGGCCAGCCCCTCGGTCAACAGCGTCCGGACCCGGTCGTGAAACGCCTCCAGGGAGTCGGTGTTTGCGATCGTGTAATCGGCCATCGCCATCGCCTCGCCCATCCCGAAGCCGAGTTCGCGCTCGTCGCGGTCCTCGAGGCTCTCGCCGCCCTCCTCGACGCTCGCGTCCCGCCCCCGCAGGTCCAGCCGTTCGGCTCGCACCTCCTGGGGTGCCTCAATACTAAGTAACTCGAAATCCTCGCCGAAGGCCTCGCGGAAGCGTTCGACCTCGACGTCCGAGCGGATGCCGTCGACGACGACCGTGTCGCCGTCCTCCAGTGCCTCCCGGATGATCGGCAGCGATCGCTCGGCGATGGCGGCCGGCCCGTTCTCCTCGCGCAGGGCTTTGGCGACCTCGCCGTGGTGGGTCGCGGGGTCCAGCCCCCGGTCGCGACACGCCTGGCGGATGACGTCGCCCATCGTGACCACTGGGATGTCGAGATCGCGGGCGACCGCGGCGGCCTCGCTCTTGCCGCTGCCCGGCAATCCGACGGTTCCGATAACTCTCATTGGGCCAGATTTGGCTACAGCGGGTGGTAAGGATTGCGTCTCGACGAGATGGCGCGATCAATGTGTGGTCGCCTGTCGGACGGGCGAGTTCGCTTCACTCGGCTGTCTCTGTCGCGGTATCTGCACTCAACGCCCCCAATCTGAAGTTGAAATCCATCTCAGTCGGCGGCTTGGCATCGTCGAGCAGTCGCCAGAGGATGAAGGAGTAATCGTAGGTGTATTCGGGGTCGTTGGGGTCATCGACCCCACCGACTGACGTTTCTGTCGCTTCTGCGTAGACGTGTATCGTCCGGTTCTCGATATGTGCATCGCGGTAGTCGCCCAGCCCGTAGCCGAACGGGAGCGCACCGACGAATACAGTCAAGAACGTTTCAGAGTTCAGATTGCCCTGGATCCGTCGTAAGCTCATTTTTCGTCCCCCCACGTGCTCCCATCGGACATTGTCGTTCATCCACTCCGGATCCGTCACGAGCCAGCCGTCAGCAGCAGGGGCGACTTCGAACGTGGGCTGTCCCTTGATATACCGCGACTGAGACCCTCCTCCATTGCTCGTTTGTACCCGTGCCTTCCGTCCTTCCAGTATACCGCTGATTGTAGCACAGCCTGCAAGCCCAGCGACGGCTGTCACCCCCATCGCCATAACTGCTCGTCTGGATTGCCCCATTTTATCCCTGTAGAAGCAACGACGGATATATGATTTAAAATATTTGTTAAATCTTTCTTCCGTTCATCCTCGCCGTTTCGAGGACTCACCCCGTTCGTCCTCGCTGCTCACGGCTTCGCCGTTCGCTCTTCGATAGCTCCCTACGGTCGCTATCGCTACTCGCGGTTCCTTCGTCACCGCTCGCTATTTCGAGGACTCGCTACGCTCGTCCTCGCTACCGCTCACGGACGACGACAAACTTCGCCAGATCCTCGAGATATGCAAGTGACTCTTCGGCCTCGGTATCGACCGTCGAGAGCGCCTCGAGGGCGGCGTCGGACTGCTTGCGAGCGCGCTCGTTGGCTTCCTCGGGCGTCAGTTGCGTCACCTCGACCAGCGAGGGTCGCTCCATAGCGGCGTCCTGACCGGCGGGCTTGCCCAGCTTCTCCGCGTCGGCGGTCGCGTCCAGCACGTCGTCGCGCATCTGGAAGGCCACGCCCACGCGCTCGGCGTAGTCGCCGACGGCCTCGACGGCGTAGGGATCGGCGTCGGCGGCGATCGCGCCCAACTCGGCGGCCGCTCGAAAGAGCGCGCCGGTCTTGCGCCGGGCCAGCCGCATGTACTCCTCCTCTGAGGTGGGCTGGGCGACCAGTTCCGAGGCCTCTCCCTCGCCGAGTTCGACCATCGCCTCGGAGACGGTCCGCATCGCCCGCTCGTCGCTGGAGAAGAGTTCGAACGCCTCGCCCAGAAGCCCGTCGCTGGCGATGATCGCGGACCCGTGTCCAAATGCCGCCCAGGCACTGTCAGATCCGCGCCGGAGATCGGACTCGTCGATGATGTCATCAATCACCAGCGAGGCGTTGTGCACGAGTTCGATCCCGACCGCGAAATCAAGGGCGTCCTCGGCGTCGCCGCCCAGCGTCTCACAGACCAGCACAGTCACGATCGGCCGAACGCGCTTGCCGCCGGCGAGCACGACGCTTTCGAGTTGCTCGCCGAGTGTGTCCGGCTCGACTCGCTCGACGACCGCCTCCAGGCGATCGGCGACCATCGACCGACGACGCTCCAGATACTCCATCGGACGCGCCCTTCGGACTGGAATGTAAAGTACGTGACGGTCAAAATCGAACGACGGAACCGAGCACAGGCGGCCGATGCGCCCGGAACGAGTCCGTAACCGACCGCCGGGAGACTATCCTCTTCCCGTAACGGATTCGCGCAAGAATAGGTCACCACGAGCCGACAGACTCGTGTGCGAGACCTGACGGCGAAACAGTGGCGGCTCCTACATCATGCCGCCCATGCCGCCGCCCATACCGCCCATGCCACCCATGCCGCCGGCACCGGGTCCGCCTTCCTCGTCGCCGCCGGACGTCGAAAGATCACCGGCAGCGATGATGTCGTCGATCTTCAGCACGAGGTTGGCGGCTTCGGCAGCCGAGGACAGCGCCTGGGACTTGGCGTGGGCCGTCTCGACGACGCCCGCCTCGTAGGTGTCCTCGATGTCGCCGGTGAAGACGTTCAGCCCGGCGTTCTCCTCGCCGTCCTCGTGAGCGGCGCGGACCTCGACGAGTGTGTCGATGGAATCGAGGCCGGCGTTCTCCGCGAGGACGCGCGGGATCAGTTCCAGGGAGTCCGCGAAGGCCTCGACGGCCAACTGCTCGCGACCGCTGACACCGTCGGCGTAATCGCGCAATCGGCGAGCGAGTTCGACCTCGACGGCACCGCCGCCGGCCAGGACGAGTCCGTCCGCGACAGCCGCGGAGACCACGTCCAGGGCGTCGTTGACGCCGCGTTCGAGCTCGTCGACGACGTGGTCGGTCGACCCGCGCAGCAGCAGCGTCACGCCGTGGGAGTTCTCGCCCTCGACGACGAACCACTCGTTGTCGGCCTCGTAGGTCACGTTACCGGTGCCGAGGTCCTCGGCGGTGGCGCTGTCGAGATCGGAGACGATCCGCGCACCGACGGTCTCACGCATGAACTCGATGTCGGATTTCTTGGCTCGCTTGACGGCCAGAATGCCCTCCTTGGCCAGCAGGTGCTGGACCATGTCGTCGATGTTCTTCTGACAGAAGACGACGTCGGCGCCGGTCGCCTTGATGTCCTCGACCATCTCCTTGAGCTGCTGTTCCTCCTGCTCGACGAACTGCTGGAGCTGGGCGGGATCGTCGACACTCAGCTGGGCGTCCGCGTTGGTTTCCTCGATCTCCAGGGCCGTGTCCATCAGCAGGATGTCGGCGTTCTCGAAGTCAGTCGGCATGTCCTCGTGGGCGGGGTCCTCCTTGAGGAGGACGCCCTCGACGAGCTCCGAATCGGCCGCGGTACCGCTGGCCTCGGTCGTGATGTTGAGGAACTCCAGATCGACGACCGAGGAACCGTCCTCGGCCTCGACGGTAACGTTCTCGACGGCGTCGACGATCAGCTGACCCAGCAGGTCCTTGTTCTGTTCGGCACCTTTCCCGGTCATCGCCGTCTCGGCGACCTGCTTGAGAATCTCCGTATCCTCGACGCTGACTTCCTCAGCGACGTCGTCGATCTGGCTGCGGGCTTCCTTGGCGGCCATGTCGAAGCCCTTGATGATCGTCGAGGGGTGGATGTCCTGTTCGAGCAACTCTTCGGCGTTTTTCAGTAGCTCACCCGAGATCGACACCGCAGAGGTCGTCCCGTCGCCGGCCTCGTCTTCCTGTGTCTCGGCGACCTCGACGATCATCTCCGCGGTCGGATTGTCGATGTCCATCTCCCGGAGGATGGTCACGCCATCGTTGGTGACCGTCACGTCTCCCATCGAGGAGACGAGCATCTTGTCCATCCCCTTCGGACCGAGCGTCGAACGTACTGACTCCGCGACAGCCCGAGCTGCGGAAATGTTGTGACTCTGTGCGTCTTTGTCCTGCATTCGCTGGGAATCCTCGCCCAGAATCACCATGGGCTGGCCCTGCATTCGCTGACTCATATTCGGTCGAGGATTGAATGTGATTCTATATAAATGTGTGGGTTCGCGATTGTTATCGTGGATTCCCCAGTGCCAGGAACACTCGGAGAATAGCGCCGATTACACGGCTATTTGCGGCATTTGTGTGTCATTTGATGACATGGGTGTCGGGGCACTGATCGACGATTGGCCACGATTTATATAGGCCATGGTCGGGCTGGGACGGCCCGTCAATTCGACGGCTGTCGCTGGATAGCAGTCAGCGATCGGGAGTAGTAGGGTGTGCGCGTCACCGAGCTGGCGACCAGCCACAGATTGTACACTCTACGGCGCCGGAATCGTGGAGCCCACCACATTCGGGGCACTGCTTTTTGTTGTAGCTGTCTTCCCAACTGGAAGCTTCCATGTCGTGGCCACGCTGCGACAGGAACTCATCGAACATGTCGTCGCTCGGTGCTGAGGCCATGCATGCTATGGTATACCACGACGGTATATATGCTTATTGGTTCGTCAATACATGACATAGACAATGCAGTCGTGAGTGGATTCGACGCTGGTCAGTCGAGAGCAACCCGACCAATAGCACCTAATATTGATATCTGTAATTCGATTTTCCCGGCCCAGGTCCTTGAGATATCCCGGACAACAGACTGTACGTCCACGTACGACCGCTCACCTCAATTCGCGAGTCGAAAAGCGAAACTCGACAGATGGGACTGCCGGGTTTGGTCTTCGAAAGTAGGTGGGGGGGGGGGGTGGGTGGGGGGAAAGGATCATGGCACCGGTGGGGCGGTGCCACTACAACCTTCTGGGGGAGCCTAAGTAAAAAATCTTGGGGGCAAATTATCGACTCTGATAATAGGCGAACTCTGAGGTACCGAATCAGGGCGACAATCAACTGGTAAGCTGCTTCGATAGTACGATGAACTCAAGCTCTATCCCATCTATTTCACGCGATCGTGTTTCAACACGCGTGTATCCATGCAATTCGTAAAATTCCGTTGCGTTCCGTGACGACACGACTGTCAGCGCCCGGCAACCGATCAGTAGCGCGCTCGATTCGAGCTGTCCGAGCAATCGCGTGCCGATACCGGACCGTGCCCGGTGTGGATGGACAAAGAGCGCTTCGATCCGATCCGATTCGGCGTTGAGCACCCCATAGCCCACCACCTGCTCGTCATCGCAGGCCACGAGGATCTGAAACCCATCGGTCTCCGTCGCGTTCCGATATTCGGTGAGTGCGTCGTCGTCCGGTGTCCAGGCCTCGATCTGTTGTCGTGTGTACGCGCTCGCGGACAGTTCGGCAATCGCGGCCTGTTTTACCGCCAGAATCGCCTCGGCGTCGCCCGGCCGCGCTGTCCGCACCGATACGTTCACCATCCGGGTGTTTGTTCCCTCTCCCTCATCTTGTGTATGGCCATCCCGGCAGGCGCGATGCTGGTGGCTGTGTATTTGCGACAATATTCGTCATCCCGTGTTGGCGCGTCACCCCGAACTGATACAGTCACAAGTCTGAACCGGGGACTTTGTCAACCCCGGCGTCGAAGCGCGAGTATGCTCGTAGCCTTTGATTTCGACGGCACGCTCTCGGACTCGGAGATGGTCGTTCTGCTGGGCGAACAGTGCGGCGTCGCCGGGGAGATCGACGAGATCACCGAACGCGCGATGAACGACGAGATCGAGTACGCCGAGAGCCTCCGCCAGCGTTGTGCGCTCCTGGAGGGGCTTGCTGACGAAGACGCACAGGCGGCCTTCCAGCAGGTCCGGCTCCGCGAGGGCGCTCCCGAAGTCATCGACGCGCTCAACAGCGCCGGCGTCCACACCGCCGTCCTCACGGGTGGGTTCGAACGGGGCGTCCAGGCGGCCCTTGCGTCCGCCGGCGTCGACGTCGACACCATCGTCGCCAATCGGCTGCCGGTCGATAGCGGGACTCTCACTGGTGAGGTCGAAGGTCCCCTGATCGAGGGCACGAAAGACACTGCTATGGAATCCACCGCGGCCGATCTGGGACTTGACGCTTCGGACACGGTCGCGGTCGGCGACGGTGCCAACGACTTGCCGATGCTCGAAGTCGCCGGTCTCGCGATCGGGTTCGATCCGAAGCCGGCCGTCGAGGACGCCTGCGATGTCGTCGTCTCCTCGATGTCCGAACTCCGGACCGTCCTCGAACAGCAGGGCGTCCTCTGATATCCGACTCGGTTTATAGACTAGCTCGGTAGCTATTCACATACCTTCGATCCCGGGCCCGGGAGTGTTGATCTCCATCTCCCAAAGAAAGCTTTATATAGAATCACATTCAATCCAAGCTTGACTATGGCTCAGCAGATGGGTAACCAGCCCCTCATCGTACTCTCGGAGGAGTCCCAGCGGACATCCGGGAAGGACGCACAGTCGATGAACATCACGGCCGGGAAGGCCGTCGCGGAATCCGTTCGGACCACACTCGGCCCGAAAGGGATGGACAAGATGCTCGTCTCGGACACGGGCGATGTCGTCGTCACCAACGACGGCGTCACCATCCTTGATGAGATGGACATCGAGCACCCCGCCGCGAACATGATGGTCGAGGTCGCCCAGACCCAGGAAGACGAAGTGGGCGACGGCACGACCACCTCCGTCGTCATCGGCGGTGAACTGCTGACGAAGGCCGAGGACCTGCTCGATCAGGACATCCACGCGACCGTCCTCGCACAGGGGTATCGCCAGGCGTCCGAGAAGGCCAAGGAGATTCTCGAGGACATGGCCATCGAAGTCGACGCCGACGACACCGACATCCTCGAATCCATCGCCGAAACCGCGATGACCGGCAAGGGTGCCGAATCCGCCAAGGATACCCTCGCGGAACTGCTCGTCAACGCGGTTCAGTCCGTGGCTGACGAGGAAGGCATCGACACGGACAACGTCGATGTCGAGACGGTCGTCGGCGGCTCCATCGAGGAGTCCGAACTCGTCGAGGGCGTCATCGTGGACAAGGAGCGCGTCCACGAGAACATGCCCTACAGCGTCGAGGACGCCAACGTGGCGCTGCTCGACACCGCGATCGAGGTCAAAGAGACCGAACTCGACACCGAGGTCAACGTCTCGGACCCGGACCAGCTGCAGGAGTTCCTCGACCAGGAGGAACAGCAGCTCCAGGAGATGGTCGACAAGCTCGCCGACGCCGGTGCCGACGTCGTCTTCTGTCAGAAGGGCATCGACGACATGGCCCAGCATTACCTCGCCCAGGAGGGCATCCTGGCCGTTCGCCGCGCCAAGAAGTCCGACATCAAGGCGCTCTCGCGCTCGACCGGTGCCCGGATCGTCTCGAACATCGACGACATCACCGCCGACGATCTCGGCTTCGCGGGCTCAGTCTCCCAGAAGGAGATCGCCGGCGACGAGCGCATCTTCGTCGAGGACGTCGAGGACGCCAAGGCCGTCACGCTGGTCCTGCGCGGCGGCACCGAGCACGTCGTCGACGAAGTCGAGCGCGCCGTCGAGGACGCGCTCGGCGTCGTCGCCGTCACGCTGGAGGACGGCAAGGTCGTCCCCGGTGGCGGCGCGCCCGAGGCCGAGCTCGCGCTCGGTCTGCGTGACTACGCCGACTCCGTCGGTGGCCGCGAACAGCTGGCCGTCGAGGCCTTCGCTGACGCCATCGACGTCATCCCGCGCACCCTCGCGGAAAACGCTGGCCTCGATCCGATCGACTCGCTGGTCGATCTCCGCAGCCAGCACGACGGCGGCGACACGACCGTCGGGCTGGACGCCTACACCGGCGACATCATCGACATGGAAGACAACGGCGTCGTCGAGCCGCTGCGCGTGAAGACGCAGGCCGTCGAGAGTGCGACTGAGGCCGCCGTGATGATCCTGCGCATCGACGACGTGATCGCCGCAGGCGACCTCAAGGGCGGCGCCGGTGACGACGACGAAGACGAAGGCGGACCCGGTGCCGGCGGCCCCGGCGGTATGGGCGGCGGCATGGGTGGCATGGGCGGCATGGGCGGTATGGGCGGCGCGATGTAAGTTCGGCCGAAGGCTGAACCCGTCGTCCGTTGACGCTCGCAAAACGAACCGATCGCAGTACGTTTCCGTTTTCGCTTTCGCCTTCGAGCCCTGCTTCTGTTCGTATTGAGTTAGACCATCGCGCCCATACCCAGCGAGGAGAGCGTGTTCTTGACGATTGCGAACACGCCGAGGCCGAGACCGAGCAATACGAGCAGCAGGCCGGCAGCGATCACTGGCGATTCGTAGGCGATGACTCCGAGTCCGCCTACTGTGACGAGAGCACCAGCAACGCCGACGATTCCGAGTTTCTCAAGCATATCTCACTGGGCGCTCGGATGCGGTAAAACGGTGCCGGAGTCGAGCGGGTAGCGACCCGGTCAATATCGGAAGTCGGTTTCGACCCGGGCCGCTGTTTCGCCCATTTCCACGAGCGCGTTCTGGTATCGCATCGCTTGCATTTTTGATCCGTCGACTTTGAGCGTCCCGTCCATGACACTCGAGACGATATCGGCCTCGCCCCGGATGATCCGCTTCCAGTCGCTGTAGGACCCTTTGAGGGTGTACCCGTGAGCGACTTCGTCGGGATCGTCCAGCACAGCGGTCTGCAGGCACTCGCCGTCCCGGAGTTCGAGATAGAGATACAGCGGCTCGCCGTCGTAGGTGTCGTCCGGCCCGATCTCGAGGACGAAATCGCCGTCGAAGCCGACGCCCCAGCCGTCGGCAGCCGCCGCGTAGGCATCGTTGTCGTTGAGACGGTCCCGGAACGACTCGACCCAGGCTTCGGCTTCCTCGGGCAGCTCGATCGCCATCGTGTACGTGGCTTCTCACCTCTTGCCCTTGGATGTATCGCCCGCGTCCTGCCAGTCTGTCCTGGCCCCCTCGTGTGTCTCCTCGATTCGCCTGCAACCGTCAGTCTGAAATCCTGTGCCGTTGAACCATCCTATATGGGCGACGACAGCGGGCGAAACGACCTCCGCATGCCCGACGACGACGAGGTGTTCGCCGTCGTCACGAACATGCTGGGGGCCAACCGCGTGAAGGTACGGTGCATGGACGGCAAAGAACGCACGGCGCGCATTCCGGGGAAGATGCAGAAACGCATCTGGATCCGTGAAGACGACGTCGTGCTCGTCGAGCCCTGGGACTGGCAAGACGAAAAGGCCGACATCGCCTGGCGGTACGACAAGCAGGAAGCCGATCAGTTGCGCGAAGAGGGTCACATTCAGGAATAACGTCTGTCTGTTCTCACGCCGACAAAGGGAAGTATATGAGTCTCAGACACCTACCGCAAGGTATCGATGCAATGGCAACCTGACTGGGGACTCCGCGGCCGGATGGGCCTGACGATGGTCCTGCTCGGGCTCCTGTACGTCGGCTTCATCGCTGTGCTGGCGGTCTCCGGGATCAGTCTCCTCGGTATGGTGCTGTTCCTGGGGCTGTTTAGCCTCGGGCAGTTCTTTTTCAGTGACAAACTCGCGCTCAGGAGCATGGGCGCGCGAACCGTCTCCGAGGAGGAGTACCCCGAACTTCACGCGACTGTCGGCCGACTCGCACAGCAGGCCGACGTGCCGAAACCGGACGTCGCGGTCGCCGACACGCAGATCCCGAACGCCTTCGCGACGGGACGCTCTCAGTCGAGTGCGACCGTCGCCGTGACGACGGGGATCATGGGGACGCTCGATCAGGACGAACTCGAAGGCGTTCTCGCCCACGAACTGGCCCACGTCAAGAACCGCGACGTGATGGTGATGACGATCGCGTCGTTCCTCTCGACGATCGCGTTTATGATCGTCCGCTGGGGCTGGTTGTTCTCGGGCGGTCGCGGCCAGGGTCGCGGCGGCAACCAGGCGCCGATCTGGGTCGCAATCGTGGTGTCGCTGGTCGTCTGGATCGTTTCGTTCCTGCTCATTCGGGCACTCAGCCGCTATCGGGAGTACGCGGCCGACCGCGGTGGCGCGATCATCACCGGCCAACCCTCGGCGCTCGCGAGTGCGCTGCTGAAGATCTCCGGCCGGATGGACCGGGTTCCCGAGGAGGACCTCCGCGATCAGGCCGAGATGAACGCGTTCTTCGTCATCCCAATCAGCAAGGGCTTTGTCGGCCGGGTGTTCAAGACCCATCCCGCGACGGAAAAGCGGGTCGAACGCCTGCGCGAGATGGAACGGGAAATCGAGACCGCGTGACTGGGTCGATTCTCCCCCAAGTTCACCGGGTGTAAATAGCGCCCGTCCGAACCCTCCGATATGGGACTGCTCGATGGGCTCAAGCAGGCGCTCGGACTCAAGGCCGAGGCCGACGCGACCCGGGACGCCGATCCCGACGACCTCTGGGGGATGAGTACCGCCTACGTGACGATGGAAGCGGATCTGGGGTACGCGCCGACCGGCAACGCCGCGCTGTGTTTCGCCGCCGTCGATAGCACGGATTTCACGGACGCCCTCGGCAACGTCGAAGCGATTCTGGAAGCCGGCGAGGCCGAGACCGGGACGACCGCGGAGTTCGTCGAGGATAGCCACGGCTATCACTGGATCGTCCTCGAAGACGACACCTTCGAGGACCTGGTGACGAGCGTGCACTTCGCCGCCGACGAACTCATCGAACAGGGCTACGGCTCGCGGCTGCTCGCGGCGCTGTTCGCCTTCGATCACCCCGCCGAGGATCGATCGGTCTACTGGGTGTACTCGTTCCGACGCGGGGCCTACTACCCGTTCGCGCCGTTGCCCGGCAAACGCGAGCGCGATTCGGGCCCGGAGTTCAAACTCCGGAGTGTCCTCGACGGCGAACTCGACCTCGAGGACGACGAGGCCTACTGGTATCCGCTCTGGCCCGAGGACGACGGCCACCCCTGGGAGTGACGACGCTCTCGGAACCTTTTCGCATCTAAACCCCGCGATGTACTGCCGATCCGTAGCAGCGCTGTCCTGCGCTTTCACTTTCACTATACTGTTAACGAGGGTTTATGACCCATCCGATACAAGCGAGGGGTATGGCAGCAACCGAAGACCTTGAAGACCTTCCGGGTGTCGGCCCGGCGACAGCCGAGAAGTTGCGCGATAACGGATACGAGTCCTATCAGGGGATCGCAGTCGCCTCGCCGGGCGAGTTATCGAACACGGCCGATGTCGGCGAATCGTCGGCGGCGGACATCATTCAGGCCGCCCGCGAGGCCGCCGATATCGGCGGGTTCGAGTCCGGCTCGACCGTTCTCGAACGGCGCGAACAGATCGGGAAGCTCTCCTGGGGCGTCGAGGAGATCGACGAGTTGCTCGGCGGCGGCGTCGAGACCCAGTCGATCACCGAAGTCTACGGCGAGTTCGGGGCCGGCAAGTCCCAGGTCACCCATCAGCTGTCCGTCACCGTCCAGCTCCCCAGCGAGTACGGCGGGCTGGAGGGAAGTGCGATCTTCATCGACAGCGAGGACACGTTCCGTCCCGAGCGGATCGATCAGATGGTCAACGGGCTGGACGACGAGGCCATCGAGGCGACGATGGTCCTGCACGGGATCGTCGAGGAGGAAGGTGACGCAGACGCCGGTGACGAGGCACTCGTTGAGGAACTCGTCGAGTCGATGCTCGACAAGATCCACGTCGCGAAGGCGTTCAACTCCAACCACCAGATTCTCCTGGCCGAGAAGGCCCAGGAGATCGCCAGCGAGTCCCAGGACGACGAGTTCCCGGTCCGCTTG
Organism: Halapricum desulfuricans; assembly: GCF_017094465.1. Taxonomy (NCBI): domain Archaea; kingdom Methanobacteriati; phylum Methanobacteriota; class Halobacteria; order Halobacteriales; family Haloarculaceae; genus Halapricum; species Halapricum desulfuricans. The sequence continues at coordinate 279,593 of NZ_CP064791.1, forward strand.
CTGACGGTCGACTCGCTGACCGCCCACTTCCGCGCGGAGTACGTCGGTCGTGGCGAACTCGCCGAGCGCCAGCAGAAGCTGAACAAGCACCTCCACGACCTGATGCGGGTCGGCGACCTGAACAATACCGCCGTTGTCGTCACCAACCAGGTCGCTTCCAATCCCGATTCGTTCTTCGGCGATCCGACCCAGCCGATCGGTGGCAACATCCTCGGCCACACCTCGACGTTCCGGATGTACCTCCGCAAGTCCAAGGGCAACAAGCGGATCGTCAAACTCGTCGACGCGCCGAACTTGCCGGATGGTGAGGCAGTCATGCGCGTCGAGGAAGGCGGTCTTATGGCCGAGTAGCGCCGGTATCGCTGGTTTCCTTTTCAGCCCTCGTTTCGTGTCGAGGGCGCTCTGGCCCCTTCTCCGTATCCAGCCCCGGAGTGAAAGTGAACGAAATATGCTGGAATCGCAGTACGTGAGTCGGCTTCGATCCGAAAACAGGGGGTTGGGAACGACTCGCGTACGCTGGGGTGGTGGTCAGCCAGCACCGTCTCGGTCGCCCGACTCAGAACGAAAGTCCTTAACCGACCGATTGCAGATATAGCAATGCGAGCCAGGATGGCCGAACGGTAAGGCGCACGCCTGGAAAGCGTGTTCCCTTTCGGGATTCTGGGTTCAAATCCCAGTCCTGGCGTACTTTTGCCGCGAGCAATACCGCGAGCGGCAAATACGGAATAGACTGGGATTTGAGCAGAGAAGTCGCAGCCCGCGCAGGCCAGCGGCCGAGCAGGACCGTCTTCGCGAGTTCAAATCCCAGTCCTGGCGTACTTTTGCCGCGGGCAGCAAACTCGCGCTCAACTAGATTGTCATCCCTCGCCTTCGGATTGGAAAGGTTCCCCGACCGCCTCCCGCGGCAGGACGTTGTGGAGTTCGGTTTCGAGGTCACGGGGGGTGTCGAACGTCTCAGTGGTCGTCTGTGAGATCAATTTGCCTAGGTTTCTCTCTCCGTCAGCCAACTGCAAGGTGATTTCGGCGAACTCGTCCGCCGCGGTAGCCCGATCAACCGGATACTCTAGCTCGCTGAGGACCGACTGGCTTTCACTGAGCTTTACTCTATCCATTACGATTAATCCTTATGTATGGCGCGGTATTAACTGCCCTGTCTGTGAATCTGATACGTCAGGTCAGTTCACTTGCAGTTGCTCACCGCGCCGACTAGCACTTCTCAGCCCGAGGCGTCACAGTTTAGCCGCCGGTTGCCCTGTCATCGTATACGATGGACGGGGTACTGTTCGCAGTCGGAATCCTCGTCGCCGCCTTTGTCGGCTTCAACATCGGCGGGTCCTCGACGGGCGTAGCGTTCGGACCGGCGGTCGGGGCGGGGACGATTTCCAAGCTCGGCGCGGCGGCACTGATGACGGTGTTCGCGCTCGCCGGCGGGCTGACCGTCGGCCGGGAAGTCGTCGACACCCTTGGATCGGACATCGTCGTGACAGAGTTCACGATGGTCGTGAGCATCGTCGTGCTATTTTTCGTCGGCTTTGCGCTCTTTCTGTCGAACGTCGCGGGCGTGCCCGCGTCGACGTCGATGACGGCCGTCGGCGCGATCGCGGGGCTCGGGCTGGCCGAACACACGCTGCAGTGGCGCGTGATGGGCCAGATCGTCGCCTGGTGGCTGGTCGCGCCGGTCGTCGCCTTCTGGGTCAGCGGCGTGATCGGGCGGTATCTCTACCCGACGCTCGTGGAGTGGTTCGCGATCACCCAGTCGGAAGGCGTGCTGTTCGTCCTCGATCGGTCCGGCCCGCTTCCGCGGCCGCGACTGGGCGAGGAGACCACGCCCCGGGAGGTCTTCGGGACGGTCCTGGTCGTCGGGATCGGCTGTTACATGGCCTTCGCCGCGGGGGCGTCGAACGTCGCCAACGCCGTCGCGCCGCTGGTCGGCAACGGGGCGCTCGGCGAGACCGAGGGGATCCTGCTCGCCGGCGGGGCGATTGGCCTCGGCGCGTTCACGATCGCCCGCCGGACGATGGACACTGTCGGCAACGACCTGACTGATCTGCCGCTGCTCGCGGCGATCGTCGTCGCCGTCGTGAGTTCGACCGTCGTCACCGCGCTGTCGGCGATCGGCATCCCCGCGAGTTTCGTCGTCATCGCGACGATGAGCATCGTCGGCCTGGGCTGGGGTCGGGCGACCCGGACTGTGACGATCGAGGAGACCGTGCACGGAGCGGCCCCCGACGTCTCGGTCGGTGCGCTCACCGCCGACACGGAGGACGCGCCGACCGTCGGCGGGGAGATCGGCACACCGACCAACACCGAGACCCGAGCGATCGGCGAGGAGCGCAGCGAGGACATCCCGGCTGCCGACGAGCTGTTCGAGCCGAAAACGACTGCGAGGGTCGTCCTTATGCAGAATCTCGTCCCGTCTATCGCGACGATCGCGGCCTTCCTGATGTTTCGATTCACCCCGATCGCATAGGAATCTAGTGGCATGTTCTGTGGTATCATGGACCATTTCGAACAGCAAAGTCTAACCGTTAGGCGTCAGTACACCTCTGGTGATGCCTACAGTAGAGTACCTTAACTACGAAGTAGTGGACGACCAGGGCTGGGACATGTACGACGACGACCTCTTCGAGAAGGCCGATGAGGCCGGTCTCGATGAGAACGACTACGGCGAGCTCGAGGTCGCCGAAGGCGAGTACATCCTCGAGGCCGCCGAAGCCCAAGGGTACGACTGGCCGTTCTCGTGCCGTGCCGGTGCCTGTGCGAATTGTGCGTCGATCGTCCTCGATGGCGAAATCGAGATGGACATGCAGCAGATCCTCTCGGACGAAGAGGTCGAAGACAAGGGTGTCCGCCTGACCTGTGTCGGCACGCCCGGCAGCGACGAGGTCCAGATCGTCTACAACGCCAAACACCTCGATTACCTGCAGAACCGCGTCATCTAACGCGCGGCGCGCAGCGATCGATTTTTCGGGGCCATGCGGTTTGGCCCTGTTCGACTTCCCCAGCAGTCGAGGGTATCGTAGCTAACCAGTGTCCTGACGAACCTCGCAACGTTTATACGTCTCGATGGTGTCGATATACATGCAATGGCGAAAGGAACGGTTGATTTCTTCAACGACACTGGCGGTTACGGCTTCATCGAGACTGAGGACGCGGACGAGGACGTTTTCTTCCACATGGAAGACGTTGGCGGCCCGGACCTTGAGGAAGGCACAGAACTGGAATTCGACATCGAAGAGGCCCCCAAAGGCCCGCGCGCGACCAACGTCACACGCCTCGACGAATAGGCTCTGACTGCGGACGCGAGCACATAATTTTCGTTTCTTTTAGCCGGGGAGTGGCAAGACTGCTGTCGTAGTGCCTGGCCACCAGACATATACTCCCGTCCGTGTAGTACATCATATGATACTCTCACTGGCGAAGCGACTCCTCAAACTCGTCGGTGGGGTGTTCCTCGTCGTCGCAGTGTTGCTGGCATTCGGTCTCGTGACTGGGGCTATCGGGGTCCCGAGCGTCACTGTCGAGGATCCCGGCGAGTGGGGAACGACCACCGAAGAGACGACCGAAATCGAGACGACCCTGGCAGTCGAGAACCCGAATCCCCTCGGTGTGACCGTTTCCGATGGGTTCAGCGCGCGGTACTGGGTTGCGCTCAACGACGTCAGACTCGTTGAGGGGCAGCGCGAGTCGATATCGATCCCGAAGGGAACGAGCACGGTCACCCTCACGTCGACGATGGACAACGATCGGATCGTCCCGTGGTGGGTCGAATACGTCCGTGCCAACGAGACGATCAGGCTCCACGCGACGGGGGAGGCGACAGTCAACGTCTTCGGCCAGCGCCGGATATCGTTCCCCGAGCAGGAACGGACGTTACTGGCAGACCAGCGACCCGTTATCGACGCCTTTTCGGCGGCCGTCTCGACGATGGAAGGGGAGTACACGGCCGGAGCCGGTACCGCCGGCTACGAGATCCGTGACACGGACGCGGAGTGGGCTACGGTGACCGAGGAGACCTCGAATATGACGCTCACGATGGAGGTACACAATCCCGGGTCGGTCCCGGTACCGCTGGTGCCGGACGGGTTCCGGTTTGACGCCACTGCCAACGACGTAGCCCTGTTCACTGCGAGCGGAGACGCACTTACGCCCGAGAGTGTCGATCGAGATGCGATGCTCCGGGCCGGCGAGACCCGGACTGTCGAGTACACGGTGACGATGACGAACGACAACGTCGACGACTGGTTCCGTAGCCACATCGCAAACGGCGAACAGTCCGATCTCGTGATCGAGCCGCGTCTGGAGTTCGGCGTTCCGGAGGTCGGCGCCACGATCACGATTCCGGACCACGGCGGCTACGAGTGTGAGTTCCGGACGGCGATCCTCGAAGACCAGGAAAGCGGCTCGACCTGTGGCTCCGGCGGCTCGGTGACCGTCGAGTGATCGACTGCCTACCACCTCACCTGGTCACCTGATCGAGCGGCACGAGCCGGTGTTCCAGCATGGGCTTCGTGTACCCCGAGGACTCGTTCGTCACTCCGGCCGTGTAGACTTTTACTTTCTGCTGGAGGACGTGGGGCTCGCCTTTCTTGTTCTTGATCACGTCGACCGATCGCCAGGCCTCCTCCTCCATAGTTGTCGTCTTTCCCGACCGGAACTTCACTTTACCGGCCACGGCGGCTCGCTCGACAGTCGGCAACGACTACCGGGACGGGGAGAACTATGAATCTTCAATCATTAATAATAAAGTATGTCGTCTCAAAGCACGATTTACGCCTGCCCATCCTGTGGCAGCGATCGACGGGAGATCACCGCACGCGAATCGGTCCCCGGCGGCACGGACTGGCGACACTACGAGTGCGCGGACTGTGGGTTCGAGTGGCGGGTGTAGACTTCCCGGTCGCCTCGCCGCCTTCCGGTGGCTCCTCGAGGCTCGCGTATTCACTCCAATTTCCGGCATACGGACTGCTGTCGGTCTGTTCAGTCGTATCGCCGTCGCGGTCGTAGCTTTCTCGTAGGTCGGGCTCCGAGCGACGTGACATGCTCGAATTGCATGCGGTCTTTCTGACCGTGGTCGTGGGGACCGAGCTCTCCTTTGCAACACTGTCACTGCTCAATGTCAGGCACGGGGCCGCGACCGTTGCCGAACGGACGGAGTGGGTGACCGAGCGCCTCGGCGTCGATGACACCGAGCGACTGCTCGACTATCAGCGCGCCGGCACCGGGCTGTCGCTGTTGCGATCAGTTGTCGGGCTGGCCGTCGTCCTGCTCGTGCTGTACTCCGGGCTGTTCGGCGACGCCGTCGCCGCCATCGAGCGCATCGCGCTCCCGCCGGTCGCGCGCGGCGTGGTCTTTTTCGTCGGACTAGTCACAGCCGTGCGGATCGCCGGCGCTCCGTTCTCGCTGTACGAGACGTTCGTCGTCGAGGAGCAGTTCGGCTTCAACCAGCAGTCGCCACGGCTGTGGGTCCGGGATTTCCTCGTCGGACTCGGGGTCTCGATCGTTCTGACCGCGATCGTCGCTGGCGGCGTCCTGTTGACACTGTCGCTGTTGCCCGAGTGGTGGTGGATCGGTGCCTGGGGGCTGTTCGTCGCCTTCTCGCTCGCGATGCTGGTGATCTATCCGCGGGTGATCGCACCGCTGTTCTACGAGTTCGAGCCGATCGAGAGCGGCGATCTCCGGGACGCCGTCGATGACGTCTTCGAGCGAGCCGGCTTCGCCTGCGAGCAGGTGTATCAGATGGACGCCTCCAGTCGCTCCTCGCACTCGAACGCCTACTTCGTCGGCTTCGGCCGGACCAAGCGTGTCGTCCTGTTCGATACGCTGATCGAGCAGATGGATCACGGGGAGATCAAAAGCGTCCTCGCGCACGAACTCGCCCACTGGAAGAAGGGCCACATTTGGAAACAACTCGCCAGTTCAGCGCTGCGGATCGGGATCGTCCTGGGGGTCTTTGCGGTCCTGATCGAGCAGCCCTGGCTCTACGGAATGTTCGGCGTTCCGGAGACGGCCTACGCCGGACTCGCCCTCGGAGCGCTGTGGATCGAACCGTTGCTGCGTCTCAGCGCGCCCCTGGAGAACAAGCTCTCGCTGGCACACGAACGCGAGGCCGATAGTTTCGCCGTCGAGGTCATGGGCGGCGGTGTTGCGCTGGCGGATGCGCTGGCGAACCTGACGAGCGAGAACCTCGCAAACCCGTTCCCGCATCCCCTCTATGCCACGTTCCACTACACGCACCCGCCGATCCCCGAGCGCATCCGTTACATCGAGAGTGAGGGCGATGCCGCCTCCGATAGTGACCCCGGCTGACAGCGAGCCACATAAACCGATCGATCACATATGGCGATACAATGGATCTGCCCGATCCCGTTCGGTCAGTACTCGCGGCGCTGCCGTCGTTACGGACAGCCGTCGTCGGTATCGTCGTCACGCTGGGAGTTGTCGCATTGCTTGCTACTGCTCTCGTCGCAACTGGCGTCATCGCCCAACCGACCGTCGAGAGTATCGACAACGAGTGGGGCGAAGCCACGAACGAGACGACACAGATCGAGACCCAGGCCCGTGTCGACAATCCGAATCCGATCGGCATTCCCGGTCTCCTCTCCGTGGAGTACACGGCCTCGCTGAACGACGTCGTCCTCGTGGAGGGCAAGGAGTCGGGCGTCGGGCTCTCGCCCGGCGAGAACACGATCGCGTTCACCACCGCGATGGATAACGATCGGATCGCGGACTGGTGGGTGACACACGTCAACGGCGACGAACGCTCGACGCTGACGATCGAACCGTCGGTGAGCGGTCCGGGAGTCAGCAAGTCGCTCCCCGAACAGACCTCGACCGTCGAGACCGACCTCCTGTCGTCGTTCGAGAACGGGACCGAAGAGACGGTCTCCGTGGACGGCGAACCGTTACTCACGATCGGTGACCGGGACGCAGCGTGGGGTGAGGCGACAGCGGAGACGACGCCACTGACGCTGACGGCCGAACTATCGAACGACCACGACCGGCCGGTTTCCTTCTCGGGCGTCGAGTACGTCGTTACCATGAACAACGTCACGCTGGGTGCGGGTCAGACGAGCGACGGGATCGATCTCTCGTCCGGCGAGTCCGGGACGCTGACGGTCGATGCGGCCCTGGAGACGGCCGCGTTCGCCGACTGGTGGCCGACCCACGTCCGCAACGACGAGACCAGCCGGATGCGCGTCGAACTGTACGGGCTCGTCGACCGGGGCGGCACCCAGACACGGGTCCCGATACAGCTCTACCAGCAGCGATTACAGTTCCAGACGGATCTGCTCGGGGACGACGGCACGAGCGTCGAGTCGCTGTCGAGTACCCGCGACTCGGTCGCCGTGCCGACGATCGGTGAGATCGACCGTGACTGGGGGACGGTAACCGATGAGACGACCGAGGTGCACGCGGACACGACTGTCGACAATCCCAATACCGATCCAGCGGTCAACGACCTCGTCCGGTTGACGACGACCGCCGAGACATCGATCAACGACGTCTTCGTCGGATCGGGGTCACGCGAGACGACCCTGGAGTCCGGCACGAACGAGTTGCGCCTGACCAGCCAACTCGACAACACGAAGGTCCCAACCTGGTGGGCTCGCCACCTCAATCGCGGTGAGACCTCGGCCGTGTCGACGGTGACGACCACGACTGCGGACGTCGGGTTCACGACGATCGAAGTCCCGACCGACGACGTGAACTCGACAACCGAGACGAACCTGCTGGCCGATCTGAACACGGACAGCCAGCAGTCGATCGGTGGGGACGGACAGACGTATTTCGTCGCCGAGTCGACGGCAGCTGAATGGGGCGACGCGACTCCGCAGGTAGCGCCCCTCGACGCACAGAGTACCCTGCGAAACGAACAGCCTGTCCCGATCACGATCCAGGAGATCCAGTACACCGTCTCGATCGGTGGCGTCACGCTGGCAGATGGGAGCCAGTTGGACGGGACGACGATCGGATCGGGCGAACGCGGGACTGTCGATCTGCGTATCGACCTCGATAACTCTCGGATGGACGAGTGGTGGCTCACGCACGTTCGCAACGGCGAACAATCGACGCTCGCGGTCGACGTGACGGCGACGATCGCGGCCGGCGGTCAGGCCCGGACGATCCCGCTATCGATGTTCTCGACGAACGAGACCGTCGAGACGGACCTGCTCGGGTAGTGTCGCGGGAACCGTGCCGCAAGTACGTGTCCGCGGTCGCCTGGAGGCTGGATGAACCACGACTGGCCGGACAACGACTGGACGAGCGTGAATCGGCGGATCAACGAGGTCGACTTCGACACCGTCCAGGAGGGACAGGCCCTCCTCGCCCAGCCCAGGCGAGGTGACAAGGGGCAGATCATGGCCCTCCAACTGATCGCCACGGTTCTGAACTTCCAGTACCAGAGTTCTGACACTCAAAGACGCGCTCGATAACATCAACAATAACCGCCTCGGTCCCGAGGGAAGCGCTTGTCAAAACGATTAAAATGAGATCACGGCCGTCGGAGGCGGTCGAATCGGCTGGGGTGGCGTGTAGTGCCGTATCCGGGCAGTGGCAGAAGGTGTATCCAGCATACGGCGACCGCAGGTCGCCGTTTCACTCGACCGAACGGAGTGAAGTCGAGGTCGTTTTTCCCCAGTTTTTGCAAGGAGAGGTGCCCGCAGCGCGCCGAAGGCGCGCAAGAACACCCGACGCAGCAAAAAGTGGCTTAGTAGTGCCAGGGGAACTCCTCGAAGTCGGGTTCCCGGCCCTCGTTGAAGGCGTCCCGGCCTTCCTCGGCCTCGTCGGTCATGTACGCCAGGCGGGTCGCCTCGCCGGCGAAGACCTGCTGGCCGACCATCCCGTCGTCGGTAAGGTTGAACCCGTATTTGAGCATCCGCATCGCCGTCGGGGACTTGCCCGTCATCGTCTCGGCCCACTCCAGAGCGGTCTCCTCCAGTTGCTCGTGGGGGACGACCTCGTTGACCATGCCCATCTCGGCAGCCTCCTCGGCGGAGTAGGTCTTCCCGAGGAAGAACACCTCTCGGGCCTTCTTCTGGCCGATTTGCTTGGCGAGATACGCCGACCCGAAGCCGGAGTCGAAGCTCGCCACGTCGGGGTCGGTCTGCAGGAACTTGGCGTGCTCGGCGCTCGCAAGCGTCATGTCACAGACGACGTGCAGCGAGTGGCCGCCGCCGACAGCCCAGCCCGGCACCACCGCCACAACGGGCTTCGGGATGTGGCGAATCTGGCGCTGGACTTCGAGGATGTGCAGGCGGCCGACGTTCTCGGGCGCGTCGGGGTTGTCCGGACCCTCACTCGCTCGCGGGTCGGTCCCCGCTCCGCTCGCCGAGTCGCGTGGCGATTCGCTGTATTCATACCCGGAATCGCCACGGATCGACTGGTCGCCGCCGGCGCAGAACGCCCAACCGCCGTCCTTCGGCGAGGGGCCGTTGCCGGTCAGCAGGACGCATCCGACGTCGGTCTGGCGCTTGGCGTGATCGAGCGCGGTCGAGAGTTCGTCGACGGTTTCGGGTCGGAAGGCGTTGCGCACTTCGGGGCGGTCGAAGGCGATCCGGACCGCGCCGACCTCGCGAGCGCGGTGGTAGGTGATGTCCGAGAAGTCAAAGCGGTCGATCGACTCCCAGCGGTCGGGATCGAAGATTTCCGAGACCATGGCTGTGCTGGGGTCCGGAGGAGCAAAAAAGGTGCTCGCTCCGTCGGGGGATTTTTGCGCTGGGGGACGATAGCTAGGGGAAGATAGGTCCCCATGGCAGAGACGTTCTACGACGTGCTCGGCGTGAAAGCGGACGCCGAGGAACCAGCGATCGACGCGGCCTTCCGGAAGCGGATCAAGGAGGTGCATCCGGACGTCAACGACAGCCCCGAGGCCGAAGAGCGCTCCCGGCGGCTGATCGAGGCCAAGGAGGTGCTCACCGACGAGGCGGAACGTGCCCGCTACGACCGACTCGGCCACGACCAGTACGTCCGCCAGGCCGACACCGACGCGAGCTGGGCGACCGGTACGTCGACACGGTCACCGTCCGGGACGGCCACGGAGCGAGCGGCAGAGACCGACAGCGACGCGGCCGGAGCGGCCGACCCTACCTGGGCCGGGCGGGACGACTGGCGGCACAGACGACGGCGCAACCGCGGGAGTCGGCGCACACGGGACCGACGCGATACCGGGGACTCCCGAACCAAAAACGGCGACCGAGCGAGTTCGAGCGACGGCAGCGGGACTGATCGGACGGCCGAACGGAGCGACGACGCGACGGCGAACGCCGCCTCCGCGTCGGTCGATGAGACGCAGGCCTCGGCCGGGGTCGGCACGACGAGTAACGTCGGCGGATCGGTCGGGTGGGCGGCCGGCGGTAGTCACGCCGTCCGGAACGAGCCGGGCCAAGCCGGCGTCGGTCGGGGTCGACTGTTCCCGGCGACGCAGTCGGTCGTGTTGCTCGTCGCGACGTTTTTCTCGTATCCCGGCCTGGTGTTCAGCAGTGTCTATCCCGGGTTTTCGCCGCTGGTCAACGTCATCGTCGCGGCGTGTACGCTGGCGCTGATCGTCTATCTCGCCTCGATACCGGAGGTCGGTATCTACGTCTTCGGCGGCTGGACGGTGTTCGGGACGTTCGTCGTGCTCGCGAGCACAATCGAGCCGCTCTCACCGGTCGGCCTCCTCGTTCTCGGGGTGACGTGGCTGCCGCTCGGACTGACAGTGCTGACCTACTGGGCACTTCGGTGGTAGTAATCCGCCGAGCACGGCCCGAGGGTCAACGGACGGCCGACCGGATCCGTTCGGCGAGACGCTCGCGAGTCCGGTGGCTCTCGTCGGCGTCGAACCGGACCTCGATGACCTGCGTGCCGTCGCTTTCGACGGAGTCGGTGTAGGCCGTCTCGAAGTCCGCGAGGTCCTCGACGATGGCGTATTCCAGCCCGTAGAGATCACCGACAGGCTCGAAATCGATCCCGTGTGGCGTCTTGAAGTACTCCGTGAACGGCGGGTCGAAGTCCTCGATCGGGAGCATATGGAAGATCCCGCCGCCGTCGTTGTGCAGCAGGACGATCGTCGCGTCGACGCCGCAGCGCTCGACTGCCAGTAACCCGTTCATATCGTGATAGAACGCCAGATCACCGATGACGAGCACGAGCGGGTCGTCGGTGGCGCTACCGGCGCCGAGCGCGGTGCTTGTGACTCCGTCGATCCCGCTGGCACCGCGGTTGCCAAGCACAGTCAGATCGCCGTGCCGGGGCCGGCCGAACCGGTCGAGATCCCGGACTGGCATGCTATTCGAGACGACCAGCGTGGCCGGATCGGGCGCCTCACTGGCGACCGTCGAGAGGACCGCCCCCTCGAACTGTTCGGCCCCGACGGCGTCGGAGACGTTCTCCCAGTGGATCCGTTCGGCCCGACGAAATCGGTCGCGCCAGCCGCTGTCCGCCGAGCCGTCGATTCGGCCGGCCAGTCGCTCGCTCAGCCAGGTCGGGTCGGCCACGAGGAGATCCGTCGCAGTGAACTCCGCCTCCCGCCAGCCGCCCGCGGGATCGACGACAAGTTGGCGAGCAGCGTGGTCCCGCAGGTAGTGTCTGAGGACTTTCGAGGTGGGCGAGGCCCCGAACCGGACGACGACATCGGGGTCGGGCCACGCCCCGGCGGCGTCGAGATAGGCGTCGTAGCCGCCACAGACGAGCGGGCCGTCGTGCCCGAAGCGATGGCCCGAGAGCGGATCGGCCAGCACAGGAAAGCCGGTCGCTTCGGCCAGCGACGCGAGCGCGTCGCGTGCGGGAGTCGGCTCGTTCGCCGGACCGGCGACGAGTAGCCCCCGATCGACGGTGGCGAGCGAATCAGCCAGATCGGCGACGGCGCCGGTATCGAGCGTCTGTCGCCCCGTCGTCGTGCGGACGAACGGCCCGTCCCGGCCCGCGGCCCCCAGCGGCGCGCGGTCGGCCAGATCGTCGGGCACGTCGCCGGGTACGTCGGTCGGTTCCAGGGGTTTCGCTACGGGGACGTTCAGGTGTACTGGCCCGGGCGGTGTGGCCGTCGCCCGCTGGACGGCCCGATCGGCAGTCGTCCGCAGCGATCGTAGCGTTCGCGCCTCGGGGGTGGGTTCGGGCAGGGTCCGGTAGTACCGGACGGCGTCCCCGTAGAGCTTCTCCTGGTCGATCGTCTGGTTCGCGCCGCTGTCCTGTAGCTCGGGCGGCCGATCGGCCGTCAGGACCACCAGCGGGACGCGGGACTGGTTGGCCTCGATGACGGCCGGGTGAAAGTTCGCGGCCGCGGTGCCCGAAGTACAGACCAGCGCGGTCGGCTCGCCCAGCCGCCGGGAACGGCCCAGCGCGAAGAAGGCCGCCGAGCGCTCGTCCAGCTGTGAAAACGTCTCGATGTCGTCGTGGGCGGCAAAGGCAGTCGTCAGCGGTGTCGACCGGCTCCCGGGCGCGAGGACGACGCCGCTGACCCCTGCCGCGACCAGTTCCTCGACCAGCGTCTCGCCCCAGAGGGTGGCTCGGTTCGGTGCAGTCATCGGTGATCGTGTGTCACAGTCATCAGTTGTACACCGTCATGCGAGCGTATCCAGCATCGGGCGGTACTTCAACTGTACCTCGTCCCACTCGCGGTCGGGATCGCTGTCGGGTACGATCCCGGCTCCGGCGAACAGTGACGCCGTCCGGCCGCGAGCGAGCGCCGACCGGATCGCGACCGCGAAGGTGCCGTCGCCGGCGGCGTCGAACCAGCCCACCGGCGCGGCGTACCAGCCCCGATCGAAGGCTTCGGTTGCCTTGATCGTCTCCAGGGCAGCGTCCGGCGGCAGCCCGCCGACCGCCGGCGTCGGATGCAGCGCCTCGACGAGATCCAGAACGTGACTGTCGTCGTCGAGTTCCGCAGACACCGGCGTCCGGAGGTGCTGAACGGTCGCAAGCTGGCGGACGGTCCGCCCGCCGGTTCGAACGCTTTCGGCGACCGAGTCGAGTTGCTCGCGGATCGCCTCGACCACCAGGTCGTGCTCGTGGTTGTCCTTCTCGCTGCCCAGTAACTCCTCGGCCAGCCAGTCGTCCTCGTCGGGCGTCTCGCCGCGGCCGGTCGAACCGGCCAGCGCCTCGGTCTCGACGGTGCGACCCGACAGCGAGACGAGCGTCTCGGGGGTCGCACCCAGGAACGTCCGCTCGCGATGCTCCCCGGGGGCGATCGCGAACCGGTAGCAGTCGGGATAACGATCGTCGAGCCGCGCAAGGGCGTCAGGAATCGACAGCTCTACGGAAAGATCGGCCGACAGCGACTGCGCGAGGACGACTTTCCGGAGGTCGCCGGTCTCGATATCGGCGACGGCGTCCTCGATCTGTTCGCGCCACTCCGTCCGTGAAGGGGTCCGGGATTCGTCGACGATTCCCGGCGGATCCGTGCCAGCGTGTGCCGGCAGGTCGGCCAGGCGCTCGCGCCAGGTGTCGAGCCGTTCGCCGGCCGTGCGACCGGCGTCCGGCCCGGTCGCCGTCACTGTGAGCCACGTGCGGTCGCCCTCGCGGACGACTTGAGCGGCCGGCAGGACGAACCAGGCGTCGGGGAACCCGTCCCAGACGCTCGATCGCCTGTGTTCGGCTCCGTCGTGGAAGGCGAAGCCGCCGAACAGCCGCGGCCGGGCCGCCCGGGGCGTCGATTGGGATCGCAGCCGCTCGAACAGCGCTGTCGCGGTCTCGCGGACGGTTCCAAATCGGTCGGGGCCCGCGGCCGTGATCGTCGCGGTCGCGCCCGTCGTCGCGATCGCGCTGTCCTGTCCCCGCCAGACGACGCTCGGCCCCTCGATGCTTGCGACGAGGGCGTCGTGATCGAGCGCGTCGAGTTCGAGACTGCGCGCTGCGACGGTGAGCTCCGACGCCGTCCCGACGGCCTCGTCCCCGCGCAGTAATTTCATCTACCCGCGCTTAGGACTGCGGCGTTTTAGTCTCTGGCAAATCCGGGCTCTGTTCGGAGCGATTACCGTTCGTAGACGTAGACGAATCCATTCTCAGAATGCCTGCCTGCGACGATTGTCGTTCCGTTCGTGGTCGCTATCTGGGAACCGAACTGCTCGGACGTATCGGGCGCTGTGAAATATGTCCCTCGCGGGTCGGTTGTATTGGACGGTTGCTCCAGTTTGTATACTGCACCGACCGAGTCGCCGAACTGTGCGTGTGGTGCGCCGACCAGCAACGTATCGCCGTCCATCGCGACTGTGTCTCCGAAGTACTGATGGGAACCACTACCGGTTGCGGTGTACATCTGCTTGCGAGACCACTGTCCCGCTGATCGGTCGAACACGTACGCTGTATCGTTACCGTAATCGCCAATTACTGCCTTCCCATCACACACCGAAACCGACCAGCCGAATTCATCTGTCCCAGTCGCTCCGGAGAGGGTCGTCTGATGACTCCAGGTCCCGCTTGATCGCCGGAAGACGTGAACGACGCCCGATTTGGCGCGTCGACGCTTGGACCCTGACTTCGGTGGCGCCCCGACCAGTATCGTCTCGCCATCAACCGCGACTGATCCGACGGTCCGTCCGTCGTCGAACTCGTCAACGGATAGCGTCTGTCGCCGTCTCCACCCGCTCTCACGCTCGAAGACGTCGACGAGCCCGTCGCTGTCTGTCATCCGCAAGACGGCCGTAGCATCGTCTACTGCCATCGATCCGACGTAGACGCGCTCGCTTAGCTTCGTCGTCAGTTTCCAGCTGTCTCCGTTCGATCGCTCGAACACTGACACAGGAATTCGCGATGTTCCCGAGTAGTTGTACTCGTTGCCGACTAGCAGCGTCGAGTCGCTGGCTGCGATCCGTCCGCCGAAATAGTCGTGTTTCTGCTTTCGACCGGTCAGCGTCGCTGTCTGCTCCCATCCATTTCCCGATTGTGTAAAGACAGCCACGATTCCCGCTCTTTTGATGCCATCAGGCGCTGCCTGCGGCACGCCGACGAAGACAGTATCGCCCGTCGTAGCGACCGCCTGCCCGAACGATTCCGATCGATCGGAGCCGCCGAGTGTGGCTACCGGAGAGTGGGATTTGGCAACCGCAGTGAACGGGTTTGGCGAGATCGTCTCCCAGTTGGGCTCCTCCGAGAACACTTCCAGACAACCACTCATACCAGCGAGCGTTCCGCCCGCGAGCCCTCCCAAGATTGCCCGTCTCGTTCGCCAGTCAGTTGCCATAGTTTCCTTTTACGCCAACTATTATATAGTATTTTCACCAATCGATTTAACAGGGATATCCAATCGGGTCACGTACGAGAGTCACACCCTAGATCTTACACGCGAGACAGTAGGAACGGATCAGAGGCCACGACACCCGACTGATCCAGTCGCTCACTCCCAGAACGATTTCGTCCGGGCGTACTCGCGTTCCCGGGCGAGGATGTCCCGGTAGAAGTCGTCCTCGTCCTCCCGCAGTTTGTTGATGATCCGGGCGGCGTTGTGCGGCCCGACGCCGCGGGCCGCAAGCGCGATGATCGCCCGCTTGCCGTGACTCTGGACGAGACTCGCAGCACGGTAGGCCCGCTCGGTCTGTTTCTCCTGTTCGTCGTCCTTGTCGTCGGCCGTCACGGCCTGAACGACTTCGTCGGCCCAGGGATTCAGCGCGGCAATCTGGGTCGAGCCGCAGTGGGGACACTCCGGCTGGTCGGCGATGGAGTTGACCGTCCGCCTGGATTTCCAGTCCTGACAGTGCAGGCAGAACAGAATTACCCGGTCGTTCTGGATGCGCTCGCGCACGGTCTGGACGACGCTGGCGTCGGCGTTTTCGGGAGCCAGCAGTTCCTGGCCGCCCGACCGACCGCCCCGGCCGAGTGGGGTGCGCTCGCCGACGGTCTCGACGCTGATCTCGCCTGACTGGATCGCTTCGAGGATTTCACTGGCTTGCCCGACGGCCAGTTCCTCGTGCAGGACCGCCCGCAAGGCCTCGTCGTAGATCGGCGTGTCCTCCAGCGCCGCGAGGAGCCGATCCCGACCGAATCGGTTGCTCCCACTGCCCCGCCACCGCTTGAGTGCCCCGAACTTTGCGGCGACCTGGGCCAACCTGAACTTGAGCACGTCGGCGTTCTTGAGACTGAGTTCGATGATCGCCTCCAGATGGTCGGGATCAGTTTCATTGAGCACTTCGACGACATCCCGGGCAGCGACCCCACCGGGGACCTCCAGTTCGATCCGGTAGGGGTCGATCTCCATCCCGACCGAGGAGCCGGTCCGCTGGCCGAGCATCGACGAGACCAATCTGCCGAGCGTTTCGTTGACGGTGTGGCCGAAGGCGGCGTTGATGACCACCTCGCGGCCGCGAAACTCCACGAGGAGACGGTCGTCGGTCGGGATCGGGGCTTCGTGACGGTCCAGGGGTTCGAGGGCCTCGACGATCGTGTGCTCGTCGGCGGGGTAGCGTCGCTGCAGGTCCCGAGCGGTGGCCTCGGGGGTCGCGCCGCCGCGCAACTGCGTGCCCGCCACGTCCCGAATCTCCCCGACCTCCTGGGCGACCTCGTAGGGGACGGGAATCTCCTGACCGACCCAGGAAGGGACCTCGCCGCCGGGATCGGCGACGGGGCTGACCTGGACGAGTTCCTCCTCCTCGTCGATCTCGCTGATGCGCCACATCTCCCCGCGCTGGATGAATATCTCGCCGGGCTGGGCGAAGTTGACGACGAACCGCTCATCAAGGGTGCCGATCGTCTCGCCCGAGGCCATGTCCTCGACGGTGTAGGTGGCCTCGTCGGGGATCATCGAGAGGTTCTGATAGAAGTACTGCCAGGTTCCTCGCCGCTTTTCGAGCGTATCGCGATCCTCGTCCAGCCAGAGGATGTCGTTGCCCGCGAGTTCCCTGACGACCTGCTTGAACTCGTCTTCGCCAATCTCCGCGAAGGGGTAGGCGCGAGTGAGAATCTCGTAGGCCTCCATCGCCCGGATCTCGCCGAAGTCCATCACGAGGCCGGCGGTCTGGTTGGCGACGGTATCGAGACTGCCGTGGTGAATCGCGGCGGGCTCGACGTCGCCCTCGGCGGCGCGGCGGGCGATCGCGATTGCCTCGAGGGTGTCGTCGGGCCGGGTCGTGATCACCGTCCCCGAGGAGACGACGTCCCGGCGGTGGCCCGCCCGACCCACCCGCTGGAGCAAGCGCCGGACCTCCCGGGGGCTGTTGTACTGGACGACGTGATCGACGTGGCCCACGTCGATGCCCAGTTCCATCGAGGAGGTACACAGGAGGGCGTCGAGTTCACCCGACTTGAACCGGTCCTCGACGTCGATGCGGGCCTCCTTCGACAGGGAGCCGTGGTGGACGCCGATATCGGTGCCGAGTTTTTTGAACCGCGAACCCAGCGCCTCGGCCGTCTGTCTCGTGTTGACAAACACCAGCGTCGAGTCGTTCTCGTCGACGATCTCGTCGATCGCCCGCACGTGGCTCGCGACCTCGTCGTCAGTCATAAGTTCGCCCGCGAGTCGGCCGTCCTCGTCTGTAATCCGGGGTTCCCGGACCTCGATGTCCAGGCGGCTCCCCACGTCGACTTCGGCGATCGTACAGCCCCGGTCGCCGGTGAGGAACTTCCCGACCTCCTCGGGATCGCCGACGGTCGCCGAGAGGCCGATCCGCTGGAAATCGCCAGCGAGCTCCCGGAGTCGTTCCAGCCCGACGGTCAGCTGTGCGCCGCGCTTGGCGGCGGCCAGTTCGTGGACCTCGTCGACGACGACGTGTTCGACGTCCTCCAGGGCGCGCCGGAGTTTCTTCCCGGTGAGCATCGCCTGCAGCGTCTCCGGGGTGGTGACGAGCACGTCCGGCGGATCGTTGGCCTGCTTGCTGCGCTGGTAGTCGGTGGTGTCGCCGTGGCGGACGTCTACGTCGAGATCCAGTGTCTCGCCCCACCACTCCAGGCGCTCGCGCATGTCCCGATTGAGCGCGCGCAGCGGGGTGACGTACAGCGCGCCGATACCGAAGCGCGCGCCGTCGCTCGTCGTCCGAGGTTCCGTGGCGCTCCGGCCCTCGCTTCCCTCGCCTACCAGCGCGTCGAGCACCGGAAGCATCGCGGTCTCGGTCTTCCCGGTCCCGGTCGGGGCGATTACCAGCGCATGCTCCCCCTGCGCGATCGGGCCGATCGCGCGGCGCTGTGGCTCGGTGGGGGTCTGAAAGCCGCGTTCGGACAGCGCCTCGCGGACGGCCTCGCCGAGTGCGGCGAACGCCGCCGCGCCGTTGCCCGCTGACTCTGCCATCGGCGTCGATTGGGGCTTGAACCGATTAAGCGGCGCGGTGGCGACCGGCCAACTGGTTTTTGTGGATCGGCCCAAAGAGAGGGGTAGTGACATCGGTCGATCCGGCGGCAGCCGTGTTCGTTCTTGTCGGGGCTGGGACCGCCGGACTCGCCGTGCTAGCCTGGCGTCAGCGCCCGAACCCGGGCGCGGAGACGCTGGGCGTCCTGATGGGCTCGGTCGCCGTCTGGAACGGAGCGTTGCTGTGGGGCACCACGTCCGTGGGGTACACGTCGTCCTTTCTGGCGTCTATTTTCGTGGTCGTCGCGGCGGCCGTGACGGTGATCTCCTTTCTCGCGTTCACGCTGGAATATACGGGTCGCGAGGAACTCCTCGTCGGCCCGTACGTGTATCTGCTCGGGATCGAGCCGATCGCCGTCGCCGTGATCGGGCTGACCAACGAACTACACAACGCGCTCTGGAACGTCAAAGCGACGGCCGCGGGCTACGTTTTCGAGGCCGGGCCGCTGCTGTACGCACATCTCGCGTTCACGTACGTCATAATGGCGCTCGGGACCGTCCTGATCGTGTTCCGCCTCTATCGGTCGCGTTCGGTCCACAGGCGGCAAGCGTGGGCTATCCTCTTCGGAGTCATCCCGCCGTGGCTCGGAAACATCCTGTACATCGCTATCGATGTCGCTGCCTTTCAGGTCGCGGGATTCGTGGTAACCGGTGTCGTCGTCTACTGGGCGATCACGGAATACCAGCTCGTGGACCTGACGCCGGTCGCACGAAGCACCGTCATGGACGCCCTCGAAGTCGGCGTCGTAGTCGTCGACGGGGACGGTCGGATCACGGACCTCAATCAGTTCGCCGCGACACTGCTGGAGGTCGAAGATGTCGAGCCGAACATCGGGCGTCAAGCCCGGCATCTGTTTGCCGACGCACCCGAACTCGCCGAGCGGACCGACGACGCCGAGACGTTCGATATGACTGCGATCATGACTGTCGATGGCGAGGAACGGATCGTCTCGGCGTCGGCGACGTTGTTGACCGACGCGCTCGATCGGCCGGTCGGACGGCTGCTATTGCTCGAAGACATCACCGAGCGCGAGCGCCGCCGCGAGGAGATCGAGACACAGAACGAACGCCTCGAGGAGTTCGCGACGATGGTTTCACACGACCTCCGCAACCCGCTTGATGTCGCCAGCGGCCACGTCGAACTGATGCGCTCCAGCCGATCGGAAGCGCCGGATCAGTCGGGTGTCTATCTCGGAACCGACCGCCTCGATGAAGCCGCCGGCGCCCTCGAACGTATCGAAGCGATCGTCGAGGACGTGTTGACACTGTCCCGTGACGGTCGGGACGTCACCGACCCGGAGGCGATTTCGCTCCGGTCGGCCGCCCGATCGGCCTGGGAGCACGTCGACACCGCCGACGGTCGACTCGTCGTCGGCACCGACGACCGGATCACTGCCGATCGAGACCGTCTCGAACGGCTGTTCGAGAACCTCTTCCGGAACGCCGTGGAGCACGGCGGATCCGGAGTCACCGTTTCGGTCGGTATCATCCACGACGGCCACGAGCGGACCGGGTTCTACGTTGCGGACGACGGCGACGGGATCCCGGCGGAACTACGCGGGGAGATCTTCGAATCCGGAGTCAGCGGCGACAAGAACGGGACGGGGTTCGGGCTGGCGATCGTCGAGCAACTGGCGGACGTACACGGGTGGACGATCGACGCCACGGAATCCGACGAAGGCGGCGCACGGTTCGAGTTCACGAGCGTCGATCTCGCCACCGAAGCGTTCCCGGAGGCCGACTGATACTGCCGGCTGTGGGTTCGTGAAGAGATGCGACCCACCGGGTAGTCGAATTCGTTCGAAATGGTACAGCCGGCAGTATGACTGCCGGGACGGTTCAGAGATCCGCGTCGTCGGCCCGGAGTACGACGGCGTGTTCGACCTCGACGCCGTCAGCGCTGGCGACGGTTTCGTCGGTCAGCAGGTCGGTCGTCCCGACGCCGTCCGGCAGCGAGACGGTCGTGGGATCCCCGCTGAAGTTGAGCACGACTAACACCTGTCCGTCTGAGCCGCCGCGGGCGTACGCGACCACGCCGTCGGGTCGCTCGTCGAGTTCGACCGGCGTCGTCGGCGCGTCACTGGCGAGTTCCGACAGCGAGTCCCTGGCGTCGATCAGGTTCTCGTAGTAGGCCTGCAGGTCCTCGTCGACGCTGTCCCAGTTCATCGTCCCGCGCTGGGCGGAGACGCCCGTCTCCTGGCCGTAGTAGAGCATCGGCGCGCCGGGCAGTGTGAACGTCGCCGCGCCGGCCGCCATCTGTGAGTCGCGGTCACCGATCGAGACGTAGCGGCTCATGTCGTGGTTCTCGACGTAGTTGAAGAAGGTCGTGTGATCGGGATAGCCCATCGCCGCTCGGTCGTCGAGCACGTCGTTGACGGCCGTGGCGTTTTCCTCGCCGCGGCCGATCGCCCGGAGCGTCTCGTTGAACCCGTAATCGAAGTGGGCGTCGAACTGGTCCTCCGCGAAGTCGCTGTGCCACGGGACTGTCTCGTCCAGCAGGAGAAAGTCCTCGTCGCGGGCCTTCACGCGATCGCGAACGTTCTTCCAGAAGCTCCGCGGGACGCCCCAGGCCACGTCACACCGGAACCCGTCGACGATCCCCTGCCAGTGGTCGATGACGTCGAGCAGCCACGACCGCAGCGCCAGCGAGTCGTAATCGACGACGGGGATCCCTTGCCAGTAGGCGTAGGTCTTGGCCGTCGTGCCGTACTCCCACTCGTAGAGACCGCGGAAGAACTCCTGGTCGTCCCCGGAGACGTTCTCGAAGTAGCCCAGATCGCTTGCGGAGACCGTCTCGCCGTGCTTGGCGGCCCGGAAATAGGGGTGTTCGCGGGCCGTGTGGTTGATCACCAGATCGAAGATGACCTTGATGTCCCGGTCGTGGCAGGCCTCGACCAGCGCCTCGTAGTCTTCCGTGGTGCCCAGGGCGTCGGCCGTCCCGTAGTAGTCTTTGATATCGTAACCGTGCGGACCTCCCGGAACGCCCGGGTTGGCGTGGCTATGTGATTCCAGGATCGGCGTCAGCCAGAGCGCGTCCACACCGAGGTCCTCAAGGTAGTCGAGTCGGTTCTCGATCGTCTCGAAGGTCACCTCGTCGTCGAACCGGCGGACGAATATCTCGTAGATCGTGGCGTCCTCGACCCACTCTGGCGGGTCATTGGGGTGGGCCGTCGAACCGTCGGCCTCAAGCCGGACGAAATCGGCGACGCTGTGGCGATCACCGACGGCGACTGCGTGTACCCTGACGGTGTCCGTCACCGCGTCCGCGGGGACGGTCGCAGTGTGGCCGTCGACCGACAGGTCTCCGTCCAGCGCGGGGCGGTCGCGGTCGTCGACGTAGAACTCCACGTCTAGATCCTCGACGGTGTTGTCCCCCTCTGGACTGGGCCGGGCGTCGGCGTCGATCCGGAACTGCTCGCCCTCCTGCTCGGCCGAAAGCGTGACGCGGGGCTGGGGGTCGTCCTCGTTTTCCTCCGGAAACGCGCGGACAGTGAGTGCGTAACTGCCGTCCGGACCGGTCATCTCCAGGCGGTACTGGCCGGGGACGTCGGGCTCGAAGTGGACGACCGACGCATCGCCGAGTTGCGCCTCCGAGCCGTCCGGCGTCTCCGCGATCGACCACTCGTAGCTCGCCGCCCAGTCGGGATCGAACGGCGCGAGGTCGCCGTCGACGCCCGAGAGTTCGACGTCCAGTGGTGAGAGATTGGTCCGTTCGCCGGAGCCGTGCAGCAACTCGCCGAGCGGCTCCGCGTCGACGCTCGTGAACCGGGGCGGTCCGGGGTGGTACAGCTCTCCGCGCTCGCCCGGTGGGATGGGCGTCGACATCTCCATCGGTGTGTCCGTCGTCGTTCCCGTCGGCGTGCCCGACCCGTTGTCGTTCTGACAGCCGGCGAGTGCGCCGAGACCAGCTACGCCGGCGGCGGCCAGAAGCCGCCGCCGACTGAAGCGAGGGTCATCGGTACGTGGTGCCATACCTCCGACAGAGGACTGATCGCTGATAAGGATTAATATATTCTTTCATCAAACATTCACGCCGGTCGGGAGCGAACGGGAGCGTTGATACTGCTCGACGCCACAGGGTCACGTATGGACGAGGCGGACTACGAGGAGTACCGGAACACCCTCGACGAGATCGTCGACGGTGGGGGTTGTGTGGAGACGATGACCGCCGCAGACGGGCTTCGCCGCGGGGAGACCTCACGTCGGGACCTGCTCGGTAGTGACGCGCTCGCCGGATCAGTCACGGACGTGCTCGCGGAAGTCGACGCCGAGGACGTGCGTTCGACGCTCCGAGCGGGATACGACGACCTCGAGGACGTGCGCGAGACGTTCCGTGAGACCGTCGATCCGGCTCTGTTCGACGCGCTGGCTGCGGACGGCATCGACCTCGCGATGGACGCCCTGACACTCGATCCGGCAGTCTGCCTGAAGACGTTCAGTGGAGCCGACCTGC
Source organism: Halapricum desulfuricans (assembly GCF_017094465.1). Lineage (NCBI taxonomy): Archaea > Methanobacteriati > Methanobacteriota > Halobacteria > Halobacteriales > Haloarculaceae > Halapricum > Halapricum desulfuricans. Next base: position 302,296 of record NZ_CP064791.1, read on the forward strand.
CGGAGGCGCTGACGCTCGTCCCGAACGTCGCCGAGGACGACGTCGTCGGGCGGATCGTCGTTCGAGAGACGGTCGGGGGCGAGCGCGTGACCGTTCACGTCGTCCCCGAGTGGGACCGGTCGTACGCCGTTCGCGACGGCGGTCGGATCGTGTTGCCCGACGGGACGGCCGAGGACTGTGCGAACCCGACGGAACGCGAGACGGGGGTCGATTGCGACCCCGAACAGGCCGGCCGGACCGAGTACGTCCAGACGACCTGTGCTATCGGCGGGGAGACGTACGTCATCGAGACGCGCTGCTCGCCGGTACAGTAACCCGACGCCGTCCTCACGCCGCGACACCGAGCCACGCGACGAACACGGCCAGCCCGCCGAGCGTCGTGCTCACGAGCGCGTGAGTTCGCATGCGATCGAGCGCCGCGTGTGTGTGATCGTCGTGATCGGACAACTGGTCGATCTCGCCGCCGACCTCGCAGGACGGGAGAAAGTCCATCGCGACGTGCAGGAACACGCCCGAGGCAAACCCGAAGACTGCAGCGTTGAATGTCGCGGACTCGGGCAACGCGACCAGCGCGATAGGGATCGAGGTCAGACCGACGCCGGCCGACGGCAGCAAGATCGGCAGCGCCGACTGGCCGGCGAGCGTCGATCGGCGGGCGGCGGCGTACCCGGCCGGTCCCTTATGCGAGACAATAGAGATACCCAGCAGCAGACCGAGTTCGGGCATCGCAGCGTAGATGATACCGATGATCAGCCCCGCCGAGAGAGCGTGTGCGGCCAGTTCCGTCGCCGTGGTGTCCATCGGCAGCTCCAGATGGGTCAGCCGGTGGCCGATCGTGTGGGCGTTGTATCCGACGAGGACGCCGGTGGCGATGCCGAACCCGCCGACCTGCGCGTGCTGGGAGATGGCCTGCGGAACCAGAAAGACCGCGGCGCTGGTGATCATCGCGCCGCTCGCCAGGCCGTACCCCCAGACGAGTCGGGTCGGGTTCCGATCGCTGACGCGTGCGCCGAGCAGTGCACCGCCGGCCATCGCGCCAAAGGCGATCCAGGCAATCGCGAGCAGTTTCCACCGCCCGGTGACGACCGCCAGCACCGAAACCGCGAGAAACGCCACGACCGAGGCGTAGCCCAGGATCGCCTCGCCGTCGGTCAGATATCCGCGCCGTGCTGCCGATGTTCCTTCCATTCGTAGTCCGCGCCGACTGTCCCCACGTCTGCCGGGTACGCTCAAAAGGACTTCGATGAAAAAGGCCGCTACTCTCGTCCGTACCGCCCGTGGATCGCGCGCCCCCAGCAGTTTGGCACGTGATTTATGCCGGTTGGCGGCGGTATGTCAGGTGATGCAATCGCTTTCGGACCAGCAGGTCGTGGTTGTCGGTGGCGGGATCGGGGGACTCTCCACTGCGTGTTATCTCGCCGACGCCGGCGCGGACGTGACGCTGCTGGAGAAAAACGGACAGCTGGGTGGCCGGGCGAGCCGACTCGAAAGAGAGGGGTTCGTCTTCGACATGGGGCCGTCGTGGTATCTCATGCCCGACGTCTTCGAGCGGTTTTTCGGCCACTTCGACCGCACTCCTGAGGAGTTCTACGAGCTGGAGCGACTCGATCCACACTACCGAATCTTCTTCAAGGACGGAGAAGCCTCGGACGATGGTGCCGAGACGGGCAGACGGAGTGACAAGGTCGATATCAGCCCCAATCGAGCGGAAAACCGCGAACTGTTCGAGTCGATCGAACCGGGCGCTGGCGAGGCCTTCGATTCGTATCTATCGACCAGCGAAACCCACTACGAGACCGCGATGGAGAAGTTCGTCTACGAGGACCGCTCGCGACTCCGGGATTGGATCGACCCAGACGTGATGCGAGCGGCGCCGATCGGCCTGCAACTGATCGGCTCGATGCAGAGCCACGTCTCGGACTATTTCCAGCATCCCCGGCTCCAGCAGATCATGCAGTACACGCTGGTCTTTTTGGGTGGTTCGCCGAAGAACACCCCCGCGCTGTACAACATGATGAGCCACGTCGATTTCAATCTCGGTGTCTACTACCCCGTTCCGAAAAACGGCGACGGACCCGGCGGGGTCGGCGTGGTCGTCGACGCCATCGTCGACCTGGCCGAACAGCTCGGCGTCACCTTTGAGACCAACAGCGAGGTCGGCGAGATCACCCGGCGCAAGGACGCCTTCCACGTCGAGACGGTCGACGGAGACGTCTACCGCCCGGACCGTGTGGTGGTCAACGCCGACTACCGCCACGCCGAACAGGAACTGATGCCCGAGCACGAGCGCCAGTACGACGAATCCTACTGGGCGGATCGGACCTACGCCCCCTCTGCGTTTCTGATGTATCTGGGCGTCGAGGGTGACGTCGAGGAGCTGGCCCATCACACGCTCGTCCTACCGGAAGACTGGGATCCGCACTTCGATCAGATCTTCGAGCGCCCGGCCTGGCCGGACGATCCCGCCTACTACCTCTGTGTCCCCTCCAAGACCGACGAGGCCGTCGCCCCCGAGGGCCACAGCAACCTCTTCGTGCTCGTCCCGATCGCTCCCGGGCTTCGTGACACCGACGCCCTCCGAGAGCGTTACCGCGAGCAGATACTCGAAGACGTCGCGACGAACACCGGCGTCGATCTCCGGGATCGAATCGTCGTCGAGGAGACCTTCGCAGTCGACGACTTCGTCGACCGGTACAACGCGACGGAGGGAACGGCCCTTGGACTGGCCCACACGCTCCGCCAGACCGCACTCCTGCGGCCGAACAACCGTTCGTCGGCGGTCGACGGCCTGTATTTCACGGGCTCGTTCACCACGCCCGGGATCGGCGTCCCGATGACGCTGATCAGCGGCCAGCACGCCGCCGAGGCTCTCGTCGACGACCTGTGAGTTGACGCATGCCGGATCTTAGCCTGGAGAAACGACTCGGTGGCGCGCTCCCGTCCGAGGAGTCCTCGCTGGGGTATCTGTTCTGGCTCTCCCGACCGCGCTTCTGGCTGTACCTGGCCGGCCCGGTGATCGTCGGGGTCGCCTACGCCGCCGACTCGCCCGCCGAGTTGTTCTCGCCGCTCGCCGTCGCGCTGTTCGCGTACTTCCTCGTCCCGGCGAACGTCTACCTCTACGGGATCAACGACGTCTTCGACGCCGATATCGACGAAGTCAATCCCAAGAAAGACGACAAGGAAGTCCGATACGAGGGCGGGCCGCTGGTGATCCTGTCGGTGTTCGCCGCCGGCGCTGTCGGACTCGTGTTGATTCCGTTCCTGGGCCCGGCGGCGCTAGTCCCGTTCGGGCTGTTTTACCTGCTGGCGACAGAATACAGCGCGCCGCCGTTGCGATTTAAAACGACGCCGATCCTCGATTCGATCTCGAACGGGCTGTACGCGCTGCCGGGGATCGCCGCCTACGCCGCGATCGCGGGGCAGTACCCGCCGATGGCAGCGATCGTGGGGGGTTGGCTGTGGACGATGGCGATGCACACCTTCAGCGCGATCCCCGATATCGAACCGGACCGGAACGCCGGAATCAGAACGACAGCGACGCTGTTGGGCAAAGAGTGGACCTACGCCTACTGTGGGGCCGTCTGGCTGGCCGCCGCCGTCGGGTTCGCGCTCGTACATCCGTTCCTCGGGGCCGTCCTCGGGGTCTACCCGCTGCTCGTGGTCGTGATCGCGCTCGCGGACGTCCCGGTCGATCGCGCGTACTGGTGGTATCCGGCGATCAACACGGTCGTCGGCGCGGTGTTGACGATGGCGGCGCTGTGGGTGATGCTGTATGCCTGAGTCGCCGTTCCCGCCGCTTGAACGCCGCGACCGGGCCGGCGTCGAGGCCTGGCTCGACCGACTGGTCGCGGAGAACCGCTTTACGATCGCGGTGGTCTTTCCGGTCGTCGGGGCAATATCGCTGTACGCCTCGGCGATGGGGTGGTATCCCGACCCGATCTCGTTTATGTCGTTCAACCCGTGGTTCATCCTGCTGGGCGTGATCGTCATGCGCCTGCCGCTGGTCGCCGGACTCGCGCCGCTGGTGGATCGGCGGGCCGCGATCGCGCTGGGGGCCGTGACGGCCTACGCGTTCGGGATCGAGATGCTCGGCGTCTCGACGGGCTGGCCCTACGGCGCCTTCGAGTACGGGATCGATCTCGGGCCGATGCTCGCGGGGCTCGTTCCGGTCGGTCTGCCCGTGTTCTTCTTCCCGCTGGTGCTCAACAGCTACCTGCTCGATCTGCTGTTGCTCGGGGAGAAAGCCCGTTCGGCGGCCGTCCGACTACCCGCGGTGATCGGGACGGTGCTTTTGATGGACCTCGTGTTGGACCCGGCGGCCGTCGGACTGGGCTTTTGGGCCTACGACGGTGGCGGGGCCTACTACGGTGTCCCGTGGTCGAACTACGCCGGCTGGGTGCTCTCGGCGACGGTCTCGGTCGTCCTGTTCGATCTCGCCTTCGACAGCGAGGCGTTGTCCGAGCGACTGCGGACCTGTCCGTTTATGCTTGATGACCTGGTCAGCTTCGTCATCCTCTGGGGGGCGATCAACGCCGCGTTCGGCAACTGGGTCCCCGTCGGGCTGGCAGCGCTGTTGGGCTCGGGTCTGCTCGTCACTGATCGGTTCGATTTCGACGTCCGGGATACGATTCCCGGAGCGGGCTGGGCGCGGCCGCGGAAGGGTGACTGATCGTACCGATATCAGGCACTGGTTCCGATGCAATATCGACACGCGTTTGTCGCGTCCGACCCAATTGCGAGCGATGACAGCGCTATTTTCTTCACTCAATCTCAGAGAGACGTCGATCCCCAATCGCGTGATGGTATCGCCGATGTGTCAGTACTCCTGTGAGCAACGGGACGGACTGGCCACCGAGTGGCACCGCACTCATCTCGGTTCGCGTGCGGTCGGTGGCGCCGGACTCGTGATGAGCGAGGCGACCGCTGTCGAGCCTCGTGGCCGCATCTCCCCCGAGGATCTGGGTATCTGGAGTGACGAGCACGCCGAGGCGCTCGAACCGATCACCGAGTTCATCCGCGAGCAGGGCTCGGTGCCGGGCATCCAGCTGGCGCACGCCGGCCGCAAGGCTTCGACGTCCCGACCCTGGGAGGACCACGGCCCGGTCGCTCCGGAGGACGGCGGCTGGACGGTCGTCGGTCCGACCGACGAACCGTGGCCCTACGACGACGAGGCGCCCTCGACCGAGCGGCTCACACCCGAAGACATCGAGTCGGTCGTCGGGTCGTTCCGCACGGCCGCCGAGCGCGCGCTCGCGGCCGGCTTCGAGGTCGCCGAGGTCCACGCCGCTCACGGCTACCTGATCCACGAGTTCCTCTCGCCGGTGACCAACACCCGCGGGGACGCCTACGGCGGTGGCTTCGAGGGCCGGACGCGTCTCGCGCGCGAGGTCACGGCGGCCGTTCGAGAGGTCTGGCCCGACGACAAGCCGGTCTTCGTTCGGATCTCCGCGACTGACTGGCTGCCCGACCGCGAATCTTGGACCGTCGCGGACTCAGTCCGGCTGGCTGACCGGCTCGCCGACCTCGGCGCTGACCTGATCGACGTCAGCGCCGGCGGCATCCATCCCGAGTCGAGCCCCGAGCGGGCCGGGCCGAACTATCAGGTCCGCTACGCCGAACGGGTCCGCGAAGAGACCGACCGGGAAGTCGCAGTCGGCGCTGTCGGCGGGATCACCACGCCCGAACAGGCCGAGGCGGTCGTCGCCAACGAACGGGCAGACATGGCGATCGTCGGCCGCGAACACCTGCGGGACCCCTACTTTACGCTACGGGCCGCCGAGGCGCTGGACGCGACCGACGAGATCGAGGGGCCGCCACAGTACCGGCGGGCGTTCGGGTTCTGATACTGCGAGCTAACCGTCCGAGACGAAAAGCCGGATTCGCATCGCCCTCACGTCGTGAGAGGGTCGCTCTGCCAGCCCGGATCCTCGCCGGTCCGTTCGAGGATGTCTGCCCGACACGCGGGGCAGTAATCGGGCGTCACTGATTCGCTCCGGGGAACGTACACCGCGCCGCCGCACTCCACGCATGCGTCCGTGACGATCGTCACACAGTCCGCACAGAGGTTGAAGTCGTCCACTGTGAGGTCGCGCAGGGGTTCGAGTTGTTTGTCCAAGGTGTACTCGTCGATGACCGCCTGACAGCGTTGGCACGGTTTCATAGCGATGCAACTTGTCCCATGTGACCAATACTCAAGTATCTACCCCCTTGAACAGCGGTGGTCGTGGTACCGTGACGCGCGGACGGAACAGCGGTGGTCGTGGTACCGCGACCCTCGGAAGTGTTATCCCCGGCAGACCCCTCTGTCTTCTCGTAATGGCAAACGGTACGGTTGACTTCTTCAACGACACAGGCGGCTACGGCTTCATTTCGACTGACAGCGACGAAGTGGACGATGACGAAGACGTGTTCTTCCACATGGAAGACGTCGGCGGTCCGGACCTCGAGGAGGGGCAGGACGTCGAGTTCGACATCGAATCATCCCCCAAGGGACCGCGCGCGACGAATCTCGTCCGCCAGGACTAACGACCGGTAGCCGTCGCTTGTCGCGATGGACACCGACGTCACTTCTCTCAGACCTCAGCTTGAATAGCCGAAGGTCCAACCCTGGGCTTTCTTTTCGACAGCGACCCACGTACCACCGATGAGTGTCATCGAGGACGTACACGACGATCACGGGGCGACGTTTCGCGAACTCGACGGTCGTCGCATCGTCGCCGAGTACGGCCGCCCCGAGCGGACCCACCGGGCGGTCCGGAACGTCGCCGGCGTGATCGAGATGGGATACGACATCCGCGTCGTGACCGGGGCCGATCGCGTCCCCGCGGTCGAGGCGGCACTCACAACTGCGGTACCCAACACAGATGGCGAGGGCTGTCGTGGGTTCGTCCTCGATGGCGGCACGATCGCCGCGGAAGCAGCCGTCTACAACGCCGGCGACCGACTGCTCGTCGTTCTCTCGGCCGGCCAGGGAGACGTACTAACTGACGCCGTTGCAGAACGGAGCGTGACAGTCTCAGACGCGACAGACGGGATGGCCGTCTTCGGCGTTCACGGCGGGCAGGCGACCGAGAAGATCGCCAGCGTCCTCTCGACCGGCGGCGGCGCGCCCGAGCCGGCCCACACCTTCACCCGCGGGTCGATGGGCGACGAAGGGGTGACCGTAATCGCGGGCGACGCCCCGACCGGCGAGGAAGGCTACGAGGTGGTCTGTGCGGCCGAGGACGCAAAGCGGGTGTTCGACACGCTGGTCAACCGCGGGCTGAACGCGACGCCCTTCGGCTACCGGACCTGGGAGTCGCTGACCCTGGAAGCCGGGACGCCGCTGTTCGAGTCGGAACTCGCCGACTGCGATCCGGCGATTCTCTCCAGGGGTGGTGCCGACGGCCGACGACTGATCGGCCTGACCTGCGAGCGAGTTCCCGAGGCCGGGGCCGCGGTCTACGACGACCACGACCGGCAAATCGGAACCGTCACTCGCGCGGTCGAGAGCCCGACACTGGGCGAGCCGATCGCCTTCGCTCTCGTGACGGACGACCCGGCAGGCGCCGAGACGCCGGAGGGGCGAGTCGACGCCGAACGTGCGAGGTTACCGTTCGTCGAGAGCGGTGCGCGGTCGGGACGGTTGCCGGAGCGGTAGGGCCGGAACGGTATCGAGGTGCCTGCCTACGACCGCGAGAGCATCGCCCGCAGTTGCTCTCGCGAGAAGAGCGTCGAGGGCTCGTCCATATGGACGCCGATCTCGCCGGCAAACAGCGACAGGCCCACCCGCTGGACGGTCTGGGGGAGCGAGTAGGCACGTCGGATCCACGCGCCGAGCCGGATCTCACGGCCGAGGTCCGACCGCCAGGCAGCCTCGTACGCCGAAAGCGTCCCCGGACGGCGGGGATCGACCGTCTCGGCGGCGTGGTCGGCCGCGACCATGCCGTAGCGGATCCCGCCGCCGGTGAAGGGCTTGGTCTGGGCGGCGGCGTCGCCCAGCAGGAACGCACGGCGGGAGGTCACGCTGTCGGGCGGGCCGATGGGGATCAGTCCCGAACAGCGGTTGGTCGTCGCCGCGCCGTAACTGTCAGTGAATGCGTCGAACCACTCGCCGACCTCGGCGCCCGGTTCGGCGGCCAGTCCGTACTCGACGCCTGCCGCTCCGCGGGGGATCCGCCAGGCGAAGAATCCGGGGACTGTCAGGTGTACGTCCACGAAGTCTTGATCGTCAGCCACCTCCTCGAAGCCGAGCACGCCGTGGAGCAACTCCCCGGGTTCGGGAAGCCCGACCTCCGAACGGACTTTCGACCGGGGGCCGTCGGCGCCGGCGACCATCCGCGCCCGGTGGGTCTCGACCCCGTCAGGTCCTCTGACTGTGACCGCGACGTGATCAGAGTGCTCCTCGACAGCAGTCACGGTATGGTGCTCGCGCAGGTCGGCCCCGACGTCCCGTGCCGCGTCCGCGAGCCACCGATCGAGCCCCACCCGATCGATGACGTTCGAGACGACTTCGTCCTTGTAGAACGGGTAGGGATCGCTCTCCGGACCACCGAGCCGAAAGCGCGCGCCGTAGATCTCGTTCTGGAGGAGGTCCTCGCGAGCGCCGTCGGGGGTAAACTCCCAGACGTCAGTGGAGACGTGGCCCGAGCACGCCAGGGGCTCGCCGACGGTTCCCTGCTCGAAGACGAGCACGTCCCACCCTGCCTCGGCGGCCCGGCGAGCAAAGCGGGAGCCGGCCGGCCCGGCTCCGACGACGAGGAAATCGTGCATAATCGTGTACACGTCGCTGGCGAGTAAATACCTTCCCGAATCCGTCGAATATCAGTTCTTGTACTCGGGGGCACACGCATATTTTCGTGCAGGCCAGACAGCGGGACATGCACGCCAATCCCGTCGAAGTGGCTGCTCCCGGACGGGACAGGCGTTCGGAGACGCCGCGGTCCGTTTCCGACGGCGACACCTGCCGCCCCGCGGGATCACTGGCCGCGGAACACACAGCCTCCAGAGGGTGCATTCGAGCATGAGACGGCGACTGCAGGCCACTCTCGGTGTAGTTGCGGTCCTGGTGGTGCTGTCGGGAGTCGTCCTCACCACGAACGTCGTCGCCCTGGACGGTGACGGTGTGCCGGCGGGGACGGAATTACTCGCGGGGACGGACCCGCTGGCGACCGACAGTGACGGCGACGGGCTCGCCGACGGGGTCGAACTCGACGGGCCGACCGATCCACTCGATCCGGACAGCGACGGCGACGGGGTCGACGACGGCCGGGAACGGGAACTCGGCACGGATCCACTGAACGCCGACACCGACGGTGACGGGCTCAACGACAGTCGCGAACTCGACCTGGAGACGGATCCGCGAAGTGCGGACACCGACGATGACGGGTTGAATGATAGCCGTGAACTCGGCCTGGAGACCGATCCGACGAACGCTGACACCGACGGCGACAGCCTCGAAGACGGACGGGAAGTGGAGCTGGGCACTGACCCGACGAGCGCCGACACCGACAGCGACGGTCTCAACGACAGTCGTGAACTCGGCCTGGAGACTGATCCGACGAGCGCCGACACCGACAGCGACGGACTCAACGATAGTCGCGAACTCGACCTGGAGACCGATCCAACGAGCGCCGACACCGACAGCGACGGCCTCGAAGACGGACAGGAAGTCGATTTAGGCACGGATCCGAGAGACGCGGACACCGACAGCGACGGACTCAACGATAGCCGCGAACTCGAACTGGAGACGGATCCGACGAACGCCGACACCGACGGCGACAGACTCGACGACAGTCGGGAGCTGGAGCTGGGCACGGATCCGACGAGCGCCGACACCGACAGCGACGGCCTCAACGACAGTCGCGAACTCGGCCTGGAGACCGATCCGACGAACGCCGACACCGACGGCGACGGGCTCGAAGACGGACGGGAGGCAGAACTGGGCACGGACCCGACGAGTGCCGACACCGACAGCGACGGACTCAACGACAGTCGCGAACTCGACCTGGAGACTGATCCGACGAACGCCGACACCGACGGAGACGGCCTCAACGACAGTCGCGAACTCGACCTGGAGACCGATCCGACGAGCGCCGACACCGACGGAGACGGACTCGAAGACGGCAGCGAGCTGACTACCGGGACCGATCCACTGATCGCCGACACCGACGGCGACGGGCTCGAAGACGGGCGGGAACTCGAACTGGGAGCCGACCCGCTGAGCCCGGACACTGACGGTGACGGGCTCGACGACGGTCGAGAAGCCGCGATCGGATCCGATCCCACGGTGGTCGACACGGACGGGGACGGACTCGACGACGGTCGCGAACTCGAACTGGGAACGGATCCGACAGCAGTCGATACAGACAGCGACGGGTTCGACGACGGGACCGAACTCGAGTTCGGGACCGACCCGACCGCCCCGACGTCCGACACGGACGACGACGGGCTCCCCGACGCATTCGAGCGGGAGCTGGGGACCGATCCCACGATCGCGGACACCGACGGCGACGACCTCGACGACCGCCGGGAGTACGAACTCGGGACCGACCCGCTCGATGCAGACACCGACGGTGACGGACTCGAAGACGGCGCGGAGGTCAGCGGTGAAACCGCGAGCGGAGCGACGATCACGGGTGCGGATCCGCTCCGGATGGACCTGTACGTCACGCTGCTGGAAAGTGCGAACGCCGACGGGCTCAGCAGTTCCGAGCGGGCCGGGCTCCGGCAGGCCTGGGCCGAGATGCCGATCGACAATCCCGACGGCTCGACGGGCATCTCGGTCCACATCTCGCGGACGCGGATCGACCAGTCGATCACGACCGACGGCAGTTCCACGGAGTTCAACGAACTGGCCGAGACGTACTACACCGAACAGTACGTCGGCGACAAGGTCGGCATAACGCGCGCGGCCATGATCGTGCCTATCGACTCGGATACGGTCGCCGGACGCGGCTACGTTCCGGGGTACTTCTCGATCACCGACGCGGCATCGAGCGGCACTGTCGGCGAGTACAGCGTCCGAACGCGGATCGTCGTCCACGAACTCCTACACAACGTCATGGGGGAACTCGACGATCGCAACAAGTGCACCTCGGAGTTCGACGGCGACTCGGCCGACTACCACTCCTGTGAGGGGTGGCTCAGCTACGACTTCGACGCCACGGCGAACTACCTGCCGGAGTCGCTGGCCGACGAAATCGAGCGCGACGGACTCTTGCCGTCGTCATGATCGACTGTACTGGCATCGTCACGCCCGGGGGTCTCGATCCGGGCCGGGATACTCACCACCGACAGCAACCGCATAAAGACTCGCGGGATCGAACAGCCGAGCGAAGGCGTCGGGCGGACGGACGCTCAGGTCCGCGTGGGGCTGAATCGACAGCCCCGCCGCCGGGGAGCGAAGCGAGTCGTCGTCGCTGAGCAGGTGTGCCGCGCCACCGTGATACGCGGTGGCCAGGGCCGGCTGATCACCCGCCGGGTGTTCGATCCGTTCGACCGTCGATTCGAGGCGCTCGCGGTGGGCCCCGGCCAGGTCCGGATCGCCGAGTTCGGCAACGATCGCTTCGGTGTCGGCGAGCAACTGATCGCTCGCAAGTAACGTTAGCCAGGAGTGGCGACGGACGTGATCCAGCGCCTCGCGTGCGACCCCACCGACCAACAGGTCCGCCGCGAGCACGTCGGCGTCGGCGACGATCCGGGACGGCGACGCCTCAGTCATCGTCGCCCTCGCGGCGCGCGGCGAGCGTCTCCCGGATCTCCACGACGGTCGTCTCGTACGCCTCTGCGCGGTCGAACAGTTCGGTCCACGTGTCCATACCTGTCCTGCAGGTCGGAGTCGGGAAAAAGACGCCTGTTGATGAATGAGAAACCACAAAAACCCCCAGTGCGCTACGTCTTCGTATGCATCGAGTCCGATCGGTTCCGGCCGGGGCCACCTCGTCGCCCCAGCCACGGGACCACGGCTCGCTGTCCCGCATCGAGCGGGTGACACAGGCGAATCGTCCGCGATCCTCGTTTTCTACCTGTCGTTGTTGCTGTCGCTGTCGGTGAGATAAGCCCTCGCCACCGACGGTATCGCTTGCACATTGTACGCCCGACAGAGACAACAGATATGACAGCACACGACACACCAGCCGCATCGGTTCTCGAAACTATCGGCGAGACGCCGCTCGTCGAACTCGACGCCGCGCCGCAGTCGGTCCCGGTCTACGCGAAAGTAGAGACGTTCAACCCCGGCGGCAGCGTCAAGGATCGCATCGGCAAACACATCCTCCAGCGATTGCTCGAACGGGGTGAGGTCTCCTCCGGCGGAACGGTCGTCGAGCCGACCGCGGGCAACACTGGCATCGGGATGGCGATCGCGGCCCGACAGCTCGACCTCCAGCCCGTGTTTGTCGTTCCCGACGGCTTCAGCGAGGAGAAAGAGCGACTGATGGCCGCTCTCGGAGCCGAGGTCGTCAACGTCCCGGGAGAGGGGGGAATGAGCGGGGCCACCGATCGCGCCCGGGAGATCGCCGAGCAGCGCGAAGACGCGGTCGTCCCACAGCAGTTCGCGACGCCGCTGAACGCCGAGGCCCACTACGAGACGACGGGCCAGGAGATCCTCGATACCCTCGGCGAGGAGATCGGCGCAGTCGTCGCCGGCGTCGGCTCCGGCGGGACGCTGATGGGGATCGCCCGGGCCGTCAGTGAGCGCGTCCCCGGTGTCCGCGTCGTTGCGGTTGAACCGGAAGGGTCGACGTTCGGGACGCTGCTCGGCGAGGCCCGCGAGGAGGCCGACTACAAGACCGAAGGGATCGGCACCCACGATCCCGACGTGGCCGAGTTGCTCGATCCCGACGCGATCGACGAGATCGTCGCCGTCAGCGACCGCGAGGCCCACGCCGAACTCAATCGGCTCGCGGCCGAAGAGGGGCACCTCGTCGGATCGAGTGCCGGCGCGGCCAGCGTCGCGGCCCGCGAGACTGCCGAGCGGATCGCCGAGGGCGACCTCGACGCGCCGGCCGAGACGGTCGCGACGGTCTTCCCCGACTCCGGAGAGCGATACCTCTCGAAGAACATCTACGGCTCCTTTGAAGCGTGGGAGGGGAAGGCATGAGCGACGACCCTCCGTCGAAAGACGACACCGAGTTCGCCACGCGTGCGATCCACGCCGGCCAGCGCCCCGACCCGGAGACGGGCGCGGTCATGACGCCCATCTACGCGTCCTCGACGTTCGCCCAGGACGGTCCCGGCGACCATCGCGGCTACGAGTACTCCCGGACGGGCAACCCGACGCGGACGGCACTGGAAGACAACCTCGCCAGCCTCGAGGGCGGCGAGTACGGCCGGGCCTTCGCCAGCGGGATGGCCGCGATCAACACCGTCCTCAACCTGCTCGAAGCCGGCGATCACGTCGTCGTCGGCGAGGACGTCTACGGCGGTACTCACCGGCTGTTCACCGAGGTCTACGCGGACTACGACCTCCGGTTTTCCTTCGTGGACACGACCGATCCCGACGCGGTCGCCGAGGCGGTCACGCCCGCGACGGAGTTGCTCTGGATCGAGACGCCGACCAACCCGCTGTTGCAGGTGATCGACCTCGATGCGATGGCCGAGGTGGCCGAGGCCGCCGACGCCCTGCTGGCGGTCGACAACACCTTCGCCACGCCGGCGCTGCAGCGACCCCTGGAGTACGGCGCGGATATCGTCGCCCACTCGCTGACGAAGTACCTCGGCGGTCACTCGGACGTGGTCGGCGGCGCACTGGTCACCGACGATCAAGAGCTGGACGAACGGCTGGGCTTCTACCAGAATAGCGTCGGCGCGACACCGGATCCGTTCGCCTGCTTTCTGGTCCTTCGCGGCACCAAGACCCTGCCGGTGCGGATGGAGCGCCACAGCGAGAACGCCCGGACGCTGGCGGCGTGGCTCGAAGACCACCCGGCGATCGAGCGGGTGTACTATCCCGGGCTCGAATCGCATCCGCAGCACGAACTGGCGGCCCGGCAGATGGACGCCTTCGGCGGGATGGTGAGTTTCGAACTCGACGGCTCGCTGGAAGCGACCGAGCGACTCGTCTCGGGCACCGAGGTGTTCACGCTCGCGGAGAGCCTCGGCGGCGTCGAGAGCCTGCTCGAACAGCCGGCGACGATGACCCACGCGGCCGTCCCGCGCGAGCAGCGCTTGGAGGCTGGCGTCACTGACGGACTAGTTCGGGTCAGCGTCGGCCTGGAAGCCATCGAGGACCTGCGGGCCGACCTGGCGGGGGCGATCGACGCCGCACTCGATCGCTGATACCCGGCGAGGTTCGGGGCGACTGCCCGCCTCAGAACCGGTTCCATCACCGCTTTGTATCAGCCCCGAATAGACGAAGGTATGGCTCGACAGGAAGCCCCCGTGTCGCCGCCGGTCGTGTTGACCATCGCGGGCAGCGACTCCGGCGGCGGGGCCGGCATCCAGGCCGACCTCAAGACGATCGAAGCCGGCGGCGCGTTCGGGACGAGCGCGATCACCAGCGTCACCGCCCAAAACACCCGCGGCGTCCACGGCTCACATCTGCTTCCGATCGAGGAGATCGAGGCGCAGATCGACGCCGTGCTCGAGGACTTCGACGTGGCCGCGGTCAAGACGGGCATGCTCGCGACCGAGGGCGTCATCGAGACCGTCCGCAAGTATGCCGACCGGCTGCCGAACCTCGTGGTCGATCCCGTGATGGTCGCCGCCTCCGGGGACCGGTTGCTCGAACCCGACGCGGAGGCCGCCTACGAGGAATTGATCGCCGAGTCCACGCTGGTCACGCCAAACGCAGACGAGGCCGCCGTCCTGACCGGGGTCGATCCCGACGACGAGGGCGAGGCCCGCGAGGTCGGTGAGCGACTCGTCGAGATGGGTGCCGACGCCGCGCTTGTCAAGGGCGGTCACATCCCGATCCCGGAGGTGACCGACGTACTGGTCACTGACGACGGGATCCGGACCATTCGCCATCCACGGGTCGACACGGAGGCCACCCACGGATCGGGCTGTACGCTCTCCAGCGCCATCGCGACGCGGCTAGCTCACGGGGACGACCTCCCGGCCGCGGTCGAATCGGGGATCGACCTGCTCTCCCGAGCGATCCGGTACAACCTCGACGTCGGCGACGGGCCTGGCGCGGTCCATCACATGGTCGAGACGCGCGACCGGGCCGCCCGCGAAGGGACCGCCGAGACCGTCGAGGGCGTCGTCCGGGCGCTGGTTGAGCGGGACGTCACGCCCGTCGTGGACGAGGCTGGCCTGGCCGTCGTCGGCGCGACCCCCTACGCCGAGGGCGAACACGACGTCGCCGCCGTGGAAGGTCGGATCGCCAAGACGCTCTCGGGGCTGCGGCCCAATCGTGGTGTCCGCTTCGGGGCGTCGAGCCGGGTCGCCGAGATGCTACTGGACGCCCGGGAGGAGCGCCCCGTCCTCTCGTTCGCCTGCCGGTGTCGATACGGATCCCGGGTCGCGGCCGCCCTGGACGAACTGGACTGGCCGACGCTCACGCTCGGTCACGATGCGGACCTGACGCGGGTCGAGGGTGCCTTCGGTACGAAGACGGTCGCGCTGGTCGACCTCCGAACGAACTCGACGGTCGTCTTCGCCGAACGAGCGGCGACGCTCCGGGAACGCGTCGTGACGCTGGCCGAGGCAGTCGAGTAGTCGCGCCGTCGACTCGCCGCACCCGGTGGCGATCACGACACCCGTCCGGTTGTCGCCGGCACAGCTGGCCGCTGGAGTCAAACGTGTGCGACACGTAGCACGGCCAGTGACGTCGACCACCTACCGCTGTTCGAGCTGTTTCGAGCAGACGCTCACCCGCGTGTACGACGTCTCACACCTTTCGATCCGGTGCCCGAACTGCGGCGAGTTCGCCCGGTTCGTCCACGAGGGCGTGCTCGAACAGTACGAGGCACTCGAGGAGTCGCCGCCCGAGGAGTTCGACTGGGAACGGCTCGACCGGATGGAGAAGTTCGTCGTCGCCGAGAAGCTCGTCCGGCAGGGCAACACGCTCGACGATTTCGAGGTCGAAGTACACGACGGAGAGTGACTGCCGAACGAGATCCAGCGACGAAGAGTGGTCACCAGTCGACGCTGAGTCGCCCGTCACCCTCGGGGTCGGGGGCGATCTCCTCGTCCGTCCGTCGATCGACCACGTGGATCACGCCGCGGCCGTTCTTGGCCGGACAGCTCTCAGCGGCGTCGATCTGATGGGCGAGGTCGTCCTCGCCGACGTAGTAGGTCGCTGGCTGGGCGAGACCGGTATCGAGGTCGAGATCCCAGTGCGGAGAGACGGCCGCACACTTGCCCGCCCCGATACACAGGTTGGCCTCGAAGACGATCTTGTATGGCTTCTCGTCGATCGGCGGCGCGTCCGTCCCGCCGATCTCGCTCGCTCGGATCGGGTCATTCTCGGGATTCCCGTGTCGAGCCGAATCGCCGTCGGCCATCTCAGAACCCCCGCAAGTCGTCGAGAACGGCCGCGGCCGAGCCGTCGTCGATGGCCTCGCGGGCGACATCGAGGCCGCCCTCGAGGGAGTCGGCGTCGCCGCCGGCGTAGATCCGGACCGCGGCGTTGAGCGCGACGGCGTCGCGCCAGTGGTCTGCCCGCCCGCCCGCGAGCACCTCCCGGGTGATCTGGGCGCTATCGGCGGCCACGTCCTCGGCTTCCAGGTCCTCGTTCTCGAAGTCCATACCGTATGTGGCGGTCTCGATCTCGTCGTCCGCGAGTCCGTCCTCGGGCATCCATTCGGCGAACTTCGTGTAGCCCGGGCGGATGTCGTCGTAGCCCTCCAGCCCCTGGAACATGATGACGCGATCGAACTCGCGTGCCCGGCTGTACTGGACGGTCTCGATCACCTTCTTCGCGAACGAAAGGTGGTAGAACGAGCCCAGATGGACGCTCGCGCCGGCGGGATTGGCCAGCGTCTCGACGGTGTTGAGGAACGTGCGGACGCCCATCCGATCCCGGCGATCGAACAGGGCGTCGACGGCGGGATTGAACGACGGCTGGTAGTAGAAGCCGAAGCCGGTCTCCTCGACCATCGCAGCGGACTCGCCAGGCTGAAGTTCGGTCCGGATCCCGAGCTCGTCGAGGACGTGCTTGTAAGCGTCGTCCTTCTGGCTCGGGACGCGGTCGCCGGAGTGGACGACCACGGGCGTACCCGCAGCCGCGGCGACGACACCCGCCGCGACGCCGAGGATGGCCGTTCGCGCCTTGCCGTCGTAGTTCGCGCCGCAGTCGACCGGCTCGACCTCGGGGACGGCGCGCTCGACGCGCTCGTCCATGACATCGACGAACGCGGCCAGTTCCGTCGGGGTGTTGTGCTTCCAGCGGTTAGCGAGCCAGAACGCGCCGAGCGTCGTCGGGTCCGGATCGTCCTCGAGGATTCGTGTCATCGCTTCGGCCGCCTGCTCGCGGGTCATGTCGTCGGCGGATTTGCTGCCTGAGCCGACCACCTCGGTCATGAGGCGTTTGAGCGGCCACTCGCCGCGTGCGTCGCTCATCGGTGGTTCACCCCTGCGAGTTCCTCGCCCCGCCCGACGGAGGGACGCTCGGCGGCCGAACCGTTCTCGCCGAGACAGTGCGCGACCGTCTCGCGGACGTCGACCACGTCGCCGACGACGGTCACGGCGGGCGGTTCGATCCCCGCCGCCTCTGCCCGGTCGACGATCGTGTCGATCGTCCCGGTAACGACCCGTTCGTCCGAAAGCGTCGCGCGCTCGACCATCGCTACGGGGGTATCGGGCCCGACGGCCCCCTCCCTGAGGGCGGCCACGTTGTCGGGCAGGCGGCCGACGCCCATCAGGATCACCAGCGTCCCGCCGGTGGCGACGATCCCGGAGAGGGCGTCCCAGTCGAGAGCTGTGTCGTCCTTGGTGGGGTCCTCGTGGCCCGTGACGACGACGAACGCCGAGGCGTGCTCCCGGTGGGTCGCCGGGATGCCGGCCACGCCGGGGCCCGCGACGGCGCTCGTGATCCCCGGGACGACCTCGAAATCGATCCCGTGGCGCGCGAGGTGTTCGGCCTCCTCGCCGCCGCGGGCGAAGACGGTCGGGTCGCCGCCCTTCAGTCGGACCACGTCCCGGCCCGCCGAGGCCTCGCAGACGAGCCGTTCGTTGATCGCCGCCTGGGGCGTGCGCTCGCCGTCGGCGCGCTTGCCGACGTGCTCGACGCGCACGTGGTCGGGGATCGATGCGACGACGCCGTCGCCCACCAGCGAATCGTGGAGGACGACGTCAGCCTCGTCGAGCAGGCGCCGGGCTCGAACCGTCAGGAGTTCGGGATCGCCCGGGCCGGCGCCGACGAGATAGACCGTTCCGTTCGTTGTCGTAGCCATCAGTGTCGGGTAGATTCGGTGCCGCGTGCCCGCCGGTAGCGGACCCGGTATCGGTTGTCCGGGTCGGTTAGATCCCCCGGCGGCACGTCGGCGTCGGGGTGGTCAGAGCGCTGTTCGCCTGCGTGGTCGGTCTCAAGGATCTCCCGCGCCGCGGCGATCAAAAACGAACACGGTTCGCGACAGGGGGGTTCGGTCCCGTCGCTCGCCGGGGATTCGTCAACACCGCGATCGGCCACGGAGTCCGGATCGCCGTTCTCGGTCCACTTGCGGCGCCTGGCGCAGTTGCCACACACCGCGGTCGTGAGGTCGTCGAGCGCTCCGTCGGAGAGGTCGGAAACGCCGGCGTAGATCCCGGTCTGGCGCGCGGCCACCTCGCGGAAGGGGACGGGGTCGGGATCGTCGGCCCAGGTCTCGATCGCGCCGGGATACACCGCCGCGATCGCGGCCAGCAGATTCTCGGGACCCAGGTCCGGCAGCACCCACCCCGTCGGAAGCGAGCGCTCGCCGCCAAAGGGCCGGAAGCGGCCGTCGTCGTCGCTGCGGACGAACCGCCCGAACGTGTCGGGGTCGCGCTCGGTCAGTGCCCCGCGGTCGGCGTCGCGATCGGCACGGTGGCGCAGTTCGTAGGTGTCGCCGTCGCCAGTCACGAGTAGGTCGCCCCATTCCTGGCCTCGGGTGTCGCCCTCGGCGAGGGAGCGATCGATCCACGAGCGGAAGGCCTCAGCGGCGTCGGGCCGGACCGCCGTCTCCCCAGCATCGCGGTCCAGGTCGGCACCGGCCTCGGCCGCCCGCTCGAGGATCACCTCGGGCACGAGCGAGTCGGTGCCGACGGCCGAGGCGTACCAGATCCGCCGGCCGTCGCGTTCGCCGGGAACTGGGTAGCCCGACCGCGGGTCGTCGGCAATCCCCAGGAGTTCGGGGATCTCGTCGCGAGTGTGAAAGCCGTCGGCGACAAACAGCGGGACGACGGCGACGTCGTCGGCCGCGAAGCGATCGAGGACCGCCGAGACGTACGGGGACTCGTCCATGAACAGCGCGCCGACCTCCGCGAAGTCGGTCCGCGCCTCCAGCGCGTCGACGTGATCGTAGACGGCCTCGGCGCTGTTGGGGTTTCGCTCGGTCCCGTGGCCGACGACCGCGAGCGCGGCGTCCGATTCGGGTACGTCGTCCAGCCGGCGGCGGGCCCGCGCCGCGATCACGTCGGTCATCTCGGGGTGGGTCCCGACCGGGTCGGTGTAGATCAGTTCGGGCTCGGTCGGTTCGCCAGTTACGTCGGCGACCCCGAGGCCGAATTCCCGCGGCAGCACCTGATCGACGAAGTACCCCTCGCTGACGAACAGCGGGACGACGTAGGCCCGCTCGGCGTCGACCGTCCGCACGACCGACCGGAAGCTTGGCGCTTCCTTCCAGAACGCCGTCCGGACCTGATCGAAGCAGCCGCGTTCGCGGATCGCGTCGGCGTGGTCGAGGGTGGGGATAGCGGAGTCGGCGTTGCGATGGGAGCCGTGGGCCGCGACGATCAGCGCCTGTTCGGTCACGGCTCTCCTCCTCCCGGGTCGGCACCGTCGGCCGTCTCCCCCTCTACCGTGTCGCTCGCCGCGTCCACGCGGTCGGCGGCCGCCCGGAGTTCTGTCGCGAGGGTCCGGGCCTCGGAGGACGAGAGCGTCACGCGGTCGGCGTGGGCCGGCATCGACTCGAGGTCGACGTTGTCCAGTTCGAGTTCGAGCGTGACCTCGTCTGGGTCGCGACGGGCAGTCCGGACGTTGAGCACGGCGGGCGCGTCCTCGGCGAAGCCGTGGCCCTCGACGCTCCCTTCGAGGAGATCGAACGTCGTAAAGGCGTTTGCCTTCAGGATGCGATCGGCCATCTCAATCGTCGGTCGGAAGCGGTTCGTCGTTCGGGCCCGTCGGCGAGGGCGAGGCGCTCATCGAATCGTCCTCCGCGTAGGGGTACCACGTCATCTTCGTGTTCGCGAGGTAGGGGTCCTCGTAGCTCGTCGCCTCGGGTTCGGCGAGGTCGGCGAGTTCGTCCTCGTCGCGGTCGGCGACGAACGACCGGAAGGACTCGCTGTCCTCGCGTTCGGCCTCGTAGGTCCCAAGCAGATTGGCGATGTATCCCGGCACCTCGTCGGCGGGTACACGCATTTCGATCCAGTCGGCGAACCGCGGGTTCTCGCCGAGGCCGCCACCCAGGCCGACGTCGAAGGCCTCGACTGCGTCGCCGTCCTTGCGGGTCTTCATCCCGCGCAGGCTGATGTCGGCGATCTGGGGCTGCGCACACGAGGCGGTACAGCCCGAGAGGTGGATGTGGAAGTCCTCGACGCCCTCTGGGACGGGGACGTTGTCCCGCAGCCAGCGAGCGTACCGAACCATCCGGTTTTTCGTCTCGACGATCGACAGCGAGCAGTACTCGGTGCCGGTACAGGCGATCGATCCCCGCATGAACGGGTGGGGATCGGGCGAGTACTCCTCGAGCAGCGGCTCCTCGAGGAACTCGTCGAGGTCGTCGCCGGCGACGTCCCCGACGATGACGTTCTGGCGCTGGGTCAGGCCGATCATCGAAGAGTCGTAGGCGTCGGCCAGATCGGCGAGTTCGATCACGTCCTCGGCGGCCATCCGCCCGACCAGCACGGAGAGGCCGACGAAGTGCTGGCCGTCGCGCTGCTCGTAGACGCCGACGTAATCGCCCGGCGCGTCCGCGCGGCCGGCGTTGTAGTCGTATCCCTCTCTGAGGTCCTCGCCGGCAGTCAGCAACTCGTCGTCGACGTACTCCGCCTGGAGGACCGACCGGACCTTCTCGGGGCCCCACTCGTCGACGAGGAACTTCATCCGGGCGTTGAACCGGTCCTCGCGGTCGCCGTAGTCCCGGAACAGTCCCGAGAGGCCGGCCGCGACCGCTGGGACGTTCTCGGGGCGGCAGAACACGTCGATGTCCCGGGCGAAGCGCGGCTCCTTGCGAGCGAGGCCGCCGCCGACGCGGACGTTGAACCCCTCGACGGACTCCCCATCGCGTTCCTTGACAGCGGGTTCGAACGCCAGGTCGTTGATGTCGCCCTGGCCCGCGCCGCGGTAGTCGCCGGTGACCGCGACTTTCCACTTCCGGGGCAGGTTCGTGTAGAGGTCGTTGCCCTTGAACCGGTCGTGCAGATCCCGGACGATCGGCCAGACGTCGACGTGCTCGTCGGCGTCACGGCCGGCGACCGGCGAGCCGACGATGTTGCGCCAGGAGTCACCGCAGGCCTGCATCGTCGAGAGGCCCACCGACTCGAGTTCCTCGAAGATGTCGGGCACGTCCTCGATGTCGATCCAGTGAAGCTGGATCGACTGGCGGGTCGTGAAGTCGGCGTAGGCCGCGCCGAACTCGGGATTGTCGACGGGGCCGGTGGCGTACTCGCGGGCCACCTCGCCGACGGTCCGGAGCTGCTCCGGCGTCATCCGGCCCATCGGTGTCCCGATACGCAGCATGAAGTAGCTCTCCTGGCCCTTGCGCTGGTGGTACAGTCCCCACCATTTGAAGCGCTCGAACCACGCGTCGCGTTCGTCTTCCGGGATGGACTGGAACCCCTCGGACGCGAACCGCTCGAGGTGGTCGCGTATCTCCGTCCCGTAGGCTTCGTCCTTCCAGCGTTCGACCTTGGTCGGCATGTGCGTCGGGACGTGAGCCGCACGTATAACCGCGGCCGCCCCGTCAACCTTGCCCGTCTCTCCGGCACTGGCACAAGCATTGCCGCTATGTCCGAGCCGTCAGTCCGATCCCGGTGAGGCGCGGTTCGAACGGCGGATCGCGCCCGGAGCGACCGGGTAGAAGGTGTCTGTGTCGGGATCGACGCGACCCAGCGTCAGCCAGCCGGTCACGCCGCTGGCCCCACACCGGATACACTGCCCGGCGACGCGAGCCTCGACGCGCGGGCCGTCAGCGGCGACCTCGACGAACCCCTCGGAGAGAAAGTCGGTCAGCCGGCACGAGCAAAACTCGTCGGTAGCGAGCCGCCAGAGGTCGCTGACGGTCACTTCGCGGGTGTCGTTGACGCTGATCCAGGCGCCGTCGTCGAGCTGGTGAACCGCCGTGGGCATGGACACGTTTCGGCCGCTCCGGAAGTAAGCCCGTCGGCAGCCGCGACGATTGCCGCGCGTCATCGACACCTGAGCGCCGCATCGGGAGCGAATCGCCAGACTGCACCGGGACAGTTCCCGAATAGTCTGCCCGCAAGAGGCGGAAAGAGCTGCCGGTTCTCGCAAGAACTGGTAGCGATTACGCCTGAACGCGGCCTTATGGGATCGGACCGAGTACGGACAGTCGATGACTGAACACGGCCAGACTTCGAGCACGGTGGAACGTGAGAGAGACGAAGACGACACGGATCGAGCGCACGTCTCCGACGTCGAGGTCGGCGCTGGCTGCACGGAGATCTGGGAGCACCTGAGCGAGCAGCGGTCCGAAGCCAGTGACGACTGACAGAAGGTGTCGTCCGATGATTCCGCTCCTCCACGACTTCTCCGGCGCCCGGATTCTCGTGTTCGGTGGTGGGCCGGTCGGGGCTCGAAAGGCCCGACGGTTCGCCCGTGAGGCCGAGGTTGTCGTCGTGTCGCCGACGTTCGCCGACAGGGGGTTCGGCGACGCGACGCTGAAACAGGCAGCCCCCGGTCCGTCGGACGTGCCCGACTGGATCGACCGGATCGAGCCGGCGCTGGTCGTCGCCGCGACGGACGACTTCGAAGTGAACGCGGCCGTCGAAGACGCCGCCCGGAACCGGGCCCTGCTCGTCAATCGGGCGGACCACTCCGGAGCGCGCGACCCCGGAAGCGTCGTCGTGCCGGCGACCGTCCGCGCCGATCCCGTCGTCGCGGCGGTCTCGACGCAGGGCCGCGCGCCGGCCGTGAGCGCGACCCTCCGGGACGAAATCTCCGAGCGATTCGACGGGGCAGGCGAGCTGGCGACCCTCGTCGGGGATCTCCGCGGAGAACTCGCTGACAGCGATATCGAGGGGCATCGTCGGCGCGACGCGATCCGGACAGTGGCGGCGTCGGACCCCGTCCGGGAACTCCTCGCTGACGGCGACACCGAACGGGCCCACGAGGTCGCGAGGGAACTGTTCGCTGACGCCAGGGACGACGGGCCGCCGACGGGAGACGCAACCGACAGATCGTAGAGCAGTCCGTCGACGAGGCGACCAGACCACTAGCGGCCGAGGCTCTCGCGGTCACGTTCCGGCAACCCGCAGTGTTTTAACCGATACCGCTCTCACCCGAGAGTATGACCGAGGCGACCGGCATCGTCGGCGAGTTCTTCGATCTGAAAGCCGAGACCGACGCCGACGTACTGGCGATGCAGGTGGGCGACTTCTACGAGTTTTTCGATTCCGACGCCGAACTGGTCGCCGACGAGCTCGATCTGAAGGTGAGCCAGAAATCCAGCCACGGCTCCTCGTATCCGATGGCCGGTGTTCCGGTTGAGGAGCTGACGCCGTATCTCAAGTCACTCGTCGAACGGGGCTATCGCGTCGCCGTCGCCGACCAGCATGAGGCGGGCGACGGCCACGAACGCGAGATTACCCGCGTCGTCTCACCCGGGACCCTGCTTGCGGTGACCGACGCGGACGCGCGGTATCTGCTGACGGTCGTCCACGACGAGGACTACGGCCTGGCGTTCGCGGACGTAACGACCGGCCGGTTCCACGTCACGACCGCCGCCGACGCCGACGAGCTGCTGACGACGATCTACCGGTTCGATCCCGTCGAGATCCTGCCGGGGCCCGACGTGCGAAACGACGATGACCTGCTGGAACGCCTTCGGGGACGGACCGACGCCGCCCTGACGCTGCACACGGCCGAGGCCTTCGCTCCCGGGCGGGCGCGCCACCGCGTCCGCGAGCAGTTCGGCGAGGGCGCACTCGACAGCGTCGGGATCGAAACCGACGCGGCCGTTCGTGCGGCCGGTGCGGTGTTGAACTACGTCGAGGAGACCGGCCAGGGCGTGCTGGCCTCGATGACGCGCCTGCAGGCCCACGGCGACGGCGATCACGTCGAACTCGACGCGACGACCCAGCGCAACCTCGAACTCACAGAAACGATGCAGGGCGATCGGTCGGGATCGCTGTTCGCGACGATCGATCACACCGTCACCAGCGCCGGCGGGCGCCTGCTGCAAAGCTGGCTCCAGCGACCGCGTCGTGACCGCGCGGAGCTACAGCGCCGCCAGTCCGCAGTGGCCGCACTGACCGAGGCCGCGCTCGCTCGCGACCGACTGCGGGAGGTACTCGGTGACGCCTACGATCTCGAACGGCTGGCGAGCAGGGCCGCCTCCGGGAGTGCGGACGCGCGAGATCTGGTCGCCGCCCGCGAGACGCTTGCCCTGCTCCCGACGGCCCGGGAGATCGTCGCCGATACCGATCGACTGGCCGACTCACCACTCGCTGCGGTGCTCGAACGGGCCGATCTCGACCGCGCTCGCGAGCTCCGGGAGACCCTCGAGGCCGCACTCGTCGAGGACCCGCCGGGGACGATCACTCAGGGCGGACTGGTTCGCAAGGGATTCGACGAGCAACTGGACGAGTTGATCGAGCGCAACGAAGCGATCGAGGAGTGGCTCGACGAACTCCCGAAACGCGAGAAGCGGCGCCACGGGATCACTCATCTCTCGGTCGATCGCAACAAGACCGACGGCTACTACATCCAGGTCGGGAAAAGCGAGACCGACGCCGTCCCCGACAGCTACGAGCAGATCAAGACGCTGAAGAACTCCGAGCGGTACACAATCGACGAACTCGAGGAGAAAGAGCGGGAGCTGCTCCGGATCGAGGAGCAGCGTCACGACCTCGAACGCCAGCTGTTCGATGAGCTCCGCGAGAAGGTGGCGACACGCGCCGAACTCTTACAGGACGTGGGGCGGACGCTCGCTGAGGTCGACGCTCTCGCGGGACTGGCGACCCACGCTGTCCGGGCCGACTGGACTCGCCCCGAGTTGACCGACGGGGACGAGATCTCGATCGAGGCCGGTCGCCACCCCGTCGTCGAGCGGACGACCGAGTTCGTCCCCAACGACGTCCGGATGGACCGCGATCGGCGGTTCCTCGTCGTGACCGGGCCGAATATGAGCGGAAAGTCGACGTATATGCGCCAGACGGCACTGATCACGCTGCTCGCACAGGTCGGGAGTTTCGTGCCCGCCCGACAGGCGCGGATCGGCCTCGTCGACGGCATCTACACTCGCGTCGGTGCGCTGGACGAACTCGCGCAGGGCCGCTCGACGTTTATGGTCGAGATGCAGGAACTCTCGAACATCCTGCACTCCGCGAGCGACGACTCGCTGGTCATTCTCGATGAGGTCGGGCGCGGGACGGCGACCTTCGACGGCATCTCGATCGCCTGGGCCGCCACGGAGTACCTGGTCAACGAGGTCGGCGCGAAGACGCTGTTTGCGACCCACTACCACGAACTGACGGAGCTGGGTGAGCGACTCGACCCCGTCCAGAACGTCCACGTGGCGGTTGACGGCGATCCGGATTCGGACCGCGACGGCGAAGAGGTGACGTTCCTGCGGACCGTCCGCGAGGGACCGGCCGACCGCTCCTACGGCGTTCACGTCGCCGACCTCGCGGGCGTACCCGAACCGGTCGTCGACCGCTCGCGGCAGGTGCTCGATCGGCTCCGAAACGACGAGGCGATCGACGTCCGTGGCGGCGATGGCGGGACGACACAGGCCGTCTTCGATCTCTCCTCGGGGCAGTTCGTCGACGGCCCAGCGAGTGCGGACGGTGGCGAAGCGAGTAGTGGGGAGCAGGCCCAGAACGAGTCGACGGCCGGGAGCCACGCCGCCGACGAATCAGCTCCCAGTGCAGAGGAAAAGCAACAGCGGGACGAACTCGTCGAACGGTTCGGCGACGACGCTGAGGACGTGCTACAGGCGCTGGCCGATCTCGACATTGCGGAGACGCCGCCGGTGGAGTTGCTATCGGAGGTACAGCAGTGGCAAGGAAAACTTGAGGAGTGACTGGCCAGGCGGAAAACGGTCAACGGCCTCTGGAAAGGGGCTCACAGAGCGCCCACTCGTCGGCCCGCGGATCGAGATTCGCGGGCTCGCTGCCGCGTTCGGTGAGGATACCGGCGTGGAACAGCATCGCTTTCAACTGGAAGACCGTCGGCGAGTGGTAGCTCGCTCCCTCTTCGAGCACCGGCGTGCGAAGCCGGCCGTCGTCGGTCAGCGCACGCTCGCGCACGTCCGTCTCGCCCCGCAGGAACAACTCGACGGTGAATGTCGGATGCTGCCCGTGGAGCCATTCGACGAGTTCGACCAGCGACGGACTGGCGAGACCGTCGTCGTGCATCGTCTGGAGTTCCGTGACGAGCAACTCCGTCGCCGGATACGCGAAGACGACCCGCCGGGCGAGTTGTCCCCAGCGCGGCGCGACGTCGAGAAAGCGCTTGCGCGAGCGCTGCCACTGCTCGAAGGCGGCCAGCGCAGCGTCCAGGTCGGGGTGCTCCCGGAGCCCGAACCGGACGACCTCCTCGCCGAGGGAGGTGAGTCGGTAGTCCGGGCCGCGTTCCTCGATCAGCCCCAGAAACGCCGCGCCGTCGATCGCACCGTCGACCGCGCCGACGACGTGTGTCTCGATCAACTCGCGGTGATCGCGGTCGTGAGCGATCGAAAGCGGGACCGCGAGGTAGTTTTTCGGGTGGTTGAGACTGAAGTTGCGGTCGACGACGCCCTGTGCGCTGGCCTGAAACCGGATCGCAGTGGCCTCTTTGGCCGTCCGGTTGCCGACCACGCGCGGCCGTTCGAGCACCGTGATCGAACCACCCTCGTCAACGCCGAGCACGCCGACGTTGAGTTGGCGGGCAAGCGTCCGATCGGTCGCGCTGATCGCCCCGGCCGGTGCGCTCACGAACGCGACGTTAGCCTCGCCGAGTCGGTCGTAGGCCTGGATCACGCCCCGCTCGACGTCGACGCCCCCACTACCGCGGCCCTTCGCCTCGATGACGACCAGCGGCGGCTCCTCGCCGAGTCGCTCGACCGCCAGATACTCCGCCTCCAGTTTCCGGACGCCGACCAGGTCGGGATACCCTGAGCCGACCCGGACGTGGTTGAACGGCGCGAGTCGTGATTTGACTCCGGCGGCGATCCGGCGGTCCTCAATCCACCGGTCCTGGGCGAACTGCGTATCTGCGACGACGTAGCTCTCGCTGTCGTCGTCGGGAAACAGGTGGCTCTTCGTGTGGGCCAGCACGTGCGGTTCGGTCAGCGACGCCGCGGCGGCCATAACGCTGGCTTCGATCGGCCAGCTCAAGAGCGTTCCGCCGCGGGCAACCGCCGCCCGGATGTGAAGCGAACGGGACAGCGAAGAGTGGATGCTACAACGGGACAGCGAAGCGCCGGCGCTAGAAAAGCAGCCACCCCAGAAGGCTCACTATCAGCCATTGCGACGAGAAGTACTTAAAAGAACTACTCCGCGATGCCCCAGACGTCGTCCTCCCAGCTTTTGGCCCGGTCGTCGTAGACGGGCTCGTCGCGATCGAGATCGTCGATGCGCCGGCGATCCTCGAGGTTGAGTTCCCAGCCGAACAGTTCGAAGTTCTGCTCGATGTGCGTCTCCGAAGTCGACCGGGGCAGGACGACCACGTCCTTCTCGATCGCCCACTGGAGCACGACCTGCGCGGGCGTGCGATCGTGTTTCTGGGCGATGTCCTCGACCACGGGATCGTCGAGCACCTCGGTGCGGGCCAGCGGTGCGGCGGCCTCGACGACGACGTCGTTGTCCTGGCAGTACTCGACCAGTTCGGGTCGCTGGAGGTAGGGGTGGAACTCGATCTGGTTGACCGCGATCGGGACGTCCGAGACGTGCAGCGCCGCCGAGAGCTGATATCGGCTGAAGTTCGAGACGCCGACGTTGCGAACGAGCCCGCGGTCGTGCAGCGTCGCCATCGCGTTCAGCGTCTCCCGCAGCGAGATCGCCGGGTTCGGCCAGTGGATCAGGTACAGATCCAGGTAGTCCGTGCCCAGCCGTTCCAGCGAGGACTCACAGGCGTCGATCACCGACTCGTAATCGAGGTTCTTCGGCAGTACCTTCGAGGTCAGGAAGAGGTTCTCGCGGTCGTGTTCGGCGAGTACGTCGCCGATTTCGCCTTCGTTGTGGTAGCCCTCGGCGGTGTCGAGGTGCGTGTAGCCGGTGTCGAGCGCCGCCGAGACGGCCGTCCTGGCCGTGTCGCCGTCGAGCCGGTAGGTCCCTTT
Organism: Halapricum desulfuricans; assembly: GCF_017094465.1. Taxonomy (NCBI): domain Archaea; kingdom Methanobacteriati; phylum Methanobacteriota; class Halobacteria; order Halobacteriales; family Haloarculaceae; genus Halapricum; species Halapricum desulfuricans. The sequence goes on from NZ_CP064791.1 coordinate 330,840, forward strand.
GCCGACGACGGGCAGTTCGCCGTTCGGAAGCGTAGCTGTCGGTACAGACATCGGCCGATAGTTCGGTGGCGACGCGGTAAGGTTCTTCGCCTCCGCGGAACGAATGCTCGGGCCGGTCGCCGATCCGGAATGGGTGGTGTCCGTGCTGTTCGTGTTCCCTCCCGGTACTCTACGGCGTCTGGGTACAGGCGCGGCCGGGTACCTGACGGGCTCCCCCAGGGGGTGATATCGGACCCGCCGACTTATCCGACGGCCGCTATTACAGGCTGGTATGCCCGCAACACTCGAGGTCTCCTGTGAGAACGACGATTGCGAACTCGACATGGCCGAACTGCACTACACCTACGACATGCCGGACGACGTCACAGTCGAGGACTTCCAGTGTCCGTACTGTGGTCGGTCAGAGACGCTGCGAAAAATCGACGTGTAGGTCGCAGGTCACACCAACAGACGATCAAAGCCGGTCGAGTGCATTCTCAATCTCGTCGTAGTCCGGGAACTCCGGCCACTCCCGCGCGGCCCAGGCGTACCGGACCGTCCGATCCCCGTCGATGAGGAACACTGCCGGCCGGGATTCGCTGACGCCCGCGAACCCGCCGAGATCGTTGACGACGCCGTACATCTCGGCGACGCCGTTCTGGGGGTCGCTGAACAGCCGGTACGGGAGATTGCGATCCGCGATGAAGGTCTTGTGCTCGTACGGCGTCGAGATCGAGAGGCCGACGATCGTCACGTCGTACTGCTCGTCGAAGGCCCGATCGGCCAGCTCCTTCCAGATGTACGTCGCCGGAAATGCCCCGTCCATCGAATGGAACACGAGGAGGACGGGCCCGTCGGCGGTGAGTTCCGACAGGGCGACGTCCTCCCAGTATTCGTCGTTGACCAGCGGGCGGACGAACTCCGGAGCGGACGCCCCTTCCTCGGGGTAGTCCGGTTCGTCGAGTTCGACGACATCGAAACCGAGGTCCATCCGTTATGCCCCCGTTCCGTAGGTCGTCTCGATGTATTCGACGATATTCTCACTCTCGGACATCGTCACGCCCGTCGTCTCGTCGACGATAGCTGGAACGGATCGTTGCCCGGTGAGGCGCTTGACGGCGTTGCGCTTGGAGTGGAGCGGTTCGACGAACCGCGACTGGTAGTCGAGATCGTGCTCCTCAAGCGTCCGGACGACCCGCTCGCAGAACGGACAGGCTTGCAGTCGATACAGTGTGATGGGAGGGTCCTCGGGGGTTGACTCACTCATTGGTTCGTGTTCCCGATACGACCGACAAACGGGTAACTGTTTGTACTCCTGCAAGAGCTAAATCGCTGGTCCGTCAAGTACCCGGACCGTGACGGAGACACCAGTGAGTCGCTTTTCGTGTGGGGCGTGGTAACGTGGCGAGCGTTCGCGCACGGCTCGAACGTGTGTTTTTCGCCGCTCGGGTCGCCGGCCTCGCCGACAATTCCACCATCTATTATACCGTTCACGACGAACCAGTCACGCGACCAGCCCAACAGCTATGAGTCAGTTTCCACTCCTCGATCGATTGCGTCGCCCCGAGTACACCGGCGAGAACCGCTGTCGACCGTGTACCGCCGTCAATCTCGGCATCATCGCGGTCGTCGGTGCCGTGATCGCAGTCTGGAGCGCGGTCGCGGCCGTCCTCGCCGTTGCCGTCGGGCTCGCTGTGCTCGCGCTTCGCGGGTACGTCGTCCCAGGCACGCCGCGGTTCGCTCCGCGGCTCGTCGAACCGCTCCCGCTGGATTTCGGCCATAGCGAGCCACCACGCGAAACCGACGCCCTCTCGGACGTGGGCGACGGAACGGACGGCCCGGATCCCGGAGCCATCCTCGAATCGCTCGTCGCCGCGGGGGTCATCCAGGACGACGGCGAACAGCTGTTTCTGAACGACGCGTTCCGCGAGGCCTGGACCGACCGTATGGCGACGTTGCGATCCGCCGACGAGTCCGAATTGCTCACCCGCGTCGAGGACGCGTCGCCGGTGGACGTCGAGGCACAACTCCACGACGACCACGTACTTCTGGCGGGAGGTCAAGACGTCTGGTTGCGCCGCGCTGTCGCAATCGCCGAGACGGCTGCGGTCGAAGCGCTCGAAGACTGGGAGCTGTCCCCGGACGTTCGAGCGCTCGCCGCACGGCCGTTGCGCAATTTCCTTCGAACGTGTCCGGTCTGTGGCGGCCCAGTACGGGAATCGACGCGAAAGAACTGCTGTGGCGGCACAAGTTCAGTATACGAAAACCCGGAACAGCCAGTCCTCGCGTGTGAGGACTGTGAAACGGTCGTGATCGAACTGGATTGAGTCCCCGCCCTGAAGTGCGCGACTTTCTTCGCGCTTCTGCGAAACAACCCCAGAGACGGGCGCTGGAAGGAACGGTATCTCCATGATCAACTCGCCTCTCGGCACATGCGTATCACAGAGAAGGCTCCTGCACCACCGCTGACAGACGTATGGCCAACAGTATCAGGCACGCTCCCGGCGGAGCACGGTGATCAGCGTATCGCGATAGTACAGGGCCACGGCGCTGACTACGAGCAGAGCGACGAGGAGGGTCACGGCGCTGATGATCCGGTCGTCAGCCACCTGTGCGCCCACGAGATTGAACAGCAGGATCGACGGGAACCGGCCGATTGCGGCGAGGACGATGAGATACGGCATAGAGATCTTGGTGATGCCGGCGACAAAACAGATCACGTCGTCGGGTAGACCCGGAATGAGGAAGAAGCCGAAGATGAGCGGCGCCCCCCTGTCAGCGGAGTTCGTGTCGAACCTGTCGATCCACTCGGGGGCGACGAACCGCTCGACATACGGGCGGCCGTACCGCCTAGCGATCACAAACACGATGGTAGTGCCGATGAGGGTCCCGACCATACTGTAGAGGGTGCCGTACCAGACGCCGAAGACGTAGCCGCTCGCGACGCCAATGACCTGCCCCGGGATTGGAGCGACCACGACCTGCAGCGTCTGGACGGCGACGAACATCACGGGTGCCCACAGGCCAAATCCAAGTAGCCACGCACGGAACTGCTCGGCCGACCGCAGAAAGGGGAGATACTGCCGAGCGAGGAGATACGACCCCACCAGTACGGTCGCGACCACCGCGACGTGGACGGCGACGCGTCGCCGGTTCGCGGCCGACGTGAACAGGCCCATTCCGTCGGCTGTTTCTCGCGCTAATATAAAAAGACTACTCGGAGGAGGGCCGCGCTCTCGGCAGTTTGAAAATACGGCCTGTGTCGACAGTTCCTGACAGATTACTATCACACGAAAGTGAGCGGAAGTCCGGATGGAATCAGACCCTTGCTAATGGTTCTATGACATCCTGACTACTATAGTATGTCTACCTGAATAGTCATCCCACCACATCCGAGCGAGTCTCCTATGTTCACCTGCTATCGGCCAGACGGCCCCCCGCGAAGCCGCCGAGCGCACCGAGCCCGGCTCCGTAGGCAGCAAGCACCAGCAATCCGAAGAACATCCCCGCGACAACCACGAAACCAAGTCCGGTCTCTTGTACGGTAGCGAGTCCCGAATACAGGCCAACAGTGACGAATCCCACAAGGGTCAGTGCCGGGGCCATCGCCAAAAATCCGGAGAGTGCACCGACACTTACTGGCCGCCCCGTCACTGGCTGTTCGAGATAGCCTGCGAGGCCACCGCCAAGGATTGGCGAAAGAGGGACGAACGAAAGAATCGTCGTCGCGACCGCGCCGAGAATCGCCGACGATCGGTACGTGTCGACGTCTCCCCCCTCCCTGACGTTGTGATAGGCGCGATGGCGGAACACGACGTATCCGATAGCAAACAGAACGAGTCCGATACCCGTTACGAGGAGGCCGATCCCGGTCCAGTTTACGACCTCCAATGTGAACTCGAGCATCTCAGCCTCTGTGAGATCCCGTTCCAAGATGACAACCGTGATCTGACCAGCTTCGATATCTTCGGCAATCAAGTCCCGATCGACGACGAAAGTTACGGCAGTTCCACCGACGGTCAGTGCCATTCCACCGAGTGCAATAGCCACTGCGACGAGCCAATCGACGTACTCGGGTAACGGCTGAGTAAACACGAGATCGTCTCGTTCACTACTGGCCGTATTGTCTGCTGTTTCCATATGTTGAGGATACAACGCGGTTCACCTTAACTGTGGTCTAGAATACACTTCTGGAATGATGGAGTGCACTGGTGGCGAATGAGGGCAGTCTCACTCAAGAGGTGGATCCGCGCTGATCGTCTGCTGTTGGTCACCGGAACAAGAACACGACGACAGTCAGCTATTAACGGCTGTCAGTATACATTTATCAGATGACACTCCGTATCTGACCGCGGTCCTGACGGTCTGGCTGGCCACGCGGTATCTCGATCATCGACCGTTCCGCTCGCTTGGGCTTCGGTTCAGCAGGACTTGGTGGCGTGAGTTTGTGGTCAGTATCGGGTTCGGGTTGTTCCTGACCGGCGGTGTGTTCGTGATCTACTTCGCGGCTGGGTGGGCGACTGTCGAAGGGTGGTTCGTTGCTGAAGAGCGGACGTTCCTCAATGCCTTCGGGGTGAGCGTGGCGATCTATGCGGCCGTGGCGTTCCTCGAAGAACTCCTATTTCGAGGGTACTTCATCACGAACGCGACCGAGGGAGTCCCGTCACGATTCGTCAGCCGTTTCGATGGTATCCTCCCGGGACGCTGGCTCGGCGCGGTTCCAGTCGCAGTCGCCGTGTTCGTCTCCTCGCTTGTGTTCGCACACTTTCACGGCGACGTGCTGACCGCCATGCAGTATCTCCACTTCAGGCTGGCAGGCGTGTTGCTGGCGCTTCCATACGTCCTGACCGGGCGGCTCGGTGCCTCGATCGGGCTCCACTGGGCGTTCAACGTCGGTGTGACGAGTCTGTTCAACGTCGAAGGCCCTTCCGGCCTTCGTCCGACTCGAGTTCGATGGCCCGCCGCTGTGGGTCGGCGAAACCGCACTGACCGAAACCGGCATGATTGTGGTAACGATCGGAATTGTGTTATACGCTGAACAGGCGCAATACCACGGCCTTCAGGCCGTGGATACGCGCCGTCACTCAGTGACACCTTCCACAGACTCAACAAGACTGGATATTCCACTCCAAACACAACCATTAATATACTCTATTTCATAACTAGTTATGAACACAGTACGATGCTGGAGACAACCCGCACCTACGTCGCACGCATCACGAACCACAGTCAGGTTCGTGACGGCCTCGACCAGTGCGGGTTCTCCGCGTCGAAACTGTGGAACGTCGGACGCTACTACATCCAACAACGGTGGGACGAAGACGGTGAGATACCCGACGAAGCCGAGCTGAAGTCGGAGTTGAAAGACCACGAACGCTATAGTGACCTGCATTCTCAGTCAAGTCAGCGAGTTCTCGAAGAACTTGCTGAGGCGTTCAACGGATGGTACAACTCCGACGACGGCAACAACCCACCGGGCTACCGGAAACGTGGCGACCGACACCCTCGCTCCACCGTCATATGGAAGAAACGAGCCATCAAGCACGACGACAAGCACGGCCAACTTCGCCTCTCGAAAGGCTTCAACCTGAAAGAGGGTCGGTCTGACTTCATCCTCGCGGAGTACGAAACTCGCCCTGACGTAGAAGTCGAGAACATCCAGCAAGTGCGTGCCGTCTGGAACGGCGACGAGTGGGAACTCCACCTCGTCTGCAAGAAACAGATTCCTGTCGAAGACGCACCCGGTGACAACACGGCGGGTATCGACCTCGGAATCAGCAACTACCTCGCCATCGACTACGAGGACGGCCCCTCAGAGTTGTATCCGGGGAACACGCTGAAAGAGGACAAACACTACTTCACCCGCGAGGAGTACCAGACCGAAGGCGAGAACGGCCCGTCGAAGCGAGCGCAGAAGGCTCGGCAGAAACTCTCCCGACGCAAAGACCACTTCCTTCACACCCTCAGCAAGCACATCGTTGAGCGGTGTGTCGAAGAAGGTGTGGCGAAAATCGCGGTTGGCGACCTCAGTGACATCCGCGAGGATGAGAACGGTGACTCGCGGAATTGGGGTGCGTCGGGGAACAAGAAGCTGCACGGTTGGGAGTTCGACCGATTCGCCCGTCTCCTTGAATACAAGGCCGAGGAACACGGCATCCTTGTTGACCGTGTAGACGAGGAGAACACGAGCAAGACGTGTTCGTGTTGCGGGCAGATTCGGGATAGCAACCGTGTGGAGCGCGGTCTGTACGTCTGTTCGTCGTGCGAGACGACGATGAACGCAGACGTGAACGGTGCGGTGAACATCAGGAGAAAGATAACTCAGAGTCCCCCGACGGGGGATATGAGTAACGGCTGGTTGGCACAGCCCGGAGTCTTCCTGTTCGACCGTGAGAGCGGACGGTTCACACCGAGAGAGCGGGGAGACTGCAAACCCTAATATCCCAACGCTCGGGATTCCTCCGCCTTCAGGCGGAGGAGGATGTCAATGTGGGCGCGCTGGCGGGACCTGACAGGGTTTGACGAGTCCTTCCGCCGGGACGCCGTGAATCCGGACCGGCCGACACCCTCCAGGGATTGACTGGTGTTCTTGGAGCCGATTTGCTAGAGGACTGTGCGTGACGAAGCGCCGGTGGAGTTACGGTCACGGATCACAGACTCTGATCTATACGAAATGCAGAAGAAAACCCGCGGTTCAGCCGTGGGTAGCTCAACTCAGCCACTCATCAATGACGGGCACGGAGTTGGGGAAACTTTCTATAATACGCTGTAGTACACTAAAACATGGACTTCGATATTTTGCCGTGGCTTTTTCACTGGCCGCCTAGCCGGCGGATGATTGCGGCATTTCTCGTTGTCACCACAGCGTCTGTTGGGACGATTGTTGTACTCGGTGGAGTAACCGACACGCAGCCCGACGGAAATATTACGGTTTCCGACGCCGATCTCTCGATTCGTCTCAACGAGGAGACTGAGTTCCCGGACACAAATGGCACGGTCGAAACCTGTCTCGGGAGTGGCACACCGGGGGACCATCTCAGTATACTCGGCGATATCACAGTTCATATTCCCCCGACGCATAATGACAACACCCAATCAGTCGTTCTAGAGTTGAACCATACCTGGAATCGAACGGTGGGGGCAATTGAGGATCGGGGGAGTGTCACAAAGGACGTGTTCTGGTTAGTAGAAGACGATGAAACGCTCTCAGTGGGAGACACAACAACTGTGGAAGTACATGTTCAAGAGCAAGGTACAGCAGTAGCGTCGAGAACGCTCTCGTTGCCCATCAGGAACGGTTCACGATCGTACGACTGCTAGATTCCGGCTCTGTATCGGTCAAGTTGCTTCTGACGGAGGGGGGACAGGTCAATAGCGCCTGTAGAAGATGGAGGGCCCGAATCGGTCATTTGACAGTCGCCATCTTACGAGAGAACGAAATGTCTCGTCGAACTGGTAAGGCTTGGACGTCAATACGCACACCTATCGTGCAGAACAGATCTCCAAATGCCACTCCATTGATTCACATCCAATTTTTAATTGACGGACGAGCGGTAGGTGAAGTGTGGTAACCTTGTTCCGGAGCCGGTCTTCCACCCTACTACTGTTTGCTTTGAAACGAACTGCTGTTCTCTTGGCTCAGGAGCGAGATGAGTTTGCGCTCGGCAGCGTGGAGATGTTGTGAAAGCGTCGCGGGACTAATACCGAACTCGTCAGCGATCTCTTCGCCAGTTGTTTCGCGTGATCGTTCGTAATAGCCAGCATCATACGCGGCCAGAAGGAGTTCTCTCTGTCGCTCGGTGAGCCGGTCGTCCATGACCTGTTGAAGCTCTTCAGTCGTAAACAGTGGTGTTGAGCGTTCTTTCGTCTCTTTGGCAGTCGTAGTCGCCGAGGGATGGTCGTCGAGGAACTCCTCGACGATGCTGGATACATCTTCAGTCGGTGGTATTTCGACAGCGATGTGCCCCTTCCCGCTCTCACCTACCACCTCTTGCGGAATAGCCCCGAGCTCGGCCAGATCCCGCGCGGGACAGAACCCCTCAACGACGAACTCGAAGAGGCCACCGTCTTCAAACCTCGCAACGAGTCGGGGTTCAACGAAGTCGTTTGCCTGGGCAAGGTCGAGGATACGCTCCGGATCGGCACCCATGATGGTGAAAAACTCCGCAAACTTGCCCGATCCCCGCGGTATCATCTTTTCGAGTTCAACCCGACAATCCGCTTCTTGAGTAACCCCGACAAACGGATACGTCGGGTCGGACACCGCGAACCTGACCGCAACGACGCCCTGTGTGTTTAGAGGAAGATTCAGAATCGTCCATAAAACAACATATGGCGAATGGATTAATAACACTATCGACCATTATATTTGCCAGATTAGAAGAACACTACTATGAGAGTCAAAGTAATAAGCCACGACGACTAATCGCGTAGAGTTACAACTCCAAGATGACTATGAACAATTCCTCGGACAAAATCATCCACCGAAAATTAGTAGCCAATCAACAGAACCCAGCCGTGCAAATTGCGAAAGTAGTGGCTGATCTCGAAGGGAAACAACCTGAAGAACTGACGCCCACATACGAACACCTTGGCAATACCATCGACTACATATTTTCGAATCCTCCAGCCCCTGGAGCACGGGTCGAAATCAAGTTTAGTTATGAAGGCTATCGTATCACGATCGAGCAGGATGGTAGCGCACAGTTCGTCAAAACAGCGTGAGCTGTCTTCCCGTCCGGAATAACGAGGCTAGTGATCCAAGGTGTCTTTGATCAATACACGCTCTCTACTTTAGCAAGTATTCGCCGATATCGAAGTGGTTAAAATACTACCATTGTAATAAATACACACTCTAAGTCTTGCACGCGGATTTTGGCAGAATATGACGCTGTTATGTCAATCGGCGATTGATGTTCTCTGTTGGGACCAGTGTGGCTGGACGCGAACTCCCGTGGCCACCACTCGCCCGGTTGCGCATCGAACGAAAGCAAACACATCCCAACAGTAGAACGCGAAACGCCGAATTCAGAACCTGTCGGCCGTGATTTCGGGAAGAATCTCGGCTATGGGCGCTGGAGGCGCTTGTCCGACGGTAGAATGAATCCCCTTTCCAGGCGTGAGGCGTCCGAATTCCGGAAGCTCAGAAACAGCGATTTATCAATTGAAAGATCGTTTGCGGCGACAGTAAAAGAGATAGAGCGCGCGTATGCAGCACCGAAGGAATTCGTGAGATGTACTCGACAATCAAAGTACGCATTCGTGTATGACACTGGGGAAGAATTAACACACTATCGTTAGAAGTACCTGTATGGACATCCGACGGAACCTCTACGTCGCTGCATTCGTTGGTGCATCGTTGTCGTACATTTTCAACGTGCTTGCGTTCACTGGCACCTTCGATGTGTTCCGTTGGTTCGTGTTCGCTGTCATCTTTCTCGGTTTTACTTTTGGGTTTGAGAGGTTCATCGGGTGGCAGACTGGATAGCAAGAGTCTCGATTGGGGCGAGTTGTCATTCAGTGCTGCAAATATGTTATTTATCGATCATGGCTGTTCCGATAGAGACTGGATAGGTCAATTCAGTCGTGCAAGATGGAGTGCGCGTACCGGTCACGAAGGATGGGCCAAGAATTCTCCACCGAATCCTACAATATAGAGCGTGGAGCAGTGCCCCATCAATCTACACCGGAACAAGCGAGAGGACGACCCCCACTGAGAAGCTATGAGGTGGATTCCATTATACACTCCCAGTATCTGCTTAACCGAACACGGCAGTTTCACGCTTTAGTACGGGGCCAGGGGCTCAGAGGTTCACCTGTCATTATTTGCTCATCAGCAAGCAGTCGATCGTGTACCGCACATGCTGCAATGCCAAACAGCGCGGCCACGATTCCGACGACTCCAAAGGAGGAAATCACGAGTTCGCCCCCGTTTGCCAGGAACACCGACGTGAATACACCCAAGATGAATGAGCCATGAAAAAACGTCGCGGCGAGCACCGACTGAGCCCGGACAGTCAGGTAGGTGTATATCGGCGACAAAGCTACGGTTGCAACAGTCATCGTGAATATCCCGACGACTGGCTCATTCGGGAACTGGAGTCCGAGAAGGATGAGCGGGGTATGCCAGATACCCCAGACCAAACCCGTCCATAGCGACAATTTCCAAAATCCGAGTGGTGCCAGCTCCGTGAGCAACAGCCCCCTCCAGCCGAGTTCTTCGCCGAGGGCGGCGAGCGCGAAGAGCGTTGCCCCGAGGACGAGTCCCAGTCCGGTCAGGAGGACGACTACCGGAACGCCGGTCTGTTCCAGTTCGGCAATCGTGTCAACGGCTTCCGCCTCTGTGAAACCGAGTTCAAGCAAGAACGCCGCATATTCTGTCGTAAACGTCGTGCCTGGAAGCGCAAGACCGACACCAATCATCGTGGCAGTAAGCCCAACCGGCGCTATCCATGCGAGGATAATCCACTGAATGCGCCCTCGGTAAAGACCTAACCCCCTCCGAATGGATGCTCGGCGAAACCGGAGGAGTGTAATCGCCGCGATGGCAGGGGCCCCCATGAAGATAATAGTGCCAATGCCCTGCCCGGCGCTACTTCCGAGATCGACATCGGCGAAATAGAGCACAGTCACACCACCCCAAGAGATGGCAAACGTGAGGACAAGGAACTCAGAAATCCTTCGAATGTCTGCTGGGGTTTGTCGCACCGTTCTTTCTATCACGTAGACTTGTTTGTTCTATATAATCATAACACTAGGGTCGAAGATTGATACGCACGCCCACTGATTTGGCGGTTCGCGACCTCAACGGTGAAAGTTTATCCAGTAGAACAGTTCCATGATACCTACGAACGTCATCAGGTCCGGGGAGAAGATTTACCGGCAACTATGCCAAGAACATCCGACGAAACCGGAACGAACAGAACACGAGGAGCCCGTGTTGCATCCAGCCTCTGACGGCACCATAGAAAGGGGTGTTCTGACGAGAACACCCCGACCCGATCACCAGTGACTATCTCATCAGAACGGAGCCGTCACCACAGAAGGACCGGCTGACTGCGACAAAACACACTTCTTGCCCGGCTATCCTGCCGATTTCTCTTGCTTCGCCTCCGATTCCAGGAATCCGGAGGCTCGCTTCAGGTTTCTCCCCATTGCTTTCGCTATCGAGGCGTTCTTCACCTTGATTTTCCCCGTGAACTTCGTTTTCTCACCGTCCTTGTGATACATCTCGTTCATCAACGATTCCACTCCGGCACGTAAGTTCAGGAACTCCTGTTCCGCTGGATCATCTAACCGCTTCCGTCGCTGAGCAACTTCCACCCGCCGTTCCCTGAATCCGTAGCTGTAGTGTTCCTGCTGCTCATTGACGAAACAGTTCTCTTGGTGCTGGCAGCCATCACAGAACTGCTTCTCCATCTTTCCCGAGATACGGCCGGTCTCGTAATGGTTCTGCTCGAATGGTTCGTGTCCGGCAGGACACGCAACCATTCTCGTCCCATCCCACTCTGGAGCGGCAAGCGACATCTTCTCTGCTGCAGGACGCTGACCTGTGATTCCTGTGAAGTGCTGCGTGATCCCCTGATCACGGCAGCACTTCTCTACTTCCTTGTGCGTGTACCCGCCATCTACGAGCAGCTCACGTAATCCCGTTTCCTCGGCAAGATTCCTCGCGTCCTCACCCAAGAGGTCTCCATCATCCGTGTTGTTCGTATCGACTCGAACCGCTGTAATCAAGCGGAATGGATTTTCACCATTGCATGTCTCAGCGATATTCGACTTGTAGCCGAAGTAATCCTCCGCGTTCTTGGAGCGATACGTCGCTTCGTCGTCGTGAGGGTTTTGCAGTGATTCACTGCCGATCTCGTCGGACTCTTCCAGTCCGACGTGATCGTGTTTCTCTTCGGCGTCTCTGTCTACCGATTCGGAGTCGGGTCCATCTCCAGCAGTCGCCGTGGATTCACTTGGAGAGGTGTACGTTTGGAGTGGCTGCCAGCCCGGTGACTCGTCACCGGGATGGCCTTGATCATCTGGCTCCGGATTATCGTCTTCGAACTCAGGAATGCGATAGCATTGTTCATCGAGGACACGCTGTAGATGCGCGAAACTTTCCAACTCGGCGTATTCAGCCTCACCTCTGAACCGCTCAACAAGCCACGCGATATGCTCGGCAAGCGTTTCCATCTCGGCAGGAATTTCGTCCGGTTCAAGATGATAGGACAGCTCTAAGTTCTCGGTGTCGGCGAACTCGTCCATTCCAGCAGGAAGTTCCTGTACGATCTCCTCCGGGAGATCGCACAGGAAATTGTGAAGCACTTTAGCGAGGAGATCGACACGAGACAGTTGCTTGATGTTGGCCTCAATGAACGTCGAATCCATTCGTTGCGTACTCGCATCAATCTCAAATTCGCGCTGAAAGTAGGTGCGGTGATCCTCAAAAACCTCGTGTAGCAGATCCTGACCGGTCTCTTCCTCGTATTTCATCAACCGACGGCGGAAGTTGGTGAGCGTCTTCTCACAGATGTTGTCTCCAAGCGTCTCTTTCCCTAATGCGTTCCTGACGCGGAAGTCGAAGACGTAGGCATGTTCGAGCTCTTTGTCGGACATGCCGAGCAGGTGCTTGATAATCTCCAAGGAGACAAGCTCGTTGACTGGCTTGTTCGGTCGGCTATACCCGTCGTGGTATAGCCGTCCGAACTTCGTTTCATCAATTTGGGTGAAAACATGTTCGTAGAAGTGAGTAGACCAGTGGTTCTGTAGTTTCTTTCTTACCCGGCCTGAAAGATCTTTCAAAGGCGAAAACAGCATCTCTTGCTCATGTTCAGTATTTTCTCTAAACACGTTATTGCCCAAGTTATTGACTTTTCGAAACTCTGACCTAAATAACTTACGAGGATTATATTAAATACCTCAATAGAAGCTACATAGAGAACTCAAATAACTCATCACTGTACCTTTCTACGGTGCCGTCAGCCTCTAAGTTGGTCACAGTGATTTTGACAGAGAATAGGGAGATCAATAGCGCCTGTGCAAGATGGAGGGCGCGAGTCTTGCACTGGAAACTGTCGATCGATAACTGGCTTCGAGGACTTATAATCCCATAGATGGGTATAACGGTAGCTTGATTGGTCGGGTACGCGAATATATATCATGGTGGGTCACGACTTATCATCCGACGTTTGGGGGATCGATGCTGACAAGTTTCCGACCGAGGCGTCTCTCACACAGCGTGCACGATTCCTTCTCCAGTATGCGGTTCTTGCCCCATCCAGCCACAACTCTCAACCGTGGGAGTTCGTCGTTGAAGATGGCAAAATCGAGGTCCACGCCGACGAGGCGCGGTGGCTGGACGCGGCTGACCAGGACAAACGGGAGTTACACATCAGTCTTGGATGTGCTGTCGAAAATCTCTGTATTGCCGCCGAACGGTTCGGAATCGGATTCGAAATAGCGTATCACGACGACTCACCGCCAGTCATCGTCACGCTTCACCCCGATAGGAACAGTCCATCCGGTTCTCACCCGGAATTGTTCGACCAAATCATCGAACGATCCACGAATCACCACCTCTTCGGAAACGAGCCACTCGGTGGTTCCATCCAAGAGAAATTACGAAATTGCGTCGCCGAGGATGGCGTCACATTTCACTTGATTGAGGATCCCGGGCGGAAAGAATCGATCGCCGAACTACAGGCCGAAGCTGATCGACTCCAGATGGATGACCCAGAGTATCGCAAAGAGTTGGGAAACTGGATCGGGATAGGCGCGCTCGGAGATCCCTGGCTCAAAGCACGGATTGGGCAGGCGGTCGTCACCTACCTCGATATTGGAGACCGCGAAGCGAAGAAGAACTCGAAATTAATCCAGAGTGCGCCCGCCGTCGGCGTACTCACGACCGAGTCGGATGCCCCGCCGGCACGGGTCAAGACCGGTCAGATCTTCGAGCGCATGGCTCTCACTGCGACCGCCGAGGGGATCGCCGTTCATCCGATGAGTCAGATTCTGGAACGCCCCGCGATGCGCGAGGAACTGGCGTCCCTGATTGATGGAGACGACAAAGTACCGCTACACCTGTTCCGCCTTGGATACTCCCAAGAAGAGCAAGACCACACCCCCCGATGGCCGCTGGAGGCATTCCTCGTCGAATAGATGTAGCGTCAGTAAATCGTTCTCCCTCATATAATATTTCAGATACGTGATCCAAGTACTGCTGCATCCAGCCTCTAAGTCTTGCACGCGGATTCTGACAGAATATGAAACAGTAGTGTCTATCAGCGTTGATGTTCTCCGTAGCGACCAGTGTGGATGGACGCGAACTCCCATGGCCACCACTCGCCCGGTCGCGCATCGAACGAAAGCTAACACATCCCAACAGTAGAACGCGAAACGCCGGAATCAGATGGTGTTTGACGTGATTTCGGCGAAAATCGCAGCGATGGGCGCTGGAGGATTGTGAACCAAAGCCAGACGTGCTCACTTCGTTGCGCGCGACTGGCTGGGTTCAAATCTCCAGATGGCGAATCTGCTGCTCGCGGTTTGCTCGCAGCAAAATTCTATGGGCGCTGGAGGATTGTGAACCACGTCGTCGGCCTCACTACGTTCGGCCGCCGTCTGGTTCAAATCCTCGCGATGCATTGCTGTCGCTCATGAATTTACTCGCGACAGCAAGTGGGCGCTGGAGGATTTGAACCCCCGACAACTTGGTCCGAAGCCAAGCACTCTGTCCAAACTGAGCTAAGCGCCCTCGCTCGTGTGTTTCTCGTGTTTCGGTTTAAACCACTCGGTTCGATCGCGTCGACGGTCCCCGTCCAGGCGAGTATGACCGATAGGCGCGGATCTTTCCACTGCGACGGTGAAGATAGTCGTATGCCAGTTACGGACGACGAAACGATCGAGACGATCCTCGACAGCGAAACGATCGCGGTCGTCGGCTGCTCGACGACTCCGGGAAAGGCCGCTCACGACGTCCCGAAGTACCTGCTGGAGCACGGATACGACGTGATCCCGGTCAACCCCTTCGCCGAGGAGGTCTTCGACCGGCCCGCGTACGATTCGCTATCCGATGTGCCCGACGAGATCGACGTCGTCGACGTGTTCCGACCCAGCGGGGAGGTTCCGGAGATCGTCACGAGCGTGCTGGAACGCGACGATATCGATACCGTCTGGCTCCAGCAGGGGATCACCGATGAGGCGTCCGGCCGACGGGTCGAATCAAGCGACCGTCAGTTCGTCCAGGATCGGTGTCTGAAAGTCGAACACCGGCGTCTGCGGACTGATTAGGTCGGTCGATTCCCGGCGTCGTTCGACGGCGTCGCGTCCGCGCCGCCGGCAGTCGCGTCGCCATCGGGTGCAGCGTGACTACCGTCGGGTTCGGCATCGACATCCTCGATGTTTGCGTCGGCGATGATTGTCTCGACGTCGAGGCCCTGTTTTTCCGCCAGCGCTTCGAGCAGCGCGCGCTGCTCGGCCAGGTCGTGTTCCATCCGATCGACCTGCTGGCTGGTCGATTCGACCTCGTTTCGGAGCTGGACGAGCTGTTCGCGGAGCTCGTTCATCCGGTTGTAACTCTCCTCGGCGAGGGAGGTGACTTTCTGCAGTTTCTTTGCGGTGTCTCCGAATCCCATATCGGAGTGTACGAGAGGGGCTGTTGTGGGCGTTGTGGTGTCAGTTTGCCGCTGCAATTAAGACCCGTGGCCACGCACGCCCACGTATGGTCGACGCGCGTCGTAGCGCTCCCCTCGTCGGGATCGCCGCCTGTCTGCTGGTCATCGTCGTGCTCGCGACGCCGTACGTGCTGACCGAGTCGCAGACGGCCGGACTATACTACGAATCGGGGGTTGTCAACCCATTGCTCGCGGGCCTGCTCGTGGTGCCAGCAGTCGTCGTGTTCGCGGCCGGCCGACAAGGCCGGACCGACCGTGCGCTCGCTGCGGGCGTGACGCTCACGCTGGGGATATTCATCGTCACAATCACGATAGCGTGGGCCTCGACGGTCCAGTTCGGTATCGTGGATATGTCTCTCGCGTCCCATCGCTGGGCACTGGTCACCGTCGCGATGGGAGTTCCACTGGCGGGGACGTGGTATGCACACGCGCTGGGGCTGTTGCTGGGAGCGGAGGATGCGAAAGGCCCTTAAGTCACAGCGGGGTAGTTTCAGACGGACTAGGCCGGGCGGTTAGGCCCCGCCCGTATACCCGCGCTATGGTCTTTAGCGGGGGCCGAACACCGGGTGCGTCCGGTCGACGGACGCGGACCTCGCAAGCTAACGTGGAAGCCTCGTCCGACGGGGGTAGCGGTCCACGGGAGTTCGCCTGCAGGGGCGATCGACCGTGGTTGACCGCGGGCACCCCGCCAGGCGCGGAAGCGAGCAGCGGACCCGCGGACACCTGCCGCTCGTCGGGTCGCGGGGTGGAGGAGGCGCGCGAGACTATCCGCGTTCGAACGCCGGGCAATCCCGCCCGTCCACCATTCATACCGTATATTTCGACCGTCAGCGATGCAGCCGTTGCCAGCCACCGACCAGCAACGCTCCCAGCCCGTGCAGTGCGATCCAGAGCCCGAACAGCCAGGAGAGCGAATCGGCCGCGGACGTAACGAGCAGCCACAGCCCCATCGACGAGAAGATGAGGCCAGCGAGGAGCCACAGCGCGGTTCGAGACACGTGTTCCCCCAGGGAACGACGACACCTCACTGTGGCGGTGGTGGGCACAACGGTTAGTGCCGTCCAGCGCCTAGTCGAGGTATGTCGGATGCAATCCTCGTCTACGACGACGACTGTACGTTCTGTACGGAAGCGGCCGAGTTCGTCGCCGACCGATCGGCGGTCGAACTAGTCGGCTTCTCGGAGTTGACCGCGGACCTGCGTGATCGGCTGCCGGCCGACTACGAGAGCTGTGCACACCTGCTAGTCGGTGATGCGGTCTACTCCTGTGGCGCGGCGATGGAGCGGGCGTTCGTCCACACCGACATAGGCGAAGACCTGCAACCGGCAGTCAAGTTCCTCAGTCAGTTCGAGGATTACACCCGCGTCCGAGAGCGGGTGTATCGGGAGATCGCCGATCGCCGCGGAACACTCGGAAAACTGTTCTGATCAGCGACCCTGATGGGGTTGGGCCGCCGTATCAGTCTCCGAGAGGGACACCCCGGTCACCTCGAAGCGGGCGCCACCGTCTGTACTGTCGGAGACGTCTAGCTCCCAGCCGTGGGCGTCGACGATCCGGTCGACGATCGCGAGACCGATCCCACCGGAAGCGTCGGTGTCGTCGAAGAGGGTCGCACGTTGCTCCGGAGAGATACCCGGACCATCGTCCGCAACATAAAATCCCTGTTCGGTCGTCCCGACTCGGACAGCGACCGTCGAGTCAGCGTATTCGATAGTATCGTCGGACTGGGTCCGACTGCCCGAGGGACTTTGTCCCTCGCTGTCTCCAGGAGCGTGCGACCGGGGGCTCGTGGAGCCGTGTTCCGCGGCGTCCTCGGGAGCTTGCGACCGAGGGCTCGTGGAGCCGTGTTCCACGGCGTTACGAAACAGGTTTTCGAACAGGTGCCGGAGTCGGTCGGGATCGGCTTCGATCACGGCTGAGCTCTCGATTGTCAGTGTCGCGTCGGCGGTCGGAACGCCGGCCCAGCAATCGGTCACGAAGGGGGCGAGTTCGACAGCTTCGGGTTCGTCGATCACCTGTCCGCTCCGTGCCAGCGTGAGTGTCCGCTCGACGATCGAGTCCATCCGGTCGAGCGCCGCGTCGATCTGCTCGTGGTGTGAAGACTCAGTCTCCTGGCGGGCGAGATCGAGGTGGCTCGAAGCGACCTGCAACGGGTTGCGAAGGTCGTGAGCGACGACGGCCGCGAACGCCTCGAGACGCTCGTTTCGTCGCTCGACGGCTTCGCGCCCGAGGCGTTCGCGTTCGGCCTGGACGGCCCGAGTGATCGATCGGGCTTCCAGCGTGCCGGCGACGACACCGCCCGCCCCGCCGATGGCAGCGGCCCACACGGCCCAGCTCAGGTCCCAGCTCAACGGCGCCTCCGACCAGATCGCGATCATCCCCAGATTCAGGAGCAAAAACCCGCCGAGGCTGGCGGCGAACCAGCCGCCGATCCGCAGATATTGCTTGGCCGGCACCGGAGAGCGGTCGAGCCAGAGAGACCCGGCGACGATCGTACCTGCGAACGGAACGATCGACAGCAGCGTCATCGCGAAATAGATGCTGAACAGATCAGCCGGCGTCGCTCCGACGAACGTCATGTAGATACTGACGTGGGCAACAAACAGGACGACGCCGACGGCCCGGATGAAATGGGGAATCAGGCGCGCATACCGGGTGTCTGTGCTGGCCACGACTGACAGGAGCGTCCAGGCAGGAATAAAAGTACGGATAGTCGGTTTAAGAGCGCTGAACGGTTACTCGTCGGCGTTTGCGACGGCCTCGAATCCGTCGAGGTCGAGCGAGCCGCCGATGGTCCGGTTGGGGTAGGGGATGTTGATGCCCTCCTCGTCGAAGCGTTCCTTGACGGCCTTGACGTATTCGCCCTTGGTCTTGACGAAGTCACCGCGACCAGGCTCATCGATCCACACGCGCGATTTGAGCCCGACCGAGGAATCGCCCAGTTCCGTCAGCCGGACCGAGGGCGCGGGATCGTCGAGGATCTCGTCGTGCTTTTCGGCCTCATCGATGATGATCTCCGTGGCCTTGTCGATGTCGTCGTCGTAGCCGATGCCGAAGAGGAACTGCAGGCGAAGCTGCTCCTTGGCGACGGGGTTTTTGATGACGCCGTCGGTGAGGTTGGAGTTGGGCACCGTCAGCAGTTCGTTGTCGAAGGTGCGCACGCGGGTGACGCGCAGGCTGATGTCCTCGACGACGCCGGCGTTGCCGTCCCACTCGATCCAGTCGCCGATGCGGAACGGTTTGTCCGTGTAGATGAACACGCCGGCGACGAAGTTAGCGATGACGTCCTGCAGGGCGAACCCGATCGCCAGCGTCGCCGCGGCGGCGATCGTCGCCAGCGACGTCAGGAAGTTGCCGTAGCCAGCCATCCCGAACGCGACGGCGATCGCGGCGAAGAGGACCAGAACCGCGACCATCTTCCGGATCGGCGTCCGGGCGTGTTCGTCCAACCCTCGCTTGCGGAGGACGCGGCTGACCATCGGCAATACGACCGATTTTCCGCCCCAGTACAGGATGGCGAACACGAGGAGAAACGTGATCAGCGATCCCAGTGGACTGGCGATCGCCTCCCCGAGACCGGCGTCGATCAGGAAGTCGGCGACGAACTGCAGCGGAATCACCGCTGGAACACTCCCGTGTGGCCCCGGGTCTGGACGACTTCGGCATTCGTGCGTTCGGCGAGCGCTTCGGCCAGTTCCTCGCTGGTCGTCCCACCGCGGGCTGACCGCAGGAACTTGACTTTCACGAGATCAGTCGATTCGAGTTGTGAGTCGAGTTCGTCGACGACGGAGTCGACGCCGCCTTTCCCGACTCGAAGTGTTGCATCCAGCTCGTGGATGCGACGCTGTCGGTCTGTATCCGGCATATCCCTCCCCTAGTGACGGGAACCGTTTTAAACTTCGGTCCGGGATGTCAGTCGTATCTATATCTCGCCTGACTGCCACAATCACACGTGACGACGACGTGCCCGTCCCTGGTTCGAACCCGAGCGTTACGGCTCGGGATCAAATACGCGTCACAGGCGTCGCAGGTGAACCGATCGAAATCCGCCGGCAGCGAGAGCCGGTTGCGTTCGGCGATCCGGCGAGCGCGGCGGACGTGCTGGCGGGCGCGCTCCTGGTCGTCCACGCGAGCAGCCGCTTCGGCCTGCTCGTGCAGGATCGCGATCCGCTCGCGGGCGAGTTCCCGATCGGTTCCCATCTATGTGAGGCTAGGGGAACCCGCCCGTTAGGTGTATCGTTCCGCTCCGGGAGCACGTCGCCCGGCCTGGGACCCAACGCTCCGAGCGGAGTCGGCAACGTTATTGATACCCCCGAACTGCTGTCGGGTGTGCGCGTCCTGAATTACCTCGAGTTCGAGGACCGACTCGATCGTAGCGGGATCAGCACCTCCGTCGCTCACCAGCGGGCCGCCCTCTCCCGGACGGATGCTGACGTGACTTATCTCACGACGCCGTGGTACGGTGGCGACATGGTGCTGGCGGGGCTGAACCGGCTCGTCAACGGACAGGGACTGGCCGAGTTCGATCTCGTGCACGCTAACATGATCGGGCCGGGAACCGCCTTCGTGGTCCGGCGGGCAAAGCGAAAGGACATTCCCGTGGTGTTGCACGCACACGTGACCAGCGAGGACTTCGCCGAGAGTTTCCGTGGATCGAATCTTCTCGCGACGCCGCTCCGGCGGTATCTCAAGTGGTTCTACTCGCAGGCCGATCTGGTGCTCTGCCCGAGCGAGTACACCCGCCGGACCCTCCAGGAGTACCCGATCGACGTGCCGATCCGATCGATCACCAACGGGATCGACCTCGATTCGATGGCCGGTCACGAGCAGTTCCGCGAGGAGTACCGCGATCGGTACGACCTCGAGGGGATGGTCGTGTTCGCGGTCGGCAGCGTCTTCGAACGCAAGGGCCTGACGACCTTCTGTGAAGTCGCCCAGCACACCGACTACGATTTCGCCTGGTTCGGCGAGTACGACGGGAGTCTGCTCGGCTCCCGAACGGTGCGCAAGTGGACGAAACACCCGCCGGAGAACGTCACCTTCACCGGCTGGATCGAGGACAAGCGCGGCGCCTTCGCCGCCGGGGACGTGTTCCTGTTTCCTTCGAAGGTCGAAAACCAGGGACTGGTCGTACTCGAGGCGATGGCCGCCGGCAAGGCGGTCGTGCTGCGGGACATCCCCGTCTTCAGAGAGTACTACGAGGACGGCCACGACTGCCTGCTCTGTTCGACCCGCGAGGAGTTCGAAGACGCGCTCGAACGACTCGAAGCGAACCCGGACCTCCGCGAGCGACTGGGCGAAAACGCCAAAGAGACCGCACAGCAACACAGCCTCGATCGCGTCGCCGAAGGGCTGGCCGACGCCTACCGGGAAGTCACAACACATTAACCGCCGGTGGTTCAATCACTGAACGAATGGCCACCCCGACTGTCGCCGCGTTCACCGACACGTACCTCCCGACGGTGAACGGCGTCACCTACACCGTCAAGTCCTGGCGCGAAGCCTGGGAGTCACGGGGGCATACGATGGACCTGGTCTACCCGAAGGCCAGCGACTACGATCCCGGTTCCGGGGAATATCCGGTCCGAAGCGTTCGGTTTCCGTTCTACGAGGGGTATCGGCTCGGCGCGCCACAGGTTCCCGAGGGTGTCGCAGACGCCGACATCGTACACGCACATACGCCGTTCGGCGTCGGACTGAGCGGGCTTCGGCTCGCACGGTCGAACGACCTGCCGCTGGTAGCGTCCTATCACACGCCGACCGGCGAGTACGCGGAGTACATCTCGTTCAACGGGAGGGTCGAGCGGACGGTTCGGCGGTGGGCCCGGTCCTACGAGCGGTGGTTTTTCGGCCGCGCTGACCTGGTTATCGCACCCAGCGAACGGGCACGTGAGCACATCCTGAACGACATCGGCATCGACACGGACGTCGCCGTCGTCGCCAACGGGGTCGACACCGACCAGTTCAGACCGGTCGACACCGACGCCTTCCGGGAGCGCTACGACATCGGCGACGGACCGGTCATCGGATACACCGGTCGGCACGGCTACGAGAAGTGCCTGTCCGACATCCTCGCTGCGGCAGACGGAATGGACGTGACGGTACTGTTCGGCGGTGACGGGCCGGCACGGGAGGACCTGCAGGCCCGCGCGGAAACACTCGATCTCGACGTGCGGTTTCTGGGCTTTCTGGATCGCGAGGAGCTGCCAGCCTTTTACTCGACGCTTGATGTGTTCGCGTTCCCCAGCCCCGTCGAGACACAGGGGCTTGTCGCGCTCGAAGCCAACGCCTGTGGAACGCCGGTCGTGGGCGTCGACAGCGGCGCGCTCTCGGACACGATCGTCGACGACGGGACCGGCTATCGGTATCCGCAGGGGGACATCGAAGCGTTCAGAGAGCAGCTCGAACGCGCGCTAGCGGAGCGCGAGCGGCTCAGCCAGAGCTGTCTCGACCGGCGCGAGCGCCTCAGCGTCGATCACTCCGTCGACCGCCTCGAAGAACTCTACGAATCGGTGCAGGCCGACACCGAAGCGATACCGATCACGTAAACTCCGGCAGCGATAGCGCGGCCGTCGGCCGGGATCGCTGTCTCCGCGGGTCGAAAACGAGCGCGCTGGCACCCAGGTCGGCGACGCCTCTTTCGGCCGGATCACCGCTCGAGTCCGGCCTGTCGATCGCGAAGCGCAGCGATGCGGTCCTCGGGGTCGGGATGTGAGCCGGGTAGCACTCGCTCGGAGACGGTCTCACACCGCTGGCGGAGCCGTCCCAGCCTGTCGTCGGGTGTCTCCTCGTCCGTCCCGCTCATCGCGTAGGGGAGTACACACAGCTCGCGGACACCCGTCTCGGCCATCCGGAGGTCAGTCTCCGGCCGACGGTCCGCGGTCAGCGTTTCGAGTGCGCTGGCCAGCGCGGCCGGCGACCCGCTGATCGCCACCCCGCCGGCGTCGGCGGCGTACTCGCGGATCCGCGAGAGCAGTCGGTAGGTGGCCGTGCTGGCGAGATACAGCGGGCCGACGGTGAGGACCGCGACCGGCGTGAACAGCAGGAGGGGGATCTCGAGATTGCTCAGGTTCGCGTTCTGCTCTCCGTCGAGACCGAGCAGTTTGCGCGCGATCCACGAGTGCCGCAGCCCAGCGGCGAGACCGTCGAGAAAGCGGCCGCTGACTGTCGGCAGGAACGCAGCGGCGGTCATCACGAACGCGTCGCCGTTGCTGAGATGGGCGAGTTCGTGGGCGATCACCGCGTCGAGTTCGTCGTCGGAGAGCGCCTCCAGCAGGCCAACCGTGAGAAACAGCGTCCGCTCGCCCGGTCGACTGGCGACGTAGCTGTTCGGCGTCTCGACGTCGATCACTCGCACGTCGGGCATGGTCACGTCGGCCGTCTGAGCGAGTCGGGCCACGCGGTCCTCCAGCGTTGGCGCGGCGACGACCGTCTCCTCGGGTTCGTCGTCCGCCTCGTCAGCGCTACGGTCGGCGAGGAGGACGTTCTTCAACTCCTTGTCCGGGCCGATGTCGTACTCGCGGGCTTCACGCAGCGTGAGTCGATAGCCGAACACCGACTGGACGAGCAACACCAGCGGGGTCCCGACGAGCAACACCGGCTCCAGCGGCACGATATCGAACGAGAGCGCCCAGGTAAGCACCTCGAACTGGTAGGTGACCAGCGGCAACAGCGCCAGCGCGACGTGTGCAAGGACGTACACGGCAGCCACGAACGCCACGTCAAAGGCCAGCAGCACGGCCACGAGCGCCACGATCCGGAGGTGCGTTCGCAGTCCGGAGGGCTGGCGGAGTGACATCGTATTGTCGTTTTCGCGCTGAAAGCAAAAGCGTACCGGATACGGAGTTCTCGGTTAATATATCCACACCGAGTTAGTTTTGGGATTTTATGTTGATATTGTATTCAAAGTAATTATATAGGTGGCGTGTAACCGATATCGATGTGGGGAGCAATGAACGGGGACGCTTCTGAAAAGAAGACGCGACGATCGATTCTCAAATCGGGCACAGTCCTTGCATCGTTTGCTGGGGCCAGTGGCGTGGCATCTGCCGGGCGCGCGAAAAGAGGCAAAGACCGAGCGACGCCACGTCCAAGCAACGATCACGGTTCAGCAGTGCCGCCGAAGATCATCATCGGGGACGAGTTGAAGAAACTCGACTGGGTCACACTCATCGGTAGTGAACGTGACTCGATGGCCAAATCGTTGCTTCGACATATCGACAACGCCAACGTCCACAGCGAGACGCGGCGGCGAGCTCGTGAGACGCTGAAGGACCTCTGGTCGGCGGTGCAAATTCGAACCGAACACAAGGGGCCGAGGGAAGTCGAGCGAGACCACCCCGGAATGGCACGGAAGATGGCGCATGGGTACGGGAAGACGGAACATCCCGTCTTTTCGCGATCAGCGGATCGCACGACGGAGGTGTACACGCTCGATTCGGATCCGGGTCGGGCACAGGAAATTGCAAAGGAAACGGAGCAGCAATTGCGCCAAGAGAGTCGCGAAGTGACAGCAACGACAGCCGACTTGAAAACGGTACCGACTCTTGCGGAAGTCATCAATTCGGGTATCGGGGCGCAGACACAGGACAATGATGTCGGACTAATGTGGATGCCAGAGCAAGGACACAACGCCATATCCTACTGGGCGGGTCAGAATATGAATATTGACTCAGATCTGTGTAGCATATTGAAAGAAGAATCACCGAAACCCGATAGACGGAACTATGATTTCCCAGACCTGTCCAAATATGTATATACAGTAGGTGAGGTTCAGGAATGGCTAGATGGATTTCCAGAAAAGGTAACGCACGCATATGCACATGCCTACACTCCGGGTATTGCAGTGCCACTAGGTGTCGGTTCTATTAACGTTCCTTTAGGACATGCAGATCACTGGGTGGGGGACGAAATGCAAGACGCATTGGAACATCGTCCAAGAAGTGATAATCGGTACGTCCAAGTCGGGCATGCGATGCACTTCCTTGAAGATCTGGGGAATCCGATGCACACCGGCGAGTTCAAAACACAAGCTGTCCATCAACAAGTTCATTCTCAATATGAAGTGGCAGTAGCAGACTATATGGATCTGAACTACAAGCCAAACTGCTTGCCCGAACGCTGGTGGAAACCATGTAGTCCTGAACCGAAGGACTACATTATGGATAGTATTCGTGGCCTGTCAAGCTTTGTTCCTGTTGAAGAACCCGATCTATTTGAAGGGAACAAGTGGGAGAACCACGCGACCAATTTAGCCGCGTTCTCAAGCCAGTATAGTACAGATGTGATCACTGCGACTATGGAAAATCCAGTATCTCCACTGCAGTCATCGCCGTGGTTGCTAGAGGACACCTGTAAAGTACTGGAGCAGGCAACGAGATACGCTATGGGACTCATCGGTGAGATTCACCCGATGTACAACTAACTATGACACCTATCAAAAATATCATCGTCGCGGTCGTTGTCGTCTCGGCGTTCGCAGTTGCCGGTTGCTCCGATGTCGAGATGACGGCTGACGAATCACCGGGCTCAGAAACGCCGGAAAACTACGATGTCGACATCAAAGAACCCACGAACGGAACTGTCTTCGATAACCTCTACGTATATGGGATGATCGGCCATCATTTCCAAGTATTGTTACTACTCGAAAACCGATCCTCTCTTGAATTTGAGAAGATAAAAGAAATACAATATGAGAAAATAAATGCGAACAAGAAGACTGCCATCAACGAGAGAAGCAACCGTACAGCCGGATATGGAAGCGGTATTTATCTTATGGTCCCGCATCAAGATTACGTCTCAGAGCGGAACTACCGTCTGGAAGCACTCAATGAGACGGGCTATGTCGTCGATGCAGTGAACGTCACGATCACGCAGACCGGCAGCGATTCAGGGTGGTTTTGACGTTTCATCGAGTGAACAATGCACAGTCTCAAGCACATCATCGTCGCGCTCGTCGTCGTCTCGGCGTTCGCAATCACGGGCTGCTCCGATGTCGAGATGACGGCCGATACCTCACCGGGCTCAGAAACGCCGGAAAACTACGATGTCGACATCAAAGAACCCACGAACGGAACCATCTTCGATAATCTCTACGTATATAGGATGTGCGGGCACCATTCCTATGTCAAATTGAGTATAAGAAATCAAAGTAGATTAGATTATAGTAAAGTAGAAATTATAAAATATGAAAATGTAGATCTAGGAAATAAGACTGTTAACAAGTCCCAGAGTACTGAGAGGGTTGGGCATGAGGAGAGAATTTATCTTACGGTCCCGTATCAAGATTACGTCTCGGAGCGGAACTACCGTCTGGAAGCATACAGGACGGGACACGTCGTCGATGCAGTGAACGTCACGATCACGCAGACCGGCAGCGATTCAGGGTGGTTGTGACGCTTCATCGAGTGAACAATGCACGGTCTCAAGCACATCATCGTCGCGCTCGTCGTCGTCTCGGCGTTCGCAGTTGCCGGTTGCTCCGATGTCGAGATGACGGCTGACGAATCACCGGGCTCAGAAACGCCAGCAAACTACGATGTCGACATCAAGGAACCGATGACTGGTGCTGTTTTCGACAATCTGTATGTATGGGGTATGTTCGGACATCACTTCCAAGTGAGATTGCTACTCGAAAACCGATCCTCTCTTGAATTTGAAAAGATAAACGAAATACAGTATGAGGAAATAAATGGGAACAAGGAGGCCGTCATCGACGACAGAAGCAACCGTACGAGCGAGTATGGATCTGGAATCAATCTTATGGTCCCGCATCAAGATTACGTCTCAGAGCGGAACTACCGTCTGGAGGCACTCAATGAGACGGGCCATGTCATCGATGCAGTGAACGTCACGATTACGCAGACCGGCAGCGACTCAGGGTGGTTCTGACGCGTCGCTCGCAGCCCTACGCCAGCGCACTGCCGGCCCGGATAATCTCCGTCTCGCCGAAGGCCGGCCCGATCAACTGCAACCCGACCGGCAGGCCGTCGCTCGTCTCGCCCGCCGGAACGGAGATCGCGGGGAGGTTCGCGAGGTTCACCGGCGTCGTGTTCGCGTCGGCCAGGTACATCGTCAGGGGGTCGTCCAGGCTCTCGCCGCGCTCCATCGGCGGGATCGGCATCGTCGGCGAGGCGAGCACGTCCGCCGCCTCAAGTGCCGAATCGAAGTCCTGCTTGACCCACGCGCGGGCGTCCTGGGCCTGCTTGTAGTACTTGTCGTGATACCCCGCCGAGAGCGCGTAGGTCCCCAGCAGGATCCGGCGTTTGACCTCCTCGCCAAAGCCCTCCTCGCGGACCGCCGCGAACTCCTCGTTCCAGTTGCCCTCGTACTCCGGTGTGGGGCCGTACCGGACGCCGTCGAACCGCGCCAGGTTTGAGGAGGCCTCGCTCATCGCGATCACGTAGTAGGCCTCGACGGCGTGCTCCAGTGACTCCATGGAAACCTCGTGGTAGCTCGCGCCCTGGGCTTCCAGCTCGTCGATGGCGTCCCAGAAGGTCTCGACGACCTCCTCGTCGGCCCCGTCGAGCAGTTCAGTCGGGACCCCGATCTCCAGGCCCTCGACGTCGCCGTCGGCCGCTGCGGCGTACTCTCCGCTACCGGGCGCTTCCCGCGTGGTCGCGTCGTGTTCGTCCGGCCCGGCGATCACCTCCAGCAGTTCGGCGGCCTCCTCGACGGAGGGGGCGATCGGTCCGATCTGCTCCAGGGAGTTGGCGTAGGCGATCAGCCCGTACCGCGAGACCAGCCCGTAGGTGGGCTTGATCCCGACCGTCCCGGTAAACGCGGCGGGACAGCGCACCGAGCCGCCGGTGTCGGTCCCGAGCGCGAGGTCGGCCTCGCCGGCGGCCACGGCGGCCGCCGAGCCACCCGAGGAGCCACCGGGGACCCGTCCCTCGGCGGCGGGGTTGTCCGTCGGGCCGAACGCCGACGTTTCGGTCGTCGTCCCCATCCCGAACTCGTCCATATTGGTCTTGCCGGGGATGGTCGCGCCCGCCTCCTGCAGGCGCTCGACGACCGTCGCGTTGTAGGGCGGGACGTACTCCTCGAGCATCGCCGACCCGCAGGTCGTCCGGACGCCCGCCGTCGAGATGTTGTCCTTGACTGCGACAGCCTTGTCGGCGAGGGGTCCTTCCTCGTCGCTCTCGATCGTCTCCCGGGTGATGAAGGCGTTGTAGCTCATCTCACGACACCTTCGGACCCTTGAAAAAGCCCTCCTCGTCTTCGGGGGCGTTCTGCAGTGCGTGCTCCTGGTCGAGTGACTCCTGCACCTCGTCAGGGCGCATCACGTTGACGAGATCGGCCTCGCGTTCGACCTCGGGTACCTCCTCGAGCGTCTCGAATGCGTCGAGGATCTCGCCGAACTGCTCGGCGAACCGCTCGAGTTCCGCCTCGGCGAGGTCGACCCGGGCGAGATCGGCGACGTGGCGGACCTCGTCTGGATCGACGACAGAATCGCTCATATCACACCGGAGGACAGGGCTGGCGGTAAGGATTTCGATGCGGAACCGTCGCCACGCCGTTGTCGTGTCCGGTCACCACAAGACGTTCCGAAAGTCGCGGTGTTCGTCCCGAAAACGGGCACAGGACTAAGTGATAGCACAGGTGATTTTTCGATCGGAGAAACAGATTTTTCGGCTAGCCAAAGATTTAAGACGTTTGCACTACAACAGGATATTGAAGTCAGGTAGTTCTGTGGGCGTTTGCCCGAGACGTATTCATCCCAACCAATGACAGACACGACCATCAGGCGCCACGAGCACGCGAGTCAGCGAGAGACGTCAGAGGAAGCGACAGACGAAGATCTCGTCTGTCCGGAGTGTAGTGGAACGCTCGTACATGATTCCGAGCGCGGGGAGACCGTCTGCGAGGAGTGTGGGCTAGTCGTCGAAGAGGACGAGATCGACCCCGGGCCGGAGTGGCGCGCGTTCGACTCCAAGGAGAAAGACGAGAAGAGCCGCGTGGGTGCCCCCACCACGAACATGATGCACGACAAGGGGCTCTCAACCAACATCGGCTGGCAGGACAAGGACGCCTACGGCAACTCCCTGTCCAGCCGCCAGCGCGAGAAGATGCAGCGCCTTCGCACCTGGAACGAGCGGTTCCGGACCCGGGACTCCAAAGAGCGCAACCTCAAGCAGGCACTGGGCGAGATCGACCGGATGGCCTCCGCGCTTGGCCTGCCCGAGAACGTCCGCGAGACCGCTTCAGTGATCTACCGCCGTGCACTCGACGAGGATCTACTGCCCGGGCGCTCCATCGAGGGCGTCGCGACCGCGTCGCTGTACGCCGCCGCACGCCAGGCCGGCACGCCGCGTAGCCTCGACGAGATCAACGCCGTCTCTCGAGTCGAGAAAGACGAGATCGCCCGCACGTATCGGTACGTCGTCCGCGAACTCGGGCTGGAAGTCAAGCCCGCCGACCCCGAGAGCTACGTCCCCCGGTTTGCGAGCGACCTCGACCTCTCCGAGGAAGTCGAACGCCGTGCCCGCCAGCTTCTCAGCACGGCCAAATCCAAGGGCGTCCACTCCGGGAAATCGCCCGTTGGACTGGCCGCTGCGGCGGTCTACGCCGCCTCGTTGCTCTCCAACGAGAAAGTCACCCAGAACGAGGTCTCGGAAGTCGCCAACATTTCCGAGGTCACGATCCGCAACCGCTACCACGAGCTGCTGGAAGCCGAAGAGAATATCCCCACATAGCGACCGAACAAGACACTCCCACGCATCGAACCGCAGGTTCTTGGGTTGGGAACTCCGAACGGATCGCATGGAGACGACGCGTCATTTTGTCGCGACCGTCTACGTCGTCAACGACGGTGCCGTCGCGTTACACGACCACGACAAGCTCGGGATGTGGCTCCCGCCAGGCGGTCACATCGACCGGGACGAACTCCCCCACGAGGCCGCCAGACGCGAGGTCCGCGAGGAGATCGGTCGCGAGATCGACCTGATCGCTCCACGGGAGGGAATCGCCTCGCCCACAGTCGAGTCGATTCCCCAGCCACAGCACTTTCTGCTGGAGGACATCGACGTCCACAGCGGCGACGTGGGACACCAGCACATCGATTTCGTCTTCTACGGGCAGGTCGACAGCCGCGAGATCGACCCCGATCCCGGAGAAGCCGGACCGAAAGCCTGGGAGTGGTTCGATACGGCGGCCCTGCAGGCCGCACGCGACCGCCTCGAACCGGACGTGATCGAAATCGGTCAGCGGGCGATCGAAGCCGTTGAGCGCGATTCGGGGTGAAAAATACCCCCAAGTATAGTAGATATCGCACCTATTTGTCAATTCATGGGAACAGCGGGGTCGGTACGGGCCCTCTACGTCGGTGACGATCCGCACTTCGGAACGCTGGTGGGGACGTTCTTAGAGCGGGAGGCGGACCGCCTCCGGGTACAAGCGACCACGGGTACCGACGAAGCGCGGCCGATACTCGCGGAGCGCGACTTCGACTGTGTCGTCTCCGCTTACGATCTGCCTGATCGAACCGGCATCGAGTTCTTCGAGACCATCCGGGAAGACCATCCACGCCTTCCGTTCGTCTTATTCTTCGACCAGGCGGACGAGGAGGGAGTGCGCGAGGCGATCGACGCCGGCGTCACCGATTACGTGAGGAGCGGTTCCGATCAGTACGCAGTACTGGCGGATCGGATCGTGAACGCAGTGTATCGAAGCCGCGCGACACGCCGACTTCGAGAGGAGGAGAAGGAGTATCGGTCGCTGTTCGCCGAGATGAACAAGGGCGTCGCGTTGCACGAACTCGTCACCGACGACGCGGGCGAGCCGGTCGATTTCCGGATCCTCGAAGTCAACGACCAGTACGCATCCACTCTCGATCTGGATCGGGAGGACATCGTGGGACGGCTGGCATCAGAGATCTACGGAACGGTCGCTTCGGACTATCTGGATCGGTACGCGGAGGTCGTCCGGATGGGGGAATCGACCGAGTTCGAAACGTACTATCCACCGCTGGAGAAACACGTCCGGGTCTCGGCGTTCGCACTGACCGACGATCAGTTCGGGACGGTGCTTTCCGACGTCACCAAGCAGAGGCGGACCGAGACAAAGCTCCAGCAGTCCCAGCGAACATACGAGAATCTCTTCGAGGGCATCAGCGACATCGCGTTCGTCCACGAGGCGCACGGGGAGATCATCGCAGTCAACGAGGCGGCGTGTGAGCGCCTCGGCTACGACGAGGAGTCGCTGATCGGGATGTCGCCGCTTGACGGTGACATCCTCGGCATCTCGGACGCGAAGCTGCGCGAGCAGCTAGAGACAATCCGAGAAAAAGGTCGCGTGACGTTCGAGACCGCCTTCGTCACGAAGGACCGTGAGCACGTGCCCGTCGAGATATCGTCAAGTCGGATCGAGTACTTCGGTATGCCGGCGATTCTGAGTGTCGCCCGCGATATCACAGAACGGAACGAGCGGGAGCGACAGCTGCAGACGCTCAACGAACGGTTCGAACTGGCACTGGAGGCCGGCCAGTTCGGGATCTGGGACTGGGATGTCGAGACCGACGAAGTCACGTTCAGCGAGCGCTGGGCGGGGATGCTGGGGCACTCGCTCGAGGAGATCGAACCACATCTGAATGCGTGGGAGAAGCGAGTCCATCCCGAAGACCTCCCGGACGCGCGAGACGCGCTGGAAGCACACTTCGGGGGCGAGACGGACTACTACGAATGCGACCATCGGATGCGGACGAAATCGGGCGACTGGATCTGGATCCGGGACGTCGGCAAAGTGTTCGAGTGGGGCGAGGACGGTGACCCGGTTCGGATGGTCGGGATCCACCAGGACATCACCGAGCGCAAGCAGCGACAGAAGGAACTCCGGCGCCAGAACGAGCGCCTGGAGGAGTTCGCCAGCGTCGTCAGCCACGACCTGCGGAACCCGCTACA
Source organism: Halapricum desulfuricans (assembly GCF_017094465.1). Taxonomy (NCBI): domain Archaea; kingdom Methanobacteriati; phylum Methanobacteriota; class Halobacteria; order Halobacteriales; family Haloarculaceae; genus Halapricum; species Halapricum desulfuricans. Next base: position 362,377 of record NZ_CP064791.1, read on the forward strand.
GGTGGCCTCGGGCCGGCTAAAACTTGCCAGGGAGGACTGCGACAGCGAACACCTGGATCGGATCGATGACGCGCTCGACCGGAGCCAGGCGCTGATCGACGATCTGCTGACACTCGCACAGAAGGGTGAGCGGGTGGCCGAGACCGAAATCGTCGGGCTGTCAGCACCGGTCGAAGGGGGCTGGCACAACGTCGAGACCGACGGGGCGACGCTGTCGGTCGAAGCCGACGTATCGGTCCGGGCAGACGAAGGGCGTCTCCAGCAACTGTTCGAGAACCTCTTTCGCAACGCCGTGGAACACGGAGGGAGTGATCCGACCGTCCGGATCGGGCCGCTCGACGAGCGAGACGGATTCTACGTCGCCGACGACGGGGACGGAATCCCCCCTGACGAACGTGCTGACGTCTTCGAGAGCGGGTACTCGACCGCCGAGGACGGTACCGGATTCGGACTCGCGATCGTCGAGGAGATCACACACGCACACGGCTGGGATATCGACGTGACGGACAGCGAGCACGGCGGGGCGCGCTTCGAGATCAGTGACATCGACGTCGTTGCAGGACACAGCGAAAGTTGATCGGCGTGGGAACGGGGTAGCCGTCGGGTATCAGCTCTCGATGACGAGCAGCCGGCCGAAGATGGCCGCGCTCGCCAGAAAAACCACGCTAAAGACCACATAGAGGAGGACCTTCACGGCCAGCGGCAACGGCACCAGAAACGTACCGAAGACGATGCCGAGGGCTATGACGCCGACGCCCGCACCGGCCAGCACGATTCGCGGGACCATCTAGCCACGAGTGGACGGGCCGGGACAATGAATCTATACGATCGGTCCGGCATCGCCCCGACCGATGGACGAGTGAACCGCCGGCTGCTTCGACGGACCCAGGAAATCCGATATCGGCAGAAGGAACAACTATCAATAGCTATCTTTAAACAGCGAGAGAATCGCGCCGTCTGCCCGTGGCGTCTTCGACGCCACGCTGTTTACGGCGGGCATGAATCGCGTACGCTCCACCAATCAACCTCCGTTCTACCTCCCCAACCGGATATTCGACGCCAACCGCAGCCATTAAGGTAAAACAGATAACATAGGCTATGTGTGGCGGAACTACTCACGACGCGCACCATCACGGCCTCGCTGAGTAATGACCGTGAGGGCGTCGTCAGTGATCTCGATTCACTTGCAGACTCCGCCAGCAAACTGTGGAACGTCGCCCGGTGGACAATAGACCGCATCTGGAACGCAACCGGGGAAATCCCCGACGAATCCACACTCAAAGCCTACCTCAAAACCAAACCCGTCTGGAAAGACCTGAACGCCCAATCCAGTCAGGCAATCGTCGAAGAATTGTCTGGCGCTTTCCAGTCGTGGTTCGAGCAAAACGACCCGGATGCGAACCCACCGGGCTACCGGAAATACGGCGACCACCGCCCTCACAGCACGGTCACGTTCAAAGAAGACGGATTCAAACTCGATACAGACCACCAGCAGGTGCGCCTCTCGAAAGGCGAGAACCTGAAGGATGGTTGGGCCGACTTCATCCTCTGCGAATACGAGACCGGCCCGGAAACCGACCTCACCGACGTAGAACGCGTGCAGCAAGTCCGTTCCGTCTGGAACGACGATCACTGGGAACTACACTTCGTTTGCAAAGTCGAGATCGACGCAACCGATACCACTGGTGAGAAGACAGCGGGAATCGACCTCGGGATCAGCAACACCGCCGCCGTCTCGTTCGGTGACGAGACGCTGTTGTATCCCGGGAACGCACTGAAGGAGGACGCCCACTACTTCCGCCACGTCGAATACGAGACGGAGGGTGAAGACGGCCCCAGCAATCATGCGGAGTGGGCGCGACAGAAGAAATCGCGCCGCCAAAAACACTTCCTCCACGCCTTGTCGAAAGACATCGTCGAACAGTGCTCTCGTCGTGAGGTGGGGACGATCGCTGTTGGGCATCCGAAGCACATCCGCGATGATCAAGACTGGGGTCGGCACGGGAACAAGAGGTTGCACGACTGGGCGTTCGAAACGCTCATCGCACACATCGAGTACAAAGCAGAGGAGCGTGGCATTAGCGTCGAACGGGTTGATGAGGCCGAGTTGAAAACATCGAAGACATGTTGTCAGTGCGGAGTAGAAGATGATTCGAACCGTGTTGAACGTGGATTGTACGTGTGCGATGAGTGTGAACTGGTCGCTAATAGTGATTTGAATGCGGCGGAGAATATGCGAGCTGCGGTAACTCCGAGTCCCTCGCAGGATAGGAGTAACGGCTGTCTGGCACAGCCTTCGGTGCGCCTGTTCGAGAAATCCACGGGCCGGGTGGCCCGCCGAGAACAGGTCGTATCGTAAACCGGTAAATATCCCAACGCTGAGCAAATCGGAGATTTGCGAGGTACGCGAATCTTCGATTCGCTTGACTCGGGAAGCCGCGCCGTCGTCGGGCTACGCCCGACTGCCTGAGGGATCTTCGATCCCTCTCCGTTCACGGCGCGGAGGATGTCACGACGTGGGCTACGCGGTCGAAGGCTCCCCGGCTGTCGGCGACGGGTACGTCGTCGTCGGGACGACCAGAGGCGTCGTCCACGCGCTCAAATGACATCCTCCGCGCCGTGAGATTCCCGCTTCACTCAGCGCGCGTGTCCGCGTCAGCTTCGCAACGATCGCCACACAGGTTTTGCAACGATCCGACCGACGAGATACGTGCCGCCGATAATCAACGGAGCGGCAACGGCAACGCTAGTACCGTCGTTATTCCCAAGCGCTATCCAAACACCGAGGATAGTTAGCTGGATTCCAGTAGCAACGAATTTTTCTTCTTTATCCAAGATAGATCACCTCTATGTAGTTTGGTCAATCTCACCAGGCTCAACAGCGATCTCATCCTCCCAGAGAACTGTGCAAGAGTCCAGATTCATTGTTATCCCAATCGGCCCGATACCAGCTGTAGCCTCAGCCTTAAATGGCCAAGGCAAGTCAACTGCGGCCCAAGTATGCTTATACTCCGCTTTGACAGGAATCCCGTCATTACCGGAGTCAACTTGCTTCAGGTCTGTCTGTAGCGTGACAGACGTTTCCCCATCAAGGAGATACGGAAGGTCAACGTCATACGCTAGCCCCTTTTCCGGAGCGAAGTCTTGGTACTCTAAGGAGACGGAACCATCTGCCGCTGTACGTGAATGCGTTTTCACACCGCTTTCAGTCGGTTCAGGTGCGCTCCACTCACTACTATCGTAGACGATTCCGAATCCGTCATCCACAATACTGGCATCCCTGGCTGAAAGTTTTCTATCCTGCAGGGACATAGTGGCAGTAACTATCCACCGATCGTCGTACGACTCGACGACAGACGTCACCAATTCCGAATCGCTATCGTCGTAGTGTCCGAGTGTTGAAATTCCAGTGTTCGCCGTCAAGTCTCTTTGAGAAGCCCCAGGAATGCATTCCCGCTGGAAGCCATACCGGACGTTATGCTTCTCCAGCAACTCCTGTGCTTCCTGAACCCGTGCCTCAAGTAACAGATCCGCTACACGATCGTGAATACCCGCTTCAGCAGCGGAAACACTATCGTCAGCAGTAGCAGACCCGATAAAGGCTGAAGCACTTGCTCCCAATGCCCCCAGAGACGTGAGGTATTGTCTCCGTCTCATTCCATAAGAAAAGTCAGACCAGTATTACATAAGTACTTTGGTTCTGTATTCGTATTATAGAATTATATTAGTCACAGCCGATTCTGACGCTCGTCCCCTCGAAAGACAACGCACGATCGAAGACCGTCGTACTCCCGAACAGCAGAGAACACGCGGTCCACACCAGACGAGGAGACACAGTCTATACAGCGAGTATGGGGAAGACCTGCTGGCTCACGACTTCGCCAGCAGTCGGTGTCCGATCAGTCCTCAGCCGCCGCGTGATCGACCAGATCAATCTCGCCGGCGTCGAGTTCTTCCTCGACCTCGCGAGCTGCCTCGACCATATTCGCCATCTTCTGGTAGGCGACCTCGCGGGGCAGCAGCTTCACACCACAGTCCGGCGAAACCGTCAACTGCTCGGGCGGGACGACCTCCAGCCCGCGCTTGATGTTCTCCTTGATCTCCGCGACGGACTCGACCTCGGCGTCGTGGACGTCGACGACACCCATCGCGAAGTCCTTGGTGAACTCGTGCTCTTTGAAGACCTCGACCTGCTCGAAGTCGCCGTTGGCCAGTTCGAGGTCGTACTCCTCGACCGGGTAGTCCAGAATCTCGGGGTAGATCCGCGAGTAATCGCCGTAACAGACGTGCAGTCCCAGGCGGACATCCTCAGGCACATCGTCGACGATTCGTTCCAGCGCCTCGCCGACGATGGCGTGGTCGTCCGGCGTGGTGGCGAGGGCAGGCTCGTCGATCTGGATGTATCGCGCGCCGGCCTCGACCAGCGCCTCGATCTCCTGGTTGACCAGATCCGCAAGCGCGTAGGTCAGCTGCTCCTCGTCGTCGTAGACCTCGTTGAAACTCCAGGACGCGAGCGTGTAGGGTCCGGTGATCGGGACCTTCACCGGCGCGCCGGCTACGTCGTCAGTGAACTCGAACTCCTCGACGAGCCACTGCTGGTCGTACTCGACCTCCTCAACCACCGAGGGCTTGTCGAAGTAGTTGTGTCCCCACACCTTCACGCGGCCGTTGAACTCGTAGCCGTCGATCCGGTGGGCGAAGTACTCGACCATCTCGTTGCGCCGCATCTCGCCGTCAGTGACGACGTCGATGCCGGCCCGCTCGTGTTCTTCGGTGATCAGGCGGGCGGCGTCGTCTTTCGATTCCTCCCAGTCCTCGACGTCGAAGTCGGAATCGGGGTCCTCGAACAGTTCTCGGGCCGTGTCGTGCCACTCCGGCTTGGGATAGGAGCCGACGACGGTCGTCAGCAGGAAGTGGTCGTTGGGGTGATCCGCCGGTCGGAACTGCTCGCGTGTATCCGTCATAGTTGCACCTCCGCTCCGTCAGCGGCTTCGGAAAGCGCCTGGAGTTTCGCCTCGAACTTGTTGGTCGGCAAGTAGAACAGCTCGGTGTTCGCGGTCGCGTAGACCGTCTCGAAGTCGTTAGCGGTCTGGTCGGCGACCCACTCGATGCGCTCGCGGATCTCCTCGGGCGTCTCGACCAGCGTGTTCTGGCCGTCCACCAGTCCTAGCGCGATCGAATCTTTCGTGCCGTACTCGTTGATATTGTAGAGGTTCCGCTCGTGGTCAGTCACGAAGTCATAGCCGACGGCGTCGATGTCCGCGTCCAGCAGGTGGGCGTGGACTTTCTCCTCGAGTGCGCCCCAGTAGGTCTGGACGACGACCTCCGCGTCGGCAGCACTCGCGACGGCGTCGATGGCCTCGCTGGCACGCTCGTCCTCGCCCTCGTCGGGTGCGTCGGTGACCAGCGACGGTTCGAGCAACAGCAGCGTCTCGGCGTCGAACGCCTCGGCCTCGCCCGCGAGAAAGTCCGCGACGCCGTCGAGGAACGCCGCGTCGTCGCCGTAGTACTCGTCGGTGGCCAGCTCCGAGAGCGAGTAGGGACCCGGCAGGACGGCCTGCAGATCCTCGCCGTCGGTAAGGGCATCGGCCGCGTCGAGCTCGTCGGGTACGTCGCCGTCGGTGGTCAACTCACCGGTGACGACCGGTTCCCGGTAGAAGTTGTTGTTGTCGTAGTAGCGGACGATCCCGTGGGTCTCGACGTTGTCGTGGACCGCCAGCGGATGGGCGAGCATATCGTCCCACCGCAACTGTCCCTCGACAATCCGATCGAGTCCGGCCGCCCGCTGAGACTCGATCACATCGGCACGGGCCTCTTCGTAAACAGAGCTGATCTCCGCACCCTCGTCGCCGCTGATCAGATCGCCCTTCTGATGGCCTTTCAGTCGAGATAAGTCGTCTTTCGCCCAGTCCGGTAACGGGTACAATCCCGGTGTCGTCGATACGATCTCCGTCATTACAGCGGCATACGAAATGACGAGCTTTAATATTTACTACTTCGATGAATTACCATCAGTTATTCCGCGTCTAGGACGAGGTCGGCGAGTCGTTCGTCTTCGACCAGATCCAGAAGCTCGTCACGATCGAGGAGTTTGATATCGTGGTCCGCCGCGCGTTGGCGAACTGGCTCGGGGACGTCAGCGGTCGTGACCAGTGCGGCGGCGTCTGCCCGCTCGGTGTCGTCGCGGTCGGTGACACAGCGGTCCACGACGGAGGCTTCGAGATCCTGACCGGGAGTGTGGACCGTCCAAATCAGGACTCGAAGGTCGATCGCCCGCCGTCGGATCGCCATGATGTCGTATTTGGCGCTCGAGTGGGCAAAGATGGTCGTTTCCCAGCCCAGTTCGCGCCAGCACGCCGCGATGAACTCGGTGAAACGCGATTCGTCCATCGCTTGGATCTCCGTGTCCAGTGTCGCTCGGTGGTCGGCAGCACTGTCTCGACTGTCGTCGGGATCATCGGTGATCGAAACCCAACTGGAGGTGTCGGTCGGATCGAGGTCTGACCCGGACGATTCAGCGCTGTCGGGATCCCGCGCAGTGATGCCTGCAACGATCGTTTCCTCGTGGTCGGATCGGTCGTCCCCGGCCGAAGTCCTCCCAGACGTGACGTGGTCGTCCCGCTCGATGCTGTGTTCGGAGCCATCGCGGCTGACATCGTACTCGATCAGTGCGCGCCGGTGATCGGTCGCGATACGCCACTGCACCACGGTCGGTTCCCGATCTGGGGCCAGTTCGGCCACGACCTCGCGAGCCGCCGCGAGCCGATCGTCGGCTTCGTCACACGCCGCCAGAGCCTGTTCGGTCCGGCCGTTCGCGTGAAGTCGCTCGGCGGCTGCGAGCAGCCGCTCGATCACGGATGTGTGGGCCCCAACGAGCGCGTCGACGATCTCCAGGACCCGCTCCCGGATCGTCTCGGGATCGCCCGCGAACGGGGCATCCGGGCCCCAGCAGAGGCCCAGCCAGTCGCGATGTGCCGACAGCGCGTCGGCCAGCCGTCGGGCCCGCTGTTGTGGATCATCGATCGATTCAGCTTCCCGCAGCGCCGTCGTCGCCGTCTCGCGGGGCTGGTCTTCGAGCCGCGCCAGGTCACGTTCGACCGACTGCAGTCGCCCTTCGATTTCCCCGTCCGGCGGCTGATCGGCGTCGATCGAACGAGCCTGCGCCGCGGCGTCACGCGCGTCCCGGAGCGCTGCGTGGGCTGGCCGGAGCCGTCCTGCAGCCTCGTAACGATCGGCCCGCTCGACGTGGTCGTCAGCTAGCGTCGCAAGCGCGCGGCGTTGCAACGCTCGGACTGCTTCGCGGTAGGAGTCGAGATCCGCGTGCGCGAGGACTCGTTCGCCGATGTCGAACGTCCCCACCTGCTCGCGGCCCGCCGCGATCACCGACAGTACCTCCTCGGCGGCCTGGCGTGCAGCGTCGGGCTCGCCGTCGTCGAGGCGGTCCTGGGCAGTCGCGAGCTGTTCGTCGATACGTACGGCGAAACGGTTCACCTGCGACCACGCTGCCGTGCACTCTTCGAGATAGGAGACGATCGCCTGGAGGTCGCCGCCGCCCGGCAGCGACCACTGCTCGCCGGCCTCTGTGTGGACGAGCAGTCGCTTCCGTAACAGCCCGCTTTCGGTGTCGATCCGCGTGACAGACGAAAACGGGATCGGGATGACCCGATCGCCGCCAGCGTCCGCCCCGCCGATCGCGATCACCAGGCGGAGATCGGTGATCGCGACGAGCGTTCTGTGTCCCCGCGTCGGTTTGTACGTCTCGCTGTCCCCGTCGCCTTCGACTGTCACCCCACCTCGTTTGGCATGGATCACGAACGCGACCCGCTCGGTGTCGCCGAGATACGACGATAGCGGCCCGTCGGCGAGATAGTCCTCACCCAGTCGATCGTCTATTCCCGCGGTCGAGCTCGAGCCGTCCGTCCCTTCTAGTTCGATGACCTCGACCATCGCAGGCTCTCGTCTGTACTAACCGGGCGACGTATTATCTAATAATTGTAATATTTTGTATATTTGGGCCGAGGAATATACCCGAAGACAGCTCTCAGGGGTCGTCCGGGCGGAGTTCGAGGACGACGAGCCGCTCGAAGGGATGTGACTCCTCGGCGACCTCGCGGGTGGTCAGTCCTCCGGCGGCCGCGCTCGCACGCACGGCATCGATGTCCGTGAGCGAACTGACGAGCAGCAGCACCACGCCGTCGTCGACGAGGACGCGGCGGACAGTGGCGAGGAACGGATCGATCACGGCGCGACCGTCTTCGCCGCCGGAGAGGGCACGCTCCATCCAGTCGTCGAACTCGTGGTCGGGGTCGGTCGGCAGGTACGGCGGGTTGAAGGCGACGACGTCGAAGCAGTGATCCCGGAACGGTTCGACGAGATTCGCCCGGACGGTCGACAGGCCGGCCTCGTAGGCCTCGCGGCAAGCCATCGGATTGACGTCCGTCGCGACGACCTCGGCCCCGGTCGTGGCGAGCGCGGTCGCGACGTATGCCGATCCCGTACCCACCTCCAGGACCAGGTCGTCCGTGCCGACGTACTCACGTGCTGTCTCGGCGAGTAGATGTGAGTCTTCTGCCGGTTCGTACACCTGATCGAGATCGCGCTGGCTGGCCAGCTCGATCCGGTCGTCTTTCATCTCTCGTCGGGTTCGTCGTCCGTCGTCCTCGGCGTTTCGCTTTGGATCGCCAGTCCATCGGGTGGTCGTCCCCCCAGCGTGCGCTGGGGGAGCGGGATCGTGATCCCCTCCCGTTCGAAGGCATTCTTGACCGCGGCGACGACAGCGGTCTGTGCGATCCAGCGCCGCCGCGCGGTCGGGTCGTCGATCCAGAAGCGCAACTCGAGCACCACCGCGGAGTCGCCAAAGCCCGTCAGGACAGTCCGCGGGCTCGGGTTCGAGCGGATCTCCTCACGGTCGAGGTCACGCATCGTCTCGGTGGCTAGTTCGCGAGCGCGCTCGACGTCGTCGTCGTAATCGACGCCGACCTCAACGTCGACGCGCAGTCGGCCTTGCCGGGAGCGGTTGACCAGCCCCGTCGCCGTCACCACGTCGTTCGGGATCGTGACGGACTCGTCGTTGAACGTGCGGATCTCGGTATTGAATACGGAGACGTCGGTGACGATCCCTTCCTGGTCGTCGATCGCGACCCAGTCGCCGATATCGAAGGGGCGGCCGAACAGCAGCACGAATCCCGCGAGCACCGACGACAGCGTCTGCCGGGCCGCCAGGCCGAGCACCACACTCAGGAACCCGGCGCCGAGCAGGATGTCGGAGGGGTCGATCCCCCAGACGGCGAGGACGACGACGATCGCCAACGAGTACAGCACGAGCTGGAGAACGTGATAGGTCACCTCGTGTTGATGGCGCGAGAAGGCGTCGTGTTCCTCGAAGACGAGGCCGGCGATCCGCTTGACGAACACTGTTGAGCCCCAGGCACCGACCAGCAGGAACAGCGAGACCAGCGCGCGAACGACCGTCGTCGGATCCGGATCGAGGACGTCCGAGATGGCCGTCGCCTGCGCGCTTGCGTCCCAGATGGCGAGGACGGCGGCGGTCGCCCCGACCGAAATAGCGACGATCAGTGCCGCCTGCGCGGCCTCGAGCAGACTGCCGCGCGGGTCGTACTGCACCCGGAGCCAGCGACCGACCTGTCGGATCGCCCAGCTCCCCGCTATCACGGCGACGAGCAGAACGAGCGTCCCGAGCCACCGCTCGGTCGGCGTCGCGAACAACTGGCCGACGATCGGGAACTCGATCGCCAGCACGCCCCAGTCGACAGCGACCAGCGCGGTCACGGATCGCCCACCTCGACCGCGAGCTGCGCGAGCTTCGCGAACTCCGCCGGGGTCACGTCCCCGGCTCGCTTGCTCATGAGATCCTCGGCAGCGGCGTCGACGACCGCGTCAGGATCGTCGAGGCCCGAGATGTGGCCGGTGTTGCGGATCGCGTTACGCATCGTCTTGCGGCGCTGGGTGAAGATGGCTTTCACGAGGTCCATGAATACCTCGTCGCTCGGGACTTCGTACGCCGGCTCGCGCGGGGTCGTCCGGACGATCGCGCTCTCGACGGCCGGCGGCGGCCTGAATGCCGCCTCCGGCACGGGTTCGACCACCTCGATATCGGCGTAATGGCCCGCCGTCACCGACAGTCGACCGTACTCCTCGGTCCCCGGATCGGCGGCCATCCGCTCGGCGAACTCCCGCTGGAACATCAGGACGAGCGGCACACCGTGCGGGAGGAGCCGGAACGTGATCTCGCTGGAGATCCCGTAGGGGAGATTCGAGATCGATGCCGTGAACTCGGGCAACTCGACCGCCAGAGCGTCCCCTTCCAGTACGGTCAACCGTCCGGCGTCGATCTCGGCGGCGAACTCCTCGCGGAGAAACGCCGCCAGATCCGGGTCGCGCTCGACAGCCGTGACGTGCCCGGCGACGGCGAGCAGCCGATCGGTGAGCGCGCCGGTCCCGGCCCCGATTTCGAGAACGTGACCCAGGTCGGCGTCGATCTCGGTCGCGTAGGTGGGTACCCGATCGAGCACGCGATCGTCGACCAGGAAGTGCTGATCGCGGTCGGGGTTTCCTCCGACGCCGGCACGGGCTAACAGCGCGTCGGGATCGCGAAAGTCGGTGTCGTCCATCTTATTCGCTGTCACGGCGGGCGAAGATCCGGTATTTCAGGTCCGTTTCTTCGATCTCTTCGAGAATGCGTTCGACGAGCACGTCCTTCGGATCGTGGAGACCGCTGACTCGCGCCTCGATGTCCTCGAAATTCTGGAAGGGGCGGCGTTTGCGTGCTTCGAGGACGTTGTTGCGCAATTTCTTGCCGATCCCCGGCAGGAGGTTCAGCGCGTGCAGTCGAGTCGTGATCGGCTGGGCGTCGTTGTAGAAATCGACGAACCGCTCGGTATCCGCGTCGACGGTGTCTTCGATTGCGTACACCAGTTCGGACTGGGCGCCCCCAGAGAGATCCGCGTAGTCGATCTCGTGGGCGCGCTCGACGTCGTCGCCGCGCTCGACAGGGATCCGATCGCCGATCGAGATGTCGGCGTCATCGGCGAGCACGAGTTCGAACAGTCGAAAGTCGTCGACTGAGACGGCATACGCTAGCGGCTCTTTCTCGTACTGTGGCCGCTCGTCGTCCGAGCGTCCGTGCGGTAGGTAGTCGAGGACGACGGCTGTCGGTGTGTCGTCGGTGTCCCCGTTGGGCATGCTCGAACGCTACGACGAGAATATACTTAAAGACCCGCAGGTCGACCTATCACCATCCGCGGTTGCGTTCGATCGCGCGCCGGGTCCGTGCACCGACGTTCACCAGATGGCAGAGCGGGTTGCCCGGGTAGACGACCGGGTTCTCGAGGACGCCGACCAGCAGTCCGTCGAACGGCGCGCGGACTTTCGTGGTCTCGGTCTTGAACGGGTTGGCGATCACGCAGATGACGGCCCCCTCCTCGACGAACGCGCCGCGAGAGACGCGCATGTCGACCAGGCCACCGGTGTCGGCCCGCAGCCAGGTCTTGTCCTCGGCGCCGTCGACGATCGTCTGCCAGCCCGGCCAGTGGACCACTTCAGCCGAGAGCAGGCCGTACTCGGCGAAGACGCTCGCGACCCCCGACAGCGCGCGGTCGATGAGCGCCCGCTCGAAGCGGTGGGCCTCCCCCATCTCGACGGTGATCGTCGGCACGCCCGCGTCGCTGGCCTCCCGGCGGAGCGTCCCCGAGGCGCCTTCGGTGTCGATGATGACGTTCGAGGCGAAGGCGTGTGCCAGCCGGGAGACCGCCTCGTCGTCCATGTCCGCCCGGACGTGAGGCATATTCGAGCGCCCGCGCGTAGACGTGTGAAAGTCCACGCACAGATCACACGGCTCGACGAAGTTGCTGAAGATGCGCCGTGCCATCCGTTTGGCGCTGGTGCCGCCGGCCTCGCCCGGAAACGCGCGGTTGAGGTCCCGGTCGTAGATCGGGAGGTACCGCTGCTGGGCGATGAAGCCCGGGACGTTCAGTACCGGCAGACAGACCAGCGTCCCGCGCAGATCCGAGAGGTCCCACTCGTGGGCGACCTCGCGAACGACCTCGATCCCGTTGAGTTCGTCGCCGTGGACCGCCGCAGTGAGCACGACCGTTGGCCCCGCCCGCTCGCCGTTGACGATCGTCACCGGCATCCTGACCGAGTCGCCCAGATACGTCTCGCTGACCGTGTACCGAAGGTTCTGGCTCTCCCCGGGATCGACCCGCCCACCGTCGTAAGTGAACGGTTCGGCGTCGTCCATAGCTTCTCTGACGTGTGGCGTGGTGAAACGTGTGACGGGTAGCGCGCCCGAACGGCCCGCCTACCCGCTGACCGATCACGGTAGGCCACGGATATCGCAGGCGCAGCCGTCGGGACGATCCCGCACCTCTTTGTCAGTCCCTCCCAAGTTCCCGGCCATGAACGACGACTCGACCGTCACCGTCGGGGTCCTGAGTCTCCACAACAGCAAGGAGACCAAAGCGATCTGCAACGCCATCGAGGCGCTCGGCCACGACCCGGAGTGGCTCCGTCGCGAGAATCTGGTCGTCGACATCTCGGACGGTCGTGTCCGACTCGAACCCGCGGTCGATGTCGTCATCAACAGACTCCTGCTCTCGAAGTCGGGCGTCCCCTGTGAGGAACTCGGGCTGGCGAACACGCTCGCGCACGTTCGGCCGATGCTGAACGAACCCGCCGACACCCTTCGAGCGCTCCACAAGGTGACGACGGCGGTGATCCTCTCGCGCGCCGGCATCCGCGTCCCGGACGCGTTGCTGGCCCTAGACTCGGAGCGGCTCAACCGGGCGCTGGCCGAGGGCGGCGAGGAGGCGGTGTACAAGACCGCGATCGGGACCAACGGCGGCGGGACCTGGAAGGTCGGCCCGAACGATCAGGTCAACGCCCGCGTGGGAAATCGCTACGCCTTCCTCCAGTCGTTGATCGAGTCACCCGAGGACGAGCACACCCGCGACCTCCGCGTCTACGTCGTCGACGACGCGGTCGTCGGGTCGATGTTCCGGTACGCCCCCGAGAACGACTGGCGGACCAACGTCGCGCTGGGCGGCCGCGTCGAGGACGCGACGGGCGTCACCCCCGAGGCGGTCCTAGAGACAGCCATCGAGGCCACCGCGGCGGTCGGGCTGGACTTCGCCGGGGTCGACCTCGTCGAGGACGACGGCGAGTGGTCGGTCCTGGAGGTCAACCCCACAGCCGGATTCAGAGGGCTCTTCGAAGCGACCGGCCGCTCGCCCGCGCCGCACATCGCGCGCCTGGGGATCGAACGCGCCGGCGGGCGCGTCGACGCCGACCGGATCGACTCGCTGGCGACCGTCTTCGACGACTCGACGCCTACCTGCAAACCCGAGGCGATCCGACCCGACGCCCGCGAGACCCAGACCATCGGCTACATCGAGGAGGTCATGGTCAGCGGGACCAGCGGGTCGAAGACCGTCCGAGCGAAATCAGACACCGGCGCGACCCGGACGAGCATCGACACGGCGCTGGCGGCCGACATCGGTGCCGGGCCGATCAAGTCCATCACGAAAGTCAGGTCGGGCAGTCGAAAAGCCAGCAAGAGCCGGCCGGTCGTCGACCTCGTGGTCGCCGTCGGGGGGAGCCGCCACACCGTTACCGCCAGCGTCGAGGACCGCAGTCACATGACGTATCCCCTGTTGCTCGGGCGCGACATCCTCCGGAACTACCAGGTGGACGTCAGCCGACAGGTCGACGCCGAAGCCGAAGACGACGAAGAAGAGTGATCACACGTACTTCGCGACGACGTTGAGAATGTCGTCGAGTTCCTCGCCCGACAGCGAGTATCGCTCCTGGGCGAAGACCGAGCGCAGTTCGTCCCGGTCCTCGGGCAGCAGGTTGGCGATCTTGTAGGCGGTCGCCTCGTCGACCTTCTCCAGGTCCCGGAGTTCGGCGACGAACTCCTCGGACTCTTCGACATCGAGAGTCGCGAAGCGGTTGACGTGCTCGACAGCACGGGTGAGTTCGTAGCGCATCTCCCGGTCCTCGTCGAGGGCGCGCTCGCGCTCGATATCTTCGAGGACTTCCTTGGCCTCGGCGAGGGTGAGATACTCCTCTTCGAGCTTTTCCTTGAAGATCGTCATCGCTTACTCCTGTCGTCGGAGGTGCGCGGCCTTGACGATCAGCGTCTTCTCGACGCCGTCGTCTCTGATCTGGACCTGGTAGGCTTTCCCCTGCGTGCCGACGACCGTCCCGGTGTGGCCGTTGAAGCGCGGGTGGAACCGGCCCTCAGCGACGCTGGGATCGATCGCGAGGTGGACGACGTCGCCGTCCTCGAACTGCTCGACGGCGCGCTGTGGCGGCGATGTCCCCCGATCGCGGGGGTCGTTTTTGAGCTTGTTCCGCGTTCCCTCGAGTGGACCGTTCGAACTGGGCATTCTTGCCGTCCGGTAGTCCGGTCGGGCATATAAAACGTGCGTTCCGCTACCGTTGTGGTCCGTCGTGACACGCGAGCCGCGGCGCAAAAACAGCCTACACTCGGCCGACGTTCTCGACGGAGACGCTCTCGACGTCCTCGACCTCGCCGAAGGCTTCCTCGACGGATTCGGTACCGCCGGACTCGTCGGGGACGATCACGGTCGGCAACAGCGCGACCAGGCCGAAGGCGACCTCGTCACGCTCGAAGCCGTTGATCTTCGCACCCTCGGGGAGGGACTGTTCGAGACGCTCCTGGAGGGCGTCCAGGTCGACGTCCGGGCTGTTCGGCATGACCTTGATTTTGGCAGCGACTTTTCCCATGGTTATGGTCCCGTGAACCCGCAGTCGGGGCACTCATAGAGGTTGCTCTGCTTGCGGCACTTCGCACAGCGGTAGATCTGGTGTCCGCATTCGGGACACGTGAACGCGGCGGCGTTCGTGCCGGTGACGTTGATCCCGCACGAAATGCACTTTTGCCGGCGCTTTTGCTGGCTCTCGCTCATCCGTACACGTTCTTTCACATCGCGGCTTTTAACGGTTGCTAATACTGGTTGCGATACGTTCGGACAGATATTCGGCACGCTGTCGTGCCGCATCATTTCGAAATGGTATCGCCACCAGTATACGCGCGATGCGGCCCACCGAGGTCGACGCCGTCAGGTCAGCGCTAGGCTTTTGCTCGCCGCGCGGTGAGATTCGACAATGAGCCACAGTCACGGCGACGGGATCAGCGAGAGCGTCCAGATGTACCTCAAGGAGATCTACCTGCTCTCTCGTGGAGGCGACTACGCCAAGACCGGCGAGTTAGCCCAGCGGCTGGACGTCTCGCCGCCGAGCGTCACCGAGATGTTCGGCCGGCTAGAGGAGAACGGGCTGCTGGAATACGAGAAACGGCGCGGCGCGGTCCTGACCGACGAGGGCGAATCTCGCGCGCGACGGCTCCTGCGCAAACACTGCCGCATCGAACGCTTTCTCGTCGAACATCTCGGCGTCGAGGAGGGATTCCACGAGGAGGCGTGCCGACTCGAACACGTCATGAGCGACGAGGTCGCGAACCGACTCGACCGTTACGTCGAACTTGAAGACGACTGTCCGGACTGTTACGACCCCGAGCGCCAGCACTGCTCGAAACTCGACGTGGCCTGATCGGGGCTGGGCCGCCAGCAAAAGACGTCCCGTCGGACCTATCAGTCCGAAATTCATTGTCTGACGGTACTTTATCTCCCTGCGACACGAGAACGGACACATGAGCAGCGAGTCCCAAGAGCCGAATCCGAACGCCGAAGCCGAGGAAACGCCCGACTCCGGCGGCGATCCAGCCGCCGAAGACGCGAGGAGCCCCCCCGCGTTGACGATCGCACTGCCGGACGGGAGCGAGAGCGTCTCCGACGCGATCGTCACCAACAGGGAGATGCTCCGAGAGCCACAGGAACACGGACTGGCGACCGATCAGGATATCACGCATCTCTCCAAGGCGATGGAGGGGCTCTCCTCGAGCGTCGAGGAAGTCAAGCACGAACACGACAAAAGCGAGTCCGAGATCGACGAGTTGCGGGCGGTCGTGGAGCGACAGCGGCGACAGATCGACGAACTGCAGTCGATGGTCACCTCGCTCGCGGACATCCTGGGGACCGAAGCCGAGTGGGAAACGTTCGAAGACGAATGACATCCTCCCCGGCGTGAACGTCGGGGTTTCCTCCGTGGGAGTCTCAACCGGTCTACGACTCGCCGGAGGCAACATTCCCGTCACGGTGGACGGTACTCGGGTCTGTGCGCTGTTCTTTGGGACGGTGAGAGCGTGGTGACTCCGACCAGTCGTGGTCGTCCCACTCAAACCGCACGGGCCGTGCCATCGGCCTGACCGCTTCCTCTGTGTGCCGCTCTAGGAATGTTTCCGACGCTGTAAGGTCGGCGTGCCCCTCGAACCCACACGGACAGGTGAGTGTGTCCTGATGCCGTGTCGTTCGGTCTGTCGAACCACACTGCGGGCATTCCTGACTGGTCCACGCCTCTGACTGGACTTCGACCGTGATACCGTATTCTTCGGCAGTACAGACCAGTCGCTCGGTGAATTGCTTGAATGCCCAGAAGTTATGGGTCTTGGCGTTTGTCTCGACCGACCAATGCGTGTCCAGTACGTCGGTCAACCCGCCGATATACAGTGTGTCCACGCCTTCGGCGTACAGTCGTTCCAACAGGTCACGACACAACGCTTCCTGAGCGTGGTCCCGGCGACGAGTCCGTTTCTGGTACAGTCGCCGGATACGCTTGCTACTGTATCGGCCTTCTTCGAGTTTCGACTGTAACCGGGCGATTTCTCGCGTCGTGTCGCGGAATCGCTGGAACAACTCGCGGCCTTCGTACAGGTATTGCTCGCCGGTCGTGGTGGTACAGGCGACGAGATTGTTTGCACCAATGTCCAGAGCGGCCTTTTCATCGGCCAGTGGAGTATCCCGTGTCTCGTCAGAAACAGTCACGGGTTGCGAAGCCCTGAACGTGCTATCAGTCTCGTCGTACCACAGGTCTAACCGACCCTGTTTCTCGTACTCGGGCCAGTTCGGGTCGCCAGTGATTTCCAGACGGAGACGCCCAGTGTGGTCGTATCGGTCTTTCAATTCACTCCCGACCAGTATTTCGAGTCGGGAGCGTTCGCCCCATTCGACGGTGTACGACGTGTTGCGGATGACGGTATGGAGTTTGCGGCCCTCGTCTTTGTTGCCCCAGAATCCCGGTGGTTCCGGGTATTCAGTGACGGACGTATCCGAATCGTCGTGATACGCTTTCTTGTTCTCGAAGAATCCGCGCCATGCTTCGGAGTTCTTCCGTATCACCTGTTGGGCGGTGGACGCACCGAGGACGCCTTTGTATTTGCCTTCGAGTCGGCCTGTATCGGCGTCCCACACGTCTTCGTTTTCGTATCCGCCTTCGTCGTTGTACCGCATGAGGCGTTCGTAGTTGACTTCGTTCCAGAGAGCGGCGGAAGCGTCCAACAGGTCGCGTAGCAGTTGCTCTCCGGTATCGGAGAGCGGTCGCACGGCGAACGTGTTGGTACGCTTCACGACGACAGATTATTATACTTTTAGTCTTAAAGTCTTTTCGTCATGCGTCCCAACATCGATATTTCACACACGCTCGGTGGCCGAGTCAAAGACTACGCAGAAGCGAACGATTTGGACCTCTCGGAAGGCTATGCAGAGGTGTTAAAAGCAGGTCTGGAAGCGTTGGAGACTCAGAACCAGCAGTAACACGACGGTTTCCCACCGGAGCTTACGCGATTCACGCCCGCCGTGAACAGCGTGGCGTCGAAGACGCCACGGGCAGTCGGCCGTAGGCCGACGACGGCGGGACTCTCTCGCTGTTGAAAGGTAGGGACTGCCGCTAGGACCTCGTGCGGTCGATTCGGGACGTGCGTCCCGCAGTCCGTATGCAGTCACTCGCAGAGTGGTGCTTTCAAATGGCCCCGTCCCCCAGAGAGTGATAATGAACGGCAACAGTTTCGGTCGTCTCTTCCAGGTGACGACCTTCGGGGAGAGCCACGGCGAAGCGATGGGCTGCACGGTCTCGGGGGTTCCGGCGGGCGTGGAACTCGACGAGGCGGACATCCAGACGGATCTCGACCGGCGCAAACCCGGCCAGTCGATGATCACGACCTCCCGCGGCGAGCCGGACAAGGTCTCGATCAAATCCGGCCTGCAGGACGGGTACACGACGGGGACGCCGATTGGGATGGTCATCCAGAACAAGGACGCCCGCTCGGGCAAGTACGAGCCGTTCGTCACCGCGCCACGGCCCAGCCACGGCGACTTCACCTACTCGGCGAAGTTCGGCACGCGCAACTGGGGCGGTGGCGGCCGCTCCTCCGCCCGGGAGACCGTCAACTGGGTCGCTGCCGGCGCGATCGCGAAACAGGTCCTCGAACAGAGTGACTACGACATCCGTATCAAAGCCCACGTCTGCCAGCTGGGCGACATCGAGGCCCCCGACGTGAGCTTCGAGCAGATCCTCGAACACTCAGAGGAGAACGAAGTCCGGTGTGCCGACCCCGAGACCGCCGAACGGATGCGCGAACTCGCCGACGAGTATCAGAAAGCCGGCGATTCCATCGGCGGCGCGATCTACTTCGAGATGCAGGGGGTGCCTCGGGGACTCGGCGCGCCGCGGTTCGACAGTTTCCCCTCGCGGATGGCCCAGCTTATGTACTCGATTCCCGCGGTCAACGACTTCGAGTACGGCATCGGCCGGGAAGCCCGAACGACGGCCGGCAGCGAGTACAACGAGGACTGGAAATTTGAGGGGGAGTCGCGAAGCGACTCGGAACCGTCGAGCGGCGACGAGCCGCGAGACAGAGGCGACCCGACGCCCGTCGGCAACGACCACGGCGGTATCCAGGGCGGGATCACGACCGGCGATCCGATATACGGCGAGGTGACCTGGCATCCGCCGGTCTCGATCCCGAAAAAGCAGGAGACCGTCGACTGGGAGACCGGCGAACGCAAGGAGATCCAGGTCGTCGGCCGCCACGACCCGACGCTGCCCCCACGGGCGGTCCCGGTCGTCGAGGCGCTGTTGTACAGCACGGTGCTTGACTTCATGCTGCTCGACGGGCGGATCAACCCCGACCGGCTGGACGATCAGCCCGGCGAGTACGACACCGAGTATCACCCCTCGAGTCCGGTCAACGATCCCGAGGACGCCGACACGCACGCCGAAAGCGTCGACGAAGACTAGTCGCGCCGATCGATTGTCGCCCGATACGCCCGCTCGAGGTACCTGAACCGTCGTCGTTTGTCGTCGTTCTCGTATCCGACGACCGACTCGACACCGTGTTTGTCAGTTCGGAGGATCACCCGCTTGATACCGTCTTCGAAAAACGGGAGCGTGTTTCGGAAGCCACGCGTAGTCGCCGCCTGTTCGCGGATGACTCGCTCGTCCGCTCGATCGATCGGTTCGACGGTGAGCGTCTCCGGCTCGGGATGCTTGTCGTCAGTCCACTCGGGCATTGTGACTGTCACCGTCTCGCCCTCGTGGCTCACCTGGACATCGTCATCAGGCGTGAGTTCAATCGGTGGTGCGTCGATGTCGAACAGCGCGCCGTGGTTGATCCCGTCGACCCAGTCTCCGGTGAACGCATAGCGCCCCCCGCCGAGTCGAGGGACGAACGGCGATTCAGGGTCGTCTTCAGAGTCGTCAGCCCATCCGCGGGAGAGATCGAGTGACCACGACCACGACCAGTCAGTCCGCTGGCTCGGTGGTAGGTTCATAGCGAACGGGTACCAGATCCCGCTGACGATGTACCACGTTCCGTCGACAAGTTTGTACACGCTCCACGAGCCACCAGCACCCGAGACCGTCGTCTCGCTCAGGTTATAGAAGGTGAAGTCGATCGTTGCCGGGAGTCCGACCTGCTCTGTTGAGGGTTTGATGAATGTCGGCGTCTCGGAATTGGCCTCGTGATACCAGACGGTTCGTTCTTCGTCCGGTAATGGGGGTGGTGACGCACTCTTAAATCGCGTCTCCATTGCCGGCCCGTCAAGATTCGGATCCCGTTGTTCGGGTTTCGAGACGTCGTCCGGAACCACGGCGTCCGACTCCTCTGCTGTCGTCGTTTCGGTCGGCGAGTCGGTTTGGGTGGGTGTCGTGGACTGAGTGCCCACCGGTGTCTTCGAAGATGTCGTACTGTTCTCATTGGAGGTCAAGCAGCCGGTTAGCCCGACTGTCGCGCCAGCGAGGGCCGAAAGCAGGCGTCGTCGTCGCATAGCCGGTGCTCCGTCGAACACCCATATATGCTTTCTTCTTCTTTCCGACACCCTAAATACAAGCAGCCACTAACGGAAGCGCCAGTCGAGCCGATCAATCAGCGTCCTGCGAGGCGAATTCAGCCTTCACGGTCCGCCAGCGTCGTCGGGCACAGACGATCGCATCGAAGAAGACGACGACGAGGCCGGCGATGGCGATCCACTTCAGCGGCGGGAACTGTTCGAACGCCGGCGTGGAGTTCGCGACGAGCACGAACAGGATGATGTATCCGAACCGGGCGATCCGGCGGGCCGTCAGGAGGTTGGACCCGTTCAGCGAGTCGGCCATACCCGTCGTTAGAAATCGACTGACAAGAACCTGTGGGGGAAGAGAGTACCGCGACCGGGTCGGTTTTGCCCGTCCGGCCGGACACGGACGTATGGACGCAAACCAGGAGTCACCGTACAACCCGTTCGGGATGGACGAGTCGTGTCAGAACTGTCCCGAACTGGCCGAGAGCCGGACGCAGGTCGTCCACGGCTACGGCGACGTGAGCGCGGAGTTCGCGTTCGTCGGCGGCTACCCCGACAGCGGGGCCGACGAAATCGGGATTCCCTTTATGGGTGCGGGCCGGGAGACGATGCTCGAAATCCTGCGGGCGACCGGATTCACCGAGTCGCCGCTGGAGACGACCGAACCCGAACTGGACAACGCCGTGCTGACCTACGCCGCGCGGTGTCACCACCCCGACCGGGAGCCGACAGAAAAGGAGTTCAGCGCGTGTGAGTTGTATCTCACCAGCGAACTCCGGATGATCAACCCCGAGATCATCGTCGGCGTCGGCCAGCACGCCCTGGAGGCGCTGGCCTGGGAGTACACCACCCGCGACGCCGAGGAGTTCGACGTTGAGGCTGAGCACGCCACGACCGTCCACGGACGCGGGTTCGACATCGTGCCGATGATCGAGCCGCCCGAACAGACCGACGCCCAGACCGACGCGCTGATCGAGCACATGCTCGACGTGCTGGGCCGGGACTACCGACAGACGAAGGGGCGCCGTGGTCGCTGATACTGGTGGCTATACCATTTCGAACTGATCCGACACGACGGTGTGTCGGATGTCTGTACGAACGCATAGCCACCAGTATGAGAGGCCGCCAGGTTCGGTGCGACCGCTGGCAGCGTGGGGGCTGTGATCGCCGATGGACGCGGGGAGTCGCGAGCGCCGTTTGGCAAGCGTTATGCCGGGCGGGGAAGTCACGTCAGGTATGAACGTCGTAGTCACGGATGCTGTCGACGACGCGGGCCTGGCCCGGTTGCGTCAGGCGGGTCACGACGTCGAACTGGCCACGGACGCCGACCGCGAGGAGTTGCTCGAAGCGGTCGCAGACGCCCACGCACTGATCGTCCGATCGGGGACGACCGTCGACGAGGAACTGCTCGATGCCGCGCCCGAACTCGTCATCGTCGGGCGCGCGGGAATCGGTATCGACAACATCGACGTCGAGGCCGCGACCGACCGCGGGGTCGTCGTCGCGAACGCACCGGACAGCAACGTCCGGGCGACGGCCGAACACGCGGTTGCCCTCTCCTTTGCGGCCGCCCGGAAGATCCCGCAGGGGCACATGCAGCTGAAAGACGGCTACTGGGCGAAAGGGGACATCCTCGGCTCGGAGTTCAACGGCAAGACGCTGGGGGTCGTCGGACTGGGCCGGATCGGCCAGGAGGTCGCGAAACGGCTCGGCAACCTGGAGATGGACCTGGTGGCGTACGATCCGTATCTCAGCGAAGAGCGGGCCCGACAGCTGGGCGTCGAGCTGGTCGAGGACATCGAGACCTGCTTCCAGAAGGCCGATTTCGTCACGCTACACACGCCCAAGACGGCCGAGACGGACAACTTCGTCGACGAGGAGCTGCTGGCCGAACTGGAAGACGGCTATCTGATCAACTGTGCCCGGGGCGGACTGGTCGACGAGCAAGCGCTGGCGGAGGCCGTCGAGGACGAGATCCTCTACGGGGCGGCCGTCGACGTCTTCGACGAGGAGCCGGTCGATCCGGACAACCCGTTGCTGGCGGCCGAAAACGTGATCGTGACCCCCCACATCGCCGCCAACACCGAATCGGCGAAACAGAACGTCTCGATCAGCATCGCCGATCAGATCATCGCGGCCTTCGACGACGAGATCGTCACGAACGCCGTCAACGCGCCCTCGTCGGGGGAAGACATCTACCCGACGATCCGGCCGTACGTCCGGATCGCCGAGACGGCGGGCAAGATCGCGATGCAGTTGCTGGGCGGACACATCGAGTCGGTCGAGATCACGTACGCCGGCGAGATCGCCGAGGAGACCGTCGACGTCGTGACCGCCAGTGCGCTCCAGGGCGTGTTCGCACCGCTGGAGTGGCAGGCCAACGCGATCAACGCCGAACGGATCGCCGAGGAGCGCGGCGTCGAGGTCACCGAGTCGAAGACCCGACAGATCGAGGACTTCAACAACCTCGTGACCGTCGAGGTCAGCGACGGCGACCACACCGTCACCGTCGAGGGGACCCAGTTCGCGGGCGACGACCCGCGCATCGTCCGCATCCAGGGCTACCGCGTCGAGGCGATCCCCCACGGCCACATGCTCGTCGTCCGCAACCGTGACGAGCCCGGCGTCATCGGGTATATCGGCTCGATTATGGGGGAGTACGACGTCAATATCGCGGGGATGTTCAACAACCGCGAATCGCGCGGCGGCGAAGCGCTCACAGTCTACAACCTCGACAGCGCGCCCAGCGAGGAGCTGCTCGCGGAGCTTCGAGGGGACGACCGCATCGTCGAGACGACGCACATCTCCCTGGACAACGGCGAGTAGGCAGGTTCGCCCGGGTACGGGTCGACTCGAGCGGGACTCCGATTCTCTCGAATGATTCTGGCTCGGTGGTGTTTTTTATATATGGGTCGAAACACAAAGACAGACAATGGGTGGTCCACCGGCAGTCGAGACGCTGCACGCGCTGTTTGTCGATCCGGACGGGCGGATCACGCCCGTGCTGGATCACCTGGAGGAGTGTTCAGTACCTGTCGAGACCCAGTCAGTGCCATCGGTGTCAGCGGCCGTCGAGGCAGTCCGAAACGAGCACGTGGACCTACTGGTCGTGCTCGGGGCTCGGGAGACCGACGCCGAGCCGGCGGTCGACGGGATCGACGCGTACGACCGGGCACGCGAGGCGGTGGACGTACCGATCGCCGTCTACGATTACAACTGGGACAACAAACAGCTGAAAGCAGCGCTCGAACGCAATATCCACACGATCAAAGGCGTCCCCGAGGCGCCGAAGCTCGTCTGTCGACAGTTGCGAAGCGCCGCGGGAATGGAAGTCGACCCACGAACGGACAGCGAACTGCTCGAATCGCTGCTCGAGTACTACCCCCATCAGTTGTTTTTGAAGGACGACGTTGGCCGGTTCGAGGGGGCAAGCGCGAAGACGGCCGAGGAGTTCGGCCTCACTCGGTCGGAAATCGTCGGTCTGACCGACTACGACATTCTGGACCCGGAGACCGCGAGGGCGACCTATCGGGAGGAGCAGGCACTGCTCGAAAGCGGTGACCCGGACATCGAGCGCATCGAACACTACGTCGACGACCAGGGCCGGGATCGGTGGGTGTCGATCACGAAAGCGCCACGGTACGACGAGGCCGGCGAGCCGATCGGGATCGTCGGTTCGAGCCGGGACGTGACCGAGGAAAAGCGCAAGGAGTACATGGTCAGAGAGGTCCACGCCGCCACGGAGCGGCTCGTCCGCATGGAGTCGAAAGCCGACATCGGAAAGACAGCGATGGAGCTGACAGCGGACATTCCCGTCGTCTCGCGGATACAGGTCGTGCTGAGCGACGCGACGAACGACCCGGAACCACTCGCGATCGACGGTGGCGACTCGCTGTACGAGAGCTACCACGAGCAGTTCGAGCGCGTGATAGAGACTGACCAGCCGCAGTATCTGACGACGGACGGACGGACTGCGGACGTATACTCCGACGAGCGGGACGTCTCGATCGCGATCCTGCCGCTCGACGAGCACGGGGCGCTCGGATTCGCCGCGGACGGAGAGACGTTCACCGAGTTCGGCATCGACCTGGCGAATATTCTGGCATCGAGCCTGGAGGCGGCACTCGACCGGGCCGAGCGCGAGCGCGAACTCGCCGGCCAGAACGAGCGCCTCGAGGAGTTCGCCAGCATCGTCAGCCACGATCTGCGAAACCCGCTGAACGTCGCCAGCGCCTCGACCGAGTTGCTCGCCGAGGAGACGGATTCCGAGCATATCGACCGAATCGACAGCGCGCTCGAACGGATGGAGCACCTCATCGAAGCGCTGCTGACACTCGCCCGCCGGGGACAGATCGTCGGCGAGACCCAGCCCGTCTCGCTCGACGCTGTCGCGAACGACGCCTGGAAGGTCGTCGAAACGCCAGACGCGACGTTGGTCGTCGAGGACTCGATGACCGTCATGGCCGACCGGGACCGACTGATCGAGATGCTGGAAAACCTCTTTCGCAACGCTATCGAACACGGCCGCCGGGACGCGACGGTCCGGGTCGGTACCCACGGCGAGGGATTCTACGTCGCCGACGACGGTGACGGGGTCGACCCGGACGTCCGGCAGAAGGTCTTCGAGATGGGGTACTCACAGGCCCCGGACGGAACCGGCTACGGGCTGTACATCGTCTCGACGATCGCACAGGCCCACGGCTGGGATGTGACAGTTACCGACTCCGCTGACGGCGGCGCACGCTTCGAATTCGGGGGCGTGTCAGTCCGGAACTAGTCCCGGCCGGCTGTGATTCCGTCGTCTTCGGCCGTCCAGACGAACGTCTCGTCCGGTCGGGTCGCGCGACGTAACCGATCCCGCATCGCGTCGATCCAGCGTGTATCGGTGGACTCGCGAGTTTCGTCCGTCGTGTCGTCGCTCCCAGTAGGTCCGGATTCGTCGCTGGCGTGGGTGTCCGAAAGTGTGATCCCGGCCGTTCGGTCTTCGGCGGAGCCCTCCTGTGCCGCCATATGGAGTGGTGTGTTATACAGTAGCATAAAACGCCGTCAGACGCACGTCAGCGGCGGGTAGAGTCACGGGTTCCGTGGACACGCTGGTGACGGGATGGCTCGGTTCCGGCACGCCAGCGACGGGGAGGATCGAAGCCGGCCCGCCAGCGTCGACGTCACTACTCGGCGAGATGATCGAGTACGGCGTCGGTCTCGTCGGGGACGGGTTCGGGTTCGCTGCCGGCTGCCGCCGCGGCGTCGGGGTCCTTCAACAGGTGACCGGTCGTGAGACAGACGACCTGTTCGTCAGCCTCGATGACGCCCTCGTGACGGAGCTTGCGCAGGCCGGCGACCGAGGCTGCCGAGGCGGGTTCGACGCCGACGCCTTCGCCAGCCAGGTCGCGCTGTGCGGCCGTGATCTCCTCGTCGGAGACCGCGACGGCGGTCCCACCCGTCTCGCGGATCCCCGGGAGCGCCTTCGGCGCGTTGACCGGGTTGCCGATCCGTATCGCCGTCGCGATCGTCTCGACGTCTTCCCAGCGTTCGATGCCCTCCCAGCCTTCCTCGATCGCCTCGACCATCGGCGCCGAGCCCGCGGCCTGGACGCCGGTCAGTTTCGGTACGTCAGACTCGTCGAGTGCGCCGCTCTCGACCAGTTCACGGAAGGCCTTGTACAGCGCTGCGGTGTTGCCCGCGTTGCCGACAGGCAGGACGATCCGATCGGGGTAGGCCCCCTCCTCGGCGTGGAACTGCTCCAGGATTTCGAGGCCGATCGTCTTCTGACCCTCCAGGCGGAAGGGGTTCAGCGAGTTCAGCAGGTACGCCTCCCCGCGATCCGCGAGGTCCTGGACGATGTCCAGACAGCGATCGAAGTTGCCGTCGACCTCGAGGATGCGTGCGCCGTGGAGACTCGCCTGAGCGATCTTGCCCGCGGCGACCTTACCGGCCGGGAGGAGCACCAGCGTTTCGAGGTCGGCACGTGCGCCGTAGGCCGACAGCGCCGCCGAGGTGTTGCCCGTCGACGCACAGGCGAGTCGGTCGACGCCGACTTTCTCGGCGACGCGAACGCCGACGGTCATCCCGCGGTCCTTGAACGAACCGGTCGGGTTCATCCCTTCGTGTTTGATGCGGAGTCGCTCGACGCCGAGGTCGTCTTCCAGGCGGGGCACGTCGTGCAGTGGCGTCCCGCCTTCGGGCAGCGAGACGCCCTCCTCGAAGGGGAGCGCGGCGTCGTACCGCCAGACGCCGTCGGCGATCGCGGCCGAATCGAAATCCTCGAAGGTCGGCAGATCGGCGTAGCGCACTTCGAGCAGTCCGCCACACGAATCGCAGGTATAGCGGATCCCCTCGAACGGCGCGAACGTCTCACCACACTCGATGCAGGTCAGCCAGACGCCGTCGTCGGCGACTTCGGGTTCGGGCTCGTCGAGTTGCAGGTCAGCCATTACCGGAGAGACGTGCCGCTGGAGAAAAAGGGGCAGGATTTGCGGCCGGGGCCGGACGCCTCGGAGTCAGGTGCGCAGGTAGTTGACTGCGAACTTCGCCAGGAGGGGTGCGTCGCCGGGATGGAGCAGTTTCGAGATCGCACGCCAGCTCCCCTCGTTGGCCCGTCGCATCGTCTGGAGATCGAGCTGGTCGAGGTCGCGCATGAACTGATCGTAGCGGTCGTTCGGCGCGAAATACATCAGCTCGGTCATGAACAGCCGCGAGTCCATCTTCGGGGCGACCGTCTCGTGCCAGAGATCGTCGTAGACGGAGATGTTCTCGGCGGACGTATCGGGGTCGTCGGGCGTCAGGCAGTGATCGACCGTGATCGCGGCGGCGCGAGCGGATTGCATGCCCTTGTTGATCCCCTCACCCCATAGCGGGTCGATCGTCGGCACGGTGTCACCGATCGCCATGAAGTTGTCCGTGCTCAGGCCGGTCGGCGACTGGATGTGCGCCGACCCGCGGTGTTGCTTGCCCTCGATTGGTTCGGCGTCTTCGAACCGCGGATCGGTTTCGAGCCAGTGTTGCAGGTAGCCGTCGATAGTCCGGTCGGCACTGGCGTGTTGCCGGTACTGATCGTTCTGAATGTAGCAGACTCCGACCTTGGCGGTGTCCTCGCCGGTGTGGAAGATCCAGGCGTAGCCGCCGGGCGCGTACTCGTGGTCGAGCCGGAGCATCATCGCGTCGTTGAGGTCGGCGTGCTCGGGATGATCGAGGTCGACGCCCTCGAA
Organism: Halapricum desulfuricans; assembly: GCF_017094465.1. NCBI lineage: Archaea > Methanobacteriati > Methanobacteriota > Halobacteria > Halobacteriales > Haloarculaceae > Halapricum > Halapricum desulfuricans. Next base: position 389,801 of record NZ_CP064791.1, read on the forward strand.
CTCCTGTTCGATCCCGATCGCCTGCTTCTCGCGCTGCAAGTCGCTGACGCCGAGCGCCTTGGCGAGCGGGGCCGCCGGCCCGGTCGCGTCGATCACCACGTCGCCGTAGACCTCCTGATCGCCGTTGTACTCGACGCCGACGATCTCTCCGTCGTCCATGACGGGACCGGACACGCGGGCGTCGAAGCGGTATTCGGCACCGTTCTCTCGGCTGGCCTCGACGAGGAACTGCTTGAAGTCGGCGAACTCCAGGACTGCGCCGGCCTGCGGCTGTTCGAAGTGGTGGTTCGGCGATTCGAGGACGACGCTGTCGGTGAACTGCATCACGACGTCGTCGGGGACGTTGAACGCGGTGAGCATCGACGGGAACGTCCCCCCGGTCGATTTGTTGCTCTGGCGCGGGAACTGCGACTCCGGTTCGGTCTCCAGCACGACGACGTCGTACCCCCTCGCGGCGATGTCGCGTGCGGATTGGGCGCCGGCCGGACCGGCCCCGGCGACAACCACGTCGAAGCGGTCGGACATGAATTAGTTAACACGGAGAGCAATTCATAACCCTTTCCACTTCCGGAGGGCGGTTCCCACGAATCCCATAGTCGGGGGTTGCCGGAACCGGACGGTAACTTCAAGCGTCTCCCGACCACCGTTTCGGACATGGAACTGGGATACGTCCCGCTGGGACGCACGGGCCTACAGGTGAGCGAGCTCGCGTTCGGGACCTGGCGGTTCGGCCGCAAGACCGACCAGGATTCGATCGAGATCCCCGAAGAACGGGCCTACGAGCTACTGGATGCCTACGAGGAGGCGGGCGGGCGGTTCATCGACACCGCCGACATCTACGGCGACGGCGACAGCGAGCGCTGGATCGGCAACTGGCTCGCCCAGCGCGACCGCAGCGAGTACGTCATCGCCTCGAAGGTCTACTGGCCGACACGGGAGGACAACCCCAACTTCAGCGGCCTCTCGCGGACCCACGTCCGCCGGCAGGTCGATGCGATTCTCGACCGCCTCGGGACGGACTACCTCGATGTCCTGTACATCCACCGCTGGGACGACGCCACGCCGGCCGAGCAGCTGATGCGCACGCTCAACGGTGTCGTCGAGGACGGGAAAGTCAACTTCCTCGGAGCCTCGACGCACGTCCCCGACGCCTGGCATATCGCCAAGGCCAACGAAATCGCCGAGCGCTACGGTTTCGAGCCGTTCACCGTCTCTCAGCCGCGCTATAATCTCGTCAACCGCGAGGTCGAGGACACCTATCTGGACATGTGCGCCGACTACGGGATCGAACTCGTCCCGTGGAGCCCGCTTGGGCAGGGCGTTCTGACGGGGAAATACAGCCGTGAGGACATGCCGGAGGACTCGACGGCCTCGGAAGACGAAGGCTGGGAAGAGTACTACCTGACCGAGGAGAACTTCCAGGTGGTCGACGAGGTCCGGGCGGTCGCCGAGGAAGTCGACGCCACGCCCGCCCAGGTCAGCCTGGCCTGGCTGATGCACCACCAGAGCGTCGCGGCACCGATCGTCGGCGCACGAACCGTCGACCAACTCGAGGAAAACCTCGGCGCGGCCACCGTCGAGTTGAGCGGCGAGCAGTTCGAGCGACTGGCCGAGGCGAAAGCGTCGCCGCTCGAGGGGATCTGATCGGTACTTCTCAAGCAAGGTCGCTGATCGGTTGGAGGAGCACGAGCCGTGCCGGCACTGTCCGTACTGCTCCGAACGCGTTCGGACGTCTTTGAGAGCCAAACCATAAAATAGCACTGTCAGCCCGCGTGCCGTCGAACGGGATATAGGGGTAGCACGGGAACTGGACACCGCGGTCCCGAGACGGGGCTCCGCTATCGCCCTCTTCTGCAAGCACGCTGTAATTCTTGTAGGTCAAAACTCACTAAATCGTGATGATCTAGTTACTAATTCATGTAATATAACACATCAGATATTGACAATAGTCTGACGTAACACTAAGTGTCACATCCACATTTGTACAGTTTGTATGGCAGATCCGGTCCGAATTGCCGTGAGCAATCAAAAAGGGGGTGTGGGAAAGACCGCCGTCGCGATTAACGTCGCCGGAGCGCTGAACGACAGGGGACACGATGTCCTATTCGTCGATCTGGATCCACAGGGGAACGCGACGGAGAATCTCGGAATGCGGGAGGTCTACGACGAGGGCCCGCCATCGCTGTTCGATGTCTTGAGCGACGCCGAGAACCGACATCACATGGCTGATCTGGTGAGAGAACACGAGGAAATGGATGTCGTTCCATCGAACATCGATATGACGGCAGTCGAACCGGAACTCACACTTTCGCGACGGTCGGGTCAACAGCTGTCGCTGGCGCTCGAACACGTCGAGGATAGGTATGACTACGTCATCATCGACTGTCCACCGTTCCTGGGGAACCTCATGGACAACGCACTGTACGCAGCACAGAATACGCTCATCCCCGCGCTGGCGGAAACCACGAGCAAACGGGCCTTCGAACTGCTGTTCGATCACATCTCGGCGCTGGAGAAAGACTACAACATCCAGATCCGGGATCGAGGGGTCGTGATCAACCGGATCGACGTACGGAAGAACCAGGCACGTGAGATGGTGTCCTGGATAGAGGACGCATTCGACGATACGCCGGTCTGGAAAGTCAGGGAGCGCGCGTCGGTGCAGCGTGCCATGACCAACGGTGGTTCGCTGTTCGTTGAGGCTCCGCAGTGTGATCAGCTAGCTGCGTTTCGAGATATCGCGCGCGGTCTGGACAGCCAGTTCCAACGACGGAAGGTGAGCCATGACTGACGACCGATCCGAGCGACTGCGCAAGCGACGCAAGCGGTCGACGGAAGCCGTCGAACGGCAGCACGATGGATCGGCCGATCGGGGAGATTCGTCCCAGCCGGATCGAAAGCGGTCGTATTCGTCAGGAAATGACGACGCCGATACCTCGGCGTCGGACGATGGAGGGGCAATCAAAGAAGAACAGGTTGGGACATATATGTATCTGCCCGAGACGCAAACGAAAGAATTGCGTCGCCTCTACAACGTCTTAAAGGCGGAATACGAGTTTAAATACGACGACGACTTCGAAAAGAACCGGCATTTCTACCCGCTGGTGGTTCAATACGGCCTGGAGCAACTGGATGAGCTGAGTGCTTCGGAAATACGAACCCGCCTCGAAGAGATACCATGAGTCTCAGCCCCGGTATGATAGCAGGGGACGGCTCGATTTTGACCGGCATGAAGCTGATACTGCTCGTCTCCATTGCGGTGGGGATCTCGGCTGCGGCCCTTGCCTACCGCGAACGGCCGGAGCCGGGTTCCACTCCCTTGATATTTCTCCTCGCTGGCCAGTCATGGTGGTCGATCACGATATTGTTCCGAATCAGCACCGTCGATCCGGGGAGGGAACTCTTTTGGCTCAAACTCTCGTGGATCGGAACGGTCGTAATTCCAGTCGCGTGGCTATTTTTCTGTCTAGAGTATACCGGCCACCACCGGTACGTCCGGGCTCGATATATCGCTCTCGCATCGGTGATACCGGCGCTCACTGCGGTGATCAGTCTCACAAACGGCTACCATCAGTTGTTGTATCTGGACACGAACACGATAGAGCACGGTTCGGTTCTTGTGGGAACGCCCGGCGTCTGGTACTGGGTGATTGCGGGCTATACGTACCTTCTGGGGGTGTCAGGAGCGATACCGCTGTTGGAGGTTATCACAGACGAACCCGATATGTTCCGGGGTCAGAGTCTCACCCTCTTGCTCGGATTAAGTGTCCCGTGGGCGACTAATCTCCTCTATTTATTCGGGGCGTTTCCGACCGCCGGCATCGATCCGACGCCTGCGGCATTCGCTGTCTCCGGCGTTGCATATCTCGGCGCAATAACTCGATTTCAGCTCTTCGAAGCGAATCCGGCACCGATCAGAGAAGCGCGTTTCACGGTCTTCGAACGGATGCAAAACGGTGCGATCGTCGTCGACAGCCGAAAGAACATCGTGAAAATGAACGCGCAGGCTGAACAGATACTCAACAGGCGTTCGAGTGAGATACTCGGTACTCATATCGGAGAGTTCATTCCACATATCAATACCATTCTCGGGAAGCAGTCTAGCCGATTGATATTCCGACCCGAGGATACGATTGCGGCCTACGACATCTCGGTGAATAAACTCACCAATTTCCGTGATCAGACGACCGGCTGGATAATCACGCTCCATGATATAAGCGAGCATATCCAACAGCAGCAGCGGCTGGAGGTTCTCAATCGGGTGTTTCGACACAATGTTCGTACGAATACACAGGTGATTATCGGGAAATCGGAGTTTCTGGCCAAACATAACAGTAAGGCTGCGGCGAAAACCATTCAGGAAAACGCCCTGGAGATCGAGGACATAAGCCAGAAGGCTCGGACGATTCTCGAGATGTTCGAACATAGTAGAGACAGGATGCAAGGTATGTCGCTTGAGAGATGCCTGAACAGTTGCGTCTCAACGATACGAGACCAATATCCGGACGTGACGATCGAGACTGATCTACACAGAGAGCCAATCTACGTTAGTAGCGTCCTGGAGAATGTATTCATCAACCTCCTCGAGAACGCCGCCGAGCACAATACGAACTCCGATCCTCGCATCTGGATCGACACCCACACGACGGAAGAACAGGCGCGGATTACCGTTGCGGATAACGGTCCCGGAATCGACGACCAAGAACTCGCGCTACTCAAAGAAGGCAAAGAAACGCCGCTCGAGCACGGGACTGGCTTCGGACTTGCGATCATCATCTGGGGGACGGCAATCGCCGACGGGGAGATTACGTTCGAAAACAACAACCCAACAGGATTGATTGTCACTGTCGAAGTTCCACGATATCACGAGCCCGATAAGACGGAAGGCTCTCCGCCCCTGCAGGAGGGTACGCGCCCGACGGATGGGGAGTAGCGTGGCAGTCCAGTGATTCCGTAAGTGAGCACCGAGATCGCCCAGGATGAGCCGTGATGACGGGATACCGTCGGCGAGGTGTGCTTTTAGCTCGGTTCGGCTACAGCACGTACGAGGCGAGAATCAGTCCTCCTAATACGGGCATCCGAGTGAATTCACCAGCGACGGACAAGAATCGCTCGTTCTCGACCCGGCCCAAGAGCGCGATGATTCCGACCAGACTGAGCAGTCCGGTGGAGAGAAAAACTGCCGAGGCGATGGTCAGGTGTCCACTACTCGTGGCCAGCCCGATCATCGCCGCAATGAGGGAAGCGATGCCATAGAGCACGTGCCTGGTCCGGGCGACCCCAACAGCGACCGGGAGCGTCGAAACGCCGCTCTCGAGGTCACTTTCGATATCCCGAACGTTCGAAATTTCGCTACAGATGAACGTTCCAAGGGTTAAATAGCCGAATACGATCCACGCAGTCGGGGTAATCGCTGCGCCTGCGAACGCGATCGGGAGGAAGACGATCGTTAGCGACCATGCGACCGCGATGGTCGCTGAACTGACGACGAGAACGTCCTTCAATCTCCTGAACGGTGTCTCGACGACGGGGACCCGACCGAGGGCGTACGACACCCAAGCGACTCCCGGGACGAGGCTGATCGCGAGCGCAATGGGGCCGCCCAGGACGGACAGTGCGACAGCGCCACCGTAGGCAATGGCTGCGAATACGTACAGCACGCCGTGGTACTGTCGGACGAACGCAGTCCGCTGTGGGTTCGACGCTGCATCGGTACTGAGGTCCGCCAACCGATCGCTTGCGTAGATGGCAAAAGTTAGTAACCCGACAACGGCGGGCGCTGGACTCAGCGGGAGCGACAGCAGGAGCTGAACCATGAGTACCTCCAGTGCTGCCAGAACAGCGAGGTACGCCGAACTGTACTCCAGTGCTTTCCACACTCTTCTTAATTGCGCCACTGACCATCCGGCGATCCGATTCACTGAGCCTGTTCGAGAGGCAGTTTCTGACCAGTTGCTCGGTTCAGTTGCCATGCTTTCCCACCCGGGATTGTGAGGGGGCCCCCGTCTGTGATACGTTCGCCGAAGACATCGACACACTCGACAGCTGTCTTATCTGTCTATTAGACGGGCTCCGCGGACGAGTTGCCATAGTATGCCACTCGTCATACGGCCATATAAATTCACCTATTTTTAGTAGTAGTTTTACATCAATACGTTCAAATTTCTACAATCTATCACAGACGTTTCTTCGATCCGAGATGGTTTGGATCGGGTCGAGACACGCGTTCAGAACGTCTCGATAGGAGGCCAAGAACAGATCTATCTTGATTCAGCGAGAGAATCTCGTCGTCGGGTGGTTCGAGAGAGCGGAGCTCTCTCGTCATTTGCTCGCGGGCGACGAAGCCGCCCGCTCGCAGGTTCGTATTGTTATGCGGTCAATTCAACCCATCTCGGCGAGCAGGACTCATCTATTCTGTCGCCACTTGTGCCGTTCCTGGACTGTCTCTTTCTCTCAGGATGTGGTTCTCTTTGCTGTGTTGAATAGATGCTGAGTCACGGTGAGGAGGGACGCTCTCTCCATCCTTCGCTCGTTACCCCTCGCACGGGTACAGGCGTGCACGAGAGCGCACCCAGCGTACGCCGCTTCGAATTCTGTGCTGGAGATCCACAGCGGCTTTGACGGCACCGCCCTAACACGCCGGCAATGAGTACTGCAGACGTCTCCCGGCGGAAGGCCTGGCTGATGGCCGCCCGGCCACAGACGCTGCCCGCCGGCACCGCGCCGGTCGTCGTGGGCGTCGGGCTGGCGATCCACGCCGGCGTCTTCGCGCTCCTGCCCGCGCTTTCGGCGCTGGTCGGCGCGCTACTGATCCAGATCGGGACCAACTTCGCCAACGACTACTACGACGCCGTCAAGGGGGCGGACACCGAGGATCGCGAGGGGTTCACCCGCGTCACCGCGGGCGGGCTGATCGAACCCGAGCGCGTCAAGCAGGCGATGATCGCCACCTACGGACTGGCCGTGCTCGTCGGCGTCTACCTGGTCGCGATCGGCGGCGTGCCGATCCTCGTCGTCGGCCTCTCCTCGATCGTCGCCGGAGTGCTGTACACCGGCGGTCCCTACCCCTACGGCTACCGCGGGCTGGGCGATCTGTTCGTGTTCGTCTACTTCGGTGTCATCGCCGTCACGGGTACCTACTACGTCCAGGCCGTCGAGAACATGGCCGCCGTGGGGCTGTTCCCGCTGGGGCTGCCGACGGGGAGCGTCACCGTCGACGCGGTCGTTGCAAGTCTCGCGGCGGCCGCGCTCTCGACGTGCGTGCTCGTCGTCAACAACATCCGCGACATCGAGACCGACCGCGAGACCGGCAAGCGGACGCTGGCGGTCATCCTCGGCTATCGCGGCGCACGCGCCGAGTACCTCCTGCTGATGGGAATGGGTTATACCGTTCCAGTGATCTTCGCACTCGAGCCAGAATACGGCCTGCCTGCGCTGGCACCGTTGCTGTCGCTGCCGCTCGCGGCCCGCGTGACGAAGACGGTCCTGACAGAGACGAGCGGCGAGGCGCTCAACCCGGCGCTTGAAAGCACCGGCCAGGCGATGATCGCACACGCTCTGCTGTTTGCCGTGGGGCTGGCAGCATGAATATCGACCCGTTCGCGCTTGAGCTGGCCGATCCGCTCGCGACGGCCGCGGGGACGATCGACGCCCGCGAGGGATTCACCGTCACTTACCGCCACCGCGGCCAGCGGGGCGTCGGCGAGGCGACACCGCTACCGGGCTGGACGGAGTCGATCGAGGCATGTCGCGAGGCCCTCGATCGCGCGGCCGCGGCCGCCGACGAAGACGCCAGCGAACGCGACGGCTCGGGTCACGGGGCGGCGCTACTCGAACTCGATGCCGCCGAGACGCCCGCTGCGCGCCATGGCTTCGCGACCGCGTTGCTGGACGCCGACGCCCGCGCTGACGACGTCCCGCTGTATCAGTGGTTCGACGCCGATGTGGGGACGGTCTCGTCGGTGCCGGTGAACGCGACGATCGGCGACGCGCCGGTCGAAAAGACTGTCGAAGCCGCCGAGGAGGCAGTCGAAGCGGGCTTCGAGGCACTGAAGTGCAAGGTCGGCGCGCGATCGGTCGCCGAGGACGGTCGGCGGCTCCGGGCCGTCCGCGAGGCCGTTGACAAGGGCGTCGCACTGCGGGCGGACGCCAACGCCGCCTACGACCGCGAGACGGCTCGCGAGGCTCTCGAAGCGTTCGCGAGCGCGGGCGTCTCCTACGTCGAACAGCCGCTGGCCGCCGACGATCTGGCCGGCCACCGCGAGTTGCGAGAGATGGGCGTCGATATCGCCATCGACGAGGGCCTGGCCGAGCACACGGTCGGGGAGGTTCTCGACGCAGACGCCGCGGACGTGCTGGTCCTCAAGCCGATGGTCCTCGGCGGGCCGGGAAACGCCCACACGCTGGCGATGCGCGCCCGCGAGCGCGGGGTCGAACCGGTCGTGACGACGACTGTCGACGCGGTAATCGCCCGGACTGCCGCGGTTCACGTCGCCGCCGCTATTCCCGACGTGCGGGCCTGTGGCCTGGCGACGGCCGACCGGCTGGCCGAGGATCTCTGGCCCGATCCGTGTCCAGTCGCAGACGGGACGATCGCCGTCCCGCAATCGCCGGGGCTCGGCGTGGAGGTGGAGCCGTGACCGACCGCTGGCCCCGCTACGATCTGTTGACCCACCGGGCGAGGACGACGCCCGATCGGACCGCGCTGATCGATGCCGACACCGGCCGGGAGTGGACCGTCCGGGAACTCGACAGCGGGATCGACGAACTCGCGGCCGGCCTGGAGTCGATCGGCGTCTCGCTGGGGACGCGCGTCGGACTCGTGCTCCCCACTCGTCCCGTGTTCGTCCGGCTCGTCCATGCTGTCGCCCGCCTCGGCGGCGTGCTCGTCCCGCTGAACGTCGAGAAGCCGACCGACGCGCTGGCCGCCCAGGCCGAGCGCGCGGCCGTGGACGTGCTGATCTGCGGGGCCGAGACCGCCGAGGCGGCCCGCGAACTCGACGTTGGGACGACGGTCTCGGTCGACCGACCTGACGACACAGCCGGGACCGCCGAGGTCCGACAACTTCCCGACGCCGATCCCGAGGGCTTCGTCCCGATCAGTCGCGATCCCGACGCCCTCGCGGTGATCATGTTCACCTCGGGGACGACGGGCGAACCGAAAGGCGTCAGGCTGACCCGCCGGAACCTGCTGGCCAGCGCCGAGGCCTCGGCGTACCGGCTCGGCGTCGCGCCCGACGATCGGTGGCTGTGCTGTCTCCCGATGTATCACATGGGCGGGCTCGCGCCGATCGTCCGGACTGCCCTGTACGGCACCACGCTGGTCGTCCAGCGCGAGTTCGACGCCGAGGTGACCGGGGCGGTCATCGACGAAAGGACGATCACCGGTGTCTCGCTGGTTCCGACGATGCTGGACCGGATGCTCGATGCGGGGTGGGAGCCGCCGGCCGCTCTCGATACGGTACTGCTCGGGGGTGCACGGGCTTCGGAGTCGTTGCTCGATCGCGCGATCGATCGGGACGTTCCCGTCTCCCCGACCTACGGGACCACCGAGACGGCCTCCCAGATCGCTACTGCGCGCCCCGAGCAGGCGGCCGTGCACCCGGGCTCGGTCGGCCAGCCGCTGGTCAACACGACTGTCCGAATACTCGCCGACGACAGGCCTGCCGAGTCAGGCGAAGTCGGCGAACTCGTCGTCTCTGGCCCGACGGTGACGCCCGGATATCTCGAGGAGGACCGGACCGCTGAAGCGTTCGACGAGGCTGGACTGCACACGGGCGATCTAGGCTACAGAGATGCCGACGGGCGGCTCTGGATCGAGGGGCGACGCGGCGATCGGATTGTCTCCGGCGGCGAGAACGTCGATCCCGAGACGGTGGCGGCAGCCATCCGCAAGCACCCGGATGTCGAGGACGCCGCGGTCGTCGGCCTCTCCGATCCGGAGTGGGGCGAGCGCGTCGCCGCGCTGGTCGTCGGGGGCGTCGAGCCCGAGACGGTCGAGGCACACTGCCGGGACCGCCTGGCCGTTTTCGAGGTCCCGAAGACGATTGCCGTCGCCGCCGAACTGCCCCGAACTGCGTCCGGGACGGTCGACCGGGACGCTGTCGAGGAGATCCTTTCCAGTGAGCAGTGAGCGCGATTTCCGGGCGGACGCCCGTGCGTGTCGATCCCGTCCCGGTGCGGTGGCTTTTTTGCCACCCTCACCCACCCCCGACATATGAGCGACGACCTGGCAGGTGTCGGTCGCGTCCACGTCGTCGGCGACGGAGTCGATGCGCCCGCGGACGCGGCGGCAGTCCCCGATAGAGACGCCGCGGACGTCGTCGTCGCGGTCGGCGAGTCCGCACTGCTGGAACTCGCCCGAGAAGGGTGTTCGACCCCAATCTTGCCGGTCGATGCGGGAACCGGCGTCCGATCGGTGCCCCGCGACCGTCTCGACGCTGCCTTCGATAGCGTCCGGGACGGCCGTGCGAGCGAACTCGAACTCCCCGTCTTCGGGGCCGATATCGACGGACAGCGCCGCGGGCGGGCGTTGTTCGACGTGATGCTCGTCACCGAGGAGGCGGCCCACATCTCGGAGTTCGAACTCGAAACCCCCACCGACCGGATCGCACAGTTCCGCGCCGACGGGTTCGTGCTCGCGACCGCTGGCGGCACCAGTGGGTACGCCCGCCGACTCGACGCCCCAGTGTTCGCGCCGGAGACGCGGGCGGCGGCGGTCGTCCCCGTGGCCGCGTTCGCCACCTCGCTCGACCAGTGGGTCGTGCCGGTCCCCGATCGCGGTCCGGTTCTCGACGGACGGGTCGCCCGCGAGGAAGCCGGCGTCACGCTGCTGGTCGACGATCGAGACGTGGGCCGGGTCCCGCCGCTGACGCCGATCACGATCGGCGTCGTCGACGCGCTCCGACTCTACCGCGTTCCGGAGAGTCAGTCCTGCTTTGCGGGGGTCGAGGGCTCTCCCCGGGAAGGTTCGCCGGTAGAAACATCTTAATATGCGCCTGGCTCGCAGATGCGCACATGTCAGCGCCAGCCTATCAGCTCCCCGGGCCGCTCGGCGCCGTCGACGCCGTGCTCGGCGGGGCGGGGACCGTCGAGTACCTCCTGCTCGGTCTCCTGGTCGTCAACGTCGTCACGCGGCTGCTCGCACATCGCAAACACGTCAGCGAGGCCGGCGACGACACGGAGCGCCTGTCGCGCCATCCCCTGCACGTCGCCTCGAACGTCGCACTGGTACTCACTGTGTTCTACTATACGACGCTCGACCAGCACGGCGGGATCGTCGCCTCGACGCTGATTGTCGGGCTGTTCATCACGGACTTCTTCGAGTTCGAGGCTCGCAACGCTGAACTCCGACGTGGCGTCGATCTGGACGCCCCGAAGGGCGCGATCGGTGCCTCCGTGCTCGCGTTGCTGTACGTCGGCTATCTCAGTCTCTTCCAGTTCGTCGCGCCGGTCTGGTCGGCGATCGTCTAGCTCTCCCCGCGTGCCGTCTCGAACATCTCGATCGCCGCCTCTCTTCGCTCGCTGTGATCGACGATCGGATCCGGATACTCCGGGGCTGCGTTTCGTCGCTGGGTGAGCGACGCCTCGTGCCAGGAGTGGATGATCTCCGGGTCAGCCTCTCGGAGTTCGGGCACGTAGCGTTTGATGTACTCGGCGTCGGGATCGTAGCGCTCGCCCTGTGTCATCGGGTTGAAGATCCGGAAGTACGGCTGGGCGTCGGTCCCCGTCGAGGCCGCCCACTGCCAGCCGCCGTTGTCGTTTGCGGTGTCGTGATCGACCAGTTTCTCCCGGAACCACTCGTAGCCCACCCGCCAGTCCACCAGCAGATCCTTCGTCAGAAAGGAGGCGACGATCATCCGCACGCGGTTGTGCATATACGCCTCCTCGCGTAGCTGGCGCATCCCCGCGTCGACGATCGGATAGCCCGTTCGCCCCGCTTTCCAGGCCTGGATGGCGTCCTCGTCTTCCCGCCAGTCGATCTCCTGCTCGTACTCTTTGTAGTTCTCGGTGACGACCTCGGGGTTGAAATACAGCACCTGCGTGTAGAACTCTCGCCAGGCTAGCTGGTCCTGAAACTCCTCGACTGATTCGAGTCGATCCCCGTCGACGCCGCGTTTGGCCCCCTCGGTCGACTCGTACACCTCCCGGATCCCGATCGTGCCGAACTTCAGGTGCGCCGAGAGCCGCGAGGTACACGCCTCGGCGGGGTAGTCCCGGCGCTCCTCGTAGCGGTAGATGTCGTCCTCACAGAACTCCTCGAGACGCTCGCGCGCTTCGGCGGTGCTCGCGGGCGGAATCGCGGCTTCCGGTTCCTCGAAACCTAGTTCATCGAGCGTCGGGACCGGCTCGTCGTCGGAGATATCGGCCAGCTGCTCTCGATCGGGCGGATCGACCGTGGGGTGTTTCTCACGGTCGTGCCACTTGCGGCCGAAGTAGGTGAACACCGAGTAGGGGTCGCCGTCGTTCGTGCGGATCGCGCCGGGTTCGTGACAGACCGCGTCGTGGACGGCCTCGCGGGCGACCCCGACCGCGTCCAGTGCCTGCCGAACGTCGGTATCGCGCTCGCGAGCGAGTCCGGAGTAGTCCCGGGCCCAGGTGACCGCGTCAGCGTCGAACCGCTCGGCGAGGTCGGGCAGCACCTCGCGAGGGTCACCCTCGCGGATCAGCAGGTCGCTCCCTCGCGACCGGTACGCCTCGCGCAGCGATCCGAGCGCGTCGAGCATGAACGCGACCCGTGGCGGTCCGGCCTGTTCGAGCACGTTCCGGTCAAAGACGAACACCGGGACGATCGGCCCGTCCGCGTCGGCCTCGACCAGTGGTCGGTTGTCGGCCACCCGGAGGTCACGTCGATGCCAGTGAATGCGCATACCGCTCTATCGTCCCGCGCCCTTCTGAAAGCACCGCCAAACTGTTGGGGCGTCGATCCCGCACGCTCGTGGGCTACCGCGCGCTCGCTCGCTGCCAATGCTTTTGCCAGCCTGGCACGATCACCGAAGCATGACTGTCGAGGTCGAGCGCTCCGAACGGGTCGTGATCTGCACGCTCGCGAACCCCGACGGACGCAACGCGCTCACGGCCGAGACCGCGACGCAACTCGCCGATGGGATCACCGGACTGGAAGACAGCGACGCCCGCTGTGTGCTCCTCCGGGGCGAAGGCGAGACGTTCTGTGCCAGCGGTGACGTCGGCGCACACGTTGGCCGCGCTCGTGGCGAGCTCGACGGGGCGGCCTGGCGAGACCGCCTCGAAGCGGTCGGCGACGCCGTCGCTGCCGTCTACGAGTGCCCGTTGCCGACCGTCGCTGCCGTCGAGGGGGCGGCCTTCGGCGCGGGGGCGGCGCTCGCGCTGGCCTGTGATCTCCGGATCGCCAGCGCTAGGGGTGCGATTGGATTCGGGTTCCGTCGGTTCGGGCTCGCAGCGACCGCCGGGGCGACGTACCTTCTCCCGCGGATCGTCGCCCCCGACACCGCGTTACAGCTGTTGTACACGGGAGAGCTGGTCGGCGCCGAGCGGGCGGCCGAACTGGGGCTGTTCACCGACGTCCACCCGGTCGAGACCTTCGAGGACGAGCTCGTGTCGCTGCTGGCGACGCTGTCGACCGGCCCTCGTGACGCGCTGATCGCCGCGAAGAATCTCCTCCGTGCGGAGCACGTCGATCTACGGCGGACACTGGATCGAGAACTCGAAACGGCGTCCCGACTGGCCGATACAGACGACTTCCACGAGGGCGTCACCGCGTTCGTGACTGAGCGAGAACCGGAGTTCTAGATCTTCGATTCGGCGTCTTCGGCCAGTTCCTGCATGCGCTTGCCGATGCGACCGGCGTCGGAGAACTCGTCTTCGCTCATCGCGGTGGCCAGGGCGTTCCCGAGCACGAACACGGCGTGTTTGTGCTCGCTTTTGGACTTGTGGACGTCCGCCGGCGTGACATCAAGCTCCTCGTATGGATCGAACAGCCCGTCTTTGACGTGGTCCTGTTCGCGGAAGTACTCCATGATGGTGACCATGTGCTCGTGGAGTTCTAAGAGCTCGTCTTTGTGCATTCGTGTACTCCAATTGGATAGACGACGGCTTAAGGATTGCCCGGCAGGGACTACCAGACTGCTGTTCAATCGGGATTCAGCCACAATCCCCAGCCGTTCCACGATTGTCGACCAATCTGAATACTGTACTCGGCCAAAGATATCCTCGATGACCTTAGAACACGTACTCGTCGTCGTGGCCCATCATCCCGTCGTCTTCCAGTCCGGGCTCCTCGTCTTCGTCGATCGGCCCGCTGGTTTTGTACGCTTTCAGTCCTGTCGAGAGCAGGTCTTCGATCGCTTCCTCGCGGTTGAGGAACTCGCCTTTCTCGACGAGCTGGGCGATCTGCATCTCCAGGTGCTCCGGTACGTTGATCTCTACTTTCGCCATCTGACTGTTCCCCGCTTCGCCTGAGGGGCATTTAAGCTTGACGGGGTTCTAGGATCGCTCGGACGGCTGTTACCACCCTCCACTCACGGCGTTTTCACCGTCCGCCGCTGGTCGCTCAGCTCCGGCCCCGTGAACCCTTGCCCCAACGCTGATACCGTTCTTACTCGAATCGGAGTGGTATGGAGTATACCACTCTCGGGAGCACGGGGATGTCCGTGAGCAAGATCGCACTGGGCTGTATGAGCTTCGGGACCGGCGAACCCTGGATGCTCGATGGCGACGACGCGCGCGAGCTGATCGAGCGAGCCATCGATCTGGGCGTGAACTTCTTCGACACTGCCAACGTCTACTCGAACGGTGAGAGCGAGGCAATTCTCGGCGACGTGCTGGGCGAGTACGATCGCGACGAGCAGGTCGTCGCCACCAAGGTCCGCTTTTCCTACGGCGAATCCCATCCGAATGCCGACGGCCTTTCCCGGAAGACGATCGAACAGGAACTCCAACACAGCCTCGATCGGCTCGGTATGGAGACGATCGACCTCTATCAGACCCACCGCGTCGACCCGGAGACGCCCATCGAGACGACCCTGCGAACGATGGACGATCTGATCTCACGGGGGAAGATTCGCCATATCGGAACCTCCTCGATGTGGGCCCACCAGCTGGCCGAGCGACTGCGGACGGCCGAACGGCTCGACCTGCCCCGCTTCGAGACGATGCAAAACCACTACCACCCCGCCTATCGGGAGGACGAGCGTGACCTTCTGCCGATCACCGAACGAGAAAACATGGGCGTAATTCCGTGGGGGCCGCTCGGACAGGGCTTTCTCGCACGGCCGTTCGATCGACTCGAGGCGACCGAGCGTGGCGATCCCGAGAATTACCACAACCCCACCCCCGAGTACGTCGAGGGCGGCGGCAAGGAGATCAACGAGCGCGTTCAGGAACTGGCCGAAGAGAAAGGCGTCACGATGGCACAGATCGCGCTGGCCTGGCAGTTCGAAAACGAATACGTCACCGCTCCGATCGTCGGCACGACGAGTATCCAACACCTCGAAGAGGCCGTCGAAGCCCTGGAGATCGATCTGACCGACTCGGAGATGAACTATCTGGACGCCCCCTACGAGCCACAACCGGTGATGGCGATCGACTGACCTCGGTGACCGCCGGCCGTGACACGCTGAAAACGGCCGCCATCTCGTGTCGTATACCCCATGGACTGGCAGCAGACAGTCTAGTGCTGTTGTCCACAACTACGTCCCGTCTCTGTTGGAGGCTGTTGTGATGACTGTCGCCATTCGCCACGAAGATGGTCCGATAGCGTGGTTGTGTACTATTCAGACACAACCACTCTGGCCGTGATCGGAGATAACTCAACAATCGGCCGACGAAACGCCGAAAATACTCTTTGCGCGATCTCTTGCCCCTACGAAACAGTCGATTATGTTCAATACAATTCTTTACCACTAACTGGGGTAGCGCACGTAAACTAAAGTGGGGTGATTACCAAGCCCCGACGAGAACCGATGAGTGAACCATCGACGAT
Organism: Halapricum desulfuricans; assembly: GCF_017094465.1. NCBI lineage: Archaea > Methanobacteriati > Methanobacteriota > Halobacteria > Halobacteriales > Haloarculaceae > Halapricum > Halapricum desulfuricans. The sequence continues at coordinate 405,762 of NZ_CP064791.1, forward strand.
TGTCATCGGGGGCGGCGCGACCGGCGTCGGGACCGCCCGCGATCTCGCGATGCGCGGGATCGACGTGACCCTCCTGGAGAAGGGGAACCTGACCCACGGGACGTCCGGCCGGATGCACGGGATGCTCCACAGCGGTGGCCGGTACGCCGTCACGGACCAGCACAGCGCGGAAGACTGCATGACGGAGAATCGGATCCTCCGGGACATCGCCTCTCACTGCGTCGAGATGACCGGCGGCCTGTTCGTCCAGATGCCCGAGGACGACGACGAGTACTTCCAGCAGAAACTAGAGGGGTGCCGTGAGTGCGACATTCCCGCCGAGGTACTGTCCGCCGAGGAGGTTCTGGAGATGGAGCCGTACCTCTCGGAGGACCTCGAACGAGCGATACACGTGCCGGACGGGGCGATCGACCCCTTCCGTCTCTGTGTCGCAAACGCCGTCAGCGCGGAGAACCACGGAGCCCGGATCGAGACCCACTCGGAAGTGACCGATCTCCTGACCGAGGACGGCGAGGTCGTCGGCGTCGAGGTCGAGCACAAGTCCGGTTCGGGGAGCCGTGTCCACGGCGCTGCCGGCGAAACCGAGGAGATCTACGCCGACCACGTCGTCAACGCCGCGGGGGCGTGGGCCGGCGAGATCGGCGCGATGGCCGGCGTCGACGTCGAGGTCATTCCGTCGAAAGGCGTCATGACGATCATGAACGTCCGACAGGTCGACATGGTGATCAACCGCTGCAAGCCCCGGGGCAACGCCGACATCATCGTCCCCCACGAGACGACGGCGATCCTCGGGACGACTGACGAAGAGGTCGAGGACCCGGAGGACTTTCCCGAGGAGAAAACGGAGGTCGACTTCCTCATCGAGGAGATGTCGAAGATGGCGCCGATCCTTGAGGAGTCCAGAACGCTGCGTTCGTACTGGGGGGTCCGCCCGCTGTACGAGCCGCCGGGAACTGGGACTGAAGATACCGAGCAGGTCACGCGAGACTACTTCCTGCTCGACCACACCGAACGCGACGGGCTCGACGGCCTCTCGACGATCGTCGGCGGCAAGTTCGTCACCTACCGGAAGATGGCCGAGGCCACCGCCGATCACGTCTGTGAGCTGCTCGGCGTCGACGCCGAGTGTCGGACCGCCGACGAACCGCTTCCGGGTAGTGAAGACGGGGCGATCCTCTCGGACGCGATGGACCGCTACGGCCTGCGGTCGCCGCTGGCCCGACGCAACAAACAGCGACTCGGCAGCCGATACGACGACGTGCTTTCGGGGGCCGACCCCAATCCCGTCGTCTGTGACTGCGAGGGCGTGACCCGCGCCGAGGTCCAGGACGCCATCGAGAGCGCCGGCACTGACCTCAACTCGGTGCGCCAGCAGACCCGCGCGTCGATGGGGACCTGCCAGGGGGGGAACTGTTCGCATCGACTCGCCGCGGAGCTCCATCCCGAGTACGGCGAGGCGGCCGCTCGGGCCGCGCTCGAAGAACTGTACCAGGAGCGCTGGAAGGGCCAGCGCCACGCCCTCTGGGGCGAGCAACTGGATCAGGCGACGCTCAACCACGCGCTGCACGCGAGTACGATGAACCGCGATCGCGACCCCACAGACGTCAGCGTCGACTTCGAGTCGTTCGACGCTGGTCGTGCCGTGGCCGACGGGGGTGAGTCCGATGGCGATTGAAGACGACGTGCTGGTGATCGGTGGCGGTATCGCCGGTCTCACGAGCGCCATCGCGGCCGCGGAGACGGGCGCACGCACGCGGCTGGTCACCTACAAGCAGAGCACGCTCGGGAACGCGAGCGGTCTCGTCGACGTGCTCGGCTACGCACCGGGCGACGACGCGCCGCGTGCCGATCCGTACGACGCGCTCGCGGAACTCCCCGCCGAGCATCCCTACAGCAAGGTCGGGGCCGACGCCGTCCGCGAGGGGCTGGCGCTGTTCGACGATGCCGTCGGGGACGACTACCTCGGGAACCACTCGGAGGCGAACGCGCTGGTAGCGACCCACGCCGGCTCGGTCAAACCGACGGCACGATACCCGCGCTCGGCCGCCCCGGGACTCGTCAGCGACGACCGGGACATGCTGCTTGTCGGCATCGACAGCGTCACCGGCTTCGACGCGCCGATGGCCGCCGACCACCTGTCGGCCGCCGGCGTCCCCTTCGACGTGCGCGGCGAGACTGTCCGCTTCCCCAAATCGTTCCCGCAGGACGCGGACGTGACCCGCTACGCCCGGGCACTCGATCGCGACGAGTCGGTCGACGACGGGACCGTTCGGGAAGTGCTTGCCGACCGCGTCGAGGCCGTCCTCGAAGACGAGCGCCGCGTCGGCTTCCCGGCGGTGCTGGGCGACTCTCGTCACGAGGTCGTCCGGACGGAGTTACAGGACCGGCTCGGCGTCGACGTCTTCGAAGTGCCCACCGGGCCGCCGAGTCTCCCGGGATTGCGGCTGGAAGACGCCCTCTACGACGCGGCCGAGGACGCCGGCGTCCGGATCACGTCGGGCAACCCGATCGTCGACTACGATGCCGACGGCGGCCGGGTCGAACAGGTGCTCATGGACCGGATGGGCTCGGAGGTTGCCTACGAGGCCCAGCAGTACGTGCTGGCGACTGGCGGCCCCGTCGGCGGTGGGATCGAGTCCGACCGGGGCGGCGTCGAGGAGTCGATCTTCGGCCTGCCGGTCGAGCACCCCGACGACCGCTACGAGTGGTTCGAGGACGACGTCTGGGGCGATCACGCCTACACCGAGTTCGGCGTCTCCGTCGACGAGGACCTGCGCCCGGTCGCGGGCGAGGACGCACAGTTCGAGAACCTTCGTGCCGCCGGCAACGTGATCGGCGGCTACGACTTCGCCACCGAGAAATCCGGCAGTGGCGTCTCGCTGGCCACAGGGTACGTGGCCGGCAGTGAGGCAGGTGAGTTGATATGAGCAAACAAGCAGAATCCGAGACGTTCGATCCCGTGGATCTGTTCCCGGACGCGACGGAGATGGACCTCCGTCCGGGAGTCGACAAGTGTGACAAGAACAGCAACTGCGAGACGGTCTGTCCGGTTGCGGAAGTCAACGAGGACTTCCCGGGGCCGAAGTTCCAGGGGCCCGAACAGTGGCGGCTCACCCGCAAGGGCGACATCGAGTTCGACGAGTCCGTCGACAAGTGTCTGAACTGCATGCGGTGTGATACCGCCTGTACGAACGACGTGCCGCTGGGGCAGATGCACAACGTCGCCCGGGCGAACTACGTCGACAACCAGATGAGCCACGCCTCCCGGGAGTTCCTCCGCAACAAGATGCTGGCCAACTACGGCACGCTGGGGAAACTCGGGAGTATGATGCCCCGGATCTCGAACGCCGTCTTCGGGCTCGGGGCGACGCGCTGGCTCAACGAGAAGCTGCTCGGCTTCCCGAGCGAGCGCTCGTTCCCCGATTTCGCAACCCAGACGTTCCGCGGCTGGTGGAGCGACCGCGGCGGCGACGCCACCTCGGCCGAACGGGCTCGCGAAGCCCGCGAGGCACGCGGCGAGACCGGCGAGGACAAGAAGGTCGCGTTCTTCCACGGCTGTTACGCCAACTACCACCAGACCGAGGTCGCCAAGTCGATGGTCCGGCTCTACGAGTCGCTGGGCTACGAGATCGCGGTGCCCGAACAGAGCTGCTGTGGCACGCCGATGTTCGCGAACGGGATGCTTGAGGACGCCCGCGGGGTCGCCGAGGGCAACGTCGACACCTTCGGCGCGCTCGTTGAGGACGGCTACGATCTGATCGCGACCTGCACCTCCTGTTCGATGGCCCTGCGCAAGGAGTACCCCGAACTGTTCGACATCGACGGGGTCGACGAGGTCGCCGCACACATGTTCGACGCGGTCGAGTACCTCCGGGTCAACGAGGACCTCGAAGCCGAACTCGCCGGTGCCGACGTCGACTTCCCGGCGATGACCTACCACGCCCCCTGTCACGGCGAGGTCATGGGCGTCGAGGGGATCGTCACCGAACTCCTCGCGGACGTCGACGGCGTCGAACTCGACGACACGGGCGACGTCTGCTGTGGCCTGGCCGGCACGTACGGCTGGAAAGACGAGAAGTACGACGACTCGATGGAGATCGGCGCGGAGATGTTCGAGGCCTTCGAGGAGGCCCCGGGCGAGGTCGCGCTGACGGAGTGTCCGATGTGCAGCGCCCAGATCGAACACGGCACCGGATACGAGGTCAAACACCCGATGCAACTCCTCGAGACGGCGCTGGTGGAGTCGTAGCCCCGTCAGGACTCGCTGCGATAATCACTCAGGTGCGGATGGCGCTCGTCGGCCAGCAACGTACCGACCTCGGCCAGTAGCCCCACCACGACGGGACCGGCGATGACGCCGACGACGCCGATCGAGAGGATGCCACCGACGAAGCCGATGAAGTAGAGGCTCCCCGGCATCTTTGCCGTGAGCGCGGCCAGCTGCGGTCGGATGAGCGCGTCGGGCAGAAATCCGATCAGGACGAGTCCGAGCACGGTGACCACGATCGCGCCGGTCGTGTTCCCGGCGGCGACCTCGAACCCGGCGATCGCCACCACGAGCACGCTCGGCCCGATGATCGGAACGAACTGGAGGATCCCGCTGACGACTGCCAGCGAGAACGCCGGTTCGTATCCGAGTGCCCAGAACAGGACGAACGCGACGAGAAACGTCCCGAGCGAGGTCGCCGCCTGGAGCACGTAGATCGCGTACAGCGTCGCTCGCAGCCGCTCGTGCAAGGCCATCACGACGCCGTGATACTCCCGAGGGATCGGACGCAACAGCGCGCTGGTGACCTCGTCCGATTTGACCAGCAGCGCGTACACCAGCAGCACGAACAGGAAGAACTTGAATCCCAGCGCCGGTGTCGAGCCGGCGATCGAGATCGCAAGCGACTCACCGACTTCTGCGGCCTGTGAACTGATTTCCCCCAAGGTGAGCGTGTAGGTCATCCCCGCGCCCTCGAGGGTCACCTCGTCCGGCACCGTCTCCAACAACGCGGTCAGATCGCTCCGTCGCACGTAGAGGACGATCACGACCGGCAACACGACCAGCGCAACCGCGACGAACGCCAGGGTCGTGCTCACTGCTGCCGCCGTTCGCCGCCCGAATCCACGATCGACGAGTCCCTCCCGGAGTGGATAGAGCACGTACGCGACCGTGATCGCGAAGAATATCGTGCCGAACACGGCTCCCAGGATGACTGTCGACAACGCTCCCAACACCACCAGCAATCCTGCCAGGACCGTCACGCGTCGGACCATACCGTCCGTTTCGCCAGACCGGACTAAACCGTTTTCCACCCAATCCCGGATTATCGACCATGAAGGTATCAGATTTGAGACAAAATATCCCCGTATATCGAGGGGGAACGTTTTCCAGTACTGGGATGCATAGCAGAGATATGGAATCAGAACAGCAGGGTCTCGGTGGTGACCACTCTATTGTCGAACTCGAACCGGACGACCTCGGTGGCTACGAGCTGTTCGTCACGCTCGGTCGATTGGTGACGCCCCGACCGGTCGGGTGGATCTCGACGACGAGCGAGGACGGTCAGGACAACGTCGCACCCTACAGTTTCGTGACGCCCGCGTCCGTCGACCCGCCCGTCGTGGTCTTTACCGCCACCGACCACCAGGACGGGACGATGAAAGACACCGCGCGCAACGCCATCGACACCGGCGAGTTCGTCTACAACGTCTTCACTGCCGGACTGCTGGAGGAGATGAACGACAGCGCCGCGGACGTCGATGTCTCGGAGTTCGAGGCCGCCGACATCAAGCACACCGAGAGTGAGGTCGTCGACCCCAAGCGCGTGGTCGGATGCCCGGCCTGGCTGGAATGCACTGTCCGAGAGACGATGGAAATCGAGGGCACGCAGGTCATCTTCGGCGATGTCGAGCATCTGGGGATCCGCGAGGACTATCTCGACGACGCTGATCTGCCCGATGTCGAGCACATCGAACAGCGCGTGCTCGGCCATCTCATCGACGAGCACTACACCCGGATGGAACTGCTCGAAAAGCAACAGCCGGAGTAGCCGCCCGGCAGACGGCCGGCGGCAGTCTCAGGTCGGCAGTCGAATCGTCACGACGGTTCCCTCCGGTTCGTTGTCCGCGACCGAGATCGTCCCGTTCGATCGGACGACGAGCTGTCTGACCAGGAAGAGCCCGACCCCGGTCCCGTGAAACAGCGGCGTCTCGTCGGCGACACCACAGAGGAGTTCGCGCTCTATCTCCGGCAGTCCCGGTCCGGTGTCGGCGATATCGATTTCGATCGCCGACTGGTCCTCCCGGACCGTCACGGACACGGTCGGATCGTCGCCGTGGCGGATCGCGTTGTCGAGCAGCTCGGCGATCGCCCGCTCGAACCCGGGAATAACCGCCGCGTGTGCCGCTTCGGGGATCTCGACTGACACGGCCGCGTCGGCGTGTGTTTCGAGCACGTCCGCACGGGCAGTCTCGACCAGGATCGTAATATCTCGTCTCGTCGTCTCGGTCGGTCCACGGAGCAATTCCGTGAGCGATCGTTCCTTCTCGGCCTGTTGCAGCAGCGAGTCGGTCCGATCGAGTATCGTCTCGACGGCGTCTTTGGCGTCGGCACGCTCCCACCGCAGCAGTTCGGCCTGCCCCTGTATCACGGTCAGCGCGTTGCGGAGATTGTGCCGCAGGATCCGTTCCAGGATCGCTAGCTGCTGGTCCCGACGCTTTCGGTCGGTCACGTCCCGTGTGAACCCCGTTATGATGCGCTCGCCGTCGGAGCGTTCGTCGAGCAACCGGGCGTTCATCGACAGCCAGCGCTGCTGTCCGCTGGCGGTCAGTGCCCGGTATTCGAACTCCTCGACGATCCCATTTTCCAGCAGTCGGTCGAGGAACTCCGCCCGTCGCTGTGGCTCGACGTACAGGTCTTTTTCGAGGTCATTGTATGCCGCTATTGCCCCCTGCGGGCTGTCGTATCCGAGCATCGCCGCCAGCTTGTGGTTGATAGACAGCACGCGCCCGTCGGTCGTCGTTCGGAACACGCCAACTGGCGCGACTTCGAGCAGGCCCTCGGACGCTTCGAGCTTCGTCGCCGAACTCTGGGGTTCGAGCCGACAGTGCACCCGAGAGACGGCCCCGTCGGAACTCGTCTCCGGATGGAGGTCAAGGGTTATCGGCAGCGCCGTGCCGTCGCTCGCGCGAACCGCGATCGCACACGAATCGACGTCCCCGTCGGCGGCGCTGTCGAACGCGTCTTCGAACACGTCGCGATCTCCCCCGGACACCAGTTCGACGAACGGGCGACCAGCGATATCCACGCGATCGCGGCCGGTCAGCGCGACCCACTCGTCGTCGACAAACCGAACGGATCCGTCCGTATCGAGCGACTGAAAAGCGACGGCGACGCCGTGATCGTCCCGCTGTCGGTCACCTCTCGAATCGCATGGACGATCAGTCATGCGCTACCTAGGCGTGCTCCCTGTATGAAGGTGGCGAATACATAAAAAATATCTATCAACACCGCAGACCAGCGGACTGCGGTTCGATCACGCCGCCAGCAACTGCCGTTCGATCTCCTCGCCGATATCGTCGATCAGGTCGGGCAGGGCCTCGCGGACGGGATCGGTCATCCCCTCGCCGTACTCGAATGGGTCGGCGACCTCGATTGCGTAGATCGTGATCCCGGGCATCGACTCGCCCATGGCTTCTCCGAGCGTCGTCAGCGTCCCCAGGCCGACGTTGTGGGTCGCCAGCCCGCCGCTCTCTTTGTCGGGTTCGACGGCCTGGGGATCGAAGACGTACCAGTCGCCGGGCTCGCCGTCCTCGGTCACGATCGAGTCGACGATACAGACCTGGTCGTGGCCGCTCAGCTCGTCGATGAGCATGAGCCGCCCCGAGTTCATCGTCTCGAAGGCCACATCCGGGCTGTCGAGCCGCGTCTCGAGGGCCGCAACGACCTCCAGCCCGACGATGTCGTCGCGTTTGATCTCGTTGCCGATTCCCAGTACGAGGGTGTCCATGGCTATCGGGAGACCTCGTCGAGCACCTGGCCGTCCTGTTCGAGCGTGACCTCCAGGGGCATGTCGCCGATCGCGTGGGTCGAACAGGACAAACAGGGGTCGTAACACCGGATGACGCTTTCCATCTTGTTGAGGATGTCCTCCGGGATCTCGGGGCCGTCGACGAACCGCTCGGCCGCGGTCCGGACGCCCTTGTTCATCGCCCCGTTGTTGTGGGTGGTGGCGACGATGAAGTCGGCGTTCGTGACCGTCCCGTTGTCGTCGACGTCGTACTCGTGGATGAGCGTGCCCCGCGGGGCCTCGATGACGCCGACGCCGTTCGTCTTCTCGGGTTTGGTCGGGACATTCGGGATCCCCTCGTAGATGTCGTCGTCTTCGAGCAACTCACGGATGCGCTCGATGCAGTAGAGGATCTCGATGAGTCGCGCCCAGTGGTAGTACGTCGAGCGCTCGTGGACGGGCCCGTCGGCGGCGTCCATATACCGTTCGAACTCCTCGTTTGCCTGTGGCGTGTCGAGTTGCTCGACCGCGTTGAGTCGCCCCAGCGGGCCGACCCGATACTGGCCGTTCTCGAAGCCCCGTTCCCTGTAGTAGGGGAACTTGAGGTAGCTCCACTCCTTAGAGCGTTCGCCGATGATGTCGGCGTACTCGCCGTCGTCGATCTCCTCCAGCAGGTCGCCCTGTTCGTCGACGAGCCGGATGTCGCCGTCGTAGTGTTCGAGTCCGCCGTCCGAATCGACCAGGCCCATGTAGCCGGTCTCGTAGGTGGCGTAATCCAGCGTGTCGTCGTCCATCTCCGCGAAGATCTCCCGGAGGAGATCGATCGTCTCGCGGACGTACGTATCCAGGTCCTCTGACTGTTCGAGCAACTGCTGGCCGTCCTCGCGGTCCAGGGTGTTGGTGACGCCGCCGCCGATCGCGAAGTCCGGGTGGACCTTCTTGTCACCCAGCGCCGCGATGACGTCCTGGCCGAAGCTCCGAAGGTCGATCCCACGTTCGGCGAGCTGGGGGTTCTCGTCCAGGACGCCCTCGATGTTGCGTTTCTCCGGGTCGGCGTCGTAGCCCAGCACCAGATCGGGGCTGGAGAGATAGAAGAAACTGAGCGCGTGGCTCTGCAGGACCTGTCCCATGTGGAGCAGTTCCCGCAGTTTGTACGCGCCCTCGGGGATCTCGACGTCGGCGATCTCGTCGAGCGCCTTCGCCGCGGCCAGCTGGTGGCTGACCGGACAGATCCCACAGATACGGGCGGTGATTTCGGGCATCTCCCAGACGGGCCGGCCCTCGACGAACTCCTCGAAGCCACGGAACTCCGTGACGTGGAACTGCGTGTCTTCGACCTGCCCGTCGTCGTCCAACTCGATCGTGATCTTGCCGTGACCTTCGACCCGCGTGACCGGGTCGATGACTTGCTTCTTGCTCATTGTTTTAGTCGTACTGGAGTTTTTCGTCGACGATTTCGGGCTGCTCGCCGTCGAGCAGTGCTTCGATACCGTGGGCCATGACCTCCGCGTCGGGCGGACACCCCGGGATGTAGACGTCGACGTCGATGTACTCGTCGAGCGGCCGGGCGTCCTCCAGCAGCGCCGGCACCGGCACGTCGTCGCGCGGACTCTCGCTTTCTTCGTCGGCCTTGTCCAGATAGACCTCGTCGATCATCTCGTCGGGATCGTCGTCGTTGCGCAGGGACATGATCCCGCGCAGGGCCGCACAGTCACCCCACGCGACGACCGTGTCGCAGTTCTCGCGCAACTCCTCGGCGACCTCGATGTTCTCCTCGTTTGTGACGACGCCCTCAGCGATCCCGATGTCGGCCTCGGGGACGCCCTTCTCGTCGACGATCATGTGACTGGCCTCGAACTTGACGTCCTCGAGCAGGTCGACCAGGTCGTGGTCGATGTTCAGAAACTCCATGTGACAGCCCGAGCAGCCGCCGAGACACACCGTCGCGACGGTCGCCCGGTCGTCCTCTGTCTGGGCAGTTGCCTGGCTCATGGTTTCACCTCCAGGATGTCGCCCTCGGCAAGTTCCGAGAGCACCTCCCGGTCGGAGTCGATCGCGACCCGCGGATCGAGCACTCGAGCGAGTTCGCGGTCGGTCCCGCTTGCGTCGGTGACCGTGCCCGAACGCTCGAACCAGTCAAGCGACGGGAGCACGATGTCAGCGGCCTTCGTCAGGATCGACTCGCGGGTGGCCTGGACGATCACGGTGTCGGCCGTGCGGGCGACCTCCACCATCCGATCGAGATCGTCCTCGCGGTCGTCGGCGGCGAAGAGATAGGCCACCTCGGCGTCGTCGTGCAGGTCGTCCGCGCCGATGCCGTCGACGAAGGAGTTGACGCGGTCGGGCAGACTCAGGACCTTGCTGTCGGTCATCGCCGCCAGCGCGTAGGCGTTGATGAGCGTGTCCTCCTCTTCGATCTCGGGGCCGAGGATGATGATACTGATCCCGCCGTCCTCCAGGGCCGGGACGGCGTTGATCAGCGTCTCGGTGTCCGAGTCCGCTAGCGCCGAGGCGTCGTCCTCGACGACCTCGACGGAGTCCTCGGTGAGCCGGCTCAGCGCCGAGCCGGACTCGATGGAGGCGTCGGACTTCGAGGCGAACCGGTCCTCGTCGGCGTCGACGCTGACCAGGGTCGCGCCGTCTTTGGCCGCCCGGCGGACGTACGACGCCGCAACCGGGTGGGTGTCGACGATACTCGTGTCGAAGACGGCGACGGCTTCGGCGTCAAGCACGGCTTCGGGGCCGCTCGCCCGGAGGTTGCCGGCGTGTTCGTTGAACAACGGGGCGACTTTCTCGGCGATCCGCCGCTCGTCGGTCGCGCGTTTGGCCCCGGGCACCTCCAGGGACGCGTCGTAAGCGTCCATCGACGCCGCGAACGCCTCGGTGACCTCCGTGGGGAGCCGACTCGAAGCGACCGCGTTGATCGTGTCGGCGTCGTCGAGCGATTCGCGAGCCCGCTCGATCGCCGTCTCGACATCGACGCTGTCGCCGCGGACCGACGGCTCGTCGATGCGCTCGCGACTGTCGCCTAGGAGACCGAACCGACCCATCTCACAGAGCTGGCCGGCGTCGGCGCCGTCCTCGACGCCTTCAATCTTGACGATCCGGCCGGAGTTGGTGTACACCTCGAGTTCGCAGCCGAGGCTGCACTCCGTGCAGGCGGTCGTGACGACGTCACACTCCTCCTCGCGGCCGCGGTAGGCGCTCTGGTTGGTGTAGATCGCCCCGGTCGGACACGCTTGTGCGCACGCGCCGCAGGAAATGCACGACGACTCCCCGAGCGCGACGCCGTCGTCAGCGACGATTTCGGTCTCCAGACCGCGATCTTTGAACGTCAGCGTGTCGTTACCGACGACTTCGTCGCAGGTCCGGACACAGCGGCCACAGAGCACGCACCGATCGAGATCGAGCGTGATCTCACTGTGGGAGGTGTCGACCTCGATGTCGTTGTACTCGAGGGGGTATTCGCAGGCGTCCAGACCCGCCTCGTTGAACAGGTCCTCGAGTTCGCAGTCGCCCTCCATCTCGCAGTACATGCAGTAGTGGTTCTGCTCGGAGAACATCAGCTCCAGAATCGTCCGACGGTGGTCCCACAGGTCGTCGGTATCGACCTCGATCTCCATGCCGTCCTGGACGGTCGTCGTACAGGCGGTCTCGGTGCGCTTGCCGTCGATCTCGACGAGACACATCCGGCAGCCGCCGACGTTGGTGAGCGGTTCGTGTTCACAGAGGGTCGGAATCTCGATGTCGGCCTCTCGCGCCGCTTCGAGTATCGTCTGTCCCTCGCGTGCCTGTACGTCCTGACCGTTGATTTCGAGAGCGACGCCGGGTTCGGCCTCGCTCTGTGTTGCCTTGCTCATGGTATCACGCCCGCTGACTGATGGCGTCGATCGGACACGCCTCGACACACTGCCCACAGCCGATACACGTCTCGGGATCGATCTCGTGGGTCTCGCCCTGTTCGCCGTCGATCGCGTCGACCGGACAGGCGTTCAGACACTGCTGGCAGCCGACACACTCCGCGGCGGCGATCTTGTAGGTGCCGGCATGCGATCCGCCGCCGAGTTCGCACTCGCCGGCCGGACACTCGTCGTCGTAGATGTGCGCCTCGTACTCCTCCTCGAAGTGTTCGAGCGTACTCAACACCGGGTTCGGAGCCGTCTTGCCGAGCCCACACAGCGATCCCTCGGTGATCGTGTCCCCGAGGTCACGCAGTCGCTCGATGTCGCCCGGCTTGCCCTCGCCGTTCGTGATCCGCTCGAGGATGTCGAGCATCTTCTTCGTCCCGATCCGGCAGGTCGGGCACTTCCCGCAGGACTCGTCCTGGGTGAAATCCAGGAAGAATCGCGCGACGTCGACCATACAGGTCTCGTCGTCCATCACGACCAGCCCGCCGGAGCCGAGCATCGCACCCTCCTCCTGCAGGGAGTCGAAGGTGACCGGCATGTCGAGGTGCTTCTCGGCGAGACAGCCGCCGGAGGGGCCGCCGATCTGGACAGCCTTGAACTCCGAATCGCCCTCCATGCCGCCGGCGACCTCGATGATCTCTTCGAGGGTCAGTCCCATCGGGATCTCCATCAGCCCCGTCGCCGAGACGTCCCCGGAGACGGCGAAGGTCTTCGTTCCGGCGCTGTCCTCGGTACCGTACTGACGGAACCACTCGGCGCCGTTGTCGATGATCAGCGGGACGTTGCTCAGCGTCTCGACGTTGTTGATCGTCGTCGGCTGGTCGTTCAGCCCGGACTGGGCGGGATAGGGCGGGCGCGGCGTCGGTCGACCGGCCTGGCCTTCGATGGAGGCCATCAGCGCCGTCTCCTCGCCGCAGACGAAGGCCCCGGCACCCTGTTCGATCCCGAAGTCGAAGTCGAAGCCGGTCCCGAGGATGTCCTCGCCGAGGTACCCCTCCTCGTAGGCGGTGTCGATCGCCTGCTCGATCCGTTCGATAGCGAGAGGGTATTCCGCGCGAATGTAGATATATCCCTGATTGGCGCCGGTGGCGTAGCCGGCGATGACCATCCCCTCGATGACCCGGTGGGGATCGCCCTCGACGAGACAGCGGTCCATGAACGCGCCGGGGTCGCCTTCGTCACAGTTGGCGATGACGTACTTCTCCTCGCTGTCGGCGTCGTTGGCGAACTTCCACTTGGTCCCGGTCGGGAACCCGCCGCCGCCGCGACCGCGGAGGCCGGCGTCTTCGACTTCCTCGTAGACCTCTTTGGGATCCATCTCCGAGAGGGCCGTCTCGAGGGCGTCGTAGCCGTCGCGGAGCCGGTACTCCTCGACGCTTTCGGGATCGATGTCCCCGCAGTTGCCGAGCGCAAGTCGGTTTTGCTCGGTGTAGAAGGAGATGTCGTCTGTCCGGGACTGTCGGTTGCCCTCCGCGTCTTCGAAACACAGCTCGTCGATGATCTCGCCGCTCTTGATCGTCCGTTCGACGATATCTTCGACGTCCTCGACCCCGACCTGCGTGTACAGGACGTGCATGGGATCGATTCGAACGAGCGGGCCGAGTTCACAGAAACCGTGACAGCCGCTCGCTTTCGTCTCGATGCCCAGTTCGTCGAGGTTGCCGTCGCCGTAGGACAGGGCAACGTCGTCGCTGCTTTCGAGCGCGCTGATTTCTTCCGCGAGGGCGTCGTACACCTCGTCGGAACCGGACGACACGCAGCCGGTTCCCTGACAGACGACGACGCGGACGTTACCGTCGACCGTGTCTGGATCGGACGGGCGCTGAATGCTCTGTGACATGGTTAGGCCTCCTCGTCGGTGTATTCATCGATAATTTCGGGTGCGTTTTCGGCCTCGATCGGTCCGTGGACGTCGTCGTCGACGACGACGACCGGTGCGAGGCCACACGCCCCCACACAGCGGACGTGTTCGATCGTGAACTGCCCGTCGTCGGTGACCTCCCCGGTCTCGACGTCCAGCTCCTCCTGGAGGTTCTCGGAGATGTCGTCCGCCCCCTTGACGTGACAGGCCGTCCCGGTACAGACCTTGACGCTGTGCTCGCCACGCGGCTCGAAGTAGAACTGCGAGTAGAACGACGCAGTTCCGAACACCCGGGCGATCGTCGTGTCACACTCCTCGGCGATCACCTGCATCGAAAACCGCGGCAGGTAGCCGTACTCGTTCTGTACTGCCTGTAGCGACGGAATGATTCCACCTTCCCCGTCCGCGTGCGGCGCGACCAGCGACCGGACGGTTTCGACTTCCTCGTCACAGACGTCGTCGATGCCTGCGTCCGCCGGGATGATCCCCGAGTCGTCACCGTCCACGTCGGCGTCCGACCCGCGGACCGACTGCTTGATCGAGTCTAGCGATGCCATCCTACAACTCCCTAAGTCTTACTCCTAAAGCAATGCTGTCCGCATTCTCAACGCCTGAAAACATATTTGTTAGAATATGAAGGACTGATACGAACTGCCATGGAAAAACAGGCAAGATTCGCCGCTAGAATCTGACGATGGCGGTTTCGAGAGCCGTTAATTTTGCATCAGTAGAATTTTCAACAAGTGGGAACAATCACCGGAGTTAGGCGCTCTGACCGTGACTGTACGGTACGGGCCGACAGAACTGTCGGCCGGGTGGATGGCATGAAAACACTCGCAAAACCGGATTTCGAGACGTTGATCGACGGGCTGATCGACGACGAGCCACGATCCGTCGTCGGGCCACAGCGGCGAAACGGGCAGTACGTCTTCGAGGAGCTTGACTCGGCCGGCGACCTGGCGCTCGAATACGACCTGACGGTTCGGGAACGGGGACGAACGACGCGTCTCGTCCAGTCCGACGGAGGTACAGGCCAATGAAAGTCATCGATAAACCGGAATTTGAGGCGTTACTGGACGAAACGATCGCGTCTGACCGGCGAGACGTCGTCGGCGTTCAGGACGACGGCGAAAAGTACGTCTTCGACGACCTGCGGTCAGCGGCGGATCTTGCGCTCGAGTACGACGTGACGATGCTGTCCCCGAAAAAGTATCTCATGCCACAGCGCGAGACGATTCTGGAATATCGCGACACGGACGGGGAGTTCGAATGGCGAGCGAAGGCGGAGCCGGACGGGAAGGTCATCGTCGGGATTCATCCCTACGATCTCGTCGCGATCGAGCAACTCGACAAGATCTTCATCGACACGCTCCGGGACGAGCCCTACCGGCAAAAGCGCGAGAACTCGCTGCTCATCGGGGCGAACATGCAGGACGCCAGCGAGACGGCCTTCGCCGCCAGCATGGGGACGGCCACGACCGATTCGGGCTACGACCTCATGTTGACGGACTTGGGCGAGACGTACGCAGTCAACATCGGGACGCTGGAGGGTAAGGAGTTCCTCAATTCGGCGGACGTCAGGAAGGCCACGGCCCAGGAGGTCCAGGAAGTCGAGCGGATCGAGCAGGAGGATGTCCCCGACCTGTTTGAACGGGAACTCGACTTCTCACCGGCGTTGCTACCGACGATTCTGGAAGAGAACTACGACAACATGGAGTTCTGGGAGGACTACTCCGAGAAGTGTCTCTCCTGTGGCACCTGCAACATGGTCTGTCCGACGTGCTACTGTTTCAGCGTGGACATGATTCGCGATCTCGGAACGAACAGCGGCCGGGAGTCTCGCCGGTGGGACGGCTGCCTGCTGGAGGACTTCGCGTCGGTCGCCGGTGACGAGAACTTCCGGGAGGAAGTCGCCGAGCGCCACCGCCATCGGTTCATGCGGAAGGGGTGGTACATCTACGAACGGTACGGCGACATCGCGTGTATCGGCTGTGGCCGGTGCACCTCCGAATGTGTCGCCGACGTCGCCGATCCGTGTGACGTCTACAACAAACTTCACCAGGAGGTGCAGGCCCATGCGCAGTAGTACGACGGCGAAATTCGATATCGGCGAAAACGAGTATCAACCGGTCAACGGCCTCATCACGAGGACTCGGCCGTTCACCGGGGCCGACAAGCTCTTCGAGATCCAGCTGCCGGACGGCGAAGAACTCGGCCACCAGCCCGGCCAGTTCGTCCAGCTGCTCGTTCCGGGCGTCGGCGAAGCGCCGTTCTCGGTCACCTCCTCGCCGACCAAACCCGGGCCCTTCGAACTGACGATCCGGGCCGTCGGCAACGTAACGAGAGCGTTACACAACATGGAACCGGGAGACACAGTCGGAA
The DNA here is from genome assembly GCF_017094465.1 of Halapricum desulfuricans. Classification (NCBI taxonomy): domain Archaea; kingdom Methanobacteriati; phylum Methanobacteriota; class Halobacteria; order Halobacteriales; family Haloarculaceae; genus Halapricum; species Halapricum desulfuricans. Next base: position 421,910 of record NZ_CP064791.1, read on the forward strand.
TCCGGGGCCCCTACGGAAGCGGATTCGATCCGGACGTGTTCGAAGGTGAGGACATCCTGTTCATCGCCGGCGGCATCGGGCTGGCACCGCTCCGGTCGATGATCAACTACACGCTCGACGAGCGCGAACGGTTCGGGGAGTTGACGACGGTCTACGGCTGCAAAGAGCCGGTGGAGCAGCTCTACCCGGACGAACTGGAGGAATGGGCCGAGGGTGACGCGATGGAGTATTTCGAGACAGTCGATCAGTGCCCGCAGGACCAGGAGTGGGACGGCCCGACGGGAGTCATCACGAGCATCATCCCGGAGGTCGACATCGACGTCGAGACGACGAAAGTGCTGGTCTGTGGGCCGCCAGTGATGTACAAGTTCGTCCTCCAGGAACTGGACGAGATGGGCGTCCCGGACGGGAACATTTACCTCTCGCTTGAGCGCAACATGCACTGTGGCCGTGGCCTCTGTGGCCACTGTCAGATCAACGAACTGTATGTCTGTACGGACGGTCCGGTGTTCCACTATCCGGTGGTCCGTGACAAACAGGAGGCAGAGGTATGACCTCGAAGCCGAAAGTCGCCTTCTTCGACTTCGCCGGGTGCGAGGGCGATCAACTCGAAATCATCAACCTCGAGGAGCGCCTGCTCGACCTCGTTGAGGTCGTCGAGGTGGTCAGCTTCCGGGAAGCGATGTCCGAACACAGCGACGACTACGAGATTGCCTTCGTCGAGGGATCGATCACGACCCCCCACGACGTCGAACGGCTCGAAGAAGTACGGTCGAACGCCGACACCGTCATCGCTATCGGATCCTGTGCGGCGTTCGGCGGGATCAACTCGATTCGGAACGAGCAGGACTTCGAGACGGTCACGGAACGGGCCTACGGCGAGGACGCGGCGATGTTCGACGACCCGGACGCGGAACTGTTCGATTCGTTCGCACAAGCCCAGCCCGCCAAAGCCTTCGTCGAGGTCGAGTACGAGGTTCCCGGCTGCCCGATCGACGGCGAGGAATTCATCCAGACGGTCACCGCCATCCTGCAGGGCGGCGATCCGTCGCTGGCGAACCACCCCGTCTGCGTCGACTGCAAGCTCGCGGAGAACACGTGCGCGTTCGACCGGGACGAGATCTGTCTCGGCCCCATCACGCGCGGCGGCGGCTGCGATGCGACCTGTGTCTCGCAGGGCACCCGTTGCTGGGGCTGCCGTGGACTGGTCGACAACCCCGCCGAGGACGCCTACAGCGAGGTGCTGCAGGAATACGGGGTGACCACCGACGAACTGCTCAACGAGTTCACCCTCTACTGGAGCTGGCAGCGTGAACACGGGCCACAGGCCGACATGCAGGAGGTCGAACAATGAGTCAGAACATCGATATCGAGGGCAATCTCGTCACGCGCGTCGAAGGGCACGGCGAAATCGTCGTCAACGCCACGGACGGACAGCTCGAGGCGTGTGAATGGCACGTGGTCGAATCGCCCCGGTTTTTCGAGTCGATGGTCGTCGGCCGGGACTGGGACGAGATTCACCACATCGTCTCGCGGATCTGTGGCATCTGTTCGGTCACGCATACGATGACCGGGTTGAAGGCTGTCGAGGACGCGATGGACGTCGAGCTGTCCGAACAGGACGTCAAACTGCGCAAACTCGCACTGGCCGGCGAGACGCTCCAGAGCCACGTCCTGCACCTGGGCTATCTCGCCTTGCCGGACCTCGTCGGCGAGAAATCCGTCGTGCCGATGGCCAACACGCACGAGGAGGAAGTCAAGACGGTCATCCGGCTGCACAAACTCGGCAACGAGTTGATCGAGACCGTCGCCGGGCGGTCGACCCACGCCCAGCGGACGATCCCCGGTGGCTTCTCGCAGCTTCCCCGCGAGGCCGAGCTCCGGGACCTCCGGGCCTCGCTGGAGGGGTCCTGGAACGACGTCGAGACAGTCGTGGATCTCGTCCTGTCGCTCGCGGACGAACTCCCCGAGTTCACCCGCGAGACGGAGTTCATCTCGCTGACCGACCCCGACGAGTACGCCCTCTATGAGGGGGTGCCGTATTCCTCGGACACGGGCGAACTCGACCTCGCGGACTACCGGGAGATCGTCAACGAGCACGTCGTCGAACAGTCGACGGCGAAGTTCACGAAACACGACCGCGACTCCTACATGGTCGGGGCGCTGGCTCGGTTCAACAACAACTACGAGCAGCTGGGACCGATGGCGACGGCCGTCGCCGACCGTTTCGGCCTCAAACCGGTCTGTCACAACCCCTATCTGAACAACGTGGCCCAGCTTATCGAGACGGCCCACCTCATCGAGCATTCGATCGAGTTGATCGACTCGCTTCTCGAATCCGGGCTCGAGGCGCAATCCGACTACCACAAACCCGACGTCGACGTGACGGCGGGCCAGGGCGTAGGGGCGATCGAAGCGCCGCGTGGCATCCTCTTTCACGAGTACGCCCTCGACGAGACGGGCACGGCCCTCGAGGGCAACTGCGTGATCCCCACCAACCAGAATCACGCCAACATCCAGCTGGACATGGAGCGACTGGTCCCGACGATCATCGAACGACCCCAAGAGGAGATCGAACACACGCTGGAAATGCTGGTCCGGGCGTACGACCCCTGCATCTCCTGTTCGACGCACTATCTCGACGTCGAATTCGTCGACACACAGCCCGAATAATGACAGGCTGTGACGCCGTGATCGCGCTCGGCAACCCCTTTCGGCGGGACGACGGCGTCGGATCGCTACTACTTGACCGTCTCAGGGACCGGGAGCTACCGGACGTGGAGCTGGTCGATCTGGGTGATCCCGGGTTCCGGTTGATTCACGTCCTCGCCGACTACTCGTCGGTGGTGATCGTCGACGCGGTCGATTTCGGTGCCGAGCCGGGCACCTTCGAGGTGTTCGATCCAGCCGACACCGAGACGGTACGGACAGAACGGAGTTCGCACAAGACGGACGTCTTCGAGTTACTCGAGGTCGCTGACACCGTCGAAGGCCCGACCGCCGTCCGGGTGTTCGGCGTCCAGCCCGCGTCGATCGACTTCGGCGACGAACTCACCGACGAGGTGGCGACGGCACTCCCGTCGGCGACAGATGCGCTCGTCGAGACAATACAGACGGGTTGATCTGGCGACAGTGTCAGGGCGCGACGCCGACAGTCAGCAGCGTCCCGTGTTCGCGGAAGTGTTCGACCATCGCCTCGCGCGTGTCCCAGTCTTCGGTGGGGAACGATTCAGCCGGGGGGATCTCGACCTCTCGGTCCGGAATCTCGTCCTGCTCGGCGACGTAGAAGCCGGCCTCCCGGAAACGCTCGCGATACTCCCGACGCGACCAGCGGGTCATCTCGACGTCGACGTACTCCGTCCACTCCGCGGTGTGGGGGTTGTCGGCGTGGAAGTCCACCGCACAGTAGAAGGTGCCGCCCGACCGCAGGATGCGCCGGATCTCCTCTAAGGCCGCTATCGGGTCGCTCGCGTAGTAGAACGCCTCCATCGAGAAGACGTGATCGATACTGTCGGTCTCGAAGGGAAGGTGCTCGAAGTCGCCGACCAGAAAGCCGACTCCGGGGTCGTCGGTGTACGCCCGCGCGTTGCGGACCATCTCCGGCGAGCCGTCGAGGCCGTAGGCCCGACCGGCCCCGCCGGCCGCCTGCATCGCGCGGGCGGCGTAGCCGCTGCCACAGCCCAGATCGAGGACCGTCTCACCTTCTTCAATCGGCATCCGGGCCAGCGCGTGCTTTGCCGTGTGCCAGTGCCGTTCCTCCATTCCCCTGTCGCGGCCGTCGGCCGCCCACTCGTCGAACTCCTCGCGAACGCTCATACGGTACCCCTGGACCGCGGCGGTGAAAACGGGTTCGACTGTCGATTTTCAGTTCGGTTGACGACGGTTCCCGACCCCTTCATTTCGTGTGGAAGGTGGGATAAATATCTCTCTATAGCTTCATATACCCCGAAGAGCTGCGTTTCGGGTGCGTCCGGTGGAACGCTGTCGCCCCTTGCTTCCGATGGAACGCGGCCCCAGCCGGGAACCCGAACCGGTTTGTGGCGCGGCGTCGATGGATCTCCTATGGCTCGGACGATCCCGCGGTTCAGGTTCGACGACGTCGCCCAGCAGTTCGTCGGCGGATTCCTGCTCGCGGGCCCGTTCGTCGTCACCGAGGAGGTGTGGGATCTGGCCGAGAACATGACCAACTGGCACGCGCTGTTCATCGTCGGAATCGTCGTTGCGATCGGCTACGGGGCGTTGTACGAGGCCGACGACGACCGCGATCCCGAGAGCGAACCCGAAGTGGCCGGGATTCCGTTACGATTCGTCTCGCTGATGTCGATCTCGTTTGGCTCGGTCGTGATCCTGTCGTTCGTCGTCACTGCTCCCGATCAGTTCCTCGGGGATTTGGCGGCTCGCGAACGGGCGATCGTCACCGCTCGGGCCGTCGCCGTCGGCGCGATCTTCAGCGTCGTCGGGGCCGCGACCGCCGATTCGGTGTTCTGATCGTCAGGCCGCGCCGTCGCCGTAGGTCTCTTCGAGGTATTCGATGATGTCGCTGCTCTCGGGCATTCCCTCGATGCCGTTGTCGGGATCGACCAGCACGGGGACGCCGGTCTGGCCGCTGATCTCCTCGACTTCGCTTCGCTTGCTGTGACTCGACGGGACCTCGTGGGACACGTAGTCGAGTCCGAGTTCGTCGAGTTTCGTCGTGACCTTCGCGCAGTAGGGACAGCCCGAAAGTTCGTATAGTTCGAGGTTACTCATCGGGGATGCGTATGGGTCGGAATCAAAAGAGTCCAGCGGTGGCGGGAGTATCAGACAGTTGCTTCGAGAATCCCGCTGGTGCGGACGTAGAAGTACAGCACGAACGCCGCGGCCATCAGCCACTGACCGACGTGGACATCTCGCCATTCACCGTTCGCGGCTTTGACGATCGGATAGGAAATGATCCCGGCGGCGATCCCGTAGGCGATCGAGTAGGTGAGCGGCATAATGATGATCGTCAGTCCGGCTGGGACCGCGTGTGTGAGATTGTTCCACTGAATGTCGACGACGTTGCGAAGCATCAGCAGTGCGACGACAACGAGCGCGATGTGAGACGCGTACAGCGGGATAATCGTCGCAAGCGGGACAACGACTAGCGCTAGCAGGAAGAGGATCCCGATCACGAGCGCGGTCATACCGGTTCGGCCACCCTCTTCGACGCCAGTCGCCGATTCGATGTAGGTCGTCACTGTGGAGGTGCCGAGAATACCACCGGCGGTCGTACCGACGGCATCGGCCATCAGCGGCTTGTCGATATCGGGCATATTGCCGTCCTCGTCGAGCATATCACCGGCTTGTCCGACGCCGACGAGTGTCCCGGCGGTGTCGAAGAAGTCGACGAAGAAGAAGGTGAAGACGATCAGCGCGAAAGTCAGCCCCTCGACGTTCTGGAGCCCTTCGATGAAGGCGCCGACGAGCGGCGTGATGTCGTACTGCGCTCCGGTGAAGGCCGATGGCTGGAACGAGCCATTTTTCACGAACTCACCGGCCACGACACCCGGACTCACGACACCCACAAACGTCAGCACGATACCAGCGAGCGTCGTCGTGATGATCCCGATAACGATCGATCCCGGAAAACCACGAACATACAGTGCGAGCGTGAAGAATAGTCCAACGACAGAGAGGATGGCAAGCGGGCTAGATGCGATATTACCGAGGGTGACGAGTGTCGCAGGGTCGTTGACGACGATACCCATCTCCTGTAGCCCGATGATCCCGAGGAATAGCCCGATCCCCGTTCCGACACCGAACTTCACCGGCTGTGGGAACAGTTTAATGATGTACTCCCGTGCGCCGATCGCCGTCAGAATGATGAAGATTACACCCTCGACGACGACAGCGGCAAGCGCCGTCTCCCAGGGGACGCCAAGTTGCCCGATGACGGTGAACGCGAAGAAGGCGTTCAGACCCAGGCCCGGCGCCTGGCCGAACGGCCGGTTCGCGTAGAACGCCATCACGAAAATAGCGACGGCGGCAGCCAGTATCGTGACGACTGTCAGCATCTGCTGGACTTCACCGGGCGTGTACCCCTCAATCGCGATCCCCGGTTTCCCGTCCTCACCTGGGAACATCGTCATAATGGCCGGATTCACGACCACGATATAGCTCATCGCCAAGAAGGTCGTAATCCCGGCGACGATCTCCGTTCTGAGGTCGGTCCCGTGCTCCTCGAACCCGAAGTAATCCGCGAGTGTCTCCCGTACCATGTTACACAAACGAGCATATAACTCGGCCATGGTTTATGTCTTTATAGATATATTGCCGATTCTATTCACGAACTTGGATATATTCTCCCTCAGAAGCGCTGGCATCGATCTCAGGAACGACTCGATTACGTACTCGTCAGCGCCACGACTGGGGCGTCGGTGGCCTCGCGGACGGTCTCGATGCCCTCGCTGTCGGCGGCGACCAGCACAGCAGCGCCGACCACCTCGGCGTCGACCTGATCAGCGATATCCATCAGGAGCCGCTGAGTCTCCCCCGAGCGGACGATGTCGTCGACGACGAGCACGCGCTCGCCGGACTCGATCGCGTTTGCGGGCAGTGAGTAGGTCAACTCGATGCCGGGCGTGACGCGCTGGCGGGTCTCGACGAACTCCTCGACGGCCGTCTCGCGGGACTTCTTGGCGTAGGCGGTGCGGGCGCCGTAGTACCGCGCGACTGCCGAGGCGAAGGTGATCCCGTCGGTCGCGGCGGTCAACACCACGTCCGGGCGGTCGAAGCCGACGTCTTCCGCAACGACGACCGCCGCGGCGTCAAGCAGCGTCTGATCGAAGACGAGGTCCGTGTTGTCGACGTACCCCTCCTCGTCAGTCCGGAGCCGCGCGTCCAGTTCCTCTGCGACCAGTTCCCGCCCGAACCCGGCGACGACTTCGCGGGCGCGATCGAGTCCGGGGAGGACGTGGCCGTTGACGTAGCGATTCAGATCGCCGGCTGGCAGGCCGGTCTCGGCCGCCAGTTCGTCGTAGGTCAGCGACTCCTTGCGCGCCCGCAGAATCTCGACGGCGCGCAATTGGAGGGTGGCCTTCTCGACGCGATTCATACTCCCGCGTTGCTACGTCCCGAATATGAATATATCGGTTGTAAGAATAGTGGAAATAGACACGAGTGTGGAACAGACGGCTGTGGAGGTCACCGGATGGACCTTCGAGCAAGTGCTAGTTTCTGTCCGCGAGCAACTGCGAGGCGGTCACGAGCGACTCCAGTTGCAGGTCGTGCTCGGCGAGGTTCTCGGTCGCGCCTTCCTGGCGATCGACGACGACGAACACGCGCTCGACGACGGCCCCGGCCTCGCGCAGGGCCGCTGCGGCGTCGATCGCGCTCTGGCCGGTGGTGGCGATGTCTTCCAGGATGATGACTTCCTCGCCGTCCTCCAGGTCGCCTTCGATCAGGTTGGCGGTGCCGTACTCCTTCTGCTGTTTGCGCGCGATGACGTAGGGCCGGCCGGTCTCGACGCTGGTGACGGCGACGATCGGCACCGCACCGAGTGCGACGCCGGCCAGTTTCGGCCCCGCCGAGCCGAGCCGGTCGGCGAACGACTGTGCGATCAGATCCAGACAGTGGGGGTCGGTCTCAAAGAGGTACTTGTCGACGTAGTAGTCGCTCGTCCCGCCGTGGGAGAGCTCGAACTCGCCGAACTTGACGGCCTCGGCCGCGCGCAGCGCGTCGATGAGTCGCTGGGTGTCCATACTATCGGGTGGTCCGGCGTTCCGGTAATACCCATCGGATTCCCCCGAACTTTTGTCCGCGAGCGCCCCACCTCCGGTCGATGACTGACCTCGATGCGGCCGCGGCGGCGATCGAGTCCGGCGAGCTAGTCGTCTACCCGACCGAGACGGTGTACGGACTCGGTGCCGACGCGCTCGACCCGGCGGCCGTCGAGGCCGTCTTCGAGGCCAAGGGCCGCGACCGGGAGCAACCGATCTCGCTTGCCGTGCCCGACGCCAAGACCGCGCTCGAATACACCGCGCCGACCACGACCGAGCGGGTGTTTATGCACGAGTTTCTCCCCGGTCCGGTGACGATGCTGGTCGACCGCCGCGAGATGGTCCCGGACGTGCTCACGGCGGGTCGCGAGCAGGTCGGCCTCCGGATCCCCGACCACGAACTCGCCCTCGAACTGCTGGGGCGCGTCGAGCCGATCACCGCAACCAGCGCGAACGTCAGCGGCCAGCCGAGCGCCCGTCGGGTGGCCGATCTCGACGCGATCACGGAGTCGGCGTCGGTCGTCCTTGAGGGGGGCGAGACCGCCGGCACCGGGAGCACGGTCGTCGACGTCGAGGCCGGCGAGATCCACCGCCGCGGTGCCAACGCGGACGCCGTCGAGGCCTGGCTGGATGAACGATAACCGCTCGCTTTCGCATGGCCGATCACCCCAACAGCGAGCGCAGCGACCGCGTCTGGACGCCACAACCCTCGCGATACTCACAGGCCTGGCACTTCTGGCGGTTTTCGGTCCGGCTCGGCGGTCCGTCGATCGAGTCGGCGGTCCGCAGCGCGGCCCGGTACTGTGACCGGCGCCGCGCCGACAGCTCGATCTCCCGTATCACGCCGTAGGCCGGATACTCGGCGAACGCCCGCTCGACCGACTGTTCGCGCTCCCAGGACAGCGCCAGCGCGGCCGCGACGAGATGGACTGACTGCGGTTCCCAGACGCCCTGCTCGGGCGGCCGACCGGCGAACACCAGCGACGGCGCGAGCGGCTGTTCGAGCACCTTGTGAGCGACCCCTCGAGCGTCCTTCCCTTCGAGCATCGCGTCCCGGGCCGGCGGATCGACGAGTTGCTCCCAGGCGTCCAGCCCGGCCTTGTGACAGCCGACTCGCGACCGGAACGTCGTGGGCGTCACCTCGATCGGCGCCGCGAGCAGTGCTGTCTCGTCCGCCAGCAACTCGTCGTACTCGAAGGCCACCTGTCGTCGATCCGCTACGCCGTCGGGGATCGATTCCCCGAGGTCGGGATCGCGCTGTCGATAGTACAGCTTGCGGGGACAGTACGCGGCGGTCGCGACGTCGCGAAACGAGTGCATACCACGCGTGGGCCGGAATCGTGTATAAACCTCTAGAAGGAAACGTCGACTTCCATGTCCTCAGTGGCCTCTTCGAGCCCGTCTTCCTGGACGCTCGCTGTGTGCTGGATCGAGAGGTCAGCGTCGGTGAGCACCTCCTCGAAGGCCGTCCGGTAGCGCTGGCTCGTCCGGCGGGCGCGGTTCTGGGCGGCCGCCACGCGCCGATAGCGGTCGATCGCCCCCTCGTCGGCGTCCAGCTCCGCAGCGATGGTTTCCTCGTCGGCGTCTTCGACTAACAGGTCCCGGAGCGTCGCCAGTTCGAACGGCGCGTCGGTGTCGCTCTCGCCGACCAGATGGAGATCCATCCGCGCGATACGGACTGTCTCCGGGTCGAGGTCGAGTTCCGACGCGAGCGCTTCGTCATTTGCACCCTCGTAAAACCCCCGAACGATCCGAACGAGTGTCGCCGTCTCACAGTCGGTCTCGAAGTCGTACCGCTGTCGCATCTCCCCGATCACCTCGACCAACCGATCGTCAACGGCCCCTTCGTCGGCGTCGGTCAGTGACCCCCGCTCCTCCTTCTGCCGTTCGGTGACCGTCTCCTCTTCGGCAACGTCGACGAAGATATCCCGGAGCTGTTCGGTCTTCTCGTCCATCGGACCGATACACGACGATCCGGGCGTAAAAACCCATCCCCTGTTTTCATCGGACGGGATCGGAAACGATGCGGGGGATCCGGATCGTTCCACAGATCGCGCACGAGAACGGCCCGCGCAGCACTGGCCCGTCGTCACGTCGTTCGGAAGGCGCGGTCGCCGGCGTCGCCCAGTCCCGGAATGATGTAGCCGTCGTCGTCGAGGTGGTCGTCGATGGCGACCGAGAGCACGTCGATATCGGGGAACTGCTCGTTCAGCCGGACCAGGCCTTCGGGGGCGCTGACGGCCGCGAGCACGAGCAGTCGCTCGGGATCGCCCATCCCCTGGACGTGTTCCAGGACGGTCGCCATCGTCGAGCCGGTCGCGAGCATCGGGTCGGCGACGATGACCGTGTCTTCCGGGTGGATCTCCGGAAGCTTCACGTAGTCGACTTCGATGTCGAACTCGCCGGTATCGTCCATCCCGCCGGACTCGTCGCGGCTGGCGGAGATGACGCCCTGGCGCGCGCGGGGGAACGCCTTGAGCAGTCCCTCGACGAACGGCGTCGCCGCCCGGAGGACGTTGATGATCACGACGTCGTCCATGCCGACGACGCGCTCGCCGGTGGTCTCGGTCAGCGGCGTCTGGACGCTCTCGTAAGCCGTCTCCATGACGCCGTCGATGATCTCGTAGCCACAGATCCGGCCGAGCTTCACCAGCCCTTTCCGGAACGCGACCTGTTCGGTCTCGACGCTTCGCAACTGTGTGAGGGTGTGTTTCGCCAGCGCATGCGTGACCACTTTCGCCTCGCCTCGGTCTTCGATCGTCATATGCGAGCCAGGGTCAGCGACGGGCAAATAACTGACGAGAGCGATCCGTCTAGCCGTCGTACTCGACGCCCAGCTCTTCGAGCAGAGTTCGGGCGGCCGCTGCCGACGAGGGCGGTCCGCGACCGGTCACCAGGTCGCCGTCGACAGTGACGCTGGTGTCTTCGTCGAGTTCGGCGTCCCAGTCGGCACCGGCGGCTTTGACCTCGTCTTCGACCCAGTAGGGGAGCTTTCGGCCGTCCGGCAGCCGATCGTGCTCGTCGACGATCCCCTCTTCCCAGGCGTTGGGGAAACCGGTTACCGAGCGCCCTTTGGCCAGGATATCGCCCGACGCATCGCGTGTAAACGCCAGGATCCCGACCGTGTGACAGACGACCATGGCCTTCCCGTCCTCGCCCTCGACGGCAGTCCGGAGGGCTTTCCGGGCGTGTGTGTCCTGATTGACGTCCCACTCCGTGCCGTGACCGCCGGGGAAGACGACCGCGTCGAACGCGCCGGGATCGACCGCCGCGAGCGGTTCGGGATCGTTCAGCCGCTCGTCGTTTTCGTGGACGTCCTTGACCAGCGCAGCAGTCTCCTCGTCCACCTCGTCGGTGTCGATCGATCGTTCGTCGAGTACCGCCGGTCCGCCGGACGGCGTCGCGACGGTCACGTCCAGCCCGGCGTCGTCGAGCGTCGTGAGCGGCTCGATACATTCCTCGCCCCAGTAGCCGTGTTCGCTAACGATGAACAGTGCGGATGGCATCACGGGCCACTTCGGGCGGCAGTCGGTTGTATCCCTGGTTTCCGGAAAATGTCCGACTGCGTTCGAACGGCCGACGCCGACCCGAACGCTGCCGGAAGGGTTAACCTCGCTGAAGCCGAATACGCGTCCCACAATGGACCGGACGGGTCGGTCGAGCGTACCCAGCGTATCCGTGTACAACCATGTCTGACATCGAAGAGAGCGTCTCCGGGTTCAAGATCCGGGGCGGCTGGGCGGACATTGTCGAGCACGGCGAGCGCCTCACGCGGGCGCTGAAAGACATCGCCGAACAGGAAGACGTCGAGGTCGACGCCGACGCCCTCGAGGAGTTCGACGAGTGGCGGCCCAAGAGCCACGAACGGCTCGACGAGGACGTCAGCGAGAAGACTGCCGAGCAGGCCAGCGTCGGCGAGGGCAAAGGCGAGAAGAAAGGGAAAGACCCTGACGAGGACCTCCAGACGGCCGGCGAGAAGCTCAGCGAGTCCTACGAGAACCTCGACGACCCCGACGAGGCCGTCGACAAGTGGGGCGAGTCGATCGATTACGTCACCCGCGCCGCTGACTCGGCCAGTCGGAAGGCCCTCCGAAAGGTCGAGGACACGGTCTACCAGAACGTGATGACTCAGCTCGCACCGTACTACTTCGATAACGAACTGATCAGCGCCAATCTCAGGCGCGTCAGCGATGGAGATCCCGAATACGTCTTCGAGGTCAACGTCAACGACGACGACCTGAAGATCAGGGTCTCCAATCAGCTGGCCGACTACGAGCAGGAGGTCGACCGCTGGCATATCGACGCCGAGAAGGAGACCGCGGCGCCCGAGGCGGCCGAGGGCATCGAGATCCCTGAGCGGAACTACGACGACGCCGATCCGCGAAACACCTGATCTGCACGGTCACCCGTTCCCTCGCCGAGAGCGGTAGGCTATTGTCCGGCGACCGCAAACGCACATACAATGGTAGAGGCGACGCTGCTGGCAACGCTGGCTGTCGCGACGCTCGCGAGTCTGTTCATGGCGTGGGCAATCGGCGCCGGCTCCTCGGGATCGACCCCGTTTGCCCCCGCGGTCGGGGCCAACGCGATCTCGGTGCTCCGGGCCGGGTTTCTGGTCGGCATCCTCGGGTTTGCCGGGGCGACGCTCCAGGGCGCGAACGTCTCCGAAGCCGTCGGGCAGGAACTGATCGGCGGCGTCACGCTCTCGCCCGCCGGGGCGACGCTGGCGCTGCTTTTGGCCGCCGGGCTGGTGGCGTTCGGCGTGTTCACGGGCTATCCGATCGCGACGGCCTTTACCGTCACCGGCGCAGTCGTCGGCATCGGACTGGCCGCCGGTGGCGTCCCGGCGTGGGCGAAATACCAGGAGATCGTCGCGCTGTGGGTCGCCACACCCTTCGTCGGTGGCGGGATCGCCTACGGCGTCGCGAAGACGCTCCGGGATCAGCGCGTCCCGGAACGGCTCGCGGTCCCCGCGCTCGCGGGGCTCGTCGCAATCGTCCTCGCGAACGTCAACTTCGTCTTGTTCGGTGGTCCGGGCGAACAGTCCTCGATCGCCGTCGAGGCTGCCGCCACTCTCGGAGCGAGTTCGCTCGCCGGTCGAGTGGGCGTTTCGGTCGCGTTCGCGCTGGCCGTCGCCGCTCTCCTGTACCGGGACCTGCGCGTCGACGCCGCGGCCGGCCAGCGTCACTTCCTGCTTGCCCTCGGCGGACTGGTCGCCTTCTCGGCGGGCGGCAGCCAGGTCGGACTGGCGATCGGGCCGCTCCTGCCGTTGCTCGGCCCGGAAACCGGCGTCGAGGTCCCGATCTCGACCGTGCTCGTCTTCGGCGGACTCGGGCTGCTCGCAGGTTCGTGGACAGGTGCACCCCGGATGATCAAGGCGATCGCCCAGGACTACTCCTCGCTGGGACCGCGCCGCTCGATCGCTGCGTTGATCCCCAGTTTCGCGATCGCACAGATCGCCGTCTTCTTCGGCATCCCCGTCTCGTTCAACGAGATCATCGTCAGTGCGATCATCGGCAGCGGCTACGCGGCCGGTGGCGGCGCGGTCAGCGGCGAAAAGATGGCCAAGACGGTCCTGGCGTGGATCGGGTCGCTCGCACTGGCGCTCGGACTCGGCTACGGCCTGTTCACCGTCTGGACCGTCGTGGTGTAATCACTCGGGCGACTCGTCGCTGTCGCCTTCGGTGGATTCAATCTCCTCGCGGTCTTCCTCAATCCGGGTGATTCGGGCCTTCATGATCCGAGTGTTCTCGACCTGTTCGACGCGGATCTCGACGCCGTCGTACGCGATAATCTCCCCTTCCTCGACCAGTCGGCCGACGCGGTTGAAGATGAACCCGGCCAGCGTCTCGAACTCCTCGCCCTCGGGGATGTCGATGTCCAGCGCTTCGTTGACCTCCTCGATGTTGACCTCGCCTTTCACCGTCGCGGTGTCGTCGTCGATGAACTCGATCGGCTCTTCCTCGCTCCCTTCCAGGATTTCGCCGACGATCTCCTCTGTGAGGTCCTCCATCGTCACGATGCCTTCGGTGGTGCCGAACTCGTCGATGACGACGACCATGTGCATGCGGTTTTTCCGCATCTCCTTGAGGAGGTCGTCGACGTTCTTGCTCTCGGGGACGTGCAGCGTCGGCTCGATGAGATCAGCCAGTTCGAGTTCCTCGTTCTCGCCGTAGTTGAGGTCCCGCACGAGATCGCGGATGTGTACGACGCCGATGACGTTGTCGAGGCTCCCCTCGTAGACCGGCAGCCGAGCGTGACCGCTCTGGATGCAGGTCTCGATGGCCTCCGCGATATCCGCGTCCTTGGAGACGGCTGTGACGTCCAGTCGCGGCGTCATGACCTCCTTCGCGATCGTGTTGTTAAACCGCAGCGTCCGGTGGAGCATCTCCCGCTCTTCCTCGTCGAGGACGCCTTCGCGTTCGCCGGTTTTGATCATATTGCGGATCTCGTCACGGGTGACGTAGGTACTCTCGATCGTCGAGCGACCGCCAGTGATCTTGTTGACGGCCCGAGTCAGTTGATCGAACAGCGCGATCAGCGGAAACAGGACTTTCCCGACGATCTTCAACGGCGGGGCGATCCGCCGCGCGTGCAACTCGGTGTTCTCGACGGCGTAGGACTTGGGCGCGCTCTCGCCGAACAGCAACACGAGCGACGTGATGCCGAGCGACGAGACGATCACGGCCGTGCCCGCGTCGAAATAAAAGCCCACGATCGTCGTCGAGATGGAGGACATCGTGATGTTGACCATGTTGTTCCCGACCAGGATCGTCACGAGCAGGCGGTGCGGGTCGTCCTTGAGGGACTTGACCGCTCTCGCGCCGCGCAGGCCCTGTTCGACCATCGCGTCGACCTGGTGGGCCGGCAGCGAGAACATCGCGATCTCCGAGGAGGAGAAGAACCCCGACCCTATGATGAGAAACAGAATCATGAGGATGCCGATGCCCGTGACTGCCGCTTGCGACAGTTCAGTGCCGACGATCGGTACAGTGTATAGCTCGATACCGGCATTTGACGCCGCTGCAAGTGCGGATATCCCCATCAACACTCACTGTTTCCGTGGGGACGAATTAACTCTTTTGTGACCGCGCCGGTCGGAACGAGTGGCCGCAGAGTTATACCTCCGGCACGCGTATGTTATCAAATGGCAGACGACAAGCGCGGACGGGAAGACCAGGCCCGAAACGAGGAGCGCCGCCAGCGAGCGCGCGAGATCGCTGCGGAACTCGAACGCGGGGACGAACCGGAGCCGCCAATCGAACCGGCGGAGCTGGCCGATTTCGAGTCCGCCCTCGAACCCCTCTCGTTCCCGGCGACGGGTGCGGAGATCGTCGAGACAGTCGGCGACCGGGGGATCGAATCGATCGACGGACCGTACACCGTCGAACAGCTCGTCCCGGACACGGACCAGGAGTCGTTCGACACACCCCAATCAGTCCGGGCTCGCGTCCAGCGACCGGCTGTCGCCGCGGCGATGAAACAGGTCGTCGAGGCCGCCGAGACGCTGCGAAACGCCGAACTGAGCGGCTCACAGCGCGAGGCCTACGAGAAGACGTTCCGGGCACTGCGGGCGATCGACGCCGACGACGAGGACGAAGGGGTCCAGGTTATCGCCGACTGGATCGTCGAGCGGGTTGACGAGAAGGGGGCGCTGCCGGGATCACGGGCGGTCCGCCGGCAGGCAGCTACGTATTGCCGGTCGAACGACTACGAGATCCGCAACGACGAGTGGCTGGGGATCTAGCGGTTCCCGGCGCCCCGTTTCGATAGTCGTTGGGAGTCCGGAATCACTATGCTCCCGGACGTGTGAGACCCACCCAGATGAAAGTCTTCGGGTCAAGTGGCGTTCGCGGGGTCGTCAACGAGACGTTGACGCCGGAATACGCGCTCCAGGTCGCGATGGCGGCGGGCACCGTCTGGCGCAACGAACTGGGCGTCTCGCGGGTCGCACTCGCCCACGACACGCGTACCAGCGGCGGGATGATCGCCGACGCCGCGCGCAGCGGTCTCGCGAGTGTCGGTCTCGACGTCGATTACCTCGGGACGATCCCGACGCCCGGGGCACAGACCTACGCCGATCGGGAGTCGATCCCGGCGCTGATGGTGACGGCCTCACACAACCCGCCACAGCACAACGGGATCAAACTCATCGGCCGTGACGGCATCGAACTGGCGGTCGACCAACTCGAACGGGTCGAACAGCGCCTGCTCGGCGAGCGCTTCGAGCGCAGCGAGTGGGGCGCGATCGGCCAGGCCCGGACCATAGACGGTGTCCGTCAGGACTACATCGACCAGCTCCTCGACTCGGTCGACCGCGAGCGCATCGCCGACGCGGAGCTGACGGTCGCGATCGATCCCGGACACGGCGCCGGATCGGTGACCAGCCCGCAGTTCTTCCGCGAACTTGGCTGTCACGTGCTGACCATCAACGCCCAGCCGGACGGCCACTTCCCAGGGCGGAAACCGGAACCGGTCGCCGACAATCTTGGCGATCTACAGCGGCTGGTCGAAACCAGCGACGCCGATCTGGGGATCGCACACGACGGCGATGCCGACCGTGCGATCTTCGTCGACGAGACCGGCTCGTTCATCGAGGGCGACGCTGCGCTTGCCGCGCTGGCCCGGGAGGAACTCCGGGCCGGCGACGGCGTCGTCTCGGCGGTCAGCACCTCTCAGCGGCTGGTCGACGTCGCCGACGACGTCGGCGCGGAGTTGCACCTCACCCGGATCGGGTCGAGTCACATCATCACGAAGGTCCAGGCACTCCAGAAGGAGGGCACGAGGGTCCCGATCGCCGGCGAGGGCAACGGCGGGATCATTTTCCCCGGCTACCGGACGATCCGGGACGGGGCCTACACGGCCGCCCGGTTCTGCGAGTTGCTCGCGGACCAGGAGGCTAGCGAGATCGCCGCCGATTACGACGAGTACTACAACGTCCGGAAGAACGTCCACTACGAGGATGAAGGCGAGCGCTCGGCGATGACCGACGCGATCGAGACCGTTGCCCACCAGACCGATGTCGATGTCACGACGATTGACGGGCACCGACTCGAATTCGACGATGGCTGGGTGCTGGCCCGCCCCAGCGGGACCGAACCGCTGATCCGGATCTACGCCGAAGCCCGTGATCCCGACCGCGCCGAGGAACTCGCGGCCCTTATGCACGACGCCGTCACGGCCGCCGCGGCAGCCGCCTGATAATTGCCAACTGGCCGCCAAACTAGCTACCCACTCAGGACCTCTGAGAGTCGCTCGCGTTGCTCGCGCAACTGCTCCAGCTCCGTTTGTATCTCGCCGCTTTTGAGACGTTTGCGCTCCCCCTCCTCGAGTTGCGTCCGCGCGACGGCACTGTCGCGCAGTCGCTCGTAGTCCTCGCGCCGACTGAGCGCGCGCACGTCACGGAGCTGCGTTTCGACTGACGTCGGCGGGTCGAACCGGGCGACGACCGAGACGAGTTCGCGACACCGGAACCGTAGCGTCTCGGCCGCCGGCGGCGGCCACCCGATCGTCAACGGCTCCGCGTCCAGTCGCTGCAGATACGTCCGGTGGGTCGCGACGCTGCGCTTGAGCGCGCGGGCGTCCGCGACGTAGTGGTCGAGCTTCGAGACCGAGTACTCGGCGTACTCCAGCAGCTGCGGGATCGATTCGGTGCCGGCCTCGGCCGTCCGCACGTACGCAAGCAGATCGTCCGGTGGCTGGCGGTATTCCACGAGCGGGAACGCGGCCGTCGACTCGACGAATCCGAGCACTTCGCGTGCGCTCGCGTCCCGCGTGAACGACTCGAAGGCAGTCCCGACCGCGTCGTTGTACGCTTCGATCGGCTCGCGGAGTCGCTCGACGGGCGCGTCCAGGTCCGCGTCGCCGAGTTCGATCAGCCGCTCGTACTCCGTGATTCGCTCGTCGATTGACTGTCGTTCCCGTTCGAGGGCGCTTCTCGTCTCTTCGAGGCGCTCCCGCGTCCGTTCGCGTTCGTCGAGACGCTCGACCAGTTCGGCGACCGGCGACAGTGCCTCGCGTGCGTCCTGAAAGTCGGCGTGCTTGAGATACCGCTCGTGCATCATATCGTCGACAGCCTCGAAGTCCTCGCGATGGGGCAGGTCTTCGGGCAGGTGCTCGAAGAAGTGCGCCAGCTCGTCCTGGTACTCGATGAACGCCTCCATGTCGACCTCGCCCTCGCCGTCGCTGACGATGCGGGACTCGTAGCGATCGAACAGTTCCGTCACCTCTCTGTAATACTCCGCGAGCCGCTGCAGTCGGTCTTCGCCGGCCTCCTCGACGCGATTACAGGCCTCCTCGTAGGCGCGCCGGCGGCGCTGAAGCCGGTCAATCAGTTCCTCGACTCCCTCCTCACTCATCGTAGACGTCCTCGGGATCGAACACCTTCTCGCCGACCACGTCGCCGTCGATCGTCCGGTAGAAACAGCTCCGATACCCCGTGTGACAGGCCCCGCCCTCCTGGTCGATCAGATACAGCAGGGCGTCGCCGTCACAGTCGACGCGGATCTCCTCGACGTGCTGGGTGTGCCCGCTTGTCGCACCCTTCTCCCAGATCTCGTCGCGGCTCCGGGAGTAGTAGTGGGCGCGACCGGTCTCGCGGGTTCGTTCGAGCGCTTCGGACGTGACGTATGCGAGCATGAGAACCTCGCCGCTGTCGGCGTCCTGGGCGATCGCCGGGAGATACTCGTTGTCCTCGAAGGCCAGTTTCGGGGGCGCGTCGCTCATATCACTGTGGTCGGCACAGGCTCGCATAGGCCTTTTGCGTCGGTGCGTAGGGGGCAGGTGACAGACTGATCCATCCGTTCGGAAACCTACCGGTCGATCACCGATGTTTCCAGTGTGTGAGAAACCGGTCTACCCATTTGAGTATTGAATCCGAGAAACCGAATATGGCGATCAACCGATTCGGGTGCACGGAGGACCCGATCGACCCGGACATGGAGGATCGCGATCTCCGCGTGGTCCTCGAAATCGACCGTGGGGGGCCATGTAGACTGGACAGCGTCGATGGCGACGTAGTGAACATCGACGTGCGTCTGAGTGACGAGACCTGCAGCGTCGACGCAACGGTTCGAGAACCCGAGGAAGAGAGCGTTGTGACCCAGTTCTTCGAAAACAACCTGTGTGATCACTGTCCCGGGAAGGTCTTCGCCGACCACGGCTGTCTCCCGCGATACAGGGAGCTGAGCGAGAATTCGTTCGTCGTCGAGACGTACGTTTCCGACACAGAAGCCGTCGCGGACCTCGTCGCCGATATCCGGGAGATCTGCGCGCGCGTCTCCCTCAAGAGCATCGTCTCGACCGATACGTCCGCGTTCGAGGAGAACTGTTCGGTCGATATCTCCGCACTCACCACAAAACAGCGCGAGGCCGTGTATCACGCCCAGAAGCTGGGCTATTACGACCCCGACTCGGACGTGTCGCTGGACACACTCGCCGATCGGATCGGTATCTCGACCTCGGCGCTGTCACAGCGTCTCCGGCGAGCCGAAGCCAACGTCCTCCGCCAGCTCTCGGTGGAGTGTTCCTGCTGGGACGACGTCGACGGTTAGTTTTCGTTTGCGCTCTCTCGCTTGTGACTCTGGTGTCGGACCCGGTGGTATATAAAGCCTAAATCGATCCCGAGGTACGGTCATCCCCGTGTACTGTCTCTGTACCGTGTATGGAACGCGAACTCGACCGTCGAACGTTCCTCGCACTGTCCAGTGTCGCAGGTGCAGCCGCGATCGCTGGCTGTTCGGGCGGCGATAACGGAGATACGACGACAGACGCCGGAGGCACGGCGACTGACACGGAAAGCCCAACCGAGACGACAACGACGACTGAGCCGTCGGACGATCAGTCCTCGAGTACGGATATCGACCCGACTGATACCGAGAGTGCGCTGATCGAACCCGCGACGCTGCAAGAGTGGTTGGACGCGGGCATCGTCAACACCGACGACGTGTACGAGGACCGCGTCGTAATTCTTCGGGTGGATACAGGTAATTACAGCGTCAACGGTCACATTCCGAACGCAGTCAAGATGGCGACCGACGACGCCGAAGGGCCCGCTGTCCTGACCGAGACTCGCCTTGACGGACTTGGCGAGACCCAGAAGCTCGTCGCGTCCGGTTCCGTCGTCGACCAGATCCTCCAGAACGCCGGTGTCGGTCCGAACACGACCATCGTCCTCTCTGGGGAGGTCCCGATGTATAACGCCCGGACGTACTGGACGCTCCGGTACTGGGGCTTCCCGCGCGAGCGCATCAAGGTCCTCAACGGCGGCCCCACCGCCTATGCGGACGAGGTAGGCAGCCTGACGGGCGAAACGCCTGAAACGCCCGAAACCGGGTACACCGTCGAAGGCTTCGAGGAGACGAACTACGCCCTTCGGGAAGGTCTCAACGAGATGCTCCAGCTAGTCGACGACAAAAACGCTGGCGAGAGTGATGCGTCGATCCTCGATCTCCGTGGTCCGGATCAGGACGCGAAGATCGCCGGCAGTACCCTCGACGCACCGGACAGCTACACGCAGGGCGGGTTCACCGAGTCCGTCAAGTGGAAACCCGCCGACGAGATCGAAGACCACGTCTTCGGCTACGAGGACATCGAAGACGGTGACCCGATCGTCACGCTGTGTCACAGCGGATTCAAAGGCACGCTGGCCTTCTTCGCCCTCGACGGTATCCTCGGGTACGACAACGTCTCGCTTTATGATGGCTCCTGGAAGTTCCAGTGGAAGCAGTACAACGGAAATCAGGATCCGACCCCCAACGACCTGTGGCGGACCGATATGCACGAACGGACCGACGGTGAAATCACGGCGACCGACCTGGTCACGATCGATTCCGATCTCAGCAGCGAACTGGATGAACTCGCCACGCTCGATGCCAACCAGGTCAAGCGGGACGACCTCAATTACCTGGGCGCCAGCGGCGGCGACTTCGGTTGCGGGTCCTGATCCGTTCGCCGGAACAGGACAGCGATCAGGCGTCCCGGGTGACGATCACTTCGTCATCGGGCGCTGCGTCCTGAGGAATTTCTATCTGGATGAACTCCTGGGTATCCATGTCACAGACGACGACCACGTCGGCCGACGTGCAGAGCATGTTGTACGACTCGACGCTGTACTTCTTTCGCGTCTCCATCGAGTCGACGATCTCCTCGAACTCCTCCTTCGTGAGCGTATCCTCCCCCTCTGCGACGCGCACCAGCGTGTCGAGCGAATTGGACGGTTCAGCATCCATTTTGCATCACAGGTGAACTTGCACCCGCTGGTACAAAGCGTTGTTGTCTGTTATTGGATCTATCAAACAATACTATGCGATCGATGGACCGAGTCTTCCCGTCCGAGCCGATCAGTCGACGATTCTTGGGAACGGTCTCTGTCGTCCGATCTTATAAAGGCTTAATTGATACCGAGTGTGGGCTTTGCTCGTTTAGCCACTCTCTATCGATATGGGAGAGTCATGTTCGTGACGACACAGCCAACAGCCAGCGAACGATTCAGGTGGAGCGGTAGCCGGATCCGACGGTCCGAGAGGGGTTTCTCGCGAGGTGACACAAATGAGTGAGCACAACAGTGCGCTCACTCGACGAAACCTGCTCAAAGGCGCCGGTGTCGCTGCCGGGGCGGTGGCTCTCGGTGGCTGTCTCTCCGGCGATCAGAGCAACTCACAGCAGGGAGCGCTTTCGACGGCCTTCGGCAACTGCTGGATGTGTAGCCACAACTGCGGACAGAAAGCCTACGTTCGGGACGGCTCCGTCGTGAACCTCACCGGTGTAGACGGTCACCCGCGCGGGAGTGCCGGCGAGGGCACAGAAGGGACGCTCTGTCCGAAAGGACTGGCCCAACTCGACAAGACCCACGACCCCAAGCGGATCAAGGAACCGCACATCCGTGAGAACGGCACATTGAAGAAAGTCAGTTGGGAGAAAGCGTTCCAGTACACCGCCGAACGGCTGGTCAGCTTCGACGAGAACAACGGCGCCGAGACGTTCCTCGATGCGACTAGCTGGGCGGAGACGGACATCTTCCGAACGGTCTGGCGTGACTTGTATGGTTCGCCCGAGCGGATCAGCCGCGGGATCCACGTCTGTGCCGGTCCAACCTTCGTCACCGGCGGGATGATGGGCGTCGGCTCGAACAACCGGGTTCCGGACTACCAGAACTCCGAGTACATCATCGCCTGGGGCCGGAACATCCTGAACTCCTTTGCCGGGCAGTTCGAGGCCAAAGGCGTCCTCGAAGCGATCGAGAACAACGGCGCGACGCTGGTCACCATCGACCCGCAGCACACGATCACCGCCCAGAAGTCCGACGAGTGGATGCCGATCAAGCCCCGGACCGACGGCGCGCTGGCGCTTTCGATGGCCAACGTCATCATCGAGGAGGGCCTGTACGACGAGGCGTTCGTCGAGAACCACACCCACGGCTTTGACGCCTACCGGGAGGCCGCGATGGATATGCCTCCGGAGAAGGCGGCCGAGATCACCGGTCTCGACGCCGAGCAGATCCGGACGGTTGCACGCGGATTCGCCGAGGCCGCTCCGCAGGCGGGCATCTCCGTCTGGACCGGGACGGCACAGGCCGGCAACGGCTGGAAGGCGACCCAGAATATCACCGCGCTGAACGGACTGGTCGGGAACATCGACAAGCCGGGTGGCCTGCGACTGTGGAAGTATCCCTCCACGGCATCCTTCGGTGAGGTTTGCGAGCAAGACTACACGAACCGCGCCGAGTTCAAGGACCCGGCACTGAAGAAATACGACGAGTATTCGGACTACCCCGCCCGACACATCGAGGGTATCGCGCACAACCTGGTGCCCGAGATGGTCGAGAACGAACACATCAACGGGATCGTCTGCCACCACGACGACCCGCTGAAGGACGGCAATGCCGAGTCCTGGATCGAGGCGATTGAGGCGATGGACCTCGTCATCTCGATCGATGCCTACTGGAACGGCGTCTCGCGTCGGGCGGACATCGTTCTCCCGGAAGCGACCCAACTCGAGAAGGACACCCTCGGCACCGGAAACTGGAACGCCTACCCCAACCACAAGTGGGTCACCGGCTCGAAAGCCGCCGTCGAACCACGGTGGAACACCAAGCCCGATTTCGATATCCTGAAAGGCATCGCCAACGAGATGGCCGAGAAGACGGACAACGACGACTGGACGGTCTTCCAGCAGTGGGACTCCCACGAGGCGTACATCGACGACCAGCTCTCGACGCTTGATCTGACGCTGGAGGACATCGACAGCGGCGAGAAGAACTACGCACTCGTCGAGGAGTACGACTACCAGCAGTACGGGGAGAACTTCACGTTCCGGTTCGACCTCGACCAGATCGACTCCTTCGCGGCGGCCGCCGAGGAGGCCGGCATGGACACCGCTCCCGAGTGGATCCCGCCGGGAACCTACGGCGACTCGACCTCCGAGGAGTATCCCCTGGAGTTCACTGACATTCGCTCGGTGTTTTTCTCCCACGGGAGCAACCAGCCCCACGAACGGCTCCAGGACCAGTTCGCCAAGCGAAACCAATTGAGCGAGGAGGACTACCGGGGGAACTACCTCTATCTCAACCCAGAGGACGCCGACGCACGCGACATCGAGACCGGCGACATGGTGACAATCGAGTCCGAGACCGGCAGTGGCGAACTCATGGCGATCGTCACCGAGCGTGCCCGCCCCGGGCTTGTCACTTCCCAGTACGGGTTCGGACAGACGTCGGCGATCACGACCGGCGAGGACACCCGCGAACAGTCGGCCGACGGGATGAACACGATGATGTTACACAACGAACAGATGGACCCGATCACGGGACAGGTCGACAGACACATCGCGGTCGACGTCGCGCCGGCAGGGGGTGACTGATCATGGCGGACAGACAGGACCACTGGGTGTTCTACTTCGATCCCAACCGGTGCATCGGCTGTCACGCGTGTTCGATCTCCTGCAAGCAGTTCCACGGCCGGGATTCCGACGCCGACGACTGGCGGACCGTCACCCACCACCAGAACGCGAACGGACAGCACCCGTCGGCCTCGGAGTACGATCCCGACACGGCGTCACCGATCGAGAACGTCCCGATATCGATGTCGTGTATGCATTGTCACGACGCGCCCTGTGAGGAGGTCTGCCCGACGGAGGCGATCGAAAAGCGCGACAGCGACGGGATCGTCACCATCGACCAGGACAAGTGTATCGGCTGCAAGTACTGTGGCTGGGCCTGCCCCTTCGGCGCGCCGACCTACGGCGACAACGGGCTGATGTCGAAGTGCAATATGTGTCTCGACCAGGGTCCGGGTAGTGGAGCCGGTGCGGAGTCGAAAAACGAGCAGGACGATCCCATCCAGCCTAACTGCGTTTCCGATTGCGTGGGTGGGGCGATCAAGGCCGGACCGGAGAAAGAGATGATCAAGGAAGCCTCCCAGGCGGCGGCAGACCGGTTCAAGTCGAACAACGAACGGGTCATCGTCGAACCCTTCCAGGGTAACGAGTCGAATCTCAACCTCGTCGAACACGCCGCCTCCGAGAACGCAGGGGATTGATCATGAGTGTTACAGGTGGCTCCGAATGGCTCTGGTTGCTCCACGTCCACTGGGCGGAGTTCATCGCACTGTACCTGTTCCTCGGGGGTGTCAGCGGCGGCGCGTACGTGACCTCCTCGTGGGCAAGTCTGATGAAGAGCCTGATGGACACCGACAGTTGGCTCGGGAAGATCCTGCTCGCGAGAACCGACGACGAGGAGCATCGCTATGCCTGTGCCGAAACGGCCCGGTGGGGATCGGTTCTCAGCGTCCTCGCGATGGCCGTCGGCGGTGTCGCCCTGCTGTCGCATCTGGGTGCGCCGTTGCGCGCGTTGACGTTCCCGGTGCTGTTCAGCAACTACGGCTCGTGGCTGACGATCGGGACGTGGGTGATCGTGCTGTTCACGACTATCGCGGTGCTGGAGACGCTGTGGCTGCACTTCGGGAGCGCCGTCGCAACCGAGTCCGGTCTGAGCCTGTTCCCCAGAAAGATCCTGGGCCGGATCGATAGCCTGCTGCCGACCGAGCGCGGGTTCGTCTGGCTGCTCGATACGATCGCGGACGCGACGCGACTGCCGAGCCGTGTCCACGGCGCGCTTCGGGTTCTCGGCGGCGGCCTCGCACTCCTGTTGGTCGTCTATACTGCGATGCTGTTGAGTGACGTCTCGATCGTCCCGCTGTGGGAGCGGACGTACCTGCCGTTCATCTTCCTGATGAGTGGCGTCTCGACCGGAATCTCCGCGGCACTGCTCGGCACGGTCGCGAGCGGCGGTGCGCTGACGCGGACGAACCATCGGTTCTGTCTCACTGACGACGCGATCATCATCGCGGAACTGGTGGCTATCGGACTGCTGCTGTCGCATCTGTCGAACTCCAGCAACGCCGCCGCGGATCTGACGATGTCGACGCTGTTTGGCACGTACAGCCTGGCGTTCGTCGGCGGCGTGCTGCTACTGGGCACGTCACTCCCGGTCGTCATCTCGATCACGGTGACGCTACTGCATCAGTTCACCGAGTTCGGCGAAACGCTGCGGGGCAAACGCCTGTTGACGGGCGGGTACGCGCTCAAGTATTCGCTCGTCCTCGTCGGCGGGTTCCTGCTCCGGTACGTGGTACTGCTCGCAGCGATCAAAACGCCCCTCGCAGTTCCGGGACTATGATGACGGTTGACCACGCTGACGCCTGGTCGGACGCGCTCGTCGCTCTGTCGAACTGCCTGCGACGCCCGGACGAATCGGTCCAGCGCGCGCTCGAAGACGACGCCGAGGCGATCCCTGAACTGCTCGCGCAGGTCGGAGTCGAGGCCGAACCGGTTTCGACCGCCGGACGCGATCTGACCGAAGACTACGAGGCCCTGTTCGGCGCGTTCGCGACGCCGTTCGCACCGCCGGCCGCGTCGCCGTACAAGGAGTGGTACGGCGATCGTAGCGGACTCATGGACGGCCCGCC
Organism: Halapricum desulfuricans; assembly: GCF_017094465.1. Lineage (NCBI taxonomy): Archaea > Methanobacteriati > Methanobacteriota > Halobacteria > Halobacteriales > Haloarculaceae > Halapricum > Halapricum desulfuricans. Next base: position 447,612 of record NZ_CP064791.1, read on the forward strand.
AGCGACAGCGATGGAACAGCGATACGACGCTCTCGACGTGACAGTTCCGGACGCGTATCCGGCCGACCACGTCGCACTTCAGCTGGAGTATGCGAGCCTCCTGGCCGAAGCCCAGCAGTGGGACGAACTCGCGGCGTTCGTCGATTCGGAACTGGACTGGATCGATGCGTTCGCCGAGCTGGTCGACGACGCGGCTGCTCAGGCACCGCTCCAGCGATGGTGTGTCCAGCAGTTAGTGGCGACGATCGAACAGCTACGCGAGGAACTCGATGTCGACGACCCGGATCAGGAACGTGTCGAGCAGATGGCATCGCGGGCGCGCACGCATGTAAGCGATCAGTGATGGCAATCCACGAGACCTCCGCGGCGACCGAGTCGGGTGAGCAACCCGGCATCCGCATGACGATGTCGTTTGCCGATCCCGCCACAGCCCGCGAGTTACTTCTGTTTCTCGGTCGCTCGCTGGACGACGAGTCGTTCTCGGTTGATTGTGTGGTCCCCTCGGACTCCGGCCCCCACGTCGTCGCTGTCGATACCGTGACCGACGCGCAGCTATCGACCGCCGAATATGCGGTCTCGTGTGGCTACTACGACGACCCCCGGAGTGCCCGACTCGCCGATATCGCCGACGAATTCGATCGCTCGGAGTCGGCAATCTCACAGCGGCTCAACGCGGTGGAACGGCACCTCGTCCGATCGTTCGTCGACGCGAACGACCTCCCCGACAAACGCGCCGAGCGCTGCTAGCCGGTCGTTCATCGGCAGAAATAGTCCACTAACGTTTCACTTTCCTGCTAGCGGATGTCACAGCACAGTTGGCACGCGCCAAGTTGCGGATTGATAAATACAGGGGACTCACGTACCGATCAGTCGGTCGATTCACTCAAAAACTAACAAGACTATCCCGCAAGACAGAGTGTGTCTCCGTCTCGCTGTTCTGAGTAGGATTTTCCTAAGTATCCAGTCGAAACCTAGCTACGATCCGTATAATGGGCTTAATCGCAGACACCAGGCAGACGCAGTAGCGCGTCTGACGTGCAAAAAATTCAGACAAGACAGTTATCATGTGCCTACTCGAACCCTCTCTCTTCAGGTGCACCTTCGCCTGTGTTCGTGATAGATCCGGAGCTAAATACGCGCTGTGTACCTCGCACGTCTATCAGAAAACATCCACTGGATTGATAGAAATATCGGCGGTCAATACGCAATACCGTTCTACCGGCCAGTTCGATTGAGATCGGTGCGAAATCTATATCCTGTAGATGATTATATGATATCCGATTCGCTGCTATCGTAGCGGCTCTTCGTATCGGCGTTCGTACTCGGCGGCGAGTCGATCGGGCGAAAGCTCCGGATGGGCCAGATCTAGCGAGGAGACGGCCAGTCCGCCGGCGAGCGTCCCCAGTCGCAGGTTCGTCTCGACGGGCAGCCCCTGGCGATGGCCGTACAGATAGCCGGCAAAGAAGGCGTCGCCCGCGCCGTTGGTGTCGATCATCTCGAACTCGGCGGCTGGGACCTCGACCCACTCGCCGTCGGCGGTCAGGGCGGTCGCGCCGTCCTCGCCGTGCGTGCAGACGACCAGCCGTTTGCCGGCGTCGATCTGCTCGTGCATGAACCCGCGATAGTCGTCCATCCCCTCCTCGCTCATGAACAGGTAGTCGGCGGCCGCCAGGAAATCGTCGTAGTACCCGTCCTCGCCGTCGTAGGCGTGGATGTCGGCCCAGACTGGTGTTCCCGCTTCGACCGCCGCCGGGAGGAGCCCTCGCGTGTAATTGACGGGACTGACGACGAGCGCGTCGGCCTTGGCGGTCCACTGTTCGACCCGCTCGTAGTCGATGTCGGGCTCTTGAGTGGGCGAGACGACGAAAATCGAGATCCGCTCGCCGGCGTCGTTCATGAGATTGACGTGGCGCTCGGTTCCGTTCGGGTCGATATCGGCTTCGAATGTGACTGGTTCGGCGTCGAAGCGCTCGCGGATCGCCTCGCCGTAGCGGTCGTCGCCGATCATCGCGTGCAAGCGCGTGTCGACGCCGAGCCGACCCAGGTTCAGCGCCTTGCCCGCCCCGCTCGATCCCAGCGTCTCCTGGAAGTCTCGGGCGAAGTGTGTCTCGGTCTCCCGTGGGAACTCATCGAGGTAGACGATCGAGTCCCAGGAACAGCCGCCGGCCACGAACACGTCCATGTCCGGATCGAACGCGCCGCGGGGCTTGGTGCTATCGGTCTAGCCGAGTCCGATCTGCAGCAGTAGCCAGACCAGCACGTCCCCGGCGGTCAGACTCACGACGAGCCCGCCGAACATCGGGACGATAAACGGGATCCCCGGCGAGTACCACACCCGATCGCTCGTCGCGACGACCGAGAGGCCGGCCCGCAACTCCGCGGAGTCGGTCCCGTAGATTGGGCCGCCAATGTCCTCGAAGAACGCCGCCGCACCCCAGGGATCGTCGTCGGGCATCTCTTCGGTGGTGTCGGTCGTCTCGCTCGATTCCCCGCCGTCGATCGCCAGCGACTCCTCAGATTGCCGGATCGTCCCGTCGCCGGGGTCGTTGGGCTCGTCCGGCAGACTCTCCGGGTCCCGGTAGCGGTCGGGTGCCTCGCGCAATTGTTCGATCGTCAGCCCCCGCCACTCGAGATACATCCGGAGCACGTCCAGGTCCATCCCCTGGCGTGTGAGTCCGTCGGGCCGCTCGAGCAGTCGGCCGTAGCGCCGCGCGAGCGCGTCGGTGGCGATCGGCTGGCCGACGACCATCATCCTGCTCACGGCACCGTGTAGCAGGTTGCGGCCGGCGAGTGCGATCGGATAGACGGCCCCGACCAGGACGGTGTTCGAGAGGATCGTCAGCGCGAACACGCCGAGCGTGGCCTCGAACCACGGCAGCGTGAACCCGGGGAACAGAAATGTCGGATACAGCGGGAACAGGATCGCAAGCGTCATCAACGCTTTCGCGTCCGCACCGCCGAACCCGCCGAACCACCAGAATGCGTAGGCAAACGGCACCAGAAAGCCGACGCTGATCACCGTCCTGATGGCAAACAACTCGAGGGTCTCGGCGGCCTCCGCTTCGATGCCGACCTTCAGACCGTCAATGGTGAGAGTCCACACGGTGTCGGTCCAGACCGCGAGCGCGTCCCAGCTCAGGAGGACGATCCCGAGTGCGATCAGGGGCAGCCACGTCTCGTTCGGGACGCGCCGGGTCTTGACGTCTCGTATGGCTGCCCAGCCCAGCACCGGAACGGTGAGCAAACGCAGTAGATCAGTGAGTGCTGCGGCGAACACGCTTGTCGAAGTCTCGACAGGCAGCCTGTTATCACTTACGGAGCTCCGGGTCCCCGCTCGGTCGGCAGTCCGCAGGAGGACGCTCCCCCCGGGATGGTTCATCTCTGTGCGTCCGACCCTAGTCGTCCGCGACCACGGGCGCAGCCGGCACCGGCTGGTCGGCTTCAGGTCGTTCGGATACCGGCGTCCACTCTAGGTCGCTCTGGTACTGGAACGCGTGGTGGTCCTGCGTCGGATCGACGACCGTCAGCGAGAGCCAGTCGTTGTCGAGCAGCGTCGCCAACTCCTCGTGGCTAGCAAGGATGCCGGTGACACGTTCGACCGGGGCGTGGACGACCGTCGAGAGGCGGAGCGGCTGGTGGTGCGGTTCGTCGTCGGCTGCCATGAGCGACTGCAACGGCAGGCCGGCCATCAGGTCGCCGCCGTTGCCCTGATAGACGCCGATGTTCCCGACCGGGTTGTGCGTCACCTTCGACCCGCTGCCGTAGACGGCGTTGTCGACCGTCGAGAAGTAGTACTGGGCGTTGATCCACTGGGTGACGATCATCGGACCAGTCATGATGGCCTCAAGGGCCTCGCCGTCGGGATCGGTCGACCAGTCGTAGGAATGGAGGAACGAGCGGCCGTCGAGGTCGAGATCGCTCGTCAACTCGCGGGACCCGACGACGAACCCCGCGTTGCCGGCCAGTCCCCACTCCGGGCGGACCTCGGCCCAGTCGGCGGCCCGGCGCTCGGTCTCCCTGGTACTCGCCGATCCGTCGCTGCCCATCGACTCGGCACGCTCGGCGGCCGCGTGCTCGCGAGCGGTGTCGAGGTCGCCGCGCAACTGTTCGAGATCGTCGGCATGGGTCTCTGGCACATTGCCGTCGTACAGCTCGATCTCGTCAGTCGTGGTGTTGTGCTGGCCGGCGAGGAAGACGGTGTCGTCCGGGATCTCGAAGCCCTGCTCGCGTAGCTCGGTTTTGACCTCTGGGTCGTTGCAGATCGCCGCGAGGACGCGGGCGTTCGGGCCGCCGGGGTTGCCGGCGCAGGCCCCGCAGTCCAGGCTCGCATCGTAGGGGTTGTTCGTCGTCTCGCTGGCGTGGCCGACGAAGACGACGAGGCGGCCGAACTCCTCCCAGCCCATCAGATCGAAGGCGGTGGCGGCGTACTCGACTTTCTCCTCGGTGGTGATCCCCACCGGTAGATCGCCCGCGTACTCGTGCTGGTGATGGACGAGCGGCTCACAGAACTCCTGCTTGTTAGGTACCGACTCCTCTGTGGCGCCCAAGAGGTCGTACACGCGCTCGGGGACGAGCGTGCGGGCTGCGAGCGCGAGCCCGTACCCGCTCCCGGTCGTCTCGACGAAACCGTAGGCGGTGGCGGCGTTGGTCTCCAGCGACTCGATAACGTCGGTCGCAGCCTCGCGGATGCCGGTCCAGCGGTCGTGGCGTGTCCGCGTGTCGCTGTCGGTCGGGAAGTCGGTGACGTGGTGCTCTGCGTCCAGGATCGGTGGGCAGGAATCGACTGACACGTCGGCGTCGTATCCCTGGTACTCCATGGGGATACCGAAGAAGCCGGCGTACCCGCGGGTCTCGTAGCCGCCCGCCGCCTCGATGTGGCGACGGATAATCTCCGAGCGGGTGTCGATACAGAACACCAGCTGGGCGTCCGGCCGGCCCGACGGATCGCTGTCGGCCATCGATCGACTCTCCGCGGCGACGGTCCCGACGAGGTCAGCGCGGTAGGTCGCCTCCCACGCGCGAAGGAAGGCCTGCGCGAGCTCGTCGACCCCATTCGTATCGAGGCTGCCGGCTGCGGGTTCGATGTCGGCATCGACGGCATCCAGGAGCGCCAGCCGAGCCGCGAGGTATCCCTCCAGCGAGATCGGGTACGCCGACTGCCACTCGTTGCCGCTCTCGGCGCGCTGCTTGATGTACCCCGTCCAGCCCGGGAGGGCAGCCAGTTGCTCCTCGAAGATCGGGACCCACTGGCTTTCCGGGTACGGCTCTAGTACCGTCTCGATGGCCTCGATCGGTGTCTCCGGCAGATCTTCGAGGACTCCCGCATCAGGAACGTCGCTATCGTATTCGACCACCGCTCTGAAGGCTGTGTAAAATCCCGACTCGCGGTTGGGCATCGGCCAGTGGGCGCTCCCCTCCTCGAGGAAGGCGGATAGCCACTTCGCCAACACCTGATCGACGTGCTCCGTGGCAGTGTCCGTCTCACTCGCTGGGGCGTCGGTCGCGTCGGCCATGCGACCGAGCAGCTCCGCAGGGTCGTCCTCGTAGCCGGCCTCGGCGAGTTCCGTTTCGAGTATCTCCGGATCGATCTGACCGCGCTGAAGCGCCGTCCGGAACGTCTCGGCGCTCGGGTAGCCGCGGCCGCCCAACAGGGCAGCCGCCTGTTCGACCGCCTCGCCGAACGGCTGGTCTTCGAACCCCGAGAGCGGATTGGCCGTCACGAACGAGTGCAGTGGCCAGACCGAGCCGACGGTGGTCGCTGCCCTGTCGATGCTGTCGCGGATGGCGGATTTAGTACTCATTGTAGTCCTCCGTGGTAGTCAGGACGGTGTCGGGCGACGGCTGGCCGGCGTTCAGCAGTGTCACGTAGAGGCGCGTACTGTGCTCGTGGACGCCGGTCTCGATCGCGACGTAGATCCCGACGAAGACGGCGGCGACGATGCCGTGGAGCAGGGTCAGCTCGGTCGGTGCCGTCACCACGGCGAGCCCGGACAGGAATTCGGACACTCCCTCGTACACCACAGCGTAGACGCCGATAGCCGGGAAGAAGACCAGCGGCACGGCCCCGTACCGGGTCAGCGTCGACAGCGACGTGTGCTGGACCGCGTTGTGTGCCGCGTGGAGCGTGGTAAACACCACGAAAAACGTCAGCAGCAGTCCGGTGTCGACTCTGGTTCCCTTCCCAGTCAGCGCCGCGAACAGCGCGCCCCCGGCCAGCCCGGTCAGCAGCGTCACGGTGACGCCGGCGACGTTCGCCACCCGCCCCGTCGTGTGTGTTGCCCCATCGCCTGGACTGGTGTGTTCGACCTGCTCGCCCGAACGCAGGAACTGGTAGGCCTTGTAGAAGCCGTGCAACACGAGATGAGTGATGGCCGCCCCGAAGAAGCCCAAGCCGGCCTGCATGATCATGAATCCCATCTGGCCGACTGTCGAACAGCCGAGCCTGCCCTTGATGTCCGTCTGGACCGTCTTCAGGACCTTTCCGAGTAACGCGCTGGTCGCGCCTACTACGACCACCGCGAGCATGAGCGTGGGGTCGACGGTGATAACCGGGGCGAAGCGGGTAAGCAGGATCCCGCCGGCGTTGACGAACCCGGCGTGCATCAGTGCCGACGCCGGCGTCGGGGCGGTCATCGAGGAGAGCAACCAGCCGTGGAACGGCACCAGGGCGGACTGGATCATCGCAGCGAGCACGAGTGCGGCGGCAGCGACCAGCCACAGTGGGCCACCGAGCCCATTGGCAGCTGCGGCGACACCGGAAACTGTCGTCGCGCCGGTTGTCCACCACAGCGCCGAAAGCCCGATTGCCAGTAGCGCGCTACTGGCGAGAAAGTACCTGCGGGCGACCGCCGCGGCCACCTGTGCCTGTCCCCAGCCGCTGACGGTACCGATGAGGTTTGCCATCAACAGCCCCATCGCTAGCCACAGGAGCGCGAACAGTGCGAGGTGGTCGGCAGCGACCAGCCCTATTACGGCCGCTGTGAAACCGAACACAGTAGCGACAAATTTCGTCTCGTGGGTGCTTCCAGCCATATAGCGGCGCGAGTAGCTGTGGACGATGCCGCTGAAGAAGGTGACGACCACCCACATCAGTACGGTCAGTCCGTCGATGGCGACTATCCCGGGAATCTCCCACGTGCCTCCGGTCCGGACCCGGATTGCAACCGTTGCGATGCTCGCGGCGAACAGCGACCACACGAGCCACGTGAGTGCGACGGGCACGAACGGCGACTCCGACGCCGTGTCCGGAAGCGATCCGACCGTTGTCGTTGAGCTGTGTCCTGACATCGTTCGGTCCATCTGTGACCGCTCGGCAACCGGGCGTCCCGGAACGCCGATTCTGGTCGTCTCTACTATCTATGCGAACGTACTGTTTGTTAAATCCTTCTATATTACCAGAACGTTCTCAAAATGGGGGATAATAGAACATTATGGTTTCAGTGCTGGGAAGCGATACTGGGTTGGCGCTACAACTGTCTCCAGTAGTCGATACCCAACGAACCTACAGTCAGAGCAGGCCGCGTGTCCCGGGATCGTTCGGCAATCGAAGATTTCGGGATTACTTACTGTTTTCGGGGTCGAACGTCCCGAACGGCGTCGTCTCGTGGCTCCGGACGAGTACTTCGTCGGCGACTGTCAGCCCCATATCTAGCAGTTCCTGCGCGACGGGCGTGATATCGCTATCCGACTCGCCGACGACCGTCACGAGGAGGTTCTGTTCACCGGTCACCAACTCCTGGACCGACACGACGCCGTCGATCGCAAGTATCTCGGGGATCAGGTCCCCACGTTCGGGTATCGAAGCCGTACAGTACAGCAGCATTCGGAGTGGGAACCCCGACTGCTGGTAATCGACGCTGGCACTGTAGCCTTTGATCACGCCGTCGGATTCGAGGCGCTGGATGCGCTTGCGGACAGTGCTGTCGGAAGTGCCAGTCCGTTCAGCGATATCTCCGGATGACATGTTTCGAGCATCTTCCTGTAGTGCATACAGAATCGCTCTGTCCACGTCGTCGATTTCTTCGTCAGCCATACTAGAGTGTCCACGACAGAGGCACTTTATTTGCCCCCATGCTCGTCGCGTGCGCTGTTCCAGTGTCAAAACCACACTCTGTAGCTGGCGGCCTGGGCCGATCGGGCATCCCTGTATCGAGACGAATATCCTACACCCGTATTCTATATTGCGAAATATAATTTATTCTCCGTCAAACGACGCCATCGACTCGAACTCCCCATCCCGGATCGCACGGCTCAAGTCGTCGATATCTACCGGTTCAGACACCTGGCTGGGGTACTTTCGCTGGACGTATCCGACGATGTTGTCGATATCGCGTTTGAGCAACTCGTCGCTGTTCTCGTGGTCGGTCGGCACGGCCTGGGGCCAGTCGAAGATGGTGATCCCACCGCTGGCGACGAAGATATTGTACTCGCTGATGTCGGCGTGGACGTACCCTTCCTGATACGCTGTCTGGATCTCCCGGAGGATCATCTCCAGCAACGGCCGCACTTGTTCGCTGTCGATTCGCGCCTGTGAGAGCTCCACACCGTCCATCCGTTCCATGGCGATCGCATGCCGGTTGTGGTCGATCGGCTGTGGGACCGCTACGTCCGGATACAGCGTTTCCAGCGCGTCGTACTCCTTCTCGGCCGCCTTGCGTGCGGTGTACTGCCAGGAGACGTGTTCGCGGTCGGCGGTGTACTCCCGTTCGCGCATCACTTCCCGGAAGTTCGTGTACCCTTCCCGGTGGAATTTCAATGCCAGTGGCCGGTAGGATTGGGCCTCGTAGACGTCGCTCTCCTTGCCGACCCCCAGCGGTGCGCCGACACCGCTGATGGTCTCTCGCTCGGCGAAGGTATGCAACGCCAGCGCGTCGTACCCCTCGAAGGTGAGGGTGTACCCCTCGTACTGGATGGTTTTTCGCTCGATCAACTCTCGATCCATACAGCGATCGAGCCGGTATTCGACGTCCTCGGCTGTCAGCCGCGAGTACTCCGGAATCTTCTCACGCTGGACCCACTCCGAGAACCGCATCCCCTGCTCGATTCCCGAGAGCAGATAGAAATCCTCGGGTTCGAGCTCTGCCATCACCGGCGCGACGTTCTGAACCATGTGCCGGTTCTACTCGCTTGAGTGCTAAAAGGCCGATGTGTCCGGGTATAAATCTTATGTCGATATATGGAATTCTCGATCAACCCCGACTGCACATTGATGGGTTGTAGTGAAAAATCAGCTTGAGCTCTAATTCGTATCGTTACCAGTGGCGTGGCGAGTTAGTACAGCACACTCGACACTACTCCTCCCGTAGTCCATTCAATCGACACGCGGCGACCGCTAATTGAGTAGGATGGTCGCTCTTCGGCTCTGGTAAACTCACCACTCTCGGCAATGTACGTTTTGATATCGTTCTCGTCCACGTCTCGCTCCTCGTCGAAGACGATCACTCTTGTGATATCCACGTCAGTTCCGTTTACCGTATACGTCGTCCCCTGCGCCACCGTTCCGCCGAGACGACCATTTTCTGGGCCCTGATCTCCGCTCAACTCTGTCTCGTTCTGTGTACTGGCGCTTATGGTATGGCCCATCGAGAGGCCGCTCGCGAGCTCACTCATATCGCTCGTTTCGGTATACGTCGGAACTTCCCCCGCGTTCGCGTCGAATAGCAACTCCGCTACACCTTCTGCAGTCGGAAGCGTGTCGGTTTGATCGTTCCCTCCGATGTTGATAACCACATTCTCGTTTTCATCGACGACAAACGCGTCTAGATTTGATTCACCTGCATTTTCCTGTCTAAATAGCGTCCGACTGTCCGTCATTTCGCTGGTCGTTGCGTATCCGGCGCCATACTCGATTTTGTCTCCAATCCAATCAGCATCAAACGAACCCGTATAGATGGTCGCCTCGAAGTCCGAGGAGCCAAAGCTGTCCTCACTGGAGACTCTGGCATTCATCGAGATTCTGTACTCGACGTCTTCTGACGGAAGCGATCCGAACTCGGTCGAAACTCTTTGCGAACTTTTCCACAGTGTGTCGTCGACCGCACTGTAGATTCCCGACGGCGTCCGTGCCGAGAAACTGTAGTGGTTGAGGCCATCACTGATCTCTCCGGGTTCCGGTAGCCAGGAACTGACCGCCGAGAACGATCCCGTTGAGCCGTCGTCCCCGCCCAGGAACGGAACGCTGTTACATCCTGCCAGCCCCATCGCCGAGGCGGTTGCCGCTGCGCCAGTCGCTTTCAGCATTTCGCGCCGCTTCATAACATTTTGCCAATCATATCCCTCTCATATAACTATGACGGAGATGACATCATCTGTGCATTGTGGTGCCGTCTCTCATCTGTTCTACTACCCGGTCCGTTTCGAGTCCGCGCTCGTTATCGCACTATCACAGCAATCCTGATCGACAGGTAATTCCGGTTTCCACCGTACCACTGTCTATGGAGCGAGCACCAGGTGGATCACCGGTCGGCGTGGACGACCCGTACGCGCACGTCGATCGGTGTGACCACGTCACCGACGATGGCCGGTGTCGGTGGGCGCTCGAACGCGACTCCCGTGATCCGGAGTTCGTCGCCGACCGGCGTCGGAACGACTTTCGCTGTCCCGTCGTCGCTTCCGACGCGGATCCCGACCAGGCATCGTCCGAAACACAGCACAGCGACTGGTCGTGGTCGGACTGCCCCCACTTCCGATCGCTGACGGACGGTCGAACCTGCCGCCGCTGTGGTCTCGAAGAGCGGCGTCTCGCCCACGACGATGCGCGACCGCTACTCGAGGAGCATCACCTCTCGTACGCCGATCGAGAGGACGGTCCGGGCCACGAGATCACCGTCTCGCTCTGTCGGTGGTGTCACGCGAAAGTCCACAACTCCTGGGCGCGGATCGACGATTCGGCCCAGCCCGACCCGGAAGCGCTCGCTGTCGCCGAAACGCGAAAGGGCAGAGAGGTCGAGGAGCTGTCCTTCGAGTCCGCGAGCGAGCGATTCGATTATAAATAGCGGTTGACGATGCTGACGACGCGGTTTCGCAGCCCTTCTTCGCCTTCGACGCTTCCGTCGCTGCTGACAATGTATTCAGACCCGTACTTTTCGACGGTGAGCGTCGCCGTCTCGGTGTCCTCGGTCACCTCGAAGCCGTTCTCTTCCAGACGGTCCGTGATCGTCTCGAACTCCTCGGGGACCGATGCAGCGTCGGCCTCCTCGTCAACGACCGTGAGCCGACTCTCGGGGAATCCGTAGTAGTCGATCCCGTGCTCGCGCACGCCGTCGAACAGTCCCCCGGGTGGCACGTCCTCCCAGTCCGGCCACTCCTTCGTGAGCTGGTCGAGAAACGCGATCACGACGAGCTGTTCGTTCGGGTCGTACTCCGGGTTGGACTCGGCGGTCGTGTAGGTCTCGCCGTCGACCTCGTACTCCCAGTCCGCGATCGTCTTCTCGGGCTGGTGGACGACGACGGCCTCGTCCGGATCGTCGTCCTCGCGGTCGAGCACCCGTGTCCCTTCGTTCATCGGTACTCTCTCGGTGGCTCTCACACTTGTCTTTTCCGTCGATCGTTTTCCGCGGGTATTTACCTGCCAGTCGTGTAGCACTGCCCAATGACCCGTATCGACGTCGTGGACAACCACGGCCAGTTCACGCATCTGGAGCAACGCGCGCTTCGTGATATCGGCGTCGAGGTCGAGTTGATCGACAACACGACCCCACCCGAGGAAATCGATGCCGACGGGCTCGTCCTCTCGGGCGGGCCGGATATCGAACGTGTCGGCAACTCCGCCGAGTATCTCGATCTCGATATCCCGGTTCTCGGAATCTGTCTGGGTATGCAACTCATCGCCGACGAACGCGGCGGAACGGTCGGCTCCGGGGAGTACGGCGGGTACGCCGACGTGACCGTCGAAATCGACGATCCGTCCGATCCCCTGGTCGGCTCGCTCGCGCCCGAGACCCGGGTCTGGGCGAGTCACGCCGACGAGGTCAAATCGGTCCCCGAGGGATTCGTCCGGACGGCCCACAGCGACGTCTGTGGCGTCGAGGCGATGGCAGACACCGACGCGGACATCTACGGCGTCCAGTGGCACCCCGAGGTTGCCCATACCGAGCAGGGTGACGTGGTCTTCGAGAACTTCCGGTCGATCTGTGACCGGTAGTCGCCCGATGGCATCGCTCGGGACGACCTCGACACGGCTGCCACCGTGGGATCGTATCCTCGACACGCCTACCACCGTGGGGTCGTATCCTCGACACGCCTACCGCCACCGCTGGGTCGTATGCTTTATCCTGCTCGCAGTTGCCCTTCCAATAGATGACGACGACGCAGGGTAATCTGGCTGCGCTCTCACGGTTCGTCTTCCGGGCGCCCAGGTGGTACACGACGCTGGCGTTCGCGTTACTGATCGCGGCCGTCAGCGGCGTCGCTGCGTTCGACTCGGCGTTCGTTCTCGAGGACGCCTGGCAAGGCGTGTTCTTCCTCGGCATTCCCACTGTCGCCGCGAGCGTGCTGGTCCCGCCGATCGATCGCCGGCTCGGTGGCCGCCTCACCTACAGTCACTCCTCGCTGCTGGCGCTGGCCAACGAGTTGCTGGTCATCGGCGTTCTGACCATCGCGGCTGTCGTCGCGCTGGGGACGCCGCTGGGACAGCCGTTCGTCTTCGACGCGCTGCTGTTGGGGCTGGCTATCGCCTTCGCGGTCTGGTTGCTGATCGTGGTCGCTGTCTCCCGACACCGGATGCTGATCGCTGTGATTCCGGCGAGTATCCAGACCGCCACGGCCGCGTTTTTGCTGTTCGTGTACACGGGGACGCTCCGGTATTTCGAGATCGGCGGGTCGCTATCCAACCGGCTGTTCTCGCGGGCGTCCCACGCGAATCTCCCGGTCGTCTTCCAGCCGCAGGATCTACTCGTACTGGCGCTTATCTGTCTTCTCTACGCCGGCGCAGTCTGGCTATTTCTCGTCGTGATCGACCGGCCCTGGCGGCGCAGTCTGGACGTCAGCGTCCTGGCGTTCATCAGCGGGTTTCTGGGCCATCTCGTGGACGGCTCCCGCGAACTGGAGGATTTCTTCGAGGAGATCGGTGAGACGGCCGTCGTCCCCGTCTCCGTACTCTCCGTTCGCCGGGCGGACGGCTCCGAACGTGACCGGGAGAAGGCTCGGTTCGTCTTGCCGATGATCCATCCCGGGCCGATGGGTGACATCGGCGGCGGCAACCTCCCCGTCCGGATCGACGAGCACGCCGAGGGGCTCGCGTTTCCGCCCCACGCCACCGCCGGACACGACTTCAATCTCGTCACCGAACGAGAGGTCGAGGCGCTCATCGATGCCGCCGATCGCGCCCACGACCGGATCGAGTACGCGAGCACGGCCACGGCCGGCCACCGCGTCGAGGCCGGGGACGCGACGGTGACGGGCCAGGCCTTCGGCGACGACCTCTTCTCGACGGCCACGTTCGCGCCGGGATTCGCTGACGACATCGAGTTCGGCGTCGGCCTGTCCGCGATCGCCGGGGCTCGCACCAGCTACGAGGACGTCATGCTCGCGGACGCACACAACTGCAACGACGGGTTGACTGGCCCTGATCTCGGCCACGTCGTCCCTGGAAGCGAGCGGTCGTTCGATCTGATCGAGGGCGTTGGGGGACTCGCTGACCGCCTGGCCGACGCGTCCCAGTCCCGGTTCGAGCTCGGGACGGCCCACGACGCGACGCCGTGGAGTGTCGAGGACGGTATCGGGTCGCTCGGGATCCGCGTCGCGCTCTTTCGGGTCGACGGTCACACCACTGCGTACGTGCTGATCGACGGCAATAACATGGTCCCCGGACTGCGTGACCGGATCCTCGCGGAGATCGACGGCGTCGATCTCCTCGAAGTGCTGACGACCGATACTCACGCCGTCAACACGATCGACGCCGAGAACCCGGTCGGCGAATCCATCCCCGAGGACGAACTGATCGCGCTGATCGACGACCTCCTCGCGCAGGCCCGAGACGACCTCGAAGTCGTCGAGGCCGGGATGGCCACCGAACGGGCCGAAGTGACCGTCTTCGGCAACGATCGCACGGAGATGCTCGCGAGCACCGCCAACGCCGTCGTGACCCTCGGTGCGCCACTCGCCGGGGCGTTCATCGTCGTGGTACTCGCCGTCAGTGTCCTCCTGTTTTTCCTGACGTGAGGTGCAGACGCCACTTTCGATGGGTTGTCCAGCGCAGAAACGCCGAGGGAGAGATTTGAACTCTCGAGTCCGTGAGGACACCTGCTCTCGAGGCAGGCGCCTTGGCCAGGCTAGGCTACCTCGGCTCATAAGTCCGTATCCGCGAGGGACTTGTATCGGTTTCGATCCACGCCCGGGCTGGCAACGACTGGCATTTCGATACCCTGAAGGGACGGGCCTGAAACAACGAGCGTATGGACGTTGCTGAAGCCAGTGCGGCCTGTGACTCGTTGCTCAGCGAGATCGAGGGGGCAGTCGTCACCGATCGGGAGTTTCTCGAAACGGTGCTGTTGGGTGTCGTCGGTCGGGGACACGTCCTGCTCGAGGACGTGCCCGGGACGGGCAAGACGCTGACGGCCCGGAGCTTCGCGACGGCGCTCGGGCTGTCCTTTTCGCGCATCCAGTTCACCCCGGATCTGCTGCCCGCCGACGTGACGGGGACACACGTCTTCAACGAACGCGACGGCTCTTTCGAGTTCAGCGAGGGGCCGATCTTCGCGAACGTCGTGCTGGCAGACGAGATCAACCGCGCCCCGCCGAAAACCCAGTCGGCACTGCTGGAAGCGATGGAGGAAGGGCAGGTCACCGTCGACGGGGACACCCACGAACTGCCCAAGCCGTTCTTCGTGCTGGCCACCCAGAACCCCGTCGAGATGGAGGGAACCTTCGAGCTACCGGAAGCGCAGGTCGACCGGTTCGCGATCAAGACCGCGATGGGCTATCCCGACGAGGATGGGGAGTTCGAACTGTTGCGACGGCGCGCCGGCCGCACGGAGCAGAGCCCCACCGTCGAGACGGTGCTCGATCCCGAGTCGGTACAGGACCTGCGAACGACGCCGGAGTCAGTCACCGTCGAAGAGGACGTGCTGCAGTACCTGGCTCGACTCACTCGCAAGACTCGCGAGCATCGCTTCGTCGAGGTCGGCGTCTCCCCGCGCGGGACGCAGCGCCTGTTCGAAGTCGCACGCGCTCGCGCGACGATTACTGGTCGGGAGTTCGTCACGCCGGACGATGTCAAGCGAGTCGCGCAACCGGCGCTCGCGCACCGGCTCGTACTCACGCCGGACGCGCGGGTCGAAGACGTTCACAAATCCGCCGTGATCGAGGACGTACTCGACAGCGTCGAAGTCCCGACGGTCTAACGTCTCGCTCGTCGGTTCACCGTCCGAGCGCGAGCACGACCAGCACGACTCCGAACACGAGCAGCGACAGCGCGATCTCGGGCTGGCCCGCACTGGCGACCAGGTAGACGCTGTACCCGGCGACTGCGACGGTGAGCGTGACCGTGCTCACCGCCGCGGCGTGTACGATCTCGGCTCGCTCGCCCGCGCCGGTCCGGAGCTGTCCGGCCATCGAGATGGCGTTCTCGCCGACGTCCCAGGCCAGCACCGTTCCGATCATTGCGACGACGACCGCTTCCGGAGCGCCGCCGCCCGCTCCGGCGAGCACGACGCCCGCGAACAACAGCGCCACGCCGCCGGCCAGGATCGCTCGCGACGTGCGATAGACGCCCGCGATCGCCACGGGGACACCGGCGATCGCCGCGGCGCTTCCGCCCAGCAACGCACCGATGGCGGCGACTGTCCCGGTGAGTCCAGTCAGGACGAGCCCGGTGGCGGAAGGTGTGCGCTCGACGCTCATCGCGACCACCGCCGTTGTGCCCGGTTGATGGCGATCCCGAGCGGCTCGCTTCGTCGCCAGTCGATCACTCGCACGTCCGCATCTCTGAGCCGCGACAGCCGAAGCCGGCGCTCCAGATGGGCGACGGTCTGCCCGGGCGTGGCCGTCGCCGTCGCGTCCGGTGCGACGACCGTCATCGGGTAGCCATAGGCGTGCAACCGGCGTGCCATCGAGACCGCAGTGTCGTCGGCCAGCGGGGAGAACAACACGAGTTGCGCGTTTTTCGGCAGCCGTTTCCGGAGTCGTCCCATCGCGAGCACCGGATAGAACGTCTCGTCGCTGCCCTCGGTGAACGCGCTCTCGGTCGTCAGCAACCGCTTGGCCAGCGCCCAGTGGCCGTGTCCCGCGCCGGGGGCCAGCCAGCAGTCCGCCGCTCCGAGCGCTCCCAGTCCAACCCGGTCGTCGCTGTCCAGGCGACTGTGGAACACGTCTGCGATCGCACCGAGACTCCGCTCGATCGCGCTCGGGGCGTCGCGTTCCGGCGCGACGAACGCGTCGCTTCGGGCGTCGAGCAACAGCACGACCGTCGCGGCGTGCTCCTCCCGGAACTGCATCGTCGCCAGCTCGCCGCCGCGTGCGACCCGGTTCCAGTCGATCCGTTTGAGTGGGTCCCCGGGTCGGTACTCCCGGATAGAGTGAAACTCCAGGCCGCTGCCGCCGACGTCGGTGACGACGCGGCCGACATTGGGGCTCGTCTTCGCACGGACCGGCACTGAGAGATCACCCGTCGGCTTGGGTTCACACCGCAGCCGCATCTCCCCGGACGCGCCGAGGTGCCCGACGCCCTCGACGGTTCCACTCGCGTCACGCGACACGAGCAACCCCTCCTCGAAGGCGTGCTCGCCGCGCTCGGCTTCGACCACGTAGGCGAATCGTGTCGACGCACCTGGCTGGAGTGCCGTCCCGTGACGAGGCGATCCTTCGACGACGGTAAGGCCCGGCGGGACGCCGTCCAGATACCGGAGATCGAACCCCATCCGATCGCCGACGTTCGTGATCGTCACCGTCACGCGAACCCTCCCGTTCGGGTCCGGTTCGGTGTCGTCGATCGTCCGCTCGATTTCGAGCTGTGGCGTCGGCGTCGATCCGACGTATCTGAGTGCCAGTGGGCCGAGTCCGACCACACCGGCCAGAACCAGTGTGCCCGCGTCGAGCAAGACCCCGATCCCGACCGCCAGTAGCGTAAGTGCGGTCACGATCCGTAGACGGCCCGTCTCTCGGATCTGTGAGTCGACCTCCGATAGCCGTCCGACCCACCCCTCGTCGACCGTCGATCGGGCGCCGGCCTGTTCGGGGCCGCCCCAGTCCCGATCTGTCACGCCCAGTCGGTCCGCGATCGCGTCGATCGCGTGGCGGGCCTGTGTCACGAGCGCGTGCTCGCCCGTGAGGCGCATCCGCAGTCGCTCGCTCCGTGAGAAGGGTGTGCTCGACTGGAAGAAACCGGCCGCGATCCGGTCGTCGGTCCAGCCGCCGGATTCGACGGTCGCCACCCGATCTTCAGGAGCCACTGCCGTTCGTGTCAACACCGAATCCAGTACGGTTCGCAGACGCTTTCGGACCGAACTGATTCGCTTGTACCGACCGAGTGGCCCGTCCGCCGTCGTGCCGGCGAGATCCGCGTCGACCGACGTTCCCGGCACGCTGACTGTCGATCGATACTCGACCAGCGGCGGATCGAATTCCGATCGCTCGCCGCGCAGGTAGTTGACGCTCAGCGACAGCGCTGCGCCGATTCCGACCAGCGGCATCAGATACGCGAGTAACAGTACCGGATCGAACGCCGGTGCGAGACCCGGATCATAGATGAAGACGATCGCCAGCACGACCGCGAGCGATCCGACGACGATCAGTCCCAGCGTCGACCCGGAGAGGCGCTCGGTCGCTTCTCGTTCACTCATCGTTGCCCCCAGCGTACGTTCGCTGTATGCGCCGTAGTGCCTCCCGAGATCGCTGTTCGCGCTCCGGCGTCGGCTGTCGATTCCCGTAGCGCACCTCCTCGAAGACGCGAGTCAGCTCCCGGACGTCCTCGTCGGACATCCCGGCCTCGATCGCGATCTCGGCAAACTCTTCGGGGGTCGTCGTCCGCGGCTGGGCGACATCCAGCGCGTCGGTCATCTCCCGCCAGGCTCGATAGATCGCGTTTTCGAGATCGGATTCCGCTTCGAGCCGGTCGGCGGCTCGCCCGGCCGCCTGTCCGACCGCCTGCACGGACGACGGTTCGTCGGTTTCGTCCGTTCCTTCCTCGAGTGCGATGTCGACATCGGTACCGGAGTACCGATAGACTGCCGCGGCCAGCAATACCATCGCCAGCCCGACGATGCCGAACAGCAGTGGGGTAGCCTCGGTACTGCTCCGTGGCGAGTCCGACGCCGCCTCGCCGCCGGTCCCGCCGCCGCCACCACCGTCTGTCCCGTTTTTCGGCTCCATCTGGACGCCGCCCATCTCCGGCACCGTATCCATGAGCGCCCCCAGCACGAGCAGGCTGACGACGGCGACGACGCCGATGACTATCGCGAGGCCCACGGTTCGACGAGGCGTGAGCCACTTCGCAAACATGGCCAGCGTGGTCAGCACCCCGACGACGAAGACGATCACTCCGAGGACCACAATGAGTCTGCTCTCGCCGCTGTCGTCCGTCCCGGAAGACGACCCCGGAGCGTCGGACGCCCCCTCGTCATCCTCGCCCGCGGCCTCACCGGGTCCAGTTCCCGGGTCCGAACTCGACGGCGTCGATACCGTCGCTGCAGCAATCGCGAGCCCGCCGACGCTCAGCAGTACCACCGCCACGACGAGAAGCTGGTTGCTATTCACTCACAGCCCGTTTCGTGTCTCCCTGATTTCGGTTTATCGGTCTCCGTCGGTGCTCGGTTCCCACTCTGGCTATGCGTCACACGACCGTCCGACAAATATAAGAAAACAGTCAAATGTTTCCACAGGAATGGTCAGTTTGCGTATGGTAACTCCTGCTCTTATCATCAGAAAAACTACTCATAATGGCTTACGGCAGCCGGATAGATCTATAAACATGGTCCGGTCGTAAACGTCCAGAGCGAGTCCACGCCGGACGCACAACTCTCGATAGGCGGGGCTTCACGCGCGCTTCGTGGCATATGTCGGAGGTCCGCTCGTTGCGTATCCCATTTCGAAGTGATTCGACACGACGGTCCGGCGAACATCTGTACGACCGAGTGGCCGGCGGTATCACTCGTCGATCCACTTCGTCGCTCGGATGTCGTAGCTACCACACTCCGGGCAGGAATGATACTGCACCGAAAGGTCTGCCCCACAGGACATACACCGATACGGATGCGTCTCCGTATCTCCCCTCGCGAACCACGTTGTGCGATCGAGGACACCCATCGCTCTCTATCTGCGTAGACGCGTCGCAGTCACAAAAAAGGGTCTGACTGTTCACGACCGTCCCCTTTGTTGATTCGTGACATCGGTACTGGCCACTCTCCGCGGGTTCGATCGGTACCTGAACGAGTGCGCACTGGACGGATGGGGCGTTATGTCTGCAGAATGATCATCTCGCTCAAATCGGGTCAGGAAGAATACACACGCGGCGCTCGCGAGTGAGCGCCGCGAAAAGTATCCGCCCTCCCCGATTTGAACGGGGGGCAAGTCGATCTACAGTCGACTGCTCTACCAGTCTGAGCTAAGGGCGGTCGCATCTCAACGTAGTCCGCCTGGCAGACTTAAGGATTATTATTCGGGCCGGTGGTCGGGCGGGCCCGACGCCAATTGTTATATCACTGTGGGACGAATTTTCGGCCGATGCAGGCGCTCGAGTCGTGCCACTACTGCGGTGAGAAACTCGCCACGGGCGGCCGACCTGTCACCTGTGACGAGTGCGAAACGGGCTTTCATCTCGACTGTGCCGACCGAGCCGGTGAACTCACGATAGACGTCAACTCCCGACTGCTGCGCTCGGACACCTACGAGATCGAATGTCCCGAGTGTGAGCACCGCTGGAAACTCGGTTTCGATCCCGACGAGTGGCTCGGGTAGCGATATGACGCCCGTCAGACGGTCGGGAAGATTGAAATAGTTCGGCTGACAACGTGTATGACGAGTCGGATGAGCAAGATAACGTTCCGGGCCGATGACGACCTCATCGCGCAGCTTGAGGAGTTTGACGCCTCCAAAAGCGAAATCATGCGTGAGGCTCTGCGCGCGTACCTCGGGGAGACGTCGGTCGAACGCCCGTCGTCCGTCGAGGCCTCGCAATCGGAACCCGTGTCCGACGCGGCTGACAGTCTCGACGAACTCGTCGCCGAGCGCGTCGATGCGCTCGTCGCGGAACGGCTCGAAACGGCGTTTACACCCAGTCAGCCCCAGGATATCAATGTCAACATCACTGTCGACGGTGCTGATGCTGACACGCAGCCTGCGGCGTCACACACTACGTCAGATCGCGACTCCTCCGAGCGTAAGACAGACGTTTCCGAGGACGATGACCAGCGTAACACGTGTGCACAGTGTGGTGAAACCCTGTCGTCGTCGGACGTTTACTGCCCGAACTGCGGGGAGAAAGCGTCACACCGAGTCTTCTGTGAGTGCGGCGATGAACTCCGGTCGGACTGGGCGTTCTGTCCCAGCTGTGGCCGGCGCACTCCAGCAGCGGATGTCCTCGACAACACCTAAAGTCTCGAAAACACATGGTAAACACTCTCTACTCTCGTAAACGACGGATTGTCATACGTTAACCCTAACCTTTATTATCCCTTGGTCTGTGGTATTTTGTGCGTAAGACGGTCGTCTTACACAGTGGCCGCGGAACCGACTATCACGTCGCTTCCGTGCGATTTCACTGTGTAAACGCAGCGTGGACGTGAGTTCACCGCCGTCTTACCCAAAGGGGAACGACAAAACATGGAGCGTGTGACACTACGGATTCCGAAACAGCAGATCGAGGAAGTCGAGCGAATGGTCGAGACGGGGGAGTACCCCAACCGGAGCGAGGCGATCCGGTCGGCCGTTCGTGAGATGATCAACGAAGAGGGCACCGAGCAGGAGCGCCCCTCTGAAAAACGTAAGCGCCGGACCTGGGCCAAGGTGTAGACCATGCAGGACATAGTCAACGACGCCCTCAAGAACGCGGAGGCGGAGCAGCGATCGATGGACGACGCGGACGGTGGCGAGTTTGGGGATCCCCGGATCGTCATCGTCGGCTGTGGCGGCGCCGGCAACAACACGGTCAACCGTCTGTACAACATCGGCGTCGACGGTGCCGACACCATCGCGCTGAACACCGACAAACAGCACCTGCAGATGATCGAGGCCGACACGAAGATCCTGGTCGGCAAGTCCTTGACTAACGGGCTCGGCGCCGGTGGCGACCCCGGGATGGGCGAGCGTGCCACCGAGATGGCTCAGGGCACGATCAAGGAGATCCTCGGCGACGCGGATCTCGTGTTCGTGACCGCCGGGATGGGCGGCGGCACGGGGACCGGCGCGGCGCCGGTCGTCTCCAAGATTGCCAAAGAGCAGGGCGCGATCGTCGTCGGCATGGTGTCGACGCCGTTCAACGTCGAGCGTGCCCGCACGGTCAAAGCCGAGGAGGGCCTGGAGAACCTCCGCAACGAGGCAGACTCGATCATCGTCCTCGACAATAATCGACTGCTGGACTACGTCCCGAACCTCCCCATCGGGAAGGCGTTCTCGGTGATGGACCAGATCATCGCCGAGACGGTCAAGGGGATCTCCGAGACCATCACCCAGCCGTCGCTGATCAACCTGGACTACGCGGACATGACAGCGATTATGAACCAGGGCGGCGTCGCTGTGATGCTCGTCGGCGAGACCCAGGACAAGAACAAGACCGACGAGGTCGTCAAAGACGCGATGAACCACCCGCTGCTGGACGTCGACTACCGCGGCGCCAGCGGCGGCCTGGTCCACATCACCGGTGGCCCCGACCTCACACTCAAAGAGGCCGAGGGCATCGCCGAGAAGATCACCGATCGTCTCGAAGCGAGCGCCAACGTCATCTGGGGCGCCCGGATCCAGGAAGAGTACAAGGGCAAGGTGCGGGTCATGGCGATCATGACCGGCGTCCAGAGCGCCCAGGTACTCGGTCCGACGACCCAGAAGCAGGCCGACAAGTCACGGCAGGCCATCAGTGACCCCGACGAGGTCGACTTCGACGCGAGTCAGAACGTCGAGAGCAGCTCGGCCGGATTCGGCGAGACCGACGGTGGCCGCAGCGACCTCGAACGGAACAACGGCCTGGACGTCATCCGAACCAACGATTAATACGATTTCGCCCCGACCGCGACGCGTGCGGTCGGGACGGAATCGATAGACGACACCCACGTCGGCACGTGCACACGCCGTCCATCGAGGGGTGGTACGGCGTGCCGGTTCCACTCTTTCGAACGACCGTGTTCAGTTCCACCGACTACACCGGTTCTTCCAGCGCCTCGACCAGCGCGCACTTCCGACAGATGTCACGAGCAGTCGGCGCACCACAGCGCTCACATTCGCCGTACTCCTGGCGCTCTGCACCGTATGCGTCCGCGGCCAGCGCGGCGAGTTCCTCGTAGCCGGCCATGATCGAGTGGCGCGTCCCGGGATGGTTCTCTTCGAGGTCGAGCATCAGTCGCTGAATTTCGCCGCGGAAGGCCTCCTCTGCGTGGGGGCATTCGGTGATGTGTGCCGGCAGGTCTTCGAGTTGCGCGTACAGCGCGACTTCCTTCTCGGGAACGTCCCGAAGCGGTTTCGCGCGCGGGACGTGATGCTCCTGTTCGGTCCGTTCCTCAAGCGGGCCGAGGCTGGCGTCGAAGTGCTTCGCGATCTGCTCGATGTCGCCTTCGAGGACGTTCATCAGCGCGGTCTCGGCCTCGTCGTCGAGGTTGTGGCCGGTCAGCATGAGATCGGCGTCCAGTGCCTCGGCATACCGCGAGAGGAGGTCTCGACGGAACACGCCACAGTACGCACAGGGTGCCATGTTCTCCGGGTCATCCTCGACGACGTCGTCCATGCGAACGCCGAACTCCTCGGCGTAGCTGACGGTTTCGTGTCGGATATCCAGTGCGTCGGTCAACTCCTCGCAGGCCGCCAGGCTCTTGTCGCGATATCCCTCGATCCCCTCGTGAATGGAGAGCGCGACCAGCTCGATCCGCGGGTCCTTCGCGAAGGTGTCGTGCAGGATCTCCGTGAGGACGACACTGTCTTTCCCGCCGGAGAGACCGATCACCCAGGTCGACGGGTCCGCGGGCGTGGCCTCCTCGGGGACGAGTCCGTCCTCGCGGATCCGTCGGCGGACCCGCTTTTCGACGCTCCGGGTGAAATGTGTCCGACAGAGATGGAGCCCGGAGTAGGCGGCGTGCATGACCGCCTCGGCGTCGCATTTGTCACACTTCATCTGGCCGTCTTTACCGATACGGTCGTATCACGGTTTCGGCTTCGGAACTCGGCGGTCGTCGAGAGGCGCCCTCACCTGAAGGTCAGCTCGTCGCGGACGGCCCGCGTGGCGTCCAGTAGCTCGCTCGGGTCGTCGTCGATCCCGCCGGTCTGGGTGAGATGGCCCATCTTCCGGAGTTCGTACACTTCGTCTTTGCCGTAGTAATGGAGGTGACAGCCGTCGGCCTCCAGCGCGCGGTCGACGTTCGACAGCGTCGCCCGGCGTCGGTCAACGTCACCCAGAATGTTCGCTGTCACCGTCGGACACCGTCGTTCGGTCGAGCCCAGCGGCCAGCCCAGCACGGCCCGGACGTGCTGTTCGAACTGGGAGGTCACACAGCCTTCGATCGTCCAGTGACCGGAGTTGTGCGGCCGCGGTGCGATCTCGTTGAGCAGGATCTCGCCGTCGGTCGTCTCGAACAGTTCGATCCCGTAGACGCCCCGTCCCGACATCTCCCCGAGTACGTCCCGGGCGACCGCTTCGGCGCGCTCGATGGTCTCCTCGTCGGTCCGGGCGGGCGTGACCGTCTCCCGGAGAATCTCCTCGCGGTGGATCGTTTCAGTGACGGGAAACGTGTCGATCTCGCCGTCGCCTTTGACGCCCATGATCGCCAGCTCGCGCTCGTAGTCGACGAAGCCCTCGACCATCGCGGGGCCGCCGATCCGCTCCAGGGCCGGTTCGACGTCGCTTTCGCCCTCGATGGCGACGTTGCCGCGGCCGTCGTATCCGCCCATGCGGGCCTTGAGCATGAGCGGATAGCCCAACTGTTCGGCCGCATCGTGGACATCGGCTGCGTCTTCGACTTCACGAAACGGCGCAACGGCGATCCCAGCCGATTCCATCCGTCGCTTCTGGATCAGTTTGTCCTCGATCAACGACAGCGTGTCCGGATGGGGGTGGACCGGCGTGTCCGTCTCCTCGCTGACGGTTCGCAGCGTCTCGGGGTCGACGAGCTCGATCTCGAAGGTCAGTACGTCGACTCGTTCGGCGAGTCGGCGGACGGTATCCGGATCCCCGAACCCCCCGGGGAGCTGCTCGCGGGCGACCGGCGCGGCCGGCGCGTTTTCGGTCGGGTCCGAGACGATCACGTCGACGCCGAGCGGCGCGGCGGCCTCGGCGAGCATCCGTCCGAGCTGGCCGGCACCGACGATCCCCAGCGTCGGGCCTGGAAGCGTCGTCATATACCTGCGGGTATCCTGCCGGCGGCGAAAAGCGTTGTTATGTCGTCACTCCTCAAGTGCGGCCGGGTCGAACAGGATCACGGTCTCGGTGCCGCTGGTCCGAAGCTCGTAGACCGAGTACTCGTAGCCGCCGATCCCTTCGAGTTGCTGTGAGAGGATCGGGACCGACCGCTCGCGGGTGACGATGATCGGTGGGGGATCGCCGCTGACTCGATCGAGGTCCAGGGAGTTTTGAATGCACGTGACGTTCGCGTCGGCGGCGTAGAGATACCACGACAGCGGCAGTCCGTTGAACCACTCCGATGTGCCCATGCACGCCGGATAGAAGTGCTCGCTTTCGTCGTTGCCGACGAAGTAATTCTCGTAGAGAAGAACGTCAGTCCCGTCGTTTTCGGCGGCGATCCGGTCGAGTTGCTGGAGGTCGTACCGCATGTCGTCGGCTGGCTGTGCGTACTGAATCAGTTTGTTCTTCTCGGCGTCCGTGTCGTTGACGTACGCCGCGCCGGCCGCCGTCGCGACCACCTGACCGAGGACGATCACGAGCAGCAGTGCCGCGACGAGCGAGGTGATGGAAACGTCGTCAGCTAGTGCCGTTTTTGCTTGGCGATAGACCGCGCCAAGTCCGACTGCCGCCGGAAGCGCCAGCATGACGATCGGATGAGTGGCGTTCCACGCCCCGAAGATGTCGAGTCCGAGCGGGTAGCCGATCACCGAGGCGACCCCGCCGTAGGTGAAAAACAGCACCAGGTTCCGCGAGCGCTCGCGACCGTAGCGCTCGCTGAGGAAGCCGATCCCCGCGAACAGCAGCGTGGTGAGGGCGTACTCCCGGAGCACCGTGAGGTACTGGGGGGCGAACTCCAGATACCGCTCCGAGAGCGATGAGTCCTCGCCGCTGGAGAGGGCTTTGTCTGACCACATCGGGTAGTTGCTGTACCAGTAGTCCCAGGTATTTTCGACCAGTGCCGGCAGTTGCAGCGGATTGGCGAGCGCGTCCCCGAATCTGACGGTCCCGATTGCCGCCTCGCTCACGGGGTAGTGCTCGGTGACCGCTCCCCGGGGCGCGAACGTGTACAGCCAGACGAACCCGAGGACTGCGAGCGCCCCGACGAGGTGTAACGCGGGCACGCCCACGCGCCGTCGTGTCTCCGGGTCGGTTTTCAGCCGCCCGGCGTATCGACGTGCCGTCCCTGCGTGCGACCGAAGCAGATCGAGTCCGGACGGGGCCGTCCGCGGGCGAAACAGGGCCGTGTCGACCAACAGTGCCGCCCCGCCGATCCAGACGAGGACGTAGATCAGCGCGTTCTCCTTGGAGGCGATCCCGAACCCGAGAAACAGCGCTACGGGGTAGAGATACCGGGGCTTGCGCGTATCGTAGACCCGAACCAGAAAGCCCAGCGCGGTGAGCATGAACGCCGCGACGAGCACGT
The DNA here is from genome assembly GCF_017094465.1 of Halapricum desulfuricans. Classification (NCBI taxonomy): domain Archaea; kingdom Methanobacteriati; phylum Methanobacteriota; class Halobacteria; order Halobacteriales; family Haloarculaceae; genus Halapricum; species Halapricum desulfuricans. The sequence goes on from NZ_CP064791.1 coordinate 473,507, forward strand.
CACTGCGAAGAAACCGCGAGTAGTACAACAGGACGGGATTGGCCGCAAACAGGACGGCGAGCAACACCGTTTCGTGATCCCGCAGGTGCTCGCGAAACAACAGCGCCGACAGGGGGAACAGACCGCCGACGACCGCGACCGGGAGTCGGCCGAGCAGGTCGCTCGGCCCGAACAGCGCGAACAGCGGTTCGGCGACGTGATGGATGAACGGCCCGTGGATGATGGGGCGGTAGACGAACGCCCCGGTCTCCTCGTAGCGGAGGATCCAGTAGGCGACCCGAGCCTCGTCCCAGTGGGCCGTCCGGTAGCCGAGCCAGAACAGCCGGGCCGCGAGCGCGCCGAGCGCGATCGCGACCACGGCGAGGACGACCGTGTTGCGACTCCGGAGGGTATCGACCACCTGCGCCGAGCGCTGTCGACCACGAGGCTCCGGCGCGCTACCCGCGTCCATATCGGCACCTGTTCGGCCGGGGATATATGGGTTGTCGTCGCCGGTCGACCCCGGGACGGGTGACCTGTTCGCGTACGAGCACGTCACCGCCGGACGTACAGGCGGATCGTCGGCACTGCCTGCTCGTAGTATCGCAGACTGTAGGCTCCGCGGTCCTCGTAGCGGTCTTCGAGCCACTCGGTCGGAACGCTGTCGTCCCCCAGCCGGGTGATCACGACGTCTGGCTCGTGGCGCTCGACCCGGTCACGCAACTGGAATTCCCTGGCACAGGTCGCGTTCGCGTCCGCGGCCGCCAGGTACCACTGCATCGGCAGGAAGTTCCCGAAGTCGGCACAGACTGGTCGAACGTCTTTCGTCGAGCCGACGTACACCGGCCCGACGATCGATCCGTCCGCGCTGGCGTTGTCATAGACCAGTACGTCGGGGTTCTCGCCCGGCGCGGCCGCCTGTAGTTCCTCGATCACGGGGTCGAGGTCGTCGTGTGGCTGGCCGAACTGGACGAGTTCGTTGCTCTCGTGGGTCGGGTTGAGATAGACGTGGCTCAGCCCGGACCAGGCGACCGTCGAGGCGACCAACACGAGGATCAGTGCCGTCAGGCCGACATCGATCGAGTCGTTCTCGCGATAGGCGTCGCTGCCCCATCGATAGACCGTCGCCATCCCGACGGCGGCCGGGACCGACAGCGGCAGCAAGATATGGACGTTGTTCCACTTCCAGCCGGCGCCGATCGAGAGTCCGAGCGGGTAGCCGACGATCGACGCCACACCGGCATAAAACAGGAAAAAGACCAGCACGCGCCCCTCGGAGACGGCGTATCGCTCGCGGACGAACCCCGCGATCGCGAAGAAAACCAGCGGGGCCGACGTGTAGAACAGCCCGTCTCTGACCGCGGCGCCGAGTCGACCCTGATAGGTTTCGAATGTCAGATCGCCCGACTTGCCGCCCCAGGCGAGGTACTCGCCGCGGAACTGCTCGACGGTCGCATCGATCAACGGCCCCCATTTCGCCGGATCGCTCACGGCGTCCCCCAGGCCGACGGTCTCGGCTTCGACGGCCCCGGTGTACAGCCCTTCCAGCCCGTCGCCTCGTGGCGCGAACATGAACAGCCAGACCAGTGCGAACACTGCAACTGCGCCGATACCGTGCAGCGCGTACACGCCGATGCGTCGTCGCTCGCCTGGCTGGGTCTTCGCTCGTCGTACGACCAGTCGGCCCGCCGCAGCCAGCACGCGGAGTCGGTCGAGGCCGGTCCGGTCCGACCCTGGACGGTCGAGCGCGCGGTCGGCCACGAGCACGCCCGCGCCGAGCCAGGTGAGGACGTACAGCAGCGAGTTCTCCTTGGATGCGACCGCGAGCGCGAGGAACAACGTGCCGCCGTAGAGATACCGAACCCGCCGACGGTCGAACAACCGGACGAGCATGCCGAGCGCGACGAATGCGAAGGTCCCGACCAGAACGTCGCTGCGCATGAACCGCGAGTAGTACAGCAGCACGGGATTGAACGCCAGAAACAGCGAGAGCGCGATAGTCTCTGATCGCCGGAGGTGATCACGAAATAGCAGCGCGGAAAGCGGGAGCAGGCCCCCGATCACCGCCACCGGCAGCCGCATCACGAAGTCGCTCGGTCCGACCAGTCCGAACAGCCAGCGATCGACGTGCTGGATAAACGGGCCGTGGACGATCGACCGGTACGCGAAGTGCCCCTCTTCCTGGGCGTACAGCGTCCAGTAGGCGACGCGGGCCTCGTCCCAGTGGGCCGGCCGCGCACCGAGCGCGACCAGTCGGGCGACAAGCGCAAGGACGGTGACGACTGCGACGCCGAGGAGGACGGCGTCGTACTCGCGAACACGGGAGACGAGCGGATGCGGGCTCGGCGACGGGGAGGTCCGTGCGTCCGGCTGGGCGTCGGACATGCCCGGATGGGTGGTGCGAGCGGATAGAAATCTTCCGGTCGATCATACTGCCGACTGTAACTTCGTGAAAACATTCGCCACCCGGGGTGGCGAAATTCTTCACGTGATTACAGACGGTCGTATCACCGCCTCCGCGCGGGAACGGTACATCTTTCACCGACGGCGCCGACCCGCCAGACATGGTCAGGCTCGGGCTGGTGATCGGCCAGTACGACAAGCACGGAGCGGTCCTCTCGGAGATGGAGCAGTCGGCCCGCGAGGCCGCCGACGAGCGCGGCGCGGAGATCGTCGAGACCCTGGAAGTCCCGGGCGCGTACGATACGCCGCTGGCGGCAGACCGGCTCGCCCGTCGTGACGAGATCGACGCCGTGGTCACGCTCGGGGTCATCATCTCGGGAGACACCGACCACGATCAGGTGATCGGCCACGCCGCCGCACAGGGGCTCACCGACGTGAGTCTCGATCGGGACACACCCGTGACTCTGGGAGTCATCGGCCCGGGCATGAGCCAGGACGAAGCCGCGGCCCGCACCCACAAAGGGCGCGAGGCCGTCGAGAGCGCCATCGACATCGTTTCCGAACTATGAGTCAGGTACACCAACTATGAGCTACGAACCAGATTTCGCCGACCGCGTACAGCGCGTCGAACCGTCCGCGACGATCGCCATCTCGAACCTCGCCGCCGAGCTCGAAGCCGAGGGCAAGGACGTCGTCGACCTCTCGGTCGGCGAGCCCGATTTCGACACGCCCGAACCGATCAAAGGGGCCGCCAAGGACGCGATGGACGCCGGCCACGTCGGCTACACCTCCTCGAACGGCATCCCCGCACTGAAGGATGCGATCGTCGAGAAACTGCACGACGACGGCCTCTCCCAGTACGGCACTGAGAATATCATCGTCACGCCCGGCGGCAAGCAGGCCCTCTACGAGGTCTTTCAGACAGTGATCGACGACGGGGACGAAGTCGTCCTGTTGGATCCCGCTTGGGTCTCTTACGAGGCGATGGCCAAACTCGCCGGCGGGTCGCTGGCCCGCGTCGATACGTCCGCTCACGACTTCGACCTCGAACCCGCGCTGGACGATCTGGCCGAGACGGTCAGCGACGACACCGAACTGCTGGTGGTCAACTCCCCGGGTAACCCTCACGGGTCGGTCTACTCCCGGGAGGCACTGGAAGGCGTGCGCGACCTGGCCGTCGAGCACGACTTCGCCGTGATCTCCGACGAGATCTACAAGGAGATCACCTACGACGACGCCGAGCCGATCAGCCTCGGCACCCTGGACGGAATGGAGGATCGGACGATCACGCTCAACGGCTTCTCGAAGGCCTACGCGATGACGGGCTGGCGGCTGGGCTATTTCGCCGCCCCCGAGTCGATCGTCGAACAGGCCGGGAAACTGCACAGCCACTCGGTGACGTGTGCGGTCAACTTTGTCCAGCATGCCGGCGTCACGGCCCTCGAAGCGGTGGACGAAGAGATCGTCGAGATGCGCGACGCCTTCGAGGAACGGCGGGACATGCTCGTGGATCTGTTCGCCGAGCACGGCAAGGACGTGCCCGTCCCCGAAGGTGCGTTCTACCTGATGCTACCCGTTCGTGAGGACGATCAAGCGTGGGCCGAGGAGGCCGTCGAGCAGGCCCAGGTCGCCACGGTTCCGGGCAGTCCCTTCGGCACGCCGGGATACGTCCGACTCTCGTATGCGGCGAGCAAGGAGCGACTCCGCGAGGGCGTCGAACGGCTGGCCGAGGCGGACCTGTTGTAGGAGTTCGTGCCAGGGGTCCGTCTGAGCCGGATCTGCTACCCGGTGGCAACCTACTCTTCGGTGATATCACGCCCGGAGACGATGAGCGATACCACCTCGTCCTGCTCGTCCCGGACCGGCCTGAACACGGCTTCGACGGTATAGGACGCGCCGTCCGGACGGCGCAATTCGAGATCTCGCTCGACGTACTCACCGTCGGCCGCCCGCTCGATCCCATCGACTATGTGCTCCCGGACGGCACGCGAGTGGTCGAACCACGGCGTCTCCTGGAACGGCTCCCCACGGATGTCATCGAGCGATGCCGTTATGTACTCCAGGGCCGTCTGATTGACGTCCAGCACAGTCCCGTCCGTATCGACCAGCCCCACGAAGATATTCGGGTCATGGAAAATAGCTTCGTATCGACGCTTTTGCTGCCGCAACTCCTGCTCGCGTTTCTTGTGGTCGGTGACGTCGACGATGAACCCGTCGAGAAATTCCTCCCCAGTCATCGGGTCCGCGACGATCTGTCCCTGATCTCGGATCCATCGCTCTTCCCCGTCCTTGGTCGTGATCCGGTACGTCAGATCGAAGCGACCGTTCGCGTCGAGTCCGTCCTTGACGCCCTCCCAGACAGTCTCCCGGTCCTCCGGGTGAATGATCTCCTCGGCGAGGGAGACGTCTTCTTCCAGCTCAGTCGTCGTGTACCCGGTGATCGTCTCCGCTGACCCCTTGACGAACTCCAGGGGCCAGCCCGGTTCGTATCGATGCCGATAGACGTATCCCGGGAGATTGTCGACAATCGACGATAGTTCGTGTCCCGACCGCCGTTTCTCCGTGATGTCCCGACTCGTGACGATGATCCCACCGATGACGGGGTCGTCCAGACGGTTCCGGCCACGGACTTCGAGCCAGCGCAACGAGCCGTCGGCGTGACGGACGCGGAACTCGACTGTCAACTCCGCCTCGGGGTCCTCAAACAGTGTCACGAATGCGTTTTGCGCGACCGGAACGTCCTCGGGGTGTATCGGATCGAACGCGTCGGTGTTCTCTATCTCCTCGCGATCGTAGCCGAGCACCCGCTCGACGGCCGGCGAAACGTACTGCACCTGTCTGTCTTCGTCGACGATCATCACGTAATCGGAGGCGTGTTCCAGAATCGTGCTGAAGTACTCCCGCGTGCGATCGATCTCACGCTCGGCACGGACCTGCGAGACCGCGTTTCCGATACGATTTGCCAGGATGGCGTACTGGTCCGTACCACCCTCCTTCTGGAGGTAATCCGTCACGCCGGCGGAGATCGCTTCGCTTGCGACCTCTTCCGATCCCTTTCCGGTAAACAGGATAAACGGGAGATCCGGATACGTCTCGCGCACGGTCTCGAGGAACTCGATCCCGTTCGTTCGGGGCATATCGTAGTCGGAGACGATACAGTCGATATCCGCTTGCTCCAGCGTCGAGAGTGCTTCGGTGGGGGTCGTGGCCGTCCGAACTGTGACTTCGTCGTGCTCCCGTTCAAGGAACGTCGCCGCCATGTCGACGAACGCCGAGTCGTCGTCGACGTGAAGCACGTCGATCGTGTTACCGCGGGCCATGTATCTTCATCGTTATGATCTTTTCAAAGTTAAGAGGTGGCACTACGTGTGGTTGTGTTCCGATTTCTCGGGACACCTGTGCCGGCTATCGGAGTCTCTCGATGCGCTGTCGTCGCCATAGCTACTCCCGCGTTTCGAGGATCCGATCGATGATCTGACCGGTCGAGAGGAGTCGTTCGTCGGACGACTCGAGCGCGCTCGCCCGCTCGACCGCACAGTCGATCCCGCGGGTCGCGAGCGCGTCCGCGATGGCGGCCTCGTCGTGGTGCTGGTCGTGGCCGAGCACGATCACGTCGGGTTCGATCCGTTCGATCGGGACGAAGATATCCTCGGTGTGGCCGAGGTGTGCCGTCTCGACGGGGTCGAGCGCCTCGACCATCGTCGCCCGCTGGCGGTCGGGGACGATCGGTGGGTCCTTGTGGGTGACGTTCTCCCGGCGAGCGACGATGACGTGCAACTCGGAGCCGAACGATGCCGCCTCCTGAAGGTAGTGCAGGTGGCCGGGATGGAGGATGTCGAAGGTGCCCTGGGCGACGACCCGGGTCACAGGAACCACCCGCCCTGGTCGTCCTCCTCGCTTGGCATCATCTCGCGATCGATGTCTTCCTGGGTGAAATCGAAGAACTCCTCCTCGGGCGGGTCGACGTCGAGCACCGGGAGATCGATCGGTTCGCCCTCGCGGTCGAACGCCTGCCAGTCGTCGCGTTCGTAGGGCGCGCCGACGATGATGTGTACGTCGCCTTTGGTGAACGTGGCGAGGTCGGCGTCGCTGGGCCGGAGGACGCCGTTGGGGTGTGAGTGGACCGACCCTGCCGCGCGCATGTCGTTCGGGATCATGCTGGTCTTGACCGTCGCGCTGACCGGGTTCGATTCCGTCCCGGGGATGATCAGCACGTCCGTCAGCACCGTCCCCGACTGTTCGAGGCCGAGCTTGTGGGCGTCCTCACCCCGGAGCAGTCCCATGTACTCGTTGGGATGGCTGTCCCGAGAGGCTTCGAGCGCGAACGTGAGTGCTGACTCGGCGATGCCGATGATCCCCGAGCTACGGAACAGCCGCATACCCGTATCTGGGGGTGGGTTCCTTCTAAACCTGTCGAGGCAGCCGAGAACCGTTTCCAAAGCTTAAAACCCCGACAGAGCCGAGTTCCTTTCAATATGACAGCATCCGATTCCGAGCCCGGCGACGGCGAGTCCGGGCCGACGGTCTACGATCTCGACCCTCGCTGTGATCGCGAGGCAGTCGAGGCCGGTGCACTCTATCACGCGACGGTCAACGGCGTCGTCGAATACGGCGTCTTCGTCGACATCTCCGATCAGGTCTCGGGACTGGTTCACGAGTCGAACCTGCTCGGCACCTACGAAGTCGGAGACAAGCTCATCGTCGAACTCGACGACGAGCGCGCGAACGGCGATCTGAGTTTCCTCGAGCGTGCACCTGAGACCTACACCACGGAAGCTATCGAGTACGGCGCGGGCACGACCGTTGCTGACCTCAGCGAACACGTCGGTTCGACCGTCCATCTCGAAGGCGCGGTCGTCGGGATCAACCAGACCGGCGGGCCGACCATCTTCCAGGTGCGCGACGAGACCGGCGTCGTCCCGTGTGCGGCCTTCGAGGACGCCGGCGTTCGCGCCTACCCCGAGATCGAACTCGACGACATCGTCCGGCTCAGCGGCCACGTCGAGGAACGAAACGACGGTCTCCAGATCGAGGTCGAGTCGCTCGATCGACTCGAGGGTTCGACTGCCGAACAGTTCCGCGAGCGACTCGGCGCGGCCCTCGAGGAAGCGGCCCAGCCACACGAGGTCGAACCGCTCGTCGAGTGGGGGGCCTTCGAGCCGCTGTACGAGGACTTGCAGGAGGTCGCACACCTGCTGCGCAAGACGATCCTCGAAGGGCGGCCGATCCGGATGCGCCATCACGCCGACGGCGACGGGATCTGTGCGAGCGTTCCACTGCAACTCGCGCTGGAGCGGTTCGTCGAGGAGGTCTACGAGGACAGCGATGCCGCCCGGCACATGCTCAAGCGCCTGCCGAGCAAGGCCCCGTTCTACGAACTTGAAGACGTCACCCGCGATCTCAACTTCGCGCTCGAAGACCGGAGTCGCAACGGGCAGAAGCTCCCGCTCGTGCTCATGCTCGACAACGGCTCGACCGAGGAGGACGTCCCCGCCTACGAGAATCTCGCTCACTACGACATTCCGGTCGTCGTCGTCGATCACCACCATCCCGATCCCGAGGCCGTCGAACCGCTGCTGGAAGCACACGTCAACCCCTATCTCCACGGCGAGGACTACCGGATCACGACCGGCATGCTCTCGGTCGAACTCGCCCGGATGATCGCGCCCGATCTGACCGAGGAGCTCCGTCACGTCCCGGCCGTCGCGGGGCTCTCGGATCGCTCGGAGGCCGGGGCGATGACTGACTATCTCGAACTGGCGGGCGAGGAAGGGTACGACCGCGAGCAGCTCCGGGAGATCGGCGAAGCGCTGGATTACGCGACGAACTACCTCCGCTATGACGACGGCGGTCCGCTAATTACCGACGTGCTCAACGTCGACTGCGACGACCGCGATCGCCACGAGGAGCTCGTCTCGTTCCTGGCCGACCGCTCCGAACGGGACGTACAGAAACAGCTCGAGTACGCGAGCGACCACCTCGAACACGAACGGCTCGACAACGACGCCCACCTCTATCAGATCGACGTCGAGAACCATGTCCGGCGGTTCAGCTACCCCGCGCCGGGCAAGACGACCGGTGCGATCCACGACCGGAAAGTCGAGGAGACCGGCGAGCCGGTCATCACGATCGGGTACGGGCCGGACTTCGCCGTCCTCCGCAGTGACGGTGTCCGGCTGGACATCCCCGAGATGGTCGAGGAGCTTCGCGAGGCGTTCCCGGGCGCAGGTGTCAGCGGCGGCGGCCACCTCGTCGTCGGCTCGATCAAGTTCGTCCGCGGCAAGCGCGAGACGGTCCTCGATGCGCTGGTCGAGAAGATGGCCGACGCCGAACTCGATGCCGACCTCCAGAGCTCCGTCTCGCTCCCTCACGAGGAGTAGCGTTACTCGTCGAACTCGATCCGTCGAGCGAGCAGTGCCGTGGGCGTCGCTGCGATGAGAGGTGCCGCAAGCGACCCGGCAGGGACGAGCGTGATCCCGCCGCGCCAGTCGCGCTCGAAGACCTCGCCGAAGTACGCGCCGACGTCCTGTCCGTGTAACACCAGCGCTACCTCGCGGTTGTTCTCGTAGGCGTTGTCGTTCCAGTTGAGACTGCCCAGCACGACCGTGTCGCCGTCGATGATGACGCCCTTCGCGTGGATCTTCTCGTATCGGCCACCCGGATCGGCCAGTCTGACCGAGAGCGCGACCCCCTCGCGTCCGGCCACGCTCCGAAGGTCGGCGACGAGTCGTCGGTTGTCCTCGCGAGTGTACCACGCGCTCGACAGCAGGATCTGCACCTCGACGCCGCGTTCTGCGGCCGCGATCGCTTCCCGGAGCAGGCGGTCGTCACGCCCGCCGATCGACACCTGGACAATCCGGATCGAATCGGTCGCGTTTGCCAGCAGGTCTTCGACCCGACCGGCCGCGTTGTCGGGCGCGACCAGTAGTTCCGTCCGCTCGACCTCGACCGTCCGCGGTTCGATCCGGGTCGGGTATCGACCGCTCGTGGGCGCTGCCGGCTCGATCGTCGCGTCTGCACGGAACTGCTCCCACGGACGGGCGCCCCGGCCGTTGCTGTCGGCCCGGAACGTCCGGACCAGTCCGTCGACGACCGTCGCGGTGTCGACGACGGCACCCCATCCCCGACTCGACGCGCCGCCCGTGCCCGCCGGCTTCCAGTTCTCGGTGAGCACGACTGCCCGGTCGTCCACGACGGCGTATTTCGCGTGATGAAAGCGATAGCGGGCGCTCTTGCCACCGAGTACGGTGACCGTGACGTTCGCCGCGACCAGCCGATCGAGCGCGGCGGCGCTGCGGTTGGTCAGCCCGCCGACGGGTGCTCCATCGACGAGCACCTCGACCGCGACCCCTCGCTCCCGTGCCGCGATCAGTTGGTCGACCACACGCTCGGAGGTGAGTGTGTACCCCGCCAGCAGGAGTCGACGATCCGCCCGGTCGAGCACGGCCAGCGGAACGCCCGGCGCATCCGGTAGCGTGAACGCTCTGGCCGTCCCGCCGCCGCCCTTGATCGGCTCGAAGGTCGTCGCCCCGAGCGGCCGCCAGCGCCGGTCGCCGCTGGGCCGGAGGACCTCCCCTTCCGGTGCGTCGGCGTAGCGTACCGTCGTCACGTCGCCGTCAGGTCCCGAGAGCCGCAGCGTCTCGCCGCCGTTCGCCAGCGCTGGCACCCCCTCGACCTCCAGCATTGGCCCGTCGACGCTGTCCGGCACGGCACTTTCGTTGGCTGTCAGTACTACTCGCCCTCCGACGGTCCGGTTCGGGAGGGCTGTCTCGCTGTCGTCGTCCCCCAGTCGATACGTGCCCAGATCGGTCCCGTCAGGCACGGAGAGGGTGAGAAACTCGCCGGCGTCGCCGTGTGCGACCGGGTTCGGGTAGACTGCGACGATCTTGGGGGTCGTCGCGTTCTCACCTGCAGTTGCTGTCGCCACGTCAGCGGTCGCGCCGACACCCGCAGCTACCACGATGACGAGCACGACCACCAGCCCCTGCCCGATCCGGGACACGCCACGGGGTGGGGCGACTTCAGGTATAAATCTCGGGGGATGAACGCCCGAAACGGCCGTCCGATCAGGACGACAGCGCGGCCTTTTCGGCTTCGACCTGGACGAGATACGAGTCGTCGGCGTTGTCTTCGACGGCTTCGAAGGCGCGTTCGGTACCGATCTGGACGAGTGCCCACGCCGCGCTGGCACGGACGTTGTCGTCGGGGTCCGCAGCTAGCACGTCCGCGAGCGGTTCGATCGCTCGGGTGTCGCCGATCCGGCCGAGTGTCCGAGCGGCCGCGGATCGGATGTCGGCCTCCTCGGCCGCCAGGCGGTTCGCGACCGTCTGGGTGGCCTCCTCGCTACCGATCGCGCCGACCGCGCGCAGCGTCTCCAGCTGGAGCGAGCGGTCGCCGTCGCCGTCGATAAAGTCGAGCAGTGAATCCAGCGCCTTGGGGTCGCCGATCTTCCCGACGACATTGATCGCCTTCTTGTTTCGCTTGCCCGCCATCGGAAGCACGTCCTCAAGCGCCTCCGGCGGCGCGATACGGGCCAGCGACTGGAGGACGTTCTCCTCCATGAAGTGCTCTTTCCCGCCGGGGAGCTTTTCCAGGGCCAGCAGGATCATCTCGATCGCTTCCTCGTCGCTCCGGTCCTGCTGGTATCGTTTCTCGTAGAGCTTGACTGCGTTCCACTCGGGCGGGTAATCCCTGTGCTCCTCCGGACCGAGTACGTCGTAGAAGCCCTCAGCGGTGAGCTGCTCGCGGACCGTCAGGTCGTCCCAGGACTCGGCGGCGTCGACGTCCTCGGCCAACTCGCCCGTTGCGGTCAACAGCGCCTCGATCGTCTCGCTGTCCTCGTCGGGGTCGAGAGCCAGTTCCGAGAGCGCCCCGACGGCGGCTTCGAGTCGCTCGGCCGGCTCCCCGTCGTCGATCTCCCCGTCGATTTCGTCGCCGATCGCGTCCAGAAACGTCGCCACGGCGTTCGCAAGGTCCGCGTCCCCGTCCTCGGTCCAGCGGGTCCCCTCGATCGTCGAGACGGCGTCCTCGACCGCGCCGATGACGTCGTCCAGATAGGGGCCGCGCTGTTCGTCGAGCTCCCCGCGGAGGTCGCCGATCCGGTCTTCGAGCGCGTCGGTCGGATCGTCCTCGTCTTCGTCGTCCGGTTCGGGCAACTCGGCGGCGTCGAGTGCCTCGGCAGTCGCGTCCAGCGTCGCCTCGATTTCGTCGAGGTCGGCCTCGGTCTCGGCGGCCTCGAGCGACTCGGCTACCGAGTCCAAACGCGACTCGAACTCCTCGAGGTCGGTCGGTGCCGCCTCGTCCTCGTCCGGCTCGTCCCCGTTGCTCATACCCGAGTTTGTGGGTGTCTCGGGCAAGAGCGTTTCCCTTCCGGCCACCGTGGGCGCCGTCACCGCGATCGCGGATACAGCATCGGCGCGAACAATAGATACGCCAGCGCCGCCGCGAGCAGGGCTCGCGGGAACACGCGCGCGAACGCGAGCGGTGCGAGTACGGCCCCGGCCTGCACGACCCCCATCGCCAGCGCGTCCCGCTCGCTCAGCTCCGGATACTCGATCGAGGTGATCATCAGATAGACGAAGACGCCGGTCGCGCCGAGCAAGAGCGCGGGATCGGTGACGCCGGAGAGATACGCCGCCGCCAGGACCGTCGCCGCCAGTGTCGTCTGGACGCCCCGGGTGGTCCGGTCGTCCAGATCGTAGGCGGTGTACATCCCCAGCCTGACGACCGCCGCCGCGACGTACAACGCCGGAATTGCCAGCGCTGTGAGTTCCGGCACTGACAGCGTCGTGAGCTCCAGTTCCCACGACCGGCCGGCGATCGCGTAGACGAACACCGCGGGCGCGACGCCGAAGGACGCGACGTCGGCCAGCGAGTCGACGTATTCCCCGACCTGGGTACTCCCGTGAACCCGCGCGAGGACGCCGTCGAGGCCGTCGGCGATCGCCGCCAGCAGGATGAGCTGTGCCGCGAGCCCCGGATCGGTCATCGCGGCCACGGCGGCGGTAAAGCCCAGCGCCGCGTTGGCGACAGTCACGATGTCGGCCGCGCCGAGGCGACCGAGAAATCGGGGCCGGAGCTGCATACCCGTCTTCTCGCCGAGGGTCGCCTTAGTCCGTTCGGTCTCGGGGTGTTCCACCGAATGATATCAGATATCAAATGTATTCGCCCGAGGTCTCTTTACCACTGAGGCCCGACGGACGGGTATGAAGCGACGGGCGTTTCTCGCGACCGGTGCAGCGACGCTGGCCGGCGGCTGCACGGCCCTGGGGTCGGGCGGCGGTGACTACGACATCGGTATGACCTCGATGGCCTTCGAGCCGGCGACGCTCGAAGTCGAGGTCGGCACGACGGTCGTCTGGCAGAACACGAACTCCCGTGCCCACACCGTCACGGCCTACGAGGAGGGGATTCCTGATGGAGCCGAGTACTTCGCGACCGGCGGGTTCGACAGCGAGGCCGCGGCTCGCGAACAGTGGTACGAGAACGGCGACGGCAACCTCTTCGGTGGCGAGACGTTCAGCTACACGGTCGAGGTGCCCGGGACCTACGAGTATTTCTGTATTCCTCACGAGGGTGGCGGGATGGTCGGCACGATCGAAGCGATCGAGTGATAACTCGGCAATCCGGAAACAACTCGGCAATCCGTCCCTGCCGTGGTGTCACAAACAGTCGCCGAAACGCCGGTGAAAAACCGCTACTCCTCGACGTCGACGCTGGTCTCCTCTTCGGCGGCGACCTCTTCGGGTCGGGCGACCAGTCGTGCCTTCTGGATCTCGACGCGGCGCAGCGGGTAGATCGTCTTGGCCTCGTTGTAGATCGCCGAGGAGAGCCGACCCTCGACGACGGTGTCGATGAGGTCCTCGAAGGTGTGATCGACGGCGGTCTCCTCGACCATGTCGATCATCGTGCGGCGGATGGCCTTCTCCTGGCTCTCGTCGGCGCTCTTGGTCGTGAGTGCGACGGGCTGGATCTGGACGCGGTAGTCGTCGGTCGTCAGGACCGTGATGAACGCCTCGATCTTCGAGGAGCCACGGCGGACGAGACTCCGCATGTAGTCGCGGGTGAGTTCGTGCTTGATGAACTCGGTGTATGCGGTATCGCTGCCGACGTCGTTGATCTTGAAGGTCAGCTTGGTGTTGTTCTCGCTGGCGTCACTGCGGAGTTCGCCCAGCGTGGTCTCGATCTGTCGGTCGTAGAGCTGTTCGACTTCTGTTGCCGGTGTCGAACCGAGTTCCTCCCGCCCGAACTGCTCGGGGGCGAGGACGGTATACCACCGTTTCTGCTGTTTCTGCTTGGATACGGATCGTTCGCTCATATGTTATCGTTGGTGTCGTGGTCGGTCGTACACTGTGCTGCTACGTGGAGATTGACGACGTAATCGTCCGCCGTCGAGTGCAGTCCACCCGTCGTCTCCCGCGTGATTTCCGTCTCGATTTCCTGTCCGTTGAGGTCGGTCGCCATCTCGTCGGTGTTGTCCGGCCGGACCGAGGCGGCGATCGCCTCGGGGTCGTCGTGCGTCGTCCGGACGACGAGCGTTCGCGTCACGTCTGGGTCGCTCTGACTCACGTCTGGATCGCCTCCCTGACGGCCGTGATCACGTCGGCGGTCTCAGCCTCGACGGTCGCGACCGCGCGCCGTCGCGTTCCGAACGCGGTCCCGTCGCCAAGCCGGTCGATCGTGCCCTCGAAGACAGCCGCCAGATCGACCTCGGCCACGGGCGTCGCGGCTGCGGCGGCCCGCCCGTCGGTCAGTGCGAGTACGACTGGTTCGGGCGATCGCGCGTCCCGGAGCAGTCGCGCGACCGTCTCGACGGGCACGTCGCCGTCGTCGCGGGCGACGAACAACCCGTCGTACCGGCCGGTCGTCGCGGCCTCGATCGCGGCGTGTGCGCTCCGGGCGTGGCGTCGCCAGGCATCGAGTGCGGCCTCGCGAACGTCGTGGCCCAGCGCCAGCGCGACGGCGGTTCCGGGGTCCTCTCGGACTGTGGCTTCGAGCACGTCGGCGTAGCCGCCGACCGTCTCGAAGGGACCGCCCTCGTATGGCCGGAGCGCGGCGCCGATCGTCTCGGCGGCTCGCTCGCTCGGACTGTCGTCGAGGACGGAAAGCGCGACCATCGAGGCGACGCGTCGGTCGTAGTCGTCGGCCTCGTCGTCGATCGTCGCCAGTGTGTCGGCGACCGCTTTGGGATCGCCCGAGAACGGCGCGTGCGTCAGTGTCGTGTGTGCCAGCCCGTCCGCGAGATCGTCGGTCGGTACGGCGACGCCGGGTCGCCGTTCGAGACCGGCTCTCTCGGCGAGGTCCGCGGTCGTCGGCGCGTCGGCCATGTGGGACCCGGCCAACGCGAGCACCGGGTCGGCGCTCTCGGCGTCGAGTTCGCGTGCGGCCTCGAAGGCGGCCCCGCTGGCCGAGCCGGCACCCGACAGCGAGAGGTCGCCGTCGATTCCGGTCGGGCCGATCGCGACGGTCAGGTCAGCGTCGGTCGCGCGGTCGGCGCTCGCCCAGGGACGTGCGACGGTCACCTGGAACGGGATCGCATTCCCGTCGAGCGCGCGGGCGAGGAGCCCGGCCCCAGCCAGCGAGTCGGCGTCGGCACCGGCGACGAGCCGAACGAACTCGGCGGTCGCCAGCCTGCCGGCGATGTCACTGGCCTGAGGGGCGTCCTCGCGGGAGCGACCGGTGGTGGACATCTACTCGAGGTACTCTTTGGCGACGTCGTAGCTATATGTGAACTCCTCGTCGAGTTCGTCGCCGCGGTAGTAATTGACCAGGCGACGGATCTTCGACTCGGTGTTCTGCAGGGCGCGCTTGTTCTGGTGGTCGCCGGGGTGCTCGTCCATGTGCTCGCGCAGGCGGACGGCACGCTCGAAGAGGTTGTAGAGATCTTCGGGGAGCTCGGGGTCGGCGTCGTTCTCCTCGAGGATCTCGGTGATCTTCTTGCCGGTCGCGAGCTTGACGTCCGGCACCGGCGTGCCCTGGACGCCCTCGTCGCGCAGTTTCAGCCCGATCTCGCTCGGGCTGAGGCCGTCTTCGGCCAGCTCGACGACGCGCTCTTCGATCGCGTCTTCGTCTACGTCACTCCACTCCGGGGGTTCGTCTGCCACGGGCTTGTCCGAACTGGACGAGCCGCGGCGGCGTGTGTGCATTCGTGCCATTGTTCTGATTGGAACGACACTGACCGCTTCCCGTGTGGCGTCACCATTGCTCGCGCGTCAGCAGCAGATACTGCACTCGGCGCGTGACGCCGGACACGTCCGCAATCCCGAGCCGTCCAATCGGACGGCGTGTCAGATTTGCGGTCGTGTGTTCCCGTCTCCTTCTTCGTGGGCGGCCACTAAACGGTTTCTCTTCCGTTTGCAAGTCCTTTACTCGAACATCCCGGTGGACATGTACCGTTCGCCGCTGTCCCAGAAGACCGTTACCACAAGCGGCGGGTCCTCGCTGTCGGCCGCGTCCGGATCGGCGAGCCGCTCAGCGACCTGCCGGGCGACGACGCCCATCGCGCCGGAGGACTGGCCGACGAGGATCCCCTCCTCGCGGGCGAGCCGCCGACACTCCGCCTCGGCGTCCTCGACGGCGACGGCTTCGAGTTCGTCGATCAATTCCGTATCGAGGATCTCGCTGACGAAGCCCGGCCCCATCCCCTGGAAGTCGTCGTCGCCGGCCTCGCCGGTCGCGAGCACCGCGTTCCCTTCCGGTTCGACGCCCACGATCGTCACTTCGGGGAACGCCTCGCGGAGCCGTCGACCCGTCCCGGTGATCGTCCCGCCGGTGCCGATCCCCGCGACGAAGGCGTCGACCGTCCGGTCGCCGACCTGTTCGATGATTTCCGGCCCCGTCGTCTCGTAGTGGGCCTGCGGGTTGGCCGGGTTCTCGAACTGGCGCAACTGGACCATCCCCTCTTCGCGTTCGAGGCGGTCGGCGACTTCGCGTGCGCGAGCCATGTCCCCCTCGATCAGGTGTAGATCCGCCCCGTAGGCACGCATGAGTTGCTGGCGCTCGATGGACTTGTCCTCGCTCATCACGATCGTGATATCGTAGTCCTTCGCCGCCGCGGCCATCGACAGCCCGATCCCCGTGTTGCCGCTGGTCGGCTCGACGATTCGGTCGCCGGGCCCGAGGTCACCCGCCTCCTCGGCGGCTTCGATCATGTAGGTGGCCGGGCGGTCCTTCGCGGACCCGCCGGGGTTGAACGACTCCACCTTCGCGGCGACTGTCGCACCCGCCGGCGACTCTAGTTCGACCAGGGGCGATCCCAGTGTTTCGAGGATGTTGTCTTTCACTGTCCGGATCTAGGCTCCCGGGCTTTCTTATCCTGTCGACTCTCCCAAGCGTTGCCCTGTGGAACCGTCGGCTGCGTCGAACCCGACCGCCGATAGCCGGAACGCACAAGCCCTCGACCGCCCAACCGCGTCACGATGCAGTTTCACCTCGACGGAAAACTCGTCCCCGAGGACGAGGCGACCGTCAGCGTCCGCGATCGGGGGTTCGCCTACGGCGACGGGGCTTTCGAGACGCTGCGGGCCTACGGCGGGACGGTCCTGGCGTGGGACGCCCACGCCGACCGCCTGGAGCGGACCGTCGCCGCGCTGGGCTTCGCGGAGGCGATTCCCCCGCGCGAGGACCTCCACGAACGGGTTCACGAGACGCTGGACGCGAACGATCTATCGGACGCCTACCTCAAACTCTCGATTACGCGCGGGGTCCAGCCCGGGAAGCTCACGCCCGCCGAACGGGTCGACCCGACGATCGTCGTTCAGGTATCGCCGCTCCCGCGTGGCGGCCTCGACGGCCAAGACGTCTGGGACGAGCCCGCCTCGGTTCAGACAGTGGCAACCCGTCCCGTGCCCGACGCGTCGATCCCGGCCGACGCGAAGACGCACAACTACCTCGACGGGATCCTCGCCCGACTGGAACTGCGACGGAGAGGCGGCCACCGGGCCGACGAGGCGCTCATGCGCGACGCAGGCGGTCACGTCGTCGAGGGCGCGACGAGCAACCTCTTTTTCGTCGACGACGGCGTTCTCAAGACTCCGTCGACCGACCTCCCGCTCCTGCCCGGCGTCACTCGATCGATCGTGCTCCAGCTCGCCGACGAAGAGGGCCTCCCCGTCGAGGCAGGCCGCTACACCGTCGGGGACGTGCACGGGGCCGACGAGGCGTTCCTGACGAACACGACCTGGGAACTCCGCCCGGTCGAGTCCCTTGACGACACCCCGATCGGCGACGGGCCGATGACCGCACTACTCGCTCGCCTCTACGACCAGCGGGTCGAACACCTGTGCTACTGATTCGATCTCGGCGTTTCGAACGCGCCCTCTCTGCCCTGTAGTATTGGGTGAAATACGAATTTCTACTAGGGGTGCTCGGACAGGGGATATCGCGATAAACGTGACATCCAGTGCAGTATTGAATCACCTCTGCCGACAATACCGGCCGGGCAGTCTCCCAAATCTGAATGGTCGAAAATGATTATTGTATCGTTTCCAAATGATTAAGGTTCGCGGTCACTGTTGCCAGAACATGAGTACTCACGTTGCGATTGTCGGTGCATACGGTAGTGCGGGCGGGGCGGTAGCCAAGCAACTCGCCGACGACCCGGAGGTCGAACTCACACTGATCGACGACGGTGACCCCGGCGGCGGACTCTGTATCCTCCGTGGCTGTATGCCTTCGAAGGAAGTCATCTCGGCGGCGAAACACCGGTTTGCGGCCCGGCGCGACGACCGTCTCGTCGGTGACCCCCCCGAGGTCGACCTCGAGCGGACGGTCGAGCGGAAGAACGAGCACACGTCCAACTGGGCTGGCCACCGACGGAGCGGTGTGGAGTCGCTCGCCGAGCGCGAGAACGTCGAACTCGTCCGGGAGACGGCGACGTTCGTCGACGATCGCGTGATCGAAGTCGGTGATCGGACGATCGAGCCCGATTACGTCGTGATCGCGACCGGCTCGACGCCAAACGTCCCGCCGGTCGACGGTATCGATGACGTGACTGTCAACACGAGCGCCGACGTGCTCGATGCGACCGAGTTCGGGGACTCGGCGGTCGTGCTCGGCCTGGGATACATCGGACTCGAACTTGCCCCCTACCTCAGCGAGGCTGGGGGCATGGACGTGACCGCGGTCGACATCCTCCCGGAACTGCTGCCCGAGGCGGACGACGGGTTCGGCGAGGAACTCGCCGACTACTACCGCGAGGAGTTCGACATGGACATCCTGCTCGAAGCCCAGGCGAGTCAGGTCGAGGAGACCGACGACGGCGGCGTCCGCGTCACCGTCGAGGTCGATGGCGACACTGAAGTCGTCGAAGCGGACCAACTGTTCGCGTTCACGGGTCGCAAGCCGGCGCTCGACGGCCTTGGCGTCGAGAACACGTCGCTGTCGCCCGGCGAGGACTGGGTCGGCGACACGATGCAGGCGGCCGATGACGAACGCGTGTTCGTCGTGGGTGACGCCAACGGCCGCGAACCGATCCTGCACATCTCGAAAGAGCAGGCCGCGACGGCCGCGACGAACATCCAGGCACACCGCGAAGGCGGCGACCTCACGGAGCACGACTCCACCCATCACCACGTCATGTTCTCCGGGCTCGCCAGATTGCCGTTCGTCCGCGTCGGCCACTCCGCCGACTCCGCCGAGGCGGCCGGACTCGACTACGTCGCCGTCGACTCCCGCGCCGAGAACGACGGTGTGTTCAAGGCCAAAGACGCCTCCGAGGGCTGGGCCCGGCTGGTCGTCGCGCCCGACGGGACCGTGCTGGGCTATCAGGGGTTGCACTACCACGCCGACGCGATGGCAAAGACGATGCAACTCGCCGTCGAGATGGAACTGGACGTCCGCGAGATCCCCAACCGGGCGTATCACCCCACCACGCCGGAGATCCTCGACGCGCTGTTCCGGAAAGCGACCGAGAAACTGGCCGAGCGCGAGTGACGGGCGATCGGGGTCGGCCACCCTGAGCGGTCGCTGTTCTGCCCGCACTCGAACCAGAACCTACTACCGACTGGTCTCCCGAGAGGGAGATATGCCAGGCGAACTGACGATCTACGAGGACCGGCTCGCTCGTCAGATGGACGCGGGCGAGTTCGTCCTCGCGGTCGTGACGGCGACCAAGCCCGACTTCTACAAGCAGGCCCCGGTCGTCACGGCCGCCCGGGACGCGGGCGTTCCGGCCTTCGTTCTCCACACGGGCCAGCACTACGACGACGTGCTCGGTCACGGTCTCGCCGAGTACGGGATCGAGGACCGCGTCGCGGTCGATCTGGCGATCCGTGGCTCGCTCTCGGAGAAGACCGCGCAGGTCCACCGACGGATCGACGAACTCACCGATACGCTCGAAGCCCAATGGCCCGACACGACGGTCCTGCCGATCGTCCATGGGGACACCCACGCCGCCGGGATCGTCCCGCAGGCGTGGCTGTTCGCCACCAACCAGGCTGTCGCCCACAACGAGGCCGGCCTCCGCGGGATGTCGCCCGATTTCGAGAACTACGAGGACGTTCCCGCGTTCGTCGACGCCCAGTGGTCCGGGGAGTGGTCGATCAACCGCGCCGAGCCGTTCCCCGAGCAGTACGACACCTTCGTCGGGTCGGCGGGCTCGATCTATCACTTCGCGCCGGTCGAACTTAACCGCGAGCACCTCCAGCGCGAGGGGTATCCGGCCGCAGTCGAGGGCGGCGAGCGGATCCCCGTGGTCGGCAACAGCGTCGTCGACGCCATCGAGCTGAAACGCGACGCCGACCTCGAGGAGAGCATCTTCGACATCTACCCCGTCCTCGAAGCGCGCGACGACTGGATCCGCGTCGACATCCACCGCCGGGCGAACCTCCTGCCGGAGCGCTTCCGGGCCATCGTCGAGGGTGTGATCGGACTGGTCGAGGACGGCTACAACGTCAACTTCGTCGAGCTGACCGCGACCCGGAAGGCACTGGAACACTACGGCTATCGCGACCGACTGCTCGAACTCGACGACGAGCGCGAGAACTTCCTGTTTACCGGTCTCTGGAAGAAACACGCCCACGTCTACGAGTTTCTCACCTCCGGGCAGTGTTTCGCCGAGTTCACCGACTCCGGGAGTATGCAGGAAGAGCTCAACGCAATCGACGAGGCGATCTGCCTGACGGCGAGGTTCAATACCGATCGCCCGGAGACGGTCTTCGATGCGGGGACGAACCTGCTGGTCCCGCCGGTCGACGGCGAGTACGTCCGCGAGATGATCGAGTACGTCGCCGAGACCGACGCCGTCCGCGAGGAGATCCAGACTGGGCCGAGCCTCTACGGTGAGGACGTCGGCGAGTCGATCGTCGAGTTTCTACAGGAGAAACGCGAGGCGACGCCCTTCGACTGGGCCCACGAGCGCGTCGGCTTCGAGACGGGCAAGCAGGACTTCGAGTATCTCTAGTCGTTCGCGGGCGCGGCGTCAGGCCGGTATTCCCGGCTGATCGCGCGCCACTTGCCCGTCGCGAAGCGGTAGTAGTTGATCACGGCTGGAATCCCGCTCTCGGCCAAAAAGGCCAGATACAGCCCCCAGACGCCAAGCGGCGTCGTCGCGCCGAGATACGCAAGTGGGATCGCGCCGGCGAACATCCCCAGGGCCTGACTGTAAAATGGCCAGCGGGTGTCGCCGGTCGCGTCGAGGGCCCCTGCGATGGTCGCCTTGACTGCCTGGGGGAGAATAGAGATGCTCGCGGCGTAGATCAGCCCGACTGCGACTGCCATCCCGGCCGGCTCGACGCCGAACAGTTGGACGAGTTGCGTCGCGAAGATCGCGGTTAGCGCCGCACCCACCGCGTAGACGGCCACGGCCAGCCGCGTGATTTCGATCCCGTAGGATTCGGCCGCGTCCTCGTTTTCGGCGCCGAGTTCTTGGCCGACCAGACTCGAGGCGGCCAGTCCGAAGCCCCAGCCGGGCGTGTTCATCAGCCCCCAGATGCGTCGGACGACGATGTACGCCGCCAGCACCGTCGGGCCGATCATACCGACGATCGCCAGCATCGGGAAGCGCGCGACCGTCCAGACGCTGTTTCGCCCGGCGACCGGCAGCCCGATGGTCACTAGATCCGACAGCGTCTCCCGATCGAAATAGCGACTGACGAGAGCGACCTCGGCCGGGAACGCTCTGGTCGCGGGCAATCGGCCCACGACGAGACTTCCGGCGAAGACGGTCGCGACGACGGCGTTCGAGACGACCGTCCCGATGGCCGCCCCGACGACGCCCATGTTCAGCCCGAATATCAGCACGGCGTTGATCGCGATGTTCGCCAGGGCACCGCCGGCGCGGACGACCATCGGCGTCCAGGCGTCGTCGACACCGATGTAGACCCGGCTGCCGATGAGGTTCAGCCCCGCGAAGGGCACGCCCAGCCCGAGGATCTTGAGGTAATCGCTCCCGTATTCGATCGTTCTGGGATCGCCGGTCAGCAGGCTGATCAACTCCGTCGGGAACAGCCAGAACAGCGCCGTCACCGGCAGCGTCAGGACGACGACGAGGGCGGCGCTGGAGCGGATCGCCTGCCCCATCTGGTCGTAGCGTTCGGCACCGTACCGCTGGGAGACCAGCGCGACCGTGCCGGCGGCGACTCCGCCGCCGATCGAGAACGCCAGCCCCCAGAACGGTCCCGCGAGCCCGACGCCGTTGATGGCGAACTGCCCGAGGGCGGCCCCGACCATCGCCACGTCGACGGCGTTTTTCGACATCCGGGCGATGCCCGTGACGATTCGCGGCCACGCCAGATCGGCCGTCCGGCGCGTCCGCTCGCAGTCGACGAGTCCAAAGCGGTGCAACACAAGTCCAACGCCGATAATGATCCCCTTGATCGGATTGCGTGCGAAGCGAGCCACCGCCGTAGCTATCCGTCGCACGAGCGACTCTGGACGACTCGAGGGGGAGGACACAGGATTACGTTGGACTAGCGATTCCGCGGGTTAATCGGTTTTCATCCGCGATCCGTTCGACAAAGGCTGGCACATCCGAACAGAGGACAACTACCACTGGATTATTTGGAGAAGTAACTAACACTATCACAGCCGCCGATACGGACCGAGCCGCGTGCCATCCAGCAGGTACGCCTCGCCGTCGGCCAGTCCTTCTGGCAGAAACGGCGAGAGGAAGTCCCGCCCGTCGACGTTGACCCACGTCCCGCCGGAGCGATCGTTGAACGCGGGGCAGACGACCAGCTCCGCCGATATCTCGCCCAGCTGATCGCCGTGCTGCTCGCGGAACGGCTTCGGTTCGATCCTCCCCCGGAGCCACACTCGCTCTGCGCGAGCGCCGCCGACCTCGTCTTCCAGTCGGACGACCGGGTGTTCGTGGGCGACGCAGACGATCTCGGCTTCGAGGACGGCCGGCCCGGGCCAGGTGTGACCGTGGGCGAACCCGACCGAGCCGAGTCGCGTCCCCTCGCTGTCGGTGACGGTGACGCCGCCGATATCTTCGACGATCGACTCGATCTCGCCGTCGTGGTTGCCCTTGACGATCGTGACCGGCACGTCGACGGCCTCCAGAAGCGTCTCGATTTCGCTGCGCTCCTCGCCCGTGGGTTCGCCGATCGTGGTCGCGAGATCGCCCAGCAGGACGAGTCGGTCCGGGCCAGTCTCGGCAAGCAGCGACAGGAGTCGAACGCGGCGCTGCTCGTCGGCGGGGTCGAGTTCGACACCCTCCCGACGGAGCTGTGCCTCCAGACCGGCGTGGTAGTCCGCGACGACGAGCGCGCGCTCCGGACCGGTGTCGGCGACCGCGGCGGGCGCGTCGGGGATCGGTTCGACGCCCATCAGATCGGTTTGAGCGTCTCGTCGTCGGGTTCGTAACACCGACCGTCCATCAGCGCGTCCTGGACGGCGTCCTCGACGGCGCCCGGATCGGCCCCCTGCTCAACGACGGCGGCGATCACCTGTTCGCGGTCCGCGCCGTCGCCGTCGTCCAGCTCCGTCATCGCGTCCATCACTGCGTCCTCCAGGTCGACCGCCTCGCTTTCGTCCGGGGACTCGCTTTCGCCTCCCTCGGTCGTGGATTCGCTTCCGGTTGCTTCCTCTGGGTCTGCCGTCTCTGTCTCGGGTTCGCTTGCTGACGTTTCGGTTGTGGGCTCACTTCCGCCGGTTTCCGTTGCGGTGTCCGACTCGACGGCTGGCTCCTCGGGTTCTGGGGTGTCAATGCCTGCTTCGCCCGGTTCGTCGACCTCCGTCCCGCTCTGGAACTCCGTGCCGTACTCCGATTGCACTTCCTCTCGAGTCTCCTCGTCGAGGTCGAACTCCTCGGGATCGAAGTCCCCGAGCTCGTCGCCTCCGGTGTCCGCCGTCTCGCTTTCGGCGTCCGTTCCCGTCTCGCCTCCGGTGTCCGCCGTCTCGCTTTCGGCGTCCGCACTCGACTCCCTCGTGACGCCGTCCGCCGTGGCGGCTTCCCCGGCCGGCGCGGTCGTCTCTTCGCTCGATGTGGTGTCTTCGGCTGTCGCTGTGGACTCCTCGACCGTCGTGTCCGTCTGACCACCGGTGTCAGCCACTGATTCGGCCTCGTCTGCCGATTCGGTCCCGCCCCCGCTCGGCTCCGAGTCGGGCGTTCCAGCCGGCTCCGACCCCGTGGCCGTTCCGGCCCGGGAGTCGGCCGTCGCCGCGTCCGGCCGTGCCGCCGGCTCGTCCGGCTCCGGCGTGGACAGTTCGATGTTCGCGAGAGCCGACAGATCAGCTTCGCCGCTCGCGTCGGGCGCGACTGATCGGTCCGCGACCTCCTCGCGCTCGCCGGCGACCACCCGGAGCGCGTCGAGTGCCGTCTCTCGCAGCGCGTCCAGGTACTGCCCGCTCGTCCCGTAGTGTTCGATCGCCAGCGGTATCCCCGCCGCCAGTCCCTCGGGGACGCCCTGGTCGGCCAGCCGCTCCTGTAGTCCCTCACCGCCGTTGCTCTCCAGCGCGGCGGCCATCGCCCCGATCCGATCGAGCGTCCGTTCGGCCGTCCGGACCGTCCACCGGTCGCGGGTCTCGGCGTCGACCTCGTTGATGCTCTCGGGTCGGATCGACGTGTAGACCACGTCGCTGTCCTCCGGCTGGAAGGTGCGTGCCTTCCCGGCGACGGCGACGAACGCCGGCGGCTCGGTCCGTTCGAGAAACGCCTGTTCGTCGGGCTGGTACTGCCCGGCGTAGACGACAAAGGCGCCGGTCGGGTCGACGACTCGCGCGCGCAGTACGTCGTCGCTCACCTGCTGTACCTCCGTCAGGACGCCGACGACGAACAGCCGGTTGACCCGCGCACCTGTCGGCGTGATCACGTAGTTCGGGGCGCGCTCCTCGTCGCTCTCGGTGTATGAGACGTCGCTGTCCTCGAACTCGGTCGCGAACAGCCGGAACGCGGTCTCGCGACGGTTGACGGTCTCCTCGTCGGCGCTCATGCGTCCACCTCCGAGAGCAGGGCCGCGGCACGATCGGCCGGATCGTCGGTGATCGCCGCGAAGTCCGTCGCGTTCAGGTTCGCGCCGTATTCGTCGATGCTCAACGTGCCGCGAACCCGGAACGACCGTCCGACGATCGCCTCGCGGATCGCGTCCGCGACGACCTCCTTGTCCATCGCGTCGCGCGCGTGTTCGCGAGCGTCGTCGACATCCCCGCCGTAGATCTCGGCGGTGAGTTCGTCGTCGAGGATCGCCGTGACAGTGCCGGTACCGTCGTCGAGGATCGCTTTCGTCCGGAGGTCCTCGACGGGCTCGACCTGCCCGTGAGTTCGACACTGGCCGTTCTGGACGATCCGGCCACACTCCGGACACCGCTCGATCAGCCCCGAGCCGTCACGGACGGCGATCGCGTCCCCGACGATCTCGACGTCGAACATCCCGCCGGATTCGAGCGCGTCCCGGATCGACAATCGCGGCGCCGACTCGGTCGCTTCGACCGTCCGATCGAGCGTCTCGACCGTCGAGAACTCCGAGACGTTGACCGACGGTGCGCCCCGGAACTCCCGCACGTAGGTGTTTTCGATTCGAACCGACTCGCCGGTCTCGATCTCCGAATGCGGGTCCCAGTCCGTGAAGGGCAGCCGTGCCGTCTCGTCGGCGAGCACGCCGCTGAGAATCTCGGTCTCGCCGTCGCGGCCGTCGATCACCTTCCGGTCGCATTCGAGGACGGTCACTTCGGCGTTCACGCCGCGATCGCCGGGTTCGAGATCGATCAACGCCGCGTCGCCGCCGATCTCGTAGGGAACCTGGAGCGTCTCCTCGAGCTTCTCGACGCTGGTCGATTCGCCGAGGTTCAACTCGGCGCTGTCCTCCCACTCGCGAACGCCGGCGTTGCCTGCCTGGATCGTCTCTCCGGGTTCGAGATCGAAGTCCTCCCACGCGGTATAGGACAGTTTCCCCGTCTCGTCGGCGATCTCGCCCTCGAAGATCGTGTGATCGGCACCCTGATACCGGATCGACCGCTTGCCGACCGAGAGGACTCGTCCGGTGACGGTGACGTTCGAATCCTCCGGTGTGATCTCGGCCAGATCCTTGCTCTCGGGCTCGGGACCGGAGCCGTCATCCCCGTCGCCGTACTTCCGGCGGAGACTCTGCTTGGCCTCCTCCAGCGGGACGCTGTAAGACACCAGGTTCTCCAGATCGCGCTTGACCTCCGTTTTGTCTACGCCGAGGGTGGAGGCGAGTTCCTCGGCCTCGTTGTCGAGATTCATCATCGGACCTTCGACTGGCCCGCACAAAAAGGTCGCCGTCGTACCGGGAACGTCGCCAGTGAACCCTGGCTGCTACAACGGGTGTTATATGTATGTTAACATTAGACAAATACTATCATCGTGGGCGTCGTCTCTTCGAACGGAGGGCCATGACGCTCGGGATCGAGGTCGAACGGGCGGTGAACGGGGATAGGGGGATCGACCCCGAGTTGCTGGTGTACGGGTGTGAGGGCTGTGGCCGCGCGTTCGCACGCGAACACGAATCGTGTCCGGCCTGTGGTGGGGCCGTCGATAGCGTTCTGCTTTACTGATCTGAGGGGTCACGGGCCTCTGTGGTCTCTGCGTGCTGTCCGCGTTACCCGTGCGTCCGCGACCCAACACCGGCGGGTACAATTATGACGCTGCCGAAACGAATGGTCTATCATGTACGATCGAATACTCCTGCCGACCGACGGCTCCGAGGAAATGGGACCCGTCATCGAGCACGCGGTGTCGCTGGCCGATCACCACGATGCGACGCTGCACGCGCTGTACGCCCTCGATACGGCTTCTCTCAACAGTCTCCCGATGGAGACGTCCTGGGAGACGATCTCGTCACTGCTCGAAGAGGAGGGGACGAGCGCGCTCGAGGCGGTCGACGGGCACGCCAGTGATATCGACATCGAACGCGAGATCGTGGAGGGGTCGCCGAGTCGCCGGATCGTTCAGTACGCCGACGACGAGGACATGGATCTGATCGTCATGGGGACGCACGGCCGTGGCGGGATCAACCGTCTGCTGTTGGGTAGCGTCGCCGAACGCGTCGTTCGAACGTCGTCAGTGCCCGTCCTCACTGTCCGGGTCGAAACCGACGGCTGACACGCGCTCCGCTGGCCTCTCACTCCGGTGTGAGCGCCGCGGCGTCGGCACCCTCTTCCGGTTGTGTGACCCCATCGACGAGGTGCCACCGCTCGGTGTGGCTGGCAGTCTCGCCGGGATCGAGTTCGACCAGCGGCCCCAGCGTTTCCAGCTCGAGCATGAAATCGAGCATGAAGACCTCGATAGAAGCCCCCCGATCGGGATAGGTCTTCCCGGAATCGTGCTCGAAGGTCTTGATAAACGCCTGGCCGTCGTTGACGTAAGCGGTCCACCCCTCCCGTCCGTTGGCACCGATCTTCAGTTCCGGGCCGTCGGCCTGCTCGACGAGGACGTGGTCGTCGACGTACGACAACCGCTCGTCGCCGATGTCGGTACTCGGCCAGAACACCAGCGATCGGTCGGGCAGCAACTCGTCGGGGTCGCCGTCCGGGAACGGAACGACTGCCGTTCCGCCGGGTTTGCAGACGGATATCGCCCACGGCGCGAGTTCGACGCTCCAGGCTCCCTCGTTGGTTAGCTCGTGGGTGAGCTCGACGGCGGGTTCGTCCTCGGCCATTTCGATCTCGATCGCTTTCCGGACCCCGGTTTCCGCCTCGACTGGCTGGACGAGCCGACAACCACGTTCGGTCACCTCGGCCGCGATCGGCTCGTTGTCGGGTTGATAGGTCCTCGGATCGCTTTCCGGACTGTGCCACAGGCGGTGGCCACCGTACAGCTCCCAGCCGTCGTCCCCGGTCGTACCCGTCGCGCTCTCGTCGAGAAAAAAGACGTTCTCCCCATCGGTCTGCCGGAAATCGACGATCCGCGGGCCGATGTCCGTCGTCGCGACGAGCTCGATCTGACCGTTGGTGATCCGAATACATTCCTCCCAACCTTCGTAAGTGACGCGCTCGATTTCTATCCCTGACATACTTGTTCCGGACTGCAGGGGCCGGCATTCCACGCTGGATCGATTTCCGGCACGCCGGCTGCAGCCTACTGATCTGTCGTTCGCCTGGCTCCCTGATAATATTGCCGTGCCGCTGGATCAATCGCCGTCAGCGGTTTGTGTGTCGCCGCTGCCGTGTGCTCCGGTCGACGACGGGGTTCGTGTCCCGTCTCTGTCGTTGACGTCGGGACACAGCGGTTCGAACTCGTCGAACCGCGTTCGGACGGTCTCCGCGGTCACGTCGGCTGCTGTCGCGACTTCGCGCTGACTGAGCATCGTCTTCCCCCCTTCGAGCCGTGCGACGGTGTAGACGGCCCCGGCGGCGACGCCCTTCGGGTCCCGCCCGCTGTGGAGGTTCCGCTCAGTGACGACCCCCAGCAGTTGCCGGGACTGTCTGAGGAGTCGATCGTCTACTCCGAGCGTCGATTGCAGTCGCGGGAGGTACGCCACCGGTGATATCGGTCCAGCCGTGATCGCCAGTTCACGCTGGAGGAACCGCACGTCCCGTCTGACGCTGTTGTTCGGACATCGACTCACGCTCGCGACTTCCGTCAGCGTCCGAACGAATCGCGCTCTCCTCGCTCCGAGATAGACCGTCGCTCCGGCGATAGACTCGTACGCGCGTCCGTATAGCAGGTTCTCCGCGAGCGCCTGCCGGAACAGCACGCTCGCGCTCTCCCGGACGGTCGTGGTCGCTTCGAGCGCAGCACAGACGCGTGCGATCTCGGCGAGCCCGGGCTGGAGTGTCTGTTTGTTCGCCCCGCGAGCGGCCCGTCGCTGCTGTGTCCGCTGTCGCTCCAGCTGTCGTCGTGCCCGCGGAGAGACGGGGCTTCCGCGCGCGTCTCGTCGTCGTCCGATGTACGACGAGAGGCGGCGATTCGCGTGCACCGGTGTCAGTGGCGCACCCGTGGCACGACCCCCATCGCGTGCCTGCGGCCGCGTTGGTCGCGGCCGCCGATCCGTCGGTGACGCGTCGAGGACGACCCCGCAGTCCCGACAGACGACCTCGCACTCGCTGACGATTCGACCGCCGCATTCCGGACAGCTGCCGATCCCGCCGTCCCGCTTCGAATATGACTGTCGATACATGTGTCGTGTTCCGGCCATCGCGACCAGCCACAGTGACGGAGTGTCTACCCCAGTGTCCCACCCGGGACAGTGTCGTGTAGCCGCTCGTTTGACGACCGTTCGTCCGATGGTAGTGTGTAAGAATCGGTTAAATTTTCCGGATCATGTCCCAAACCCATTTCGGGAGAGCGGTTCCCCCAATCCATTTGGTACGTCTGATATCCACGATCCTGTCGTACTCCTGTATGGAACAATGTCACAGCCCATTTCGGCCACTGTCTTGGCGGCGAGTCAGCAGGACCTGTTCAAACACGTGCTAAACGACCCGCTCCTCGGGAGTTCGATCTACATCAATATTGCACTCGCGGGGCTAACGCTGCTGTTGTTCGCGTATATGGCACGGGACCTCGTCGACCCGCGTGCCAAATTGATCGTCGTCTCGGTGATGGGCGTCTCGGCCGTCTCGATCGCCAGCTATACCGGGCTCGCTTCGGGCCTGACGATCGGCGTCTTGCAGATGCCCGAGGGACATGCCATGTACGAGGCGACGACGGAACTGGCCCACAGCGGCGAGACCGTCGACGGAACAGTCAGCCTCTGGGGTCGGTATCTGACGTGGGCGTTCTCGACGCCGCTACTCTTGCTCGCGCTCGGCCTCATCGCGGGATCGAACCTCACGAAGATCTTCACAGCGATCGCCTTCGACGTCGGGATCATGATCACTGGCCTCGCCGCCGCGCTGACCACGTCGTCGTACCCCATGCGATGGGCCTGGTACGGCATCAGCGTCGCGTTCTTCCTCGTGGTGGTCTACATTCTGCTGTTCGAGTGGCCAGCGGACGCCAGAGAGGCGGGGACCGAGGAGATATTCAACACGCTGAAGCTCCTGACGGTCGTGCTGTGGTTCGGGTACACGATCTGGTGGGCGCTCGGCAACGAGGGGCTGGCGATCATCGAATCGGTCGGGATCACCTCCTGGGGCTACAGCGCTTTCGACATCGTCGCGAAGTACCTCTTCTCGTTCCTGGTGGTGAAGTACGTCGTCGACAACGTCGAGAAAGTCAGCGGCGGCGACGACTACGGTGCCACGATCTCCGGTCAGCCCGCTGACGACTGACTCTCCCCGCGGCTTTCGTTCGATCGGTTCGGCGTCACTGTCACAGTGGCAACAGCGCGGAAGCCCACGAGCTCAGCGGTGGGTAGCTGAAACAGGACCGCCGTTCGTCCGCCGATACAAAGATTTATATCCGTTACTCGGAAACTGAGTAACACCGATGTCGATCATTGTCACCGGCGGTGACGGCTATCTCGGATGGCCGGCCGCCCTCCGTATCGCGGACCGAACCGACGACCGTGTGGTTCTCGTGGACAACTTCGGCCGACGCGAGTGGGTCGAGGAGATCGGCTCCGTCAGCGCCGTACCGATCGCTTACCCTGACGAGCGTATCGAGGCCGCCGAGGAGGTCCTCGGGCTGACGAATCTCTCCTTTGTCGAGGGAGATCTCACCGAGAAGTCCTTCGTCGATCAGCTACTCGAAGTCCACGAACCGGACACGATCGTCCACACGGCCGCTCAGCCCTCCGCTCCCTACAGTCAGATCAACGGCGAGCGGGCCAACTACACCCAGCACAACAACATGCAGGCGACGCGGAACCTGCTGTGGGGGCTGGAGGAACACGACATGACCGACACTCACTTCGTCGAGACGACCACGACGGGCGTCTACGGTGCGCCCGAGTTCCCCATCCCCGAGGGCGGCGCGACGATGGAGAACCAGGGCGAACGCGACGAGGTGCCGTTCCCGGCGATGGCCGGTTCGTGGTACCACCTCACGAAGAGCCACGACGCGGCCAACATGCGACTGGCCCACAGCCAGTTCGACATCCCGATCAGTGACGTTCGGACAGCGATCACCTACGGAACAGAGGTCGAGGAGACCCGCGCGGACCCCCGGCTGAAGACCCGTTTCGACTTCGATTACTACTTCGGCGTCGTCGCCCACCGATTCGCCGCCCAGGCCGTCTCGGGGTACCCCGTGACGATCTACGGCAAGGGTGAGCAGCGAAAGCCGTTCATCAGTCTCGAAGACGCCGTCGAGGGGCTGGCCCGCGTCGCGCTGGTCGATCCCGACGAGCGACCGGACGATCTCACCGTCTACAATCAGGTCACTCGCGCCATCTCCATCGTCGAGGTCGGCGAGACCATCGCCGAGGTCGCCGACGACTACGATCTGGACGTCGCGGTCGAGCACTTCGAGAACCCGCGTGACGAGGACGAGACCCACAAGATGGAGATCGAGAACGACCGCTATCTCGATCTGATCGACGGGCAGGATCAGACCTTCGCGGAGGGCGTTGCGGACATCTTCGCGACGCTGACCGAACACGCCGGCCGTATCGAGTCCCACGAGGACCGGTTCCTGCCGGGCGTGCTCGAACCCGACGAGTAAGATGCACGTACTCGTCACCGGGGGCTGTGGCTACATCGGCAGCGCGCTCCTCCCGCTGTTGCAGGACGATTCGACCGTCGATGGCGTCACGGTACTGGACTCGCTGGCGAACGGATCGCCTCGCAACCTCCTGGAAGCCGAACTCGGTGACGGGCTGGCCTTCCGGCGCGGCGACGTCCGCGAATACGGCGATGTCGAGAGCGCGATGCGTGAGGCGGACACGGTGATCCACCTGGCTGCGATCACCGGCGCATCGAGCACCCACGACCGTCGCGAGGAGACCTTCGCCGTCAACCGCGACGGGACGACGAACGTCCTCACCGCCGCGGCGAAACTCGGCGTCGAGAACGTCGTCTTCGCCTCCTCGTGTAACAACTACGGGCGGACGACGGAGACGGACATCGACGAAGCGACGGAGATGGACCCGCTCAATCCCTACGCGGAGACGAAAGTCGCCTCCGAGCGGGAACTGATTGAACAGGCCCAGGAAGGCGAGTTCGACGCGACGGCCTTGCGGATGGCCACGAACTTCGGGTACTCGCCGGGCGTCCGGTTCAATCTCGTAGTCAACCTCTTCGTCTTCCGGGCGCTGACCGACCGCCCGCTGACTGTGTACGGCGACGGGACCAACTGGCGGCCGTTCATCCACGTTCGGGACGCCGCCCGGGCGTTCAAACACGCGGCGGTCTCGCCGGAGGACTGGGACCGCCGGGTCTACAACGTCGGGTCCAACGACGGCAACTACCGAATCAGCGAGATCGCCGAGGTCGTCAGCGAGGAAGTCGGTGACGTGGACATCACCTACCTCGAAGACGAACATCCCGGCCCGTCCTATCATGTCAACTTCGACCGCGTCGCCGAGACGGGATTCGAGACCGAGTGGACGCTCCGGGAGGGGGTTCGCGATCTCGCGGCGACGTTGACGGAACGACAGCGATAACCGATATGCCCCCACAGCCATAGCCATGACCGACGACTTTCACGTCGCAGTGACCGGTGGCGCGGGCTACATCGGCAGCCGTGTGATCGAGCGCCTGCAGGCGACCCATCCCGACTGGACCGTGACCGGGATCGACAACTTCTATCGCGGTGACGTTCGCCAGGTCGGCGACGTCGAGATCCAGCACGTCGACATCCGCGAGCGCGACCGCCTGGAGACCGCTCTGGATGGGGCGGACGTCGTGATCCACCTGGCGGCGGTCAGCGGGGTCGACGACTGCCGGAACAACGCGGATCTCGCCCAGGCTGTCAACGTCGATGGGACCGCCAACGTCGCGTGGTTCTGTCGGAAGCGCGGTGCGGCGATGGCCTTCCCGTTCAGTATGGCCGTGCTGGGTGATCCCGACCAGTTCCCGATCACGATCGACCAGCCCCGGGACCCGATGAACTGGTACGGCCGGACGAAGGTGCTGGGCGAACGGCTCGTCGAGACCTACGCCGACGGCGCCTTCCCGGCCCATCTGTTCATGAAGTCGAACCTCTACGGCGATCACGTCGTCGGCGACACGGTCGTCTCGAAAGGCACAGTGATAAACTTCTTCCTCGGACGGGCGATGGCCGGCGAACCGCTGACGGTCTACGAGCCAGGCAGTCAGGCCCGCAACTACATCCACGTCAAAGATGTCGCTCGCGCATACGTCCGCAGTGCCGAGCGATTCAAAGCGCAACTCACGGCGGGCGAGACCGGCGTC
Organism: Halapricum desulfuricans; assembly: GCF_017094465.1. Classification (NCBI taxonomy): domain Archaea; kingdom Methanobacteriati; phylum Methanobacteriota; class Halobacteria; order Halobacteriales; family Haloarculaceae; genus Halapricum; species Halapricum desulfuricans. Next base: position 506,528 of record NZ_CP064791.1, read on the forward strand.
GAGAAATACGAGATCGCCAGCGACCAGGACCCCAGCGTGATGACCGTCGCCGAGCAGGTCCAGGCGATCGCAACGGAGTACGGCATCGACGTGGATATCGAACTCGTCGAGAATCCCCGCGCCGGCGAGGAGACGCTGGTCGAACAGTTCGACGTCGACACCACGGCCGCTCACGGGACGCTGGGCTGGGACACCGAATACACCGTTGAGGACGCAGTCCGGGAACTGTTCGAGCGACGCGCCGACGAGCAGTAATACCGCGACCCTGCCGTCTAGCGGACGCCCGTATCATCGATCCCGGCGAGCGTCCCGTCGCCAGATCAGTACGCCTCGTCGCTGTCGTGCTCCCAGATCAGATCGAACAGCCGCTTCAGCCCGGCGACGAAACTCCCGTTGTCGGTGACGGCGGCCTGGCGCATCGAGAGCGGGATGTCCTTCTCCTCGACGAGCAAGATCGCTTTCCCCGACTCGTAATCCATACTCGGATCGGCGACCGTCCCACGGAGCGGGAGCTGTTCGTTGCTGAACCGGACCGCGACCTCGGGATAGCTATCAGTCAGTTCCTCGTATATCTCCGCCTGGATCTCGCGGTTGTCCGGCGACAGGTGCGCCGGGTCGAGCATCAACACGCGAACGTCGATCCCGCGATCGAGCGCGTCCGCAAGCGCCGGCCGGATCGAGTCCAGATAGGCGAAACTCTTCGTGAGGACGTTGACCTCGCGCTCGGCGTCGTGATACAGCTGTCGAGTCTCGGTCTCGCTGGGTTCGCCGACGTCGACGACGTGAAAGAGGTCCTCAGTGGGCGTGACGTCCTCGCTTGCCCGTTCGAACATCGGTCCGAACGTCGAGACGAACTCCGCCCGGACGTCCTTGATCTCCGTCTGAAAGGACTCGAAGTCCTGGCGCTCGTTCTCGACCGCGCGATCGAGAATCGCCTCCGGGTGTTTGGCCTGGTACTCCTTGGGCCGGCCGGGGATCACCTCGATGAAGCCCCGATCGGCCAGCTCGTCGAGCACTTCGTAGATACGCGCGCGTGGAATCCCCGTCGCTTCCGCGAGGTTGGGTGCGGTCGACCGCCCCAGAGCCAACAGCTCCCGCAGGGCTGTCGTCTCGTACTCGCGTAAATCCAGGTGTGCCAGCAGGTCCTCGGCGTCGCTCATCATTCGCTGCTCGACTCGCGAGGGAGTTAAGCGTGTGCTTCCAGTGCGACGAATCCAGACAACGATCAGTCCCACAACGTTTATACTGGTCGGAACATATGGTGTTACTAAGATCGTGAGTAACATGGATGAACCCGAGCCCCACCCCGACGATCACTTGGACGAACTGGAAGACGGTGCCGGCTGTACCGAGATCTGGGAGAAGCTGAGCGAGCAACGGGAATCCGCTGCCGATTGAATTCGCTTTTGGGTTCGCTCGTCCGGCCCATAGCCCGAAATCCCTCACTGTTGTACACGCGGCTGTGCCGGGAATTTCGGTACAGATAAACCCGTGCGTGGGAACCTACTGAGTATGAAGGTACTGGTCACGGATCCGATCTCCGACGCCGGTCTCGCGCGCTTGCGCGACGCCGGTTACGAGGTGGTGACCGATTACGACGTCGATACCGAGGGTGTCATCGAGCAGATAGCGGACGTCAACGGCCTGCTGGTCCGCGGGACGGAAATCACCCGTGAGGTGTTCGAGGCCGCGCCGAACCTGCAGATCGTCTCGCGGGCCGGCATCGGTGTCGACAACATCGACATCCCGGCCGCGACTGATCACGGTGTCATCGTCGCCAACGCGCCGCGCGGCAACGTGCGTGCGGCCGCGGAGCTGACGATCGGGCTGGCGTTCAGTGTCGCCAGTCAGGTCCCGCAGGCCCACCAGCGGCTCATCGAGGGCGAGTGGGCCAAAGACGACATCACACGCACTGAACTCGGCGGGATGACCGTCGGCATCGTCGGACTCGGCCGACTCGGCCAGGAAGTCGGCTGGCGGTTCGACAATCTCGGACTCGACGTCGTCGCCTACGACCCCTATCTGGGCGAGGATCGAGCCGACCAGATGGACGTCGAACTGCTCGAACTGGACGAGTTGCTGGAGACCGTCGACATGCTCTCGGTACAGGCCCGACTGACCGAGGAGACGCGCGGTCTCATCGGCGAGGACGAGATCGAACGGTTCGACGGTGACTTCGTCGTCCACACGTCCCGTGGCGGCATCATCGACGAGCAAGCCCTCGCGGACGCCGTCGAATCCGGGGACATCAAGGGCGCTGGTGTGGACGTCTACAGCGAGGAGCCGCCGTCCAAGGACCATCCGTTCATGACCGTCGAGGATATCATCACGACGCCACACCTCGGCGCGAAGACCCGCAACGCGCAGGTCAACGTCGCCGTCACCGCTGCCGATCAGGTCATCGACGCGCTCGAAGGCGAACTCGTGAAGAACGCGATCAACGTCCCGTCCGTCGAGGCGACGGCCTATCCCCGCATCCGGAACTACGTCGAGGTCGCCGAAACGGCGAGTCTCGTCGCGATGCGGCTGTTCGACGGCCGCGTCGAGGAGATCGAGATCACCTACGCCGGCGACATCGCCGACGAGGATCTGGATCTCGTGACCGCCGCCGTGTTCAAACCGTACGGCTGGCAGGATCAGGTCGTCAACGCACCCGCACGCATCGCCGAACGCCGCGGTATCGACGTCACCGAAAGCCGTCGGCGCGAGACCAAGGACTTCCGGAACCTGCTGTCGGTCACTGTTGGCAACGGTGCGGAGTCACTGACGGTCTCCGGGACGCTGTTTGCCGGCGAAGAGCCCCGTCTCGTCGAGATCGACGGCTACCGTGTCGATGCCGAGCCGTACGGCTACATGCTGCTGTCACGCAACCGTGACGAACCCGGTGTCATCGGTGCGATCGGTCGGATCCTCGGCGACCACAACGTCAACATCGCGAGCATGTCTAACGCCCGCGAGAGCATCGACGGTGAGGCCCTGACGGTGTACAACCTCGACGACCCCGTCGACGAGGAGACCATCTCGGACCTGCTGGCCGACGACAGGATCACGGACGTGACGCTGATCGATCTCGAACAGCGGTAATCGCGCGGTCGGACTCGTTCTCACACGACTCTCTGTACTCGATCGAGCACCGTCACGACACCGGCGTGTGGCAGCGTCAACACGGCGAGCAACACCAGGTAGACGCCGCCGACGCCAGCGAGCGACCCCGGTTCGTTCGGGACGACGACTGCGATGGCACCGAACAACGCGAGCGCGCCGACGGTCATCGGGAGCGCGCCTGTGCCAACCCGTGCGAGCAGTCGGCCGGTCGCTCCCTCGGTCAGTGCCGTCGACGCTGTCTCGTCGATCGCGACCAGTCGTGCGAGATGTCGCAGCGAGTGCCAGACTGCGAAGTAGACGCCGATCGCCAGTATCGGCGGGACTGTCGCGAAAAACGCCCACAGCAACCCCGTCTCGACGGCGTCGATCCGCCACCCGCGCCGATCGCCAGCGACGTAGTGACCGGCCAGTAGCGTCCCGACGGTCGCCAGTCCGAAGCCGACACCGACCGCGATCCGGGTCGAGGGATCGAAGGCCGGTGCGAGCCAGTGCCCTCCGCCAGGATCGAACAGCCCCACGACGGTCGTCGTCACCGAGCGATACTGCTCGGGGAACGCCAGCAGTGGCACCACCATCGGCAGTCCGCCACGGACGAGCAGCGTCAGGCGACTGACCCACGGATCCTCCAGATGGGCTGCGTCGGTCGCCAGCGCGAGATGCGCCCGATCGCCCTGCCCCCAGTGGAACCAGGTCAGCAGGACGAACCCGGCGAACGACGCCGCCGGTGCCACCAGCCATGCGATCCCGTATGCACCCGCGACGGCGAGGTACGCGACCGAGAAGATGCCGATCCCGCGGAGCGTCACCGGTTCGTCGCGCGCCCGCGGGAGCGTGAGGTGATCGAGCGCGCCGTGGGGTAGTCCCAGCAGCAGGACGGTTCCCAGTAACAACCCGTACTGGGCCGTCGTCGGCAGACGAACGCCGAGCAGGTGGACGGACCCGACCGCAGCGAGGACGATCCAGACCGGCCGGAACGTCCCCGCGGCTACCCGATCGCGAACGGGGCTGGCGAGTGCGCCGTCGGTCACGCTCGCCATCGGTCGATCACCCACGGGTACAGCACGAGCCCCTGGACGACGAACAGGGTCGTCACGAGGAAGAACAGCCCTTCCTCGATCGGGAGCCCGCCGATCGTCAGCCCGGTCGTGTACTCCCCGGCGATCGTCCAGATCCCGTACTCGATCGCGATCCGGTCGGCCACAGCGAAGTACAACGCCGGGGCGGCAACCCCGACGACGAGGAGTCGCCAGCGCGCCAGCAACTGCCGCCAGCCGACTGCCCACTGCAGGGCGAGCACGGGTGCAGCCCACGAGAGGATCGCACCCATGTAGAACGTCGCCGCGTGGGTCAACATCGCGACGCCGAGCGCGCCGACCGACAGCGCGGCGACGACCCCGCCGATCCGGTCGCGGACGGTCATCGCTACCGTCCCACGCGGTTCTCGGAACGCCTTCGAGATCAACCCGAGCCACAGCGCCGTGACGATCGGCTGCAACAGGACGAACAGGTACTCTTCGAGGGGTGCCAGCCAGATCCGTCCAGCGACAGTCCCGTCTCCGTACCACCAGACGCCGCGGTGGATCAGGTAGTTGTCCCAGGGCGTGGTGTATGCGAGCGCCAGCACGAGGATCGCGACGGTCGGGATCGCGCGCACGACCGACCGCGTTTCATCGCGAGTGCTCGCGGTCACCGACGCCAGAACGAGCAGCGGTGGGGCGACGAACACAGCGTGGAAACCGACGTACGTGAGGTCTGCCATTAGTTGGTGACCGCGGATGGTACGATTCCGGAGGGAAAACGTCTTCCGACGTTATGCAGTCGACGCCGTCGACGTGCCAGCGTCGTCGAGGACGCTGTGACTGGCCAGCAGGACGATGCCGAACCCGACCTTCGCGGTCAGGTCGAGCACCATGAATCCGGCCGTCTCGATCGGTAGTCCGACGACAGCGAGCCCTTCGGTCCCGATCAGCCACCAGACCGGGTAGACGAACCACAGGCCGACGATCATGTACCGGAGGGTGTTGAACGTGCTTTTCGTGTCACCCGACAGCTGGGCTGCTTTCGATGAGAGGCCCTGGAACAGGTAGAAGATCAGCACCAGGAAGAAGCCGGTGCTGACGCCCCACCAGACCAGGCGGTGTGCCTCGGTGCTGAGGCCGAGCGAGTCGATCGGCGCGATCGTCAGCGTCGCGACCAGGCCAGTCAGGATCATCATAACGTCCAGTCCGACCAGCGTCGCGATGGTATTGCGGTCAGCGCCAGCGAGCAACGCCAGATCGTACAGCAACAGCGGCGTCGTCAGGACCCAGTCGGTGTATCGGGGCCAGTAAATTTTCAGCTCTTCGACGCCGTCGATGAACGGTGCGAGGTCGATTACGCCGAACCCTGTCGCCATCGCGAGATAGTTCACGAACGCGATCGCGGCGATGAACGTTGTCACGATGTAGAACTTCTGGCGGCGCGAATCCGTCACGCCCCAGCCTCGGGCGATGAAATACAGCATCCCGAGGAACATGCCTGCCGTACCGAGCCACAACCATATCGCCTCGTCGCCCGGTGTTGCACTCAGGTCGCCTAGTTGCAATACAGCTGTACCGATCGTTGCCAGCGGTTGGCTGCTCAGCAGTGCCATGGTACACCATATTCTATGTGCCGCCTCGGATTAGTGATGCAACACAACAGTTTTGGGTCGATTCACGGCTCTCTCGGTGCTGATGATGTACTATTCATCTGGGCAACACCTGTCTCTCGGTTGTTCCGGTGCTACTGTGTGGGAATCCGGATGAAAACACAATTGATTGGGCACTTCGACCCCGCGACACGGAGGCAGCGACGGCTCGGCCTGGGCACTCTCTCGGAAAAGGTGTTCGCCGATCAGTCCGCAGTGACTTCTTCCTCGACTGTCTCCCGGTAGTGCTCGTCGATGAGGTCCTCGTCGATGCGGTTGAGTTCCTCTTTCGGGAGCATGCTGAGCAGATCCCAGCCGATGTCCAGGGTACCGCCGATATCGCGATCCGTCGTAAAGCCCTGCTGTACGAACTCCGCCTCGAAGCGGTCGGCGAAGTCCAGATACTTGTTGTCGCGTTCCGAGAGGGCTTCGCGACCGACGATGTTCACGAGGTCGCGCAGGTCCTCACCCTCCGCGTACGCAGCGTAGAGCTGGTCGGAGACGTCGGCGTGGTCACCGCGGGTCAGCCCCTCGCCGATCCCGTCGTCCATCAGCCGCGAGAGGCTGGGCAGGACGTTGATCGGCGGCTGGATACCCTGACTGTTGAGGTCCGGGTCGATGATGATCTGCCCCTCGGTGATGTAGCCGGTCAGGTCCGGGATCGGGTGGGTGATGTCATCGGAAGGCATCGTCAGGATCGGGATCTGGGTGATCGATCCCTCCACGCCCTTGATCCGCCCGGCCCGCTCGTACAGCTGGGCCAGGTCGGTGTACATGTACCCGGGGTACCCACGGCGACCCGGGACCTCCTCGCGGGCGGCTCCGATCTCGCGCAGCGCCTCACAGTAGTTGGTCATGTCCGTCAGGATCGTCAGGACGTGATACCCCTTCTCGAAGGCCAGGTACTCGGCGGTCGTCAGCGCCAGCCGCGGAGTCAGCGTCCGCTCGGTCGCGGGGTCGTCGGCGAGGTTCATGAAGACGACGCTGCGTTCGAGCGCGCCCGTGCGCTCGAAGTCGTCCATGAACTCGTTTGCCTCTTCGGCGGTGATCCCCATCGCGCCGAAGATGACTGCGAACTCCGACTCGCCGCCCTCTTTCTCCTCTTCGGGGACGCTCGCCTGGCGTGCGATCTGCAGCGCCAGGTCGTTGTGGGGCTGGCCCGAACTGGAGAAGATCGGGAGCTTCTGACCGCGGACGAGCGTGTTCATACCGTCGATGGCCGAGACGCCCGTCTGGATGAACTCCGCGGGGTACTCCCGGGAGTAGGGGTTGATCGCCTCGCCGACGATGTCCTCGCGTTTGTCCGGTTCGATCTCGGGCCCGCCGTCGATTGGCTGGCCCGAGCCGTCTAGGACGCGACCGAGCAGGTCCTCGGTCAACTTCATCTTCATCGTCTCGCCGAGGAACCGCACCGATGCGTTTCGATCAATACCGCCAGTCCCTTCGAAGACCTGGATCGCGACGTGATCGCTCGTCGATTCGAGCACCTGCCCACGGCGGGTTTCGCCGTCCGGCGTCTCGATCTCGACGATTTCGTTGTACCCGACGGGTTCGTCGACCTCGGCGAACACCAGCGGTCCGCTGATCTCCGTGATCGTCTTGTATTCTTTCTGCATGGTTAGTACATCTCCTGGAGCTCGCTCGCGATGTCTCCCTCGAGTTCGTCGACGAACTCGTTGTAGTCTTCCTGCACGCCGATTCGGTTCAACCGCGGCAGCGACTCGATGTCGGTGATCTCCTCGACCGGCACGCCTGCATCGAGCGCGTCGAAGGCCTCGTCGTTGAACGTCTTGATCGCCCCGAGGATCCGGTAGGTCTTCTCCGGCGAGCAGTAGGTGTCGACGTCGTGGAACGCGTTCTGTTGGAGCCACGCCTCGCGCAGATAGCGTGCGACTTCCAGGGTCAACTGCTGGTCGTCCGGTAGCGCGTCTTTCCCGACTAGCTGGACGATCTCCTGGAGTTCGGCCTCTTCGTCGAGCGTGTCGATCGCCCACTGGCGCTGTTCGGACCAGTCCGATTCGACGTTCTCCTCGAACCACGGATCGAGCTGGTCGCGATACAGCGAGTACGATTCGTTCCAGTTGATCGCCGGGAAGTGTCGTCGTTCCGCGAGGTCCGCGTCCAGCGCCCAGAAGGTCTTGACGATCCTGAGGGTGTTCTGGGTGACCGGCTCCGAGAAGTCACCACCGGGTGGGCTGACTGCACCGATGACTGAGATCGACCCCTCGGTACCGTTGACGTTCTCGAAGTAGCCGGCTCGCTCGTAGAACTCCGCCAGTCGTGCGGCCAGATAGGCGGGATACCCCTCTTCGCCGGGCATCTCCTCGAGTCGCGAGGAGATTTCCCGCATCGCTTCGGCCCACCGCGAGGTCGAGTCGGCCATCAGCGCGACGTTGTAGCCCATGTCACGGAAGTACTCCGCAATGGTGATCCCGGTGTACACCGACGATTCCCGTGCTGCGACGGGCATGTTCGACGTGTTTGCGATCAGCGTTGTCCGATCCATCAGCGGGTTGCCCGTCGTCGGGTCTTCCAGCTCCGGGAAGTCCTCGATGACTTCGGTCATCTCGTTGCCGCGCTCGCCACAGCCGACGTAGACGACGATGTCCGCGTCGGCCCACTTGGCGAGCTGATGCTGGGTAACTGTCTTCCCCGATCCGAACGGGCCCGGAATCGCGGCCGTCCCGCCTTTCGCGATGGGGAACAGCCCGTCGAGAATCCGCTGGCCCGAGACCAGCGGTTCGGTCGGCGTCTGTTTCTCGCTGGCCGGACGCTGCTGGCGAACCGGCCACTCCTGGTGCATCGTGATCTCTTCGCCGTTGTCCAGTTCGACGACCGTCTCCTCGACGGTGAAGTTTCCGGACTCGGCTTCGACGACTTCGCCGCCCTCGTAATCAGGCGGCACCATCACCTTGTGGTCGATCGTCTGTGTCTCGGGGACGACCCCGACGATGTCACCGGCTTCGACAGTGTCGCCTTCCTCGACCTCCGGGGTGAACTCCCAGACGGTCTCCATGTCGATCCCCGGGGCGTCGACCCCGCGGTCGAGGAACGCGCTGTTCATCTTCTCTTCGAGGACCTGTAGCGGGCGCTGGACGCCGTCGTAGATCGAATCCAGCATCCCGGGACCGAGGTCGACCGTCAGCGGTCGACCGGTCGTTTCGACAGGCTCGCCCGACGACACGCCGGACGTCTCCTCGTACACCTGGATCGTCGTCACGTCGCCTTCGATCTCGATCACTTCGCCCATCAGCCCTTCGTGACCGACGTACACCACGTCGTTCATCCGGGCGTCGAGGTCCGCCGTGACGACGGGGCCCGATACGCTCTTGATGACGCCGTCTTCACGGACGTCGGATGTCTGTGCTTGACTCATAGTTGCTGTTCGTCTTCCTCCATCAGGTCGATACCGATCGCTCGTTTGATCTGTTCGCGCAAGTTCCCGCTCTCGGTCCCGCCGCCGAGCGTCACCAGCACGGGGTCGACGCTCTGCTGTACCGTCTCGCGGACGCCCCGGGAGAGGTACTGCAGGTCGTCGTCGTGCATCACGAGAATGCCGATGTCGTCGCTCGTGAGCAACTCCTTGACAGTCTCGTCAAGTTCCGCTTCCATCTCGTCGTCGGGGATGTTGATCGCCCTTCGGACGCCTGCCAGGCGAAACCCGGTCGTGAAGTCCGGCGTTCCGACCACGGCGATTTCCTTACTCATAGCGTGACCAGCTCCGTTTCGATCTCCTCGGGCGAGAGGTCGGCCTCCCGGCCGCGTGCGATTGCACGGATGTTGTCCACCTCTCGCTCTTTGGCGAGGATGTACGACAGGACCGAACACACCGACGGCGGGTACCGGTTCGCGAGTCGGTCGGCGAACGCCAGCAACGCGGCGTCGAGCACGTTCTCGAAGCGAACGATGTCGTCGCTCTCCTCGAGTTCGGTCAGTGCCACGGCGAGGTCGTCACCGTAGATACTCTCCCGGACGTGCTCGACGAGTTGATCGCGATTGCCGACCAGCTGGCGCAGTTCCTCGGCGTCGAAGAGCCGTCCGCCGTCGATGAAGTACGCGGCGGGGTCCATGTCCGCACCGCTGCGAGCCAGCCGCAGGGCGTTGCGGACGTTGCTGAAGTCGATCTCCGCGGTGATGAACTCGATGTACAGTTGCGTCGCCCTGTCGGCCTGCACGCGGGACGGCAACCCTTCGTCGATATCCTCGAAAAAGACCCGATCGACCGCGTTTTCCAGCGGCACGAGCAGGTCCGTCTCCTCGTAATCGTCGTACGCCTCACGTAGGGCATCCGCGAAGATCGTCTGATCGAGTGCTTCGACCGCACTCTCGATCGACTCGGCTCTTGCCAGCTGCTCCAGCAGGGCGTCGTCGAACTCGCCCGCCCGGATATAGTCGGATTCGATGGCTTCGGTACCGGCCTCGGAGTAGATCCCTCGCAGCGCCGTCTTGACGTTCCAGGCGTCGAACTTCCGGAGGTACCGGGCGATGTAGTCGTACGCCTCTCCGGTCGCCCACCGCAAGAGATCGTTGAAGTGCTTCGCGAGGTTGCGATTGAGCGCGTACTCGATGAGATTGACCCCGGAAAAGCGAGCGCCGAGCGCGTTCATCTCTCGGCCGTACTCGGTTTCCTCCATGAACCGGGCGATTTCGCCGGTCCCCATCCGGACGAGTTTCCGGTAGTCGTCCTCGTCGAACAGCGACGCACGCCGGGCGCTGACCCGGGCGGTCACGTATTCGTAGTTGCTCGCTTCTTCGGCCGAACTGCCGTACTGTGCGCTCATTGCTCCTCGAACAGTTCGTCACTGATTTCGCGAAGCGATTCCTGCCAGACGTCCTCGAGGACCGAATCGAACGTGTTGTTGACCCGGACCCGGGACGAGTCGCTCTCGACGACTACGCCGCCGAGGCAGTCGATTTCCCCGCCGTACTCGAAGCCGTCGTACTCCTCGAGGATCGACGTCAGCAACTCCTCGTCGTCGCTGCGGCCGTACACCTCGGCCGCCTCGACGTCCTCGAACTCCGTGCTCGCCGCATCGAGCAACTCGCGGGTCAACTCCTCTCGCGTCTCCGCGTCGAGGTCGACGAGTGCGGTTTCGACCTGCTCGCGAACCCGCTCGAGAAGCTGACGACGGGCCGCCAGCCGCGTCTGCTTGGCCTCGAGGTTCCCACTCGAGAGGCGCTGCTCGCGCTCTTGTTCGATCTGTCGCTCGACCTCGCGCTCTTTCTGTTGGCGGATCCGCTCGGCTTCCTGCTCTGCCTCCTGGATGATCTCGTCGGCCTGCTCCTCGGCGTCGGAGCGTATTTCCTCCGCACGTGCGCGAGCCTGCTCTTTGATGTCTTCTGTTACGCTGTCGAGACTCATGAATGGTCAGACTGTGTTACAGCGTGAGGAACACGACGACCAGCGCGAGAATGACGAGCGTTTCCGGGATGACCGTGAGGATCAGCCCACGACCGAACATGTCGTCGTCCTCGGCGACTGCGCCCACGGCTGCGGCACCGATCCCACGCTCCGCGTATCCTGCACCGAACGCGGCCAGCCCGACCGCGAGGGCAGCCATCCCGAGCGAGAAGTGGTTCTCGGGAATCGCCGGCGCTGCGGCAGTTGCGTTCTCCTGCAGTACAACAAACAGTGGTGCGAGTAGTTCTGGAATCATAAGTATGCCTGTCGCGATTCTCGTGTTTCCGGACGGTTGCTAGTCGCAACAGCGACCCTATAAAACTTCCCAAAAGCGTTCGATCTGTCCGGTTTCTTTCGATATCGTGCCGTCCCAAGACCGCAAGATTGCGGCGGGGTTCCGGGAACTCAGTTTCAGGCGACTACTCCTCGACTGTGTAGTTTCGCTCGTATCCGAACGGGTTGTAGACCGTCCCGCCGCCGTCGTAGAACTTCCCGAAGAACTCGACGTATTCGAGACGCACTGCCTGTAGCCCCGCGCTGGAGATCCCCAGCACGAGCACCAGCAGGTGGCCGAGCAGGAGGACGACGATCCCGGCCAATCCACCGAGGATCAACTCGGCCGGCCCGGTGCCGTTGACCAGGCCGCCGAAGACGACTTCGCCGTGCGCTTCAGGATCGAAGAACAGGAAGTGGAACTCCCCTTCCTCGGTCAGCGTCGCACCGAACACGAGCAGGTTTACCGCTAGGGCCATGCCGGCTTTCGCCAGCACGACCGCGGCCAGTCGGGTGTAGGAGACGACGTGGCCGAACGTCTGGGTAATGCTCTCGATAATTACGATTCCGCCTTCGGCCTTGAATCCGAGGGCGAGCCCGACGCCCAGCAGCGCGAGCCCGACGGTGCCGACGATCGGCGGGAAGCCGGTGAATCCGAGCTCAATCGCGGTCATGTTTGACTCGACGGTGACCGTCTCCGGGAGGAAGGTCAGCGTCGTCCCTTCCTCTGCGAAGACGTAGAACATGAAGTCCGGTTTCGGTGCGGGCACTTGTTTGCTGAACACCCACAGCCAGAGCCCGACAGTCATCATGATCCAGGAGCCGCTCTCGACGAACGCCTCCGTGACACCGTGGTGTAGCTTGTTGACGAAGTCGAACAGTCGGCCCACGACGAGATGGAGGACGCCGATGACGATACTCAACAGCAGCCACGCCTGCGCGTAGGCGATATAGTACGGCTGCAGGCCCTTGTGGATCGGCGGATGGCCGTTCCAGACGAACTCGCCGAGCCAGTGGAGGCCGAATATCTCACCGTACAGGACGCCGAACAGCGCGGTGAAGCCGCCGGCCCACAGCGCGATACCACCGAGACTCGCCAGCACGTCGCTGTCGACGTTTTTCATGAGCCAGTAGCCCATCCCCATATAGAGGAGCCCGTACCCGAGATCCCCGATCATGAACCCGAAGAAGGCCGGGAACGTCAGGAACAGGACGATCGTCGGATCGAGTTCCGTGTATTTGGGCCGATTGATCACTTCGACCAGTGCCTCGAACGGCTTGACGCCGCCTGGATTGTCCTGGACTGTCGGCGGCTTGTCCTCGGACAGGGGGACGTATCCACCGTCGGCGGCAGTCTCCTCGCTGTCCTGTGTGCGTTCTCTCGCGACCGGGCCGTCCGTCCGGTCCGGCTCGCGGTCGGTCACTGTGGATCCGCCGGAGCCGCCCTCGACCGACTCGGTCTCTTCGGGATGTCCGTCTTCGTCGTACGTCGCCTGTTCGAGTTCCTCGATCTCGACCTTGCCGTCCGCGGCCGTCTCGACGGCTTCTTTGAGCGTGTCGATCTCTTCGGTCGGGACCCATCCCTCGGCGACGAACGCGTTGTCGCTCGTCGCGAAGGACAGCGGTGCTTCGCGCTTCTGGACGGCGATGGTCAGCTTCTCCTCGGCGGCCAGCAGGAACCCGCTGACTTCCAGTCGCAGGTCGTCGAGTTCGTCTTCGACGGTGTCGAGCTTCGACTTGAGCTGCTGTTTGCGATGCCGACGGTCCTTGAGATACTCGGCCGGGTCCCCAGTACCGTCCGGGATCGCAACCTCGCTGAACGTCGCGCTGACGAGCGCGTCTTCGAGCACGCCCGGATCGTCGACGTATGCGAACACAGCGATCGCTTCACCCTCCGAAGCCACGTCGAAGGTCTCTATCTCGCTCGCGTCGAGCTCCGCCGTCACGTCGGCCGGGTCGCCCTCGCCGACGGCGACTTCGAGACTATCGTAGCCGCCGAGCAGATCGAGGTCGATCCCCAACTGGACGAACAGCTCCAGTTGTTCGATGTCTTCCTCGACCGATCGCAACTCGCTCCGGAGCTCCTCTCGTCGATCGTCGAGAGCGTTGACCTCCTGGCGAACATCCTCGAGTTCGTCGTCGAGGTCCTCGTCGGTGACGACGTGCGTCGGCCCCTCGTAGCCGTTCTCGATTCCGAGAGTACTTTTCAGCGCCCGGACGGTCACGAGCTTCTCGGAGTACTCGTCGGCGCCCTCGAGCGGATTGCCGGGTTCGAATCCCTCGATCTCGTTGGTGTAGTCGCTGAGGTGCACCAGATCGAGGCCGTGGACGACTTCGATCACGTCGTTCATCACGCGCTTCGAGCCGGTCATCGAGACCCGACTCATCCGCTCAGGCCTGAGCATGTACCTCCTCCTCGAACAGCGACACGACGTGCTCGACGACCTCGTCGAGCCGCTGTTCGGCGCGCTCCTCGAGGCGTTCGCTCTCCTGTTCGCCCTCCTCGACGATCCGCTCGCGCTCGGCTGTGATCTCCTCGCGGGCCTCTTCGAGGCGTTCGTCGGCCATCTCCTCGGCCTCGCGTTCGGCCTCGCTACGGATCTGTTCGGCGCGTTCGCGCGCCTCTTCGATCCGTTCCTCGCGCTCGGCCTCGGCGTTGGCGACGATGTCTTCCGCCTCTTTTTCGGCCGCTTTGATATCCCTGAGAACCTGTTCCCGTGGCATTGTCTAGTCGTATGCCAGTTGTGAGACCGCCTATTTGGTAGTTGCGAAGTCCGCAGTCGAATCCGGGAGATTATGATGGCCTGGTTCTAACGTGTCTCCGATGGGCGTTCTCGAACACAAGGGCCGAGCACGGGTCTTCTACAAGTATCTCTCGCAGGTCTACGACCGGATCAACCCCTTCATCTGGAACGAGGAGATGCGCGACGAGGCCATCGGCTGGCTCGAACTGGATGGCGGCGAGCGCGTGCTCGACGTCGGCTGTGGCACCGGTTTCGCCACGGAGGGCCTGCTCCAGCACGTCGAGACCGTCTACGGCCTCGACCAGAGCTCGCACCAACTGGAGAAAGCCTACGCGAAGTTCGGCCGTAGCGGCCCCGTTCGGTTCACCCGCGGTGACGCCGAACGGCTCCCCTATCAGGACGACACCTTCGATGTCGTCTGGTCGTCCGGCTCGATCGAGTACTGGCCTAACCCGGTCGACGCTCTCGAGGAGTGTCGACGCGTCGTCAAGCCCGGCGGCAAAGTGCTGATCGTCGGCCCGGACTATCCCGCGAATACCGTCTTCCAGAAGATCGCCGACGCGATCATGCTGTTCTACGACGAGGACGAGGCCGACCGGATGTTCCGGGAAGCCGGCTTCGAGGAGTTCGAGCATCATATTCAGCAGGCACGACCGGGAAGCCCACGGGCAATTACGACTGTTGCGGAAGTACACGAAGAGTGAGCATACGCCGAGCGGAGCGAGGCGTTTCACCGCGGCGACTGTAAGGAGCCGCGGCCTTTTTTGGTCCAGCTTTTTGCCGTGAGCGGTCGCCAGCGGCGACCCGAGCGGGAAAAAGGTGGTCTGGGCACGACCGGGAAGCCCGCGCGCGATTACGACTGTTGCGGAAGTACACGAAGAGTGAGCATACGCCGAGCGGAGCGAGGCGTTTCATCGCGGCGACCGGAGGGAGCCGCGGCCTTTTTTGGTCCAGCTTTTTCGAGGAGTGGTTCGCTTGCGAACCCGACGATGAAAAAGGTGGTCTGTCATAGACGGACGAGCGGCGAACGGCGGCTGACGGTTTCAAGACTGTCGAGGCGAAATCTTTTTGGCCGTGCTGAATGACTGTTCAGTTAGCACCTGGTTAGCGATGGCATCCGTATTCACCGACGACCACGCGTTGATTGCGCTCCTCGCGGAGTCGATCGAGGCGGATCTCTCCGCCGCTGATCGGCTCACCGACCTGCTGTCCCGATCGGTCCCGTGGCAGTTCCCGGGGCGCTTGCTTGAGGTGCTGGCCGCTCACGTGGCCTCCGTGTCCGACGCGCAACTCCGTCACGGCGTTCTCGCCGTGGAGTATTCGGCCCTCCACCAGTATCTGCACGCGATCGCGCTGGCGGACGATGCCCTGATCGAACCGGCGTCGTCGTCGGCGTATGCGACCGACACCGTCGCTGCGATCCTCGACGGTGACCTCCTGCAGGCACGCGCGTTCTCGTCTCTCGACGGGGCAGTCGAGGGATCCACGTCGCTTGCCGATGCCTATCGGCAGTTCTCGGACGGTTCCGTGTCCGCCTACGAGCGAACTGCCGCGGCTGGGGCGTTCTCGGCCGAAAACCGGTCCGAACCACGTCATCCGTCGCCCGATCGCTCTCCCCGGACGCCCGAACTCGCTCCACTGGCGGGCGTCGCCGGAGCGCTCGCCGGACGCATGCGGTCGCTCCCCGAGTCCCAGGTCCGTTCGCTCAAGCGCGCGGCGGTCGAGCTCGGTCGAGCCGTCCCGATCCAGACACCGACCGGCCGGCAACCGCCGGTGACGACCCGGGTCGACAGCCCGCTCGAGACGATCTCGACGCTCGTCGGTGCGTCCACGGCAGCAGACGTCGAGAGACTTGTCGATGCCGAACGGAACGTCTCATACAGATTATTGTAACGATTTACCGATCCAGTCGCCCGGCGTAGGACGGCCGGTACGGCACAGACGTACAATAATCCGTATCAGGCGGGCTCCTCGCTCGGCGTTGATCAGGCTGCGTTCGTCTCGAGCTGTGCGACGGTCCCCTGGTCGGTCGAAATCGTAACGGACACGGTCGCACCGGGGTCGAGGAGCGGCGCGTTGGTGCTCGCAAGACTCACGCTCGCGCTCTCACCGGCCGTCCACATTGGATCGGCGGCCGGATTGAACGGGCCCGTCGGCCCGCTCGCGAAGCCGTCAGCGGCGAAAAACGGGATCGGAGGCTGCTGTGCGAGCGGCTGTCCGTCGATTTCGATCCGGAATGTCAGCTCTTCGGTCGATACTGTGTCTCCGCCGTCGTGCGTGATCGTGATCCGGTCGGCATCCGCCTCGGCACTGACTGTGAAGTGTACGCGTGGTGTCGACTCCGTCGTGTCGGACCCAAAAGCGACGGCACCGCCGATGCCGGCCAGCACGACGGTCACGACCACGAGCAATACCGTACCCACGACGGGTGACAGCCCACGGGACACGCCCCTCGGTGGGCCGGACTCGTATTTGAACCCCCGGCTCGCATCGTCGCTTGGCTAGCCCGGTATCGCGCGGTCAGGGATCGTGACCGTGAACGTCTCTCCCTCGGAAGGTACGACTTCTACCGTGGTCGTCCCGCGGGTATCCAGTGTCCACAGGAGGCCGTCGTCGCCGGTCTCACCGACCCGTCTCCCGTCGATCTCGACCGTCGCGTTGGCACCGTTGTTGGTCGTCAATCGCGTGAGTGACACCTCGATCGGGCCGGTGTCGTGGGTCGCGTTGACCGTTAGCGCGAACCGTCCAGTACTGTTCGTGTACGTCTCCGAGACCGTCATCGTCGACAGATCCCGAATCTGTTCTTCTTTGAACACGTCGGTCGTCGACGTGTCGAGATACGTGGTCAGTTCACCCTGCGTGTGTGAGATATCGACGCTGAAGACCGACGTGTTCCCGAACGAATCCGGGCGAGGTGACCGCTTCCGGTTCTCCGCGGCCATCGCCCACGGGTACAGTTCGCTCGCCCGATCGACCACCTCGCTGGCTGTTCGGAGTTGCGGTTCGCCGCTCCCGAGGACCGGGCTCGCAGTGAACCCCTCCCGGACGTATCGGTCGTTGACGATCGTCGCAACGACGATCCCCTGTTCGCCGGTCTCGATATACGTGAGCCGCGATCGGCCCGACCCGGCGATCGCCGGCTGGAACTCGACCTCGCGGATCAGGCCGCTGTTCGTGAGTAACGCACCCTCGTAGCCCCGCAGTTTCGTTTCGAGATCGGGCGGCAGCGAGTAATCGATCGTCGATTCGTCCATCGTGATCACCGTGTCGGCCGTCGCTTCGATCCCCTCGGCAGTCGCGTCGACATGGGCCAGCGTCGCCATAAATTCGTTCGGTGTCAACTCGCCGTCGTTGTACCGTTCGAGTGCTCGCTGTTGGCGCTGATGTAACGCCTGCGTCTTGTTGTCCAGTCGTGCGGCGAGGGTACGCGCGGCGGCCGTCCGCTCGGCCTCGGTCTCCGCGCGCTCGAAGCGCACCCGGAACGACTCGATCGCGTAGTCCAGTGCCAGCCGATCGCTGTCGATCCGCGTGGCGGCCGTCACGTCGACGGACGCCCGATGTCGCCCCGAGGTTCGGAGATTCTCGTCGGACACTTGCAGGTAGTTGGCCGTCCCGTTCACCTGCGCGAGGGCCGGTTTCGGGGTATCCGTGTCGATCGTCTGTGTCTCCCCGGGCGCGCCGGCCGGACCGACGAGTCCGGCGGTGACACCGACGCCGATCACCGCGAAGAGCCCGATCGCGAGGAGTGTTATCCGACCGGTGGAGGGGGGTGACATCGGTCTACCGGAGGGTACAGCGGGTATGCGGAAAAATCCATCTACTCCTGTCTACACAGAGAATCCCGTCTTGAACAGCTATACCTTCCGAGGAACGCCGCTACCGCCTGATTTGGTGATAGAAAGGGTTTTCCCCCAGGGGCAAGCATCCACCAGTACACAATGCCCGCGTGGCCCCGTGCCCTCTTCGCCATCGCGCTTGTCGTTTCCCTCCTTGTGGCCGGCGTTGCCCCCCTGGGTGCGCTCCCTCCCGGTGAGTCGGCGGGTACCGGCCCGTCAGCTACCGGGACCGGTCAGATAACGTCGGTCGCCGAACCGGATCTCGCCGTCGATACGACCTACCGGATCGACGTTCAGTCGGACGGAGATGCCCGGTGGACCGTCAATCGGACGTTCCGGTTCGACGACGAGAGCGACCGCGCCGGGTTCGAAGAACTCGCCGAGCAGTTCGCTGACGGCGCAGGTCCGGAACGGACGGTCTCCGCGTTTGAGGGGGCAAGCGAGCTGGCCAGTGAGACGACCGGTCGTTCGATGGTGATCACGAACGTCACGCGTTCGACGCGTGTCGGCACCGACAGCGGGTCGCTGGTACTGTCCTTCCGGTGGACGAACTTCTCCCGCCAGGAGGACGGTCGGATCCATGTCGGCGACGTCTTCCGGACGGAGCCGCGCTGGCTCTCCAATATCAGCGACGGGGAGCGGCTGATCATCACTCGCCCCGACGGTTACCAGTTCTACAACGTCAGCACGAACGTGCAGAACCGGGTCCTGCTGTGGAACGGCCCGCATACCTTCGGGACGGGCCGACCGTACGCGGTTTTCGATCCGATTTCGTCGCCGCCCCCGTCACAGGACACGACGACAGTGCAGTCTGGTGATACCCCGGCTGGCACTGCTCTCGGCGCTATCCTGGCTCTCGCTGTCCTCGCCGGCGTCGGCTACGCTGTCTACACCGGTCGCCTCGACCGGCCGACGGAATCCGGATCGGACACGCCTATATCGGCCGAGGGCGATGCTGACACGGCGACCACGGCTGATAGTGACGAGGAGTCGGCTGAGACGCCCGCGGCTGACGATGGCGCGGGCGAGACAGTAGCTGCGACTGCTGGTGGGGCGGCTGCTGGAGTAGACGACCCGGACGACGATGCGGACGAACAAGCGACGACCGATCAACCGTCCGACGATGGGACCGACGGGGACGACGTCGACGAGGCGCTGTTGAGCGACGCGGAACGCGTCGAACGGCTCCTCGAGCGAAACGACGGTCGGATGAAACAGGCTCGCATCGTCGAGGAGACCGGGTGGTCGAACGCGAAAGTGTCCCAGCTCCTTTCGTCGATGGCCGAAGAGGGACAGATCGAGAAACTCCGCATCGGTCGGGAGAACCTCATTTCCTTCCCCGAAGAGGGTCCCGACCAGTAGCCTCGGTGTCCGACGTTCGGCCCGGCAAACGGGTTCGCTTCTTGTGGCGCCCGGCTGTCTGCCAAACGTTTACCCTGTTCGGGCCGTCAGCACTTCCCGATGAAGATTCTCGTTACGGTTACGGAGGCGGCGACCGTCGACACCGTCTTCGAAATCGACGGTCTGGATATCGACGATCGATACCTCTCGACGGACCTCAACGAGTGGGACGCCTACGCGCTCGAAGAAGCAGTTCAGCTCGCCGAAGCGGAAGGCGGAGAGGTAGTCACCGTCACGATCGGCTCCGACGGTGTCGAAGAGACGATCAGACAGGCGCTGGCGAAAGGCGCGGATCGGGCGATCCGTGTCTGGGACGAACGGCTGGCGGCGCTTTCCGTACTCGACCCGCTGACGAAAGCGGCGGTACTTGAGGCGGTCGTCGCCGACGAACAGCCGGATCTCGTCTTTACTGGCGTGCAGTCCGCCGACGATTCCTTCGGCGCGACCGGCGTCGTGCTCGCGTCGCGACTGGACTGGGCCTGGGGGACGATCGTCAACGATCTCCAACTGGACTCGACGGTCGCACACGTCACCCGCGAGCTCGAAGGGAACCTCGAGGAGTTGACCGACATCCAGCGACCGGCAGTGTTGACCATCCAGACCGGGATCAACGAGCCGCGGTTCGCCAGCCTGCGGGACATCACGCGGGCCCAGCAGGCGGATATCGCCGTCGAGTCGTTCGCCGATCTACGCTTCGATGCGGACGCACTCGTCTCGTCGATCGAACGGACCGATCTCTACGAGCCGGACACCGACGGCGAGGCGACGATCTTCGAGGGGAGTCCCGACGAGACGGCCGCCGAACTCGCAGCCGTCGTCGAAGAGACGGGGGTGACGCGATGACGGTACTGGCTGTCGCCGAGCACCGACGCGGCGAGTTGCGCCCGGTCAGCCTGGAACTGCTTTCGGCGGGCCGCGAACTCGCCGACGCCACCGACGGGGACCTGCACGCCGCTGTCGTCAGCGGCGACGTCGAGAGCCACGCCGACCGGCTGAACCGCGAGGGCGTCGACACGATACACGCGGTCGCCGACGGTGAGGAGTTCAACCACGACGTTTACACCCAGGCGGTCACACAGCTCGCCGAGACTGTCGAGCCGACCGTCCTGCTCGCCCCGGATACGGCCAACGGCCTCGACTACGCGCCTGCTGTCGCCGAGCGACTCGGCGCGCCGCTGTTGACTGACGCGCTCGATCTCTCCTACGACGAACGCCTGACGGTCACCCGCGAACGGTACGAGGGAAAAGTCGAGACGACGCTCGACATCGACGCACCGCAGGCGGTCGTGACGCTCCGCCCCGGGGCGTGGCCGCGCGCCGACGGGACCGGCGACGCCGAGATCACGGCCTTCGACGCCGTGATCGACGAATCGCTCGTTCGATCGGATGTCACGGGATACCAGGAGATCGGCGGCGAGGTCGACGTCGCCGCGGCCGACGTGCTGGTCGCCGTCGGCCGCGGCATCGAATCCGAGGACAACCTGGATATCATTCGCGATCTCGCTGACGCCTTGGACGCGACCATCGCGGCCTCCCGGCCTGTCATCGACAACGGGTGGCTGCCCGCGGACCGGCAGGTCGGCCAGAGCGGCAAGACTGTCTCTCCGGAACTGTACGTCGCGGTCGGCATCTCCGGGACCGTCCAGCACGTCTCTGGTGTCCGCGCGGAGACGTTCGTCGCGATCAACGACGACCCGAACGCGCCGATCTTCGAGGTCGCCGATTACGGCGTCGTCGACGACCTCTTCGAGGTCGTGCCGGCACTGACCGACCGCCTCACACGCTCGTGAGCACCCTCTGGATGCTTCCCCGGTGCCGGCCTTCCCCTCATTCGGCTGCGGCTGGTGTATTTTGCGTGAGTAACTCACCTACCCGGAGCGTGAGCACGAGCGACGCACCGAGCAGTACGAGCGCGCCGGCGATCGCGAAGGCGGCGAGGTAGCCGATCGTCGCGGCCCAGCCGCCGAGGATGCCGCCGACGCCGCCCGCAACCGCGCCGAGGGCGGCGTGGATACCGAGTATTTCGCCTCGAATCTCCGGCGATGCGAGCCGCGTCACGATCGCCGTCCCGACGACGGCCATGACGCCCCAGGTGGCCCCGACGACAGCCAGCCCGAAGCCGACGAGTCCGAGCCGGAGTGAGACGGCCCCGATCCCGGCCGCCAGGGCAACGATCGGCAGCGAGATCCCCCGGACGACGAGTGAACCGGCCTGGAGTCGACGAAGGTCGTACCGCGATGCGAGCCGACCGGCGGGCTCGTATACCACCGCCGAACCGAGGCTCGCGAGCAGGTATAGCGCGAAGACGATGCCTGATCCGAACTCGGCGTCCGTGAGCACGAGCGGTAGCGGGGCCCAGAAGGCCGCCGAACCGGACAGGAAGAGACAGACGGCCACGAGATAGGTCGCCAGTGCGGGACTGAATCGCTTGCGGAGTCGCCCCGGGCGGAGCGCACGCGTCGACCAGTAGATGCGGTTCGGCGAGAAGACGACGGTCGCACTCCGAATGCTACGGGGGGACGTGGTGAGTATGCGACCGATCCGCCGGACCCGGCGCGGGCTCGTGACGTGGCCGTCCGGGCTTGGAAGCGTCCACGCGGTCCCCGCGGCACTGAGTGCGGCACAGGCCGCGAACGCCCAGAACAGCGCCCGAGTCGCCGTTCCGGCGCCGACGAACTGACCGACGACCAGTGGCCAGACGGTGCCCACTAGCAATCCGCCAGCCCATCCGTATCCCTGGAACTTGTTGAGTCGCCCGATGCGCTCGGCCCAGTCGGATTCCGGCGTGGCGTCGACGACGACCATCGTCACGACGGGTGCGACCGCCGCGATGACCAGCCACAGGACGGCGTTTGCGACGATGACGGCCGTGATGTCCGAGACGAACGGGATCACGGCGAGACACGCCCCCACAGTCGCCAGCGTCCCGATCACGAGCGGTCGGCGGGACGGAACGCGATCGGCGAGTCTGCCGAAAGCGATGGCACCCGGCGCGCCCGCGACCGCGGCGGCCGACGCGAGCAGCCCGAGCTGAAACGCTGACGCTCCGAGCTGGACGGCGTACAGCGGTACCAGAAGCGATGCGCCCCCGAAGGCGACGGATCCGAACCCCCACGGATACAGCCAGCGGTCGGTCATCGACTGACGCCGATTCGTCGGCCGTCGGCATAGTTCTCCCGCCTGGGGCATCCAGGGCGCGGGACTTTTGCCAGTCGTTCTCCAATCGGCTCTATGGACTTCGATTCGTTCGTGCTGGCGGCCTCGACGGCGGATCTCGCCGACGAGCCGGACGCACGCGAGCATGCCGACTGCATCGAGTTCCGCATGGACCTGGCCGAGTCGCCCCTCGACGCGCTCAGGAACTACGACGGCGACCTGCCGATCCTGGCGACCAACCGGGCCGACTGGGGGGGTGGCGAGGCGACCGACGACCGGCGTCGACTCGACGCGGTCGTCGAGGCGGCCGAACACGACGCCGTCGAGGCGGTCGACATCGAACTGGAGACGATGCGATCGGGCGATGGCGAGCGCGTGGCCGAGCACGCCCGCGAGCACGGCGCGGATGTGGTGGTATCGAGCCACGACTTCGAGGCGACGCCCGGGATGCACGATATCCAGGAGACGCTTCGGGAGGCCTGTGCGTACGGTGACGTGGGCAAGCTCGCCGTGACTGCACAGGCCCGCGCTGACGTGCTGGATCTGCTGGTCGCCACGCGGGCCGCCACTGCCGAGGGCGACCGCGTCGCGACAATGGCGATGGGTGAACCGGGCCGTCACTCCCGGGCGGTCGCGCCGCTGTACGGCTCGCGGATCGGGTACGCGCCGGTCGATCCCGAGGCGGCGACCGCGCCGGGGCAGTACGATCTGGCGACGCTTCGGGAGCTAGTCGAGGCCCTCGCCGGTCGATGAGACAGTATTAACACCGCTGGTCCCTGAGGTATAGCGTACTCGTGGGACGAACACGAAAGCGACCGTGGCTCGCGGCTGTCCTCTCGCTGCTGTACCCGGGCGTCGGACACCTGTATCTCCGGCAGTGGTTTCGGGCCCTGCTGTGGCTCGCACTCGTCTTCGGCGCGTCGCTCGTGCTCATTCCGGCAGACATCATCCCGGAGGCGACGAGCGCCTCCGCGATCCTGGAAGCCAGTCAATCGGTCCCGCTCACCGCGACGATAGCGATCCTGCTGCTGCGGCTGCTCAGCATGGGCGATGCATACGTACTGGCACGACGACTGAACGCGAGTCAGTCGCGCCGCCAGCAAGCGGCGACTCGCCTGGTCGGCTCCGACTCCGATAGCGATCCTCTCTCGTCGATCGAAGGCCTGCAGTCGGCGGGAGACGGCGCTGATCCTACGCAGGGCGACGTAGCCGCTCCCCAGCGCTGTCCGTCCTGTGGGCGCGAGATCGAGGACCCCGAACTGGACTTCTGTCCGTGGTGTGCCGAACCGTTCGATTCCGAGTGACTACTCCTCTCCGGCAGTGCCGTCGAGTCGCCTTTCGACCACCGTTTCGAAGGGCGCGGAGTACTGCATGAGCGTCGTCCCGACGACGGCCATGACCAGCACGTAGCCCACGGCGAAGGCACTGATCTGGTCGGCGACCGACTGCGGGATCGTCCCGGCGACGCCGCCGGACACTGCGAGCGTGGCGATGATGAGCGAGAACTCCCCGCGCGTGGTCATCGCGAGCGCGGTCCGCGCGGAGCGACGCGGGCCGAGATCGAACGCGCGCCCGCCCAGATAGCCGCTGAGTGCCTTCGTCGGCGTCGTCGCGAGGACGGCGACCGCGATCAGACCCGTGGCGCCGGCGACGGCCATCGGATCGGTCACCAGCCCGATCCAGAAGAAAAACACCGCGGCGAAGACGTCCCGGAGCGGTTCGAGCAGGTTCTCAACCTGCTGGACGTGGCCGGTCGCGGAGACGCCCATCCCGACGAAAAACGCCGCGACCGCCTCGCTGACGCCCAGCGCAAGCGCCGCTCCCGCGACCAGAACGACCAGCCCGACGGCCCGCAATACGACGAACTCGTGGGTGCCGGTCGCGAACAGCCGTTCGAACGCCGGCGTCCCGAACTGGACGGCGACCACTAGCACGAAAAGAAACGCGAGCGCGATTCCGATCGACTGTGCGGCCCGAGTCGGGTCGCCGCCGCCAAGTACGAGCGCGGCGGCGACGGCCAGATAGACGGCAATCAGCAGGTCCTCGTAGACGAGCGTCCCGAGGATCGGTTCGGCCTCGTCGTTGGCGATCCAGCCGAGATCGATCAGCGACTTCGTGATGATCGCCGACGAGGAGATGTAGACGATCCCGGCGACGAGAAACGCCGGCAGAGCCGACCCGAAAAAGAGCCAGCCCACCGCGAACCCGGCGGGGAAGTTGATCAGGAAGTCGATCGTCCCGGCGGAGCCGATCTGTTTGCGGCGGGCCAGCAATCGGTCGAGATTGAACTCCAGTCCGAGGAAGAACAACAGGAACACGATTCCCAGCTCCGCACCGAGTTCGACGAACTCAGATTCGGCGATATAGAGGCTTTCGAACTGTATTTCGAGCCCGCCGATCTCGTTCGGTAGGTCGAGCCGCCCGACGACGAACTCGCTGGCGACCATCCCGATCACGATGTAGAACGGGATGACCGACTGGCCGAGCCGGTTGGCTACCCAGCCGACGGCCGCAATCGAGGCGAACATCACGCCGACCTCCAGCAGGTTGGCCATTTGTGTTCACCTCCGGCGGGGCGGCGACCAGGTGATTGCGTCTGACGCAATTCCGATCGCGCTCATTCTTCACCGGCCAGCAGTCGTTCGAAGGCGTCACACTCCTCGTTCGTCCCCGTGACGACGAGCGTGTCGCCCTCCCGGAGTTCGGTGTCCGGACCGGGGCTGTCGACCGTCTGCCCGCTACGCTCGATCGCGACGACGTTCACGCCTGTCCTGCGGCCGATGTGCGCTCCCGCGATCGTCTCGCCCGCAAGCGGCGAGCCGGGCTGGACCTCGTACCACTCCAGCAGAATGCCGCCGGGCAGGGTCGTCTGTCGCTTCTCGGCCTCGACGGGCTGGAAGTACGCCCCTTCGAGGATCGTCCCGACCGTCCGCGCGAGGTCGTCGGATAACTCGAACAGCTTCTCCGAGTCGGTGTCCGAATCCGGCCGCTTGAAGACCTCACGCTTGCCGGTGTTGTGCGTGACGATGACGAGCTGGTCCCCGTCGAGTTCGACGACGTGCTTCTTGCCCACGCCGGGGAGGTCGCTCTCTTCGACGGTCATAACTAGAAGTGTGGGCGATCCGATATAAAATGACCCGTCGGTTCACCGCCGGACCGGGCTCACTTCTCGATGATCGACTCCTCGACGGCCTCGCCAAAGTGTCTGGCCGTGTCCTCGTAGTAGAGCGCGATCTCGTCGCCGGCCTCCAGGTCGGTGACGGCTTTCCGTCCTTCGCGGGTACGCACCTTGATCGTCTCAGCGTTCTGCAATAGCGTCTCGATCCGGTCGGTCTCGCCGTCCCGGCTTAGCTCGGCCTGGATCCGGAACATCGGGCGTTTCTCGATCTTGGCGCGGCCGACGATGGCCTCGCGAGTGCGGCCCTCGCTGTCGACGACCTGGACCTCGTCGCCGCTCTGCAGCTCCGAGAGGTACTTCGTACCGCCGTCCGGCGTCCGGACGTAGGCGTGGACTGCGCCGGCGTTGACCCGGAACGGACGCGAGGCGACGTAGGGGGACTCGGCGGTCTCGGCGTGGACGAAGAACAGGCCGCGGGCCATCGAGCCGACGAGCATCCCTTCGTCGTGGTCCATCAGGTTCGCGGTGTCGATACAGACCCGGTCGGCGGAGCCGGTCTGTTCGACCGCCGTCACTTCGGCGTACTGCAACTCCAGGGTCTCGCGGCCGGCCTCGTCGCGGACCTCGACTGTCCTGCGGATCTCGTCTGGGTCGTCGGTATCCAGCAGGACGCCGTCCGCGCCGAGTTCGAGTGTCTCGTAGGCGGTACGGGCGTCCTCTGCGGTCTGGACGCCCGCGATGAGCTGGGTCTCCTCGCCGACGCGAGCGATGAGGTTCTCTAGCGGGATGATCTGCCAGTCCTCGCTGACGACGATGGTGTAATCGGCTTCCGTGGCGACCGCTTCGGCGAAGGTTTCGTAGCTCTCGTCGAAGATGCGCACGTATCCGCCGTCCGCACCGCCCTCCGCTCGGAGTGCCGAGAGATCCGCCGATCCGGAGAGGTCCGAGGGCAGATCGACCGTGCCGTCGCCCTCGCCGTCCCTGCCGACGATCGTCGCGTCGGGGTCGGGCTCGTCGTCTTCGGCTTCCATCACGTGGACGTCGCCGTTGGCGAAGGCGGCGACGTTGACCGCGCCGAGTTCGCGGACGCGGTCGACGTCGTGGCTGTCCACCAGTACCCAGTCGACGCCGGCTTCGAGACCGGCAGTGATCCGTCGCTTGCGCGCCTCCCAGTCGCCGACCTCGCTGTCGGCCTTGAGCCAGACGGTCCGTGTCATATCCCAACGCTCGCGGTCGGGGCGCTTGATACTGGCGGTTGCTTTCGCGCGTGCATCGTGCCCACGGTCGGTCGTCTCGACCCCGACGTACTTGTACCGTGGCTCACCTACGATGGGGCGATGGCCCCCGATACCGTCCTGTTCGATCTCGACAGCACGCTCTGTCGCTCGACACAGGACGACCAGCGGATTCACGCCCAGGCCTTCGCCCGTGCCGGGGTCGAGCCGTTCTGCACGCCCGAGGATGTCCGGACGGTCGCTTCGACGATCACCGACGCCGACACCGACCACGAGTTTTTCCGACAGGTGTTCGAACGGGCCGCAGCGCGCGCCGGCGCTGGCTCGATCGACGCCGAGGCGCTCGCGCGGGCGACTATCGCGTTGCGCGATCCCACAGCTGTCGAGTGGCGGCCGGGGGCACAAGCCGCGCTGGATCGTGCCCGCAAACACGCAAATGTCGGCCTCGTCACGAACGGGACGCGGACGACCCAGCGGGCGAAACTCGACACGCTCGGGATCGCCGACGCATTCGAGACGATCGTGTATGCGGCCGACCGCACCGAACCCAAGCCCAGTCCCGCGCCCTTCGAGACGGCGCTTGCCGAGATCGGCGCGTCGGCCGACAGCGCGCTGTACGTGGGCAACGACTACCGGGCGGACGTGATCGGCGCGAAACGCGCCGGGCTGACCGCCTGCTGGATCCCGAGCGAGCGTGATCTCGACGCGCCAGCGGACCCAGATCACATGCCCGACTATCGGTTCGACTCGCCAGACGAACTGACGACTGTTCTCTGAGGTCCGGTCGGCGCGCTCGTCTGCCCGCAAGCACTCTCTCAGCGGACCCCCAGGATTATTATCGTCTCTGACGTAGGATTACACACAGTTACAATGCCCGTCGATTTCGAGAGCTACCACCCGACAGATTTGCCCGATGAAGATACCAACGGGCGTCAGATACTGGAATTCCTCGCTAGCAATTCGACGCTGGGATTCCGACCGACCGAACTCGCTGCGGAACTCGACATCCCACGCGGGAGTGTCGGGACGACGCTTCGCCGACTCGAGGAACGCGGACTCGTCCGTCACAAGGGCGAATACTGGGCTATCAATGCCGAGGCGTATGATGCACAGACCGCCAGCGAAATCGGGCTTCAGGCCGTTGCCGACCAGTTCGAAGGGGATTACTACGACCGAAATCCCGACTGGGACGACGATCTGCCGGATATTGACGATGGGTCGGGGAGCGGACACTGATGTATCGCCGCGGGACCGTCGTCATCGCATCGGATCCGTTCGGCAACACGCCCCGCAGACCGTACCTGGTTGTCAGTGATGAGTCCCATCCGTTCGCCGGCGAGCAGTATATCGCGCTCGGGATTTCGACGAAAACGTACGACCCGTCGATCCCACTCGCAGGCACGTATGTCGAGGGCAGACTTGACCGAGAGTCGGTTGTCGCCCCGTGGGCAGTCGTGTCCCTGCGCGACGAAAACATCGAACGCGCAGTTGCCCGTGTCGCCGAATCCATCACCGCGCGAGCGGCGACCCGGATGGCCGGTTTTGTTGTCGACAGGTAGTTTCTCGCAACCGTATTCTAGGCTTCGACAGCTAGCCCGGCCGTTTTCAATGCTTCTCCGGCATCAGCGTCGTCGTGGATGACGGCGGCGACGGCGCTCGTGATCGCCTCGGGCTCGTCGTGCTGGAAGATCGACCGCCCCATCGAGACGCCTGCTGCACCGCCGTCCATCGCGCCGCGAACCATCTCCAGGGTCTCCTCGTCGGTCCCCTTCGATCCGCCGGCGATGACGACCGGCTTGGCGGTCGCCTCGACGACGTGCTGGAAGCTCTCGGCGTCGCCGCTGTATCCGGTTTTGATCACGTCCGCGCCCAGTTCCTCGGCGAGCCGGACGGCGTGGCCCAGGGCCTCGGAGTCGGACTCGTCGATCCCGGGACCGCGGGCGTAGGCCATCGCCAGCACCGGCATCCCGTAGCGGTCGGCTTCGGCCGTCAGTTCGCCCAACTGGGAGAGCTGGTCGGGTTCGTGCTCGGAGCCGACGTTGATGTGAAAGGAGACGGCGTCAGCCCCCGCGCGGATGGCATCTTCGACTGTTCCAGTGAGTCGCTTGTCCTCCTCGTCGGGGCCGATCGTCGTCGAACCGTTGAGGTGGACGATGTAGCCCGCGCCGTTCTTGTGGGGGTGGACCCGCGAGGCGATCCCCTTCTGGGTGAGCACCGCGTCCGCGCCGCCGGCGGTGATCCCGTCAATCGTCGATTCGATGTCCTTGAGGCCTTTGACTGGCCCCATCGTGATGCCGTGATCCATGGGGACGATGAGGTGGCGCCCCCCTGTTCCGATTCGTTCCAGTCGTGCGGCTTTCCCGGCGTCCATTGGTATGTGAGTCTGTAGCAAGTCACGGTTAAAAGGGTTGCGAGCGAGCGCCCGTGCGAGTCACGAACGTTTAAGGAGATATTTGCCGAATCCGGTGTATGGGCCTCAGACGCTTTCTCGACGATGTCGGCGACCGGGTCACCCTCACGGAACCGGCCGAGACGCGGTTCGAACTCCCGGCGCTGGCCGTCCAGGACGAGCGCCGGCCGATCGTCTTCGAATCGGTCGCGGACTATCCCGACGTGCGCGCGGTATCGAATCTGATCTCCTCGCGGGCGTTGATCGGCGAGGCGCTCGGCGTCAAACCCGCCGAGATCATCGACGCCGTCAGTACCGCGATGGACGATCCGCTGTCCCTGGAGCGGACTGAACCCGCGGCCTTCGAGCACGTCGCGGACGACCCCGACGTCGCCGAGCACGTCCCGATCCCGATCTACTACGACGAACACGAGCGACAGTACTTCGCCTCGACGATCGTCGTCACGAAAGATCCCGAGACGGGCGTGCACAACCTCTCCTTTCACCGGATGATGTACGATTCGGGCAACCGGCTGGTGATGCGGCTGGTCGAACGCCACCTCCACGACATATACACGCGCACCGACGGCGGGCTCGATGTCGCGATCGTGATGGGCGTTCACCCCGCGGTCGAGATCGCCGCCGCGACCTCGTTCTCGCCGGATATGAGCGAACTCGAGCTCGCCAACCGCCTGCTCGGCGGAGAGTTGGCGACCACGGAGTTCCACGGGCTGACCGTCCCCAGCGAGGCCGAACTCGTCATGCAGGCGACGATCACCGACGAGCGCGCGGAGGAAGGTCCCTTCGTCGACCTCTCCCGGACCTGGGACCGGACCCGACAACAGCCCGTCGTCGAAGTGAACGAACTCCACGCCCGACCCGATCCCCTGGCGCGAATGATCGTTCCCGGCCGGAAGGAACACGCCCACCTCATGGGTATTCCCCAGGAACCGCGGATCTACCGGATCGTCGAGAACACCGTCCCCACCGTCGAAAACGTCGTGTTGACGCCGGGCGGCTGTTCGTGGCTGCACGGCGTCGTCCAGATCGACAAGCGGACCGAGGGCGATCCCAAGAACGCCGGGATGGCCGCGCTGGCGGCCCACCCCTCGATGAAGAAAGTCACTGTCGTCGATAGGGATATCGATCCCGCCGACCCCGACGCCGTCGAGTGGGCGACCGCAACGCGGATGCAGCCCGATCGCGACGTCGAGACCATCGAGAACGCCAAGGGGTCGTCGCTGGACCCCTCGCAGGATTACGAGACGGGGACGCTGACGAAGTGGATCGTCGACGCGACGGTCCCCGGCGATCGCGAACGCTCGGAGTTCGCCGAAGTGACTGTCCCCGGCGCGGACGAACTCGACCTTTCGGAGTATCAGTGAGCCACCACAGCCACTACCACCTATGCACCTGACAAAAGAAGAGGAACGACTGCTCGAATCGGACAGCCCGGCCGTGCGCAAGGCGATGGAACTGCTGGTCGAACTCGGCGACATCTACGGGGCCGAGGAGATGGTCGAGATCGAATCCGCCCAGGCCTCGGGCATCTCCTACAAGTCGATCGGCGACCCCGGCGTGGAGTTTCTGGAAGGGTTCGCCGAGGAGGGCGCGGAAGTGTCGGTGACGACCTTCGCGAACCCCGCCGGGATGGACTTCGCGACCTACGAGGAGATGGGTGTCAGCGAAGAGTTCGCCGAACAGCAACGCCGGATCAGAGACGCTCTCCAGGAAATGGGAATCACCCTCTCTTTCACCTGTACGCCTTATCTGGCGGGGAATCTGCCACGCCGCGGCCAGCACATCGCGTGGGCGGAATCGTCGGCCGTCTCGTTTGCCAACAGCGTCATCGGCGCGAAGACCAACCGCGAGGGCGGCCCCTCAGCGCTGTCAGCGGCGATCACTGGCCGGACACCCAAACACGGCCTGCATCTGGACGAGAACCGCCGGCCGACCCACCGTATCGACGTGGATGTCGACCTGGAGACGCAGTCGGACTTCGCGGCGCTCGGCTCGTGGACCGGCCGGATCGTCGAGGACGGCAAGCCCTATTTCACCGGGATCGACGCGGCGACCACCGACGAACTGAAGGCGCTCGGCGCGGCGATGGCCGCCTCGGGAGCCGTCGCGCTACACTTCGTCGAGGGGGTCACGACAGACAGGGAACCGCCCGAAGCCGTCGAGAGTGCCACCTTTGGCACGGGCGAGCGCGATGAGGAGTACGCCGAGTTGAACGACGGCGAGGACCCCGAGTTGGTCGTCATCGGCTGTCCCCACTGCTCGCCCGAGGAGATCGAGGACGTCGCGGCGACCGTTGAGGGCGAGACCCTCGAAAGCGACCTGTGGGTCTGTACCAGCGGCGCGGTCAAAACCTGGGCCGACCGCAACGGCCACACCGAGACCATCGAGGCGGCGGGCGGGCAAGTACTGGCCGACACCTGCAACGTCGTCTCCCCGATCGAGGAGATGGGCTATGAGACCAGCGCGACTGACTCGGCGAAGGCTGCCAACTACCTGCCCGGATTCGGCGACCAGCAGGTAGTCTTCGACGACAAACTCGCCCTCCTGGAGGAGGTGATGGAGTGATGAGTGAATCGGAAGAGACGGCTGACGTTATCGACGCCGAATCCATCACCGACGGCGTCGGCGAGGGCGAGGTGCTGCGATCGGACGAGCCGATCAGCTTCTACGGTGCGGTCGAGCCAGACACTGGCAAGTTCATCGAGGAGGGCCACCAGCTCGAAGGCGAGAACGTCGCCGGCAAAGTGCTAGTTTTCCCGCGCGGGAAGGGCTCGACTGTCGGATCGTACGTCCTCTACGGGCTGGCCCAGAACGGCGTCGCACCCGCGGCGATCGTCAACGAGGAGACCGAAACCATCGTCGCGACGGGCGCGATCCTCGGGGAGATTCCCAGCGTGGATTCGCTTGCGGCACCGCTCGACACGCTGGCGAACGGCGAGGTCGTGACGGTCGACGCCGACGCGGGCGTGGTGAGACGGTGACCGTCGATCGCGTCGTCGTCGGGATTACCGGCGCGTCGGGGATCCCCATCGCGGTGGCGACCGTCGAGGCGCTCGCCGAGCACTGCGAGGTCATCACGGTCGTGACTGACGCGGCCAGGTCGGTGATGGCCCACGAACGCGGTGATCGCGAGGCGACGATGAAACACCTTGAGGAGTTATCGGCGGCTGTCTACGGCGAGGACGCCGTCCACGCGCCGATCGCCTCGGGGTCGGTCGAGACCGACGGGATGGTGATCGTCCCCGCGTCGATGAACACCGTTGCCGCGGTCGCGACCGGCCGCTCGGACACCTTAGTCTCGCGGGCCGCGGACGTGACGCTCAAGGAACGCCGGAAACTCGTGGTCGTCCCGCGGGAGACGCCGCTCAGCGAGTTGCATCTGGAAAACCTGCTGAAGCTCGCCCGGATGGACGTCGAGGTCGTCCCGCCGGTGCTGGGGTTTTACTTTGATCCCGAGGATCCGGGAGACTTCGTCGATCACGTCGTCGGGAAGATCCTCGAACGGTTCGATCTCGATCACGACCGGTACGACGCCTGGGAACCGGACTGATTTTGCCGGGTGCCCGCCCCTCTGTTCCGTCCTACTCTTTGAGCGCGTCTCGCAGGTCACCGGCCACGTCGGCGATCGCTTCGGTCGCGCGGTCGATCGCGTCGGTCATCGAGACGAACCCGTGGATCATGTCCTCGTATTCGACGTGGCGGACCTCGATACCGTCGCTCCGGAGGCGTTCGGCGTAGGCGCGACCGCCGTCCCGGAGCGGATCGAAGCCCGCGGTAAGGACTGTGGCCGGCGCGACGCCGGAGAGATCACACGCGGCGATCGGGTCGGCGTAGGGGTTGTGTCGGTGCAGTTCGCTCCCGTAGTAACACTCGTTGAACCACTCCAGGTCGTCCTCCGAAAGGACAAGCCCGCTGTATTCGCGAACCGACTCCTGATCGCGATCGACCCCCACACCTGGATAGATCAGCGCCTGATAGTCGATGTCGGGCCCGCCGCGACCACGGGCCGCGAGCGCGGCAACCGCGGCCAGGTTCCCGCCGGCGCTGTCCCCCACGACCGCGAGCGCGCCGGTCCCGCCCAGGGCCCGAGTGTGTTCGGCGGCCCACTCGGTCGCCGCGATGGCGTCCTCGGCAGCCGCGGGGAAGGGATGTTCCGGCGCGAGCCGGTAGTCGACCGACACGACGACGGCTCCACTCTCGCGGGTGAGATAGCGACAGAGCGCGTCGTGCGTGTCGAGATCGCCGGTGATGAACCCGCCGCCGTGGAAGAACACGACCGTCGGGAACGGCGTCTCCCCCTCGGGGCGGTAGACCCGGATCGGCAGTTCGCCGCCCGGGCCGGGAATCGTTCGGTCGGTGACCTCCGCGACCGGCGGCTGGTCGCGTCCCCGCGCCCCCAGGCGTGAGAGCACGCGTAGCAGGCGAGCGCTTCGAAACGGGACGAGCTGCTGGGCCCGCCGCTGGCGCTCGGCGGCGCTTGCCGCCTGTGGATCCAATCCGTCGGTGTCCATGCCCGTGTAGTCGGCCGGGGCACACAAAAACGCACCCGTGGTCGTCACCGTGAGATCCCGTTGGACGGTCGTCGCTGTCGGACGGCCGTGTCTCTTGCTGCCACCCCGCCTGCTGGCGCGTCTCTCAGACGATGAACTTAAATTTGCCGCTCGACTGGGTTTCGATATCAGTTGCTCGAGGGTGGCATGCATGTCTGATTCTGACGCCAGCGCCGAACCGACCGCGGGACAGCTACGCACACCGATCGTCGCCGTACTGGGACACGTTGACCACGGCAAGACGACCCTGCTCGATACGATCCGCGGGTCGGCCGTCACCGAGGGCGAGGCCGGTGCGATCACACAGCACATCGGCTCGACGGCCGTGCCGCTCGATGTCATCTCCGACATCGCGGGGAAACTCGTCGATCCCGACGACTTCGACCTGCCGGGCCTGCTCTTTATCGACACGCCCGGCCATCACTCCTTCTCGACGCTGCGCTCCCGGGGCGGCGCGCTGGCCGACATCGCCATCGTCGTCGTCGACGTCACCGACGGCTTCCAGCCCCAGACCATCGAGGCGCTGGACATCCTCAGGCGCACCCAGACGCCGTTCGTCGTCGCCGCGAACAAGGTGGACACGCTCCCGGGCTGGAACCCCGACGGGACCGAACCGATCCAGACGGCGATCGACCGCCAGTCCGATCGCGTCGAATCGGACCTCAACGAACGGCTCTACGAGATCATCGGCGAACTCAGCGACGAGGGCTTCTCCGCGGACATGTACTGGCGCGTCCAGAACTTCCAGAACAACATCGGTGTCGTCCCGCTCTCGGCGATGACCGGCGAGGGCGTTCCGGACCTCCTGACCGTGCTGATGGGCCTATCCCAGCGCTTTCTCAAAGCGGAGATGTCCATCGACGTCGGCGGTCCGGGCGCCGGGACCGTCCTCGAAGTCACCGAGGAGCGCGGGTTCGGGACGACGCTGGACGCGATCGTCTACGACGGGACCGTTCGCGAGGACGACCGGATCGTCGTCGGCGGGGTGAACGAACCGATCGTCACCGAAGTCCGGGCGCTGCTCAAGCCCAAACCGCTCTCGGAGATCCGCACTGAGAAGGAGTTCGACACCGTTGAGACGGTCGCGGCCGCCGACGGGGTCAAGATCGCCGCGCCCGACCTGGACGACGCGATGGCCGGCGCGCCGATCCGGGTCGTCCGCGATCGGGACGTCGAGGACGTAATCGAGGAGGTGCAGGCGGAACTCGCCGAGATCGAGGTCGGGACCGACGAGGAGGGCGTCACCGTCAAGGCCGACACGCTGGGGTCGCTTGAAGCGATCTCCGGCACGCTCGAAGACGAGGAGATCCCGATCATGCACGCGGAGGTCGGCGACGTCGCACCCCGGGACGTCCGGATGGCCGCGACCGCGGACGACTCGACACACCAGGCGATCCTCGCGTTCGGCGTGGACGTGCTCGATGACGCGCGCCGACTCGCCGAACAGGAAGACGTCGACATCTTCGAGGACGACGTCATCTACCAGCTCGTCGAGGACTACGACGAACACGTCACGGCCATCGAGGAGGCCCAGCAGGACCAGATTCTCGACAACATCACCCGTCCTGCACGCTTCGAGATCCTGCCCGATCACACGTTCCGTCAGTCCGATCCGGCCGTCGTCGGCGTCGAGGTGCTCGGCGGGAAATTGCGCCGGAACGTCGCCGTCGGCCGCTTTTCGGACGGCGAGTTCGAACGCGTCGGCCACCTGAAGACCATCCAGGACGAGGGCGAGGACGTCGACGAGGCCACCCGCGGCGATCGCGTCGCCGTTTCGATCGACGGGCCGACGGTCGGCCGCCAGATCGAGGAAGGCGAGCAGCTGTGGGTCGAGATCCCCGAGAAGCACGCCAAGATCCTCGAACAGGAGCTCCGCGAGGAGATCACCGGCGGCGAACGCGAGGTTCTCAAGCAGTACCTCGATACCCATCGCGAACGTGACCCGTTCTGGGGCAAGTAGATCGGTCTATACCGCGCGAGCCACGGAACTGCCTGCTCGGGCGGCCGCCGTACATTTCTTCGAACGCGTAATACTGAAGTTTATTAACTCAGATTGCTTCGTCTAGCACATGACCGTCGCAAGCGTTTCGATGCCGGAGGAGTTGCTCGATCGGATCGACGAGTTCGCGGACGAACACGGCTACACCGGTCGTAGTGAGGTGCTCCGAGAGGCTGCCCGGAACCTCATGGGCGAATTCGAGGACAAGCAACTCGAAGACCGGGATCTACTGGGGATCGTGACGGTGCTGTTCGATTACGAGACCTCGAACGCCGAAGAGCGGATGATGCAACTCCGTCACGAGTACGACATGCTGGTGGTCTCGAACTTCCATAGCCACGTTGGCGACCACCAGTGTATGGAGCTGTTCATTCTCGAAGGTGGCCTCGATGACATCTCGACGTTCGTCGGCAAGATCCGCGCGACACAGGGTACGACGACCGTCGATTACTCGGTGACGCCCATGGACGCCTCCGAACCGATCGCTTAAGCCGTGACCATCCAGGTCGTCGACGAGGAGTAGCCCCACTTTTCGACGTCGATGTCGAATTCCCCCTCCTGGAGCGGCTTCATGTTCGTCCCGACTTCCTTGGCCGACATATCCAGTTCCTCGCCGATGAGTCGTGACTTAAAATAGGTCTGGGAATCGGCGTGTTCTCTGAGATACTCCAGAATCGCTCGCTGCTTGTCGGTCAGCGTCGTCTGGGTAGTCCCGCTCCCGTGCTGTCGCGCTGTCGCGCTCATACATCCCAGTACGGGAGACCCACTAATAGGGGGTTTGGTACGATCGGTTAACATGCTGCCATCGTGCGATTTTTGGGGTCAAGTCGATCGCAGGCAGGCGGATAGTCGGTCTATGCTGTGCGATTGGTACGAGGGGGAAACAGAGCCGTTCCCCCCGAAGCCCGACCCGTCATACTGGTGGCTATACGTTCGGACAGATATCCGGCACGACGGCGTGCCGGATCATTTCGAAATGGTATCGCCACCAGTGGCAGTCACAGGTAGCTAGCGGAAGCCCACGGCTTTAGCCGTGGGGGGAAAGTGATAGGCTTATGTCGATTCAGTTGTAATATTTAGGTACGTCTCACAGGCCCAGAAGCGGTCGGTGAGACGGGCAGTCTGTCAGCCTGCCCTCGAAGCCGGGGACGCTGAACGGGTCCCTCTTACTCCCCGTGTGAAAGCCACCTGAGAAAGCCCCTCGTTAGAAAGCGAGGGGCGTGGTGGCTTTCCACTGTGGAGCGCGAAACTCGGGAGTCCACCGGCAAGCCCACCGCTTCAGCCGTGGGTTGCTGACAGGGCACTACCTGGCCATCAGTCCTCGTGGCGAACGTATCTCGCGCAGTAGGCGTCGGGCTGGATCTCACCGGCGACGACCACACACGCTCCGGCACCGTCGCCGTTCTTGTCTTCGATGAAGTACCGGCAGTTCGAGCACTGACGGTCACCGCTCGGTGACTCTTGATACGCTGCGGCGTCCTTGCTGGAGAGGCCGTCCGGGTCGCGCTCGTCGCCGCCCATGCTCGTCGCTGTCCGGTACTCCTCGGGTACGCCACCGTCGTCGTCCCCGCCCGCACAGCCGGCCAGTGCAATCGCCGTCGCTGCCGTCGCACCCGCGACGAACCGCCGTCGAGTCGAACGTCGTTCGCTCATCCGCAACTCTACGCGCTCCGGAAACAAGATTCTATGGTTGAGAACGGTACCAGACCGGGAAGACCGCACTCGTGCGATCGACCCGGAACCGATGCTGTCAGGCGACGTTGAAGCCTTTGTCGCGCAAGAAGTCCTCGACGCGACCGGTGTGGTTGCCCTGGAGCTCGATCATGTCGTCTTCGACAGTTCCCCCGCAGGCGAACTTTGATTTGAGATCCGAGGACAGACTGTCCATGTCGACGTCGTTCGGATCGAATCCCTCGATGATCGTTACCTCTTTACCGTAACGGCGCTCGTCGATGCGGATGTTGATTTCCTGGGACTCTTTGGCGACGTCCTCACAGACGCAGAGCTCCTCAGGCAACCCGCACGTCGAGCAGACTTCCGACATTACACATCCGGATACGAAATCAACCTATTAAACACTATCGGGACTTGTCACAGTCAGCCCGCGGTGCTCGGCGACGATCGCGTCCGCGAGCGTGACGGATTGATCGGCCGCTTCCCGGTCGATATCACCCGCATACCGCGCCTGTTCGTATCGGTCACAGAGCGCCATCGCGCGGTCGCCGGCGCCAACGGCTTCGAAGTACTGTCGCGGCGTCTCGCCGGTGCGACGGGGACGGTGAACCTGTTTGTACAGCGTTTCCACCCGATCGTACGCGCGTTCGACATCGGTAACGGGATCCGACCTCGGCTGCCAGCGGAGCCAGATCGCCCGATACAGGCGTCCGGACAGGCCGGATCGGCGCGCTCCTGCAATCATCCCGATACCGATAACCGAACCCAACAGCGGGCGTTCCCAGCCTGGCCCGTCAGCGCCGTCGAACGCCCCTTCCTCGATGACGGGGCCGGTATCCCCGAACGTCGGGCCGGAATCGTCGCCCGGCGTCGGGGTCGGTGTCTCGGTGACACTCGCTCGCTCACCCGTTTCCGATTGGTCGGGATCCGGCAGCCAGGCGGGCGCGCCGCTCGTGCCTGTGGACGTCTCCGTGTCGGCACCCGCTGTCCCGTCTCGGTCAGTATCCTCACCGCCGGATCCGGCGAGACGCTCGCGCGCGGCCCGTTCGCGTGGCTGGGCCGGCGTCGGATCGAACTGGACCCAGCCGACGTCCGGGAAGTACACTTCGACCCACGCATGGGAGTCGTATCCGCGAACGCGCCAGGTGTTTTCGCCGATCCGTTCGCCGGGCGTGTACCCGACGGCCAGCCGAGCCGGGATCCCCTGCGTGCGCAACATGACGGCCATCGTCGTCGCGAAATACGTACAGTAGCCGTCGGTCATCTCGAAGAGGAACGCGTCGGCGACCGGTCCCGTGGGTCGGTCGACCGACAGCGAGTAGCCTTTGGCGTTCTCCAGCCACTGCTTGACCCTGACCGTCGCGTTGTAGGGGTTCTCGATGCCGGCCGTCACTTCTGCTGCCGTCTGCTCGACCCGGTCGGGTGTACTCGCGGGCAACTGCAGGAACCGCGAGGCGACTGCAGCCGGATACTCGTCCCCAGCCTGCTGTAGCCGGCGGGCCGAGGGATCGACAACCCGGCTCTCGACGACGTACGACTGGCCGGGTTCCAGCGGCTCCGACGGGGCGAACCCGCCGAAGGCCGTCTCGCGGATCTCGACGCCGGCGACTTCGGTGGGACGCC
This sequence comes from Halapricum desulfuricans, assembly GCF_017094465.1. NCBI lineage: Archaea > Methanobacteriati > Methanobacteriota > Halobacteria > Halobacteriales > Haloarculaceae > Halapricum > Halapricum desulfuricans. The sequence goes on from NZ_CP064791.1 coordinate 545,721, forward strand.
ACGCGGCCGGAGCCGTCGCGATGCGTGATTCGGCGGTAAACCGCTGTCTGACGGTTTCCGTGGCGACGGCCCGGTTGGTCGGCACCTCCGTCGAGGCCGACTGTCTGGACCAGCCGTCGCCGGTGTAGAGGTCGTACGCGCCGACACGCCAGTAGCGCTCCCGGTCGCTCTCGACGGTCCAGCGCGCCCTGCCCGACAGTTCCACGTCGCCGCTGATCTGCATGTTGCCGTCCGTCGCGAGCAGATCCGCTTCGAGCGTCCCGTCCGTGACTCCGACTCTCCCCTCGAATCCCTGTCCCGGTGAGTAGGTCTTCGCCGTGCCCTGCGGGACGACCGAGAGCGTCAGCGACGCGACGACGGCGACTGCGAGGACGACAGTCGTGATTTCGGCGTCCGCGAGCGTCCCGCCGGCCCGTTCGAGCGTCCCCAGACTCGACAGGGCGAGCACGCCGACGCTTCCGACCGTCGCGACGGGCAGCGCCGCGTCACCGGTCAGCACGAAGAACCCGATGACGGATCCCCCGACGGCGGCCGCCGCCAGGTATCGGCGCCGGAGCGTCAGAAACCACGTCAGAAAGACCGGCGCGGGGACGACGGCGAGCATCCAGCGCTCGATGTCGACGATCACCAGCACGGACCGGCCCGACAGCAACGCCAGGATGTACTCGGCGTGGGCCACGAACGCGACGGCCTGTTCGGTCGGTAACTCGACGAGATACCACGTGAGGCCGATAGCCAGCCCCGCGCCAGCGACGATCGCCGCCTGGCGGGCATCGAACAGCCGTGCCCCGGCAGTCGCCAGACCGACGGCGACACCGGACACTACGAGGACGTTCGTCGGATCGCCGACGACGTCCATGACGCGATACACGATCGTCAGCGTCGAGACGACCACGAGCCCGGCGGCAAGCAGCGTCGCGATCCGAATCGGCGAGGGACGACCGGGCACGACCGTCTCGATCGCTGGCCGGCCGGTAGATGCGGTGCTGTCTTCGCGCGAATCACCGCGAACTGGCCGGTCTCCGGGCAGTGAATCGCTCACGACCGGGTCACCTCCGCGTGGCCCTCGCGCTCGGCGTGCGTTGTCGGTTCCCCAGCCAGCGGGCGGGTATCGGAGTCCCCGCCACCGGCATCGTCGACAGGAGTTCGCAGGGTATCGAACGTGGTCTCGCGGCCGTCCGCGGTCACGACTACTGTGTCGGACTGTGTGGCGTCGATACGGATGTCGGCGTCGGCGTCCGGGCGGCCCGGCCCCGTCCGAGCGAGCAGCGACAGGATCGCGTCCCGCTCGCGTGCCGTGCCGTCGGGCGTGACCACCGCGAGGGCGACATTCGCCGAGTCGAGCGCAACGGCGATGCTCGCGGTCGCGGCGGCCATCTCGTCGACTGCACCCGGATCGGCACCGGCTACGACGGTCACGCCCCCGTCGTCCGCGCTCTCGCCGTAGTCAGCCACTAACAGCGAATCCGGGTGCCTGGCGCTCGCGCGCCAGTGGATGTCCGTCGGCGGATCGCCGGGGACGTACTCTCTGAGCTCCGTGACCGTCTGTCGATCCGTCCCGCCTTGCCGTCCGAGCCACGCGTCGAGTGGCCCGGTGGCGTTGATCTCGTGGACGGGCGGGTAGGCGAGGTACGTGTGCTCGTCCCCGGCGACGGCGGTGCGTTCGAACAGTCCGAACACGTCACGCACCCCGACCGTCGTCGGACCGAGGACGAACGCACCGCGGTGGTCGCTCCGGATGTCGTACGTCACCGTCGCTGGCGGCGTGACAGTTGCCGTCGAGCCCGAAGCGACCACCCCGTCCGGTACGGCATCCGAGAGCGCAACGACACCGTGCCCGCCGTCGACCTCGACTGTCACCGTCCGGGTTTCTCCGGCGAATCCGGGCGAGAGCGGGCGGCGCGTCACTGCCGGATCCGTCGCGAGCGCGACCTGGACGAGGCCCGCCGTGAGGACGACGATCGCGGGGACGGCGACGGCGTCGAGACTTCGGGCACCGAACAGCTGGCCCAGGGCGATCGCTGCGGCGGCGAGTGCGAGCACGGCGAGGCCGCGTCGTGTCGGTCTCATGGGTTCCGGTAGTGCTGTGTTCGGGCGTGACTCAGACGACCGGGACGGAATCGACCGCGCGACTGACGAGTTCGTCCGGCGGCTGCTCGGACCGGATGCGGTGTGGCCAGACGACCCCGATCTCCGCCTGCACGTCGTCGGGCGTGACGTATCCGCGACCGGACCGCAGCGCCCGCGCCTGTGCGGCCCGCAGGAGCGACAGCGAGGCCCGCGGGCTCGCCCCGAGTTGTGCGTGTTCGCGGGTGTACGTGGCCAGATCGGTGACGTACTCCTGGATCGGGCGCTCGACCGTGATCGACGCGGCCACGTCGCGTGCCGACCTGAACTCTTCGAGGGTCACGACCGGCGAAATGTCCTCGATGGGGTGGTGGCCGACGATCCGGTCGAGCATCGCGACTTCCTCGTCCGCGTCGGGATAGCCCAGCTGGAGCTTCGACATGAACCGGTCGCGTTCGGCCAGCGGGAGATCGTACGTACGGTCCTGTTCGACGGTGTTCTGGGTCGCGATCACGGTGAACGGCGTCGGCACGTCGTGGGTCGTCCCGTCGGTGCTGACCTGCTGTTCCGCCATCGACTCGAGCAGGGCGGACTGGGTTTTCGGCGGGGCGCGGTTGATCTCGTCGGCCAGCACGACGTTCGCGAAGATCGGCCCCTCGTGGAAGGCGAACTCGCCGGTCCCCTGGTTGTACACGTCGGCGCCGGTCACGTCCGCGGGCAGCAGATCCGGGGTGAACTGTACGCGGTTGAACGAGCCGTCGACGGACGTAGCGACGGCCCGCGCGAGCATCGTCTTGCCGACGCCGGGCACGTCCTCCAGTAGTACGTGTCCGCCGGCGAGCATCGCCACGAGCACGTGTTCGATCTCGTCGTGGTGGCCGACGATGACCTGTTCGACGTTGTCGATGACCTGCCGGACGGTCGCGGCGGCGGTCTCGACGTCGGGAGCCGCCTCCGGCGCGTGTGTCCTGGAATCCGTCATTGTCTGTCCTCACGTGTGTGACCGGGCAGGCCCCGGACGGGCCACGGATGCAGACGAGTCACCGCCGCGCGCGCTACTGACCGTCACGAATGGCCCTCACAGTCGTTACCGCGCCTAGCGGCCGAGGTGATGTTAACGCTTCTTAATATCAAATATGGGGAAAGAACGGTCGTCCGGACTACCAGGCCTTGCAGTCGCGACAGACCAGCCCGTCGTCGTCGCGCCACCGACGCTCGACGACTGTCCCACAGATCGCACAGGCGCCACCACTTGGCCGGTAGTGCATCGTCGAGGACGCGGTACCGGGTGCGTCGTCGTCTCGCACCTCGGTATCGGGCGCGTCGTCGCCTCTCGCTTCGGTATCGGGCGCGTCGTCGTCCTGCTTCTCGTCTGTAGACCCGCCCGTCACCGCGTCCGACGATCCGCCGTCGCCCGGATCGAGGAAGTCTTCGAGTGTGGCGTCACGGTCCATGGTCACTAGTCCGGGGTGCCAGCGAGAAAAGTCCGCGGGACGAACACACAAGTATCAGCCCCGAGAAGGGCAGGTATGGTATCCCTGGAGGCGTTCCTCTCGGAACTGCTCGAAAGCGTGCAGGCGATCGGCCCGGAGTTCCTCGACGTCGCGACCCGGGATCCACTCGCCGGCGTGCTCGTGGTATTCGGCGGGCTATTCGTGCTCGGCGCGGTCGGCGTACTGGGCGTGCTCACCCTGGGTGCGGTCGTGGACCTGCTCAGGCCTGGTCGATCCGGTCGATCACATCCCCCAGGAGCTCGATAGCCGTCCCGATATCCGGGCCGAGCGGGGATCCGGCGACGAAACTGTCGGCGTGTTCGAGGACGCCCGCTATTCGATCGGCGACTGTCTCGGGCGTTCCAGCGATACAGAACGCCTCCAGCATCGCCGGCGAGACCGCCGCGAAGGCGTCCTCGAAGTCGCCTCTCGAGATGGCCGCGCTGATCTCCTCGGCGCGCTCGCGGTCGAGGTCGTGGCGATCCAGCAGCGGCGGCGCGGCACTGCCGGCGATGAACGCGACCGGCGGGCGGGCGGCCTCCCGGGCGGCCGCCTCGTCTTCGGCGATCGACACCGAGGCGTAGGCACCGAAGTCAAATTCCCCGCGGTGGTCGGGCCGGTCGTCCAGCCCCTGGGCGACCTGTTTGGCCGCCCACTCGTAATCCCGCGGATGTGAGCCGTTGAACAGCACGCCGTCGGCGTGTTTCGCGGCCATTCGGGTCATGTGCGGGCCCTGTGCGCCGACGTATACTGGGATCGAGCCGACCTCGTAGTTGAGCGCGGCGTCCTCGGCCTGGAAGGTCCCGTCGTGATCGATCCGTTCGCCGGCCCACAGTTTTTGTGCGACCTTGAACGTCTCCAGGGTCCGCCGGAGCGCGCCGTCCTGCTCGTAGCCGAGATTCGCCAGCGTGGACTTGTCGCCGGGTCCGATCCCGAACAGGCCACGACCGTCCGAGAGTTCCTCGAGGGTGGCCATCCGTGACGCGAGTGTCACGGGGTGGGTCTCGTAGGGGTTGGCGATGCCCGGGCCGATCAGCAGGTCGTCGGTCTCGCGGGCGATGTCGGTCAGCGCCATGAACTGATCGCGGTTGTTGTAGTGGTGGCTGACGAAGGCGGCGTCGAAGCCGACCGATTCGGCCGCCGCTGCGAAGTCAGAAAGCGTTGCGACTGGGTGTTCCGGTGTGAGTTCGAGTCCGTACATCAGTAGCTCCACTGGCGTAGTGCCTGTCGAACGAAGTCGGTCTCCGCGTCCCGAAAGAGGGTGTCGTGGCCGTCGTGGTCGCCGAACGCCCAGTCTCGCACGACTGCGACCGGGGTCCCACCGTCGCCCTCGCCGGTGACGAGGTTGGCGGTCCCGGCGAGTTCGTCGACCACCGACTGGACGGTGACGCCGAGTTCACGTCCGTCCCGATCGCGTTCCCCGCGCCAGTCGCGGTTGGCGGCCATCCCCGCCCAGCCCAGCGCGACCGCGCGCTGGCCGTGTCTGAACGGTCGCCCCGAGGTGTCGGTGACGACGACCGCGACGTCGGCTGACAGTCTCTCCCGGATCGCTTTGGCGCTTGCGGCCGGCTCCTCGGGCAACAACAGGAGATCCGCGCCGGGAACGTTCGAACGATCGATCCCCGCGTTGACCGTGATATGCCCGAACTGCGTGACCGTCAGCAGGAACGGCGCTTCCATGAGCAACTCCTCGCTCTCCTCGAGGACGGCCTGGGCGAAGCGGGGGTCCTTCCGGTCGCCGGTAATCCCCTCGAGCCGGCGGGCGATCCCCCGGGCGCGGTGGCCTGCCTCGAACGCCGAGAGATCGAACGCCCGTCCCTCCGCTTTCGAGACGATCGTGCTCGCGACACAGACCACGTCTCCGTCCCGCAGGTCGGCCTGCTCGTCGATCAGCGTCGCGACGTCGTCGCCGGCCCCCACCTCGGGGAGCCCCGGGACCGCGAAGACCTCCATGCCCTTTCTCGGGGTAGATCCGCAAAAAGTGACCCGGTAGAAGCACGGCCTGCCAGAGACGAGTACAGCCGACAGTATCAGCACCGAAAGGACTTCGGTGCCGCGTCGTGATCGGCCAGATAGCAATGTCCAGCTACGGGGCTGCCGCTGTCGGGGCCGGATCCGGGTCCGACACCGAGATCGATCTCGGAGCGGGTGCCGTCTATCAGTATTATCACACGCCCTGGACCGAGATACGGGCGTCGCTCGACGCCGTCGCCGCGGCCGGCTACGACGCGATCCAGGTCCCGCCGGCCCAGCGGAGCAAACGCACCTGGGCGGACCCGGAGCCGCGGGGCTATCAGCCGATCGATCACCTCGATTTCGACAGCGCTTTCGGTACCGAATCAGCGTACCAAGAGATGGTCGAGACGGCCCACGAACACGGGCTGGCCGTCATCGCCGACGCGGTCACCAACCACATGGCCGAGGGAGTCGATTTCGACCAATTCCCGCACTTTAGCTGGGGTGACTTCCGTCACGAGGGCCCGATCAGGGACGACGAGGACGACTGGGAACTCCAGCACCGCGACCTCGAGGGGTTGCCGGACCTTCGCCAGGAGTCGGCTCACGTCCGGGACGTGCTGGAATCGTACATCGAAAAGTACGCCGAGATGGGCGTCGACGGGGTTCGCTGGGACGCGGTCAAGCACGTGTCGCCGGCGTTCTTCCGCGACTACGCGAACCCGTGGGCAGCCGAACGCGGGCTCTTCACCGTCGGCGAGGTCCTGCACGGCGCAGTCCCGTACTGTGCGGCGTATTTCGAGACGGGGATGACGGTCATGGACTACCCGCTCTATTTCACGATGCGTGAGGACGTGTTCCACCGGGACGGTGATTTCAACGCCCTGGACGGGGCCGGCCTCGTGAACCGGGATCCGGGTCGATCGATGACGTTCGTCTCCAATCACGACAGCCCGCCGCCCGAGTACGAGGAACTCGCACACGCCTTTATCCTCACGTACCAGGGGTATCCCCGCGTGTACAGCAAACGATTCGATATCGAGAACGAGACGATCTCGAACCTGCTGTCGATCCGGCGACGCTTCGGGTCGGGTCCGGCACTGACGCGCCATCTCGACTCCGCCTGTTACGTGTTCGAACGCGAAGGAAGCCTGCTGGTCGGGCTCAACCGCGCCGATGACTCCCGCTCCGTCACAGTAGACACGCCCTGGGAGGCGACCACGCTCCGGGACTACGCCCACACCGGCCCGGAGGTCACGACCGACGCGGACGGGACCGTCGAACTCTCGATCCCGTCGGTCGACTGGGTCTGCTACGCACCGGTGACCCCGTCCTGATGGACGGGGCTCCCGTTCCTGTGTCCCATCGCCGGCCGGACCGCCGTCACTCCCGTCGTACCGTCACGGCCAGTTCGCCGTCGCCGACCTCGGCGGTCAGCATCGTCGCCTCCTGGGCTGGCGCCGCACCGGTGACACTGCCGGGGTTGAGCAGGCGGACGCCGTCGACGGTCGCGTCCAGCAGTTCGTGGGTGTGTCCCGAAACGCCGACGACTGGGCCGTCGACGTCCTGATCGCGGACGATCCGGGCGACGCGGTCTTCGTAGTCGCGGCGACTCCCCGTGCCGTGGGTCACGACGAACGTGACGCCGCCGAGCCGGACGGTCTGGACGTCCGGCAGGTCCAGTCCGCGTGGGTCCATATTCCCCCCGACGGCCGTGAGCCGAGAGGCGAATTCGCGCACGTCCGCCAGCGCTTTCGTCGAGTCGAAATCGCCCGCGTGGATGACGTAGTCGGCCTCGCTGATACGCCGGCGCGCCCAGGCCGGGATCGAGTGCGCTCGTGAGGGGATGTGGGTATCGCTGATGATCGCGACGTTCATAGCCAGGGGTAGACGAGCACGGCCCAAAAGCGCAGCGTCGGCGTTTTGCCGGCCCGCCACGAACGACCGAACATGGACGAACGCGAGGTCGTTACGTGCTTCCTGCGCAACGAGGGGCGGGTCCTGCTCGCCCGCCGCAGCGACGACGCCGGATCCTATCCGGGCCAGTGGGGAGCGATCACCGGCTATCTCACGCCGGAGCGTGGTGCGCCCCCGGACGACCCCGAGACGGCCGCCCGCCGGGAGATCTGCGAGGAGACCGGCCTCGAAGACGTGGCGCTCGTCCGGCAGGGCGAGCCGTTCGCGGTCGAGGACGCCGACCGAGGGACGCGCTGGCGCGTCCATCCGTTCCTGTTCGAGACGGAGACCCGCGGGATCGACCCGAACTGGGAACTCCCGGAGTACGAGTGGATCCACGCGACTGCGATCCGGCGGCGCGAGACAGTGCCCGACCTGTGGCGGTCCTACGACCGCGTTCGACCGACGGTCGGGACCGTCGCAGCCGACGGCGAACACGGGTCGGCCTGGATCTCGCTGCGGGCACTCGAAGTCCTGCGTGACGAGGCCGCACTGGCAGCGGACTTCGAGACCGTCGCCGCCGTGGCCCGGGAGTTACTCGCGGCGCGGCCGTCGATGGCGGTCGTCGAGACCCGGATCAACCGCGTCATGAGTGCAGCTGGCGTCGCCCCTGGGGATGTCGAAGCCGCGGCTCGCGAGGAGATCGCGAGCGCTGTCGAGGCCGATCGGGTGGCCGCGGCCGTCGCCGCGGACCGGATCGAGGGCGCGCGGGTCTGTACCCTCTCGCGATCCGGGACGGTGCAGACGGCACTGGAGCGTGCCGACCCCGACGCTGTACTGATCGCGGAATCCCGGCCCGGCGGAGAGGGGATCGATGTCGCGGAGTCGCTGGCCGGTGACTTCGAGGTGACGCTGACGAGCGATGCCGCGCTGGCCGGCCGACTCGCCGAGTTCGATGCCGACGCGGTGGTCGTCGGTGCCGACACGATCCTGCCGGACGGCCGCGTCCTGAACAAAGTGGGAACGCACGGACTCGCGCTGGCGGCGGCCGCCCACGATCTGCCGTGTTACGCAGTCGCCGCCGCGGACAAGATCACACCCGACACCGAGGTCGACGTCGAACAGGCACCGACGACGCTGTACGAGGGCGACGCCGACGTTGTGGTCGCGAACCCGCTGTTCGAGACGACGCCGCCCGATCGCTGGACTGGGATCTGTACCGACGAGGGGATGCTCGATGCCGACGACGTGAGCGATATCGCCGCCCGACACCGGTCACATCGACAGTGGTGACTCGACTCACACCCCGGCGTCGAGCACTTCGTAGCTGATCCCGTTCTCGCGCAACTGATCGGTGTGACGCGACAGTTCGGTCGTCGTCGCCACGAGCAACACGTCCAACCCTTTGGTCGCGGCTTCCGTGACGGCGTCGGCCGTCCCGAACCGGATGTCCGGAGTGCGGCCCGCGCTGCGGGCCGCGGCCAGCGCTTCGGTGCCGGCGGTCGCTATCAGATCGTGACCGTCCGCCTCGCCGCCGATGCGCTCCGGATCGACCGCTTCGGAGCCGCCGTTGCGGATGTGCGGGACCGCGACGACCGTCACCGTTCCGAGGTCGTACTCGAGGACGCCCTCGAAGTTCGTGACGCCGACGTCCTCGCCGGCCGCCGCGTCGGTCACTGCGACTGCCGTCGCGCCGCCGGTCTCGCCGGCTTCGGCGTGTAACACCCCGTCTTGCATCGCCAGCGTGACGGTTTTTCCCTCCCCGAGGTCCGTCGCGGCGATCGCCGTCTCGATTTCCACCTGACCGATAACGTCCTCGGAGACGTGATCGAGGAAGTCTCGCAGCGAGGTGGTCTGGGAGATCAACCAGTCGACGCCTTCCTTGGTCACCTCGTAGCGCCCGCGACCGTGTTTCTCGACGTAGCCGTCCTCGACCAGTTCCTGCAGATAATCGCTGACGGCCTGTGCCGTGACCCCGATCTCGTCGGCGATCTCCTGCTGGCTGACCGCCGGCTGGCGCTCCGCGATCCCGACCAGGATCTGATATCGCGTCGCGGTGCGCTTGCTCTCCAAGACCCCTGTATCTTCCTCAAGCGCGTCCATATCACTCTTTCTGGACGCCCTGCGCATGTATCTTTGCCACGAGTTCGCCTCGAGTTGTACTTCGCGACCGCTCACTGGCAAATATGACAAGCTAGCTTTGTGCAGGTACGTCATCGACCCGCAATATCGGTGTGGGTCAGAACGTTGCGTCGATCAGTGGCCGTGATCGTGGTCGTGTCCGTGATCGTGATCGTGTCCGTGATCGTGATCGTGTCCGTGATCGTGATCGCCGCTGCAGTTGTCTCCGCCCGGGAGCGCTTCGTCGAGTTCGTCGGCCTGGAACTGTTCGACTGCGTCTTCGACAGTCCCGGAGGCGCCGCGATAGACGTCGATCTCCATCGCGTCGAACCGTTCGACGGCCTTTTGCCCCAGGTTACCACAGACGAGCACGTCAGCCCCCGTCGATGCGATGATCTCGGGCGGGGACTGCCTGCCGCCGTGGTGTTTCCCGTCGTTTTCGTGTACTTCCAGCGTTCCGACTTCGGTGTCGTACACTGTGAAGTTCGGTGCGCGACCGAAGTGTGCGGACACGTCCGCGTCGAAGCGACCGTCAACACGTCCGGGCCGCCAACGTCGTATATCTCCCCGTCCGCGAGCAGCGCGACCCGATCGCAGTACCGCGCCGCGAGATTCAGATCGTGCATCGCGACGACGCCCGCCACCTCGCTCTCCCGAACGTGGTCGACGATCAGGTCCATCACGTCAAGCTGGTGTTTCAGGTCGAGCGCGCTCGTCGGCTCGTCGAGCAGTAACACGGACGGATCGCCCACGAGCGCGCGCCCGAGCCGGACTTTCTGGCGCTGGCCGCCGCTGAGATCCGCGACGTTTCGGGTCGTAAACGCCGTGAGATCGAGTCGATCGATCATCGTCTCGACCGCCGCCCGGTCCTCGGGACTGGGTGACCAGCCGCCCTGTGGCCGACGACCCTGCAGGATCGTCTCGAAGACTGTCGCCGGGAACGCGCTCTGTTCGTCCTGAGGGACGTAGCCGATGCGCCTCGCGAGTTCCGTGCGGCTCAATTCCTCGACCCGGTCGCCGCCAACCGAGACTGTTCCCCCGTCGGGTTCGTGGATCCGATTGAGTGACTGTAACAGTGTCGATTTGCCCGACCCGTTCGGGCCGAGTAACCCGAGTAAATCGCCGGATTCGGCGGTCAGATCCACGCCTTCGAGTACCGGTTCGTCGCCGTATGCGAACGCGAGGTCGTCGATCTCGAGTGTCACCAGTATTCCCTCCCGTTGATGACGAGGTAGATGAAAAGCGGCGCGCCCAGAAACGAGGTGAGGATCCCGACGGGCAAGACGATGGGCGCCAGGACGGTCCGTGCGAGCGTGTCGGCCGCGACAAGGAGCCCACCACCGACGACCGCCGTGATCGGCAGCAGGTGTCGTTCGGTGCCACCGATGAGCAGCCGGACGATATGCGGTGCGACCAGTCCGACGAACCCGATAATCCCGACAAAGGAGATGACGATTGCGGTCAGCAGCGAGGCGACGGCCATCCCCCGGATCCGCAGCGACTCGACGGGGACGCCCAGGCTCTTGGCGGTCGCCGTCCCCGCGTCCATCACGTCGTAGCTCCAGGCGTTGGACAGGAAATACGCCAGCCCGGCCAGGACGACGAGCCCCATAAACGCGACGTGTGGCCACCCGGCACGGCCGACGTCGCCGAACGTCCAGTAGACGATGGCCGCGACTTCGGTGTCGCTTGCGAAGTACTGCAGCAAGGTCATCCCGGCGGTGAACAGCGACCCGACCGCGACCCCGGTGAGAATCAGCGTCTCGGGGGTGGCCTGACGATAGGTCACAAGTAGCAAGATCAACACCGTCGAGACCATCGCCGCCAGAAAGGCCGCGATCGTCGTGAGATACGGCCCGATCGACCCGAACTCGGCGGCCGCACTACCGAAGCCAAAGACGACCGCCACGGCCGCGCCGAACGCTGCAGCCTGGGAGATACCCAGTGTGTAGGGTGCGCCAAGCGGGTTCCGGAGGACGGTCTGCATCGCCGCGCCGGCGACCGCGAGTCCGGCTCCGGCGACGATCGCACCGAGGACCCGCGGCACACGGAGGTTCCAGACGATCGTCCGCTGGGTCGCCGTCCCGCCACCGAAAAGCGCAGCGACGAGATCACCCAGTGGCACGTCCACGGACCCGATCGCGATTCCGATCAGCGACACGGCCAGGAGGGCGAGTGTCGATCCCCCTGCGACGGCGTAGGTGCGCCGAGTGGTCCGTTTGCGACGCTGTCGGACCGACTTGCTGCCCTGAGCACGGTGGCCTGTATTCTCCTGTTCGCCTGTCGCCCTAGCCATCGAGATCATCGAGGCGTCTGTGCGCCTCGTATGTGTCACGCAGGTCGTCGTACAGCGGTGCCCCGAGCATCGTCTCGAAGATCGAATCGATCGTCGTAGAGAGGTCACTGTCGCTGAAACGGTCGGGATACAGCGTTACGCCGACGAAGTAGGCGTTCGCGAGGATCGACCCGTAGTTGTGGTGATAGCTCGCGTGTGGGAGGAGTGTGTATACCTTGCTCTCGGAGACGGCAGTCAATCCGTCGAGGGTCTCGCTATCTAGGTCCAAACGGGCGCGATCGCGGTTGTTCGAGTCGACGAAGATCACGTCGGGATCCCATTCGAGGAGTCGCTCCTCGCTGATCTGTACCGACGGCGAGTCGGTCCCGACACCGCCTGCGACGTTGTCCACGCCGGCGTACGCGAACGGCGAGAATCGCTTTCGCGTGGTCGCCAGTCCGTGTGCACCTTTGTAACTTACTGCCCCCGCGTAGGCCTCGACTCGGTTCGCGTCCGGGATATCGGCCGTTCGCTCGTGGAGATCTTCGATCGTCCCCTCGACGAACGTCTCCAGTTCGTCGGCCCGACCGTCGAGTCCGAGCACGTCACCGACCAGCCGCCAGGTCTCGTAGATCCCCGTGCGGGTCGTCTCACCGCCAAGATCCGTAATCTGCAAGGAGACGACGGGTGTGGTCGTCTGGGACTGCAGCGTCTCGGCCCGTGAGTCGTCGCCATAAAAGAAGATCACGTCGGGATCGACCGACAGGATTTCCTCGGCGTTACCGCCGGCATTGGGGCCCGCAGAGCCGATGACGGGTTTGTCTCGAAGGTCCGGATTGGCCATATTGTACGGCACCGTTCGTATCCAGTCGCGTTCGCCGTCTTCGACGCCGACGACGCGATCAGTCGCGCCGAGATACGCTACCTGTCGCAGGGCTCCGGGACCGACCGCCACGACACGGTCGACGTCCTCGGGTAGTGAGACCTCCCGTCCCGCATCGTCGGTGACCGTCCGCTCGCCCCCGGCGGAGTCGCCCACCACTGAACAGCCCGCCAGCGTCGCCGCCGTCCCCGTGCCTATTGCCCGCAGCAGTGTGCGACGGTCGTACATACTCGTTGTCGCCGCTACCGAACGCCGAAATAATACTTTTTCGCCAATTCGTAATACTCGGGAACAGCTGCGGCAGAACAACGACGGGAACGAGGTCGCTATTTCTCTATCGCCATCGTCAAGCGCGCCGGGTCCATCATTCTGGTACGATGGATATCCAGTTTCTCGGTGGTGCCGGCGAGATCGGTCGGAGTGCGATCCTCGTCAACGACTCGCTGTTGCTGGATTACGGTATGCAGTCATCCACGCCACCGCAGTATCCGGTCGGGGACGTCGACCCCGATGCGGTCGTCGTCAGCCACGGCCACCTCGATCACGTTGGGGCGCTGCCCTCGCTGTTGAGCGGTGACGCGCGTCCGCCGGTCCACTGGACGCCACCCACCCGAGAACTCGCGCTGACGCTCGCCCGGGACACGCTCAAACTCCACGGCAACACCCCGCAGTGTCCGTTCACCGAGACGGACGTCCAGCGACTCACGCAGGTCTCCGAGACCCACGGCTACCGGGAGTCTTTCGAGACTGGCGGTCACGAAGTGACCTTCTTCGATGCCGGTCACATCCCCGGATCGGCGCACGTGCTCGTTGACGACGGCGAGACGCGATTGCTCTATACGGGTGATTTCCACACTGACGACCAGCGACTCGTCGCCGGTACGACCGCGCGTCCCGAGGCCGACGTCGTCGTCTGTGAGAGCACCTACTCCGATGTCGAACACGAAGACAGAGAGGCTGTCGAGAAGCGATTCGTCGAGAGTCTGCGGACGACGCTGTGGGAGGGTGGTACCGTCGTCGTGCCGGCGTTCGCGATCGGTCGAACCCAGGAGATGCTTCTGCTCTGTGAAGCCAACGACATCCCCTGTTACGTTGATGGAATGGGCACGGACGTGACCGAGATGCTGCGCCGATACCCCGCCTTCGTGCGAGATCCGGACGCGCTGCAACGCGCGAAATCCCACGCCCGGATCGTCGACGGTCGCGACGGTCAGCGGCGACGGATCGCCGAACAGAACACTGTGATTGTCACGACCAGCGGGATGCTCTCGGGCGGGCCCGCGATGACGTATATCCCGGAGATCGCCGACCGGCCGACGAACAAGATCACCCTGGCCGGCTACCAGGTCGAGGGCACGCCGGGCCGGGACCTGCTGGAGACCGGCAGCGCGGAGATTGACGGCCGCCGGATGCCCGTCGCTGCACAGGTCGAAGCCTACGATTTCTCGGCCCACGCCGATCGAGAGGGACTACTGGACTTTCTTGAGGGGTATCGGGACGCCGAGATTCTCGTCAACCACGGCGATCGGTGTAGCGAGTTCGCGGCCGAACTCCGTGCGGACGGCTACGACGCGAGCGCCCCCTCGCTCGGTGAGACGGGGCGGACCCGTGAGTAGTCTCTCTAATGGTATTTCACCAAACCTACAATACAAGTGGCTGGAATCCTCACGACGACTATGAGCACGACACTACTCGCGGTCGGGCTGGCCGGCGGAGCGGCACAGATCGGCCTGACCGGCTGGGCGGCGATCGACGGTAGCCGGCGCCCGTGGCCACCCGATCAAATATCGGGGCAGTTCGGCCTGTACTGGTTGCTCGTGATGGCTATGGCGGGCTCGTTCTTCGGACTGATTGGGACGACTGCGGGCAGTCTCTATCCCGTCGGGATCGTGTCTGTCGCTGGCGGCGGGGCGTTTCTGCTGGGTGCCGCGTTGAACGTGTTGACCGCTGATGAGTTCGACGGCCCGGAAGAGATACTGGGACTCGAGTGGCGCCATCACGCTTCGGGGCCGTTTCAGTTCTCCCGGAATCCCGAGGTGCTTGGCCACGTCGGTGCGGTCGCCGGTCTCGCCGTCGCGACCGGTTCCTGGCAGGCGATGGTCGTCGCAGGAGCAATCGTCGGCTGGTTCACGCTCAAACCGCTCGCCGAGGAGCCGGTGTTGGCGGATCGGTACGGCGAGCAATACGAACGGTACCGGACACAGGTGAACCGATACGTCGATTGGACGGGGCTCTCCGGAGCGTTTGGCTCGTGTCAGAACGACTGTCCAGAGTGACTACTCGCCGTTGCGAGTATCCACGCCGGCGAGTTTGTAGGCGGGACAGCGACCCGTCGCACCGGTCGCGACCATTATGCCACCAGTGCCAGTTGCGACAGCACCTTTGACCGGGGATTTCGGACCCATCAGGACGCCTGCGCCGACGAGTGCGGACCCGGCTGCGATGCGAGCGGTACGATCCGTCCGACCGACATTGCGTTTCATCCACCAGCCATAGCGACTGGAGCAAGTAATACATTGGGAGCTGTACAAGACCAGCGGTACTTGCGAAGTAATCCCCGTCGGCAGTCCGCCCGAGTTGTGGGCGGTCGAAACTGCCACGACCGTTGTAGCCCGTTTTGGCGTCACAGCCGGTCGACGGCCGTCCGCTTGTCCTGTACGCGTTCGACGAACGAAAGGAAATTGTCGAACAGCCGAGTCGCCTTCTGGGCGGACTGATAGTTCCGTTCGGTGATTCCCGCGAGGACTGTCTCGATGGTTTCGTCGTCGAGTTCGTCTTTGCCGGTCGTGACCGACCTGGCGGTCTGCATGTCGTACTCCGGGTGAAACTGCACGCTGAAAACGCGGTCCTTCCGAAAACCGTGGATACCGTAATCATTCCGTGCGAACACTTCGGCACCGGGTGGAGCAGTCCTGACCCGGTCGGAGTGGGTAGTGAAAACCGTGAAGTCCTCGCCGATGCCGTCGAGCAGGAGGTTGTCACGGATCTGATGGACCGTGCGATACCCGATCTCGTACTCGCCCATCGGTTCGACCTGCCCGCCGGTCACGTCCGCTAGCAACTGATGGCCATAACAGACACCCAGAAACGGCAGCCCCGCCTGCACGGCGTCGCCGACCCACTCTTTCAGCCGGCCGATCCACGGCTCGTCCCAGTACACGGACGCCTTCGACCCTGTCACCACACAGCCGTCGAACTCGAAGCTATCGGGAAGGTCACCCGACGGAGCGTGGAACTCGACGAGATCCGCATCGAGCTCACGCCGGAAGTTCCGTCGTGTGTCGGCAGCCTCGTGTGCCGCGTTCAACAGGGCGATCTGTGGCGGTTGCATACTGGACGTATATAGCCGAATACGGAAATATTCTCTCTTTAAATCATATATCTCTCAGATTCAGAACTCATATACATAACTATTGGTCGCAAATATTGCGTATCTCAATATCTTTTCATCCTCCCTCTGCAGATTTTCGTGTGAGTGAATACCAACCAAACTCGTGCCGACCGACTGATCGGTCGGCATACGTGGACGACCGACCGACAGCAATGAGCCAGACAGTCAGACGGTCCATTGAGGTCGAGTACTGGGTCACCGACGAAGCGGGGCAGCTCGTATCGCCCGGCGAACTCACAGCGGCCGCACAGGGAGTCGAGCGGGAGTTCGTCGAACCGCTGCTGGAGATCAAAACGCCACCGTGCGAGACAACGGAAGAGCTTCAAACGGAACTGTTCGACCGTCTCGGAGCCGTCCTCGGACGCGCCGAGGAACTTGGGAAGCGACTCGTGCCGCTCGCGACCCCGGTCAACGCCGGGGAGATTCAGGAGCTTCCCGAGGAACGGACTCGGATTCAAAACGAGGTCGTCGGTGACCAGTTTCGATACGTGCGACACTGCGCGGGGACGCATATCCACTTCGAACAACAACCGGGACAGGTGGTCGACCAGTTGAACGGCCTGATCGCGCTCGATCCGGCCCTGGCCCTGGTCAATTCCTCACCGTACTTTCAGGGGCAGCGCCTGGCAACTGGTGCCCGGTCGAAACTGTATCGCTGGATGGCCTACGAGGACCTGTCCAAGCAGGGACGGCTATGGCGGTACCTCGAAGACGAAGCCGACTGGACGCGCCGACTCGATCGCCGCTACCAGGAGTTCCTGGCCGCGGCGACGGAGGCGGGTGTCGATCGGCAGGCCGTCAGTGCTGATTTTGATCCCGAGAGCGCGGTCTGGACGCCGGTGCAGATCCGGAACGAATTCGGGACGGTCGAATGGCGCTCGCCTGACACAGCGCTCCCGAGTCACGTTCTGCAGTTGGCCGACGGGCTCGCCACTGTCGTCCAGCGGCTCGTCCAGACAGACGTCCGTATCGGTGGCAATCGCGGGGAAGTCACTGAGTCTGCAGTCCTGTTGCCCGAATTTGACGCTGTCCTCGAATACGTCGAGGCCGCGATCCGGGACGGACTGCGGTCCAAGGCAGTACGCTCGTATCTCGACCGGATGGGTCTGGATGTCGCGTCCTACGAACCGACTGCAACCCGCATCGATGAGGGTGGAGCTATCGATCCGCACGCAGCCCGCCAGCTGCGACTGGAATACGCGGACCGACTTGAACGCGAAGTGCACCAGCGTTCACCAGCGGTCGCAGATTGATCAGCCACATCCAAGTGGATCGGTTTGTCCGAGCACGGAATACCGGCCGTCGACTTGGACGGCCCGTCGTAGGGACCTTATTGGATCTAGTGTTCACATACTGTCTACCACCAGCTTAGGGTCAGATACAAATACAACGATTGGGAAGAGAAAACCGTACTATGAGTTCGAACGTAGAATCGAATTCCGATATTAGTGTAGAATCTTCAATTGAAGCTGACGAAAAGACTGGTTCTTCAACGAAAATACTCTGTTTCTGGTCGAAAACTGACCCGGACTGGAACGCTGACTGACTGCCTCGGTCACACGAGGTCCGGCAGCGCGTCCAGCGATTCGATATGGTGGGTGGGTTCGGACTCCCCGTCGGGGACGTTTCCGTCCCGGGCCAGCAGCGCGCTATCGATTCCAGCGCGGTCGGCGGCTGCGATGTCCGTGCGCCGGTCGCCGACGAACAGCGCTTCGCCGGCGTCGAGACGGTCGAGCATCCATCGGAGCAAGTGGGCGTCGGGCTTGCGCTTGCCGAACTCCGTCAGCGTCGGATACCGACCGCGGACGGCGTTCAGTGGCCAGTCGAAGTACTCGGCGGCAAACCGAACGGTTCCCTGGCGGTTGTTGCTGACGATGGCAAGTGGATGGTCGTCGGCGAGATCCGCGAGCACGGTGGTATCGTCGAACGGAACGCGATCACCCGCGGCGATCCGTTCGTTCTCGATCGTCGTCGCGGCCCGCTCCCGGTAGGCCCAGACCGATGTGGCTGGCAGCGAGAGATCGTCACAGGTCGTTCGAACTTCCGAGATATCGTCGGGATCGACCAGTCCCGGCGGCGGCTCTCCTTCGTAGTCGATCCCGAAATCCGCGAGCGTCGCGGCGGCCGCCTGGCGGTATACCTCCCGGTCGGTGTGGTATCCGGTCAGCAGCACGCCGTCCATGTCGAACAGGATCGTTTCGTATGTCACAGACTCACTCCGGACGAGGAGGATAAATCAATTCCGCCCACGGTACTGACTGCACGGTCGGCGGTCGATGTCTGCGGCCGCACGACGAGAAACATCCGGTACTCGCCGGTGTGCGGGGACTTATCACGGTCGACCCCTTTCGGAGAGTGATGCGCCCGACCCCGCCACAACCCAAAGGGGAGCCACTGTTCGGCAACGCCAGGCAGTACGCTGACGATCCGTTTCGGTTTCTGACGGCTTGTGAGCGTTCGTACGGTGACGTCGTCAGCCTGGATCTCGGCCCGCTGGAGACGTATCTGCTCACCGACCCCGACGAAATCCAGCGGGTGCTCGTCGCTGACGCAGACAGTTACGTCAAGCCCGATTTTCAGGACGACGCAATCGGCGATCTCCTCGGTGAGGGGCTGCTGTTGAGCGAAGGCGATACCTGGCAGCGCCAGCGCGACCTCGCCAACCCCGCGTTTGCGATGGCGCGGCTGGGTCAGTTCACCGATACTATCGCCGGTCACGCAGAAGCGATGGTCAACGAGTGGCGCGATGGAGACAGCCGCGACATCGAACTGGAGATGACACAGGTGACTTTGGATGTCATCTGTGATCTGATGCTGGACGTCGAGTTGACCGACAGCCAGCGCGAAACCATCCGGGAGAACCTCGGGCCGATCGGCGCGCGGTTCGAACCCGATCCGATCAGGTTTATCACGCCCGACTGGGTGCCGACGCCGGACAACCGGGAGTACCAGGCGGCCATAGACGAGCTGGACCGGGTCGTCTCGGAGATTGTCGCCGAGCGTCGCGGGACTGAGGGTCACGAGGATGACGAGGACCCACCGATGGACGTACTGTCGATTCTGCTGCGAGCGCAGAACCGCGGCGAACAGACCTCCAAGCAGCTGCGTGACGAGGTCGTGACGATGCTGTTGGCCGGCCACGACACGACAGCACTGACGCTGACCTACAGTTGGTATCTGCTGGCGAACCACCCGGAGGTCGAGCGGGCAGTCCAGGCCGAGGCCGATGCCGTCGAAGGGCCGGTCACCTTCGAGGCTGTCCGGGAGTTGGACCTGATTGAACGCGTGATCCAGGAATCGATGCGGCTGTATCCACCTGTCTACGTAATCTTTCGCCAGCCGACGCGAGACGTCGAACTCGGCGGCTACCGTGTCCCGAAAGGGGCGTCAGTTATGCTGCCACAGTGGGCAGTTCATCGGTCGCCCGATTTCTGGGACGAACCCGACCAGTTCGATCCCGACCGCTGGCTTGACCAGGGTGATCGGCCTCGATTCGCGTATTTCCCGTTCGGGGGCGGGCCACGCCACTGTATCGGCAAACACCTCGCGATGCTGGAAGCCCAGGTCATCCTGGCGACCGTCGCCCGTGAGTTCAGCCTCGACACCGACCGAGAGGGGGAACTCGATCTCCTCCCGTCACTGACTGCCCACCCGCGTGGCGGGATGCCGATGACGCTCCGACGACGGTAGTTAGACACTTGCCGAACCGTCGGCACTGGACGGGTCGACTGCGCGTGCGAGCAGGGGCCGCAGCATCTTCACCAGGGGTGCGCGCTCGCTGTCGGTCCAGACCGCACGATGGTTGCTCACGCCGGGCAACGACGAGGCCGCGTCCGCGCTGACGAGCATCGACTCGCCGTCGACCATTAACACTGCACTGACCGCGCCGGGCCGGACGGGATACTCTTCCCACCAGGTCCAGGTCTCGACGACCCGGCTGGTCGCGGCGGTTTCGGCTATCCGGTCGCGGATCGGCTCCCCCGGGGAGCCGACGGTGACCGCGACGCCGCGCTCGGCCGCCGCGTCGATCGCGTCCAGGAGTTCGTCGGTGAGTAACTCCTCGACGGCCAGCGCGAGCAGTACCTCGTCGTCCGCTGCGGAGACGAGTTCACGTAGTCGCTCGCTGACTTCCGTCGATCCCTCCATGACCCAGACGTCGACGCTCTCGTCGTCCCGAGTGGGGGATTCGAGACGGGGAAACAACTCCCGCAGACGGTCGAGATGGCGGGTGTACTGTCGTTCGAGCGTCGCGACCGCTTCGTCCGGATCGGACGCGCGAAAGCGCCGCGGCGTCGACTGCTGGATGTCGACTAGCCCGCGGTCGCTCAGCGTCTCCATACAGTCGTAGACGCGTGCCTGGGGGATGTCGGCGACGTCCGCGATCTCCTTGGCCGTGCCGGTGGCGATCCGGGACAGCGCGACGAAACTCTTCGCCTCGTATTCGGTAAATTCGAACCGTTGAAGCAATCCGACCGATTCCTCGACGACCGCGTCGATCCCGTCCGCTGTGTTCGGTCCTGACATTGTTGTCTCCCCGGTGGTCTGCGCGCCT
Organism: Halapricum desulfuricans; assembly: GCF_017094465.1. Lineage (NCBI taxonomy): Archaea > Methanobacteriati > Methanobacteriota > Halobacteria > Halobacteriales > Haloarculaceae > Halapricum > Halapricum desulfuricans. Next base: position 566,355 of record NZ_CP064791.1, read on the forward strand.
TTCGGCAGGGATCGGTAAAATCGCTTTGATGTTTCTACTATCTTCGAAACGGACTTCTAGATCCATAGACCGCCACTAACCGCCTGATTACGCCGATCGCGGTGTATGACATCTCCACTGTGTGTCGATCGTCATCTCCGGCGTTGCCGATAGGGATAGACTTATGCCGAAACAGATCTTTTTCTACGATAAGAAAAAATGCCTGGGCGGACCGGGCGCAACTGACCCACAATGTCAGAGACCAACACCCGATTTCGATCACACGCACAGACGCGTACCGCACGCGACGAGCAGCTTGAGCGCTCCGAAGAGACGGACGGCGAGTTGATCTGTCCCGAATGCGGTGCGACCGGGATCGCCGTCGAGAAGCGCGGTGAAACCGTCTGCGAGGAATGTGGCATCGTCATCGAAGACGACATGATCGATCACGGACCCGAGTGGCGGGCCTTCGACTCCCGGGAGCGCGATCGGAAATCCCGCGTCGGCGCGCCCTCGACGAACACGCTGCACGACAAGGGGCTCTCGACGAAGATCGACTGGAAGGACAGCGACGCGACCGGCTCGTCGCTGTCGGCACGCAAGCGCTCCCAGATGGTCCGGCTGCGCACCTGGGACGAGCGGTTCCGAGCCAAAAGCGCCCGCGAGCGCAACCTCAAGCAGGCGCTCGGCGAGATCGACCGCATGGCCTCGGCACTGGGCCTGCCGGAGAACGTTCGCGAGACCGCGGGCGTCATCTACCGGAAGGCACTGTACGACGACCTGCTGCCCGGCCGGTCGATCGAGGCGATGGCGACGGCGTCGCTGTACGCCGCTGCGCGGCAGGCCAACACGCCACGCAGCCTCGACGAGTTCCAGCCGATCAGCCGCGTCGACCGCCAGGAGTACGCCCGCGCGTATCGCTACCTCGGGCGCGAGCTTGGACTCGCGATCGAGCCGGCCGATCCCGCGAAGTACCTCCCCCGGTTCGCCTCGGAACTCGACGTGCCGGAGGCAGTTGAACGCCGCGCCAGGGAGCTGATCGAGACCGGGAAGGCCCAGGGCGTCCACTCCGGAAAGTCACCCGTCGGACTGGCCGCCGGCGCGCTGTACGCCGGTGCCCTGTTGAGCAACGAACGGATCACCCAGCAGACGATCGCCGAAGCGACTGACGTCAGCGAAGTGACGATCCGAAACCGGTATCAGGAACTCCTCGACGCACACGAGCAAGCCGAGCAAACCGGATAGCGGCGACTGCCCGTCCAAACGATAACGACGACCGGAACGCCCGATCAGCGCATCTCCTCGAGCGAACAGAAGTCCTCGGCGTCGGCGGTGAGCCAGTGGGTCGAGCGGTCGTCGTCACTCATCCCCGGTGCGTCGAGATACAGCGTCACGCGATCACCGTCGCGTACCACCCGCACCGTGCCGGTCGACACACTCTCGCTGTCGAACGATCCGTCCTGCGGCGCGTGGTGGATTTCACCCATACATGTGGATTCTTCAGGAACGTTGATAATGATATCGAAACGGGACCGTCGATCCGGACTCGCTTTCCCGTCACTCGAAGTCGCCGAGTCCCGTCTGTCGATCCGGGGTAACCTTTTCGATCACGCCGGGATCGTCGTTCGTCGGATCGTTGACTCGCGTCGAGATCGGATACGACTGCCACTGTTCGGCCGGTGAGGGCTCAAGTAGTCCCTGGTGTGTTTCGGGATCCGCGTTGGACAGCCACGTCGCCTCCTCGTCGGGATCCAAGACGGCTGCCATCCGGTCGTGTAACGGCTCGACGACGGCGTTCGGCTCGGTCGTGACGACGGTGACGGTCTCTTTGACCTGCTCTCCCGATTCCCAGCGTTCGAACAACCCCGCCATCGCGAAGGGCTCGCCGTCCACCCGTTCCACGCGATAGGGCTGGCTCCCGCCGCGAGTATCCCGCCACTCGTAGAACCCGTCTGCCAGGACGAGACAGCGACGCCGTTCGAACGCCTCGGCGAACGTCGGTTTCTCGGTGACCGTCTCTGCGCGGGCGTTGATCGGTTGCGGAGCACCGTCGGGGTCGTCGACCCAGGACGGGATCAGTCCCCACTCCAGCAGGTCGATCGTGTCGGGCGCGTCGTTGCGGACGACGGCAAGATCTTCACGCGGAGCGATGTTGTATCGCGGCTCCAGGGGCTGGTCGGCCGTCGCGTCGAAGCGGGCTTGCACGACCGACTGGGGCGCGAACAGTGAGGTACGACCACACATATCTCGCCGTTAGGTTCGTGGCTCAATAGAGCCGTCGCTACCCCCTATCAGCGAACGGCAGAAGTACCGAGACCGCCCTACAGCAGTTCGGTGACGTCGTCGTGGTCCTCGATCTCGACGCCCTCGTCGGTGACGACGGCGAAGTAGATGCCGTTGCCGGAGCCGGTGTCGCGTTCGGTCGCGGCGTTGACCGCCCGCGCCGCCAGGTCCTTGGCCTCCTCGATGGACAGCTCCGGATCGTACTCGCCCTCCAGCGCACCGTGCGCCAGCTGCATCCCGCTGCCGGTGACGGTGTAGTCGTCCTTCATGACGCCGCCGGCGGGATCGATGCTGTAGACGTGACTGCCGTCCTCGTCGACGCCGCCGAGGATCGGGTTGATCGCGATGAACGGGCCGCCGCGGGCGAAGTTACCCGCGAGCGTCGCCAGCGCGTGGATGCTCATCGGTTCGTCCCGTCGTGCCTCATAGAGGTTCGACTCGACGCGGAGCGAGCGAATGAACGACTGTGCGCCGCCGACGCTGCCCACGAGCGTCAGGGCTGCGGTCGGGTGGATCTGCTCGACCTTCTGGACGTTCTTGTTCGAGACGAAGCGTCCGCCGAGGCTGGCGCGCTTGTCCGTGGCGATCACGACGCCGTCGTCGGTCGCGATACCGACGGTCGTCGTCCCGGTCTTTGCGACCGGCTCGTCGTCGGCTTCGGGGACGTCCTCGAAGCCGCCGAGTTCGGGTTCGTAGGGTGCGAAGTCGTTATTCATCGTCGTCACCTCCGAGGTCGCGGTCGTCGATGTGCTCGGCCAGCGTCGCCTCGTCGACCGCCTCGACCTGTGCGGACTCGACTGGGACGGTCGTCATCTCGACGCCCGAGGCGGTAAGGCCGTCCTCGCTGGCTTCCGCAAGTGCTTCCAGCGCGAGGCCGATTCCCTCCTCGAGCGTCAGATCGTCCTCGTAGTTGTCCTCGAGGTGGGATTGGCTGTCCTCGCGGCCGCCGCCGACGGCGGTCGCCTGCCACTCGTAGGGCGTCCCCGACGGGTCGGTCTCGAACAGACGCGGCTCGCCGTCCTCGACGCCACCGATCAACAGCGCGACGCCGAACGGTCGCGCGCCCCCGGTCTGAGTGTACTCCTGGATGTGGTCGGTGACTGCCTTCGTCAGCGTCTCGACGCCGATCGACTCGTCGTAGCGGAGGTTGTCGATCTGTGCGCGACGCCGGGCGAAGTCGATCAGCTTCCGGGCGTCGGCCACGTGGCCCGCGCTGGCCAGCGCGATGTGGTCGTCGACGCCGTGGATCTTTTCGATACTCTCCTGTTCGATCAGCGGGGATCGAGCCCGCCGGTCGGCCGCCAGGACGACGCCTTCGGGCGTTCGGACGCCGACGCTGGCACTGCCGCGTTTGACTGCCTCGCGTGCGTACTCGACCTGATAGAGCCGGCCGTCCGGCGAGAAGATAGTGATCCCCCGGTCGTAGGCCTGCTGTTCGTGATTTCCTTGCATTGTGACGGTGTTCACTCCGGGTTAGGGGGCGACGTACATAAATCTTTTAGAAAGGTATAAGTATTTGGTTGGGTTGCGGTCGCTAGTACAACGAGAGGTCACCGGTCACGGCGTCGACGCGATCCTCGGCGGCCGGACCCACGGCCAGTGCTGTCACGGTTCCGGGTTCGAGTTGGGTGTGGCCGGCGTCCCGGACGATGGCGTGGGGGATCCCCTCGGTTTCGGCTTTGTCGGCGAGTTCGAACAACTGGGATTCGCCGTCGGCCTGGAGGACGATCTTCTTCTGGCCGCTGCCTTTCCATTCTTTGCGCGTGCTCGCAGTGGCGTCCTCGTAGGCCGACAGCGAGGCGTGGGCGACCTGGGCCGCCAGCTTGCCCTCGCCCATGCCCAGATCGGCGCGAGCGACGATTGCCTGTTTCATACATACGGATACCGGCGGCTCGGTATATCTGTGTTCACTTGGCGCGTCAGGCGGTCGCGGATATCGATAATTTTTCCTTTGTATTCGATATTTGAATAGATATGATCGATCGGGCGCTTTGGATCCCGGAAGGGTTCTTCGAAGCCCGCCGTGATCGGATGAACGGCTTTCGGGCTACTGGTCTCGCGTTCGGCGTCGCCTTACTGTTGACAGCGTTGTCGGGTGTGGCCCTACGGCTGCTCGCCCGCCAGATGACGGGAACGACCGAAATCGACAATCCCGGTCGTCCGTCTGAAATGACGTGTGAAGCGTTTCACGGGGACACACAGCCGAGCGGCTGTGACGAACCGGCAACGATAACAGTCGAGGTTGGAGAGCTGTTCTGGGAGACCGCTGTTGAGCAACTTCCGGCACTGTTCTTTGGGGTGTTACTCCTCTGGTTGTTCACCGGTGTCGGGCTACACCTCCTTGCCGGTGGACACGTCGGAGAGGGATCGTTCGGACAGACGCTGGAGGTTGTCGCGTGGTCGATGCTGATCAACGTCCTCTCAGTTGCGATCAGTGCTGGTCTGTTGTGGCTTGCCTCACAGCAGGTCGATCTCGCCGTCTCTTCCCCCGGGCGACTGCTCTCACAGATGCGGCGAGTGACCACGACACTGCCGGGAATCGGTGCTCGGGTGGTCCAGGGTCTCGCACTCGTCGCCCAGGTCGGCGTCTGGACCGCCGGACTTACAGTTGTCCACCGCAACGAGCGTGCGGTCGCCGCTGTCGGTTCAGTCATCGTCGGCACGGTATCCCTTGCCCTCCTGTTCATTTGATAATCGGTCTGTCCGGTGGTCCTCATGCGGACCTGTCTGACACTCCCTCTGCCCTCTGTCTGAGTCTATCTTTTCTCGGCATCGAGAGCGGGACGCTTTAGACCGCTGGGGTTCCGAATACGGGTATGATCCTCTCCGACGCGGACATCGTCCGTCGCCTCGAAAACGGCGATCTGGTCGTCGAACCGCTCGACGATCCGGACATCCAGATCCAGCCCGCGAGCGTCGACCTTCGGCTCGGCCGGGAGTTCCTGGAGTTCCAGCGGACGAACATCCCGAGCATCCATCCGAACAGCGAGCAGGAAGTCGAGGAATACGTCGAGGAAACCGTCGTCGAGGACGGCGAGGAGTTCATTCTCCACCCCGGCGATTTCGTGCTCGGGACGACCTACGAGCGCGTCGAGATTCCGCCGGACCTGATCGCCCACGTCGAAGGCCGGTCGTCGCTGGGCCGGCTGGCGATCGTCGTCCACGCGTCACTCCCGCACGACGAGGAAGTGTTCCTGTGGACACCGACGGATGGGTTCGGGTTTTACGAGATCGGTGACATCGTCGAAAACGAACGCCCAGCACGAGCTGTGGCGTTCGATCCGCAGACACTTCGGGTCAGCACGCACCGTGTTACCGATTACATTACGAATCCAACACAACGAATATACCGGGTTACGCTCGACTCGGGACGACAGGTTCACGTGACGAAAGATCACAACCTGTTTACACTCGATAGAGACGGTGGCGTCACCCGGATACCTAGTGAAGACGCTGAAGGAACGCAGGTTATGGTCCCGAAACAACTGCCAAGATCACCGACCGAACAGCGTTCGGTCGACATTCTCGATCACGTTGAGCCGACGGAAACGACGCTATATGCCACAGACGGGTTCGGATGGGTCGATGCTGCGGGCATGGCACAGGGTTCGGAGCGACATTACGATGCCAACGGAAGCGCGCCGATGGAAGCGGTACCGAAGATCACGATGCCGGACGATGTTGAAGTCGCGTTCCGACAGAGCGACTATCGTCTCCCGCGTGAACTCCCATTGACCCGCGAATTCGGCTGGATGCTCGGGTTCTATATCGCGGAAGGGTCGGCTCGACGAAAGCAGATCCAGGTGGCAAACACCGAACGACAGTACCTCACACGATTTAGAGAGTTCTTCGAACAGTACGACGCGTCGATTTCGATTCGAGAAACTGATCGTCTCACACGACTTACTATCTGTTCAGCGCTCTGGTCTGCGGTTATTCGTAGTCTCTCAGGTGCCGGCAGCGAGAAAACGATCCCCACGTCGGCATTTAGCTGGCCCCGTGATACCCTCGAAGGGCTACTTGAAGGGTTGCTCGATGGAGACGGCTGCCGTCGCGATGAGCGTGATACCTTCTATACTGCCAACGAGGAGTTAGCGAACAAGGTCATGTATCTCGCGGCTCGCCTTGGAAAGGTCGGCTCCCTCTACAGCAGGGAGCGGAAACAGTATATCGAAATGAGCGATGTCGAATGGGAAGGTGAGATGTGGAGCGTCGACGTGAGTGGTGAACGGCACAAGCGAGGTCAGTATGTACCCGTTCCGAGTCGCTATCTACGCGAACTCCGGAAGCAGGCTGGTCTCACGATGGACGAAGCGGCAGAGCTGATGGGCTATTCGTCGAAGTCCAGTATTTCCAACGTCGAGAACGAGGAGTACGATACCATCAAGCGCGATACGCTCCGTCGGTTCTGTGACGCGTACAGTGAGGCTGGCGTCGATACGGCCCGATTGGATCAGATACTCGATGGTGGTGTACGGTTCGAGGAAGTCGTATCCGTCGAAGAGACCGAACGTGTCGAACCGACGTATGACCTCGAGGTCCAGCCCAACGGCAAGACGATCGAGAACTTCCTTGGCGGGCGTGGCGGCGTATTCCTCTCGAATACGGCCGGACTCTGCGATCCCGGATACAAAGGCCAGATCACCCTCGAACTGTCGAATCTCGGGACCGCGCCGGTGGCGCTTTCCCCCGGGATGCGGATCTCACAGCTCACCTTTACCGAACTGAAGTCACCGGCTGACCGCCCGTACGGCGAGGAACGCGGCTCGAAGTACCAGGACCAGGAGGGGCCGCAGGCTTCGAAGATACAGGGGGACCGGGAGTTCGGAGGCGATCAATGACAGGCGTCTCGTCTCGCGGATCTATCGCCGAGAAGCGACGTGGAGTTCGGAGGCGATCAATGACAGGCGTCTCGTCTCGCGGATCTGTCGCCGAGAAGCGACGTGGAGTTCGGAGGCGACCAATGAGCCGGAGGTGTCTGTAATGCGTTTCATCGAGGAAGTCGTCGTCGAGGAGTTCCTCCCGACGTTCCGATCGATGCTGGCAGAGGAGTTGCGCGATCAGGGACTGACCCAGAGTGAGGTCGCCGATCTGCTGGGAATCAGCCAGAGCGCGGTCTCGAAGTACGTCCACGGGGAAGTCGAGCGCAACGAGCGCCTGCTCGGCGACGACCGATTGGGCGACCTCGTCGAACGGCTGGCCGACGGACTGGCCGGCGGCGAGATGACGTCCGTCCAGGCGCTGATCGAGGCGGAGGTGTTCGTCCGTCGGCTCGAACGCGGGGACCTGCTGGCGGCGCTGCACGAGGAAGCGTTTCCGCCGCTGGCCCAGTACGAGGAGGACTTCGACATCCACGATCCCGAGAGCCAACTCCGACAGACCGAACGGGTGCGTTCCTCGCTGCGACGCGGGCTCCGCGTCCTCGAGAACACGAGCGGCTTCGCCGGGCTGATCCCGGCGGTCGGCTCGAACCTCGTGGAGGCGCTGCCCGACGCCGACGGGATCGACGACGTGGCTGCGGTCCCGGGCCGGATCCTGGATCTGAAGGGGCGCGCTCACGTGCCGGGCGACCCCGAGTTCGGCGTGAGCGAACACGTCGCCAGCGTGTTGCTCGCTGCCCGAGCCGCCGGCAGCGACGCAAGCGCCGCCCTCAACGTCCGCTACACGCCCGAGACGATCGAGCAGCTGCAGGGCCAGGGCCTGACGACGGCGCAGTTCGACGCCGAGAACGAGCCCGAGGCGGCGGTCGGCGAGGCCCTGGCCGAGGTGCCCGACGCGGACGTGCTCTATCAGACCGGCGGGTTCGGCGTCGAGCCGGTCGTCTACGTCCTCGGCCCGGACGCCACGACCGTGGCGACGACCGTCCGCGAGCTGGTATGACCAACTCCGGCGTCGAGCGGTTCTACCGTCGGATCGCCCCCCGCTACGATCTGCTTGCGACGGCACCCGTCGTGCGCCGCTGGCGGGAGACCGCGGTCGAAGCCCTCGACCTCTCTCCCGGGGATACCGTCGTCGAGATGGGGTGTGGCACGGGCGCGAACTTCCCGCCCCTTCGCGAGCGCGTCGGCAGCGAGGGGCGGGTCGTCGGGATCGACCGCACGCAGGGAATGCTCGCGCAGGCACGCGATCGGGTCGAGCGGGCGGGCTGGGCGAACGTCTCGCTGGTTCGGGGTGACGCCACTTCACCGCCGGTTGAGGCGGCCGACGCCGTGCTCGGCTCGTTCGTCGTCGGGTTGCTCGACGATCCGGGGGCGGCCGTCGATCGCTGGCTCGACGTGCTCGAACCGGGCGGTCGGATCGCGATCCTCGAAGCGGGCCGAAGCGACCGTTCGGCTGCCCTGCCGCTGAACCTGGCCTTTCGGGCGTTCGTGCGCGCGTCCTCGCCGGGCGGGTTGACCCGGTGGCGCTCGCCTGCCCGACAGCTGGATCGGAAGATCGCCGCGGCCCAGGACGCGCTCGTCGCCCGGACGGTCGACCGCCGTCACGAGGCTGCCGCGCTGGGGCTGGTCGGTGTCACGTCCGGTCGATCGCCTGTCGACTCCCCGTGACGCTGTCGGCTGTGTCGCTGTCTCGCCCCTCGTCCGGTGTCCGAAACCACTGGATCCGATACAGTTTCCGAGCGAGATCAGGTCGATACGTCCGTACCACGGTTCTCGTCGGTTAGCAGCGTGTGCACCGTCTGTAGATCGTCGAGTTCGGATTCGGCGAGTACGGCGTCCGGTCCTGCGAGGACGCCCGCAGCGATCGCCGCGGCCGTCTCCGCGAGGACTGCTCTTTGCTCGTCGGTGAGGTTCCGCTTCGATTCGAGTCGTGTGATCGCGCGGTCGAGCTCTCGCCGTTCGATCTCGCAGGCCCGCCGCTGCATCGCCCGACGGATAGCTCGCCGATCGAGGTCGGAACCGTCGGCGTCGGACCGCTCTGTGAGTGTCGCCATACTTAGACGTGGACGCGGGTGACGTACCCGCCACAGCCACATCGCTCGACGTATTCGATCTCGACGCTGTCGACGCGTGCTTCGAGCGCCTCGAAGAGGTACGATTCGGGATGGCCGTGATTCTCGTGCGTGACGAGATTGACGTGATGGCCGGACGCGGTCCGTTCCACGGCCTCGACAGCCTGCGAAACCACGAGCTCCCGGTCGTCGGCGTGTTCGGGCCCTTCGAGGTTCGCTGACCACGAGTTGTGATGGACGTGGTCGGTCACCGGGTCGGCGGTATCTGACATATCTACCAGGTCGTCGCGTGTCCGCAAGTGACCGTTCCCGAATGTGTTCGCCCGCCGGGGCTGTGTATCCGGGTCTGTCGACTACGAGACTGCTCTCCGGAGGTACTCGAATTGCCCGGTGATCTCCTTGCGGCGCTGGCGCTTGACCACGGTTCCGTCCAGGATCGACCCGCCGGGTGCGTCGAGAGCGAACTCGGTCCTGGCAGTGACGACCGTCTGTCCGTCCCGATCGGCCAGCGAATACGATGTCGTCATCGACTCGAAGATGCCATCGACCTGCTCGAAGGCCAGCACGGACTCGGGATCGTCGAGACGACGCAGCGTCAGAGAGATCTTGAGCAGTCCGAGCGCTTTGCTGATCTCGAGTACGTCGCCGTCGATCTCGATCTCGTCGAACCCCGACGCCAGCATGAACGGTTCGAGGTCCAGCATCGCCGCTCGCACGTCCCCGATCGGCGCGTCGACCGTCTGTTGGAGTTCGAACGTTTCCATCGTCCGATCACTGCTTGGGCAACGTCGCGACGAAGGTCCTCTCGTCACGCTGTTCGACCTCGTACCCGTCGGCGTCGAAGGAATCGACCTCCGCCTGGAACTCGTAGAACAGCGGTTTCGGTTCGTGATCGTTGACGATCGTCAGCGCTTCGCCACTATCCAGTGCCTGAAAGGCGTCGTGGATCTTCGGATGGCGCTCCGGCGGCGGAACGTCCCTGAGGTCGAGTTCGGTCTCTGTCATCGTCTTAGGCTTCCTGGCCACATCTGCAAGGCCCTTTGCCCGAATGTGTTCGACGACTGACCGGCGCGACGAACACGGTCGTGGGACCGGCGGTGATCGATTGTCCGAACGAGTACGGGCCGAGCGACACCGACCCCGATAGCGAACGCTAGTCGTCAGCGACCGCAGCACTTGGGCTGCTCAGCTCGACCGGCTCGGCCTCGACATCGAGTTCGTCAAGTGCGACCTGAGCAGCGCGTTTCCCGGAGACGAGCATCGCACCGAAGGTCGGCCCCATCCGCGGCAGACCGTACGTGGTCGCGGTCGCCATGCCGGCCACGATCAGTCCGTCGTGGGCAAGTCCCGTGTTCTCGACGACGGCGTCCTCGCTCTCGCCGACCCACATTGAGTCGTGGCCCGGCGAGTCGTGACCGGGTGCACCGTACGCGTCCTCGTCGGTGCTGTCCATCCCGGTGGCCGACTCGGCGGCGTCGCCGATCCCGGGCGCGTCCAGGACGCCACGCTCCTGCAGTTTCGAGACGGCCATCGCCTCGTGACCGGTAGCGTCGATGACGAGATCGGCCTCGACGGCGATGGGGTCGACGCAGGTGATCTCGCGGGGCAGCGAGTGGACCGGCGTCCAGTTCATCACGATCCCGCCGACACGGTGGTCCTCGCGGATCACGATGTCGGTGAACTCCGTCATGTTCTGCATCTTCGCGCCGGCGTCACAGGCCGCCTTGATCAGTCCCGAGCAGGCCTCGGGCCCGTTGGCGACGTACAGCCCCTCGCTCTCCTGGGATTGTTTGTACTCGACTGCCAGTTCCTCCAGCACTTCCTGTGCCGGATCTCGGACGGTGACCTTGTTCATCAGGAAGCCGCCGAGCCAGAACCCTCCGCCGAGGTAGTTGTTCTTCTCGACGACCATCGTCTGCACGCCGCGTTCGGAGAGCTCTTTCGCGGCCATCAGCCCCGACGGGCCGCCCCCGACGATGATCACGTCGCTGTCCGAGAAATCCATGAACTCGTCGGTCCACTCCTGACCGATCGCGCGCGTTACTTCCACTTCGCCGACGTCACTGAACTGGTCGAATCCGTCCATATCACTTGGTGGTACCATTTGGTAGTTAATAGAAGTTTGGAAACGGCAAGCGAGATTTGTGAGGTGAATGAGCAACCGGTATCGGTGCTGTAGGGCCCGATTAGCGACGCCGTCTGCCGGCCATCTCAGGATTGGGCGGCCCCAGAAGCGGTCGGAACAGACCGGGACACTGCTAGAACAGGCCGAACAGGTTCGCGAGAGCGAAGCCCAGCACGGCGGCGAACGCGAAGTGCAGCCCCACTAGCACGAGCGTCGGGACGACGTCGAGGTCGTAGACGCGACTGATCGCCAGCGCGTCGGCCACGAGCGTCGCGACGATGACGATCAACGCGCCGAGTCCGCGCGAGACGAATCCGACGCTTTCGAGCCCGTAGCGACCCAGCAGAATCGAGACGGCCGCCGGAGCGGGAGCGACGGTCGCGGCGCGCTGGGTCGGGACCGAGCCGATGAAAAACGTCGCCGCGAGGTGCAGCGTGACGGCGTAGAACAGCGTCGCCACCACGAACGTCACGAGAAACGCGAGGAGTCCGCGACCGACCGGCGCGGATTGCAGAACGGACGGCTCAACAAGCACGGACAGACCGACCGTAGTCGACACAGCGGCCCACATAGCGGCAGCGACCGGGGGTTACTCGAGCAGGCCGAGTTCTTCGAGCCGGGAGACGATCTTGTCGACGGCTTCCTCGGCGTCTTTGGGTTCCTTGCCGCCGGTGATAACGAGCTTCCCTGAGCCGAACAGTAGCGCGACGACGTCGGGTTCTTCGAGCCGATAGACGAGCCCCGGGAACTGCTCGGGCTCGTACTCGATGTTCTCCAGTCCCAGCCCGATCGCGATCGCGTTGAGGTTGAGGTTGCGACCGAGGTCCGCGGACGTGACGATGTTCTGCACGACGATCTCGGGATCCTCGTCGACCTGAATCTCTAGGTCACGAAGCTTGTCGAAGACGATCCGCAGGCTCTCGTGGACGTCGTCGGTGCTCTTTGCCCCCGTGCAGACGATCTTGCCCGATCGGAAGATCAGCGCCGCGGACTTGGGTTCCTGGGTCCGGTAGACGAGCCCCGGGAACTGCTCGGGATCGTAATCCGCCCCTTCGAGGTCCATGGCCACGCTCTGGAGGTCGAGTTCCTGGCCGATGCCCGTCGAAGCGACGACGTTTTCGATGTTGATGGTTTCCTTGGGGTCAACCATGTCTCGGGCTAACAGTCGTATTTAAGGCTTATAAAGGTTGGTATTTAATGTTTATAAGAGATAGTCGTCGGCTCGATCGGTCGAGGTGCGCCCGGTATCGGGTCGCTTATACTCGTGTCGGGTCGTTGTTTCGGTGTGTACGTCCTCGAACTCGTCGGACAAGACGATCGGTTCGCCGCCGCCGAAGCGGCGACGGCCGCAAGCGACGTGACGCCGATCGCTGCCGGACTGGCGACGGCGCGCGGGCTCGACGACGGCTTCGAGACGCTCGCGCTCACCCACCGGGCGGCCGAACTCGTCGGGACGACTGACGCGTCCCTCGACAGTGCCGCCGTGTTGCTCGAGGCGGCCGGCATCGATCGCGATGGCACGGTCGCGGTACGCGCCCGGGACGTCCGCTCGACGGCCGGGATCGACACCCAGGCCGCCGAACGCCGCCTCGGGCAGGTGCTCGTCGACCGCGGGTTCGAGGTCGACCTTGAGGATCCCGATCACGTGCTGCAGGCGTTCTTCGCCGGTGCTGACGACGCGAGCGCGGTCGATGCCGACCGGGACACGGCTGACATCGAGCCGGTGGCGCCCGGCGATGATGGTCTCTGCGCGCTGGGCTGGCTCGCCGTCGAAACCGATCGGGATTTCGCCGACCGCCAGCCGACCGACCGTCCCTTTTTCCAGCCCGGGAGCATGGACCCGGCGCTGGCTCGCGCGCTGGTCAACCTCGCCGGTGCGGGCCCAGGAACGACGGTTCTCGACCCGATGTGCGGCACCGGCGGTCTCTTGCTGGAGGCCGGACGCGTCGGGGCGACGCCGATCGGTGGGGACGCCCAGCGGAAGATGGTCCGGGGTGCCGGCGAGAACCTCCGCGCCCTGCTGGACGGCCAGTGGCACGTCTATCGCGGCGATGCGGGGCGCGTTCCGATTGCCGACGATAGCATCGACGCCGTCGTGTTCGACGCACCGTACGGTCGCCAGTCGAAGATCGAAGGCGACCTCGACACGCTGGTCGCGGACGCGCTCGCGGAAGCCCGCCGCGTGGCCGCTCGCGCGGTCGTCGTCGGTGACCGCCCCTGGAACGACGCTGCCGAGTCTGTCGGCTGGACGGTCGAGTCGACCTTTCAGCGGCGCGTGCACCGCTCGCTCGTCAGGCACGTGGCGATACTGCAATCACGGACGGACGGCGTCTAAAACAGCCGGCAGGTCGCCGTCCATCCGTTCCAGCAACGATCGAGCGCGATCACGGGCCGATTCGTCGGCAGTCACGAGCACCATCCCTTCCCCGGGTTGGCCGTAGACGACGCTTGCCGCCTCTGGAGCGGCCAGAATTGCCGGTAGAGCCGCCAGATCCTCCTCGCCGTCGACGACGAGCAACGTCGTCGCGTCGCTGGCCACGGCTGCCCGGAGCGCCGAGAGCAACTCGGCGGTCAGCGTCGCGGCCGGGTTCGCGACCGCGATCCGCTCGTCGAACGCCGGCGCGCCGTTGTCGCCGACGACGGCTTTCTTGACCTCGCTGTCGACCGACTCTCGTTTCGTCCGCTCGTCGACCAGTGCGACCGCAGGCGTGTGACCGGCTTCCAGCAAGTGATACGTGACGATGTCCCCGACCGCCACGATCGGCTCGCCGGCGTCCGCGAGCAGCCCCTCGGTGTCGGTGTAGATCGGACCGAGCGGGTCTTTCAGCTCGCCCCGGAGCCCCTCCGGGAGCGTGAGTATCTCCTCGGGCACGTTAGCGGACCTTCAGCGCGTACTGGCCGGGTTCGGTGACTTCCATCTCGCTCGCGATCTCGGACTGTTCGGGGTGGGCGATGATGACGTAGCCGGCCCAGTCTTCCGTCAGCGAGGTCGACCCGCAGGCCTGGCAGGCGTCTTCCTCGGTGATCGAGGAGTCCTGGACGCGGTGGCACTCCCGACAGACCAACCGATCGGCCATCAGTTCTCACCCGCCTGGGCCTCGCGGGCCTTCCGTTCCTCTTCGAGCCAGCCGTGTTTGCCCAGCCCCACCTGCTTTGCGGTGAGGCCGATCTTGCTGTCGCGGGGATTGCGCTCGTCGATGGACTTGGTGACGATCCGGGCGCGGACGGCGTCGCCGACCCCGAGCGTCCGGTTGGAGTCACGCGAGGCCAGCATCTGCCCGTCCTCGTCGTAGGCCAGGTACTCGTCGGAGATCTGGGAGACGTGCAACAGACCGTCGACGGGGCCGATCCCGACGAACGCGCCGAAGTTGACGACCTCGACGACTTCGCCGTCGACGATCTCCTGCATCTGGGGGTCGAACGTCAGCGCGTCGAACTCGGCCTCGTAGTAGACGCCGGGCTGGTTGGGCAGCACCGACCCCTCGCCGATGTCGTGAACTTCGATCACGGAGACGACCGAACCCACGTCTTCGTCCATGCGGCCTTCGAGTTTGTCTTGCAGTAGCTTCTTGACCAGTTCTGGGGACACGTCCGCGAGGTGTTCGGGGGGCACCTCGACCGTGTCGCGGAGTCGCACACGTTTGTACATATGTTATGGGTGAGTGATAGCGAGTTTGTGCTCGCCGCGTAAACTAATTACCGGAACGTCCGCCGCGAGCAGACGCTCCTGGAGCGGTTTGTCGTTCGTCAGTGCGTATTCGACACCGTCGCGCTGTCCGACCGACAGGACGGCGTCGTCGGCGTAGTCCGGCTCGGCCTCGATGACTCGACAGCGGTCGGCCAGATCGAGGCCGACGCTCGCAGCCGTCGCTTCCTCGCCCGCGCCGTCGGATAGCGAGTCGAGTTCCGCCAGCACTTGTTCGGGAACGACCGGGTCGACTGAGCCGAGCAGCCGCTGCAGTTCCTCGAGCACGCGGATATCGCATTCCACGGGCATCATCAGCGCGTTGGTGTCGAACACGACCGTCATTCACGCAGGGTCCCGATGCCGATCAGCCGCCAGCGCGTGCCGACGCGCCGGTTGATCGCGATCTTGTCGCCCTCCCGGGCACAGACCGGCCGCTTGAGCGCGACCTCGGCCTCCTCGTCTCGGGCGCTGGTGACGGTGCCGACGGTCGTGGCGGTTCCGACGGTCAGCATGAGTGGTTCGTTCGTCGAGATGGGCTCGACCTCGTCGGTGTTCTCGCCGACGATCCGATCGAGCAGTTGCACGTCCATCGTGAACTGCTGGTGGACCGGCGGGAGCGTCCCGGGCGGGCCGGCGATCTGTCCGGCGAGGCCGTCGCCTTTCGTCAGGGACGGATCGAGACCGGTGCCGACGCCGAGCAGGCCACCGGGCGTCGCTTCCTCGACGGTGTCACCGCCGGCCTGTAGCGAGCGGATCGTCGTCGTGACCGGCTCCCACTCGCTCTGACCGCCTTCCTCGACCTCGCGACCGGGTCGCAGCTCGATCTCGTCGTCTGGTTCGAGTCCCCCCTGCGAGAGGCTGCCGCCGAGGACGCCGCCCAGAAGCGAGTCCCAGG
The DNA here is from genome assembly GCF_017094465.1 of Halapricum desulfuricans. Taxonomy (NCBI): domain Archaea; kingdom Methanobacteriati; phylum Methanobacteriota; class Halobacteria; order Halobacteriales; family Haloarculaceae; genus Halapricum; species Halapricum desulfuricans. The sequence goes on from NZ_CP064791.1 coordinate 582,277, forward strand.
TCGTCCCGGGTCGATTGATGTCGAAGCTCCGGGCGACCAGCATCTCGGGATCGGCGTCCGGATCGCGTTCCGGAGTCGGAATGTGTTCCTCGACGGTCTCGATCAGCAGGTCGACGTTCGCGCCGGCCTGGGCGCTAATCGGGACGATCGGCGCGCCCTCCGCGACCGTGCCCTCGACGAACTCCTGGATCTGTTCGTAGTTCTCGCGGGCCTGCTCTGCGTCCACGAGGTCGATCTTGTTCTGGGCGATGACGATGTTCTCGATCCCGATGATATCCAGAGCCATCAGGTGCTCTTCGGTCTGGGCCTGGGGGACATCCTCGGTCGCCGAGATGACCAGGACCGCGCCGTCCATGATGGCCGCGCCGGCCAGCATCGTCGCCATCAGCGTCTCGTGGCCCGGCGCGTCGACGAACGAGACCGTCCGCAGGTGCTCGGTCTCGACGCCGTGTTCGTCGCACTCCGCTGCGACCGTGTAGGCCGACTGATCGTCGCACTCGGGGCACTTTCGGAACGTCGCGTCGGCGTAGCCCAGCCGGATGGAGATGCCGCGTTTCATCTCCTCGGAGTGCTGGTCCGTCCACTCCCCTGAGAGGGCCTCGACCAGGGTCGTCTTCCCGTGGTCGACGTGGCCGACGAGTCCGATGTTCACCTCCGGTTGATTGTTCGATGTCATCTCGAAAGTAATCTTGCTGGAACTTGGCCCCGTGCGCCTGATAAACCTACTGTTCCCGATCGGTCCGACGGGTCACTCGGGACCTGGCTCCGATGTGAGAGTCCACCGCGATTCGACGTTTCGGTTGGCGAGTACCACGACGTCCCCGTCGCCGAGCCGAAGACGGCTCTTGCGCAGGCCGATCGATTCGACGACTCCGGTCACGGATTCGGTCGTGACCGTGTCTCCGGGGTTGAAGTCCGGGTCCCGCAGCAGGTACACGCCGGCGACCGTGTCGGCAATCATGTTCGACAGCGCATACGAGATGCCCAGCGCGATGAACCCGGCCGCGGTACCGAGACTGGCGGCGATGGCGCCCATCCCGAGGATACTCAACAACGTCAGTCCGGACCCGAACCACAGGAACACCGTGACGATCAACACCAACAGATCGGCGATCAGCGCCTGGTCGTCGCCGTAGATCCGGCCGAGCGCCGACCGCAGGACGGCCGTCACGATCTCGATGCCGAGGTAGGCGACCACGACAAAGAGCAGCCCCGAAACCACTCGCGGGATCGCTCTCGCCAGGTCGGCCCGGAACGATTCGAAGACTGATTCGACGGTGATGGCCGCGATCGGATCGCCAAACATGCCGGCATATCACTCGCCAGCCGGATAGGCGTAGTGCCGATACGGACCCGTCGATATCCCCGACGTATCCCACCCGGACGGGCCCGTCGATCGGCCGTGGAACGCCGGAGACAGCGACAGTATCATTACGCCCACAGTCCTGATTCAGGACGATGTCGGCAACGTGGAAACGGGACTTCGCGAGCGGCCTGATCGTGCTCCTGCCGCTGCTGGTGACCGTGTTCGTGCTCACCTGGCTGTACAATCGGATCAAACAGGTTCCGCTCCAGGGCGTCGTCAGCTACGAACCGCTGCAGGTGCTGCTCACGATCGTCGTGTTCGTGCTGGTGGTGTTCGCGATCGGGTATCTCATGCGAACAGCCATCGGTTCGCTACTGGAAGCCGGGATCGACAGCCTCATGAATCGCCTGCCGGGGTTGCGGGTCATCTACAACGCCTCGAAGATGGCCGTCGAAACGGCCGTGGGGGGCACTGAAGAGCTTCAGGCGCCGGTCAAGATCGAAACCTGGAACGGCATGCGGATGACCGCGTTCAAGACGGGCCAGGTCGCGTCCGACGGGCGCGAACTCCTCTTTTTACCGACCGCTCCGAACATCACGACCGGGTTCGTCGTCGAGGTCGAACCCGACGAGTACGAGGAACTCGACGAGAGCGTCGAGGACGCGCTGACGCGCGTTCTCAGCGCCGGCTTCGGCGAATCCAACGACCAAGAAGTGTCGCTCGATATCCTCGTCGAAAAGGCCGACGACGGACGGCCCGAGTGAGCGCCGCCGACAGTGTCCCGTCCGACTGACGCTCAGACTGGTGTGAACCACTCGTCGGGCTGTCCCTCTTCGACGACCTCGAAGAAGCGCGTCTGGATCTCGTCGGTGACTGGGCCTTTGGTCCCCGCGCCGATCTCGTTGTCGTCGACGCTACGAATCGGCGTGATCTCCGCGGCCGTCCCCGAGAAGAACAGCTCGTCCGCGGTGTACAGCTCACCGCGGGAGATCGTCGCGTCGTCGTGGACGGTGTAGCCCATCTCCTTGGCCAGTTCGATCACGGTTCGGCGAGTGATTCCGTCGAGGATCGACTCGGCGAGGCCAGTCGTGTGGATCTCGCCGTCCCGGACCATAAAGAGGTTCTCGCCGGGTCCTTCCGCGACGTTGCCTTCCTTGTTGAGGACGATCGCCTCCTCGTAGCCGTTGCCTTTGGCCTCGAGGCTAGCCAGCACGCTGTTGACGTACGTGCCCGTTGTCTTGGCGTTGGTCGGAATCTGACTGGAGGAGTATTTTCGCCACGAGGAGACCGCGACGTCGACGCCCTCTTCGAGCGCCTCGTCGCCGAGATACGCGCCCCACGGCCAGACGGCCAGTGCGACCTGCACGGGCGACGCTTTGGGATTGAGCCCAAGCGGACCGTATCCGTAGAACGCGATCGGCCGGATGTATCCCGAGTCCAGCCCCTCGCGGTCGATGAGTTCGCGCGTGGCCTCGTCGAGTTCGGCCTTCGTGTAGGGAATGTCGATGTCGTAGACCTCCGCGGAGTTGAACAGCCGATCGAGGTGTTCCTCCCAGCGGAAGATAGCTGGCCCCTGGTCGGTGTCGTAACAGCGAACTCCCTCGAAGACGCCCGTCCCGTAGTGTAGCGCGTGGGTCAGGACGTGGATCTGGGCGTCCTCGAAGTCCACGAACTCGCCGTCCATCCAGATCTCCTCGACGCCCTCGAACATCTCCGGTCGGTCACTCATCGGTCGGCCCTCCCATCCGTCGTGCTATCGGCGTGCATATCTCCCCCAAAGAGGGGGACCGTTAAGAACGTTCACGGTCTCCGTCCGCGAGGCGACTGACAACTGCTGACGTATCCGTCCAACCGCGTCGGCGATCAGCCCAGTTGTTCGACGACGTCGCGGCCCTCGACGTAGACGAGATCGTGCTCGGCGGCGTATTCTCGGGCGTCGGCCGGTGACAGGGCGCGACCCGTCCCATCGTCGAGCATCTCACAGACCACGACCGCGGGCGGCAGGTCCGCAGCCGCCGCGAGTGCGAGCCCGAGTTCGGTGTGGCCCTCGCGATCGGCGAGCAGGTTCGGCGCGGCCCGCAACAGGTGGACGTGGCCGGGCGAGCGGAAGTTCCCGGCGAAATCGAACTCCTCCGGAGCCCCGGCGGCCGCGGCCAGTTCGGTGATCGTCAGCGCCCGGTCCTCGTCGGTGATTCCGGTGTAGGTGTCCCGGTGGTTGACCGTCAGCGAGAACGACGATCGTTCGTCGTATCCGAGCTCGTGGTCCGCCGCCGTGGGGTGGTCGATGAGATCCTGTGAGAAGGGCAGATCGAATGCCTCGGCGACGCCGTCCGAGAGGGCCACGCAGATCAACCCGCCGGCGTCGTTTCGCATCCGCGCGACTGCGCCGGGATCGACCGCGCCGGCGGGATAGATCAGATCCGTCTCGCCCTCTCGGTCGGCGGCGTCGTGGACGAGTACCGGCTCGCCCTCGCGCAACGCGGCGATCGCCTGATCGATACTGGCCGATCCGTTGGTAGTGTCGTCACTCGTGGACATGGATAGTGAGGGTGTCGCCGTCGTCGGCGTTGAAGCGCTCGCGGAGCTTCTCCGGGGCGATCAGCTCGAGCTGATCGTCGTCGTGGTGGGTCCGTTCGGGCGCGATGACGTGGGCCTGTTCGTAGGTACCTGCCGGGAACTCGATCGTCGCCGGATAGCAGAAGGCCGGGCCGTACGTGCGCTCGTCGTCCTCCCAGCCGTCGATCTCGATCGGATCCAGCGCGTCCATTCGAGCACGTGCACGGACGCTTCCGTCGTCGAGCTCGACGTTTAGCGTCCCGGCAAAGGGCTCGTAGCCGAGCTTTCGTTCGAACTGGCGCATGTATCCCGGGAGCGTGATATAGTGGCCACCCTCGCTCATCCCGCTGGTCAGCGTCCCCGTCAGCGTCACGCCGACCTGGGACTCGAAGATTCGCTGGTAGTGGGCGTACTCCCGCTGGAGTAGCGATTCGCCGTCCCGGGTGATCGAGACCCACTGGCCGTCGCCGACGATCTCGCGTTCGAGCAGGTCCGCGTCCTCCAGCCCCTGTAGCCGCCGGGAGGCGGTCTGGTTCGACACGTCGAGCTTGCCGGCGAGACCCGAACAGGAGATCTTCGACTCGCCGTCGAGCGCGCCCGCCAGCGCCAGCGTCTTCAGCGTCCGGAGTTCGTCGTACCCGATCGCCCGACCCGACAGTTCCATACCCGAAACTCCGGCATCCCCACGGATAAGCATACCGACTATTGTACGCATCCCAGAAATGGAATGGAGAACCGTGACGGTCGCGGGAAGATCAGTATTCGACGAGCGGATCGTCGGCCCAGAAGTCGCTGTCCTTCTGTAGTTTCGGGACCCAGGTGTCCGAGTCGGGCGCCAGCACGGCCACGTGGGATTCGGGGACGTCCTTGAGCACGTCGTGGTCCGGCAGATACTGCTGGACGGATTCGGCGAACGCGACGACGTCTTCGTGGTCGAGCATCGACGAGCGGTCGACGCGGTCCCGGGAGTGACCGACGTGCATGTATGCTTTTAACTCGAAGAAGTCGGCGCCGGCCCGGTCGGCCATCGCGGCGTACCACGCGGGATTGTGGTCGTTTTCCCCGCCGACCAGCGTCGTCCGGATCACGGTCCGGGTGTCGTCCTTTTCGGCGAGGACGTCGAGTGTCTCGACCAATCGCCCCCAGAGGTCGTCCTCGACGGGTTTGACGGTCTCCTCGAAGGTCCTGCGGTCGGGGGCGTCCACGGAGACGTACAGCTGGGTCGGATCACACCGCTCGAGCATCTCCGGGTTCGTGCCGTTCGAGACGAGGAAGGTGGTGATTCCGCGGTCGTGGAACTCCTCGATGAGCTCCGGCAGGTGGGGATAGAGGGTCGGTTCGCCGTCCAGCGAGATGGCGACGTGTCGGGGTTCCATGGCCTGCTCGAACACGTCACGCGGGACGTCGTCGTGGCCGCCGTAGCCCGACAGCAGTTCCTGCTGGAGTTCGATCGAGGCGTCGGCGACCGCGGCGGGGTCGTCCCACTCGACGTCGCCCAGCTCGTAGGCGTGGCCGGCGTGGTCGCGCCAGCAGAACACGCATCGCTCGTTGCACTTGACCACGGGAGTCATCTGCATACAGCGGTGACTCTCGATCCCGTAGAAGGCGTACTTGTAACATTTTCCTTCCCCCTGAAGGGCGTTGTCGGTCCAGCCACAGGTCTGGGCGGCGGTATGGTTGACGCTGTGGTAGTCGGGGTCGTCGACCTGCCGGGGACCACCCTCGTCGCTCATACTGGCCGATACCGTCTCCCCGTGCATAACCGACACGGAACCGGATCGTCACGTCCCGATCCGGGTCGCTGCCCGCCGGTCGAAACGCACACGAACGCCGGCGACCAAGACCGCGTATGCCGACCGCACATAACGGGTCCGTCGACATCGAGTACGCGGTCCACGGCGACGGCCCGACCGTCGTCTGCTGTAGCGCCGCCGGCCTCGGGGCCTGGCAGTGGAGCTATCTCACGACGCCGCTCGCACGCGAGTACGAGGTCGTCGTCTTCGATTACCGCGGCACGGGCCAGTCGGATACGCCGGACGGGCCCTACACTGTCGCGGACCTCGGTTCCGATCTCGACGCCGTCCTGTCCGATCACGGCGCCCGCTCGGCGCACCTGCTCGGGGCCGGACTCGGCGGTGTCGTCGCCGTCGAATACGCCCGCCAGGCTGGCCGGGTCGACTCGATCGCGCTGATTGGCACGCCGACCTCTCCGGCGGCCGTCTCTTTCGACGCGCTCGAGCAACTCCGTGCGCCACTAGACGACCCGCAAGCCCTGGAGCGGTCGCTGTCAGTCGCGTTCGCACCGGGGACGGTCGAAGCCCATCCCGAGGAGATCAGCCGTATCGCCGACTGGCGGGGCGAGGACGACGCCGGGCCGGCCGGCTGGGACGGGCAGCTGGCCGCGATGCGGGCGGCCGAGTTGACTGACCTCTACGAGGTGACGACGCCGGCACTGGTCTTTCAGGGCGTCGAGGATCGCATCGTCGATCCGGACGCCGGGAGCCGACTGGCCGAGCAGCTACCGCGGGGTGAGTACCGCGCCGTCGAGAGCGGCCACCTCGCACACGTCGAACAGCCACAGGTCGTCGCGGACGAACTTATCGCGTGGCTCGACGGCCAGCGTGACGCGTAGATAGCACGCGACCGGCCCGCTGGCGACGGCAACGCCGCTCCGACACAACGCCTATCCCCGCCGCTCACCTCAGAGTCGGCTATGACCGATTACACGACCGTCTCGATCCCGAAGGACCTGGCCGATCGCGTCGAGGAGACGATCGAGGGGACGAGCTTTTCGAGCACGAGCGACCTCGTTCGGTTTCTCCTCCGGAGCATCGTCATCGAACATCAGCAGGAAGGCGAGTTGACCGAAGCGCAGTTCGCCGAGATCGCCGAGCAACTGCAGGATCTGGGCTATCTGGAGTAGCTACAGCGCGCCGTCGGGCGGTTCGACCGCGAGCGTCTCCAGTCGCAGGCGGCGACCGCTCCGGTCGAACGCGCGGATCGACTCGCGATCCCAGGGCGGCACGGCGACGAACACGACCGCGTGCAGGTCGTCCGTCTCCGAGACGTCCAGCCGGCCGTCCGGATGTGACACGAACCGGCCGTCGGTCTGACCGACCGGCGTCCCCAGGTCCATTCCGAAGACGGCGTTGACCGACGAGCCGGCCTGCGGCAGGTACATGTGCGTGAACACCGGCGTCTCCGGATCCAGCGACGACACGTCGAGCTCGCCGGCCGGTGTGGTATCGAGCGAGAGGGTCACCGACTGTGGATCGCGATCACTGGCGTACTCCAGCAGATACTCGACCAGTCCGTCCGTGACGTAACATTGATCGGTTGTTCCCGAATCCTGTCCGGCCGTCCGGGTCGAATTCCGTTCGGTCATCCGAGTAGCATCGAGCGCGCCGTCTGTGCGTACAGCCGCGGCGCGCTCCGGCGCGACCGGTCGAGCGCGTCCGAGATCTCTTTGGCCGCGTCCTGAAGTACACCCTCCCCGTGTCCGACGAGCAGGCGCTCGGGAGTGAACCGCCGGAGCGTCCGGGGCGGCTTCAGCCGAAGTGCCGGATGCACGCCGAGCGTCGCATCGCCCGCGGTGAAGTACTCGACTGTCCCGAGGGCTTCCGGCACGACGAGCGTGCCGTCGTGTTCGCCGTACAGCGCCGCTTCCTGCCAGAGCGGGTTGTCGATGAGCTTGTGGATCCCGAACCCGGAGTCGCCGAGATCGACGTGTACGCGCTCGATCGGTGCGTCCAGTTCCGAGGCGACGCCGCTCATCCAGTCGGGCACGTACACCGACACGTCGTGTCGGCGCGCGATCGCCGCCGCGTCGCGCTTGTGACGGTCGAGCAGGACGACCACGCCCGCGAGGTCGCCGTACTCCGACAGCAACGCGTCGACCCCGTCGGCGTCGACGGGATCGAGAACCCAGACGCCGCCGTTCTCGCCGACGACGGCGTGGCTGGCGCGTCCCATTCGCTCCTCGGGGTAGGCGATCCAGCCGACCCCGCCGTCGTAGCGATCGATCTCGCGCATCCGGGCCGGTCCCGACTCTTTCATAGGCATACGTGAATGGTAGGTCCCGACGGCTATATATTGTCGGTTCCCGGAGAGGTTCCCGCTCCGTGACTGTCCTGGTCCGGGCCGTCCAGTGTGAATCCCCGGCCGTTAAGTCCGGCCGCTCCGACCGCCCGACAATGGACGTCATCGAGACAGTCGTCGTCGCGTTCTGGGCGATGTTGCCCGCGTATGTACCGAACAACGCGGCCGTCCTGTTCGGCGGCGGTCGGCCGATCGACGGCGGGCGGACCTGGGGAGACAGCCGCCTGCTCGGCGACGGGAAGACCTGGCGTGGCACGGCCGGTGGCACCGCGACCGGACTCGCGCTGGCGCTGGCGCTGAACCGACTGGCACCGACGGCGACTGACGCGCTCGGGATTGGCCTGCCGGAGTTCCGGGTCGTCGCCGCGTTCACGCTTTCGGCCGGAGCGATGGTCGGTGACATCACAGCCTCGTTCATCAAGCGCCGGAGCGGTCGCGAGCGCGGCGCGGCGTTCCCCGGACTCGATCAGCTCGATTTTGTCGTTGGCGCGCTCGTCCCAACCGCCGCGTTCGCCTCGGGCTGGTTCACCGAGACGTTCACCGTCCCCGTGCTCGTGGTCGTGCTCGTCATCACGCCGCTGTTGCACGTCGGGACGAACGTGTTGGCCTACTATCTGGGCCTGAAAGACGAACCCTGGTAAGGATAGACGAACCCTGATACGCGCGCCGGGTACACGGGTATGCTATCGAGCACGGCCGGGCCGAACTGGTGGGCTTTTCACCCCTGACCACCCACGAACGGATAATGACCTCTCGCGACAGCACGCTCCGGCTCGCGACGCGTGGCTCCGATCTCGCGCTTCGACAGGCAGCCACGGTCAGCGAGGCCCTCGAAAGCCGGCGGCGATCGGTCGAACTACTGGAAGTCGAAACGACCGGCGATCAGATCCGCGACGAACTGATCCACCGGCTGGGCAGGACCGGCGCGTTCGTCCGCGCGCTGGACGAACGCGTTCTCGACGGTGACGCCGATGCCGGCGTCCACTCGTTGAAGGACATTCCGACAGAGGGCGGCGAGGAGATGGTCGTCGCGGGCGTCCCCGATCGGGGTCCCGCGGGCGACCTGCTGGTAACTCCCGACGGCAAGACCCTCGACGAGCTGCCCGACGGGGCGACCGTCGGTACGTCCAGCCTCCGCCGCGAGGCCCAGCTGCGGGCCGAACGCCCCGACCTGACCGTCGTACCGCTTCGGGGCAACGTCGACACCCGGGTCGAGAAGTTGCTGGCACCGACGCTCCAGCGCGAACACGAAGCGCGCAGCGACGCCGAAAGCGAGCGAAAGGAACGCGCCGACGACGAGGACTACGAGCATCCATACGACCGCACGGTTGAGGAGTGGTTCAACGACCTCGCTGAGATCGAACGCCGCGCGCTCGAACGGGACGTCGAGACCGAATACGACGCGATCGTGCTCGCGGCCGCGGGACTGCGGCGACTGGGCCTGCACCATCACGTTCGCACGGTCGAACTCGATCCCGAACGGTTCGTCCCGTCGCCCGGACAGGGCGCCATCGCCGTCACGGCGCCCGACGGCGAGGTCGCCGAGACGATCAACGACGCGATCGATCACCCGCCGACGCGGGTCGCGACGACGGTCGAACGCACCGTTCTGGCTGCGCTGGGCGGCGGCTGCGTGGCCCCGATCGGCGTCCACGCGACGGTCCAGGGTAGTACCGTGCGGACCACGGCCCGGATCCTGAGTCGTGACGGGACCGACGAGGTCGCGGCGACGCGTGACTTGCCGATTCATCGCCACCCGGACGCAGCCCGGGAGTTCGCCGAGGAACTCCGCGAGCAGGGCGCGGCCGAGTTGATCGAACGGGCGGTCTCGGAGGCAGAATGACGAACCCGCGCGTGGCGGTCTTCCGGCCCGACGACGGGCGGCTCGCGGACGCCGCCGAGCTGCTTCGGTCGCTGGGCGCGACGCCCGTCGCCGACCCGATGCTCGCGGTCGAACCCGCGGGGACGACCCCGCGCTCGGACGCCGATTTCACCGTGTTCACCAGCACGACCGGCGTCGAACTCGCCGCGGATGCCGGTTGGACCCCGGGGGACACGACCGTCTGTGCCATTGGCGAGACCACGGCCGCGTCGCTTCGGGACACCGGATTCGCGGTCGATATCGTCCCGGAGACCTACACCTCCGACGGCCTCGTCTCGACGCTGGAGGAGTCCGTCGACGGGGCGCGCGTCGAACTCGCCCGGAGCGACCACGGGAGTTCGGTGCTCGTCGAGGGCCTGTTCGATGCGGGCGCGTACGTCCATGAGACCGTCCTCTATCGGCTGGTCCGACCCGACGAGGCCGGCGAGTCGGTCGAGAAGGCGGCCGCGGGCGAGCTCGAGGCCGCTCTCTTCACGTCGTCGCTGACCGTCGAACACTTCCTGGCTGCGGCCACAGACCGCGGTGTGCGCGAGGAGGCCATCGAGGGGCTGAACGCTGCGACCGTCGGCGTGATCGGCCCGCCGACCGAACGGACAGCCAAGTCGGCGGGGATCGACGTCGACGTCGTCCCCGACACGGCTGCCTTCGAACGGCTGGCCCGCGTGACTCTCGACGCTCAGTAGTTACCGTCGCTTGCGTTTTTGGTTGCTGAGTCCACAGGGTCAGTATGGCACGTTCGGAAGCGATACGCGAGCGGATCGCCGGCTCGCCGGTGGTACTGGGCGCGACGGTCATTTCCGCGTTGATCCTCGTCGGCGCTGCACTGGCCAGCAGGATCGGATTGCCACCACGAGAGGCGTTCCTGCCAACGGGTGTTGCTGTGTTCGTGCTGCTGATGGTCGCCTCCGATCTGTATGTGCGTCAGTAATCAACCAATGCACGAGAAATCAATCTCGACACACCGATATGTCTCGCCTACGCAGTACCGGGACGAACCGCGACCGACCACGGTCGCAACCTACCTATGCATATCGGCGTAATCGGCGCAGGGATCTCCGGACTGGCAACGACACACGAACTCCGCGAGCGGGGCGCGACTGTCGACACGTTCGAGGCGAGCGACGAACCTGGCGGGATCGTCCGATCGCGACAGGTCGACGGTCACACCCTTGACCTCGGTCCCCAGCGGCTGCGCGGCTCGAAGTTGGTCGAAGCGTGGATCGACGAGTTCGACCTCCGCGAACAGCGGTTCGAAGGCGATGACGATCAGCCACTCTTTGTCCTCCGCGACGGTCGACTGCGAGTCGCGCCGCTTTCGATCCGTGACGCGATCACGACTGATCTCATCTCCTGGCGCGGGAAAGCCCGGATCCTGGCCGAACCGCTGGCCGGACCACCGAAACCGGACGAGACCGTCGCCGACTTCTTCGCCCGGAAGTTCGGCAGCGAGGCCGAGCGGACGCTGTTCTCGCCGCTGTACACGGGACTATACGGGGCACACGCCGACGAGATGCTCGTCCGCCACTCCGTGGGCAAGGCGCTCGCCAAGCGCGGCATCGATCGGTCGATCCTGCTCGCGGTCGCCCGGAAACTCCTCGAAGGCGTCGATATCCCGCCGATCGTCTCTTTTGAGGACGGGCTGCAAGTGCTCCCGGAGGCGATCGCCGACCGGTACGCCGATTCGCTCCACTTCGAGACGCCCGTCGAGGCCGTTCGTGACGACGGTGATGGGTTCGAGATCGTGACCGCCGACGGAACGACTACAGTCGATCAGGTCGTCGTGACGACGCCTGCGCCCGTGACGGCCGACCTGCTCGAACCACTCGACGGAGATCTCGCAGACGCCCTCGGCGGACTGACGTACAACCCACTCGCTGTCGTCCACCTCGAATCTAACTACGGCCGGGAGGGCCACGGCTGTCAGATCCTCGATGGGGAGGGCTATGAGACGCTGGGATTGACCTGGAACGCGAGCATGCTCGGCCGTGATGGCGTGTTCACGGCGTATCTCGGCGGCTCGCGCTCACCCGAACTGGTCGAGGAGAGCGACGACCGTCTCGGCGAGCTGGCGGCCGAGGAATTCGAATCGATCACGGGTTTTTCCGCGCGGCCGCTGCACGTCGCCCGCTGGACACCCGGTATGCCTGCCTACGACGACAGCTGGAACGCGCTCGATACTGTCTCGTTCCCGGACGGCATCCACGTCTGTGCGACCTATACTGAACGGGCCGGCGTTCTGGGACGGCTCCGGGACGCCCAGCGAACAGCGGCGGATATCTTCGACGACTGAAACCGAAAACAGCCAGTGCCAATCAATTATCCGAGCCGGACCACTCTACGAGCGTCGTACTCGTCGATCCGGAACTCTCCCAGACGAGTTTGACTGTCGCCGTACCGAGGTTGAGATCGGTGCCGGCCGAGAGTGTACTGTTCGACACCGTGATCGAGCTGCCGGCGCTCAACTCCGATTGGGCCACGAGTGAGTCGACGCTGTAGCGCTTGTTGACTCCGGGGAGTGAACTACCATTGGTGGCTTTCGCCTCACTGACCACGAGCGTCAGCCTGGACGTGTCGAGCGCATCCCCGGAATGGTGTGAGAGTGTCACCGTGTCCGAGGTGTCATTCTCGTAGTCGGTGTTGAACGACGCAGTCGGCGTCATATTCGATCCGGAGTCGTTTCCGAATTCGAAGAAGAACACCGCTGCTGTCGAAGCCAGTAAGACCGTGATTGCGACCATCAGGACGACCCCGATGACTGGCGCTACACCGCGGCCGTCTGCGTCCGATGCGTGCATAGTTGCTCCCCCTGTGAGGCGCACGAACCCGGTGTCACGCGGTGGCCGTTCGCCCCACCGAACATGCCGCGTGAACCCCACCGGCGTGCTTGCCTAATACTTTCAAACAGAGCCACTTAAATCCATCTGGCGGCCCTGAAACCTAGTACTTCGGCTCGGCACCGGTCGTCTCGTAGACCCGGTCCAGGAGCGTGTCTCGCTCGTCTTGCCAGTCTTCGAACCCGGACGGATCGGACGGATACGATTCGTAGTGTTCGAGCAACTCGTCGGCGAGCCGTTTCGTTTGATACAGATCGTAGATCGTCCCCCAGTGACCGGCACTTTTCAGCAGCGTCTTGATTTTCAGCCACAGGCCGAGATCAGCAGAACCGGAATACAGCGCCTCCGAGAGCTTGTCCACGGGCATCGACGAGAGCAGTGCCGTCAGATCGTCGATGTCGTACGCGGTCACGAAGATGTTGTAGACGTCGAGCGCGGCGTACCGGGCGCCGAAATGCTCCATGACGCGTTCGTTGTACTCCCACAGCGTCTCCTCGGAGGCGTTATCAGTGGACACGGCTTCGATGGCCCGATCGGCGGCGTACTTGCCGGCGTAGGCCGCTCCGGCGATCCCGCCGCCGGTCGTGGGGTTGACGTGACCGGCAGCGTCGCCGACGGCCATATAGCCCGGCGCAGTCCCCGAGTCGTACGGCCGACGGGTCGGTAGTGCCGCTCCGAGTTTGTCCTCGACGGTCGCGTTCTCGAACTCCGGGCGATTCCGGATGTCTTCTCGCAGTGACTCGACCAGTTGCATCGGCTCCTCGTTCATCTGGAAGCCGAGTCCGACGTTGATCTCCGTCGGCGTCCGCGGGAAATACCAGAGATAGCCGGCCGCTCGCTCAGTCGGTTTGAACACGAGCGCGTCGTCGTATTCGACCGGCTCGTCGACGTGAATAACCTCCCGATACGCCGAACAGAACTGCGAGTACCGGACGTTCGTGTCGAAAGTCGCCTCCGAAAAGTCAGCCTTGTCCTGCAACAGCGACAGCGCGCCGGCGGCGTCGATGACGACCTCGCCCTCGTAGGTCACGTCGTTGCCGTTTCGTTTGGCCTCCAGGCCCGTCACGCGACCTGCTTCGTCCTGACGGACGTCGTTGATGACCGTCTCGTAGTGAAATTCCGCACCCGCGCGCTCGGCGCCGTCGATGATCCGACGACCGTACTCCCAGCGGTCGATAACCGCCAGTTCACCGGGAACCGGGATATCGACAGCGGTGTTCTGGCTCGGCAACTCGAAGCGTCCGTGATCGACGTCCGTGTTCGTGAACGCCGGTTCGATCTGTGATTTCGGGATCGATTCGGGGAACTCGCTGGCTCCCTTCAGCGCGTCGCCACACGCGATGTGACCCGCCTCCTCCTCGTCTTTGCGCTCGACAACGACGACGTCGAGGCCCGCGTTCGCCACCGTCGCAGCCGCGTAACACCCGGCTGTCCCCGCACCCGCAACGACAACATCGTACTCGTGAGTGGGCATAGATGTCCTGAACGCCCCACGAACAAAACGCTTTACTCCCCGGCACGACCGGACATCGCTCTGGGCTGACAGCGCGACCCGCTCGGACGTAAAGCGTTTTGTACCGCTTGGGCCAACGTACATCCATGACCGAGTACACCGTGGAGTTCGTGGGGACCGAAGAGACGGTGACCGTCTCCGAGAAAGAGACGATCCTCGACCGCTGTATCGACGAGGGGATCGCCCAGGAGTACTCCTGTCGCGTCGGGATGTGTCTGGCCTGCTCCGCGAAGATTGTCGAGGGCGAGGTCACCCAACCCGCCTCGCGCGGGCTAACTGAGGAAGAACGCGAAGAGTACGCGCTGACCTGTATGGCCCGACCCCAGTCCGACCTGAAACTCCGTCGTGGGGAGTATCCACCGAGTATCGAGGCCGAAGCGGGCGAGCAGACGGCCGCTGCGGACGACTGACTCTGTCTCACGCTGTACGACGTGCGACGACGCAGACTCGTCGCTTCGCTCCTCGGTTTGCGTCGTCAGAACGTAGCGGGAGGTGGATTTGAACCACGTGGACTTCAGTCGCTTCGCTCCCTTGTCCCCTGGCTCAAATCACCACAGACGAATTCGTCGCTCACGATTTTGTGAGCGACAGAATATAGCGGGAGGTGGATTTGAACCACCGATCTGCGGGTTATGAGCCCGCCGGAATCTCCTGGCTATCCCATCCCGCTACCAGGTCGTAGTTCAGCACCACGATTAAGGGTTGTGATTCGAATGCCGTCCGTGACTTTCTACCGTGGATCACTCGACCATCCGACTGCCACCCGGCGGCAGGAACTCCTGGATCAAGTCGGGGCTGGCGACCTTCCGGACGAAGGTCTCGTCGGCGAACCGCCCTTTGAACTCCCGGTAGAGACGCTTCGCGATGTCGTTCTGGGCGTACTGACCCGGCTCGACCTCGATGCTCGTCTCCGCCTGCGGGGCGATGGCACTCGGCGGGCCACCGATCACCTGGGTCTCGGGCTCGCAGGTGATCCCCACGGCCACGCCGACGGGCGTATCCTCGTAGTACGTGCGGTCGCCGCGGATCGCGAAGCTGCCCTTTTCGAGGTACTCGCCGCTCTCGGGCGTCTTGGTCACCTGATCGTGATCGACCATGTACACGTCGGCGGCGTACTTGCCCTCCTTCCAGACCGTCGAGTACGAGACCGCAAACTGGGCGGCCTCCTCGCGACTCGTCTCGGGGATCTCGATGTCGTCGTCCGGACTCTCGCTGGGCCCGGTCGCTTTCAGGATCGTCGCCGGCGCGCCGTGGGCCTGCGTGTGAAAGAACAGATCCCCGCGATCGAGGTATTTCTTGACGAGCTCCTCGTTGTGGTCGGCGTTGCGCCCGCCGATCACCAGGAAGTCGTCGCTGGTGTGGAACCACCGGAACCGTTCGTACCACTGCTCGCTCTGGCGGATCGGGATCGATGACCGGGTGAGCCAGTCGATCTCTTCGTCTTCGTCTGTTTCGTCCGCCGCCTCGTCCTCGCCGTCGGCCGCTTCCCAGGCGTCCCGCTCGGCTTTGACCTCCTCGAGGCGCTCGCGCGTGTCCTCGATCGCCTCCTTGGCACCCTCCTTTTTGCCCTCGATGCGCTTGGCCTCGGTGTAGAGCCGGTCGGCGTTCTTCTCGACGCCGTCCCCGGCTGCCAGTGTAATTTGCGTCCCCTCGATAGCCATCGTCACTGTCCCTTCGCTGCCGTCGACGCCGACGACGCTCTCGGCGGCGTCGATTCCCCGCTCTGCCCCCGCCTCGAAGGTCGCCTCGATGTCGTCCCAGGCGCGGCCGTCCTCGCGAGCGGACTGGACCGTCGAGAGCACCTTGTCGACGAGATCGTAGTTGGCGTACAGGAGCTCGGCCTTCTCGCGTTCGGCTTCGGCCTCCTGCTCGAAGTCGTCGATCGCCTGCTGTTGTTGCTGGATGATCCGTTTCTGTTTCTCGATCTCGCTCTCGAAATCCGGGCGCTGTCGGCCGCTCCCGCTCTCGCCGCGGTCGTCGTGGTCGGCGTCGACGTTCGCGAAGTAGTCGTCCAGCGCCTCGTTGAACGTCTCGAAGACCTCGCTCTCCCGGTCGGCGTACTCCTCCAGGGGGAACGGCGTCACGTCCACGCGGGCCCGGTCTTCGCCGTCCTCGTAGTAGACCCGTGCGTCCAGATCCCCCTCACTGAGTCGCCGCGACAGGGACTCGATCTCACGGTACAGCGCCTCGAAATCCGAGTCGTCGGTCGCCTCGATGTCCTGGTTGTAGGGGACGCCGGCTCGCGAGCAGAGCTCCTCGCCGTACAGCCCGCCGAAGTTCAGCTGCGTCGCCAGCGTCCGCACCACGTCGCTGTCGGACTGTCCCATTCGTTCGGTGAACGTCTCGTAGTCGACCGTGAGGGGGTTGAACCGGGCCGAGGGATACTCGTAGTGTGAGCCGGGCACGACGGTCCGGGACTTCAGCCTCACCGTCTCCAGGCAGTCGATCACGTCGTCGTTCTCGTCGAGGACCGCCACGTTGCCGTCGCCGAACAGCTCCGCAACGACGGTCGTCGAGTCGGTGTCCCGTTCGAACCGCAGCATGAGAATGCGGTCGAACTCGAACTGTTCGACGGCTTCGAGTGTCGCACCCGACAGCCGATTGCGAAGCATCATCGCGAAGTTCGGTGGCCGCTCGGGAGCGTCCGGAACGCGCTCGGGATCGGCAATGTGTGCGCGCTTGTTCTCGCCGACTTCGATCAGCAGCTCCGTTCGCCCCCGATCGTAGTCGCTCATCCGGAACCGCAGCAGCTCCGCCTCGGGATAGAGATAGACCTTGTCGACGTGCGCGCCGCGGTACTGGCCGAGCTCACCGGCCAGCGCCGCGATGTCGACGCTCGTCAGTTCCCGTTTTTCGTCCATATCCGTATCTGTCGGGGCACGGGGAAAGACGTGACGTTCACGCTTGCATCGCAGGATCTTCGACCGTTGCCAGTAACTCACGGTAGCGACGGTCCACGTCGGACGTGATCGGATCGCCGTGTCCCATCGCGAGAGTCGATATCCGAGGGGTCCGCGACCAGAAATTAGCGATGCTCGCCCGGAGTTCGTCCATGTCGTAGCTATCCAGCCAGACCGGCGGCGTGAGCGTCCCGTCGCGCTCCCAGACGAGGTCGCCGACGAACGCCGCGCCGTCCTCGTGGACGTAGGCCACGTGTCCCGGGTTGTGCCCTGGCGTGTCGAACACGGTGAAGCTCCCGATCCGATCGCCGTCCCTGACGGGGCGGATATCGTCGCCAGCGATCGGAAAGAACGGCCGGACGAGTCGGTGAAACAGACCCTTGTGGTGACATAGCGGCGGATCGAACCCACCGGTTGCGAGGTCGTAGTCGCGCTGGCCGATATAGATCGGGCCGTCGAACGCAGGGGCGAGATGCCTCAAACCGGTCGTATGGTCTAGATCGTAGTGGGTGAGGAGGACGCGGTCGATGTCGGCCGGTTTGTAGCCAGCGTCGGCCAGTTCCGAACGGAGTGACGGCCAGTTGACCCACAGGCCGGTGTCGATCAGTGTGACCGTCCCGTCGTCGACCAGGTAGCTGTTCGTGTCGAACGGCCGAACGAGCCCGACGTCGAGCAACCACGCGTCAGGCTGGAGCTGCTCGGCCATGCGCGCAGTTCGGCTCCCTCGGTCAAGTATGTCCCGGCGCAAGCCGCGTGGATCGCGGCTACAGGCCGAAGCTTTCAGCGAGCAGGTCCCCGTGTCGCTCCCCGTAGACGTGCGTGTCGCCGCCGACAATGTCGACGGTCAGCTGGGCGGGCGCGAACAGTTCGGTCGGGAGTTCTTCGAACGTCCAGTCGACCGATTCGAAGATGGCCTCGAACGGTTCGCCGTACGACTCCGCGGCGGTCGAGACGACCTCGTCGAACCGGTCGGACGGCTCCGAGACGACCAGATGGACCTGCCCGCCGTAGGCGAGCGCGTCGGTCGTGCGGGCCATCGCGGTCGCCTCCCCGTCCGCGACGGGCGCGACCGGTGCCGAGGCCGACGCCGAGAGCACGTCGAGCGGGTCGTATCCCAGCTCCGACAGGCGGAAGACGGCCAGCTCGGCCGCTCTGGCGGCTGCGGTGACGCTACCGGTCAGGCTCGCGGTCGCGTAGGTCGGCAGGAACACGCCGCTTTCGGGGACGCCGGCGCGGTCCGCGACCTCCGAGACGACCCCCTCTTCGGGCAAGCGCTCCGATTCCAGCGCCAGCACTGCGAACTCGAAGTCGTCCTGGTAACCCAGACGCGCGAATTCCTCTTCCTCGGCGACCAGCGCCCGTGCCGGGCCGCTACCCAGTCCTTCGAAGTCGTCGATACTGAGTTCCCAGCCGGCCTTCTGTGAACCAAGCAGGGCAAGCCCGGGATAGTCCGTCGTGAGTTCGACGTGCGTCCGCGGCGTCTGCTCGATGTCACGGAGCGTCGTATCCAGGGTCGCCAGGCCGGCGGTCTGGATCTCCGCGAGCATCAGTCCGGCTTCGATCCCGCCGGGGACGTGGACGCCGAAGTCCAGTACTGTCGCTTCCGAATCGAGCTGCTGGACGGCGATCGCGAGTTCGTCGGCGAAGTCGATCGCTTCGTCGACCAGTTCGGTCGCCATCCGGTTGAGTGGATCCATATCCGGGGAGTCGCTCGGCAGGGACATACGGCTTACCCTCCCGCGCTCCGTCAGCGTCGGGGAGCTGTCACCGTCGGGGCTCTGTATCGAGTTGTGATATGGTGTGCGACACCAGCGTCGTGATACCGCGTCGCAGGCGCTCGGTCACGGCTTGGTCGGAGATGTCGAACTCCTCACCGATCTCCTTCGTCGAGACGCCGCGCGGCAGCGAGTAATACCCGTTCTCGACGGCGTACGTCAGCGTCTCCCGCTGTGGTGGCGTCAGGCCGTACCACGGTCCGGCATCGGGTTTCGTCGGGTTGTAGATCCGCTCGATCGTCACGTCGATGTCTTCCTCGACATAGAACTCCTGGAACTCCGAGAGGGTCTCGTGTGAGGGAAACCGGAGCTCGAACGCCCAGCGGTCCGCGCTCCCGGTCGCGCCGAGGAGTGCGATGTCCTCTTCCAGAATCGTCTTGAAAAGCGTGTCAGTCGAGGGGTTCCATTCGAGCGTGTACAGGACCTCTCCGTCGTGGGTGTTGAGTGGGCGGATGTCAGACACCGCCGCGTGCTCGCGGACGCGCTGTACGAACTCGTCCCGGGCGTTGTGCTTGACGCGGATAAACGGGGTGGGGCGCCCTCCGAGTGGCACCATCGTCTCGAGGGTGACCTGCCCGGGCTCTTCGACGCTGAGGACCCGGCCCAGCTCGAACGCCTCGGACGGGACCGTTAACTCGACGATGACTGTCATCGGATACGAGGCGTTTCGCCGTCCAGTCGTTAAAGACTGCCTCACTCTTCCGGCCGATTCTCCGATCTCACTTGGTGTACCAGGCTTTCCGCCACTCCTATCTGCTGTGGACTCATCTACGTTGGTAGGCCGTCGGGGAAACGACGACACGGTTCGCAGCTGACCCGGTCGTGCCTGGAACCATCCATGACATCTAATCCGGTATTTGACGGCGACATTGAGAGTTCAGCCGATTTCGAGGCCGCTCTCCATGCTCTGTTGGTTGCGGCACTGGAGAACGGCGTCGACCCGCGGGGATCGTGGGAATACCGCAGTGACGGACCCTCCTCGGACTGGGAGGTCATGGTCGCGGAACTCCAGCCCCGTGACGCAGACATATAAACTCCCTGGCAGACAATGCATAATGCGGATCGGTACCGCTGTTGATAATCACACATGAACACGTCCGATAGCGGGCAGTCCCGTCCGGAACGACCGGACAGCGTCCCGTCGGACGAGGTCATCCAGGGGATCAGATCGCACGCTATCTTCGTCCTTGATCCGGATGGAATCGTTTCGGAGTGGTCTGCATCCGCACGAGCGCTCTATGGCTACGAGGCCACGTACGTGGAGGGGAATCACGTGCGTACGTTGTTCGCCGAGGAGCGAACGGGCGACGGTGACCCGGCGAACGCGGAGACCTTTGCCGACGCGTCCGAACGGCCCGTCGAGATCGAAGGCTGGCACGAGCGAGCCGATGGCTCGGTGTTCTGGGCGACGTTGACGCTCTCACCGCTCGGGGACGAGCAGTCCCGCGGGTTCACGGCGATCAGCCAGGACACGACCGAGATCAAAGAATACGAGCAGATGCTCGAACGCCAGAACGACCGCCTCAAGGAATTCACCGATATCCTCGCACACGACCTCCAGACTCCCCTGCAGATCATCGATAGACGCCTGACGCTGTACGACGAGACCGGCGACGACGAGCACATCGAATCCATCGGCGAGACAGTCGATCGGATGGCACGGCTGGTCGACGATCTGCTCCGGGTTGCCAGACAGGGCGACGTACTCGAGGACCCGGAGCCGACCGGCCTGGAACCGATCGTCGAATCGGCCTGGGACGGGGCGACGCACGCGTCGGACGCGACGCTGCGGTACGAGGATGTCCCGTCGGTCAGTACGGATCCTGACAGGCTTCACGAGTTGTTCGAGAACCTCTTTTGCAACGCCGTGGAACACGCTGGCGAGGACGTGACGGTGCGGG
Organism: Halapricum desulfuricans; assembly: GCF_017094465.1. Lineage (NCBI taxonomy): Archaea > Methanobacteriati > Methanobacteriota > Halobacteria > Halobacteriales > Haloarculaceae > Halapricum > Halapricum desulfuricans. The sequence goes on from NZ_CP064791.1 coordinate 603,042, forward strand.
TCGGCCCGCTCGACGACGGATTCTACGTCGCGGACGACGGTCCCGGCATTCCCGAGGAAATTCGCGACCGGGTCTTCGATCACGGCGTCACGACTAGCGACGACGGCAGCGGCTACGGGCTCTCGATCGTCCGGACGATCGCCAACGCTCACGGCTGGGATATCGGCGTGGCAGAGAGCGACGATGGCGGCGCCCGATTCGCTGTCACCGGGATCGAGTTCATCGATTGACTCGATATCTCGACCACCAGTGCTGTTTTGTCGTTTCCGTGAGTGCGTGTGCGTATGGCGGACGAATACCGAACGGAATCCGACAGTCTCGGCGAGATGCAGGTGCCGGCCGACGCCTACTGGGGGGCCCAGACCCAGCGCGCCGTCGAGAACTTCCCGATCAGCGACCGCAGGTTCGGGCGGCGCTTCGTGCGCGCGCTCGGGGTCGTCAAGAAGGCCGCTGCGCAGGCCAATCGCGACCTGGAGACGATCCCCGAAGGGAAAGCCGACTGTATCATCCAGGCTGCTGAGGAGGTCATCGCCGGTGACCACGACGACCAGTTCCCGGTGGATGTCTTCCAGACCGGCAGCGGCACCTCGACGAACATGAACGCAAACGAGGTCATCGCAAATCGCGCGACCGAGATTTACGGCGGGGAGATCGGCACGCGGGAGATCCACCCCAACGATCACGTCAACTTCGGCCAGTCGAGCAACGACGTGATCCCGACGGCGATGCACGTCGCGGCACTGGAGGCCGTCGAGCGCGACGTCATCCCCGGCCTCGAGACGCTCCGGGAGGAGCTGGAAGCGAAGGAGAACGAATTCGACGACGTGGTCAAGACCGGTCGGACCCACCTCCAGGACGCCACGCCGATCCGACTGGGCCAGGAGTTCTCGGGCTATCGGGCGCAAGTCGAGAAGGGCATTTCCCGCGTCGAGGACTCGACCGAACGCCTCGCGGAACTCGCACTCGGCGGGACCGCGGTCGGCACCGGCCTGAACACTCATCCCCAGTTCCCGGAGCTGGCTGCCGAGTACATTAGCGAGGAGACGCTGTTGCCCTTCCGTGAGGCTGACAACCACTTCGAGGCCCAGGCGGCCCACGACGCGATGAGCGAGGCCCACGGCGCGCTTCGGACTGTGGCCGGTTCGCTGCACAAGATCGCCAACGACCTCCGCTTGCTTGCGTCGGGGCCGCGCAACGGGTTCGGCGAGATCGACCAGCCCGAGAACCAGCCCGGCTCCTCGATCATGCCCGGGAAGATCAACCCGGTCGTCGCCGAGTCGGTCAATCAGGTCTACGCGCAGGTCGTCGGCAACGACGCCGCGGTCTCGACGGGCGCGGCCAACGGACAGGTCGATCTTAACCTCTACAAGCCGGTGATCGCCTCGAACTTCCTGGAGTCGGCCCGACTGCTCGCGAACGCCGCCGGGACCTTCGCCACGAAGTTCGTCGCGAAACTGGAGGCCGACCGCCAGCACTGCGAGCAGCGCGTCCAGCAGTCGATGGCGCTGGCGACCGCACTGAATCCCGCAATCGGCTACGACAAGGCCGGCAAGGTCGCCAAGCAGGCCCTCGCGGAGGACAAGACGATCCGCGAGGTCGTCCTCGAGGAGGGGTATCTCGACGAGGAGGAGGTCGACGAGGTGCTCGATCCGGCGAAGATGACCGAACCGGGGATTCTGGGCGAGGAGTAGCCGTCCGGTTGCCGTCCCGGAACGCCCCGACCCGGAAGGATGCGTTTTTTGCCCCCTGGACTCCCAGCCTTCTACAATGACGGAGTTCGACTACGACGACCTGGGGCTGGTGGCCGGCCTGGAGATCCACCAGCAACTCGACACGGCGACGAAGCTCTTCTGCGCGTGTTCGACCGAGTTGCGCGAGCCCGAGGAATCGACCCGGCGACTGACCCGCTATCTCCACCCGACCCGGAGCGAACTGGGCGAACTCGACGAGGCCGCCCTCGAGGAGAGCCGCGTCGAGCGCGAGTTCGAATATCTGGCCTACGACTCGACGTGTCTCGTCGAGGAGGACGACGAACCGCCCCACCGGGTCGACGACGAGGCCATGACCGTGGCCCTGGAGATCGCCCAGTTGCTGGACATGGAGCCGGTCGATCAGGTCCATCCGATGCGCAAGCTTGTCATCGACGGCTCGAACACTTCCGGGTTCCAGCGCACGATGTTGATCGCGGGCGAGGGCGAGATCGAAACCGACGAGGGTCCCGTCGGGGTCGAGGACCTCATGCTCGAAGAGGAGAGCGCCCAGCGCGTCGCGGAGACCGACTCGGGGGTTCGCTACTCGCTGGATCGACTCGGCATCCCTCTCGTCGAAATCGGCACCGATCCCGACATCCGCTCGCCCGAACAGGCCCGGGAGGCCGCCGAGCGGATCGGCATGCTGTTGCGCTCGACCGGGAAGGTCAAGCGTGGCCTGGGCACGATCCGCCAGGACGTCAACGTCTCGATCGAAAATGGTGCCCGCGTCGAACTCAAAGGCGTCCAGAGCCTGGACGACATCGACGATCTCGTCCGCAACGAGGTGCGCCGGCAGGTCGAACTGCTGGATATCGCCGCGGAGCTCGACGACCGTGACGCCGCAGTCGGCGAACCGCGGGACGTGACGGACGTGTTCGCGGACACCGATTCGGGGGTCATCCGCAGCGCGCTCGACGCCGGCGGCGAGGTCCGGGCCGTTCGCCTGGAGGGGTTCGACGGCCTCGTCGGCCGGGAAATCCAGCCCGATCGCCGCCTCGGAACGGAATTCTCGGATCACGCCAAGCGCCACGGTGCGGGCGGGATTTTCCACACTGACGAACTCCCTGCCTACGGCGTCACCGAAGCAGAGGTCGAGGCGCTGCGCGAGGCTGTCGAGGCGGACTCCGAGGACGCTGTCGCGATCGTCGCCGACGATCCCGAAACGGCAGCGCTGGCGATCGACGCCGTCGCCGAGCGGGCAGAGACGGCGCTCGAGGGCGTCCCTGAAGAGACTCGCGACGCCAACGAGGACGCGACCTCGCGATATCTCCGGCCGCTCCCGGGCGCGGCGCGGATGTACCCCGAGACGGACGTGCCGCCGGTCGAGCCCGACGCCGGCGAGATCGAGACGCCCGAGCTCCTGACCGAGAAGGTCGATCGCTACCAGGCACAGTTCGATCTCGATGCCGGACTCGCCGAACAGGTCGCCTACGGCGAGTACATGCCGCTGTTCGAGCGGGTCGTCGAGGCGGGCGTCGATCCGACCCTTGCCGCCGACACCGTCGAATCGACGCTGACGGCGCTGCGGCGCGACGACGTGCCGGTCGGGGACCTGACCGACGAGCACATCGAGGACGCGCTACTGGCGGTCGAGGACGGCGACGTGCCGAACGAGGGCCTCGAGGACCTGCTGACGGCACTGGCCGAGACCCCCTCGCTGTCCGCCGAGGAGGCCGTCGAACAGGAGGGCCTGGGCGGCGTCGCCGAGGACGAGGTCCGGGAGGCCGTCGTCGAGGTCGTCGAGCGCAACGCCGAGCAGGTCAGCGAGGAGGGGATGGGCGCGTTCTCCGGGCTGATGGGCGAGTGCATGGGGCAGCTCCGCGGGAAGGCCGATGGCGACCTCGTCAGCAGCGTCCTCCGCGAGGAGATCCAGAAGCGAGCGTAGCGTGTACTCGAAAGCCCACGGCGCGATCTCGTTTGCGCTCGGAGTCGCGCTCGTCGCCGCCGGCGTCACCGTCGTCCACCCGGCGTTCGTCGTCGGTTACGCGACGGCCCTGGGCGTGTTGATCGACCTCGATCACTTCCTGTGGGCCCGGTACAACACCGGCGACTGGGCGGCGCTGCGGTACGTCCTCACGAACCCGATCGCCGCGGTCACCCATCAGGACTCGATCTTCCGCGAGGACGACCTCGAACACCTCGAACGACTGCTGAGCCACGTCGTCATCGCCGGCGTCGTGATCCCGCTGACGTGGTGGGTCGAGCCCAGTCTGGGGCTGGTGACCGGCCTGACGCTGTACGCACACGTGTTGGCGGACCTGATCGAAGATGTCCGCGAGATTCGCGTGTCCCACTAGTCTCGCTCGCGTCTGTCGATCCGCTGCTGCGCGCGCCGGAAGATCCCCCTGAGCGAGACCGCCTCCCGGTCGGTCGGGTGGGCGCGGCCGACCAGTCGCCGGAAGAGCCGGCCGGCCTTGGCGCGTTTCTCCTCGGGGTGATCGATCGCTTCGAGGAACGACCCGAACTGGTCGTGCAGCCCCTCGATCTCCCGCTCGGTGGCTCGCTCGTGATCCGGGTCCGGCAGCTGTGTCGATTCGAGGGTCAGCGAGCGCATCTCGTAGAGGACGACCGTCGCGGCCTGCCCGAGATTCAAGACCGGGTAGTCCGCGGCCGCGGGAATCGAGCACACCTCGTCGAGACCGGCGAGTTCGTCGTTCGTCAGCCCGACCCGTTCGCGGCCGAACACGAGACAGGTGTCGGCCCGGATGTCGGTCAGGCTGTCGGCCAGCTCGCGGGGCGTCTTGAACGGATACCGGACGTGCTTGCGGGCGTCCTCGTTCGTGACGGCCGTACAGCCGACGGTGTGGTAGTTCTCACGTAGATATTCGAAGGGGACTTCTCGCGCGTTCGGGAGAATGTCCTCGCGGGCCCGGCCCGCGAACCCGTAGGCCTCGCCGTCGGGATCCAGTTCGGGCGGGTCCACCAGCAACAGCTCTTCGAGGCCGAAGTTCTTCATCGCGCGGGCGATCGTTCCGATGTTCCCCGGGGTCTCGGCGTCAACGACGGCAACGCTGATCATATATCGAGGTCACTCAGGTCCACGTCCAGCGCTTCGCGCTCGCCCTCGTCCATCTCTTCGAGTTCGTCTTCAAGTGACGGGATCTCACCGGTCACGGCCGCGTTCGGGAGCGCGTCCGGCTCGGAGTCGACGTGTTCGATCCCGGCGTACTCGTCCGGAGCGCGTCCGCCGTCGGCGATCCACTCGAGGAACCGGTCTTTCATCGCCGCGTTGCCGGCGTACTCGTCGCCGCCCTCCTCGCGGAACCAGTACAGAAAGTCCGGTTCGTGCTCCTCACAGAGCAGTACTTCGCTCATCGGTTCGCCGTAGACCGCGAGCGCGACGTTACAGTGGCGTTCGTCGTCCTCGAGGAGCATGCAGGCGTCACAGGCGTTGCCGATAATCGCCGTCAGTCGGGAGACGCGCTGGCGAGGTTCCGGTGGCATCTCCGCCAGCGGCTTGATCGAACCGTCCGAGTCGAAGACGTCCGCTTCGTCGAACCGCCAGCCCCGAAGACCGATACTGACCTTGCCCATGACCGTGGATTGGTGAGCGGGCGGTAAAAACCGCCTGCTGTGTGACGCCCCGGCAGTGGGGAAGCGAGCCGCGCTTCCCGGGCCGCGAAACGAAAGTCCGAGTTATAAGGGTCTCGACGCCTACGGACGAGACACCATGAACACAGGGACGACGATGGCATCGATGACGTCGTATGCCATCCTCGGCTGCGGGAGCGTGGGGCACGCGGTCGCGGAGGACCTCGTCGAAGCGGGCAAGGACGTGCTCATTCTCGACAAAGACGAGGGGCGCGTGGAAGCGCTTCGTGATCAGGACCTCAACGCACAGATCAGCGATATTCGGGATCCGGAGGTCGTCGAACACGTCGAGGGTCGCGACGCGGTGTTGATCCTCTCCTCGGACGTCGAGGCGAACAAAGCCGCGACGGAGACGCTGATGGAGGTTGACGACGATCACTTCGTCGTCGCGCGAGCGTCCGATCCGGTCTCCGCGGACGAACTTACTGCGATGGGTGCCGACGTCGTCATCAATCCGTCGGCGGTCATCGCCGATTCGGCGCTCCGGTCGCTCGAAACGGGCGAACTCGAACACCGGGCCGAACAGCTGTCGTCGTTGATCGACGGTACTGAGTCCCGACTCGCCATCCTAATCCACCGCGGCCCGGACCCCGACTCGATCGCCAGCGCCGCAGCGCTGCAGGCGATCGCGCGACACCGTGACGTCGAGGCGGATATCGTCTACCAGGGCGAAATTGGCCATCACGAAAACCGGGCGTTCGTCAACCTGCTCGGCATCGAACTTGTCTCCCGGGGCGAGGTCGAACTCGACGACTACGATACGATTGCGCTAGTCGATTACTCCAAGACTGGCGACACCGAATCCGCCCCCGATATTGACGTTGATATTCTCATCGACCACCTCGAACCCGAATCTGAGATCGACGCCGGTTTCTCGGACATCCGACCGAACGTCTCCGCGACGTCGACGATCCTCACCAAGTACGTTCAGGAGTTCGATCTGAATCTCAGCCAGGAGGTCGCGACCGCGCTGCTGTACGGTATCCGCGCCGAGACGCTCGATTTCAAGCGGGACACGACACCGGCGGATCTGACCGCCGCGGCGTATCTGTACCCCTTTGCCGACCACGACACGCTCGAACAGGTCGAGTCTCCGTCGATGAGCCCCGAGACGCTGGACGTGCTCGCCGAGGCGATCCGCAACCGCGACGTCCGCGGCAGTCATCTCATCTCCAACGCCGGGTTCATCCGCGACCGCGAGGCACTGACCCAGGCCGCCCAGCAACTCCTGAATCTCGAAGGGATCACGACGACGGCCGTCTTCGGCATCGCTGACGAGACGATCTATCTGGCCGCGCGCTCGAAGGACATCAGGTTGAACATCGGGAACGTCCTCGGCGACGCCTTCTCCGATATCGGCGAGGCGGCGGGCCACTCGACCGACGCCAGCGTCGAGATCCCGCTGGGGATCTTCACGGGCATCGACTCGAACGAGGACAACCGGGACCTGTTGCTGTCGTTGACCGAGGAAGCAGTCAAAACGAAACTGTTCGAGGCGATGGGCGTCGAGAGCAGTAGCGACAGTTCCAACGGGAGCTAGGCAACGACCTCGTCGTCGGAGTCGTCTGATCCGGGCTGTTTGAGCTGTTCGATGATGCCGTTGATGATGACGATGTCCCCGACCGCCTGTACCCACCGGTAGGGGACGATGACGCCACGCGACTGGTTGATCTCCTGGTCGAACAGTTCTCCATTGAGCTGGTGCAGCGCGAGCCCGGTAACGTTCTCCGTCGAGAGATCGAGCCGCAGATCCTCGATCTCGCCGACGAACACACCGTTGTTCGAATAGACCTCGCGACCGACCAGCGTCGTGATTTCCGACGGAGGGGTCTCCCTATCGACAGCCATATGCGGTCTCTCGGGGTGCGGGGCCTTAACTCTTGATAGCCGTCCGGCTCACGCGGACCTGGACTCGATCTCGGCCCGGAGCTTCCGGCCGACCGGGATGACGATCCAGAACGTCAGCGCGCCGAGGATGGCGAACCAGAACAGCGCGTCGCCGATCGTCAGCGCGATCTCCGCGTAGACGCCCGGATCCGACGGGCGTTCGCCGAACAACTGTGCGCCCTCGAAACTCGGTGTCAGGTACCAGCCGGCGATGATCATCCAGCCGAGCCCTGCCGTTACCAGAATACCGAACCCTTTCGCGAATTCGTCAGCCATTGGTTTGCTCCTGTGTGTTCGTGTCGTCCGTTCGGTCGTCCGTTTCGGCCGTCCCGCCGTCGATCATCTCGGCCGTCTTGAACCGCGTGCCGAGGATATACGACCCGGCACCGACCAGCAGTACGGCCACGCCGAGCAGGCCGAAGGCGACGTTGACCACGCCTGTCGAGGGCGTCCAGCCCGTGAGCCCGACCGCCCAGACGGCCGCCTCGCGAATCGGGTTGTCCAGCCGGGTTGCCGCGTCGAACATGAAGAACCCGAGCACGACCAGCGCCGTCGCCAGCAGCGTCGAGAAGACGGTGATCCCCTTGTAGACGCGCAGCGGGACGACGACCGATCCGTCGGGCGTACGCTGGGGTTGGGTATCGCTACTCATGGATCACTTGGGTGGCCTGAGCCGGTAGTACCGGCGGTTGAGGTTGAACATGTACCCTTCGCGCATCGATTTCAACACGGCGTAGCTGATGAACCCGGCGACGATTGGCAACAGGAAGGTCAGGTCGTTCAACAGCCCTTCCCCGATCGGAACGAGGTTCTTGATCGAGAGGACCGCGATGGTGAACGCGAAGACGACGCCGGCGACCCCGACCGAGGCCCAGAACGGCTGCTCGACCGGCCTGCGGGCGCTTCCCTTGTTCAGGAATGGGACGATCGCGACGAACCCGACGACGACGAGGTTCGCGACGACGCCGTATGTTCGGTCGGACATCAGCTTCTCGCCGCCCAGAAGCGACAGGTCGGGATTGAGGAAGCCGAGCTTGAGCAGGCCGAACGACCAGTAGAGGTACCAGTCCGGCAGGATGACCGCCGGGGTAGTGCTGGGGTTGGCGGGCGCGTCGATGTGCGGGGGAAGCGTCGCCGCAAGGACGATGATCATCCCGACGAAGAAACTCGCCAGCGAGAGGTTGCGGACCGTCTCGTGGGGCCAGGCCGGAAAGCCCAGCACGTCCCGTTCGACGTAACTGGACTGCTGGCGCAGATCCTGGTCCTCGCGTCGGGCCCGCTCGAAGTACTCGTAGGTGAGTCGCGACAGCCCCTGCTTGCGAGCCTTGCGCTCGCTCCAGGTTGGCGTCTCGTCGTCGGGGGGCACGATGCCCGTTCCCCCGCCGTCGGTGCGTTCGTCGGTCGTGTCTGTGTCGTCAGTCATGGGTGATCAGTGTGGTTCCGCGATGCCCTGCATCCAGACGATGCCGATGTGGATCGCGATCAGCGTCGTCACGATAAAGGGCAGGAAGAACACGTGCAGGATGTACATCCGCTGGAGTGTCGCCGGATTCGGCGTGAATCCGCCGAACAACAACTGGGCGACCCACTCGCCGATGAGCGGGATCGAGAGGCTCATCTCGACGCCGATCTGGCCGGCCCAGAAGGCCAGCTGGTCCCACGGCAGCAGGTACCCCGTGTACCCGAAGACCATCGTCAGGCTGATCAGCACGATCCCGAGCAGCCAGTTGAGCTCCCGCGGTTCCTTGTATGCGCCCGTGAAGTAGACCCGCAGCATGTGCAGGAACACGGCCGCGACCATCACCTGCGCGGACCAGCGATGGAGGCTCCGCAGGAAGAAGCCGAAGTTCAACTCGACCATGATGAACTCGATCTGGGTGTACGCCAGCGAGGCCGATTCGCTCGCGCCGGCACCGGGCGTGTAGTAGAACCCGAGCAATGCACCGGAAATAGCCGCGACGATATACGCGAGCGTCGAGAACGAGCCCAGCGCGTACAGCGGGTACCAGTACCAGAACTTATTGTCCAGGCCGTACTGTTCGGTGTGGCTCTTGGGCATCTGCATGTTGACCTTGTAATACAGGTTCTCCAGCATCTCCAGGTAGTCCACGATGCGGAGTCGCCTGTCGAGCCACATCAGCACGGTCAGATAGACAGTCTCGATGTGCGAGAGGTCGTCTCGACTCTCCAGCCAGGCGTCGTGGTCGTGATCGTCTTTGCGTTCGAGACTCATGGTATCACTCGGTCCGTGGCAGCGCGGTGAAGGTCCGTCTCACCGGGCTGAAAGGGTCGTAAATCGACTGATGGCACTGGCAGTAGACGGAGTTCTCGCCCCCGAAACTGGCGCTCCCCTCGTTGGCCTTGAACCCCGGGACACAACAGAAGTGCGTGCACTTGTTGAGCCAGGCCATGACGTCGTTTTCCGTCGCCGCCTCCAGGAAGCTGCGCGCCTCGCCGGACAGCGAGCTGTACTCGCCCTCGCCGGCGACCATCTTGCTCACCTCGGGGCTGCGCATGACCTGTACCGGGATGGTCTGGACGTCACCGTCGGATCGCCAGTTCGCGACGGCCGGCTTGCCGAGGCCGTCCCGGCCGATGCCGTTGCCCCACTTTTCGTAGTCCTGGAACATATCCAGCGTCAACACCGATCCGTCGTCGACGTCGTCCTGCCAGGCGTACGTGCCGCCGGTCGACCGGAAGGCGTTGTCCTGGTCGGCGTCGGGCTGGATCCCCTCGTAGGTCTGGACGCCGCAGTACTGGAACCAGGTGGTACTGTAGGTCGTCCCGCCGATGTCCGTTTCGGCGACGGTGACTTCTTTGCCCTGGATCTCCTGGGTCTCCGGCTCCGGCCAGACGCCGTAGATTTCGTTGTCGTTTCTGATCTCGATAGGGATGATCGGCATCCCGCGCGGGGCCGGACCGTCGGTGTTCTCGATGGCAAAATACTCCGTGATCCCGCCGCCGGCGCCGGCGGCGGAGGTGGCCATCTCGACAGTCGCCGCGGTCCCGGTCGCGACCGACCCGAGAGCGGCACTCCCGACGACGCCTTTCACGAACCGCCGGCGTCCCGATTCGCTCGGATATTTGTCTTCGTCTGTGGACATAGTTATCGTTTGTAGTACGGATACAGCGCGCGTTTTGCGTTCTCGAGAGCCCCGTCGGTCACGGACGTTCCGTCGACGTCCTCCTCACGGACGTACAGATCCTCCCACTTGCGTCGGCGTTTCTTGACGATCATCACGTCCGGCAGGAACTCCTTGCGATACAACAGCAGGATGAACGAGAGGTCGATGAAGATGACTCCGAGGACGCCGCCGAGGAACATGTTCCCCTCGGCCGTCAGTCCCCAGCCGCTGATTAGCCCCCAAGTGAACAGCCCGACGAAGACGATCTCGACGATCGTCAACAGGACGATTGCCAGCGCCGCCGCCGGACTCTCACGGGGCTGTTCGTACCGGTGGATATCACCGTAGGTGCTTCCGGACGAGGACATCAGTTCCGACCTCCATTCGTGTGTACCGATTCACCGTACTTCACGAAGAAGAACGTGAACACGAGCGACGCGCTCATCATCAGCAGCGTCGCGATTCCCACGTAGTGGGGCTGGAACGGCACGCCCATGTGCTCCGGATTCTGTTCGCCGCCGCCGGATTCGACCTCGACGGTGGCAATGTCGTCGCCGACGGCGACGGCGCCGAGCATGCCGAGGTTCTGATGGGGGTCACAGTAGTAGGTGACGATGCCTGATTCTTCGAAGGTCTGTTCGTAGGTGTAGCCTTCCTCGCCGACGGGATCGCCCGAGGAGAAGTCGGTGTTTTCGCCGACGACGTTGTGGTCACCGCCGTTGCCGGTCCACTCCCAGGTGATCGTGGTGCCGGGATCGACCCAGACGGCGGCCGGGTTGAACGCGTAGCCGTCACTGCCGGCCCCGACTTCGATCGTGACCGCGTCCTGGCCACGGAGATCAGTCGTCGAGCCGTTGAACCCGTTCGCTCCCTCTAGATAGCCGCCGTAATCCGGCTGGACGTTTGCCTGAGCGGCCGCCGATCCGCTCGCCGCGAGTGCGCCTGCCCCGCCGGCCACGCCACCGGCCGTCCGGAGAAAGTCCCGCCTGTGCATATACATGACATTCTGGGCACCTACTCTGTATAAACTCACCGAAACCCCCGATATATGGGGGGAAATGCGACGGCGACCCGGGTACCTTTATAACCTCTTCGCCAGGTGGGCCCAACTTATTGGGGGTGGCGATGTCGATTCTCCGGGCAGTATTGCGATTCACGGCACTGGGATCTCTTATCACCGCTGTATGAGGGCGTGTATCAAATTTAATTCATAAAGGCGTCACCATGCGTTCGACAAATACAGCTCGTGCTCCCTGTCCCGCCCGACTCAGGAGTTCATCGGTCGGCAGGGTATCGTCACGGGGGTGTATCGGCAGTGTCATCCATCTTGGTCGGAACGGGGCGGTAACACAGTCTCTCGCTCGTCTTCTCGTTCCTCGGTTTCGATGCGACCGTCCTCGTCGATCGGCAGGAAATCCGGTCGTTCGCCGCCGACGTTGACCGCTCGCAGGCGGTCGCGAAACTCCTCGGAACGGAACCGATCGGACAGCCGCGCGTTGGCCACCACGAACAGCAGGCCGATACCGATGACCAGGAACCCGAGTCCGGCGACAATCGAAATTGGTTCCATCCCGAACGCCATCCCGGCACCGACCAGTGCGACGCCGGCCAGCAGCTGCACGACTGCGATGGCCTGTACCATCAGGTTCCCCAGTTCGCCTCCGCCCTCGGGCACCTCCTGGGGGTCGGGCAGTATCTCGCCGTCCGGCATCTCCGGGGGATCGTAGCTGTCCATCGAACACAGCGCGATGACCGGCTTGACGTCCCGCAGGACTGTCCCTTCGCCCTCGACGCTGCCGTCGGGATAGACGACGGCGAACCCCCCGTCGGAGTACGCAAGCAGGTAGTCCTCCTCGCGCTCGATCCGGGCGAAGACGTCCCGATCGAGTACGCGCTGCTTGAGGTCGGCCTCGACGCGGTCGAGCAGCTCTTGACCGGTGATCCAGCTGTCGGCGTCGAACGCCGCCTCCCACTCTTCGGCGGTCATCTCGGCCATGTCGGTCGGGCCGAAATCGTCGAAGTCGTACTTCTGCTCGACCCGATCGCGGAGCTGTCCAGTCGAGAGCTCTTCCCCGTCGGTGCTCGACTCGCCTGTATCTCCCGTCTCCGCACTGGCCGCCGACTCGTCTGGGTCTGGCGGCGTGGAGCCGGACGCGTCCATCGGTCCGGGATTCGATTTCCGTGGCCTTACGCGTATCGTTCGTCACAGTCCGAGGAACGTGCGTTAGGTCGACACTACTGACATCTCCGTTCGCCGGGTCGGCGATACGATGTGTGTTGCCAGGACACGCAGCTCTCAGTGTTGCCGAATGTTCTGTAATTCCCGGAAAGCCATCTCATTAGTAACAAAATAATTATTGCAACCCATAATTTTGGAGAACTTACCAAAACTGGTTAATACAGAGTGGTCATCTATTCTTGCAATGGCAGTTGACTTATCAGAAATACGTAGGAACTTGTTCGAAGTAGAGCTGCTGGAGCGTCTGAATTTGAAATTCAACATCACGGCTGACGAATACAAGAGTAGTCATTCGGTGGATGGCAAGGTACGCGGGAAGATCGATCCGGACAACAACGCCAAGCGCGACCGTGTCAATCCACCTGTCAGTCTGCTAGAACGGTTGACGTCAGCGAACGGCGACAGGTCGCTGGCACTGGCGTCGGGGTATCCCCAGACGGACCTGTTCGTTGCGCTGAGCCGCCTCCCTCCGCTGTCTCAGGGGGACGAGGCCCATCAGGATAACGTCACGACCCAGCGGTTCAGCGTCGAGGGGTTGCCGGAAAACGGAACCGTGCAGCTCGAAGGGGACTGGAGTGCGACGGAGATCGATCAGGCCCTCCAGGACGACGAGATCGCATACGTCGAGCACGAATACGACATCGTCGACTTCCCCAGCGATCAGCTTCCCGTCGTCATCAGAGCGGATCTGCACCGCGATGCTCGGAAGTACATCGAAAACAAACTGAGCGTCAAGGACGTGACGATCAACAGAGACATCGAGGAACTCGCACGAAGATTCGAGGGGCAGGGTGTGTTGTCGATCGAGATCGAATTCCCGAGCGACGCGCCCGAGGCCGAACGTGCAGGGGGTGCGGGACAGCTCACGATCAATAACTTCCGCCTCGATATGGACTCGACGTTCAACGACATCTCGTTTCTGGCCGACCAGAAGGAAGCGGCCGACTACACGTACAATCCCGAAAAGAAGCGCGTCGAGTGGCGTGGCCGCTCGATCACCAAAGGCGATACGCTCCGGTACGACGTCCTCGGCCCGGTCAAGGAACTGCTGGGCCTCGGCGACGTTTCGGCGACGTTCCGGGGCCAGATCGAGAACCACACGCTCACTGGAACGATGATTCGTGGACTCTACGATCGGACCGGCACGCCGTTCTGGACCCCCGACAGCAGCACGAACGGCAATCTCAGTGTCTCCCACCAGGTGCGGATCCGTGGCAAGCTCCAGGTCGATCCTGCGGCGCTCGCCGGGGACACTCGCGAAGTCACTACCGGCAAGGTGACGGTGAACGATCGCCCCTCGGAGGCGTTCGACCGGGTCGAAACCGTCTGTCGCCGGGAGGCGATGACGATCCTGAGCATCGACCCGCCGGCACATCCGGAACCGGCGCCGAACAGAGACGGCGTCTTCCAGATCACCGGCTCGGAAAACGAGAAGGGAGACGACCAGCCCGGGCAGCTGGAGGTGAAACGCGAATACGGGGACGAAGGTGTAGTCTACGCCGAAATCGAAGTGACGGGGGAGTTCACGTCGATGACCGAACAGTCCGAAGTCTCCTCGTTCGACGAGTCGAAAGACCGCCTGGTGCGATCCGACGAGGGTGGCCTCGAAACTCGCGGTAAATCGGACGTCGAAGTACGGGCACGCTCGGCCTCGTCGGAGCTCAATAGCGATCTCATCAGTAAGATCAAAGAGGGCCTGACTGGCGTCGGCGGCGGCCGACGCACCCGCCCGAACGAACCTGCGTTCGAGGAACAGGCAAACAAAACGGCGGACGCTCCGGAACTCGACTCCGAACCCGCGGAGCGGCTTGAGGACAGCAGTGAATCTTTCGATGGGGGTGACGACCGATGAGCGATCGCGTCAAGAAAACGTCCCGGCACCTGACCTGCGAACACGACGGTGATCCGGCCACGGCTGTCTGTGGTGAATGTGGAAAACCACTCTGTGAGGACCACGAGCGGACGCTCACCGATCCGCTGTTCAGCCAGTACAAAAACGATTACACGCACCTACTGCTGGGCATTGTTGGCTTCGTCGTCGTTCCCGCCGTTCTCCTTGGCGTGGTCGACGCCTCGCTGTTCGCCGATGTCGAACGACAGCTGTTCGATCAGACGATCGGTCTCCATACCGGCTTGCTCCTCACTGGGGTCCTAACCGGATTCGGCGGGCTACTGGCCACGTGGTTCCAGAGCGGCGATCAGAAGACGTCGGCCCGGGTCCTCACCCGCAATCCGCCCGAACGGGCGCTGTGCGAGGAGTGCTACCAGAGTACGAGCCTCCGCCGACTGCTCTCGGTCGCGCTGGTCGGGCTCGGTGCGCTGTTGATCCTCGCCGGTCCGATCCTGGTTGTACAGGCCGGAAACGGGGGCCTTCTCGCACTCAGCGGGCTCGGTGCCATCGTGTACTACCTCCGCCACGACGCTGTCCTATACACCCTTGGTCCGTCGAACTCCGATACGTAGCTCCCTGTGATCGCGCGTCCGCCACGTACCGACTTGGGCAGCCAGCCCGGTCTGTCGTTCCTCTGATCGGATGTCCTTCGGGTACTCTTTAACGATCCCGTCCGTACGACCGGTAATGCTCGGGCTGGCCGACGGGACGGTGGCGACGCTGGTCGTCGTCGCGGTGACGATAAGCTTCCCCTGCTTTCTGTACGGGGCCTGGATCGTGATCGAGAACGATCCCGTCACCTGGAGCGTGCTCGTCCGCCATCTCTCCATCGTGTTCACCGGGCTCGCGCTGACGACGATCCCGATGGTCGTGTGGATGCTCCCGAACCTCCTCGAGCAATTCTACGGGTTCAGCGTCCTGCACGCCGTCGTCGGTTTGCACGCGTACGCGTTTCTCGCGTTCGCGCTGACGGGTATCGTTCGGATCTTCCGCGCGAAGTGGGAGCACGACCTCTATCACGATTACGACGAAGACCTCCTGCTCTCGGAGATCGGTGGCGATCGGATGGATCACTGGCGCTCCCGGCTGCGGATCGGCGTCGCCGGCTACGTCACCCTGTGGATCGTCGCCTACCTCAGCGGCCTCGCCCAGTACGTCACCAAGTACGGATTCCCGCCGTAACCCCCGACGGCGAACGGGGACTGAGATCACCGATCGTCGTCGGCTTCGTTCCCGAACGTCCAGGGGTCGTTCGAGAGCAGCCGCTCGGGTCTGAGCACGCCCCGGACGTGATGGCCATCCGACTCGTGGTCGTCGATCTCTTCTCGGTCGATCTCGGTCTCGCAGTCCGTGCAGTACCAGCGGGTGTTCATAACTCGACCTCCGATCGGGTACGCGCCGCGATCGTTTCACGGACGAGATCGATCACCTCGGGGATCCGCTCAGCCACGGTATCGCTCAACTCGGTACCTGGTTCGGTATCGGCCGGCTGGACGCCGATCACGAGCAACTCCTCCGGCAGGTCGTAGGGATCTTTTCCGGCCTGTAACGCGTCCGAGAACGAGAAGTCGTGCATCAGCACGTCGGGCGGTGAGCCGTCGAACGATCCCTCGCGGTAGCGATACCGGTGGATTGCTCCGGGAGACGCATCCTCGACCGCGACCGCGTCGACGACGATCGCGTAGTCGGCCCCGCTCATCGCCTCCAGCGCGAAAAACGCCGTCGTGCCGGCGTGAGTCGCGACGACGCCATCCGGGAGCCCCTCGTCACGAAGCTCCTCGATGACGTGCTCGCCGACGCCGTCGTCACCCATGATCGGATTGCCGACCCCGACGACGGCGACGTGCGAGTGCTCACTCATCGGTTCGCTCACCACCGCGTACCGAGTCGCGGTCGCCAGGGGACGCTCCCCCGGCCTTTCGTTCGGCCGTTGGCCCGCCGTCCGCGGCCGCCGGGCTCGGTCCGCCGTCGGACGACTGCTCGTCTGCTGGCTCCTCACGTTCGCTGTGGACGATGTACGCGTTCACGTCACCGAATACCATCGACCTGAGCACGTCCCAGTTGCTCGGCAGGACCGCGAAGTAGATGTGAAACATGACCATCACTGCGGTAATAAAGGCCAGCAGCAGGTGGATCTGCTTGAGCGTCTCCAGTGCCAGCCAGCCCGACATGAATCCGAGCGCGTCGATCCACCAGGTCGACTCGGTCGCCATCTCCCGATACATACCGAAGCCAGTAAGCGCGAGAATTCCGATGAAGATGGCGATCCACCAGAAGAAGGTCTTCTGCATCGGGTGGTGAGCGATCCAGTCGCCCTCGTCCTCGTCGTAGGCCCGGCGCGCGTCGTGGTAGTACGGCATGTACTTTTTGAGACCGACGAACGCCTCGGCGATATCGAAGCTGACCTGAATATCCGCCATCTCCAGCAGCTGGTGGTGTTTGTCGACCAACACGTAATAGTAGGGAAAGACGACGAACGTGATCGCCACGATCAGAATCCCGGTCCACATGTGGATCCCGAACGCGACGTAGTAGCCGCCCCAGATGCCCGATTCGAGCAAGAAGTAGTTGCCCGTCCAGATCGCCAGCCCGGTCCACAGTAACAGGAAAAACAGGATCGCCTGGATCCAGTGGCTCAGGCGGTTCCCTATCGAATGACGCTCGACCGACTGGCGCTCGGCCGTCTCAAGCTGTGCGACCCTGTCGTCGGTCTCGATGATGTCGGACCTGGCTGTCCGCCAGAGCTGTCGGCCCCTGTCGAGCAGACTCGAGGCGCCGTCGGAGCCGTCCGCCGGCGACTCGCCTCCGCCGTCAGTCGCTTCCGACATCGGTCATCCCCCCCGGCGACGCCGGTTTGAGTTCGGTTTCGTAGGACCCCTCCGGGCTGTCGACGTGGACCGAACAGGCCAGGCACGGGTCGAACGAGCGGATCGTCCGCATCACGTTGATCGGGTTCTCGATGTCCGCGACCTCGTCGCCGACGATGGCTCCCTCGATGATCGATGGGTTGCCCTCGCCGTCCCGCGGCCCGATGTTCCACAGCGTCGGCGTGATGATCTGGTAGCGTTCGATCTCCCCGTCCTCGACGTCCACGTAGTGAGAGAGCGTCCCCCGGGACGGTTCCCAGAGACCGACCCCCTTCCCGGTGTAATTGTCCGGGAAGTCGGCCATCAATGGCTCGTTCGGGTCGAACGCGTCCAGCAGATCGAGTACCCGGTCGCGGACGATCAGTACCTCCTGTGCGCGGGCGATGAGGCGGTTGAGCGTATTGCTCTCGTCGAAACCCCCGCCCAGGTTCGCCCGGAGGTCGAACGGGTCGTACCCCGAGATCGTGAGCCTGGCGAGCGGTCCGACCTCCATCGTCTCGCCGTCGAATCTGGGTGCTTTCCCCCACGAGTAGGCGCCGTCTTTCTCGGGTTCCGGCTCCGGTGGTTGGGCCTCGGTCGGCTTCCCGGCCGATTCTTCGGTGTAGTACGAGTACTCCGTGTCTTCGGAGATCGCAGCGACGATTTCGTCTTTCGTCATCGGTTCGAAGGACCCGTCGCGATACACGCCGCGCTTGAAGATCCGTTCGCCGGATTCGGGCTCCCTGAACAGTCCGTTGCTGTAGTAGCGGTTCGGCCCCGATCCGAGGTCGGCAGCGCCTTCTCTGGCCGCGGCCACGAGGATCGAAACCACGTCGTGGAGCCCTTCCCCCAGTTCGGGATCGAACTCCCCGTTCTGGACGTTCTCGAGGACGTCCGGAACCGCATCCGTCGGTCCGAGCCAGTTGCTGACCTCCCGGACGCGGGACTTGACGGTCTGTACCGTCGAGACGTCCGGATTCGTCGCGACCCCGCCGGGGACGAACGCGAGCGGGTGGGGAGCGCGCCCGCCGAACTCCGCCAGCGCTTGCATGAGTTTTCGCTGGTTTTCGAGTGCCCCCTGGTATCCATCGCCCTCGAGCGGATCGAGACGGTCGAATCCCGTGTCAGCGACTGCGTCGCTGTAGTCGGGACCGACGAGGGCGAACAGGTGAATCGCGTGGTTCCACAGGAAGAAGATGCCCTCGACCGCGTCCCGGAGAATCTTGGCGTGCTCCGGGATCCCGTCGAAGGCACCGGCGTTGATCGCCGCGTCTTCGGTCGCCCGCGACGAGCCGATCCGATGACAGATGAAACAGACGCCACAGACTTTTCCTGTGAGTTGTGCGGCGTCCCGTGGTGACCGACCGACGGTGATGATTTCGGCCCCTCGGAACATCTTCATCGTACTTTTGGCCTCCGCTATCTGTCCGTCCTCTACTTGCAGCTCCATCCCGTGGTGGCCTTCGATGCGTGTCGTCGGGTCGATTTTCACTTCTACCATAGTAGATCACACCGATTTGTCGTCTCCGGCTTCCGCGTCCGGCTGCTCGTCGACGTCCGCCGTGAGTTCCGCATCGGCGGCGTCCGATTGGCCGCCGTTGCCGCCCTGTTCGGACTTCCCGTACCCCATCGCTTTCCGGCCGGCGTGCGCACCGATACCGACCACACCGGCGCCGACCGCGGCTAGCCCGGCTGTCTCGACGTCGACGCCGAAGATGTTCTGTCGCTCGACTGATTTGTCCAGCGGCTGGAAGCGATCCCAGAACCCGGGCTCCATACAGCCGATACACGGCGCGCCCACGTTGAGACAGACGCTCGTCCCGTCGTTCCACAGCCGGGTCTGGTCGTCACAGTTCGTGTACGGTCCGGCACACCCCACCTGGTACAGACACCCCTCCTCGCCGGGTTTGTCCGCGAACTCGCCGCGGTCGAAATAGCCGCGCCACTTGCAGTTGTCGTGGACGAGCGGTTCGTAGAACGGCTTTGGTCGCTGATACCGGTCGAGATCCGGCTCGTGGCCGTTGAGGACCGTCGCGATCGTCAAGAGTATGTAATCGGGATGCGGGGGACACCCCCCGAGATTGATGACCGGAAGCCCCGATCCGGCGGTGAAATTCGGGCCGAGCACGCCGGGTTGATAACGTTGCTCGAACTGGAGCCCCTTCGCTCCCGTGACGTTCTCGCCGACGTCGTGGAGATGATTCTTGTTTTCCGCCGCCGGCCAGCCGCCGAAGGCTGCACAGTTGCCCACGCCGACCACGTACTCGGCCTCGGGGGCCAACTCGTCGATCCAGTCGACGAGCGGCTTGCTCGTCCCGTCCGGTGTCTCGCCAAGCGTCGCGGCGGACGGAATCTCGGTCGGCACCGATCCCTCGAGGACGAGTATGTCCGGCGACTTGCTCATCGACTCGATGGCTGCCTCGCCGTGTTCCGCCATGAGCGTGGGGTGGAACGTCAGTTCCATCCGGAACTCGCTCAAGGTCTCCTCCAGGGTCGGATACTGTCCCTGGAGGAGTGATATCGTGCAACCTGAACAGCTCTGTCCTTGTAGCCAGGCGACCTCGACAGGCCCGTCTGTCGCCTGCTGAAGCGCCTGCGCGATCTCGCCCGTGTGGCGCGAGATGACCGCCCCAGCTGACATTGTGCCAGCGAGCTTCAAGAAATTTCGCCTGGTCTGGCCGTTGTCGCTGCTGCGTATGGCCATACTGAGAAGAGAACTGCAAAGAACATTAAAAATAGATATAGATTCTTGCACTCTGAGAAGACCAGTTCAGTGTCGAGTCAAGGACTGTGTGAGAGTATCGGAGGAGTCCAGTGGTTTCGTCAGGAGAGTTGCGTTCCACCGTTCGGCAGAGGTCGGAACCCCCCGACTGGCGAAACTCCCGATGAGGAACCGTCGATGGGGTGACTAGATCGGACCTGGACCTCTACAGACCGAATCTGGCGGAGGCCTGCTCGGGAGAAAGACGTCCATATCAGAGAGTATCCCGTCCGAAAGACGACATACGTGAGTACTACTGACGGGAAGACACCGAAGCAGCACCCCGATTGGCGGCGACAGAGAGCCAAAGAGACGAGTGGTGTGGCCCGCATGCCCGAAAGCTGCCTGTACTAACGTTTCTACTTTTCGAGGTTTTCTCTACTGGTCGCTTACTGTGAGTACGCACCTGATTCGGCGTAATAACTGCTCTAAAGCGTCTCTACCCTTTACATACGCGGGGTTTGTGGGGTTCTGACGAGGTTGAGTAAATAGTGATAGAAGATAGAGTAAAACGCACATCAGCAGTCGTGATATTCCTTGCGATCGGGGTAGCGACACTGACGGGCACTGCGCTCGCGGCGGACGTCGCCGGCGAGCGGAACGCAGCCCAGACAGCATTGAATCAGACAGACGACTCGTTCAACGTTTCGAATATGAGCGTCGAGGACGGTGAGAACGTCACTGTCACCGCCGACATCACCAATCCCGGAGCAGCGCCTGCGATCCAGGCGGTCGAACTCCGCATCGATGGTGAACTGATCGAGTACCGGCCTTGGGCACTCAACCCGGGAGAGACGGAACAGATCAGTTTCGACGTCGGGTCTGATCAGGTGAGCGAGGATAGCATTATCAGCGTGCAGACGCGCATGCATGGCGAGGTAGCGATCTTCGGCGAGGCGACATCGCCTGAAGCATCGATCACCTTCGAGGATCAGACCAGCGACGGCGCGAACGTCACGATCGCAAACGCCTCGAACTCCGAAACGCCGTATTACGGAGCCGTCTGGACGGTGAACAACGAGACTGGCGAACCTGAGACGCTGCTCGGTGCCACGCAAGTTACCGAAAACGAGACGAGTAACCTCACAGTCGATTTCGAAGAGCCGATCGAGGAGAACCAGACGCTGGTCGCCGCCGTCCACCCTGACGAGGACGGTGACGCAGCGACGATCGACCCGGTTGCCGAGGAAATCCTCGCCAGTGACACCGCCAACGTGACTGTCGAGATGGTCGAGCAGCCGCCCGAAGCCTCGATCACGTTCGAGGATCAGACCAGCGACGGCGCGAACGTCACGATTGCAAACGCCTCGAACTCCGAAACGCCGTATTACGGAGCCGTCTGGACGGTGAACAACGAGACTGGCGAACCTGAGACGCTCCTCGGAGCGACACAGGTTACCGAAAACGAAACGAGTAATCTCACGGTCTCCTTCGAGGAGCCGATCGAAGAGAACCAGACGCTCGTGGCCGCCGTCCACCCTGACGAGGACGGTAACGCCAGCACGGTCGACCCGGTTGCCGAGGAAATCCTCGCCAGTGACACCGCCAACGTGACTGTCGAGATGGTCGAGCAGCCGCCCGAAGCGTCGGTAACCTTCGAGGATCAGACCAGTGACGGTACCAGCGTCACGATCGCAAACATCTCGAACGACGAGACACCGTACTACGGAGCCGTCTGGACGGTGAACAACGAGACCGGTGAACCCGAGACGCTGCTCGGTGCCGCGCAGGTCAGCGACAACGAAACGAGTAATCTCACGGTCTCCTTCGAGGAGCCGATCGAAGAGAACCAGACGCTCGTGGCCGCCGTCCACCCTGACGAGGACGGTAACGCCAGCACGGTCGACCCGGTTGCCGACGAAATCCTCGCCAGTGACACCGCCAACGTGACTGTCGAGATGGTCGAACAGCCGCCCGAAGCGTCGGTAACCTTCGAGGATCAGACCAGTGACGGTACCAGCGTCACGATCGCAAACATCTCGAACGACGAGACACCGTACTACGGAGCCGTCTGGACGGTGAACAACGAGATCGGTGAACCCGAGACGCTGCTCGGTGCCGCGCAGGTCAGCGACAACGAAACGAGTAATCTCACGGTCTCCTTCGAGGAGCCGATCGAAGAGAACCAGACGCTCGTGGCTGCTGTCCATCCTGACGAAGACGGCAACGCCAGCACGGTCGACCCGGTTGCCGACGAAATCCTCGCCAGTGACACCGCCAACGTGACTGTCGAGATGGTCGAGCAGCCACCCGAAGCGTCGGTAACCCTCGAGGATCAGACCAGTGACGGCACCAGCGTCACGATCGCCGCCATCTCGAACGACGAGACGCCCTACTATGGGGCTGTCTGGACGGTAAATAACGAAACTGGCGAACCTGAGACGCTGCTCGGTGCCGCGCAAGTTACCGAAAACGAGACGAGTAACCTCACAGTCGATTTCGAGGAACCGATCGAGGAGAACCAGACGCTCGTGGCCGCCGTCCACCCTGATGAGGACGGCAACGCCAGCACAGTCGACCCGATCACCGAGGCAATCCTCGCCAGTGACACCGCCAACGTGACTGTCGAAACGGTCGAGCAGCCACCCGAAGCGTCGATCACCTTCGAAGATCAGACCAGTGACGGTGCGAACGTCACGATCGCGAACGCCTCGAACGACGAAACACCGTACTACGGAGCCGTCTGGACGGTGAACAACTCGACCGGCGAGCCAGAGACGCTGCTCGGTGCGGCTCAGGTCAGCGATAACGAGACGAGTAACCTCACGGTCTCTTTCGAAGAACCGATCGAAGAGAACCAGACGCTGGTCGCCGCCGTCCACCCTGATGAGGACGGCAACGCCAGCACGGTCGACCCGATCACCGAGGCGATTCTCGCCAGTGACACCGCCAACGTGACTGTCGAAGCGGTCGAGCAACAGCCTGCGGCTTCGATCACCTTCGAAGACCAGACCAGTAATGGATCGACCGTCGCTATCGCGAACGCGCTCTACGAACAACCACCGTTCTACGTCGCCGTATACGGCACCAACGCCACCGGCGACATGGTGCTGATCGGCCTCGAGCAAGTTATCGAATCCGAATCGAACGGGCTGACGGTGACACTCGATGAGCCACTCGCCGAAACCGGGACGCTCGTCTCCGGGATCCACCCGGACGCCGACGGTGAGTCCGGGACGATCAATCCGGTGACAGACAACTACCTGGCTATCGATATGGGCAACGTGACTGTCGATATCGACGATGCGAACGCGACGAGCGTTATCCAGGCTCCCCTGTAGCGATCGGCGGTACTTCCCAATCACTCGTTTTTTCGTCACGCCTACCATCCGCCGCTCGCCGGATCGATCTCTCTGTCCAGCTTCGGGGACCGAACGTACGTCTTCGAGCACGCAGACGTCTCATACTGGTGGCTATCCCATTTCGAAATGATTCGACACGCCGTCGTGCCGGATATCTGTACGAACGTATAGCCACCAGTGTCAGTCGGAACTGCGTGCCATGCAGACCACGGCTGTGTGGGTGATCGCAGGGTTCTTTTTGCTCGTCTTCGACGCTGTGCTGGCCGTTGTGACAGTTTCTGTCGATATAGTCCTAGGAACCTGTCCCGTGCTTGTTCGTGTCGGGGGCAGCGCCTCTCACGTGACGTGCGTCAACGCCACGCACTGCGGCTCCGTTTGGAAAGCCTTAATACTAGGACCCCGGTACGAAGGAGTGCAGCAAGCCCGGATGGTGTAGTGGCCCATCATACGACCCTGTCACGGTCGTGACGCGGGTTCAAATCCCGCTCCGGGCGTACTTTTTCGGCGAGCAAACTGCGAGCCGTAAATGCGTTATAGACGGATTTGAACCCTGGCAGTCGCGCGCAGCGAACGAACGTGAGCGAGCACGTCTGCATCCGGTTCAAATCCCGCTCCGGGCGCTTCTCTGCATTCAAATCCGTGAGCGACTGCGTTGGCGTGTCGCGCGCCACAGTTCTCGGGGCTTGCCGGCGGGACGCCCCCGACGAGTGCAGCACGTGTCGGAGTCCAGAACGTTAAGGGTACTCGTCACCGTTGGGTCAGTATGGTCGATACTGCCGTCGTCCTGGCCGCTGGCGAGGGAACGCGATTGCGGCCGCTCACGCGCAACCGTCCCAAACCGATGCTCCCTGCGGCGAACCGTCCGATACTCGAACACGTACTTGATGCGCTCGTCGACGCGGGTGCCGAGGATCTCGTTGTCGTCGTCGGCTACAAGCACGACCGCGTGCAGAACCACTTCGGGCCGACATACCGTGACGTTCCGATCACGTACGTCCGCCAGAACAAACAGCTCGGAACCGGTCACGCGCTGTTGCAGGCCCGCGAGCACGTCGAGGGGTCGATGCTCGTGGTTAACGGCGACTGTCTCATCGACAGCACACTTGTCGAGGACGTCTGCCGAGCGTTCGATCGGGGCGACGGCGAGCCGACGCTGGCGGTTCTCGAAGGTCCGGACGCCCGCCAGTACGGCGCGGTCACACTGCGAGACGGGCTTGTCCAGGAACTCATCGAGAAACCCCGGACCGACGAATACCGCCTGATCAACGCCGGGATCTACGCGTTCGACGACGACATCTTCGGGGCGATCGACGACACGCCGCGCGAGGCGGGCGAACTCGCGCTGACGACGACGCTGTCGCGCGAACTCGACGACGGACGGGTTCGCGGCGTCGAGACCGACGGCCTGTGGGTTGATGCCTCCTATCCCTGGGATCTGCTCGTCGTCGCAGCGGAGATCCTCGATTATGGGCTGGCCGACGAGCCCGAGCGCGACGATCGCGTCTGGGTCGACGAGACGGCGATCGTCCACGACGACGCGACGCTACAGCCGCCGGTCGTGATCGGCCCGGACTGCGAGATCGGCCCCAGTGCAGTGGTTGGCCCGCATAGCGCGCTCGGGCGCAACGTCACGGTCGGTGCCAACGCGACCGTCGCGAACAGCGTGCTGGACGTGGACGCCCGCGTCGGGGCCGGATCGACGCTGCTGGATACAGTGACGGGCCAGCACGTCCGACTCGGTCCGAACAGCGTCGTCTCGGGCGGCCCCGCCGACGTCCGGGTCGGAAACGAGATATTCGAGGACGAGGATCTCGGGGCCGTGATCGCGGACCGCGTTCGCGCGGACGGAAACGTCGGGTTCGCACCCGGCTCGCTCGTCGGCCCGAACGCCCACCTCGACACCGGCGTGACGGTCGACGGACAGGTTCGTGAGGGCACGGAGGTGCGTCGCTGATGTGTGGGATCATCGGCGCTGTCGGCCGCGGCGTGGAGACGCTGGACGTACTCGTCCACGGGCTCTCGAAGCTCGAATATCGAGGCTACGACTCGGCGGGAGTTGCGCTGGCCGACGAATCGGTCGATATCTGCAAGAAAGCGGGCGAGATCGACGAACTACGGGGCGCGCTGGAGGGGCGGTCGATCGACGGCAGCGTCGGGATCGGACACACGCGCTGGAGCACGCACGGGCCGCCGACCG
Organism: Halapricum desulfuricans; assembly: GCF_017094465.1. NCBI lineage: Archaea > Methanobacteriati > Methanobacteriota > Halobacteria > Halobacteriales > Haloarculaceae > Halapricum > Halapricum desulfuricans. The sequence goes on from NZ_CP064791.1 coordinate 628,632, forward strand.
ACGAGAACGCTCACCCGCATCAGGACTGCTCGAGTGACGTTGCCGTCGTCCACAACGGGATCATCGAGAACTACCAGGAGCTCCGTGACGAACTGGCCGCTGCGGGCCACACGTTCCGCTCGGATACGGACACGGAAGTCGTTCCGCACCTCGTCGAGGATGCACTCCGTGGCGGTGCCGATCCGGAGGCCGCCGTCCGGTCGGCTGTCGGCCGACTCGAAGGCAGCTACGCAGTCGCGGTCGTGATCGCCGGCGTCGATCGAATCTTCGCCGCACGCAACGATTCGCCGCTGGTGTTGGGCATTGACGATGATGCGTACTATCTCGCGAGTGACGTCCCCGCGTTTCGCGATCACACGGATCGCGTCGTCTACCTGGACGACGGCGAGTTCACCGTGCTCGGTCCCGACGGCTGGCGGGTCACGACGCTCGCGGGCGAGCCCGTCGAGAAGACGGTCGACACCGTCGACTGGGATCCCGAAGAGACCGGCAAGAGCGGCTACGATCACTACATGCTCAAGGAGATCCACGAACAGCCCCGATCGCTCCGCCAGAGTCTCTCGGAGCGAGTCGACGAACTCGGCGGGTCGGTGGACATCGGCGAACTGGCGGATCTCAACCCGCGTGGCGTCCAGTTTGTCGCCGCCGGGACCTCCTATCACGCGGCACTGTACGGGGCCGAGCTGTTCCGACAGGCTGGGATCCCCGCCCAGGCGTTCCGGAGCAGCGAATTCGCCACCTCGCCGCCACCGATCGGCGACGCGCTCGTGATCGGCGTCACACAGAGCGGAGAGACTGCTGACACGCTCTCGGCGCTTCGGGAGGCACAGCGCCGCGGTGCGCGCACGCTCGGCGTGACGAACGTCGTCGGCTCGACGGTCGCCCGGGAGTCCGATCACGTCTTCTACATCCGGGCCGGTCCGGAGATCGGCGTCGCCGCGACCAAGACCTTCGCCTCGCAACTGGCCTCGTTGAACCTGCTGGCACTCGGGATGACCAGCACCGACGGCACTCGCGAAATCATCAGCTCGCTCCGTGATCTCCCCGGACAAGTCCAGGAAGTGCTCGACGGATCGGCCGCTCGCGAGGTCGCCGACACGTACGCGGCGTCCGATGCGTACTTCTTCATCGGCCGTGGATTGAACTATCCGGTCGCGCTCGAAGGCGCGCTGAAGATGAAGGAGATTACGTACAAACACGCGGAGGGCTTCGCCGCCGGTGGGCTGAAACACGGCCCGCTGGCGCTGGTGACCGACCAGACGCCCGTGTTCGCGGTCGTCACCGGCGACGACGAACTGGCGCAAAAGACCATCGGCAACGTCAAAGAGGTCGAAGCCCGCGACGCACCGGTGATTGCCGTCACTGACGGCAAAAGCGACGTCGAGCGATACGCCGACCACGTGCTCCGAATTCCCGAAGCGCATCCCCGCACTGCGGCCGTCCTCGCGAACGTCCAGCTCCAGCTCGTCTCCTATCACACCGCTTCGATTCTCGGTCGGTCGATCGACAAGCCACGCAACCTGGCGAAGAGCGTCACGGTCGAGTAACGGCCGCGACACCACTGCTGTTGCCAGCGTCACTCCATTTTCGCCGGACGCGCGTCGTGCCTCCACAGGCGAGCGGATCGAGTGCCTCGGAACCGTCCGGAAACCGTTGTGTTTCTTGTGCGTTCCTGTTCGATGGTCGGACGATGCCCGAACCAGTCATGTGTCCCGAATGTGGATGGACAGGTACGAGATCGGACCCCGACCGATCCGAGGACGTCCAGCAGTGTCCGGTCTGCGATACGAACGTCGAGTTCGTCGACTAGAGGCGGCGTTTTCGCCGACACGCAGCTGACGGCGCTCTGTCCGCCGGCCGCAGAATGAGAGTGCGATCGACCGGGTCAGATATCCTCTTCGATGATTTCGCCCACCGCGAAGTTGGACTTGACTTCCGAGATCTCGACCTTGACGCGGTCGCCGACTTCGGCACCGGGGACGATGATGACGTAGCCGCGCTCGACGCGCGCGATCCCGTCGCCCTGCTTGCCGATGTCCTCGATTTCGACGTAGCGGATCTCCCCGTTCTCGACCGGCGGCTGTGGCTCCGAGGGGGTCCCGGTTTCCGTCGTTTTCGCGTCGTCGTCCTCATCGCCTGCGATCAACGCGACGCGATAGGTCTCGTCCGGATCGATCGATCCGGTCTCGATCTCGCGGCGCGGCACCTCGATCACGTAGCGATCGTCTTCGGCTGATACGTCCGCACTGAACAGACACAGGAGTTTATCTGAGATCTCCAAGGGTAAACCACCGTTCGGTTGATTGTACCCCTCTATTATGAAAGTGCCGCCGAGCGCGGTCTCACTCACGCGGTTCCCACGGCGTCCCGTCGACCTGTTTTGGTCCCTCGGAGTCATAGACGACGATGCCGTCGCCGTCGACCGGGGTGTACTGCTCGCGAACCGCGATTGCCTCCTCGAGCTCTCGGATTGCCCGTTCTTTGAGCGTTGCCGCGAGTGCCTCGGCGTCGGGCCTGGAGATATCCCGCCCCAACCCTTCGCATTCGTGGGCCCGGACGAGTCCCGCACTATCGACCGCCTCGCCCATCGGCTGGCTCGTGCCACCGAGAGCGAGGCTAAACGGATAGGTCTGACAGATCAGCGGTCGGTTCTGGTGGACCGTACACGCACCGACTCCGTCCTTTTCGCGGTAGAACGTACAGTCACCACAGTCGTCGGTCTGGAGCGCCCACTCGAAGGTCTCGCCTTCGGGCCCGTCGTCCCCCTCAGTCAGGCCGTACGGCATCGGTCTGGCGACGTCACGGAAGTCGTAGTCCTCGCTGTCCTGCAGCGTCCGGATCTCGTCGGGGAAGATGGTTGCCGTGTGTGGCTCGACTGCATCGCCGTCGTCCGGTGTTTCGGCCGTACAGCAGCCGCCACAGCGAGTACACTCGAAACCGATCGATTCGATGGCGTCGGCCAGTGCGCTCACGTCTAACTCGCGTGCACGGGCCAACTCGGCTTCGAGATCGTCCATATAGCCATCGAGCGGACCAGAACACAAAAGCGCCGCGTCCGCCGGCCGTTCCGGACTATCGTTGATCGGCCAGAAAGTACACCTGCTTGCGTGCGTCCCGGAAGCTGTACCGCGAGCCGACCAGGTCGGCCTCGTCCAGGCGGTTCAGGGCGTATCGGACCGTCCGGTCGGGAAGCAGCGACGCCTCCGCGAGTTCTCCCTGTGACAGCGGCGGGCTGTCTTCTAGTACCTTCGCTACGAGCTTCGCGCTCGGCGGCAGCTCCTTGAGTCGGTCGCGAACGGTGCTGTCAGTGAAGCTAACCTCCGGGCGCACGCCTTCGGTAGTCGTACTCATACACCCAACTCGATCACCGTCACTGGTAAAACTTGTCTATATTCATATGCAAAGAATACTATCTATATAAGGTCTATTGAGACTCCTGTGTGAGTTGCACCTTCATACCATACTGCCGAACGCACGCGAGGCCGTCCGCTCGCTGGTCCGTTTCGGATGGATCGCTGTGACGATTTTCCGCCCTGATCGCAGGCGGCCGACACGGAAGGGTCTTACAGCAATCCGTATCAGTATCGTTTTATTCCTACGCTGAGGACATTCCTGACACCGTGAAAGGACAGGAGTGGTACCAGGCCGACGACATCGCCGAGGAGTACGAGGAGAAGCGCTTCTCGCGTGGTGGCCGCCTGATCGACCGGCGGGAGAAACAGGCTGTGTTAGATGCGATCGGACCGGTCGAGGATACCGATGTGCTGGAGATCGCCTGCGGGACGGGTCGGTTTACCGTGATGCTGGCTGAACGCGGTGCGGACGTCGTCGGACTGGACATTTCGGGCCCGATGCTCAAGCAGGGCCGTCAGAAGGCTCAGGCTGCCGGCGTCAGTGATCACCTCGAGCTCATGCGCGGCGACGCGGGCCGTCTGCCGTTCCCCGACGATCACTTCGACGCCGTGATCGCGATGCGGTTCTTCCATCTCGCCGATACGCCCGCGTCGTTCCTGAGTGAAATGCGTCGGGTCTCGCGTGAGGTCGTCTTCTTCGATACGTTCAATCGCTTCTCGACGCGTTCGATCTACAACTGGGCGCTGCCGATGGGGTCGCGGCTGTACTCGCGGTGGGAGGTCAACCGACTGCTCGACGACGTCGGACTACAACTGGTCAACGGCGAACACGATTTCGTCCTGCCGTACGGGTTCTACCGGCAGATTCCCAATAGCACGGCCTCGACGTTTCGGAAAATCGATACGACACTCGGATCGCTACCCTTTGGCGATCGACTCGCGTCGGTCTCTTACTGGGCCTGCGAAGTCTGACCCACCGGCTCGTCAGCTGACTGTCCTGCACCTTCGAGCCACCGGACAGTGATGGACGTACTACTATCATCGTGGGCCGCATATGGCCGGCAATGACGGATCTGGCCGATCTGGTGGCGCGCTCGCTCGATCCTGCCACGCGCGAGACGTTCGACAGCCGCGTCCGAGAGCAGACGGACTTCCTCTACCAGCAATTCGAGACGGGAGCACTGGATAACGACGGCTTCGCGATCGGGCTCGAGATGGAGGTGTACGCGGTCGCCGGAGAACCCGGGAGCGGTGGCGGCCCCGTTCTCCCGACCGAACAGAGTCGGCTCCACCAGATCCCGGGGAGCATCTTCGAGGATACTGACGCGGTCAGCAAGGAGCTGGGCCTGCACAACGCCGAGATCAACACCGATCCGAATACGTTTGATTCGGCCGGCCTGGACGCGCAATCGACCGCGATCGAGATGGAAACCGCGAAGGCTCGTGCGGCCGCGGGCGAGGAGAACTGTGCGCTCGTTCTCGATGCGATGTGGACGATCCCGCCGGACCCTGCAACCGTCGAGTATCTCTCGGCGACGACGGACATCGACGGCGTCAGGCTGGCGACGAACATGCGGACCGACCCGCGATACGTAGCGATCGACAACGATCTGCTCGAACGCGCCGACGGTTCGATCGAGCTGTCGGTCCCGGGGGTCGAGCAGTCGTTCCCTTCGATCCTCGTCGAATCGCTGGCCACGTCGATCCAACCGCACCTGCAGATCCCGCAGTCGGCGGCCTTCCCCGAGTATTACAACGTCGCGATCCGGACGATGGGGCCGCTCGTGGCGCTTGCGAGCAACTCCCCGTTTCTCCCTGCGGACCTCTACACCGACGTGGACGACCCCTTCGAACTGATCGAGCGGACCCATCACGAACTCCGGATCGCCGTTTTCGAGCAGTCAGTCAACGTCACGGAAAACCCGAAGGTGCGGGTCCCCGAGGATCTCGATACCGTGACCGAGGTCGTCGACCGGGTGCGCGAGGACGACGTCGTCGCGCCGTTTCTCAGCGACTGGCTCGATACCGGCGGCGGGGCCGAGTACACGGACAACTACTGGGAGTTCGAACACAAGCGCGGCACCTACTGGCGGTGGGTACGGTGTGTCATCGGTGGCGATCCCGTCGAGGGAGCCGGCGACGAACGCTCGGTTCGCATCGAGTACCGCCCGCTCCCCACACAGCCGACAGTCCCCGACGTCGTCGGCCTGCAGGCGCTGACAGCCGGGTTGATACGGGGGCTGGTCGCCGCCGAGCACCCGCTTGCTGACCTGCCGTGGCACGCCGCAGAATCGTCGTTCTACGCGGCCGCCCGGGACGGGCTCGACGCCGATCTGGCCTGGCTGACCGCCGACGGCGAGCGGACGACCGACCCGGACGAGATATTCGCCGAGATATTCGAGTACGCCGAGTACGGACTCGACGTCCAGGGGATCGACGAGCGGACGGCCGCGTCGTATCTCGACCCGATCCGAACGCGGTGGCGCACGGGGAGGACGCCTAGTGGCTGGAAGAAAGCCCGCGTTCGCGAGCACCTCCACGACGGAATCGATCTACCGACCGCGATCGAGCGGATGCAACGGGAGTACATCCGGCGGAGTCGCGAAACCGAGTCATTCGCCGAGTGGATCTGACCGCCTCGAAACGACTTCCGTCCCTATCCGCCCGTTTCGGCGCGAGCGCTATCACTACTGACGATATCGACGTCGGTGATCTCGAACCGTGCGCCGCCGTGCTCGCTGTCCGTGATCTTGATCTCCCAGTCGTGTGCCTCGACGATCTGTCGGACGATCGCCAGCCCGAAGCCCGTCCCGTCGCGCTCCGTCGAGTAGCCCGTCTCGAAGACGGCTTCCCGGTCATCCGCGGGGATCCCGACGCCGTCGTCGGCGACGTACAAGCCGTCGTCCAGCCTGCCGACCGTGACCGTCACGTCGGTGCCGCCGTGCTGGTCGGCGTTCCTGAACAGGTTCTCCAGCAGCGTCGTCAGGCGCTTCGGATCGGCCCGTACTGTCGGTGTCTCGTCGACGACGAGGGCGGCATTGCGCGTTTCGACGCTGTTCCAGCACTGCGTGACGACCTCCCGTAGCTGTACCGGCTCGATTTCACCGACGACCGCTCCCTGTTGGGCCAGCGACAGCAGATCCGTGATGAGATCGTCCATGCGTTCTAGTTCCACCTCGATATCTTCGAGATGAGGGCTGTCACAGTCGTCTCTGACCAATTCCAGCCGACCGCTCGCCACGTTCAGCGGGTTCCGGAGGTCGTGCGAGACGAACCCGGCGAACTCCTCGAGGCGATCGCGCTTCTGTCTCAACTCCCGCTCCGTTTCTTTCAACTCGGACACGTCCCGACAGATCGCGATCGTGCCGTCCACGCGTCCGTTCTCGTCGTAGTGTGGATACCGAAGCGTCGAGAACCATCGCTCGTCTCGTTTCGGGAACGCCGGCCGGATCTCGTACTGTAGTGCCGTCTCCTCTTCGATGACTCGCCTCTTGTTCGACTCGATCGTTTCGGCGGCGTGCTCGTCCATAAACGCGTACTCGTCAGTACCGATCAGGTCCGATTTCGACATGTCCGCGTAGTCCGCGACGGCCTCGTTGACGATCTCGAACTCGCCGTCCCGGTTCTGAAACATCACCGGATCGTCGAGTTCTTTGATGATGTCACCGAGCAATAGATTTCGCTTTTCGACGTGATACCGCTCGACCTCCGTTTTCACGGCGTCGGCCAGTTCCGTTACCTGTGTGTCCTGTTTCCGCAGATATCGATTAGCACCGCGGTTCAGAGCCGAGATCGCAGCGTCTTCGCTGCTCTCCGAGGTGAACACGATAAACGGGATCTCGCTTGCTCGTTCCTCTCTGATGGTCTCCAGGAGTGACAGTCCGTCCCCTTCCGGGAGTCGGTATTCGGAGACGACAGCGTCGTATTCCCGCTCGGCCAACCGATCGAGCGCCTCACTCGCCGACGGTACCGTCTCAGCCGCCAGTCGATCGTCCGCCCGTGATAGGGTCTCCCCGATCGCCGTCGCAGCTTCGGGATCGTCGACGATAATCACTTCGAGCGACGGACTCATCTCCCCCATCTACACACTATCACTCTTTAAACGCCCGTATTCCGATACCAGGTTTGATATTATCCGGCAACATGTCACCCCTCCGTCCTCTCTGACTGATCTCTTGACCACGACTATGGCGCTGTCTATCATCGGCAATATCGCGAATTGCCGCTAGATCCCATATACCGTCACAGTCCAGAAACTCTCGAAGGCCTGATCCAGTGCCGGTTCGGGGTCACCGGTGGCATCAACGGTAGCGGTCGCATCGGCAGCGTCGGCCACCGCACCGAGGACGCTTCGCTCACCGACGACGAAAAGCGGCGCGTCCGCCGGCCGTTCCTTGAGTGCTTCCTGACACCGTTCGAGGTGCGTGTCGATCTGTCCGTCGCGGATCCGCTCGAACCGCGACTGCGAGAACCCGCCCTTGGAGTGGTTGCTCTTGAGTTCGCTGTCGAACCCGTGAAAGGCCGTCCGTTTGCGCCCCTCGTAGACGCCCATCGCGAACAGGTCGGACCGGACGAGCGCGAGCGTGAACTCCCCCGTCGGCTCGAACCACGATCGATCGATGTCGACGCTGTCGTCCCATTTCGCGAACGGCTCGGGCGGGTTCGGTACGTCGAAGGCGACGCTTACCATGCCGGCGTCATCGGTCACGGCCAGACAGGGCGCGGCACGCGAGACCAGCGCCGCACGCTCGCCGAACCCGTCTCTGAGAGCCCGCGGGGTCCCGTGGTCGTCCGTAAGGACGGCCGTGAGGATGCTCTGTTCGTCCCCCTCGATCGAGAGCAGCCGGTCGAGGATCGCTTCGACTCGGGTCGGTGAGAATTGCTCACGCCGCCGATACTCGATCGAGCGCTCGCCCGCTTCGAGACGCTCGATTCGGTCCCGCAACTGCGTGATCTTGTCTTCGAGTTCGTTGACGCGTCGTTCGGCAGCCTGTCTGTCGGTGACGGCGTCCTTGCGACGCTTTCGCTCGGCATCGAGTTGTTCCGAAAGCTGGGACTTCTCGTCTTCGAGCGCTTCGATGCGCTCTTTGAGTTCGGCACGACCGAACAACTCGTCGAACATACCCGGGGTCGGGGCGCGAAGGCGCTTAAATCCCGGTCTGATCGGGCAGGGACTGTTCCATCTCGAGTAGCTGTGCGGCCCGATCGGCCTTCGCCAGGAAGACCTCCTTGAGTGCGGGCGGGTTCCGGACCCGCGTGCTGTCGTCGAGCACTTCCGGGGGGACGGCGAGCGTGTCCGCCGGAACGCCACTCCCGCCGTGGACCTGGAAGTGCCGGGTCCCGAGTTTCATCACGAGTGGCTTCCCCGATGCAATGGCTCTCTCGCCATCGTATAGTTGCGTGGCGATTTGCTCGTACTGCTCGCGGCACAGCGCTGCCGACTGCTGGTCCTGGGGCTCGACGTACAGCCGTCCGAGATAATACCCCCGGGAGAACTGTTCGAACATTCTATGCGTGTCTATCTCACACATGGATACGAATAAGTCTTCCGCGGCGTACGGTCGACCACGCTGAGCCACGCTTTGCCTAGTTGTAATCTATGTATAGCACATATTGAACTCTCTAAGCGATTTTGTGGGCGTCTCATTCGGTATTGAACAGTCCGAACGAACGTCCGGGTTTTTAGGCGATCCAGCCGAAGCATCGTCGTAATGGCACCCCGCTGGACCGTCGTGATCGTCGTCCTGCTGGCGGTTGCGGGAGTAGTGACACCGGCGATCGCGACGTCGGCTATCGATACCCGGGCCGAGCAACGCGACCCCTTCGATCCGCTACCGAGCAACGAAACCGTCGAGGCGAACGCCACGATGGGTAGTCAGATCAGCGCGTTCATGGAATCGTCCGCCGTCGCGGTCAGCAACAGCGTCGAGACAGGCATCTGGGTCCATCAGTTCAACGCCTCGGAGAACCGGACCGATATGGTCGACCGGCGGGCCACAGTCCTGGAGCGCCGGCTCGAAGCGCTCCGGGCGGAACTGAACGAGACCGGGTCGGGGAACGTCACTGATCCGTCCGATGCGAGGCGCCTCGCCGCGCTGCAGGCGCGGATCGACGCCCTCAATTCGACGCTGCAGCGGACCCAACAGGTCGCCAGTGAGGCCGGCGTGAACACGACTCGACTCGAACGCCTTCGGAACAACGCGTCCCGACTACACGGACAGGACGTCGCCCGGATGGCCCGAAACTTGACCACTGTCGGTCCGCCTGTCGACCGTGGCCCGCCGGCTAATCACGGACCTCCTGGAGAGGGCCCGCCAAATCAAAGCGGGAACGGCACGCACGGTCCGCCCGGTCACGATGACACGCACGGACAACCGACTGACCCCGAAAACGCCACGCAGAGAACGCCTTCCGAACGCCCCGGCCGCACGAACGAAACGAACGGATCGGACTCCCACGCTCCGAAATCGAGCGACGATACCTCGGACGATCCTCCGGAAGGCCAGCCCGCCAGTCCGTCCACCGCTGACGAACGGGCGTCCGAGCGATCGAACGAGTAGTTCGGCCATGGTGACCAGTCTCGGGATCCGGATTTAGGGAAAGCCTTTTATAGAAGAACTGGTTACATCAGGTGAATGGACTCCGCCGAACTGCTCGATCTTCTGGGGAACGCGAACCGTCGGCGCATCCTCCGGCTGCTCGCGCGCAAACCCTGTTACGTGACGGAGATCAGTGAGTACATCGGCGTCAGTCCGAAGGCGGTTATCGATCACTTGCGAAAGCTCGAATCGGCCGGACTGATCGAGAGCCGGGTCGACGAACAGCGCCGCAAGTACTTTTATATTGCCAGGGGGTTCCGCCTGGAGGTATCCGTCTCGCCGTACGAATACGGTGCCAAGAGCGCGTACCCGGCCAGTTCAGGGCTTGATCTCACCTCCTGTGAGCACCTCTCCGTGGATCTGGAGCCGAACGGTGAGTCGGATCTCGACTCGCTCGCGACCGATCTGCGCGAACTCGAGCGGCTCCGAAACGAACTGTCGCTCGCCCAGCGGTGGGTTCAGGGACGACTGACCGACGTCATGGAGCGAATCGGCGATCAGATCGACGGCGACGACCGCCTCACCGTCGAGGTGCTGTTGGCCCTCACCGACGGGGCGGCGACCCCACATCAACTCAGTCGTCGCGTGGACGCGCCGCCGGGGATCGTGCTCGACGTGTTACGATTGCTCGAAGTCGAGGACGTCGTCGAACGCGACGGCGAACAGTGGCTGTTGGCAGACACGTGATATCACTCGATGTCCCGGGTCAGTCCGGCACGGAGGTCACGACCGACGTAGTGGCCCAGCAGGCCGGCGATTCCGCTGGAACTGGCACCGACCGCGACGAGCGGTGCGCCGGGCCCGAACACCGCGATGGTGAAGTTGCTGAGTAGTATCGTCAGTGCCCCCGTCATCAGCGCCGCCGCGCCGACTTCGAGGTAGCGCCGGCTGTCGGATCCGACGCCGATCGCCCCGCCAGCGAGGAAGATGCCCACCAGCCCAGTGACGTTGTCCGGAATGAACGGTACGACGGCTCCGGAAGCGAACGCCAGTGCGACAGACAGCACCAGCGCGAGCGCGAACGTCTGTACCGAGAAGACACTCCCGATCCGATCCCCGATACGTCCCCGTATCCCGCCGCTGGTCTCGGTGTGTGTCTCGGTCGCGTCCGGCTGTTCGTCCATGATGGCGTCGAGATCGACCTCGCCGACCTCGTCCTCGCGGCTCAGCTGGTCGGTGCGCTCGGCCATGGCTCGTGGTTGACGGGCCAGGTTGATAGGAATTTGCTCTCCGGCGTTTCGGATGCCCGTCGCCAAGAGATGGTTTCAAGTCCGCGCGAGCGGTAACCCGATCCATGCAACCAGGCGACCGGGTTCACGTCGACCGCGGCGAGCAGTCCTACGACGGGGTGTTGTTGCCCTCCTCGACGGACGACAATCTCGTGATCAAACTCGACAGCGGCTACAACGTCGGGATCGACCGTGAGGCCGCCGACGTCGATGTCCAGGAAGCGGGCGTCTACGACATCGAGGGTGCACAGGCCGAGGAGAGCGCATCCGAGATCTCCTTCGACGAGGATCTCCCGACGATCTCGCTCATCTCGACCGGCGGGACGATCGCCTCGACGGTCGACTACCGCACCGGCGCTGTGACCGCACAGTTCGACGCCGAAGACGTGCTCCGTGCCGTACCCGAACTCGCGGGGCTGGCCAACTACCGCGGGCGGGTGGTCGCGAACATCCTCTCGGAGAACATGACGCCCGACGTCTGGCAGGACCTGGCCGAGGCCATCCACGAGGAGATCCAGGCGGGCGCGGACGGCGTCGTCGTCATGCACGGTACCGACACGATGCAGTTCTCCGCGAGCGCGATGGCGTTCATGCTGGAGACGCCGGTCCCGATCGTCTTCACCGGCAGCCAGCGCTCGGCCGACCGTCCCTCCTCGGACAACGTGATGAACGCCGTCTGCGCGGTCGAGGCCGCGAAAAGCGACGCCGCGGAGGTCATGATCTGCATGCACGCGGACGCGTCCGACGAGGTCTGCGCGCTCCACCGTGGGACGCGCGCCCGCAAGAACCACACCTCGCGTCGAGACGCCTTCGGAACCGTCGGCGCGGAACCGCTCGGCGAAGTCGTCTACGAGGACCGCCAGGTCTCGTTCCGCCGCGAGTACCGCGAGCGCGGCGAGGCCAATCTCGAACTGGCCGCTGATCTCGAAACCGAGGTCGAACTGGTGAAGTTCACGCCCGGGACCGATCCGGCCGTGCTCGAAGCCTACGACGACAAGGCCGGAATCGTCCTGGAGGGGACCGGACTCGGCCACGTCAACACAGACTGGATCGAGTACGTCGACGATCTCATCGACGACGGGACGCACGTCGTCATGACAAGTCAGTGTCTGGACGGACGAGTCTGTGATCGCGTCTACGATACGGGCCGCGACCTGCTCGATGCCGGCGTGATCGAAGGCGAAGACATGCTACCTGGAACGGCAAAGGTCAAACTCATGTGGGCGCTTGCCAACGCCGAAGACATCGAGGAGACGATGGGGACCGAACTCGCGGGCGAGATCCAGGACCGATCCGTTCCCTGGACGTAACTTTCCGTCTCGACGCGTTCGCGAGAATGGCCGTCTAGCGCTCTATCCGTCGCCCTGCGGGTCCTCGACGACGACTTCGCCGTCGACGACGTCGACGTTGATCAGCGTCTTGACGTCGTAGTCGGTGTCGTCGAGGTTGTTCTCGCCGCCGACCTTCTTGATCACGGCGACGATGTCGACGATTTCGGCGCCGATCTCCTCGAGCGCGCCGGTGATGCCGGCGAGCGTCCCGCCGGTCGAGAGCACGTCGTCGAGCACGAGCACCTTGTCGCCCTCGTAGACGTCGTTGACGTACATCTCGCTCTCTGAGTAGCCGGTCACCTGCTGGAGCGAGACCTCCCCTTCGAGGCCGTACTTGCGCTTGCGGATGACGACCAGGGGGATGTCGGTCATCAGCGAGAGCGCCGTCGAGATGTGGATCCCCATCGCGGCGGGCGTGACGATCTTGTCGACGTCTTCCAGTTCCGCCTTGCGGATGATCCTGATGACGATCTCGCGCAGCAGTTCCGGTTCGAGCATCGGGACGCCGTCGCTGATCGGGTGGACGAAGTAATGGTAGCCGTCCTTTTCGATGATCGGCGCGTCGAGCATCGACTGCCTGAGGCGGTCCATGTCCGCGCTACTCCCCCAGCCGTTAAAAACTGCCCGTCACGAGGCGACCGTGTTTATGCCTCCCACCTATCGAATAGTAGTCATATTTTTAAGACGTGCAAGATAGAAGGCGCGTATACAGCAATCAGTCAATTCGTGCTCTCGGTTGCGATCGGCGAGTTCGACGCCCAACTCGAGAGAACGGCCGCGAGCGGGACGCTGGTTCGAAACGTGGACGGGGAACGGACGAGGCGATCTCCGAGTAAGAGGCCACAGTTGACTCGCTGGTCCGTATTCCTCAGACAACGCGGTTTGAGATCGAAGTCATCTCCCTCTGAGATTTCTTTGATGATATCGTACACGAACTGGAAATGCTACGCCTCGGGGAAGAACCCCGGTGGCTTCGGCGTCTTCTGGTTCGAGAAGGTCGATCTGGCGAACGAAGAGATAGCCATCTGCAACGGGAGCGACTTCGACACGCCCGAAATCTGGGACTACCTCAACGACGAGGGCCGGACCGCTGGCGTGATGAACATGCTCTCGACGTACCCATCCCAGCCGATCGAGGGGTTCATGATCTTCGGTGGACCGGACGCCGTCGAGGGCGAGTACCGCTCGCTGCCAGTTCTTCTCACGGACGAGGGACTTCCCGCAGGCTCTGATGTAGGCGTCGCGATCTTCGAGGGCCTCGTGGGGCAACAGAGGGATCCCCGTCGATCGTCGGCCCGTCGCGTTCGATGCTCAGGACATCAAGTAGGGTGGGCATGATGTCGACCTGGCGGATCTGCGTGTCGATTTTAGGCATCTAAACACGACTGAGTCAAAGTATTCGAAGCGGCTTCTGTCCGAGAGCGACCGCCGCACCGGAGCGAACTGGCACGAAGCTATCGCTGTCTCACGGAAAAGGTTCCAAGAATGATATGATTGGAATTTAGCTACGATAATTTTTAGTGATTGGACGAAAAATAACACAATATGGAACCCTCCCGGAGACAATGCCTCGGTATGGTGTCGACAGCTGTAGGAGCCTCTCTAGCCGGCTGTGAGTCTATCTCTCTCATGAATAGTAAATCGTCAGGCGGGGATCGGTGCCCAGAATCGATACTACAATGGTGGCCTCTGGAGGTCCACGAAAGCCCGTATCACGGTTTCAGCTTGCAAGTTGAACCGAGAGAAGTTGGGGCAAACGAAGACTTCGTTGTCGAACTCGAAAACACATCTGGAGATCCGAAGACCGTTGGTCGGAGATTTAAATTCGATATTCAGACGGAGGTAGATGGGGTGTGGCGTTCGATATACGAGAAGACGTCCGAGTTCAGCTACGCGAAGTTCGCTCTCGGACTGGAAGCCGGAGAATCGATGCGTTGGTCGTTCAATTCATCGAGTATGAATCATCAGAAGCCTGTCATTTTTTCAAATTGTGCAGAGATTGTGGACGGGAAGTATCGGTTCGTGTTTTCTGGGACGCTTGCCCATAATGAAGATCAAGATCAAAACGGAGACGCTATAGCGACAACCTTCTCCATTTCAACCAATCAATAATAGTAATAGGGCCAGCGACGGCGCGAACAGCGGTTCGGTTTTGTGCTCGTCAAGAAACTCAGCAGTCACGTCCACGCCGTCGAGGTAGTCCAGCAAGAACGACGTATCGAGAACGATCATCGCTCCGCTCGCTCCCGAAGATCACCGTCCAGTTCTCCCCGGACCCGTTCGACTTCCTCGCGAAAGCCCTCGACGTCGCTCATCGCGCCGAACCCCTTCATCACGTCACGCTCGTCGCCGGTAATCCGCAGTATCGTGTCAGTAAAACTCTCGTCGTCGCGCTTGTGGGCCCTGAGGCGCTCGTAGGCCTCTTCGGTGATGGTCAGCGTCTTCGTCCCCATACGTGTACGTTTAGACATACACGTACTTAGTTGTCCGGCGAGGGGCCGCAAGTATGCCCTACTCCGCAGCGAGCACGACCTCGCGCACGTCATCGACGCCGGCCCGTCGGACGACCGCCCGAACGACATCCTGCGCGCCGGCGAGGTTGTCCGAGTCGCCGTCGAGCACGAGCAGGCGGGCGTCCTTGCCCTCGTTGATCTCGCCCGCGTTCAGGCCGACGATGTCGGCACCCGCCCAGGTCGCCATACCGAGCACGTCGCGAGCGGAGACGTCCGCGAGCTTGTTGGCGAACTCCATCTCGCGGAACATCGACGGACTGTTGAGAAAGACGTTGTCGGTCCCCAGCGCGACGGTCGTCCGGTCGAGCAACTCGCGGATCGGCGGGACGCCGACCCCGGTGACGAGATTCGAGCGCGGGCAGACGACGACCGGGGTTGCCTCGTCGTCGAGTCGCTGGTAGTGAATGGGCTCGGGATGGACCATGTGCACGAGGAAATCCGGGTCGAGGTCCATCGCGGGGTTGATGTCGGCGCTGTCGCGCTCGCCCGCGTGGATGCCGAACAGCTTGTCGGCCCGCCGGGTCGCGTTTCGCTCGGCGTCGAAATCCGCGTCACGAGCGCCGCTCGCGCCGAACCCGTCGCTCGCGTGCATCGCATCGACGGTTTCGCGGCCGAGGACGACGCTCTCGATTGCGAGCCCCTCAAGCGCGTCTTCGAGCATCTCGACGCCCTCGACGCCGCCCTCGCGGAACTCGATGAACGCGCCAGTGCCCGACTGTTCCATGAACTGCAGCGAACGCCGCATGGCCGAGACGGTCTCCTCGCGTGAGGCTTCCCGCAGGAGTCGGTGTTTCAGCCCGTCCGGGGGCGCGACGAGTTCGTCCAGCGAGAGTCCCGCCCCTGCCTCCTTGGCGATCGAGTCGCCGATGTGGGTGTGGGCGTTGACGAACGCCGGCAGCACGATCGCATCGCTGTCGGTGGCGGTCTCCTCGACGGCCGCGATCTCGCCGTCCTCGATTACCACTCGGCCCTCGATCGGCTCGAACGCCCGCCCCGTCAGAATCGTTCCTTCGATGTCCATACGGGTCAGTGGGTCGGCCCGGCCTTGAACCCTACTGGAACTCGTCCAGTGTCGCGTGGATCCCGGACCGGACGTCGCTGACCAGCGTCTCCTCGACGTCGAGGCCGAGCACCCGCACGGCGGCGTCACCGACCCGATCCTGCGCGTCCCGGGGTGCGTAGACGCCGAGTCGCCACTGGTCGTACTGGGCGGCCCGCAGCGCCTGCACCAGCGTCGACTGCTCTTCGAGTCGGCGGACCTCCCCGCCGACGATCACCCGACTGGAGGTCTCTTTCAGCTCCGGTTTCTCTGGCACGTCGAGGATCACGTGCCCGGGATCGATGTCGGCCTCCGTGGCGATATCGTCCTCCAGCCGGCGGATCTCGTCGTGATCTGCATCGAGCAGATCGTCGGGCACGGCGTCCATCTCCGCCCAGACCGCGCGCTTGAACAGGTCGCGGTAGCTCAGCCGCTCGCCGTAGCCCTCGGTCGCGTCGTTCGACCGCAGCGCGACCAGCAGGTCCTTGTCGTCCATCCGGCGGAGTCGCTCCGGATCGACGGCCGTCTCCGCGAGCAGGCGCTCGGCCCCGCGTCGCAACATCGCCTTCGCGATCCGGGCGACGTGGTGGTTGTACACCGTCGGCGTCATCAGCGCGCGAGCGAGCAGGAGACTCTCGGCGGTCTGAACGTTGCCCGCCGCCAGCACGAGGTCACCGTCGACGAATCGCAACTCCCGGACCAGCCGGCCGTGGTCGATCGTCCCGTAGGGAACGCCGGTGTGGTGGGCGTCCCGCGCGAGGTAGTCCATCCGGTCGACGTCCAGTTCGCCGGAGACGAGTTGCCCGAGTTCCCCTTCGCCGGCCACCATATCCGCCACTCGATCGGGATTGAGACCGTGTTCGGAGAGGATCCGGGCGACCGCACCTCCACCGAGCAGGTCGTGGACCTCGTCGTGGTACTTGCCGGTGTGGCGATGGATGAGGTCCTCGACGTTGTGGCTATACGGGCCGTGACCCACGTCGTGGAGCAGAGCCGCCGCGCGGACCCGTTCGGCCTGCTGGCCCTCGATGCCGAGATGCGAGAGCGCGCGGCTGGCCAGGTGGTAGACCCCCAGCGAGTGCTCGAAGCGGGTGTGGTTCGCGGAGGGGTAGACGAGCGTCACAGTCCCCAACTGAGAGATGTGTCGGAGTCGCTGGAGCGGCGCGGTGTCGAGCAGGTCCAGCGCGACGCCCTCGACCTCGATGTAGTCGTGGACGCTGTCCTTGATCGTCTTCATCGTCCGGACGTACGGTCGCTCCCGACAAAAGGCTCGGCCAGCTACGCGACCGACTGCAACAGCCCGAGCAATCCCTCGCGGGTCGCGTTACCGGCTTTGACGGCTTCGTCGGGCGTCCGCCCGCTCTTCGAGACGGTCGTGATCGCTTCGTCCGGTCCGTAGCCGCGGGCGGAGACGAGCCAGGCCGCCAGGACGTGCCCCGTCCGGCCGATGCCGGCCAGACAGTGGACGACGATCGATTCGCCGACACTGTCGGCCTGCTCCAGCACCGCAAGCGCTTCCCGGAGTGTGGCTTTGTCGGCGAGTTGGTGGTCAGTGATCGGAACGTGTGCGACGCGCCCGGGGCCGAAGACGTCCCGATACCGATCGAGGTCGATGCCCGTTCGCTCTAGTTGGGCATCGGTCAGCAGACAGAGGACGCGCTCGACCTCGCGCTCGCGGACGAACTCCAGCCACTCACCGACCGGGTCCTCGCTATCGGCACGCCAGGTCGGGGCCGCGGAGCCGTAGACGATCGATTCCTCGGGGGCGGCGGGACCGAACCGATAGGGTGCGGCCATCGCTTTCCCGTAGGGGGTCCGGCCACCGCAACACTTCGACGGTGGCGAAAGCCTTTCTCACCCACCTCCCGTGTGGCCGACTATGGTGACGTTTCTCTCGGGCGGGACCGGCACGCCCAAGCTGCTCGCCGGGGCCGACGCCGTCTTCGCTCCCCAGGAGACGACCGTCGTGGCCAACACCGGCGACGACATCGAACTCGGGGGCCACCTCGTCTGTCCGGACGTCGATACGGTACTGTTTCTGGAGGGGGATCTCCTCGATCGCGACTCCTGGTGGGGGATCGAGGGGGACACGGCCGCGACCCACGAGCGACTCCAGGTACTGGCCGAGGCTGCCGGCCTCGATAGCGGCCCGCGCTACCTCCCCGACGACAAGCAGACTGCGGGTCGTGAGATCGCCCGCTGGCGTCGCTTCTCGGCGGTCGCGGAGTTCATGCACATCGGCGACGACGACCGAGCGATCCACCTGACGCGGACGGGATTGCTCGACGAGGGCCACACGCTCACGGACGCGACGGCGACGCTGGCGGCGGCGCTGGGCGCCGACCGGACGGTCCTGCCGATGAGCGACGACCCCGTCGCGAGTCTCGTCCACACGCCCGACGGGATCCAGCACTTCCAGGAGTGGTGGGTCGCCCACGACGGCGACCCGCCGGTCGAGGACGTCGAGTTCAGGGGTGCAACCGAGGCCGAGCCGACCGACGCCGTGCTCGACGCGCTCGGGGAACCAGTCGTGATCGGCCCCTCGAACCCCGTCACGAGCATCGGGCCGATGGTCGCAATGGATCGGTTCCGGGCGGCCCTGGAGTCGACGCCGGTCGTGGCAGTCTCGCCGTTCGTCGAGGACCGGGTGTTCTCCGGGCCGGCCGCGAAGCTGATGGCCGCTACCGGTCGCGACCCCTCGACAGCGGGGACCGCCGAGGCCTACCCCTTCGCGGACGCGTTCGTCCTCGACAGCGACGACGGGACGGAGCTCGATCGGCCAGTCGTTCGGACTGACACGGCGATGGAGACTGACGACGACGCCGAGCGTGTCGCCCGTGCCGTCGAGCGGGCCCTGTCGGAGGTGCGATCGGTATGAGAACCGCCGCACAGAACGCCGAACTGGCGCTCCTGCTGGAAGTC
Organism: Halapricum desulfuricans; assembly: GCF_017094465.1. Lineage (NCBI taxonomy): Archaea > Methanobacteriati > Methanobacteriota > Halobacteria > Halobacteriales > Haloarculaceae > Halapricum > Halapricum desulfuricans. The sequence continues at coordinate 647,618 of NZ_CP064791.1, forward strand.
GCGGGGACGCCCAAGCCCGGCAACGTCGACCGCGAGCGGGAGTACGAAGACCTCCGGTTCGAGCACTTCCTGGCCGGCGCGGTCGGCGCACAGGAGGGCTTACGGATGGCCGGCCGGGTCGACGGTCCGCCGGTCGGCGAAGCCTTCGAGCAGGCCATCGCGGGTATGCGCGACCAGCGCGGCGGTAACACACAGTTCGGGGCGCTGCTGTTGCTCGCCCCGCTGGTCCGGGCCGCAGCGGACGGGAACCTCACGCGGTCGGGCGCGAGCGACGTCGCCGAGTCGACGACCGTCACCGACGCGGCGGGGTTCTATCGCGCCTTCGAGCACGTGGCGGTCTCCGTCGAGGACCCGCCCGCCGATATGGACGATCTCGACGTTCGCCGCGGCAGCGATGCCGTGCCGGCGCTGCACGCCCGTGACCTGTCACTCTACGATGTGATGGACCGCTCGGCCGATCGCGACGGCGTCGCCCGCGAGTGGACCGGCGGGTTTGAACGGAGCTTCGGTGCGGCAGCACGGATGGAAGCGCTCGCCGGCCCGATGACCGAGCGGGTGGCGAGGGTCTTCCTCGAACTGCTGGCCGACGAACCCGACACGTTCGTCGCGATCAACCACGACGAGGCGACGGCCGAGCGCGTCAGCGAACGAGCGCGAGCCGCGCTTGAGGGCGACGAGGATCCGGACGCGCTGGCCGAGGAGCTGGTCGATCGCGGCATCAATCCGGGCACGACGGCCGATATCACGGCCGCGGGATTGTTCGTCGCACTCGAAGGGGGGCTGGCGATATGAGCAACGAGCACGGCGAGACCGCGGCGTGGCCGGTCGAACTCCGCGGGGTCACCGAGTCGATCGTCACCACGCGCGGTCCGAACGACCGCTGGAACGTCGCCGCGCTCGGACTGCACGCCGGCGACCCGGTCACGGCCCGGACCTGGGGGCGGACGCGCACGCGGCGGAACGTCGAGGCACGCGGACGGGGGTACGTCCAGTTCGCGCCGGACCCGGTCGCCTTCGCCGAGGCGGCGCTGACGATCCGCGAGGAGTCCGAGCCGATCCTCGACAGTGCCGACGCCTGGGCCGAAGTCGAATTCGATCGGCGCGAGAGCGGAACCGAAGGCGACACTGAGTGGGTCGACTGGGCGCTCCGTCCGGTCGAGAGTCGGGTCGAGCGCCGCGGCGTCCGGACGACCAACCGCGGCTATTACGCCGTCGTCGAGGCGACCGTCGCGGCCTCGCGGCTCGGCGTCGAGGCCTACGACCAGCAACGGCTCCGCCAGCGGCTCGACTATTTCGAGGGCGTCGTCGAGACCTGCGGCGGCCCACCGGAGCGCGAGGCCTTCGAGATCGTTCGCGCGAATGCCGAATGGTAGCACGTATGTCAATCCCGGCAGATCAGTGTCGCTTCGAATCCTTTTTGAGCACTGTCCGGTTACGTGGGGTCACATGGCGATCAAACCGGCCTACGTCAAGAAGACGGCAACGATCCTGATGGAGAAATACCCCGACGCGTTCGGCTCGGACTTCGAGCACAACAAGGACGTCGTCAGCGAACTCACCAACATCGAGTCCAAGGGCGTCCGCAACCGGATCGCGGGCTACGTCACGCGCAAGCAGAACCGCCCCGTCGAAGCCTGAGTCGGCTTGCTGTCGGCCTGTTCTGTGTTCTATTCTCGCTCTTCGATCGCGTCGCGGTAGACGCGCTTGATCGTCTCGGTCCCGTCGATATTCTCGCGTCGCTCGTCGAGGACGATCTTTCCTTCGTGCATGACCGTCAGCCGATCCAGTACCGACGCGAACGCGTCGATCCGGTGGCTCGAGACGACCACCGCGTTGCCCGCCGCGGCGTAGGCTTCCAGGAACGCGAGCAGCGACTCGCGGGTCACGTCGTCGAGATCCGCGAGCGGTTCGTCGAGTACCAGGAAATCCGGCTCTTTCAGCAGCGACAGCGCCAGATCCAGTTGCTTGCTGTAGCCGCCGGACAGCTCTGACGCCCGCCGGTGGAGCACCTGCGGTAGCTTGAACACCTCGATCACCTCCTTGACCCACTCGAAGTCCGGATCGCCGGCGATCGCGCGGAACACGTCGAGGTTCTCTCGCACGGTGAGCCCGTCGTAGAACGCCGGTTCCTGGAAGCCTGCACCGATTCGGTCGCTGTCCGGCCGGCTGACGGAGCCCTCGGTGGGCCGGGTCAGGCCGAGCAGGACGCGAATCAGCGTCGATTTGCCCGAACCGTTCGGGCCGGCCAGACAGTGAACGTCGCCGGGCTCGATCGACAGGTCGACCCCCTTGACGGCCACGACCGGGCCGTAGTCTTTCGTCAGGTTCTCGACGGCAAATCGGTCCGCCACAGTCAATCACCCCTCCGATAGAGCACGATCGTGGCCTCCAGGACGACCAGCGAGGCGAGCGCGGTCACGCCGAGTATCGCGAAGTAATCCGCGTACAGCCCCAGTGGTACGTCCTTGAGCATCTCGCTGCGGACGATGATCGTCGTGTAGTGTAGCGGCACGGCCCGGACGATCTCCTTTCGGATCGGCGAGAAGAAGCCGGCCGGGTAGATCAGCCCGCCGAACGCGACCAGCCCGAACAGGACGATCACCGAGAGAAACCGGCCGACAGTCCTGAAGCGGGTCAGAAACATGATCGCCATCGCGACGGCCGCCATCGCGAGAAACGACACCAGGAGCGCGGCGACGAGCCCGACCGAGATCGGCGTGACGGCATAGCCCAGCTCCCACGTGACCAGTCCGAACATCGCGATGGGCACGAGCATGAGCAGTGTGAAATACAGCAGTTTCGCCGCCACGAGCGATTCCAGCGAGGAATCGGTCCGGATACGCTGGATCGCGCGCGACTCGCTGGCCAGGTTGTAGGGGACGTAGGTGAACGCAAACAGCGTGAGCGTCGCGACCAGCAGGATCGGGATCAGATACTCCGACAGCGAGCGCGACTGGCCGATCACGTGGCGCTCGACCGTGATCGACGTCGAGGCGCCCGACTGCAACCGGTAGTTGAGCACGCTCACCATCGCGTTCGAGGGCTGGTCGAACAGGACCATGCTCCCCTCGACTGTGAGGTTCAGTTGTGACTCCTGAGAGTCGTTCAACACGCCGGGCGGCACAGTGACGACGGCGTAGACCTCCTCGCGATGGAGCGCGTCCATCGCCGCGGCCTCCGAGTCGTATCGGACCGGCTGGGCGAACGTGACGGTCGCGGCATCGACGAGTTCGAGACTCCCGTCGTCAGTCGCCTCCGACTCCGGCACGACCGCGACAGGCGCCTCCTGGGGGATGACGTGTTGAAACGTGACGCTCGCGTACCCGGCGGTCGCAGGCAACACCAGCAACAGCACGACCAGTGCAGCCACATTGTGCTTGCTCCAGCGCAGTTCTTTGCGCAACAGGGCTCGCAGGCTCACGGCGACTCGTCTGCGAGTGACAGGAGCAGGGTGAAAAGCGTTGCCGGTTCGACGTGATCTTCTATGCCAGTCAGCGATCTCGTTCGCCGCGCTTGATCGGGCCGTCCCATCCTTCCAGGCCGCCGGCGAGGCTCGCGACTGGCGTGTCTGTGACCCCTTCGTAGGAGGTGATCAAACGGGCGGCCTGCACGCTGGATTCGCCGTGGGGACAGACGGTGACGATCCGGTCGGCGTCGGCGTCTAGTTCGTCGATACGGTCGATGAGTCGGCTAAAGGGCAGGTTCCTGCTACCCGGGATGTGTCCGCGCTCGAAGGCAACGGGCTGTCGGATATCGACGATCTCGACGTCAACGTCGGAATCGAGCAGATCCGAGAGTTCCGACGCGCTGATTTCGCCATCCATACGTCCGTTCAGCACCCACTGCGGGAAATCCGCTACGGAAGCGGATTCGGCCGGACGACTCGCAATCGCGACTACAGCACCCCTTCCTCTTTCGCGAGCAGCAACCCTTCGATGGTCGCGTCGTTGGCGGGCGATTCCCGGGCTCGCTCCAGCGCTTCTTCGATCGGGACGGGGCGCACTTCGAGGAACTCGTTGTCGTCGTAGCTGGGTTCGACCGGTTCCAGCCCCTCGGCGAAGACGATCCCGCGTTTGTGCCGGAGGACGCCCGTCGCCGTCCAGAACGTCTCCAGCAGTGCGGTGCCGGACGGATCGAACCCGGTCTCCTCGCGGAGTTCGCGCGCGCCGGCGGTCGTGAACGACTCGCCGTCCTCGACGATACCGGCGGGGAGTTCCAGACAGTGCTCGCCGATCGCGGGTCGGTACTGTTCGACCATCACGACGGTGTCGTCGGTCACGGGCACGACGACCGCGGCGGCGGGCAACTCCGCCCAGTAGTAGCGCTTCCGCGAGCCGTCGGGCTGTTCGACCAGGTCGTAGCCGCCGGTGTACCAGCCGGTCTCGTACTCGGTCCGTGATTCGACGACCGGCCAGTCGTGGCGTTCGTCGCTCATGGTCGTTGTGTCACGCTCAACCGGTAAAACGTGACGTTCTCGCCGGTCGCGTTCGTTCGGACGTAGACCGCGTCCCCGTCGGCCGCGTCGGGATAGTTCGAGCGGAGCGCGTCGAGTTCGTCGAACGGCGAGTGGGTGAACGCCCCTTTGATCCCGAGCGGTCCCGTCCAGTACGGATCAGCGGCACCCGTTCCGTTCCCGGCGTCGGACAGTGCGGCCGTGGTGTACTCGTAGCGCCGCTCCGAGAGGGTCGCCGCCTCGACTGCCGCGTTTCGCTGGTCGATCGACAGCTCGTCCGACTCGACCTGCGTGGCCGTCAGATAGTAGGGATCGCCGCTCTTGAGCAGGCCAGGCAGCGCTCCCAGTGCCAACAGCAGGACGACCACCACGAGCACGCCGATCAGGAAGTTCCGGGCGATCGGACGCACGTCAGTCCTCCCGGAGCATCGTCCGATATATCTCGCCGAACGCCTGTCTGCGGAGCGTTCCGACGGCGGCCTCGCGCTGACTCTGGAAGGTCGCCGCGACCGCAGTCCCCGCGAACGGGGCGGCGTGCCAGACGACCCGGTCGACGTTGGCGTTGCCGATCTCCCGGATCTCGTAGTCGGGATGGGCGTCACACCACGCCTCGAACTCCTCGCGAGTGCCGACCGTGACCGCCAGCGACTCGGCGAAGAGGGCGTCACGCGCGGTCTCGACCACCTCGCTCGTCACGCGCTCGCGGTACTCTTCCTGGCCCATCTCCATCGCCTTTGCGACCTCTTTGACGACGACCTGTGCGGTCGATCCCAGCGTCTCGTAGCGTTCGCGTGCCGCCGCGGCCGTCTCGGGCTCGAACGACCCCTCTGTCTCCATACCTGCCTCTGGGGGTTGGAGTCCCTACTCGGTTTCGCCGTCCGACTCGTCCATCCGACGGGTCAGTTCCCGCGCGTCTTCGAGGATCGCCCGCGCCTCGTCGTCGAGTGTCTCGCCGTCCCCGACTGCCCGCCTGTCGATTCCGGGATTCTGGCGGTTTGCGTGGCCGCGATCACCGGTGTCAACCTCGTCGATCGGGTGGTCGGTCTCCTCGACGGCATCGATATCGCGCAGCCGTGCTGCCAGCGCCTCGTCGTCGTCCTCGCCCCAGTTCGGCGTGTGCTCGTCCAGCCACTCCTCGTGGTCGGTCCCGCGGATGAGGGCGGTAAACGCCATGTGGTTCGCCAGGTGCTCAGCGTCGGCCTGCGGCTCCGCACAGACGGGACAAAGGTAGGCCATGTACGAGCCGACGGTATCCAGCGCCAAAGGAGTTCACACGGTCGGTTGTCCGTCTGTTCCGGATCGGTCGACCGTCTCGAGCGATCGGATCGCAAATCGTCACAACAGACCGTGTCAGTCGTCGGAGGTCTGCAGGAACTGTTCGATCGCGAACGGCTCGTTCTCGCCCTCGACGGCCAGCACGTCCAGGGCGGTCACGACCGCATCGACGCCGAGCAGCCCCGAGAGACTCGGCTCGGTCCGCCCGTCGTCGCCCGAGACGAGTTCCTTCACGTAGAGGCCGCCCTCGCCGTCGAGTTCGACTGTCGCGTGGGCCTCGTCGTCCAGTTCGCCCTCGATCTCGTAGACTTCGCGGGTCCGGTCGATGTCGGCCCGTCGGTGATCCACTCGCTGGGGGGTCCGCTGGGTGATCGTCGCACCTCGCAGGGCGTCCAGCGCCTCGTGCAACTCCTCTTCGCTCACGGGCTCGTCGAACTCCACGGCCATCCGGTAGGTCTTGGCGGCGTCGTGTTGCTTGACGCGCTCGACCATCTCGTAGGTCGGGATCGCCAGGTCGGTGACCTCGACTTTGCCGTCGGCGAACTCGTTGATCTCCGCCTCCAACTGTGCGGGATCGACCTCTCTGGCGTGGGGATCTTCGACCTCGATGACGAACGGACGCCCGGTCCCGAGCATGAGTGCGTCGACGTCTTCGCGGCCGGCACCGTGGAACGTCGCCGACTCGCCCTCGTAGGCCTCGACGACCGGCGGCGCGGTCAGTTGCTCGACGCTCTCGTCGTAGCGAAAGCCCGTCCCGTCACAGCCGGGACACTCCGCGCCGCGTTTCAGGCCCGTGCCGCCACACTCATTACAGGGCCACTTCGTCTGGGGGATATCGCGTTCGAGTTTCCTGTAGCGGCCGTAGACGAACGCGGAGTTGACCTGCAACTCGACCTCGTCGGTGCCGAGATCGAGCAACAACTGGATGTCCGGGCGACCGAAGTCCACCTCGGCGCCGACCTCCTGGCCGAAGCGCTTGCCGACTTCCCTGTTGAGTTCGGATTTCAGTTGCTCGCCGGCGTCTTCCGCCAGGCTCACGTCCTCCCGCAGCAGCCGGTCGTTCTCCTCCAGCATCGGCGGGACGCGCGTCCCGACCTGGTAGGTGTCGAACTCGTAGTCGGTGACGGCCTGTACTGCGCGATCAGTCCAGATATCGATGCGATCGGATTCGCCCTCACAGACCCAACACTCCTCCGGGGGTTCGTACGGTTCGTCGGCTTCGAGGGCGACAGTCGTTCGCAAGGCACGGCCCCGCTCGGCGTTGCTGAGGCCGAAGCTCCGATCGGCGACCAGGCGGCCGAGACACGCGTCACAGACCGGGCCGGTCGCGATCGCGTCCCGAGCGATATCGAGGACAGTCATTGCCCTGTCTTCGCCCGCCTGGACGTAATTCGCTTTCGAGTCACAAGCGTCGGTCGTCTCCCGTCCCCGATAGGAGTAACATATTCCGATACCGGAGACGATAGCTCGACCGCGGTTCGGCCGGTAACACGTTCTCCAGCCACGAAATGGGGATGTATCGGCCGAAATCTGCGTACAGAGACGCCGCAGCGGTTGCCAGCAACTGTCCCCATAAACGAATCAATCCCGTTAGGTTCGGTAATGACGCCACGAGAGACTCGGATATCGCGACGGGCGTATCTCGCGGGAGCGACGACGGCGACTGTGGGGCTCGCTGGCTGCTCCGTCCTCGGCAGTGACAGCGGCGATCTGACCGTCGCACATATGCCGATATTCCCCGACTTGCAGTACTTCGTGATGGACGATCAGGGGTATTTCGACGACATCGACCGGACGGTCAACGGCGAGGAGTTCACCGACGGCCCGTCGATCATCAAGGCCTACAGCGGCGGCGACATCGACATCGCGATGTTCGGTATCGTCCCGGCGATGATTCTCATCGACCGGGGGCTGCCTGCGAAGGTGACGGCGACGAACATCAAGGAGCCGATGGCGATTCTCACCCACGAGGAGTTCGGCCCGCTGTGGGACGAACACGGTAGCGACGCCTTCGACGTCTGGCGCGAGCAGCGTGGCGAGCCGTTCCAGTTCGGCACGTTCCCGCAGGGGTCGGTGCCCGACATCCTACTGCGCTACTGGCTCGACCAAGAGGGCGTCGATCCCGAGAGCGACGTCCAGATCACCGAGATAAACGGCGCGAACGCCGTCTGGCAGGCGATCGCCAACGACGAAATCGACGGCACGTCGATCATGGAGCCGGTACCGACCCGCGTCGCCGAGGAGTCGGTCCCCTACGAGACCTTCAGGACGGCCGCCCAGATCATGCCCGGCCAGCCCGCGGCCGTGACGCTGATGAGCGACGAGATCCGCGACACCGACGTCGCGACGCAGTTCCTCGACGCCCACGTCCGGGCGACTGAGTACATTCAGGACAACCCCGAGCCGACGGCCGACATCGTCGAGAGCGGGATCGGATTAGACTCCGATCGGGCGCTGTCGGCCCTGCAGGGGCCGCTGTCGAACTTCGTCACCGACCCGCGCGAGATCGAGAACGGGACGGAGATCTTCTCTGAGTTCGCCGCTCGCACGGGCAAACTCGACCAGCAACTGTCCCTCGAGGAGATCTTCGATTACAGCGTCTACGAGGCGCTCTAACGATGGCAACCGACGTCAGCAACGAACTCGAACGGACCGACAATCTCGGACCGATCGTCGAGGCTATCGATCCCAGGCGGCTGCTGTTGGGGCTACTCGGACTCGCCGGGTTCGTCGGTCTCTGGTGGTTCGGATCGACGCTCCAGCCCGCGTACATTCTCCCGTCGCCGCTGGCGGTCGCCGTGACTGTCCAGTCGGAGATCGCGTCCGGGACGATGCAGACCGCGCTGCTCGACAGCGTCGTCCACTGGCTCCCGGGGACGGTCGTGGGCACCACGCTCGGCGTCGCTGCCGGCGTCGCCCTCGGCTGGAGTCGGGTGCTGGACGAGGCGCTGACGCCAGTCGTCCGGGTGCTCCGGCCGGTCCCACCGCTGGCGCTGATCGGCTTCGCGATCGCGTGGTTCGGGATCGGGCACGCCGGCGCGGCGTTCATCATCGCGATCGGCGCGTTCTGGATCAACTTCTACGCTGCCTACGGCGGCGTCGAGGGCGTCTCCGACGACCTGCTCGACGTCGCTCGCAGTCTGGGCGTCGAGCGTCAGATCGGTCTCGTTCGGGCGGTCGTCCTGCCGGCGTCGCTGCCCGAGATCATGACCGGGATTCGGACGGGTATCGGTCGCTGCTGGATGCTCGTCGTCGCGGCGGAGATCTTCGGCGCGCCGGGGATCGGCCGCCAGATATTCCGGTCGGCCAACTCCCTGCAGGTCGATCGCGTGATCGCGTACATCCTCGTGTTGAGCGTGATGTTCCTGCTGGTCGATACCGCGTTCCGACTGCTCCAGCGGAGGGTCCTGTCATGGCGGTAGGTGCCGACGCGAATCGCGTCACTGTCGAGGACGTCTCGATGGTCTACGACGGCTCGAACGGTCCCGTCGAAGCACTGCGGAAGGTGTCCTTTGACGTCGAGCCCGGCGAGTTCGTGACGATCGTCGGCCCCTCCGGCTGTGGGAAGACGACGCTCTTTCGGATCATCGCCGGGCTACAGACGCCCACCGAGGGTGCAGTTCGGCTGGACGGCGACCCCATCGACGGCCCTGGCCCGGAACTGGGGATCGTCTTCCAGGAGTACCACCTCTTCCCGTGGCGGACGGTCGCCGGCAACGTCGGGTTCGGGCTCGAACAGACCGGCATGCCGACGGACCAGCGGCGCGAGCGGGTGGGAGAACTACTGGAACTGGTCGGGCTCGAGGGGTTCGCCGACAGCTACCCGAAGGACCTCTCCGGCGGGATGAAACAGCGCGTCGCGCTCGCTCGCGCGCTGGCTCCCGATCCCGACCTGCTGCTCATGGACGAGCCGTTCGGCGCCGTCGACGCCCAGACCCGGACGATGCTACAGGCGGAACTGCTCGACATCTGGGAAGCAACCGGCAAGACCGTACTCTTTGTCACCCACGATATCGAGGAAGCGGTCAAACTCGGTGACAGAGTCGTCGTGATGGACAGAGAACCGGGTCGTGTCCAAGAGGTCCTCGATATCGATCTCGAACGGCCGCGTTCGCGCTCCGATCGCGCCTTCGGTCGCTACTACGAGGAGATCCTCGACCGAATCGGGTAGCTGCTCGATCGAATTAGGACGAGTTCGAGAGACGGTGGCTCGGTGTAAACGCTTCGTCACACGGGGCTCAGTGGGGGTAACTGCTCGTCATCGCCACCATACTTCGATAATACTTCGTAGCTCAAAAGGAATCCGTTCTGGTTCGAACTACCACAACTATTTTACATCTCGTTGCACAGAATCAGACAGTGTCCGAAGAAGCGAAACAACAACTGGCGGTCTGCATCGACGTTCATCCCTCAGGCGACACCGATATCTTCCGGATCAGAGCGGCTGATGAGGTACTCCATTTCCTCGCCGATGCCCACGAGACGGAGTTCACCATTCCCGAACTCGTGGACGCGACGGCAGCCGCTCGCTCGACAGTTTGGCGGGCCGTCGACCTGCTCGATGCGCTCGGCGTGGTTCGAATCCGCGAGACGCCACAGCGCAACTACGTCTCGATCGATCCCGGGCGACTGCAGAAGGACGATCCAGTCCTCGCGGTCGAGCAGATCGAGTTCCACGACCCGATCAGAGCGTTCGTCGATCGTGTCCGCGACAGTATCGACGACAGCGACGAGATCTCAGATCTAATCGGTATCGTCGTCTTCGGGAGCGTTGCTCGGGGTGAGGCGGACAGACAGAGCGATATCGACCTATTCGTCGTCGTCGACGGCGACCGGACGAGCGCTCGCCGGCTCGTAACGGGGGTCGCAACCGATCTCGCTGGAGAGCGATTCGACGGCCACAGGTTTGCTTTCGAGCCGTACGTTGAGTCGGTCGAAAGCGCGAAGCGCTCTGGACCGAAGCTCAGAGAGATATTCGAGGAGGGAATCACAGTGGTCAGTAGCAAGCAACTGCAGTCGATACGAAAGGAGGTGTTCGCGGGTGAGTAGTACTCGTATCGAACAACTTGTCGATGACGCACAGGCTGCGTTCGATCGCCGTCCGACGGATATCGAACCGGGACTGGACGTTTCGAGTGCTGCACTTCTCCAACTCCGGAAGGCGTGTCGGTTACTCGCTGGTGCAGACGCGCTTCAGGAGCAGGGATACTACACGCTCGTCATCGAGGCTTCTTTCGTCACGATGGAGAGAACAGTGGAGTTTCGCCTCCTCGAACGCGGGAAGATGGAGCCGACAGATCTCCCTGGGACACATCCGGGCGTGTACGGCGAAGCGGCATCGGCTGGTATCTTCTCGGAGACGATGGCGAACGACCTCGCGGATCTGTGGCGTGACCACCGTGCGAAGACGTACTATCAGGATGGACTTGCAGCGGCAGAACGCGCGGCAAGTATGTATGCACTCGCACAGGAGGTCCATGAGTTCGTCGTTGGCCGTTCCTCACAGGGCCACGAATGCCTCTGTATCTAAGGAAGTGTCTTGGGCGACGAACGTATTAATAGAAACTGTGCCTCAGTGGGGCAACTGCTCGTCATCACCACCACGAGACCGTAGATTATCGTGCCGGAAAAACTCGTCTATCGGGGCGAAGGTCGGACGCGGTCCGAAACCGACACTAGCAGGGAGACCGTATTGCCCGTATGGAGCGAACACCGGAGTCATTCGCCGGGGCGATTTCGTCCGGTGACGCCGATCGCGTCAACGACGCGATCGACGAGATCGAATCAGCCGATTCGGTCGATCGCGTATCGATCTATCCGGACCTGTTCGAGGCGTGTTACCCGGTATACGACAGCGACGACGGCTACGTTCGACAGTCCGTCGTTCGGTTCCTGCGTGATGCTTACCCGATGCTCGAAATCCGGATCGCCACGAGCGATACCGAGCAGGTCGGTGGATACACGATTGGCGACCTCGGCGCAGGCAGGGAGCGTCTCGTCGAAATCCTGCTCGAAGCACTCGAAGACGATGACGGACGGGTTCGTCGGGCTGCTGTCGACGGTTTCGAGACGCTCAGTGTCACATTCAACGTAGCGGAACTGGATGCCGAGAAGCGGGCGCTGCTTGCCACACTAGACGACCTCATCGAGGAGCTGCCCGAACAAAAGGCCGAACACGCCAAAAGCGCGAAACAGTCCGTCAAGCGGCTCGGACTCGTCGGCAGTCTGCTCACTGACCTCGATATTGATTCGTCGTGAGCGTACGGACTGGAGAGTCTTGCATGGACGGTGAGACCGGAAGAGGCATTTTTTGCTGACAACTACGACGAACGGATACGATGCAAGTCTGTGTGCCGACTCGCGGCGACGGGGGGCTCGACGCTGACGTGTCACACCACTTCGGTCGGGCGCCGACCTACACGGTCTACGATACCGAGACCGGATCCGTCGAAGTGCACGACAACGATAGCGACCATCGCGGCGGAAGCGGCTCACCGCCGGAGACAGTCGCCGATACCGGCGCCGACGCGCTCGTCTGTGTCCACGTCGGCGCGCGAGCGAGCGACCAGTTCCACGCGATGGACTTTCCCATTTACTGTGGTGCTGACGGAACTGTCCGAGAGGCAGTGCAGCGTTTCCAGGACGACGACCTGGAGCGGGAACTTCCAGGGGAGGACAACTGCAGAGACGACCACGATCACGACGGCCACGGCCACAATCACGAACACGATGGTGGTGACAAGCAATGACGCGGGTGACGATCCTCTCCGATAACGAGGTGGGCGGTTCCCGCCCCAAGGGACTGCGAGCCGAGTGGGGCTTTGCCGCCGATGTCGGTGGCGTCCTCTTCGATACCGGACAGACTGGTATCGCGGCCGACAACGCCGACAAACTCGGGTTGGGGCCATACGAAACGCTCGTCCTCAGTCACGGCCACTACGACCACACGAAGGGGCTGCCGGCGTTCGTCGACGACGCAGAGGAGATCTACGTCCACCCGGACGCGTTCGAGCCGAAATATCACGGCGTGGAGTCCATCGGGCTGCCGTACACCCGCGAATGGATCGAGTCCCACGCGACAGTCAACACGCACCGCGATCCGGTCGAAATAACCGATAGGATTTATGCCCTCGGCGAGATCCCGCGGCGCTATCCCGACAGTTCGACGGGCGAGATCCGCGATACCGATGGGACATCTCGGCCAGACCCGGTCCACGACGATCAGCCACTAGTCGTGACAGGTGAGGGGGGGCTTGGTCTGGTCCTCGGGTGTTGTCACGCCGGACTCCGGAACACGATCGAGCACGCCGAAGACGTGTTCGACCGTCCCGTGCAGACTGTCCTCGGAGGGACGCACCTCCGTTCGCCCGACCCCGACGAACTCGACGAAATCGTCGCGTGGGTCGCCGAACGCGTCGAACGGATCGCACCCACGCACTGTACCGGCCACGACGCCCGCCGAAAGCTCGAAGACGCCTTTGGCGAGGACTACGAGCGCGTCGGCGTCGGCTCGACGGTCGAGCTGTGACGTACCTCGAATACCAATTTGGTACTAGCAAAAGGATTATGCTTACGGACGACAAACGGTCGGGTGATGGCACCCAGACACGGAAACGGCGGCAAGGCGGGCACTGGACAGTCGAACCGACGTGGCGGCTGCGGCGGTGGAGCCGGCGGAAAGCACCGCGAGCGACGACGCGATCGTGTCCGCGACGAGGACGGACAGTTCGTCGAGACGGTCGACGGGGAGACCGTGCTGAGCGTCTTCGAGGCCGTCGCCGGACCGGTCGTCACGACGACGGACGTCTCGGACGTGCTCGGCGTGAGCACCGAGTCGGCCCGCCAGAAGCTCAACGACCTCGTCGGGGGCGGAAAACTCCGGCGGCGCAAGACCGGCCGGACGGTCGTCTACTGGCGGGTCGAATGACCGAACGGGGGCAACGATGACCGAGTATCCGCCGGCGATCGACACGGAACTGCCGGTCAGTCCCGGTGAAGGCCGGTATCTCTGCGGACTGCTGTACCGGACACTGCTGGACGAACCGCCGATCGGCAACGGGGAACTCGCGGAGTACCTCGGCGTGAGCGGCGCCAGCGTCTCCGAGATGATCGACGCGTTCGACGAGGCCGGCCTCGTCGAGTACGAGCCCTACCGAGGTGCCACGCTGACCGACGACGGCGAGCGACTCGCCCGGGAGATTCTCTGGCGACGCTGTGTCGTCAGTCGGTTCTTCGAGCGCATCAGCGGTGTCGAGCTGGCGGACGACCAGGCGTACAAGATCGGCTGTCTCCTGGACGAAGCGGATGTCGAAGCCCTTGCTCGACAGGCCGACCAGCCCTGCCGAATCCGGTGTCGGGCCGACAGTGCCGAGGACTGCGCGGAGCTGGCTGTGTGACTACGGGGGCGTTTCCCGACGGGATGTTTCTCGTGTCGAGCCAACCACCCCATCCGCCGGCTGTCCGTTCGTGAAGACATTCGACCCATCGAGCGGTCAATTCGCTCGAAATATGACGGAATTATTATACTAGCGTGCGGATAGCCGTCCGGTTTCCGGCATTTATATACTCATGACGACCGCCAATAGCGGATATTTTTGTCTGTTCTCGCGACTATTGATGCCTCAAACGGTATAATAACATGAATAGGATGTATTCTATTTGTGTGAATCCGGCAGTCCCCAAGCTATCACTTATACGATGATCTACAGTAGATACAAGTAGTTTCGGTTGGACCTACGATCAATGCCAGACATAAACAGGCATGAAACGCGCTTGAGCGCTCGTCCCGGGAATGTCGCTCACGCCACAACCGACGTATCCGACGCCACCGTAGCTGATACCGCCCGCTGCGCCGTTTCGATCGGACCCGACCACTCGATGAGTCGAACGTCCGCACGAACGGACAGCCGGCACCACGAGACACGGGATTCGCGCGACCCGGGCCAGAGAGCGGTGGGGTACTGATGGTCGGGACGCTCACGCTGGCAGCGCTGGCGGCGACTCCGATCGCGGCGGCCTTCGCGCTGCTTGTGGTGTTCCGGTGGTCGGCAGCACGGGCGATGGGCGTCGGCTGGATCATCGTGACGGTTCTCGGGCTTGCGTACTGGCAGATGGACCCGTCGTGGTGGCTCGCGTCCGCGGTCTACGGCGGACTGTCGGCCATCGACATCATCCTGATCGTCTTCGGGGCGATCCTGCTGATGAACTACCTGGACATCAGCGGTGCGATCTCGACGATCCGGTGGCACTTCAGCGGCATCGCGACCGACAGGCGGATCCAGTTGCTGTTGATCGGGCTCGGGTTCATCACGATCATCGAGGGCGTGGCCGGTTTCGGGACGCCGGGAGCGCTGGCCGCACCGCTGTTGATCGGGCTGGGGTTCCCGCCGCTGGGCGCGGCCGTGTTCGCGCTGTTTTTCAACGCCCCGAACCCGCAGTTCGGTGCCGCGGGGACGCCGATCCTCGGCGGCGTCAACGCGGTCATCGGCGAAGGGAAGCTCGCGGAAGCGACCGAACCGATCACGCAGGCCGAGTTTCAGGCCCTGGTCTCGGGGTACTCGGGCGTCGTCACCGGTCTGACCTTCTCGTTTTGGGGCGTGCTGGGGATCTTCCTGCTCGTGTACTGGTTCGGAGACGAACACGAGCGGTCGCTGCGGGGCGCGGCCCGCGCGACCGCGCCGGTTGCGCCGTTCGCGGTCGTGCTCGGTGTCGTTGCCGGACTGACCCAGTGGTCGATCGCGTGGTTTGTCGGTACCGAACTCCCGTCGATCGTCGCTGGCTTCGTCGTCTTCGGGCTCGGGCTCGCCATGGCCGATCGGGGGATATTCGTTCCTGACGAGCCCTGGACGTTCCCCGAGCGCGAGAGCTGGTCGGACGAGTGGCTCGGCGGGCTGAGTCTCGACAGTATCTCCGGCGACGAACCGAAAAAGGAGATGCCCGTGCTCCTGGCCTGGACGCCGTACCTGCTCGTCGGCGTGATCCTGCTGATCACCCGCTGGCCGACGCTCGATCTCGTTGCTACCCTGCAAGAGTTTACGGTCGGCATCCCGGCCGTGCTCGGGTACAGCGATCTCTCGTGGAACCTGCAGTATCTCTACCTGCCCGGAACGATGCCGTTCATCCCGGTCGCGATTCTGACGGGCTTTCTCTACCGGATGGACAGCTCGGACACGGTCGAGGCCTGGCGCGAATCGGTCCGGCAGATCGCCCCGGCCGCGGTGACACTGGTAATCGTCGTCTCGCTGACCCAGATCCTGATCCAGTCGGGTGCCGACCCCGCCAGTGCCCGTTTCGACGCGGGGATGATGGACGCGCTCTCGCAAGCCGTCGCGTTCGGTGCTGGAGCGGCACTGCCGGCGGTCGCTCCCTGGATCGGTGCGCTCGGCGGCTTCGTCACGGGATCGAACACCGTCTCGGACATCCTGTTCGCCGCGCTCCAGTACGACGCGGCCGAGCAAGTCGGCGTTTCCCGGTCGATCGTCGTCGCGCTCCAGAACGTCGGCGGCGGCATCGGGAACATGATCTCCGTCCAGAACATTGCTGCCATCTCCGGCGTGGTCGGGATGACCGGCCGCGAGGGCGATATCCTACGCAAGACGGTTGTCCCGACGATCCTCTTCGCGCTGTTCGCCGGCGCAGTCGGGATGGTGCTAGTGTATGTCGTCGCGCCCGGGGCGTTCTAACTCGAACAGACAACCGCATCCAACACAATGTCACAGAAAACACATTCCGACGGCGTCACGGATCCGGCAGTCGATCCCCGCGCCGATTACGATTACCAGAGTACAGCAGTCGACCAGGAACGTCTCGTCGCGGACCTCCGGGCGCGCGTCAACGGCGACGTCCGGTTTGACACCTATAGCCGACAGCTGTTCGCGACGGACGCGAGCGCCTACGAGCAACTGCCGATCGGTGTCGTCTCGCCGACGTCGACGGGAGACGTCGTCACAGTGATGGAGTACTGTGCCGAGGAGGGGATTCCCGTGCTCCCGCGCGGCGGCGGGACGAGTCTCGCCGGCCAGGCGGTCAACGAGGCCGTCGTCCTGGATTTCAAACACTACATGGACGAGTTGCTCGAGATCGATCCCGATGCGGCGACGGCGCGTGCCCAGCCAGGTGTCACGATCGCCCATCTCGACCAGGCGCTCGAACCGCACGACCTCAAGTTCGCCCCCGATCCTGCGTGGGGCGAAAAGAGCGTTCTCGGCGGTGCGATCGGCAACAACACGACCGGTGCACACTCGCTGAAGTACGGCAAGACCGACGCCTACATCGAGGAATGTGAGGTCGTGCTCGCCGACGGCACCAGGACGACGCTCGGCTGGGTCGACGTCGACTCGCTGTCTGACCGTGCGCGGGCGGCCGAAGAAGACGGCTCCCCGATCGAGGCCCGGCTGTACGCCGAGGTCGATCGGATCCTCACCGAGGACGCCGAGGAAATCGAGCAACGGTACCCCGACCTGAAGCGAAACGTCTCGGGGTACAATCTCGACATGCTGATAGAAAACGCTCGCGAGCGAGGCGAGGTCAACCTCGCACGGTTGCTGGCCGGCAGCGAGGGGACGCTCGCGATCGTCACCGAGGCGACCGTCTCGCTGGAACCGATTCCGAACGAGACGGCGGTTGTACTGTTGACCTACGACGGCGTGATCCCCGCAATGCGCGACGTCGCTCCGATTCTCGAACACGATCCGTCCGCCGTCGAGGTGATGGACGATGTCTTCCTGGACCTGGCGCGGGACACGTCCGAGTTCTCGGACCTCGTCGCGACGCTGCCCGAGGGAACCGACTCGACGCTGCTGGTCGAGTTCTACGCCGAGACCCCCGAGCAAGCCAGAGAGAAAGTCGCCGACCTGCTCGCCGACCGGCTTCCCGGCCACGACGGGGCGGCTGATCCGCCCGCTGACGTCAGCGACTCCGACGACGTCTACGCCAGCGACGCGCTGGAAGCCTACGACGACGAGCGACAGGCGAAGTTCTGGAAGATGCGAAAGGCCGGGCTACCGATCCTGCTCTCGCGCACGACCGACGAGAAACACTGGCCGTTCGTCGAGGACACGGCGGTCCCGCCCGAGAACCTGCCGGAGTACGTCACCGGCATGCGAGAGATCTTCGACGAGCACGACACCTTCGCCGCGTACTACGCCCACGCCGGCCCCGGCGTGTTGCACATTCGGCCCCTGCTGAACCTCAAGGCCGAGGACGGCGTCGAAACGATGCGGGAGATGGCCGATCAGATCACCGATCTGGTCATCGAACACGGCGGCTCGGTCTCCGGCGAGCACGGCGACGGCCGGGCCCGCACGAAGTGGAACCGGAAACTCTACGGCGAGGACCTCTGGGAGACGTTCCGGGACCTCAAGTCGGCGTTCGATCCCGACTGGTTGCTCAATCCCGGGAGCGTCTGCGGGGACTTCGACCCCGGTGAGAACCTCCGGTACGACGCCTCCTCCACCTTCGATGCCGACTTCGAGCCCGTCCTGAACTGGGACAACGACAACGGGTTCCAGGGGATGGTCGAACTCTGTCACGGCTGTGGCGGGTGTACCGGCCACCAGGACACCACCGGCGGCGTGATGTGTCCGACGTATCGCGCGGCTGACGAGGAGATCACGAGTACGCGCGGACGGGCGAACATGCTCCGGTCGGCGATGAACGGGAACCTGCCCGAGGATCCCTTCGACGACGAGTTCGTCCACGAGGTGATGGGTCTCTGTATCGGCTGCAAGGGCTGCAAGAACGACTGTCCCAGCGGCGTCGACATGGCCAAGCTCAAAGCCGAAGTGGTCCACGAGTATCATCAGCGCGAGGGGACGAGTCTACGTGACAACCTGTTCGCGAACGTCGAGACGGTCCTCTGGCTCGGGAGCACCTTCGCACCGCTCTCGAACTGGGCGATGCAGGTTCCCGGCAGCGGACTGGTGATGGAGAAGGTCCTGGGGATCGCCCAGGAGCGTGATCTCCCGTCGTTCCACCGGACGACGTTCAGAGACTGGATGGACGGACGCGGCGGAACGCGCGTGCCCGAGTCCGAGGCGACGCGAAAGGCACTGCTGATAGCCGACCCGTACACGAACTACAGCCACCCGTACGTCGGGAAGGCCGCCGTCCGTGTTCTCGAAGCCGCCGGCGTCCACGTCACGGTGCCCGACGACATCTCTGACAGCGGCCGACCGGCGTTCTCCAAGAGCATGCTCGATCACGCTCGGACAACTGCCGAGGAGAACGTCCGGGCACTGGAGCCGTACGTTGAGGACGGCTGGGATATAGTCACGGTCGAGCCGTCCGACGCCGTGATGTACCAGTCAGATTACCTGGATCTGGTGCCGTCCGACGCGACTGCGCGCGTCGCGGCCAACGCGTACGGTGTCTCTGAGTATATCGATATCTACGAACTTGGTGAGCGAATCGACTTCGACGCGCCAGCGGAGTCGCTGGCCTATCACGGCCACTGCCAGCAGAAGGCGACGAAAAAAGACAACCACGCGGCGGCAGTTCTGCGACAGGCCGGCTACGAGGTCGATGCCGTCGACTCGGCGTGCTGTGGCATGGCTGGCTCGTTCGGGTACGAAGCCGAACACGTCTCGATGAGCAAGGCGATCGGATCGATACTGTTCGACCAGCTCGACGACTCGCCGGCCAACCAGCCCGTCGCCCCCGGTGCGTCGTGTCGCTCCCAGCTCGAAGATTACGATGGTGAGCCGCCCCACCCGATCGAAAAGCTCGCCGACGCCCTCTAGAGCGGGGCTTTGATGATCGACAAAAAAGCGCTGCTTTCCGAGAAAGTGCCAGATATGGCCGCGTTCTTCGGGCGGGTCGATACAGGGTAGCTCCGCCAGCGCCGGCTGCAGTGCATTCCACCATCCCTCAGCAGTCTCAAACTCGGCCGGATGGTCCGGATAGACGTCGGTGAGAAAGTCAGATTTCTTCGCTGCCGGGTGTTTGCGGAGATACTCGTATGCGGCGACGAGCGCCTGCTGGCACGCCTCGAGTGTTGTGCCCGCCCCGGGCAGATCGACCTGTGTCACCAGTTCTTTGACCCGTGATTCCACGGGCTTGTGGTCTGGTGTGGTTTCAATCGGAATCCACCAGACGCGGCCTCTGGAGCCCACTTTCGCGTCCGGAGTATGTCCCGATCAACGAGTTCGTTGAGTTTGTTGTGCGTGGTCCGGCGAGAACAGTCAACGAAGTTAGTGTTTGAGAACGGTGGAATATCCGGCCCTATCGGTGTCGACAGAACGTGGCACTGAGTGACGGCGCGTATTCACAGCCTGAAGGCCGTGGTATTGCGCCTGCTCCGCCTATAATGTCGTCCGCGGTCAGTGGACGGGCCCGGTCATCCCGCCGCTCGAACACATCGAGAACCTCGCTGAGCGGGATCCGCCCGCTGTCTGTCGCAAGCTGCTCACGCTCGGGACCATACACAAACATCCCCTAAGAAGGCCCAAAAGCGCTTCTCTGCCCGAATAATAAGATGGTTATCACTTCCTGTCGCCGCTCTCGAACAGTCCACAGTCGGCAACCGGATCTGTCGCGAACGTCTCGACGGCGTTCCGACAGTCAGTGTACGCCTGATCGACCTGCGCCTCCATCCGCTCGGCGACGACGGCCGGATCGGCGGCCTCGTAGACCGATCGTTGACAGGTGCTATCTCTGATGATCTTCGATTCGACCAGCCGGTGTGCCTCCAGTGTATCGACGATGCGGTAGGCTGTCGTCAGTGCACAGTCGAGCTCGTCCGCGAGCTCCTGGACGCTCATCGGCTCGTCGCTCTCACAGAGGGCGGCGTAGGCAGTCCGCTCGGAACCGTTGAGCCCGAACACGATTGCCAGCGCCTGATCCGGGTCTGGCTCGGCGGCGGCCACCTCCTGAAAGGACTGCGGCATTGTCTGCACTTGCTCGGTGTCGACTTTGTATCTGTCTATCCGGATATCCGAATCAATCTCCGAGTAGCAACACGTATTGGTCCCTCGGCGATAGTACAGCCAACCATGGCCGATCTCCGTGACGATTTGGTCTACGAGCGCCAGGCTGATCTCTGCCAGGTGTTCTCGAATCCGAAACGCCTCAAGCTCCTCGAACTGCTCCAGAGTGGCGACGAGTATAGCGTCTCACAGCTCCAGGGCGCGACGGATCTGCCGCAGTCGACGGTCTCGCGTCATCTGCAGCTCATGCGCGATCGTGGCGTCGTCCACAAGCGCGACGACGGCGTACACAGTTACTACGCGCTCGCTGACGACCGGATCGCGACGAGTATGGGTCTCATGCGCGAAATCCTGGCCGATCAACTCGAACGCGAGCCCGGCGCTCCGTCAGTCCAGCCGTAGCGGCCTCGTTCGTCGAGAACCCTGACTGTTCCTGTGATCGCCACAAGGCCGTGGAATCGCGCGACAGGTTCAAGCGCACGACTCCGGTACAGTGCGTGCAAATGGCTGAGACGTTTGCCCTCGATCAAGAGTGGTTACGTGACGTATTGCCGGATGGACTCCCGATCGGTGAAACGACCGTCGTGTCCGGGCCCGGCGGTTCGGGCAAGCCACTTGTCGGATTCGCTGTTGTCAAGTCCTGGCTCGAATCCGGCGGTAGCGTGGTCTTCCTGCTGACAAATTCCGGCCGAGAGTTCGTCGCCGAGACGATGGCCGAGCTGTACAACTTCGATGTCGATGCGTACCCGGACCGGCTCCGATTCGTGAATTTCGATCCAGAGGTGGAGGCCAGCGTCGGCGGGATGGACGCCGACAGCCGGCCGATCACGGCGAACCTGCTCGAACCCGCTGTCTGGGAGCGAGCACTTTCGACAGCGATCGACAGCGTCGCCGACGACCGCGTGCTCGTGTTCGGAAGCGCGCTGAACCTGTTTTTGTTCTCGCCGACCTATGCCGACGACAGCATCGAAGCGTTCGTCGAGACCGTCGAACGCGACGACGACCACACGTACCTGTTTACCGTCAGTACGTCCGCGTTCGAAGCGGAGATCGCTCGCGTCGAGGACGCCTCGGATACGGTACTGATGACGGAGATGCCAGACGATCAGCTGTACTTGCGCGGCGAACGATCCGATTCGGTCACGGTCTCGACTGACGACGTTCCGGTCCCGTTCACCCCGGAGCAACTCGCGACGATCAAATCCGTCTCCGAACAGACTCGGACGAGCCTCATCCCGACGCTGAAAGAGCTATAGGGGTCCCGCGACCGTCACTGTGAAAGGTCCCGCCCTCGTTTCGATCAGCGATGGAAGTCACGCTGCTGGGGACCGGTGACACGACGGGGACACCGACCGTCGGCTGTGACTGCGACACCTGCGAGCGTGCCCGTTCGATGGGTGTCGAGCGCACCCGCTTCTCGGTGCACGTCGAGTCGGCGTCCGGAGGGACGCTGTTGATCGATTTCAGCCCCGATTTCCGGTATCAATTCCTGCGCGAGGACTGTGATCCGCCGGACGCTGCGGTCGTCACGCACATTCATTTCGATCACCTCGACGGACTGGGGAACGTCTACCGGCTCGTCGACGAGTTACCGGTGTACGCGACCGACGAGACCGATCCGACGACCGGCGAGAGCGTCGCTCAGACCGTTCGGGGGCGCTACGACTATCTCGATGCGGTGTCCGTCGAACCGACAGCGCCCTTCGAGACGGTCGAGACGGCTGGCCTGGAACTGACGCTCGTCCCCGTCGATCACCCGCCGCTTCTGTGTTACGGCCTGCTCGTCGAGGATTCCGAGACTGGCAGCCGACTCGCGCTCTCGGGCGATACCAGCTACGCGATTCCCGACCGATCGCTTGACGTCCTTTCGGGGGCGGATCTCCTGCTGGCTGACGGCATCGTCCCCGCGGAAAACTGCGAGTATCACCCGATGGGCGGTCGCCACCACGACGACGCGGGCGTCCCCCGGACCTTCGGCGACAAGCACATGACCATCGAAGGGGCCCGCCAGCTCGGTGACCGACTCGACGCGACCGAGACGCGGCTCGTCCACCTCTCGCATTACATTCCTGCCGACCGAGCGTTCGCCGAGGATATGGCCGTCGACGGGGCGCGCTTCGAGTTGTGATCGTGGGACGGTCGTCGGGATTTGGATGGACGGGCCGGCCTACCCGAACCGGTCCAGCCCCGCCTGTCGCCGCTGGTGTCCCTTCGGGTCGCGCACCCAGGCGCTGTGTTCCGCCCGCTCGGTCATGCGGTCGAACGCGGGCGGCTCAGCGGAGCCGTGTCCCGGACACTCCGGGCCGCACTCGGCGGCCGGTTCCACGATCCGATCGTGATAGGTACAGTACGGCACGGTCGCGTCCCGCGAGTCGTCGTCGGGATCGCAGTTCGCACACGCCGGCAGTTCCGCTGGCCGCCAGCCTTTGCCGTAGGCCCGCTCGGCCAGCCGCCGCCGAGCCCGTCGTTTCGCCTCCGGATCGACCGTCCGGATCTCCGTCCGCCCGGGGCGTTCCGCGATGATATCGATCCCGCCCGCCGAGGGATCGAGCGGTGTCGGTTCCCTGATCACCTCACGCTCGTTGCGCTCGGGATCGAACCGCCAGATCCCCACCGGATCGGGGATCCGGTTGCGGTGCGCGCCAGTCACGTAGGAGGCTGTCGCCAGGATCACCTCGTCAAACAGCCCCAGCGCCACGTCCTGTCGGAGCTGGCGTTGTAGCTCGCCCGGCCGATCCAGGTCGGGCTTGTTCTCGATGCCGACCAGCCGGTCGAACCACGCACCGGGATAGCGTGCGGTCTGTCGCACTCGCAGGGTGCCGCCCCGCCGTTCGCGCTCGAAGAATCCGATTTCGACGCCGCGATCGATCCGCGATCGCGCCCGTTCCGGCCGCAGATCCGGGAAGACGCGCCGCCAGTCACGCGCCTGGCCGACGCCGACGTCCGCCTCGATGAGTCGATCCGGGATCGTCCGATCGGTGATGGTCGTCCGCTGGTCGAACCCCGGCCCGGGTTCGAGCACGACCGTGTCGATGATGCGGCGCCCGTGGATGCTCGCACCGAGCTGGCGGCTAACCACCCGCTCGTCGGATTCAAGCGCCGCACACAGCGCCAGTTCGAACCCGTACTCGCGCACGCCTGGACGTTGCCCGCCACGCGCAAAAGCGTCTCGCCGTGTATACCGGGTTCTGTAACCCCGTATATATGGGGGTTGGTGACATGGCCATCGGGAACGAGATCTTTGTCGAAATACGGCTTGCAAGAGTCAACATCGGCCTGAAATGTCTTTTCGGGCGCGGTTCCCACGCGCTGAGAATGTGGCGGTCGTTTACTAACATAACGCTCTGAGTAGCGAACGAAGAGCTACCCCACACCCGATATATGGGGGTCATACAATGACAGATGGATGGAACATAGTCGTCTGCGTCAAGCAGGTACCCGATGCGGACGACGTTTCTATAGACCCGGAGACGGGACGGTTGAATCGCTCCGACGCCGAGGCCGTGATGAACGCGCCGGACTACAACGCGGTCGAAGCGGCGCTGGAACTGCGCGACGAGGTCGGCGGAACGGTGACGGCCCTCTCGATGGGGCCGCCGAACGCCGACGCGGTGTTGCGTGTGGCCGTCGGGATGGGTGCCGACGACGGCGTCCTCCTGTCCGATCCGGCCTTCGGTGGCAGTGACACCTGGCCGACGAGCCTGGCACTGGCCCGCGGGGCCGAGGAACTGGATGCTGACGTGGTCCTCGGCGGCGAGGAGACGACGGACTCCTCGACTGGCCAGGTCCCGCCGGGGATCGCCGCCCACAACGGCTGGGCACAGCTCACATACGTCGAGGAGCTCGAACCCCGGCCCGACGGGGACAAACTCGTCGCGAAGCGTGACGTGGAAGGCGGCTACGAGAAAGTCGCCGCCGAACTGCCGGTCGTCGTCGCGATGGGCTTCGGCGAGAACGATCCCCGTCCTGCGGGGCTACACCGCAAGATCTTCGCCGAGGCCGACTTCGAGCCCGAGACCTGGACGGCCGAGGATCTCGGCGTCGAGGACGAGGTCGGACTCTCCGTCTCGCCGACGCAGGTCGGCGGCATGGACACCGCGGATCCGGTCCCGCGCGAACAGGAGGTCGTCGACGAGACCGACGAACTCGCCGAGCAGATAGCGGAGGTGCTCTGAGATGGCAGCCACGAGCGACACCAGTGCCGATATCGAGGCACACGACGACGTCTGGGTGTTCGTCGAACAGCACGACGGCGAGATCGCGAACGTCGCCTGGGAACTGCTGAGCAAGGGTCGAGATCTGGCCGACGAGCGCGGCGAGGACCTCGTCGCCCTGGTGATGGGTGCGGATCTCGACGAGACGGACATCCCCGAGCAGTGTATCGCCCGCGGGGCCGACACAGTGCTGATCGCCGACGATCCGGTGTTCGAGCCCTATCGGTCGGACCCCTACGGCGAGCAGTTCCGCCACCTCGTCGAGACGCGCAAGCCCGCCGTCGCGCTGATCGGCGGGACCCACACCGGTCGGGACTTCGCCGGCCGCGTGGCGGTGCCGACACACGCAGGCCTGACCGCCGACTGCACCGAACTGGAGATGGAAGACGGTCGCTACGAGATGCGCCGGCCGGCCTTCGGCGGGGACGCGCTGGCGACGATCATCTGTCCCGAGCACCGACCGCAGATGTCGACCGTCCGACCCGGGGTGTTCCCGGCTGCGGAACCCGAGGAGGGCCGCGAGGGCGAGGTCGAGACCGTCGAGGTCGTCGTCGACGAGGACGAGACGATGACCGAGGTACTCGAGCGCGAGGTCGGCGACGTCGCCGACATCACCGACGCCGATATCGTCGTCGCCGGCGGGATGGGCGCCGAGGGCGACTTCGAGCCGCTGTGGGAGCTGGCTGACCTCCTCGGCGGTGAGGTCGCAGCGACCCGTGACGCCGTCGAAGAGGGCTGGATCGAACCGGCCCGACAGGTCGGCCAGACCGGCAAGACCGTCCGACCGAAGCTGTACGTCGCGGCCGGGATCTCGGGTGCGATCCAGCATCTCGAAGGGATGGACGATAGCGAGACGGTGATCGCGATCAACACCGATCCCAACGCACCGATCTTCGACAACGCTGACTACGGTATCGTCGGTGACCTCCACGAGGTCATTCCCGAATTGATCGAGTACTTCGAGGAGAACGAGGAGGCGATTCCGGCATGAGCGAGACTCCGAACTACGATAACATGTACGACGCAATCGTCGTCGGCGCGGGACTGGCCGGGTCGACGGCTGCACTGACGATGGCTCGCGACGGGCTAGACGTGATTATGATCGAGCGTGGTCCGTCGCCGGGCACGAAGAACGTCTTCGGCGGCGTCCTGTACACGCCGCGGATCCGCGAGCTGACGGACTTCGAGGACGCCCCGAAGGAACGGTACGTCTCCAAGAAGACCTACAGCATGCTCAGCGAGGAGGGCGACGAGACCTCGATGTCGATCGCGCCCTCGTCCTGGCGCGAGGAGCCCCACAACAACTCCTGGATGGTACTGCGTGGGGACTTCGACGAGTGGTTCGCCGAGCAGGCCGTCGAGGCAGGTTCGATGCTGGTCACCGAGACGACGGTGACCGATCTCATCAAGGAGAACGGTGAGATCGTCGGTGTCGAGACCGATCGTCCCGACGGCGAGTTGCGCGCACCGATGGTCGTTCTCGCGGAGGGTGCCAACTCACTGGTCAGCGAGGCCGCCGATCTCAAAGATCGGGACGACCGGGACAACGTCGCCGTCTCGGTCAAGGAGGTCCGGAAGTACGACCGCGAGAAGCTGGAAGACCGCTTCCACATCGACGGCGACGCCGGGCTGGCCGCACACTACTTCGGTGACGGGGCCTGTGGCGACGCCGTCGGTGGTGGCTTCCTGTACACCAACAAGCGGACAATCTCGCTCGGCGTCGTCTACTCGATTGAGGACGCCGCTCGCGACGACAAGACGCCCGACGAAGTGCTGGAGGAGTTCAAGCAGCATCCCGCCGTCGCGCCGCTGGTGCGTGGCGGCCGGATGGTCGAGTACTCCGCCCACGCGATTCCCGAAGGCGGCCCCGACTCGATGCCCGACTTGGTCCACGACGGTGCGGTCATTGTCGGCGACGCGGCCGGCCTCGTGCTCAACAGCGGGGTCCACCTGGAAGGGACGAACATGGCCGTCGAGAGCGGCTACCACGCCGGTCGGGCCGTCGCCGATGCGCTGGCGCAGGGTCGGACTGACGAGGCCGCGCTGGCGAGCTACGAGACCGACCTCCGGAACTCCTACGTCGTCGAGAACCTAGAGCACTACGGCTGGTTCATGGACACCGCCGCCGAGGAGAAGGAGTTCCTGTTCGACGATCTGCCGCGGGCGCTCGGACGGGCCGGCGACGCGTACTTCAAGATGGACAACACGCCGAAAGATGAGCACGTCTCGGAGGCCAAGAGCCACATCCTCGATGCCACCGGCGGCTGGCTCGGCGCCGCCAAGAAAGCCTGGAAGTTCCGCAAGATGCTATCATAACAATGAGTACCGCAAAACCCAACGTTCCGGACACCCCTGAGGTAGAGCGCGAATCGATCGAAGACCGCCTGTACACGGTCAAGTACAGCGACAGCGGCGAGAGTCACCTCGACGTCAAAGTCGAGGGGATCTGCGAGGAGAAGTGTACGAACTACGAATGTGTCAACGCCTGCCCCGCTGATGTCTGGCGAGCGGAGGAGGGCGGCGTTCCGATGATCGCCTACGAGAATTGTCTCGAGTGTGGTACCTGTCGGTTCGCCTGCCCGCACGGCAACGTCGAGTGGGAGTACCCCGAGACCGGTAACGGGGTCTCCTACAAGTTCGGATAACGGCCCCCATTTCATACTGCCAGTTGTCCGTCACTCAAGACTGTCAGCACCGGAGTGGCAAGTCTCTGCACAGAGTTCCGGCGGGACATACACCTGGTGCGTAACTCTGTTGGTCCTGTGTCGCGTGTATATCCGCAATTCTTGGGAGTACAGGAGCAACGTTAACCTGCTCTTGGTGCAATGACTAAGGTGGGATCATGGAAGCCAATCTCGGCATAGCACTCCTCGGACTTGGTGCAATCGGCACTGCATTCTCCAGTATCGGGCTGATTGCAAATCGAAGGTTCGGGTGGTTGCTAGGTCTGACGGTCATGTTGACTGCAATTTTCGGGGCAATGGCTGTTGGTCTCATAGGTTGACGAATCGTCGGGACCGGTGACCGTCCCACCACTGGTACACCCCCGAATCTTTATGATGATCTACAGCAGCCTCTCGAATTGAATTAACTCGTACTCGCCGAACGACCGTCGGCCCTGTTCTTCGAAGCCGTGTGCCGGGTAGAACTCCGTGGCCGCCTGCTGGCGGCGGGCCGTCTCCGCGAGCAGTCGCGTCGCACCGCGCTCGCGGGCGGCCCGCTCCAGCCGATCCAGCAGCGCCGAACCGAGTCCCGAGCGCTGGTAGTCGGGATCGACGCGCATCCGGAACACCTCGGCCGTCTCGCCGTCGATCGTGAGCCCGCCCATGCCGACGATGTCGCCGCCGAGATCCGCGACGAGGAACTCCCCGCCCGAATCGAGATACTCGGACTCGATTCGGCGAAGGTCGTCGATCCCGGGCACGTCCTCGGGATCGGTCCCCTCGGCGGCCATCGCCCGCTCGTTCAGCGCCAGCACGGCGTCGGTGTCGCCGGGTTCGAACCGGCGGATCGTGGCGTCGGTCATCGAGATGGCTGTCCCCGTATGCCGAGACGACCACTCACGCTCGGGGATCGACTGACAACCATCGCGATCACCCGAACTCGATGTCCTCGCGCGTGGTGACTTCGCCGAACAGAAAGTCGGCATGCTCCAGCGCGTACTCGCGGTGTCCGTCCTCGATCGCGCCGACGGCGTCTTCCAGCAGGATCGGTCGGTAGTCACGCAAGCCGGCGCTTGCGGCCGTCTGCAGGACACAGACGTTCGCCAGCGTCCCGACGATCACCAGGTCGTCGATCCCGCGGGCGTTCAGCCACCCTTCCAGTTCGGTCTGATAGAACGCATCGTAGGTGTGCTTCTCGACGACCAGATCCGCGTCGTCGGGATCGAGTTCGTCGACGAGTTCGGCCTCCCAGGAACCTTCCAGCACGTGCTCGCCCCAGCGCTCGAACTCGTCGTAGTAGTGGGCGTCCTCGAACTGCTCGGGCGGATGGACGTCCCGCGTGAATACGACGGTCGCACCCGCGTCGCTGGCCTGATCGACTAGGTCGACGCAGGGCTCGATGGCGTCTTCGCTGCCGGGCGCGTAGAGGGTCCCGTCGGGATGGCAGAACCCGTTTTGCATGTCGACGACCACGACCGCTGTCGAATCGGGATCCAGACGCATATCGACACGTACGTCCCTCTCAGGGGATAGTTGTGCCGAATTGGATGTGTTTTTATATCTGAACGTCGTGGCACGATATATGCGTCCCCGCACTGTCCTACTGATCGTCCTCGTCGGGGTGCTTGCGGTGGGTTCTGCCTCTCTTTCCGCCGGCGCCGCGAGTCACGGTCACGCCGCCGAGCAGGTACCGGTCCAGTCGTCTGCGGACACGGAACCGCCGGATCCGCCCGGCGACCCCCTCGGTTGGGAGAACGGTTACTGGTACAACGAATCGATCGACGTGACGCCCGATGACGGTCTCAACGAGAGTGAACTCGACGCCGTCGTCGCGCGTTCGATGGCTCGTGTCGAGTCCGTCCGCGGTATCGAGTTCAACGGGACCGTCCCGGTCGAGGTAATCAGCCGGGCGGCGTTCAGCGACAACCGGAGCGTCAGCGACACGAACACCTCGACGGCCAACCGGATCCATCAGAACGTCAAGTGGGAGGCGATGTTCTCGATCGGTGAAGACGAAAACGCCCTCTCCTCGTTCCGGTCGACCCAGACGGCGACGATCGGTGGCTACTACAGTCCCGGCGACGACCGGATCGTGATCGTCTCGGAGAACGCGACCACCCCGAAAATGGACGAGGTCACGCTCTCCCAGGAACTGTTTCACGCCCTGCAGGACCAGAAACTCGAAATCTCCTTCAACCGATCGACCCGGGAGGGACTCAACGCGGCCAACGGGATCATTGAAGGTGATGGCAATCTCGTCGACCAGATTTACCAGACCAACTGTGGTGACGACTGGAACTGTGTAACTCCAAGTAGCGACGATTCCAGCGGTGGCGGTGACACGAGCGACATCAATTACGGGATCTACCTGACGCAGTATCAGCCGTACAACGACGGCCCGGCGTTCGTCCAGCAGATCCGCTCTGAGGGTGGCTGGGAAGCAGTCAACGACGTCTACGACAATCCGCCGACCAGCACCGAGCAGGTCATCCATCCCGAGAAATACCCTGACGAAGGCCCAGTAAATATTACGTTCACTGATTCGAGTAGCGACGAATGGTCTGTGCCAGACTTGGGCAACGGGAGCGTCGACTACGCCCGCTTCGGCCAGGCCGGGCTGAGCGCGATGTTCCTGCGGCCGGCGGTCGCGTCACAATACAGCGATGTTCCCGTTTTGCGTCCCGAACAGATATTTACTGACCGTCGGACGCTCAACTACGGTCTCGACGTCACGAACGGCTGGGGCAACGACCGGCTCTACCCCTACGCCACGAATGAGTCGGCGGAAACCAACGAGACCGGGTACGTCTGGCAGATCGAGTGGGACACGGTCGACGACGCCGGTGCGTTCGCCGACGCGTACGTCGAGTTGCTTGAGTACTACGGTGCCGAATCGGTCCCCGAGAACGAGAGCACTTACCGGGTCTCTGACGACGAACCGTTCGGTGACGCGTTCTACGTCGGACACGACGGGCAGACGGTGACGATCGTCAACGGGCCAACTGTCGCCGATCTGTCGGAGATCCGTGCTGGCGTGGCACCAGCGAACGAAACGGACCCAGACGAGACGACTGAGTCAGACGAGACGAACACGGACACCGATGAGACGACTGAGTCAGACGAGACGGCGGGACCAGATGGGGCGACGACGGACACCGGTGATGGATTCGGTCCGGGCTTTAGTGTCGCCGTCGCGTTGCTCGCAGTGCTTGCCAGCGCCGCCGTCGCAGTTCGACGCCACACGTAGGCGCACGTTGTGGTTGTTCGACACGTCGTCCGGAACGCCTTTGCTCAGGAGTCCCCTACGACGGCCAATGCGACGGCACCTCGCGATTCTGGCGCTCGCGGCTGCGCTCGTGATCGCGGGGTGTATCTCACCACCTGCGACTACGGACGATATCGGCGTCGAGAACGGATACCGATACGACGCTGACATCGCGGTCACGACCGGCGACGGCCTCAATGAGAGCGAACGCGAGGCCGTCGTCGGACGCGCGATGGCACGCGTCGAGTACATCCGCGGCCACGAGTTCCAGGAGACCGTCGACGTACGGGTCATCTCCCGGGCGGAGTACCGCAACCGCACCAATGACGCTTCGGACGCTGCAAATCTGACCGCCCGACAGCGATGGAACGAACAGGTCTGGGAGGCGTTGCACATCATCGGCGAGGGCGAGACGTATCCCGAGGCGCGGGCGACCAACCGCGGCTCGTCAGTGGTGGGGTACTACTCGCCGGGGGACGGGGAGATCGTCCTCGTCAGCGACTCGGCGACGCCGCGGGTGGCCCGCGGGACGCTCGTCCACGAACTCGTCCACGCGTTACAGGACCAACACCTCTCCCTCGGGGAGACGCGCCAGTTGCAGGACGAGCAACTCGCCGTCTGGAGTCTCATCGAAGGCGACGCCAACTACGTCCAGGACCGCTACGAACGTCTCTGTGGGGTGACCTGGGAGTGCATCGAGACGCCCCGAGCAGCCCCCGTTCGATCGGGCTCGTTCAATCAGGGACTGTTCCTGGTGAGCTATCTCCCCTACGCCGAAGGGCCCGAGTTCGTCGAGGCATTGCGCGAGCGTGGCGACTGGCGTGCTGTCGACGACGGGTACGGACGGTTCCCCGCGAGCACCGAACAGGTCATCCATCCCGACCGCTATCCCGGCGACGAACCGGCGACCGTGCCTATTCCTGATCGCTCGAACAGTGGATGGGAGCAGTTTGACGACCTCGACCGTCCGGGCCATGACACCGTCGGCGAGGGATCGATCTACGCGATGTTCGCCGCGACCGGCGTGATCGACCGCAGCGGGGCAGCGCAGTACGACTACGACCATCCGCTGTCGAGCGGCTGGGCGGGCGATCGGATCGTCCCCTACCACAACGGTAGCGGCGGCTACGGCTACGTGTGGCGAGTTCGCTGGGCGACTCCCGGCGAGGCCCGTGCGTTCGCCGAGGGGTACCGGACGCTTCTCGACCGTCGGGGCGCCGATCGAATCGGTGACGGTCGATACCGTATCGGGGACGGCGGATTCGCCGACGCGTTCCGGATCTCGCGGGACGGACAGACGGTGACGATCGTCAACGCTCCGACCGCTCCCGGCCTCGATGCCGTCCACGCGCCGTCGTGACGGGGATGGAATAGGTCCCTTTTTTCATCTGCAGCCGGTAGCTCGCGTATGACCGATAGTGGCCCGTTCGACTTTCTCGGGGTGGACGCGATCCGTGCGGAGCGAGCGACCGACGCGTACTTCGACCGCACGGTCGAGGCGCTCGAACACGCGGGCAAGGATCCCCACGTCGTCGCCGAAGTGACCGCCGACCAGTTTCCCGACGGCGAGTTCGAGGTGCTGGCCGGGCTGAAGGACCTCGCGCATCTCTTCGAGGGCTACGAGGTGGACGTCGAGGCACTGCCGGAAGGGCAACTGTTCGACGGCGGTCCGGTCGCCCGGATCGAAGGCGATTATCTGGAGTTCTGTCGGCTGGAGACGGCGTTGCTCGGGTTTCTGTCACACGCCAGCGCCATTGCGACCAACGCCTTGCGAGCGCGGCGGGCCGCGCCGGACTCGACGGTGCTGAGCTTCGGCTCGCGACACGTCCATCCCGCGATCGCGCCGGTCGTCGAGCGGGGCGCCCTGATCGGCGGCCTCGACGGCATCTCCAACGTCGCTGCCGGCGAGATGATCGGCCGGGAGGCCGGGGGGACGATGCCCCACGCGCTGGTGCTTTCCTTCGGCCGAGGTAACCAGGAAGCGGCCTGGCGGGCGTTCGACGAGGCTGTCGGCCCCGACGTGCCCCGTGTCGCGCTCTGTGACACCTTCACCGACGAGGTCGACGAGACGCTTCGCGCCGTCGAGACTATCGAGGACATCGACAGCGTCCGCCTCGACACGACCGGTTCCCGGCGTGGCGACTTCAGACACATCATCAAGGAGGTCCGGTGGGAACTGGACGCACGGGGTCACGACGATATCGGTGTCTTCGTCAGCGGCGGCCTCGGGCCCGACCAGTTGCGCGAGCTTCGGGACGTTGCCGACGGGTTCGGCGTCGGCGGGTACGTCAGCAACGCGGACCCGGTCGATTTCGCACTGGACATCGTCGAGGTCGACGGACAGCCCACTTCCAAGCGCGGCAAGCTCGCCGGCGTGAAAGACGTCTACCGGACCCCGGACGGCGGTCATCACGTCGCGCTCGCGGACCGGCCCGGCCCCGTCGACGGCGAGTCACTCATGGAGCCGCTGGTCCGGGACGGCGAGATCGTCCGGGAGTTCGATATCGAGAACGCCGCGCGGCTGGCCAGTCAGGACGCCGACGCTGTCGGGTTCGCAAGCGAGTGATACGGACTGTTGTACCGATCTGCCACGACGATCGCACTCTTGTGATCGATGCGGAACAGTCCGTCTGAGAGAATTGGGCCGCTACTGGTGTCCGACCGGCTCGTCCGGGTAGTCCTTTTCGCCGACTTCGATCGGAACGTCCAGCCAGTTCTCCATCGGGATCAGCGGACATTCGTAGGCCTTGTTGTATGCGCACGTCGGGTTGTACGCCTCGTTGAGATCCAGGATCCACGTTCCGTCCGCAGTCCTGTGCTCGCCCACCTCGAGATCGATGTACCGGCCCGCGCCGTAGGTCTCCTCGTCGTTGGTCTCGTCGCGAAACGGCACCCACAGACGGTCTTCGCCGCCGACCGGCTGGTAGGCCTGTAGCGTCAGCTCCTCGCCGTCGACCTCGAACCGGAACTCACCGTAGCGAACGTACTCCTGTGAGCCGTCGGCGGTCGTCTCGACGGTTATGTGCTCCTTGTCGTCGTGTTCGTGTAGTTCGAGTTCGAACCGATACGCCGGGTCGATCGGGTAATACTCCAGTCCCGCGAAATCGGCGTGGTTCGGAATCGGCGACCGCGGATGTGAGCCGAAATACTGTTCTTTCTGTTCGCGCTGCTGTTCGAGTTCGCTTTGCCAGTCGTCGCTCATATTCCGTGGTACGGTGAGGGGCCAGTTTACTCTTCCGACTGTTGTGCGTTATTTGGACAATACTGTCTGGGCCGACCGAAATCCGTGGGAGCGACAGCGTGACGCGGGTTCTGTGCCCGTTCTCAAAGCTGTGTGGCTGCTCCGGTACTTTGAGGATTCGGACTGTCGGTCCAGCGTTCGAC
Source organism: Halapricum desulfuricans (assembly GCF_017094465.1). Taxonomy (NCBI): domain Archaea; kingdom Methanobacteriati; phylum Methanobacteriota; class Halobacteria; order Halobacteriales; family Haloarculaceae; genus Halapricum; species Halapricum desulfuricans. The sequence continues at coordinate 681,796 of NZ_CP064791.1, forward strand.
GCCGCTCGTGTGCTTCGGCGGTGTTTCGCGTTCGAGAGGGGGGATCCGCGTCGATCACTCGTCCCACGCGTCGGGCCAGATATCGGCCGCTCGCATACTGGGCTCGGCATCCGACAGATCGTCTCTGAGCCGCTGTGGGTCGATCCGATCGAGGTCCGTCCCGACCAACTCGCGAACGAGCAGCGTCACCAACATTGCGTGCTCGCGGAGCGTCCGTTGATCGACCTTGTCCCTGGTGTCCGCCCGCGTGTGCGTCCACCCTCGTTTCCAGGTGCCGGTCTCGTCGTTCGCCTGGCTGTGCACCTGCAGCGCCGGGATGCCCCGGCGGAGAAACGGCCAGTGATCGCTGTAGGGATGGGGCCGGTCCTGGACCTCCAGCGGATGGCCGACCGCCGCAAACGCCTCTTCCGCAAGTGCGCCGAGTTCGTCACTACCGTGTGTCAGCGCCTGAATCGTCCGCTCCCGTCCGACTCCGTCGAGGTTGACGACCGCATGCACGTCCTCGGGATCGACGCTTGCCGCCAGGGTCTCGCTGCCCTGTAGCCCCAGTTCCTCACACCCGACCAGCGCGATCTCGACGCCGCGGTCGAGTTCCAGTTCCCGCAGTGCGTCGACGACGGACAGAGATACGGCGACGCCGCAGCCGTTGTCCAGCGCCCCCTCCGCGACGTCGTGGGCGTCGTAGTGAGCGACCAGGAGCACGGACGCGTCGGTCTCGGGACCGAACCGGCCGCGGACGTTCTGGCTCGTTCCCGGTTCGACCGACGCGGTGACGTTCAGCCTGGCGGCCGCCCCGTTTCGAGCGTAGTCACGGAGCCACTCGCCGGTCTCGTGGCTGACTCCCACCGCGGGCAAGGTGTCGCCGACCCGGAGCGAGCCGGTCGGCGGGAGCTGTCCGGGCCGGTGATTCGCGAAGATGAACCCCGCGGCGCCGCGTTCGGCCGCGTGACCGATCTTCTCGGTCCGGTGGACGAACCGATCGGCCGACGGCGGCGTGGCCGCACTCGCGACGACGATCGCGTCCTCCACGTCGTTTTCGTCGAGTTCCTCGGGCGTGCCGTACCCGACATCCACCAGTGGTGCCTCGACGGTCGCCTCCGGGCAGTACGGCAGCGCTCGCGCCTCGAAGGTTCGCTCGCGGTCCTTGCTGTGGACGTGGACCAATAGCGATGTCTCCCCGCGCGTCCACTCCGGGATCGCGAACGACTCCTGGCGGACGTCCTCGACGCCGAGTGCTTCGAGCTCGTCACGCAGGAACTCCGCCGCCCGCTTTTCGCCCGGATGCCCCCCGAGTCTGTCCTCGAATTCCGCCAGCGTCGTCACCACGCGCCAGGGGCGGTCGGACTGCCAGATCGTCCCGAGACGGCGCGTCACCCGTTCGTCCATGGCGAATGCGTCGAACGGGTGGACCAAAAAACTCCCCTGCGCGGATGACACGGTCGCGTCGTTGCGTCCGATCGCAGTCAAGACAACTCCGGGCGAGTTAGGGACTCATCCTCTCCCCCTTCCAGTTCGGCGGCGACCGACTGCAGACGCTCTATCCGCCGGTCGGTCGGCGGGTGTGACCGAAGCTTGATCGTGAGTCCGTCGTCGTCCGCCGACTCGTCGCGGGAGAATCCGTACGGGAGCAGGCACAGCCCTTCGACGAGGCTGTCCATCGACCGGAGATCCGTTTCGGGGCTCGATTCGACCGCATCGTCGAGCTTCCGGAGCGCGCTGGCGAGTGCCTCCGGTTCCCCGGTCAGCATCGCCCCTGCCCGGTCGGCCGCGAACTCCCGGTCCCGGGAGAGCCGGTGAGTGAGGTAGACGACTGGCGTCGCCAGGACCCCCAGACCGACGCCACCGAGCACGAGCGAGAGGCCCGCCGCGACCAACAGTGACACGGGCGAGGTCGGATCCGTCCAGCCCGCCGCAACGATCAGCGCGAACAGCACCGCGCCACCGAAGAGGTTCGCCCGCAGCCAGCGCGGGAGCCCGGCGACAGGCCGATCGCTCGCCAGTGCCGGCAGAAACGTCGCCAGGGTCATCACCGTCGCGTCCCGGTTCTGGAGATGCGCGAGTTCGTGTGCCAGCACCGCGTCCAGTTCCGCGTCGGTGAGTTGTTCGCGCAACCCGCTGCTGAGGACGATCATCGGATCGCCGCCGCCGACCGAAAAGCAGTTGGGCGTCGTCGAGTCGATCAGCCCGACCGCCGGCGGCTGGCGATCGAGGAGTGCCGAGAGCCGCTCGACGCGGTCGTGTAACTCCGGGGCGTCCGATGCAGAGAGGCGCGTCACGTCCGCTCGGGACAACGCCATCGCCCGTGCAGTCCGAAGCTGGACGGCGAGCAAGCCCGAAAGCGAGAGTCCAACTAGTACCGTCCACCAGACTACGCCTGGAACCGCCGGTGCGACCGCACCGCGTGCGCGCTCGACGAACGGTGCCAGCAGCCCCAAAAGCGCGGTGACGAACACCACGTTAGCCACTACGATCGCGAGTACCGTGGCTGCCAGCCGTCGCCGGAGCGATGTCGGTCGATGCGGGGACACGTATCAGCGATGTATTCACGGCACCGGATCAAAACTATTGTGGACTACTCACGCAACTTGAGCGTTTAGAGAGTGAACAACAAGCTATTTTATCGTCACACGTGACACGTCCACACGTGGGACAAGACCTTCGTAGAGCCGCCCTGCTCACGGTCGCCCTGGGTTCCCTCCTGCTGGCGGCGTCGCTGATGCCGGCGGCGGGCCTGGGATCGTTCCCGTCCGCCGAGAGCGACGCCGGCGGGGATAGCGGCCCGGCCGCGTCGACGGGGACGGCCACGGAGACGGCGACCGAAACGGCGACGCTGACAGAGACAGCGACGCCGACCGAAACGACGACGCCGACAGTCACACGGACCGAAACTGACGCCCCAGCCGGCGACTCGCCGGACCGATCCGACGGCTCCGGTTCCGTGTTCACAGAGCTTTTCACGCTGTTCTCGCTGCTCACGTTCGGCGTGGTCGGTTCGGCGCTGGCCGCTGCTGGGTACGCGGGGACCGTCCTGGCTGTCAGCACCGTCGCCGGTCCTGCTGTCGCGGAACGGCTTCCGTTCGGTGCCGGGATTCGGTCGCTTCCGACGGCGACGATGGCGACGCTGATCGGACTGTCCGGCTCTCTCAGTCGGTTCTTCCGCAGTGTCGGGTCGGGCACTGACGCGCTCGTGGCCGGGCTCAGCGGGCTGACCGGTGCCATCGGCTCGATCGGGGTGGGGCTCACTGCAGTTCTCTCCCGCTCAGTCTCGCTCGGCAGTGGGCTCTCGGCCGGCGTCGGTTCGCTGTTCGGATCGCTGAGTAACGCATTGTCGTCGCTCACCCGCGGTGGCGCGACTCGAACGACCGCCGGGACGACGGAAGCAGCGAGTGCCGACGCCCGTTCGGCCGTCGGCGTCGACCCCGAGCCCCCCTCCGAGCCCGACGAGCCGGCGACGGTGTCGGAGGCCTGGGAGCGGATGACTGACCGTATCCCGGTCTCCGACAAGTTCGCGAAGACGCCCGCCGAGCTTCGTGACGCCGCGATAGAGCGCGACTGGCCTCGAGACCCCGTCGAGCGTTTGACAGCCATCTTCCGGGAGATCCGATACGGCAGCAGCGACCGGACGGACGAACACACCGAAACGGCGCTGTCCGCGCTCGCGGAGTTGCGGTCCTACTGGGAGGACGACCAATGATATCTCGGCCCATGAAACGTCTGGCACTGTCTCTGCTGGAGGCTCTGACGCTCGCGGCGGCGATCGCAGTCATCCTGCTGCCCCAGTCGCCCGCAGTCGTCACACAGTACGGTCAGACGCTCGAAGGGTCGATGCTGCTGCTCGTGCTGGCGGGCGTCTTCGCGGCCCTCGGCGTTCGCTACGGGTATCGCGTGGCGGCCCACCGCGGCGGGGAGCCACCGTTCGATCAGCCGCCGGAGGAAGCGACCGGCTACGATACGAGACTCCCTGGCGATCACGTTGACGCGCAGTACGCGAAGGCGACGGCGCCGAACCGCAACGAAAACGTTCGGGCGGCCCACCGACAAACGGTCGTTCGATATCTAGAAGAAACGGCCGTCGACGTACTCTCCGACGCCGAGAACGTTGCGCCACCGGCCGCCCGCGAACGCGTCGAGGACGGTTCCTGGAGCGACGACCCGCGCGTGCAGGCGCTGTTCCAGGGCGATCGCACGCAACTGCCACCGCGGATTCGGCTTCGGGACTGGGCGAGCGGCGAGAGCTTCGAACGTCGCGTCGAGCGAACCGTCGCCGAACTCCAGCGCATCGCGGACCTGCCGGACGACACGCAGTCGTCCCCCGATGATCTCGATTCCGAACTCGACGCCAGCGGCTCGACGCCCTCGGCGCGCTTCGAACCGTCGACAGCCGACACCGCGACGCGCGAGCGGGCCACGGTCACGACGGCCGACGCGACTCTCGAACGCGACGGTCACTGGAACGTCGGGGTACCCGTTGCCTTTCTGCTCGGTGGGCTGGGGTTCGTCCTCTCGAACCCGACGCTGGTGCTCGCTGCGATCGTTCCGGCGGGCTTTTCGATCTACGCGTCGCTGACGCGTTCGCCCGCCCTGAACGTCGATGTCGAGCGGACCGTCTCGAGTGAATCGCCCGCGCCAGGCGAGCGGGTTCGCGTGGTGCTCACCGTCGAAAACATCGGTGACCGGCCACTGGCCGAGTTGCGGGCGGTCGACGGCGTTCCGGAGTCGTTGCGCGTCGTCAGTGGTTCGCCACGACTCTGTGCCACGCTCGAACCCGGCGAGTCGGCGACGACCACCTACACGGTCGAGGCGTTCCGTGGCGAGCACGCCTTCGGGACCGCGTCGCTGTGGGCCCGCAACGTCAGCGGCGACGCCGAACGGACGCACGTGGTCGACCTCGAAACGAGACTCGCGTGTCACGATCCGGTCGAGACGATGCCGACGACCGGGCAGACGACGCCGTACGAGGGCCGGATTGAAACCGACGCCGGCGGTCACGGACTGGAGTTCTACGCGACCAGAGCGTACAACCCGGCCGATCCGCTCAGCCGGATCGACTGGAACCACTGGGCACGGACCGGGGAACCCCGCACCGTCCAGTTCCGACGGACTCAGGCCGGGACGGTCGTGGTCGTCGTCGACGACCGGTCGGTCTCCCGGAGGGCCAGAAGCGAGTTCACCCCGGACGCGGTCGCGCTGGGCCGTCACGCTGCCATCCGTATCGCGGACGCGCTTTTCGCCGCGTCGAACGCCGTCGGAGGCGCGTTACTGACGCGCCGCGCCTACGAGCGGCCGTCGCGCGGTCGGTATCAACGCCAGCAACTTGAGGAGTTTTTCCGCCGGCCGCCGAGCCAGCCCGAGTCGACCGGCAGTGGCGGCTCGCAGTCGCTGATGGACATCGACAAGCAGTTTTTCGGTGGGATAGATGAGGACTCCGATCGCCGATCGAAGCAGGACGGAGACGACGACAGCGTCTGGAGTCCGCTACTCGCGACCGACGGCGGTGGCATCCCGGTCGAATGGCTTCGAAAGCGTTTGTCGGGCCGGGAACAGGTGGTGTTCGTGTCGCCGCTGCTTGATGACGCGCCCCGTCGGTTCGTCCGGACGCTGCAGGCCGGTGGCACCGACGTGACGGTTCTCAGTCCGGATGTCACGTCCGGTGGCTCGCCCGGGCGGGCAATCGCCCGGATCGAACGCCACGAGCGGCTCAGGGCGTTGCGGCGCCGGGGGCTGCGCGTCGTCGACTGGTCGACCGACGAACCGCTGTCCGCGACGCTCGAACATGCCCAGCACAGGTGGTCACGATGACCGCGCCCGATCGACAGCCGGCCTGGCTCACCAGCCGACTGGCCGCCGCGCTCGTTTCCGCGCTCGTGGTCGTCCACGGCTTCGTCGCCGGCGTGCCGGTCGTCGCGTTCCTCGCGCTGCTCGGAGCGCTCGCGCTCGTCAGAGCCGCCCGATCGCTCGCTGTCGACCGCTCGGACGTGGCGCGAACCGAACGCGCGGCCTCGACGATCGGGTTCGTGCTCGGTGCGCTGGTTGTAGTTCTGGCACTGGCGCACCTCGACCCGATCGCTCGGTCGCTCCTCGGTTTGCCGATCGCCGGATTCGTCCTCGTCGGACTCGCCGGCCACGGCGCGATCTACGGACCGCACGCCGGCGCGTTTACCAGCGTCTACCGGCGATCCCGGGTTACTTTCGTGGTTGCTGCTCTCCTCTTTGCGTTCGTCCAGGGGATACTCCTCTCGACGACGGTCTCGCGTGGCGTGGCCTGGCTTCCCGTACTTTTCTCCTGGCGATTCGGCATCGCGCTGGTCGCCTTCGAGCTGGTAGTGTACGCGCTCGTCGTCTCGCTGTTGTGGGCCCAGCGCGAACTCGACGAGCGGCTCGGCACCGAGCGTGTTCGACAGACGATGGCTGTGACGGTCGGCGGGCGGTCCGTCCACGGAACCCTTCGAGCCGTCCACACCTGGGTTCGCGACCACTGGATCGTCGCGGGCGTGCAGGTGGTCGGCGTGTTCTTGCTGGGCGGGACTGTCGAGGCGGTCCTGCTGTCGGCAGTGCCGGTCGGTCCGCTCGTCGTCGTACTGTTCGCGTCCGGCCTTGCACACGCCCTGGTCGGCGTCCTCGTCGCCGTCGCCCTGTCCGTCCGCGTCGCTGCGTTCGTTCACGATATCCTCTTTCGGCCGCTGCAGGATCCGATGGCCACCGGAACCGATGTGACCGGTGCCGTTCTCGTCGCCGTCGGATCCGGATTGCTGTCGTTGCTCGTTCCCGACGCTCTCACGTCGGTGCTGCCGAGTGGGGCTGCGACGGATCTATCGTCGGCGGTCGGTCCGGCGGCCGTCTTGGTCGGACTATTGGCCCTCGTCGGCATCGTGGCGCCTTTCGTCGTGTTCATCCTCACGCAAACCGCCGTCGTGGTCGGTCTGGCCGCAGAACGGACGAGCGGCTTTTCGATCGGGAGCGCGCTCGTCCTGCTCGGATCGATCGTCGCGGCCGAACAGGGCGCCCCGGCAGTCGTCGTGTTCGTCGGCGTCGCAGTCGCCGTGCTGGCCTGGGAGTTCGGCGAACAGGCGACGTATCTCGGTGTGACTGTCGGCGACGACACCGACGACGTAGTCGAGACAGTCCACGCAGTCGCGGCCGTCGCCGTCGGAGTCGTCGGGATCGCAGTGGCGAGTGGCGTCGGCTACCTGTTCGGGCCGATTTCGGTCGGGCCCGATCGGGCGGTCGTGGCGATCGTGCTGGCGCTCGTCGCGGCCGTCGCGGCGGTGGCGACGCTCGACAGTCAGACCTCGTAGCGTCCACGTTTCTCGGAGGGCATAGCCGGCAGTCTTAGGACCCCGCCGTCCCAAAGCCGGCCCATGAGTTCGGTGCCCGAACGGAGCGACATCGAGACGGAGTACACCTGGGAACTGGAAGCGCTGTACGCCGACGACGAGGAGTGGGAAGCCGCCTTCGAGGACGCCAGCGAGCGGATCGAGGACCTGGCCGCCTACGAGGGGCGAGCGACCGAGGACGCCGCAACGTTACTCGAAACCTTAGAGACCTTCGAGACGGTGATGCGACAGGTCGAGAACGTCGTCGCCTACGCCCGGATGCGCCGCGACGAGGACACCCGCGACAGCGACTACCAGGCGCTGTTCGCCCGCGCGCAGTCACTGCACTCCGAAGCCAGCAGCGCCGCGAGCTTCCTCGACCCGGAGATCCAGTCCTGCACGCGCGAAGAGATCGAGGCGATGATCGAGGAAGAGCCGGATCTGGCCGACTACGAGCACTACTTCGACGACATTCTCCGGATGAAAGAACACACTCGCTCGGCCGAGGTCGAGGAACTGCTCGCGGACATGGGCGAGGTCCTGGGTGCATCCTCGGAGGTGTACAACATGCTGACGAACGCGGACATGACGTTCCCCAGCGTGGAGGACCCCGAGGGCGAACCCGTCGAGATCACGCTCAACAACTTCACAACCCTGCAGAAGCGCCAGGACCGGGGATTCCGCCGGGACGTGTACGAGACCTTCTACGACGAGTGGGGGTCCGTCCGCAACGCCGTCGGCGCGGCACACAAAAACAGCGTCAAGACCGACGTCAAGAGCGCGCGAGCACGGAACTACGAGACTGCCCGCGAGGCCGCATTGAACGGGCCGAACGTCCCGACCGAGGTCTACGACACGCTCGTCGAGACCGTCCGGGACAACCTCGACGCGCTGCATCACCACGCCGACCTGAAACGGCAGGTCATCGACGGCGACGAGTTGCGGATGTGGGACCTGTACGTGCCACTGACCGAGACCGAGAGCCCGGAAATCGAGTACGAACAGGCCTGTGAGTACGTTACCGAAGCCGTCGCGCCGCTGGGCGAGGACTACCAGTCCCGCCTGGCGGAGGGGCTGGATTCGCGGTGGGTCGACGTCTACGAGGCCCGCGGCAAGCAGTCCGGTGCTTACTCAGGGGGAACCTACGAGTCCCAGCCGTACATCCTGATGAACTATCAGGACGACGTCGAGTCGATGTACACGCTGGCACACGAACTGGGCCACTCGATGCACAGCGAATACACCAGCGAGCACCAGCCCTACGTCTACGCCGACTACGAGATCTTCACGGCGGAGGTCGCCTCGACGGTCAATGAGACGCTGCTGACTCATCATCTGCTGGACACCGTCGAGGACGACCGACTGCGTCGACACGTTCTCAACGAGTATCTCGAACGGTTCCGTTCGACGCTGTTCCGGCAGACGATGTTCGCGGAGTTCGAGCAGCGGACCCACGAACTCGCCGAGGCCGGCGAGGCGCTGACCGCCGAGCGACTCGACGAGCTCTACGCCGATCTCAAGGGCGAATACTACGAGCCCGCCGAATTGGACGACCGGATTGCCCGCGAGTGGATGCGCATCCCGCACTTCTACCGGGCTTTTTACGTCTACCAGTACGCCACGGGGATCTCGGCAGCGGTCGCGCTGGTCGAGTCGATCCTCGACGGTGACGACCCCGATGCGGCCGACCGGTACGTGAACGACTTCCTCTCGCGCGGGTCACGCGCGTACCCGCTCGAACTGCTCCGGGACGCCGGTGTCGACATGGCCGAACCCGACCCGATCGAGGCCGCGACCGACGTCTACAGCGAGTACCTCACGGAGATGGAGTCGCTGCTGTAGGCCCGGCATCGAACCTGCAACCGCGACCCAAAGGCACTTTTCCCTGTATCGACTACCATCTGTATCAGATGTCTCGCAGTCCCTCGCTTCCGGACCGACCCACTCTCGATCTCGACCCCGACATGTCGCCGTCCGAACGCCTGGCGGCGCTACAGGAGCATTTCGTCGAGGTCGACCGGGTGAACCGCGAATTACAACAGCAACTGACCGCGGCCAAAGAGCGCCAGGACGACCTGGTCGAACAGGTCGACACGCTCGAACGGCAAAACGAGACGCTCAAGACCTCGTCGCTGTACATCGCCACAACCGAAGAGTTGCTGGACGACGGCGTCGTCATCAAACAGCACGGGAACAACCAGGAGGTCCTGACGGAGGTCTCACCGCAGCTCCGCTCGAAAATCGAGGCCGGCGACCGCGTGGCGATCAACGACTCCTTTACCGTCAAACAGACGCTGGACAGCGAGAAAGACGCCCGAACGCAGGCGATGCAGATCGACGGCTCACCGGACGTGACCTACGACGATATCGGCGGGCTCGAAAGCCAGATCCGCGAAGTGCGAGAAGCCGTCGAGGAACCCTTGCTCAACGCCGAGCAGTTCCGCGAGGTCGGGATCGACCCGCCCAGCGGCGTCCTGCTGCACGGCCCGCCCGGCACGGGCAAGACGATGCTCGCGAAGGCCGTCGCCAACGAGACTGACGCGACGTTCATCAAGATGGCCGGCTCGGAACTCGTCCAGAAGTTCATCGGCGAGGGCGCGAAACTCGTCCGGGACCTGTTCGAACTCGCGGCCGAGCGCGAACCGGCGATCGTCTTCATCGACGAGATCGACGCGATCGCGAGCAAGCGCACCGAGTCGAAGACCTCCGGCGACGCGGAGGTCCAGCGGACGATGATGCAGCTCCTCAGCGAGATGGACGGCTTCGAGGACCGCGGGGAGATCCGGATCATCGCCGCGACCAACCGCTTCGACATGCTCGACCGGGCGATCCTCCGGCCCGGCCGCTTCGACCGTCTCATCGAGGTGCCCGAGCCCGACCGGGAGGGTCGCAAGCGGATCCTGGAGATCCACACCCAGGAGATGAGCCTCGACGACGGCGTCGACCTCGCCACGTGGGCCGAAGAGACGGCTGGCTTCACCGGCGCGGAGCTGGCCAGTCTCGCGACCGAGGCCGGCATGTTCGCGATCCGGGACGGCCGCACTGAAGTCACTGCTGGGGACTTCGCGGACGCTCTCGACAAAGTCGAAGCCGCCGACGACGACAGCGTCGGCACGCCGGTCGCGTTCTACTGATAGTCGGCTCCGCTTGTTCGTTTTCGATAATCACCCCGAAGCTTGACGGTGGCTCCCTGTGAATACCCAACTATGGGCAAGCATATTCTGATCCCGGTCGACGGGTCCGACCAGGCCCACGAGGCGTGTGAGTTCGTCGCCGAGAATTCTCCCGACAGCGACGTGACGCTGCTGCACGTCATCAACCCGGCGGAAGCCGGCTACAGCGTCCAGGCGGGGCTTCCGACCTTCTCCGAGGAGTGGTACGAGCGACAGAAAGAGCGCGCCGAGGAGATTTTCGAGGAAGTCGAACCGGATCTGGCAGGCGGCGACGGGACGGTTACCAGAGAAACCGAGATCGGCAAGCCGACGAACACGATCGTCGAGTTCGCCGAGGACAACGGCGTCGACCAGATCGTGATGGGCAGTCACGGTCGCTCGGGCGTCTCGCGGATCCTGCTGGGGAGTGTCGCCGAGACCGTCGCCAGACGCTCGCCGATCCCGGTGACGATCGTCCGGTGACCCCCTTCGAGTCGAACCCGTCACGCTAATACCTGCCCCCGGAAAACGGGGAGATATGTTACTCTCCCTTCGCGCGGAGGTCGAGGACGCCCTCAGGGACGCCCTCGAGGCGCTCGATCTCCCGACGGACGACCTGGGTATCGAGACCCCACCCGAGGACGTGCCCGCCGTCCTGGCGTCCAGCGCCGCGTACCGACTCGCGAGTGACGCCGGCGCGCCGCCGCCGGAGATCGCCGCCGACATCGCTGCCGAGATCGAGGTCGAGGCGTACGAATACATCGACGCGGTTCGGCCGCAGGGACCGTACGTCAACGTTCTGCCGAGCGACCGGTACCTCGAAGCCGCCATCGAAGCCGGCCAGGACGAGTCGTTCGGAACCTTACCCGATCGGGAGACGAGCCTCGTCGTCGAGCACACCTCCGCGAACCCGACCGGCCCGGTCCACGTCGGCCGCGCCCGCAACCCGATCATCGGGGACGCGCTCGCGCGCGTGCTGGAGTACGCCGGCTACGACGTCGAACGCCACTACTACGTCAACGACGCCGGCCGCCAGATCGCCGTGTTCACCTGGGCCTACGAGACCTTCGACGAATCGGATCTGCCCGAACCCGAACGCGACTCACCCGAGTACGAGATGGTCCGGTACTACCGCAAGGGCAACACGTTCCTCGAAGAAGCGGACGAGAGTGCCGTCGAGGAGGCCGAGGCAGAGATTCAGGACATCCTGCAAGGGCTGGAGGACGGCGACGAACGAGCGTACGAACGCGTCTCGGAGGTCGTCGACACCGTCCTCTCGGGGATGACCGGGACGCTCGAACGGCTCCCCGCCGAGTTCGACGAGTTCGTCAAGGAGACCCGATTCATGCGCGACGGGGCGACCGACGACGTGGTCGAGCGGCTGCAGGACCTCGACGCGGCAGTCTACGAGGACGACGCCTGGCAGCTGGACTTCCCTGACATCGGGAAGAACCTGGTCTTCCTGCGCGCGGACGACACGTCGCTGTACACGACGCGTGACCTGGCCCACCACGAGTGGAAGTTCGACAACTTCGATCGCGCTGTGACAGTGCTGGGCGAGGATCACAAACTCCAGGCCGAGCAGCTCGAGACGACACTTCGTCTCCTGGATCACGACACCGATCAGCTCGATCAGGTCTTTTACTCGTGGGTCAACCTCCCCGAGGGCGGCATGAGCACGCGCGAGGGGACCGGCGTCGACCTCGACGACCTGCTCGACGAGGCGATCGATCGCGCCCGCGAGGAGGTCGAAGACCGCCTGGACGATCGCTTGCGCGACGACGACCTCGACGAGGACGACATCGAGCGGATCGCCCACCAGGTCGGGATCGGTGCCGTCCGCTACGACATCGTCGCCAAACAACCCACGAAGGGGATCACATTCGAGTGGGACCGAGCACTGGATTTCGAAGCCCAGTCGGCCCCCTACGTCCAGTACGTCCACGCGCGCTGCTGTGGGATCATCTCGGAGGCGCGCGAGGCGGGCGTACTCGAGCGCCTCGATTCGGACGAGCGGGGAGAGACGACCCGCAAGACCGAAGTAGCCGGCCATAAGGTGGCCAACGACATAGATATCGACGCGCTCGAAACCGATGCGGCGCGCGACCTCGTCCGGGAGATTGCTCGCTTCCCGGCTGTGATCGAGGAAGCCGCCGAGGAGCTGCGCCCGCACGTCGTCGCGACCTACACGCGGGCCCTCGCCGAGTCGTTCAACACGTTCTACCGGGAGTGCCCGGTGCTGACTGCCGAGGAGCCGGAAACGCGTGCCGCCCGGCTGGCCGTCGTCGCAGCCGCCCGGAACGCGATCGCGAACGCACTGGACGCGCTCGGGGTCGCCGCGCCCGAGTCGATGTAACTGCCGATCGGATACTCAGAGTTAGAACGTCCGGGACACGCCAGCCGTTAGCCGCCGAACAGGCCGAGAACGCCGCCACTACTTTCGTCATCCTCGTCTTCGGTCGTTTCCTCTGACTCTGCGGAGGGGAACCATTCGGTTTCCTCCTCGACGATCGTTTCGACCGCTTCCCCCTTGAGGACGCGTTCGAGCGCGGTCGAGAGGCGACGATACGCGTGGGCGGCGTCGCTGTCGGGGTAGTTCAACACGAGCGGTTCGTCGGTCGTCGCTTCCGAGTCTTCCGGGATGACCGCGAGCAGCGGGTGATCGACTTCCCGTTCGACCTCGTCAATCTCGGATTGTTCTTCTGCTCTGGTCAAGATCGCACCGATGACCTCGCCGTCGACTCGTCGGGCGAGCTGTGCGGTTTTGCCGGCGTCGCCGATCGCGACGCTGTCCGGCGTGGTCACGAGCAAGACGCTGTCGGCGAGCCCCAGCGGGACGGTTGCCTCGTGACTCAATCCCGCACCGGTGTCGATCAGCACGATGTCGTAGGCGTTGGCAAGCGTCTTGATGACCTTCCGGAGCTTCGCCGGGTCGGCGTCGGCGAACGCTTCGAGGCTCTGCTCGCCGGGGACGAGCGTGACGCCGCCCGGCCCTTCCGTCAGCGTGTCGCTGACAGCAGCCTGTTCGGCGAGCACTTCGTGCAGGCTGGTGTCGTGGTCGATCCCGAGCATGGCGGCGAGGTTCGCCATCCCTAGGTCCGCGTCGACGATGACCACGTCGTATCCGGCGTCCTCCATCGCGACGCCGACGTTGACGGCGGTCGTCGTCTTCCCGACACCGCCCTTGCCGCCAGCGATCGTAAAGACGTGTCCCGTCATTTGGCCTGTTTCGATAGAGTGGGTGCCATCCATATAAAGCCGTCCGTCCAATGTCAGCGGAGCATGACGTTTTCGGTCCGACGTCCGGTCAAAGCATACTTATCCGTCATCGGACTAGTAGCAGCCAATGAGCGAACAGGAAGCCGACCAATCCGACCGGCAAAAATACGAGTTCCAGAAGGTCATCGAGGAACTCCAGGACTACCGCGGGTCGGGCACGCAACTGGTCACTATCTACGTCCCCGAGGACAAGCAGATCAGCGACGTCGTCGCCCACGTCACTCAGGAACACAGCGAAGCGAGCAACATCAAATCCAAGGAGACCCGGACGAACGTCCAGGACGCACTGAAATCTATCAAGGACCGTCTGCGGTACTTCGATACCTATCCTCCCGAAAACGGGGTCGTTCTCTTCTCCGGGGCGGTCGACGCCGGCGGCGGCCAGACCGACATGATCACTCGGGTCCTGGAGAGTCCGCCCGATCCGATCGAGTCGTTCCGCTATCACTGCGACGCGGAGTTTCTGACCGAGCCCCTGGAGAACATGCTCCTCGACAAGGGCCTGTTCGGACTGGTCGTCCTCGACCGCCGGGAGGCTAACGTCGGCTGGCTCAAGGGCAAGCGGGTCGAACCCGTCAAGTCGGCCTCCTCGCTCGTGCCGGGCAAACAGCGGAAAGGCGGCCAGTCGGCCCAACGGTTCGCCCGGCTCCGCCTGGAAGCGATCGACAACTTCTATCAGGAGGTCGCCGAGATGGCGAACGATCTGTTCGTTCCCGATCGTCACGACATGGACGGCATTCTCGTGGGCGGCCCCTCCCCGACCAAAGACGAGTTCCTCGACGGCGATTACCTGCATCACGAACTCCAGGACATGGTGCTGGGGAAGTTCGACGTCTCCTACACCGACGAGTCGGGGCTGTACGATCTGGTCGATGCCGCTGACGAGGTGCTGGCCGAACACGAAATCCTCCAGGACAAGGAGGTCATGGAGCAGTTCTTCAAGGAGCTACACGACGGGGAAAAAGCGACCTACGGGTTCGACCAGACCCGACAGAACCTCAATATGGGGGCCGTCGAGCAGTTGCTCATCAGCGAGGACCTCCGAAAGGACGTGCTCACGTACGAGTGCCCCAACGGTCACACAGACTACGAACTGATCGATACCAGTGATACCACTGACTCACACGCCTGCTCGACCTGTGGTGAGACTATCTCCGCCGAGGCGGCCGAACGCGAGGACGCCATCGACCATCTGATGTCGCTGGCCGACCAGCGCGGCACCGAGACTGTCTTCATCTCGACGGACTTCGAGAAGGGCGAACAGCTGCTGACCGCGTTCGGCGGCGTCGCCGGTATCCTCCGCTACTCGACTGGCGTGTAATCCCGGAGGTGCGTGCCCGTTCCGGCACGCGTCCGCCACGAGCGCGTTCGATCAGGGATCTCCATCGTTGCCATGTCACCGATGGGGCGTCCGTGGCGGATCGATCGGGTGGGTCGAACACCCACTACACTGTTTTCGACTCGCGTGGAAAGTACTCCATCCCCAATATAATCGGTATCTGTCCGCCGGATCGGTCGTCCGCCGGCGCCGTCACAACAATTGCTCGAGCTGCCGGCGTCGCCCGTTCAGGTCGACGTGACTGTCGACAGTCGGGTCGGACGCGAGCCGATCGACGACGAGCATCGGGTCGGTCCCCGCGCGCTCGACAGCTTCGAACAGCGTCCCGATCTCCGAACGGTAGAGTGCGAACCGATCGAGCAACCCGACTGCCAGCGCCATCGGGACGGCCGCATCGGAGTTCGACGGGAACGCGTCACTGATCCGCTGTAGATCGGGATCTGTCGTCGGATCGCCCGCGGGATGGAGCGCCAGACAGTGGGTGCAGATGCCGACTCCGGATTCGTCGCCGGGCAACAGCTCCTGGAACTGCACGGGGACTTCGAACTCGACGACCGGCGAGCCGCATTCGGGACAGTCCATACGGGTTGCTGGCGACGGGCGTATTTCAATCTCGGGACGACAGCATACTGGATAAAAGATTATCCAATAACGGCGTGTAGATCGACACATTGCTGGGAGGGATCCGGACGATTCCGGTGTGGCGGTGGTCGCCTTTGCTCCCAGCAGTGATTCCCATGAAACTGGACGACAAACGCATCGCCATGTTGGTCGGCCCCGGATACGAGGACCTGGAGTTCTGGGCCGTCTACATGCGCATGCAAGAGGAGGGCGCACAGGTCGACGTTGTCGGGATGGAGGCCGACGTCGAGTACACGAGCAAGAGCGGCGGACTGACCGCCGAGACCGAACTCGCGGCCGAAGATGTCGATCCGGACGAGGTAGATGCGGTCCTCGTTCCGGGCGGCTGGACGCCCGACAAGATACGGCGCGACGAGTCCGTGCTCGAGCTCGTCCGCGAGGTCTACGAGGACCACAAGGTCGTCGGGCTGATCTGTCACGCCGGGCTGGTCGGCATCTCGGCGGGCATCGTCGAGGGCTCGGATGCGACGGGCTCGCGCGGGATCAAAGACGACCTCGAAAACGCCGGCGCGAACTGGGTCGACGAACCGGCGTTCAGAGACGGCAATCTCGTCTGGGGGCGCGTCGTCGCCGATATCCCTGACTACTGTCGTGTCTTGGTCGACGCGCTCGAAAAGCAGTGACCGGATCAGTCCTCGGACTCGGCTGATTCGGCCTCGCGTTCGGCCCGTTCCTGGGCTTCCTTTTTGTCCTTGATCTTTTTCATCCGGAAGATCTCCTCGCGCTCCTGTTCTTCGAGCTTCTGCTCGATGTACTCCTTGTTCTCGTTGAGCTCGGGCAACAGCTTGAACTCCAGCGCGTTGACCCGGCGTTTCGTCGTCTCGATCTCGTCGAGCAGTTCCTTCATCGCGGTCTCGACCTCCGCTGCGAGGATGATCTGTTCGAGCAGTTCCTCGTAGGCCTCCGCGGCGGCGTCGATCCGGCCCGACGTGCCGAGCACGCCGTAGCCGCGCTGATCGAGGCTCTTGCGGACGCTCGTCGACTCGATCTGCGGGACGACAACGCCCATGATGTTCTTCGACTGGGTCGTGATCTCGGGGTGCTCTTTCAGCGCGGCGGCGGCCCCGCGAACCGCGACGTCGCCGTCCATCGCCCGCGCCATGTCCAGCCGCTGTTGGGCCGTATCGTAGGTGTCCTCCAGATCCGACCGGACGTCCTGTGCCTGATCCAGGATGTCCATGAACTCCATGATGAGGCCGTCGCGCTTCTTTTCGAGGGTGTCGTGGCCCCGCTCGGAGAGCTCGATCCGGTCCTCGATCGCCATGAGGTTCTTCCGGGTTGGTTTGACGTCGGTGGCCATTTGCGCGCTAGTTCCGGCTACGGTGACTTACACCTTTTCACTTCTCCGACCCGTTCGAACCGCGGTCGCTCCGTAGTCACAGGTGGCCGTTTCGTGACCGCCAAGCGGCCGTTCACCGCCGGCCGCGCACTCGCGTCTGTGTATGCTCGGGAAAACACTCGCTGACGGCCTCCTGGCCGTGCTCCTCGGCGATGACTGCCCGAATCTCCGTCTCGTAGTCGCCTTTCGGCACTTGCTCGCTCGGGCCGGCCTCCACGTCGAGGCGGGTCTCGACCAGCCGGTCGACGGCCCCGCGACCGAACCCTGTCAGCGGCGAGAGGTAGTCGATCCCGTGGCGATCTTCGAGGCTCTGGGCGAACGACCGGGGGATCGTCGGGACGCGATCGTCCCGGCGCGTCCCGTCGGCGACGGCGTCGTACTCCAACTGGGCGACTTCTTCGAGCGCGTGCTCGTGGATCGCCTGAATCCCGTTTCGCGGGAACCCGTCGGCGACGATCCGTTCGGCCGCCTCGCGCACGACGGACTCCTCGAGTTCGACCCGCTCGAAGGGGAAGTCGATGGTTTCGGCCGCCTCCCGTGCGTGGGCCGCGCTGTCGGCGACGCCGGCGGTCGCACAGACCAGCGTCACCTCGTAGAACGGTTCGAGGAGCAGCGCCGCAAGCGACGAGTCCTTGCCACCGCTAAAACAGACGGCTGCGTTCATCTACCGGTGGCGGATGTTGAAGCTCTTCGAGTCGGGGGTGAGTTCCTTCAGCAGATCCCGCATCTGGTCCTCGTCGATCTGCTCGCCGCCCAGTCGCCCGCTCTGTGCCAGCGCGACGACCTGCTGTTCGACTTGCTCGGCGATCTCCGGTTTGGACATCTTGACCGTGTTCAGTCGCTTTCGCGCCCCGTCGGTGAGATGCTGGCGGAGCAGGGCCTTGCGCTGGGCCTCGGCTTGCTCTTTGGCTGCCTGTCTGCCCTCACTCTGGCCGCCACTACCGCCTTCGGCCTGGTCGCGCATCTGTTCCATCTTCTTCTGGCGAAGCTCTTCGAGTTCGTCGTCGCTTGGCTCTCCGCTCATTGTATCTGTACGTACGACTTCAGCCCCCGAAAGGCTTTCTCCTGAAAGCCCTCGGCGGGTGCTGGCGCACCCGCCTCGCCCTTTTCATGTCCGCCAGGACCGCCGTGCGGTGCCGCGCCGATCGGCGCGGCATCCGCCTGGGTTACGCCGACGCTTTTCGCAGTCGCGGCCGCCGTGGCCGCGACGAACCGCACCGTGGCCGCACCGCTTCCGCGGCCGCGCCCCGTCCCTCCCCAGGCGCGCGGCTGAAACCGCGCGCTGGCATCCTGGCGGCGGTTGACCGGAACCGCGCGTCGGCATCCTGACCGTACCGCGATGGCACGTCCGAGTTGTGTCAGGGATGAGCGAAGTACGTCACCAGTTCGTCGTCCGCTGCCGGGAGCGTATCGACCCTGATGAACCCGATCCGCACGAACTGCAGCATGTCGTCGGGCTCGTAGTCCGCGAGGCCGGGCTCGGCGTAGCCCGTCACGTCGCCGTCCATCGTCCGCATGCGCGTCGGAACCGCACCCTCGGCCGGCACCCAGTGGACGACCTCGACGTCACCGTCTCGGACGACCTCAATATCGTCGTCGGTGTACTCGAAGGTCCCTCCGGTGTGTCGCACGCAGCCGTAGCCTTTCAGCCAGATCCGATCGCCCTCGGCCGGCACGTCCTCGGCTTCGACCAGCACAGCGTCTTCGACGGGGATCTCTCGACGGCCCCGCTCCTCGTTGGGGTGGACCGGCGGCGTAGCGGCGTCAGGCCCGTCGACGATCGGCTTCTCGACGGCTGGCCCGACCGCGTCGTCGCCAGCGTGGGCATCCCGGACGAAGAAGGCCCGGTCGGCCCCGTCGTCGATCAACTCGCGGTTGTTCGCGTAGACCGCCGACATCGACAGATCGACGTTGCTGGTGGAGGTGCCGAGTTCGACCATCGCGTCGACGATCGCCTCGCCCCTGATCCCGCGGCGCCTGAGACTTTTGAGGGTGGGTGCCCGGGGGTCGTCCCAGCCGTCGAGATCGCCGGAGTCGATCTTCTCCTTGATCGTCGAGGTGCTCATCGCGACGTCGTAGGCCTCGACCTGGACGTGCCCCCAGTGGATCACCTCGGGATAGTCCCAGCCGAAGTACTCATAGACGAACTGCTGGCGCTTGGCCGAGTCCTGCAGGTCGATCCCGCGGATGATGTGCGTGACGCCCGTGAGGTGGTCGTCGATCCCGCTCTGGAAGTCCAGCATGGGCCAGCAGCGGTACTCGCTGGCTGCCTCGCGCGGGTGCGGGGTATCGATCATCCGGAAGGCCACCCAGTCGCGCAGTGCGGGGTTCTTGTGCTCGATGTCGGTTTTCACCCGCAGGACCATCTCGCCGGAGTCGTACTCGCCGTCGATCATCGCCTCGAACTCCTCGCGGGTCTGCTCGGGATCCTTCTCGCGGTGTGGACAGGCTTTACCGTTGTTCTTGCGCTCGGAGAACTCCTCCTGGGGACACGTGCAGGTGTAGGCACCGCCCTGATCGATCAGTTCTCGAGCGTGGTCGTAATAGGTCTCCAGCCGATCGCTGGCCCGCAGAACTTCGTCGGGCTCGAAACCCAGGTATTCGATGTCGTCGAGGATCGCGTCGTAGGCATCCAGATCCGGCCGCTTGGTCTCGGGGTCGGTGTCGTCGAACCGAACGATGAAGGATCCGTCGTAGCGCTCCTTGTAGGTGCCGATGACGGCGGGCATCCGGGCGTGGCCGAGGTGCCAGGGGCCGTTGGGGTTCGGGGCGGCGCGCATCCGGACCTCGTCGGCGTTCGGCAGATCGGGCAGCGCGTGCTCGTCGCCCTCGTCCTCGCGTTCGAGTTCCTCGAGGCGTTCGGGCGCGAGTTCCCCGAGCCGTTCGCGCTTCTGGGCTGGGTCCATGTCGTTGACTCGCTGGACCACGGGGGCGACGACGCCGGCAATCTCGTCGCCGTACTCGCGGAACGCGGGGTTTTCGCCCATCAGCGGTCCCATGATCGCCCCGACCTGTGCGTCGCTATCGTGCTTCAAGGCGTTGAACAGCGCGTCGACCTCGGCGGCTTCCTCGACGCGCTCGCGAATGTCCTCGTCCATGGTGTCGGATTGCGGGCCGCGGGTCAAAACGCTCCCGGGTTCGGATCGCGGGGTCCCGCCGGCCCGATCCACAACCAGTTTGCCGTCCGGGCCGACAGTGAAGGTATGACCGATCGTGATCTAGCGTGGAACCGTCTCGAATCCGAGACCGTCTACACCTGCCCGGGATTCGACGTGATCAACGAGACCGTCCAGCTGCCCGACGGTACCGAGACGGACTTCGATTACGTCGCCGAGGGCGACAGCGTCGTTATTCTCCCCGTCACGACCGACGACGAGGTCGTCGTCATCGAGGAGTGGCGCGAGCCCGTTCGGCGGATCAACTACGGACTGCCGGCCGGCGGCCTGGAACCGGACGATTCGGAGCCAGCGGCCGCTGTCGAACGCGAACTCGCCGAGGAGACCGGCTACGAGGCACAGCGAGTCGAGCATCTCACGACCGTCGAGCCGACGAACGGCTTCGCCGACACGGTCTTCCATTACTTCCTCGCCGACGGCTGTACGCCCACTGCCGAGCAGGACCTCGATCACGACGAGACCATCGCCGTCTCGACGACGACTTTCGAGAAACTCCTGAGCGCCGTCCGGGAGGGGGAACTGCGGGACGGACGTGCAGCCCTGGGCATCCTCTATTATCACGCGTTCGAGGCGTGACCTCAGGATGCGTTACTGTACGTCGGCGCTGGTCGCTCGCGTGATGGTGTAGACGGCGATCGCGCCGAAGACCAGATCGAGCGCGACCAGCACGCCGATCGCGGGGACGAGCGTGTTCCAGATCCCACCGAAGGCAGTGACGTTCCAGACCTCCATAACGTCAGCGTTGACCATGATCGCGCGTGCGGCGTCGACGCCGTAGGTGATCGGGTTGTACGTCGCGACGACCTGGATCCAGTCCGGCATCGAGTTCACCGGCAGAAAGGCGCTGGAGACGAACAGCAGCGGGAGTTGGATCATGTTCGCGGCGATGATGGTCGATTCCTGGTCCCGCGTGGCGAGCGCGACGACGTTCGAGAACGCCAGGAACCACAGCGAGAACAGGACCGCAACGCCGATTATCGCCAGCGCGCCGGTCAGTCCCGACTTGATCTCCGCACCCAGGAGCACGCCCAGCGCCAGCACGATGACGATCTGGACGACGATCCGAACCAGTTCTGACAGGGTCTTTCCCAGGAAGATCGCCGTCCGGCTCATCGGCGTGACCAGCGTCTTCTGGAAGACGCCACTCTCGATGTCGTCGACCAGCCCGATCCCCGACGAGGAGGCGACGATCAGCGCAATCTGGATGACGATCGCCGGCACGAGGTAGGTCTCGTAGCTTATCGGGCCGGAGAGCGCCTGACCGGCGACGTTGCCGAACACCTGCGTGAACAGAAACAGGAAGATGATCGGCTGCAGCAGCGAGGAGATCACCACGAACGGATTGCGCACGGCGTTGATGTTCCAGCGCATGAAGTTCGTCCAGACGTCGCTGGCGAACGTGTTCGAGGTCCGGGCGACTCCGTCCGTCTCCGAGCTCATCGTTCACCCCCGTCGGCCGCGGCAGCCGCGGGAGTTTCTCCCGTCGCCTGCTCCGCTCCCGGTTCGTCGGGCAGGTCGTCCTCGATGTGCTCGCCGGTGATCGCGAGGAACACGTCATCGAGGGTCGGCGAGCGGACGTTGAACCCGGTGACGGCGATCCCGGCGTCACGGAGCGCGACGAGCAGGTCGGGCCCGCGCTGGCGCGCGTCCCGCGAGGTGACCGAAATCCCGCTGTCGGTAGCGTCGACGGTCGGATCGTCCGAAAACAGGCCGTCTTCGCGGACGATGTCAGCGGCCCGCTCGCGTGCGTCCGCGCCGTCTTCGAGTTCGATGTCGAGGATCTCGCCGCCGACCTCGCGCTTGAGGTCCGCGGGTGACCCCTCCGCGACGATCTCGCCGTCGAGAATGACCGAGAGCCGATCACAGAGATAGTCGGCCTCTTCGAGGTACTGGGTCGTCAGAAAGATCGTCGTCCCGTCGTCGTTGATCGCCTCGAAGTACTCCCACAGGCGGTTCCTGGCCTTCGGATCCAGCCCCGTCGTCGGTTCGTCCAGGAAAACCAGCGGCGGCCGATGGACCAGCGCCATCGCGGCGTCGAGGCGTTTTTTCATCCCACCGGAGAACCCTTCGGCCCGTTTGTCCGCGACGTCGGCCAGATCGACCAGATCGAGCAACTCCTCGATACGGCCGCTCCGATCGCGTTTGGGCACGCCGTAGGCGTCACAGGCGAATCGCAAGTTCTCGCGGGCCGTCATCTCCGTGATGACGCTGGTCTCCTGGGCCATGTACCCGATCGACTCCCGGATCTTCCGTGGCTCGCTCTCGACGTCGAACCCGTTGACTCGAACCGATCCGGCCGTCGGCCGCAGTAGCGTCGCCAGGGTCTTGATCGTCGTCGTCTTCCCCGCTCCGTTCGGGCCCAGAAATCCGAAGAACTCCCCCCGAGGGATCGATAGCGACACGCCGCGTACCGCTTCGGTCCCGTCGCTGTAGGTCACCTCCAGCCCGTCCGTCTCGATGGCGTGGTCCCCCTGTGCAGTCCCGTCTGTGTCTGTCATATACGACGACATGTCGCCGTCGAACATAAACGCGTTGATTGAATATTCATTCAGCACCGTTATACGGATGGAAACACATTCCTCCCGTATGGACACAGTGCTCGTCACGGGGGCGACAGGGACGGTCGGCTCCCGGGTCGTGGACAGACTCACAGACCGAGACGTCACGGTCAGAGCGGCCACGCGCGATCCCGCCGACGAGCAGTTTCAGGGCGATGTCGAGCCGGTCGCGTTCGACTTCGAAAAGCCCGAAACGTGGGGGGCGGCCTTTGGAGGCGTCGATGCGATGTTCCTCGTCAGACCGCCCGCTATCGCCCGGGTCGGCGACTCGATGCTCCCGGCGATCGACGCTGGCGCGCGGGTCGGCGTCGAACGAATCGTCCTGCTGTCGGTGCTGGGCGCGGAGCAGAACCCGCTGTTGCCCCACCGGAGGATCGAAAAACACCTCCGGGACAGTGATGCAACCTGGACGTTCCTGCGGGCGTCGTTTTTCATGGAAAACCTGCTTGCGGTTCACCGACGGGAGATCACGGAGCACGGCGAGATCGTCGTCCCGGCAGGTGACGGCGAGACCAGTTTCGTCGCTGCAGACGACGTCGCCGCTATGGCGGTCGCGGCGCTGACCGAATCCGGCCACGAGTATCGCGCCTACGACGTGACGGGGCCGGAAGCAGTGACCTACTACGACGTGGCCCACACGCTGTCGGACGCCCTCGATCGATCCGTCACCTACGAGGCTCCATCGCTCGCCCGGTTCGTCCGGCACTCACGCCGACTCGGCCGCGACTGGTCGTTCCTGCTTGTGATGGCGGCGCTGTACACGACCGCCCGTCTCGGCCTCGCAGGGCGGGTCAGTGACGACGTCAAGCGGGTACTGGGTCGACCGACGATGTCGTTCCGCGAGTGGGCCAAACGGAACGTCACAGCGTTCGACCCGAGTGCGGACGAACCGGAAAATAACAGTCTTAACGGGAGTGAGTGAGAACGTACAGCCATGTCGGCCGGAAACCCGTTCGCCGAGGATGCCGAAGACACCCAGACTGCGATCATGCGGGCGACGTTCGACGCGCTCGTCGAGTACGGCTACGCCGGACTGACGATCGACCGAATCGACGAGTTCTTTCCCAAGAGCAAGTCGCTGCTCTATCACCACTACGACGGCAAGGACGAGCTCCTGTTGGATTTCCTCTCGCGGATGATCGACAACCGCGAGGCCACGATCGACCACGAACCGTCTGACGACGCCCGCGAGCGGCTCGATCGATGGCTCGACGCCGCTGCGGCGCCCGAACTCGCCGAGGAGGACCTCGGATTCATTCGCGGACTGGTCGAACTCCGCGCGCAGGCGGCCCACGACGAACGCTACCGCGAGCAATTCACGCGAAGCGACCGGCTCTTCCGGGGGTGGCTCGCCGATATCATCGCTGAGGGCATCGAGGATGGTGTTTTTCGCGATGTCGACCCCGAACAGGTCGCGACGACGATCCACATGCTCGCGGGTGGGATCATGGCCGAACGGGTCACGAACGACGATCCGCGCGTGGAAGACGTCCGTGCTGAACTCGACGCCTACGTCGAG
Source organism: Halapricum desulfuricans (assembly GCF_017094465.1). Lineage (NCBI taxonomy): Archaea > Methanobacteriati > Methanobacteriota > Halobacteria > Halobacteriales > Haloarculaceae > Halapricum > Halapricum desulfuricans. The sequence continues at coordinate 706,113 of NZ_CP064791.1, forward strand.
GCGCGGCTGCTGGCGGATTGACGACGAGACAGGACTGATCGCGGTCCCGGCCCCGCACTGGCTCACTCGATCTCTAGCTGCCCGCTCTCACCACTCTCGCCGCCGTCTTCGTCCCATTCGAGTTCGAACTCGATGCTCAACTCGCCTGGGCGATCCGTCGGTCCCTCGCGCTCGGCCTTGACCTCGAAGGTCGGCCGGGCTGGAGGGTCGAGCGTCACGGATTCGCCGCCGGATTTCAGGTTGATCTCGCTCCCGCTTTCGAGGTTCTCCGCCACGGTCCGGAGGTAGGACGCGATTTCCGCTCGGCTCTGGTCGCTCTCGGATTTGAACAGCACTTCCTCTGGCATGATAGACCGTCCGCTGTCCCGTAGGTAAAAACACGCCCCTCGACCCAGCCCTGTAGAACAGAGCTACGCTTCGACGTTTCCGAGACTCGACATCGGCGTCGCGCCGGCGACGATCGCGCCCGTCGCCAACAGCGCCGCTGACAGCACGACGAAGTCCCCGCTGGGCGAATAGCCGGCGATCCCCGCGCCGGCCTCGACGATGAACACCGTCACGAAGAAACTGAGCACGGCGAACAACAGCATGACGAGCGCCGCGATAACACTACTGACTAACACGCCGAACGAATCGAGAAAACCCATTAGTACTGTTACCTCACGTCCATCGACGCACGGCCGACGGTTACCGTTTGGGGCTGGCGGTCGTCGGTAGTCCTTTACTCGCGTCGCTCCCATCCGGATGTATGGATCCCGATCTCTCGCGACTGGACGAGACGCTCGCAACGCTGGACGTCGACGGCTACCTGATCGACGCCGACTCGACGGACGCCGATCAGTACTACCTCTCCGGGTTCGACGCGCCCGACCCCTTCCTCACGCTGTATGACGGTTCGGTTCGGCTGCTGTTCGTTCGGAGCCTGGAGTTCGGCCGCGCGAAACGCGAGAGCCGCGCCGAAACCGTCGAACGCTTCACCGACTACGGATACGACGACTACCTCGAGGATCACGACCGAACCGAAGCTGCTCATCGGAGCCGCGCGGCGTTTCTGGACGCCTATGGTATCGATTCGGTCGCCGTTCCGTCACGGTTCCCGCTGTCGACTGCCGACGGACTCCGCGATCAGGGAATCGAAGTCGTCGTCGACGACGGCGAAGCGGTCACTGATATCCGCGCGCGCAAGACCGACGAGGAGATCGAACACGTCCGGGCGGCCCAGCGGGCCAACGAGGCCGCGATGGCGGCCGCCGAGGACCTCCTCGATCGAGCGGAGATCGACGGCGACCGGCTGTTCGTCGACGGCGAGACCTTGACCAGCGAGCGAGTCAAGGAGGAGATCGAAGTCACACTTCTGCGCCACGGCTGCGCGCTCGACGAGACGATCGTCGCCTGCGGGGCCGACGCCGCCGATCCTCACGACCGCGGGAGCGGTCCCCTCGAGCCTGGTGAGCCGATCATCGTCGACATCTTTCCGCAGGACAAGGCCACAAAGTACCACGGCGATATGACCCGGACGTTCTGTGTCGGCGAGCCCGACGATCGAGTCCGGGAGTGGTACGATCTGACCGAGCGAGCCTACCGGGCCGCGCTGGCGGCGGTCGAGCCGGGCGTGACGGGTTCGGACGTCCACGACGCGGCCTGTGATGTCTACGAGGACGCCGGCGAGCCGACCCTGCGAAGCGAGCCCAGCACCGAGACGGGGTTCATCCACAGCACGGGTCACGGCGTCGGGCTTGACGTCCACGAACTCCCGAGCGTGGCCCCGGGTGGCTCGGAACTCGAACCGGGGCACGTCATCACGATCGAACCCGGTCTGTACGATCCCGAGATCGGCGGCGTTCGCATCGAGGACCTGGTCGTCGTCACCGAAGACGGCTACGAAAACCTCACCGACTATTCCGTGTCGCTCCGAATCGAGTAGGTGAAGTTAGTAAAAGACCATTATATTTATAACGTATCATCTCATTGTGGGTGATACGATGTTGGCGCTTCTCGTACGTGGTGCACGTTCTGTTTGATCGGCCAGTATCGCAGTCGAATCCGCGCGTCACACCACGTCACAATGAGTACGAATCCACAGCCACCCCAGCACCGAACCGAACCAACTCCGACCGAGCCGACACCGACGATGCGTCGTCCAGCGTCACGCACAGCACCGCGGACGTTCGAGCCGACACAGACTGGCGAACTCCCGCCGATGTTCGAGACGGAGGCCACCCTGCAGGAGCGGTAGCTAGTATTCCCGTTCAACAAGGAAGTCCGCGATGTCGTCCAGACGGTCGCGGGCCTCGTTGTCGGGCAACACTCGCAGATGCTCTTTGCCCTCGCGGATCAGATCGTGAGCTAACTCACGGGCGAACTCGATGCTGCCGGCCGCTTCGAGGCGCTCGACGGCCTCCTCGATAGTTTCCTCCTCGACGGCCTCGACGTCGTCTTCCGGGACGAGGCTATCGACGTCGACGCCCTGCTGGCGGGCGTGGAGCGTGATGATCGTCTGTTTGTTCTCGACGAGATCCGAGCCGCGCTGTTTCCCCAGTTGCTCGGAGGGAATCGTCAGATCCAGCAGATCGTCCTGGATCTGGAAGGCCCGGCCGACGTTGAGTCCGTACTGATAGAGCGGACCGACCGCCTCGTCTTCGCCGAGCAAGATCGCCGGAATCGACGCCGCGGCCGCGTACAACACGGCGGTCTTCAACTCGACCATCTCGAGGTACTCGTCGGTCGTCACGTCGGTCCGGCTCTCGAAGGCGATGTCACAGGACTGGCCCTCGCAGATCTTCGTGCACGTCGTCGCCAGCTCCGACAGCGCTCGCACCGACCGCTCGGAGTCGGCGCCCGTCTCGAGCATCTGCTCGAAGGCCTTCGCGTAGAGAGTGTCGCCGGCGAGAATCGCCGTCGAGAGGTCGAACTCCCGGTGAACTGACGGGACGCCACGACGCATGTCGTCGTCGTCCATGATGTCGTCGTGGATCAGCGTGAACGACTGTATCGTCTCGATGCTGACCGCTGCGGCCATCATGTCCACTGTCCGCTCCGGTGCGGGAAACTCCCGGTAGTCCTCGCTCAGCGGCGGTACGTCGGCGATCGCTTCCGCCGCGAGCAACAGCACTGTCGGCCGCAGCCGCTTCCCGCCGGCATCGAGCAGGTACCGCGAGGCCTCGTAGAGCCGTTCTGGCTCTTGAATCGGCAGCTCCTGGGGGATCGCCTCGTTGACGAGTTCGCGTCTGGCTGTGATCGCCTGCGTGACCGCCTGTGCAGTGTCGGTGCCCTCGGTCATTTCGGTCATCTCACTCGACCAGCTGGATCAGTTTCCCGTTGCGCGTGACGTGCAGCGTCTCGCCGACCTCGAGTCCGAACTGCTCGGCCAGATCGACGTACGGAGCGAACCCTTTCATGTCCTGGTGGGCCGGAATGACGTTCTCGGGCTGGAGCGCGTCCAGCATCTCGTAGTGACCCTCCTCACGGAGGTGTCCCGAGACGTGGATCTCGTCGTAGATGCGCGCGCCCTGCATCCGCAGCAGCTTCTCGGACTGGTAGCGCTGCCCCTCGTTGGTCGGCTCCGGGATCACACGAGCCGAGAAGATGACTTTGTCCCCCTCCTCTAGTTCGTAGGGCGTCTCGCCGCGGCCCATGCGGGTGAGCATCGCGCGCGGCTCGCCCTGGTGGCCGGTGACGATCGGCAGGAAGTTCTCCTTGCCCTCGTTCATGATCCGCTTGAAGGTCCGGTCGACCGACTTGCGGTGGCCGTACATCCCCAGATCGTCGGGGAAGTCCACGAAGTCCAGTCGCTCTGCAGTACCGGAGTACTTCTCCATCGAGCGTCCCAGAAGGACCGGCTGGCGGCCGATGTCGTCGGCGAACTCCACGAGCGACTTGACGCGCGCGATGTGGGAACTGAACGTCGTCGCGACGATCCCGCCGTCGTAGTCTTCCATGCTGTGCATGGCGTCCTTGAGGTGGCGTCGAGCGACCGATTCGGATGGCGTGCGCCCTTTCTTGCCGGCGTTGGTACAGTCCTCGATGTAACAGAGGACGCCCTCGCGGCCGATCTCGCGGAACCGCTCCATGTCGATCGGGTCGCCCAGTACTGGGTCGTGGTCCATGCGTTTGTCCAGCCCGTAGACGATCGCGCCTTCGGGCGTGTGCAGAACCGGGTTGATGGCGTCGATGATCGAGTGGGTGACGTTGACGAACTCGAGTTCGTTCTCGTCGCCGATGGCCATCGTCCCGCCGGCCTCCATCTTCACCAGATCGTTCTGGACGCCGAACTTCTCCTCGCTTTTGATCTGCTGTTTGACCAGTTCGATCGTGAACGGTGTCGCGACGATCGGCGCGTCGTATCGATGCGCTAGCTTCGAGATAGCACCGATGTGGTCGAGGTGACCGTGGGTCGGCACGATGGCCTTCACGTCGCCTTCGAGTTCGGACATCACCCGGTCGTCCGGGATCGCGCCCATGTCGATCAGGTCGAGACTGTGCATCCGCTCGGTTTCGACGTTGTCGTGGATGAGGACCTTCGAGAGGTTCAGCCCCATGTCGAATACGACGACGTCGTCTCCGGCGCGAACAGCGGTCATTTGGCGGCCGACTTCCTCGTAGCCGCCGATTGTTGCGATTTCGATTTCCATAGTTTACCCTCCGAGAACGGCCACGAGAGAGGCCTGAGGACCGACACGGCCACTGGAGCGTTGTCGTCTGCCTTCGCTCGCGTTGATGACCGGCGGGGTTCGGATGGGCGTGCCCGGGCGGGCCGTCGCCGCCGAACCGGATCGTCTCCGCACGACGCTTCGACGCGTCCCTCGGCCGCAACTCGTGCGGCCGTCTGCTCGGTTATCACTCTCTTGTGCGCCTGCCGTTAAAAACAGTGCGGGTCGCCGCCGACACCCGGACTACTCGCTCGTCGGTTCGTCGTCCAGTTCGGACTGGATCTCCCGTTTCCAGGCCGCTTCGTCGCTTCTTGATTCCGTCTTCGGCTCGTCCGGCACATCCGCACGTGACCCGTCCCCGCTCGCCAGTGGATCGTCAGATTTCTCTCTGTCCGTCTGTGGGCCGTCAGCTTCTGGCCCGCCCGCGAGTGGATCGCCGGTTCCGCCCCCGGCGAGTGGGTCACCCTCGCGTTCGCCGAACGGATCCTCCGGCGAGGGCTCGCGTTCGGCCTGTGGCCCGTGCGGCGACCCGTCGTCGGTATCCGTATCGGACTCGCCTGCCGGCTCGGCATGTGGCGATCCCTCGCTGTCGTCCGCGGCCCCCGTCTCTGTCCGTGTGTCGGTCGTCTCGGCGGTTTCGAGTCCGGCCGCGACCGCGTCCGAGATCAGTGCGAACACCGTCGCGAACACGCCCGCGAGGAGGACGAGACCGCCGATCACCGCGAGTGCGCCTCCGGCTGCGACCGGCGCGTAACTGCTCGGTGACTGGCTCCCGAAGACGACACCGGGATCGAGTGTCACGATCGTTCCGATACCGCCGGCGATCAACGCCCCACCGAGGAGGACCGATACGAGGAGGTAGCCGAACAATCGAACGCCGTAACCGAACACGTCTCGCGCGGAACGGGCGACCATACGTCTCCCCTCGCAAGTGACCGAAAAGTGCCTTGTGGTCGCTATGCACTGACACACGTTCCCAGCCTTTCGATACGTTTAGGGGTGCGCTCGGCGACGTGCCGAACAACGACGAGCGATTCGGTCGCATCGACGCGACTACCGGACCATCGCATACTCGAAACTATGTCAGACCAAGAACTCGGTATCACGACGAGCAAAGAGCACGAAACTGGCGAGTGGTACGCGGAACTGGTCCAGAAGGCGGGCCTGGCCGATTACGCGCCGATGGGCGGGTTCATCGTCACCCGGCCACGGGGATACGCCATCTGGGAGCGCCTGCAGAACTACCTCGACGCGTGGTTCAAGGATACGGGCGTCCAGAACGCCTACTTCCCGATGTTCATCCCCGAGTCCTACCTCGAAAAGGAGAAAGACGTCGTCGAGGGGTTCGACCCCGAGGTCGCCTGGGTGACCCACGGCGGCTACGACGAACTCGAAGAGCGACTGGCCGTCCGCCCGACCAGCGAGAGCATCATCACGCCCTTCATCGCCCAGTGGGTGCGCAGCCACCGGGACCTGCCGATGCGGGTCAACCAGTGGTGTTCGGTCGTCCGGTGGGAGGCCACCGAGACCAAGCCGTTCTTCCGGACCAAGGAGTTCCTCTGGCAGGAGGGCCACACCGCCCACCACGACGAAGCGGACGCCTACGAGGAGACGATGACCCGGCTGGGGCAGTACGAGCGTCTCTACGAGGACGTGCTCGCGATGCCCGCACTCACCGGTCGCAAGCCCGACCACGACAAGTTCCCCGGGGCCGATACGACGACGACCGTCGAGACGCTGATGCCCGACGGCAAGTCCGTCCAGGCCGCCACCTCCCACTACCTCGGGACCTCCTTCGCGGAGGCCTACGACGTGACCTACGTCGACGAGGACGAGGACGAGCAGCTGGCGCATACGACCTCCTGGGGGCTGTCCTGGCGAGCGCTCGGGGCGCTGTTCATGACTCACAGCGACGACCAGGGGCTCGTGCTGCCGCCCACGCTCGCACCCACGCAGGTCGTGATCGTCCCCATCTGGGACGAGGACAGCAAGGACGAAGTGCTCGAGTACGCCGCCGACGTGGCCGTCGATCTGGAAGATGCCGGCGTTCGGGTCGAACTCGACGACCGGGACAACCGCAATCCCGGCTTCAAGTACAACGAACACGAACTCAACGGCGTCCCGCTGCGGATCGAGATCGGATCCTACGAGGTCGAAGACGAGGAACTGACGTTGGTCCACCGCCCCGACGGCGAGGAGGCGACCGTCGACCGCGAGGGGATCAGCGAGACCGTCGAGGAGCACCTCGATACGATCTACGCCAAGCTGTACGCCGAGGCCGAGCAGACCCTCGAAGGGGAGATCCGCGAGGCCGAGAGCCGCGAGGAGATACTCGGCACCATCGGCCAGCACGGCGGGTACGTCAAGTGTGGCTGGTGTGGTGACGAGGACTGCGAGGAGCCGATCAAAGACGCCATCGCCGCCGAGATCGTGATGGTCCCACTGGAGGAAGACGAAGCGCCGATCCACGACGAATGCGCGATCTGCGGTGAAGCGGCCGAGGAGACGGCGTACTTCGCGAAGACGTACTAGCGTACTGCGCGACCGACGGGAGCGCAGTTTCACCGCGACGAGCCTTGCGAGTCGCGGGGCTTTTCATCGACGTTTTGCGACGAGTGGTTCCGCAGCGGGTGCCCCGCGAGGAACCCGAGGAGGAAACGGTCGGAGTGCGCGATTTGCGGTGAAGCGGCCGAGGAGACGGCGTACTTCGCGAAGACGTACTGATCAGGGCTCGTCCGACAAATACGTCATCGCCTCTTCGTCCGAAACCTGACCGAAGTCGTCGTAGAACTGCCCCACGCCTCTGAAGACGCTCGGCGTCGAGAGACAGACGACCTCGTCGGCTATCGCCGCGAGTTCGTCGATCGACTCCGGCGGCCCGACCGGCACTGCCAGAACGATATGGCCGGCGCCGGATTTATCGAGTGACTCCAGACACGCTCTGGCTGTCGACCCCGTGGCCACACCGTCGTCTACGACGACGACCGTCTTGGCTGTCACATCGGGCTCGGCTCTCCCAACACGGTAGCGCTCGGCCTTTTCCTGTGCCTCAACTGCCTTCTCCTCGCTCTTACGCTCGAAGTACTCCTCGTCGACCCCGCGTCTCCGGAACGCCTCCAGATTTCGCCAGGCGCTTCCGTCGGCCGCGACGGCACCGATAGCGTACTCGGGATTTCCCGGCGCACCGACTTTCTTGGCGACGACGATGTCAAGCGGTGCATCGAGCTCGTCGGCCACCGCTCGCCCGAGCGGCAGCCCACCCCGTGGAATGGCGAGAACGATGTCCGGATCTATCTCTCGCTCCTCGAGTTCCTCGGCGAGTTGTTCCCCCGCTGCCGTCCGGTTTGCGAATCGATTAGATCCCACCATTGCCCTCGTCTAGAACGTGTTCTTATAGCAACTTATATTGCAACCTCATCCATAGGCGATTTACGCCGACTCGAACGTCCAGTGGACCCGGACCGATCCCCTCCGTTCCCAGTTAGTTGAACTATCACGTTACTTTATGTCTTTGGACTGCGTCTTTTCAACCCCGGAGAGGCCGGGGTGATAGCATGTACCAGGATATTTTGTATCCGACAGACGGGAGTGGTGGTGCGACAGCGGCGCTCGAGCACGTTGGGGATCTGGCCGACAAATACGACGCGACGGTCCACGTCCTGTACGTCCTCGATACGTCCCAGCCAGGGCTTGGACTCGGTGAGGATCCGGATAAAGAACATGCGCCTGGAATGATCGGACACCCTGACGGCGAAGGGTCCGGCATGGTTGGCGAACGTGAGACACACGAAGAGCTCCACGCACGCCAGCAGGAGTATGGTGAAACGGTCGTGGAAACGGTTGCCGATCGGCTCGAGGGAGTCGACGTGGAAACCGCCGTACGGACTGGAACGCCCCACGAGACCATCCTGGACTACGCTGAGGAGAACGCCGACATGATCGTGATGGGGACCCACGGCCGGACCGGGCTGGACCGATATCTGCTCGGCAGTGTCACGGAGAACGTCGTCCGGATGGCCGACGTTCCCGTCGTGACGGTCCGGGCGGAGCAGTCGTCGTAGCGTGAGGGCACGTTGTAGCTGCCGGCTGCGAGATCGTGTCCTCGTTTTTGGCCTGCTGTCACTTCTCGCTACTCACAGCAGTTCGTCGCCGGGTACGGCAGTGCCGACCAACGCCGTGAACTGCTGGCGACGCTTGATCTGCCCCCAGCTGTCATCAACGAAATCCGACGCCGGTTCTGACGGATTTTGCTCTATACTGGGGGTTATCCCTCCAGCATATTGCTCCCATTGATCGTCGTCTTCTCTAATATCTTCGAGGAATCTGTGTCGAATTATCGACGCCTCAGCGTTTGTCTGCAACGACGTCTCGACGAGCATGGCCAGCAGGCTTACCGGCTGTATTTGTGCCGCGACTGGATTACGAACCCGCCTCGATCTCGAAATCACAGTCGGCGGCAACGGTGTACAGCGGTCGTTCATCGATTGTGACGGTGGCGAGTCGCTTCCCGATCGGGTGTTCGCCGAACGCAAGCTCAGCGTGACCTCGGGGCCAAATCCCGACAGTGCCGGATAGTCGTGTCTGCTCTCGGAGTAGTTGATCGTCTTTGACGGTATAATTGTAGCCGGACAGCCGGGCCGGTATTGTCGGTGGTCGCCATCCGTCGAAGGCGAGGACGTGTTGTCCATCGGCGGTGACAGTCGCGTGCCGTGTGCGGCCCTTGTCTCGCAGGTCGATATCGGCGACGAGTTTCGGATACCCCCAGATGTCTACGCCGAATGCTCGCGCGGGTTCGGTCAAAACTGGGAGCGTATAGACATAGCCGCTGACACCGCGGCGAAGTCCGGACAGATACGGCCACGTCCGTGTGCCTGTCTCGACCGCTGGGAGGAGCACGCCGACCTCGTCGTATGGATCGATCGTGTCTTCGCCGATGCGGTCATAGCTGACGGCCAGCACTGTCAGTGCCGCCCGTGTTCGTGTCGCTCGAATCGGATCGAGTCCTGCGGGCAGCAGCGTCGCGACAGCATCACGATCTGCGGGGAAGACAGCGCCGACGATCGATGCCGACAGTTGCGCCGGCAGCTGAAACGTGTGTCCGGTCGAAATGGTTTCTTGTGACATCATTTGAAGTGGGTTCGGAGGCGGTGGAACGCAGCGAACGCTTTGATAGCTGTTCGGTGTCCGAGCGATTGCGCGGGCTGGGGAAGCCAGCGCGTCGCCAGCACCAGCCTGGCTGGCCAGCCGACAGGATGGCGTAGGGCAGGGTCTTCCGTCATCGCGACGGCGTGAATCTGTTTGGCGACCCGCTCTGGCGTCACTGCCAGCGGGCCGCGTCCGCCGATGAGTGTCCCTTCGGCCATCGCGTCGTACACGTCGTTGAAGTACTCGCTACGGTCCGCCTTGTGGAATCGCTGCTGAGCCGTGTCGGCGAACGCAGTGGTGACCCAGGCGGGTTCGATTATAGCGACATCGACGCCGATGTCGGCGATCTCCATCCGAAGTGTCTCTACCAGCGCTTCGAGTGCGTGTTTCGAGGCGGCGTACGCGCCCATCCCCGGTGTCGTAATGCGGCCGTGTGTGCTAGACACGATAACGGCTGTCCCCTCGCGCTCGACCAGCAGCGGCACCATTGCACGCACGGTCCGGTGGACGCCGTGGACGTTGACGTCGAACTGGGCTTCGAGGTGCTCGCTCGGCATATCGGCGACAGGGCCGAGTTGGGCAAGCCCTGCGTTTGCGACCACGCAGTCCAGCCCACCGACGTCGTCGGCGATCTGTGCACGGAGTCGCTCGATGTCGTCTGTGTCGGTGACGTCTACTGTCTCCGTGACACACCCCTTGATTGTTTCGAGGCCGTCAGTGTCGATATCGGTGGCGTAGACCTGCCATCCATTGTTGACCAGTCTCTCGGCGGTGGCGCGTCCGATTCCCGAGGCAGCGCCAGTCACGAGCGCCGTCTTCATCGACTCGTACTCCGTAGAGGATCGAGGAAACTGTTCCGACACCTGGCATAGTGATGCTTCAACCGCGGAGTTGTGGATCCCGGTCTGATCCTCACCTGTCGAATAGCAGCCACATTTTTTGAGCCGTGCAAGATGTAGGGCGCGAATGCAGCACGCGTCCCGTCTGGTTCGCCGTGAGTCACTCAGTTGTTCGAAACACCGTTGCAGTGTGAAAATGCCACCAGTTCATACGGGTGGGCATCCTGTATGAGCATAGAGAGTCCAACATGAATTCAGTACAATCCGAAGCAGACGAACCGAGCACGTGGCCGGATCTCGCGGTGAGCCTCTACGATCGGCTTACCGGTCGAAACGCCGAGATTTCCTACAACTTCGACGATATGGAAGTCGCGGTTCCCAGCGGCCTCGGGGAGGACAGCGACCACGCTTCCTGGCGCCTCAACGGGACCGTCACAATCACGACCCGCGAGCGTGACTGAGACGCCCGCACCTCGAGCGCCGCTGGCAATCGAGACGGATCTCGAACTCACGATCGACGATACCAGGGCCGAGGTCAGCTCGACCGGGGATCGACTATTTGTAAATTTTCCATCACTGGGTGCCGCCAATACGGCCCTGCGTGGCCTTCCACCGGGAGGAATTGGAGAGTTCACCGAACTGCTGGTGGAGACGGACCTGACGGTCGAGGTACAATCACGCAGACGGACGGTAATGGCGATCGGAGCCGACGCCACCGCCGGCCCGCTCTCACAGCGGCTGGGTTTTGCCCCGGCACAAGTCCGGGTCGCCGGCATCGCCGGTGCTGTGGGCCAGGAGTTCGCCGCTGGAGTTCGCTGGGTTCGCCAACTCCTCAGGTAGCCTGGTTTCCGTGCTGCTCCGTCCCTATCGAGCCACACCGAGTTCGACCTGCCCGTTGCAGCAGGGTCCTCACTCACCGATCGGAACGTCTATGAGCACAGTAGCCACTTCGATCTGCTGATTGGAACCTCTGTATCGGTCAGATTGCTTCTGACACTAATCAGGTAGTTTGTCTTGTGAGTGCTGCGTACAGTGCGCGTATCGGTCACTGGACCACGAGTGTGAGATGCCCAGTCAGATTGTTCGATACAGGCACACTGCCAACCGATAGCTTACTCCTCAGGACAGGGTGCATCAACATTTGTTACTGTAGTCACATTGAACGAATTGGTATCCTCATCGGGGTCAATCTGAATTTGTCGCTCGTAACAAATCTGTTCTCTCTGAGTGAGCCTCGCTGTGATATTGCTCTGGGTCCAGTCACCCGTCCCTACCTTATATTCGAGTGCATAATCGCCAGGGGTCTTTTCCCAGCCGTGAGTAATCCTTACCGTCGAGGTCGCAGCGACGGTGCGTTCGTTGTTCGTGACTGTTTTCGGTTCCTCATCAAGAGCATCCGCTCGCTTCACCCGAAATTTGAACGTCTGCTGTTGATCAGTGGCATTCGCAAGCTCAACCGCGACCAAGATCGGAAGCGTTGTTTCGTTATTAGAAGAGGATAACTCAGAGCAGCCGGCAAACGCTGAAGCACCGATAAACCCCAAGATCTGGCGGCGTGAAACATTCGGGGACATACAACGAGTGGTAGAGTAGCCACTCAAATAAAGATTGACTAGATGACCATTTCAGTCAATACGACTCCGAAGTGATCACCAGTGTTCTCTGAATAACTCCGGAATGTGTTGACCATCCTCTGTATCGGTCAGGATGCTTCTGACAGAAGTTGGGTAGGTCAATAGCGCCCGTGCAAGATAGAACGCGCACTCCTTGCACAGAACCTATTCCTGAAACAATCTCTCCTTTACTCAGTGTAGGGAAAGCAATCATTTGTTCATCCCGATAACCAAGCAGTATGGACGCGGCCGACGGGAGGCAGTGGCCGAAGACGCACGCCAGATTCTCGACGTTCACCTCGATGGGACGCAGCCCGGCGTCGAGACCCGCCCAGACGAGGCTCGGAATTTTCCAGCCGTTTTCCTGCTTTCAGACCCAGCGGTAGAACTGGTCCATGCGGCGGGAGCGACACTTGACAGTCGCGAATGCGTACCCTTCGGATTTGTCAGGATTCTCTCCGAAGTGGAGGTGCCCTCGCGCTGGTTGCGATCGTCAACGCGCTGTCGTTTGTTGAGGTGCTCCGCGGACGGTTCGGTGACGACTGAGACGTCTTCGAGGTCGCTCATCGCCCATCCTCCGGACCCAGTTGCTTGCCCAGGGAACATCGAAGTCCGTAAATTCGCCCGAAGGCGTCGGGATAAGGTCGGTGTTTCCGCTTGCCGAAATGGCGACGATAGTTCTCGTGAAATCGCCATACTGCGCGGGGTCGATTCGCGGGTCAGCGACGTGCTTGCCGTTGGATATGGATTAACTTTCCACGTCACGAGTAGTGAAATCGCAGGTAGGGATCGTCGCAAAAGTGCTCCGGCAGGGATTTGAACCACGTGAAACGCTCACTGTTCGCGTTTCTCTACTTCAAATCCCTTTGTGCGTTTCCTTCTTCGTCACTTCGTTCCTCAGAAGAGTGCTCCGGCAGGGATTTGAACCCTGGTCATTGCCGTGAGAGGGCAATATGATTGGCCGGACTACACCACCAGAGCGTGCACTCGACGGTAGCGGGGAGATACGTAAAACCGTTCCGTTTCCGATCGCCGTATGCCGATGTCTCCCAGACTCACTCCTCGTCTTCGAAGGGTGAACCGGCAGCGTCCGGCTCGTGACCTGGCAGGCTGACGATGTTCTCACGTCCCACACGGAGCTTGGTGATCTCGTCGTCGTCCTCCATATCGGAGAGCAACATGCTCACCTTCGATTTCGACCAGTCGGTCGCCTCGACGATTTCGGACTGGCGCATCCGGCCACTGTGTTCGTCCAGCAGTGACTTCACCCGTTCGGAATCAGACAGCACTTCCTGGGGTTCGACCGCCGACGATCCGGCGCTCGCCTGCTCGGCGGCGCCCGCCTCCTGGGGGTCGGTCGTCGTGTCCGGGCGACGCTGGGCGAGACGCCAGATCGCACCTGCGCCACCCGCGACGACGATCACGACCGCCACGATCGGCAGCCACATCGGAAGGCCGTCCCCGTCGTCCGGGGCGACCGTCGTGTTCGTTGCCCTATCCGTGGACGGCGGTGCGAGTCTCACCAGCGGACGATACGGGTTAAACTCGCGTTCGCCGGACCAGGTAATCGTCCGGCTGGTTGTGATATTCGAGCCGGACATCGTCCCCGGTGCCGGTTCGACGACGGTAAACCGCAACGCGTCGGATCTGGTAATCACGAACCGCACGTCGGGGCCAAGCGCGAGGCCGTTCGTGAACACGTCCCCGATGCGCAGTCGCTGTCCCGATTGTTCGGTGAAGTTCGTCCACAGAAACGACATCTCGACGACGCCCTGGTGACCGAGCGTCACGCCGCCTTCGCCGGGTTCGGAGACGTACGCCCGACGGGAAAAGTCGGTCGCGTTCATCCGCCTGTCGGTGGCCTCCGTACCGCGCGCAGTCAGCTGGCTGGCCGTCTCACGAAACTGCGTGTAGATGTCCGTCCGCTCGGCGTTGAACCGCTCGGAGTAGTTCCGGTAGGCTTCGATCTCACTCTCGTTGTTCAGCGGCTGCACGTGACGATCCGTCCAGCGCACGCTGCCGTTCCGGTAGACGGTCAACTCGTGAGTCGTCCTGACGAACTCCGACGGGGCGGCCATCAGTTCCGTTTCCGTGACCGCGCCCGTACTCGTCGTCTCCGCGAGCCGGGTCGGTTCCGCTCCCCAGTCGCTGTCGACACCTCGATACTCCTCGGCACTCGCCGGGAGACCGAGGGCCACACTCGCGGCGAGCGTTAGCACGAACACGAGCGCGAGACCGCCCGACCAGCGTACCATCTATGCGTATAGATCCATGGCCGATAGTTAAGTACTGTGTTACGATCGGAGTGTACCGACGCCGTCACGCGGTTTCTTCGATCGCGTCGGCGAGCCGTTCGATCGGATGCGGGGGTTCGGTCTCCTCGTGATCTTTGAGTTGTCCGCGACAGGACGCTCCGGGGGCAACCACGGAGTCGCCGTCGCTGCGGTCGATCTGATCGAACAGCATCGAACCGATCGCCTTGCTCATCGAGTAGTGTTCGGCCTCGTAGCCGAACGAACCAGCCATCCCACAACAGGTCGAATCCAGCGCGTCGACCGCGTAGCCGGCCCGCCGGAGGACGTTCGCCGTGTGGTGATCCTTCTTGGTCGATTTCTGGTGGCAGTGGCCGTGATAGGTTAGCGTCTCCTCGGGCGCGTCGAAGTCGATACGCTCGTCGAGTCGGTAGGTGTCGAGATACTCCGCGACGCCGTAGGTGTTCGTCGCGACGCGCTCGACGTCGTGGCCGGCGAGCAGATCCAGATAGTCGAGCTGGAACATCACGGCTTCGGAGGGTTCGACGGCCACGATGTCCCAGCCGTCCTCGACTTTCGGCGCGAAGTACTCGACGTTGTGCTCGGCGTGCTCGCGGGCCTTATCGAGAAAGCCCTTCGAGTGGGCCGCACGGCCGCTGTCGACGACGTCCGTCGGCACGTCGACGTAGACGCCTGCGGCCTCCAGCACTTCGACGGCGGCCATCCCCGCCATCGGTCGATTGTAGTTCGTGTAGGTGTCGGGGAACAACAACACCTTCCGGTCGGCCTCGTCCTCGCTGACGGTCCGCTCGTGATCGGCGAACCGATCGACGAACGTGTTCCGGTAGAACGGCGGGAACTCCCGCTCGCGGGCGATCCCGAAGAGCTTCTCCTGGACGAGACCGGTCCCCGGGAGCTTCTGTGCCCAGTTCGACAGCGGCGCAAGCGCGCTGGCCAGCGGGTAGAGCGTGTCGGCGTTGGCGAAGATCCGGTCTCGTAGTCCCGGGCCCTGTTCCTCGTGGTGTGCGTGTTTGACCTCGGCTTTCAGCTTGGCCATGTCGACCTCGCTCGGGCAGTCTTTGGCACAGCCCTTGCAGCCGACACAGAGATCGAGCACCTCGTCGACGAACTGTTCGTCACGCGGGTCGTCCGGCAGGTCCCCGCTCATCGCCTGCCGGAGCATGTTCGCCCGCCCGCGCGTCGCCTGGATCTCTTCGTTGGCCGCGCGGTAGGTCGGACACATCACCCCGCCTGTCGTCTCTTGGGGGCCCCGACAGCCGCCACAGCCGTGGCACAGTTCGACCATCCCCTGCATGCCGTTGTCGTTGTCCCAGTTGAGCGTCGGCTCGAAGGGAATATCCAGCTCGTACTCCGGGTCGAACCGGAGCTGTTCGGTCATCGAGGCGACTCGGGCCCGTTCGGGCGTGTCTTCGGGCAGTTCCTCGTCGGGCGCGTACCCACAGACCTGGCTGGGATTGAGCAGCCAGTCGGGGTCGAACGCCGCCTTGAGTTCGCGCAGCAGTTCCCAGACGTGCTGGCCGTACAGTTTCTGGTTCCACTCGCTGCGAGCCCGACCGTCGCCGTGCTCGCCGGAGACGCTGCCGCCGTACGTGACTGCCAGATCCGTCGCGCCCTCGGCGATCGACCGCATCTGTGCCACGCCAGCGGGGGTCTTCGTGTTGACCAGCGGCCGGACGTGCAGACAACCCGGGCCCGCGTGGGCGTAGAAACTCGCGTAGGTGTCGTTCTCGGCGAGCAACTCCCGGAAGTCGGTGACGAACTCGGGGAGGTTCTCCGGCGGGACGGCCATGTCCTCGATAAAGGAGATGTGCTTCTCGTCGGTCGTCCGGCCCAGAAGCGTGGGCTGGCCGGATTTGCGGAGCTTCCAGAAGCGACTCCGACGCTCGTCGTCGTGTGCCTCGCTCGCGTCGAAGGCAATCGGGTCGGCGTCGGTGATCTCGGCGGCCCCCGCATCTGGCTCGGCCACCGTTTCGACGCCCGGGACCCGATCCGCAAGCAGGTTTGCGACCTTGCGCTCGCCCTCGCTGTCGCTGTCGGCGTAGAACTCAACCAGCAGCGTCGCTTTCGCGCCCGCCGGCAGGATCTCCTCGACGAGATCACCGAACTCCTCGGTGTCGGCCGCCAGATCCAGCAGGACGTCGTCGAGTACCTCCACCGCGGAGGGATCGTGTTCGAGGATGATCGAGACGTCCTCCATCGCCTCGACCAGATCCTCGTAGAACAGCAGCGCGACCGATTTGGTCTCCGGGACCGTCTCCAGGCCGAGCGTCGCCTCGGTGATCGTCGCCAGCGTCCCCTCGCTGCCGGCCAGCAGCCGCGCGAGGTTGACCGTCCCCTCCTCGTGGGCCTGCTCGACCATCCGATCGATGTCGTACCCGGAGACGTTGCGCTTCAGGTCCGGGAACGCATCCAGGATCTCGTCGCCCTCCTCCTCGATCAGGCGCTGGACGGTCGCACAGATCCGGGCCTCGATGTCGCCGTCAGGATCGGCCCGCTCGGCGAGTTCCTCAAGGGTCACCTCGCCCAGTTCGGTGACCGTTCCGTCCGCGAGGACGACCTCCGCGCTCTCGACGTAGGCGGCAGTCATTCCGTAGACCAGCGAGTGCGATCCCGAGGAGTTGTTGCCGATCGCCCCGCCGACGGCACTCTTGTCCCGCCAGGCCGGGTCTGGGCCGAACTTCAGTCCGTCCTCGGCGAGGTGTTCGTTCAGATCTTCGAGGTAGGTCCCCGCCTCCACTCGGGCGGTCTCGGCGTCGGTATCGACCGAGACGATGTCGGTCATATACCGCGAGAAATCGAGGACGACGGCCTCGTTGACGGTCTGTCCGGCGAGACTCGTGCCGCCTCCGCGTGGCAGCACCGGGATGTCACGCCGTGCACAGTACTCCGTGACAGCGGCGACGTCGTCGGTGTCGGTCGGGAAGACGACGCCGATCGGCGTCACCTCGTAGGCGCTGGCGTCGGTTGCATAGAGCTGGCGCGTGTACTCGTCGAAGCGGACGTCCCCCGAGACACGCGAGCGCAGGTCAGATACGAGCCCCGGCCGCTCCACCTCGCCGGCTGTGTAGTCGTAGTTCGCCCGGTCGTCCCTCGCAGGGTCCGGTCGTGGAACTCCTGGCTCAACCCGGTCGCTGGTTCCCATACGGATTGGCTACGACCCAACACCGATTAAACCCACGTTATCGCTCAGCGCTGCCCCTACCCCACTTTCGTCGTTGCTTCGGGTCCGCATACACCTGGGTGCGCGATCCACGAGTATCAGCAACCGACGGTGGGTTCCCGGACGTTCAAACTACCACGGCAGCAGAGTTGACCCATGAGCATCGATACCGAGACACCGACGACCGACACGGACGCCGACCGACTCGCGCGAGAACTCGGCGACGCGATCACTAGCCTGCCGGAATACCAGGCGTATCTCGACGCCAAATCGGAGGTCGAATCCGACCGAGAGGCACAGGAACGGATCGAGGAGTTCGAACAGGTACGCGAGGAGTATCTGGTCGCTCGGCAGACGAACCAGGCCGAGGACAGCGACAAGCAGGCGCTGACAGACGCCAAACGTCGCCTCCACGCGCTCCCCGTCATGAAGACGTATCTCCGGAAGCAGGCCGCACTCGAAAACCGACTCCAGGAACTCGACGACTTGATATCTCAGCCGCTCGCCGTGGACTTCGGCGAACAGGCCGGGAGCTGTTGTCAGGACTAGGAGACGTGTGCGGCGATGTCGGCGTCAGTGATGATCCCCCGCGTCTGGCCGTTCTCGACCACGAGGACGGCGTCTTTGTGGTCGAGATAGGTATCGATCTCGTCGATCGTGGCGTCGGGTTCGACCTGTGCGATCGACTCGTGCATGACCTCCGCGACCGGGAGGTCACCGACGTTCTCCTCGGGCCGCTGCCGAATGTCGGTGTTGCCGATCAGCCCGATCGGCGAGCCGTCCCGGATCACCGGCACCTGCGAGTAGCCCTTCTCGTCCATGACGTCCTTGGCCTGGTGGACCGAATCGTCCGGCGCGACGCTGACGACCGCCTCGTTCATCAGATCAGCCGCACGGAGGATGCTCCCCTCTGCCTCCTCCAGCGCGTTGACGATCCGCCGCAGCGTCGAGAGCCGTGGATCGACATCCCCGCCCTCGATCCGGGCGATCAGCGGCTGAGACACCTCGGCTCGCTCGGCGAGCTCGCTCTGGGTGAGATCGAGCTCCGTCCGCCGTTCGCGCAGGTCCTCCGGCGTTGGCAGTTTCATACCTCTGTATAACCAGAGGTAATACAAAAAGGTACCGGCAGTCGTCGGGCGACCGCTACGCTTCGGCTTCTTCCTCGTCGTCCTCGAACTCGACGGTTTCGATGACCTTCAGCGGGACGTCACGGAGTGCGCCGCCGACCTCGCTTTTGGCGATGCGCTGGGCGTGTTCCTGGCTTTCGGCGTTGAACACCTTCATCTCCAGCACGAGGCCGACCAGGGCCGTGTCGGCAGCGATGAACGCGGAGTCGAACGGTTCGCCACAGGCCGGACAGCCCGTCGCACCGACCTCGACTTCCACGTAATCCATCTCCTGGTCGTTCAACCGCTTCCCCGCTTCGCTGACCGCCACACCGATCGCGTCGTCGATGTCTTCGACGTCTCGTACCAACCAAGCTGCTTCCATTGCGACGAGGTAATTCATACCCGTCCCTTCCGGCCCGAGCCTCTTGGTGTTTTATAATTCGCCACGACGCCCGGTGCGCACGTCATCCCGATAATGGCTATAACTTATAGCTACGCCCGCCATCTCCAACCGCTCGATTACCCATCGCTCCGGAGAAAATCACATCTACTTGAGTGTAGCCCAACCCTACCTGAATCGCATGACTCCGGTGCTGTAGTCTGTCACTATCTGTTAAACTACCATATTTCAGTCAGAAATAGTTATATACCGTGAGCAGCCCACATCCGGTCGAGGACAAACCGATGGAATCACGGCTGTACCGCGCTACCCTGTTCGCACTGTACCAACTGACTGTACTGGTCGGTCTCGTCATGCTACCGATCGCACTCGTCGCACGTCAGATGGGCGTCGCCGTCCCGGTTCACCGGGCGATCGACCGAGTCGAAGCCGCCTACGAACGGACCACCGAACAGGCCTGATCAGTCGTCTTCCGCCGTACTGTCGCAAGCATTGCGCGAGGGGCATCCCACGTTGTTCATAGCGGTAACAGCGCGAATTCCTGTCTCAGACGTCGAAAACGACGTACGCCCGCCAGCCGTCGGCCACCGGCTCCAGTTGCATTTCGGAGTAGGTAACGGCTTTCACTTCGCGAGCGGTGATCGACGACAGCGGGACGCCCCGTGCGCTGGCTTCTACCGTCCAGCCCTCGTCGGTCTCTCGGATTGTAGCCTCGTTTTCGATCGGGAGAACAGCTCTGACGTCTCGCTGGTGAACCGCCTCGGGGTCAAGCCCCGAGGCTTCCCGTGGGTTAGTCGGACACTCCCACGATACCATCGGTCTGATAACCTCGAACGGAATCGTGGGTCACGGTCGGGGCGTCCACGGCCCCCGATGCCTGCCGTCGCACCTTCCGCACGGTGGGAAGGCTGTTGAGAGCAGGCACATTCCAATCCTGATGATTCTTGATACCTTTCACGGCGATATTCACGCTTGCACCACGGTCGCTGTGGTCTTGATGCCCGCACGACCGACACTTGAACCGCTTCTTGTTGCGGTTCGCTCGTTCGGCGTGCCCGCACAGCGGACACCGCTGGCTCGTCTTGTACGGGTCAATCCATCCAGTCGGAATCCCCTCGAACGACGCCTTGTACGACGTATAGAACTGAAGGGCGCGAAACGGGAGGTGGTGCAAGCGTCGGTTCATCCGCGTGCCGTAGTCGATACTGTCGCGCATCTCTTTGAGGTCTTCAAAGACGATGCACGGCGTCTCGAACTGACGGCTCCATTCCACAATGTGACGACTCACCTTGTGGAGTCGGTCGCGGACAAACCGTTCCTCACGCCCTTCCAGCACGTCGTGGATACTGTCTTTCCCCGCGTTCTGAACGCGCTTCCGCATCGTGAAGTAGCGGTGGCGCTCGAACTTGATTTCGGGGAAGTCGATGACCAACGTGTCTTTGACGCCAGTCTCGGAGAGCGCGGTGAGGGCCACGTTGTCCTCGTTCACGTCCACGCCGACGACTGTTCGTGAGTCCTGCTTGTCCCGAACGGTCTGCTCGGTGTTGGTGACGTTGACGTGCAACTCGGGGGTGTCGTTGTGGAACAGTGCTTCTGCCGTCCCAATTTTCCACTCGTCGCTTTCGAGTGCTGTTTTGAGAATGTCGAGGTGGGCGTCGTCGCCTTCGAGAACGCCCGTGACGTGCTTGTACGGCTTCGCGCTGATGCGGAACGCTACATCACCGTTGTCGGTAAGCGACAGGTTGTACCCTTCCTCGTAGTTCGCCCGGAGCGGGTACGCGCCGTCCTTGGTGTGACTCGGCTGACCGAAGTCGTCGTACTCGTAGTAGTTCTCCATCGCGCCGAGTGCTTTGGCGACGACGCGCTGTGTCGTGTTTTTCACGAGGTCGGCGTCGTCGGCCACGCGGTCGGGAATGGTATCCCAGTTCACGCCTTGCTTGGCGAGACGGATGGTTTCGTTGTACACCGACCGCGCTTCGAGGGTGGCATCGTACAGCAGGCTCTCGTTGTCACTCTGGATGTTGAGTTGGAAGTCCAGCGTCTTGACGAGAGTCTGTGAGTCGGTCATTCTTCGTCTTGTTCGGCGGGTTCTGAGGTTCGGACGACTTTCACGTCGGCTCCACGCCAGCGTTTGGGGACGGTGACGTGGGCGCTGTTCCCGAACGGTTTGACTTCGCCGTCGAGAACTTCCTCGCCGTCGATTTCAAACCGGTTCCCCATACCTGTGTATATCCTTTGGATATACTTAACTGTGTCGGTGGAGTGGGTTCGATATGGGCGAAAAGCGGTCGAACCACACGGTGTACAACGTCAACTGCCACTTCGTGTGGTGTCCGAAGTACCGACACGCCATCCTCGAACCAATCGAGGACTCGTTGGAAGCAAGTTTCCGCGACGTGTGCGACGAGTACGGCTACGAGATTCTGTCGTCGTCCGAAAATCGGAGATTTTCGTGATCACGAGAGACGAAGTCTCTCGAACGACTCCACATCTCTCCTGACCACGTACACCTGTTCCTTTCCGCCCACCCGAAGCACGCGCCGAGCGAGATTGTGCGAACGGTCAAGAGCATCACGGCGCGGGAGATGTGGGAACAGCACGAGTCGTTCTTGGAGGAGTATCTGTGGGTTGGCGGATTTTGGGAGGAATCGTACTACGTTGGGACGGCAGGCGATGTTTCGACCGACACGATTGAGCAGTATATTGAGCGCACGGAACACGTTTAACGGGGCTTACGGCCTTCACCCTCGGGGTCAAGTGGTTCGAGAATCGGAGATTCTCGTCATCTGCTCACGGCGCTTGCGCCGTTCGCAGGTTCGTGGGACTTCGTCCCACGCCCATCACGGAAATCTCCGATTTCCGTACGACCCCGAGGCACTCGGCCTGCTCCGCCTGTAGATAAGTTCGTCGAGATAATCAAAGAGCAGCGCCTCCCGGGACTCGGCCGTTCGAGTCAGTTCGAATCGGTCTCCCTTCCCGGGCGGCTCGTCGTACATCGCGGCAGCGAGACCGTCAGCGACCGCCCCAAAGACCGCATCGATCGTCTCCCCAGTGGCTTCGACGGCGATGTCGGCCGTATGTTCGCGCAGTTCGTAGCTCATCGGTTCACTTGCTGTCGGTGTCGGAGAGCCGTTCCGAGACGTTTTCGACGATCGACTGGTCGCCGGTGCCCAGCACACCTTCGACCGCCACGTCCTCGGAACTGTTGACTGCGACGCCGCTAGTCACCACCGATCGTATGCCTTCCTCGACCGTCATGTCGATGTCGTATACTTTCTCGTCGTCGACGTGGACGACGAATCCACCCATGACCGGGTTCGGGGCCATCGGCAGGTACAGTGTCGTCATCTCCCCGATCCCCGTCGCGTCGCGGATGTTCTGGGACGTGTCGGCGGTCACGAACGCCACGCAATACGATCCCTCAACAGGGTACTCGACGAGTTTGACTTCCTGAAAGCTCTGGACATCACTGTCCAGCAGGAGGTCGCTCATTTCGTTGAAACTACTGTAGATCGCTCCGACTCCGGGTATCTCGGAGACAACCTGGTTGAACGCCCGCTCGATCCGACGGGACGCGCGACTCCGTTCGGTGGCGAACCCGATGAGGAAGATAATTGCAAGCAGCGTTACCAGCGCAGCGAGCTTGGACGCGATGTCGCTGTCGATGCCCAGCACCTGCAACAGCGTGGCGAGGGGCCCGACCGAGTCGAGCAACAGATTCATCGCGAAGTTGAGCACGAACACCGTCACCAGTATCGGGACCGTGACGGCCAGGCCGCCGATCATGGCCGCCCGTATCTGCTCGCGAACGCCTCGCTGCTCGTCTGTTCGCTCGGAATCGGTCTGCATCCGTTTGCACCCTCAGGACGGGACCACAAAAATCGGTCGCCACGCGGTGGTCGTCCGGCCACCGGACACGGCCGACACGACCGCCAAGCGTTTTTCCGCCGGCGACGGACAGTACACTGTATGGACGACCAGGATTCGGATGACGCCGCGGCCGGGCGTGTCTACGACCCCGACGCGGATCACGCGTTCCCGGACGAGCGGGTCAACGACGTGCTCGGACGGATCGAGGACGACCCGGAGATTCAGGCGCTGCTGTCGGCGCAGAACGTCAATCCCGTGGCGCGAAAGCGGTACAACGATCACGGGCCGAAACACATCACTATCGTGCGAAACCGTGCGCTATGTCTCTACGACCTGCTCAAGCGCGGTGCCGTCCCGTTCAACGGGGCGGCCGATCAGGGCCTCGCTGCGGCCGACGAGGGGGTCATCATCGCGCTCGCGGCGACGCTGCACGACATCGGCCATATCGTCCACCGGGACGAGCACCCGTACTACTCGATACCGCTGGCTGCGGACGTGCTCGACCGGCTTCTCCCGGAACTTCCCTATTACGACATCGAGCAGCGGGTCAGACTCAAAGGCGAGATCCTGCATGCGATTCTCTGTCACGATACCGAAGAGGAGCCGCTCACGACCGAAGCTGGGGTCGTCAGGGTCGCCGACGCGCTCGATATGGAGCGAGGGCGCTCGCGGATCCCCTACGAGCACGGCGGTCGGGGGATCAATACAGTTTCCAGTCAGGCGATCGAAACGGTCCGTCTTCAGGAAGGCGCCGACAGCGTCGTCCTCGTCGAGATCGAGATGAACAACGCCGCCGGTGTCTATCAGGTCGACAACCTGCTCAAGGCGAAACTGCGCGGCTCGGGGCTGGAAGACGACATTCGAATCGTCGCGGTCAACACCCACCAGGAAGGCGATCGGATCGTCGAGCGGATCGAGCTGTAAGCACGTCCGATTCCCACGGGGCGTCGGGGTGGCGTCAGAACGCTTTTGATCGTCGGGGCGGATCGTTTCGCTGTGACCGAGGCAACTGTACTGACGATCGGTGGTGCGAAAGGGGGGGCTGGCAAGACCGTTACGGCGATCAACGTCGCGTCAGCGCTGCGATCGGCCGGCTTCTCGGTCGCGCTCGTGGACGCCGATCTCGGTACGACAAACGTCGCCGACGTGCTCGGACTCGAGATCGAGACCTCGATTCACGAGGTGTTGGCCGGGGAGGCCGACACCGAGGAAGCGATCGTGACCACCGACACCGGACTGGATGTCCTGTCCGGTGGCGACTCGATCGCGTACCTGACCGAGGCCGATCCGGCCGAACTGCGGACGGTGATCGACGCTCTCTCCCCCGAGTACGACACCGTAATCGTCGACACCGGGACCGGTCTGAGCCACGAGGTCCTGGTTCCGTTCGGACTCGCGGACGGTGTCGCCCTCGTCTCGACACCGGACGACACGTCGATCGTCGATACGCGCAAGACTGCCGAAGTCGTCGAGAAGGTCGATGGAACGTTGTTGGGCGTCGTCGTCAACCGTGTGACCGACGAGACTGACCTCGATCGCGTCCGCGAACAGATCGAACTGCCGCTGCTGGAGCTGCTGCCTAACGATCCGGGTGCCAGCAAGATCGAACCGGTCGTGATGGAGGCGTCCGACACCGACCTCGCCGAGGCCTACCGACAACTCGCGACGACGCTCCACCGACAGACCTCAAGCGACGAGTGAGTCCGATTTCTGGCCGCACTGGCGGGACACTCGACGGCGATGGCAATCTTTGAGTGAGCATCCGTCCGAATGCCTGCAATGACGTTCTTCGACAGACTGGCCGAGCGCATCGCGACCGTCGACAGCGTCGTCTCGGTGGGGCTGGATCCGGATCCGGATCGCCTCCCCGAACACGTCGCCGACGCCGACCTGCCGCGCTTCCAGTTCAACCGTCGCATCATCGACGCGACCCACGAGCACGCCGCCTGTTACAAGCCCAACGCGGCCTTCTACGAGGGTGCGGACGGCTGGGCTGCGCTTGCGGAGACGATCGCCTACGCTCACGGCAAGGGCGTGCCAGTCCTGCTAGACGCAAAACGCGGCGATATCGGGAACACGGCCCGCCAGTACGCCGACACCCTCGACCCGGACGGGCTGGACGCCGACGCGATCACCGTCAACCCGTACATGGGTCGCGATTCCCTGGAGCCGTTCCTCCAGCGCGAAGACAAGGGCGTGTTCGTCCTCTGTCGGACTTCCAACCCCGGCGGCGCGGATCTGCAGGACCTGGAACTGTCCTCGGGCGAGCCGCTGTACGAGCGCGTCGCCGCGCTCGCGGACCTCTGGAACGCGAACGGCAACGTCGGCCTCGTCGTCGGCGCGACCAACCCCGACGAACTCGAATCGATCCGCGAGATCGTTCCCGACGTCCCGTTTCTCGTGCCCGGCGTCGGCGCACAGGGCGGGGACGCCGAAGCGGCCGTCGAGCACGGGCTGACGGCGCGGTGGTCCGACGCGGACGACGCGCCGGGCGTCGGGCTGGTCAACTCCTCGCGCGGTATCATCTTCGCCGGCGAGGAGGCCCGCGGCGGCGCAGACGCCTATTTCGGCGCGGCCGGACAGGCGGCCCGACAGCTCGCCGAGCGACTTAACGAATATCGGTAACGGTTATTCGGTCCGCTGTGCTTGCCGGGATATGGAGCGGCTGTACACCGACTACCCCGAACTCTACGACGCGATCCAGTCGGAGTGGGACTACAATCGCGACTGCGCGTTCGTCCGGGAACTGCACGACCGGGATCCCGACGACCTGGCCCTGCTGGAGATTGGCTGTGGCACCGGCGAGCACACCCGACGGTTCGCCGAGGCCGGCTACGACGTGACCGCGATCGATCCGAACGAGGGGATGCTCGCCCGCGCCCGGGAGAAGGCCGACGTCGAGTATCACGCGGTCGGCGTCCCCGGCATCCCTGTCGACCGGGAGTTCGATCTCGTCGTCGCGATCCGCGGCGTGATCAACCATTTGCCTCCCGAACAACTGGGGCCGGCAATCGAGGATATGGTCGCGCACCTCTCCGGGGACGGCGTCCTCGTGTTCGACAACTCGCCGCTGCCGCCGGAGGGCAACGAAGTCGCGATCGATATCGGTGAGACCGACGCCGGAACGTACGCCCGCCTCGTTCAGATGAACCCCGACGGCGGCCGGCTTGCCTGGGATCAGCTCGTGGTCACGCCCGACGGCGAGGTCTGTGCCGACACGCGGCCGATGACTCCTTTCGAAGATATTGACATTGCAGCGGCACTGTCGGAATACGGCCTCGAAATCGAACCGATTGACGGGTACGG
This sequence comes from Halapricum desulfuricans, assembly GCF_017094465.1. Lineage (NCBI taxonomy): Archaea > Methanobacteriati > Methanobacteriota > Halobacteria > Halobacteriales > Haloarculaceae > Halapricum > Halapricum desulfuricans. The sequence continues at coordinate 732,477 of NZ_CP064791.1, forward strand.
GCCGAGCGACGATCGGACCGTCTTCGTCTGCACGCCGGGTTGAACGACATTCGCTCGAATTAATGGGATCACCGACCGAATTGGCTCGTTCTCAGAACCGGTAGGTGTCTACGTCGTCCCGTTCGGTCCCACCGCTGATCTCGGACACACACTCAACACAGACGCCCATCTCCGCGTTGTAATGTCGCTCACAAACGAGTTGCCCGCACCGATTGCAGGTGTGCTCGATGTCCGGCTTCCCGCAGATCTCACAGAGTCCGGAGACACTCATATACACACATAGGATCTCCGGACGCTTCAGAGTACCTGTCGGTGGCAGACCCTGACACGGAACCGGATTCCCGACACGCTCTGCCGTTGCCGGGACGTTTAGGCGTCGCCGCGCCGAATCGCAGTCGTGGACGAATCACGCCTGCTGGTCGGCCTCGCCGCGGCGTTCGGCGGGATGGCGGTCCTGCTCGCGGTCCTCGGGGTTGTCTACAACCCGCTCGTGCTCGCGGTCGCGGCAGTGTTCGGTGTCGTGGCCTACCTCCTCTGGATTCACGGTACGGGTCGGCTGGCTACCCGTCTCTATGCGCGCGTCCAGCGCCAGGCCGAACGGAACGCGGGTCGCGGCCGCCGTCGAACCGGTGGGCGCGGGGGATTCGGAGCCGGACCTCGCGAGGACTGGGAGCCGCCGGGCGGTCGCGACCGGTGGCGCCAGGCCGGCAATTCCGGCCAGCGCCGCCGGGCTGACCCCAGCCAACGCGATCCCCGCGGCCGCCGGGCTCGCGCCCCGTCTAGTCGCGACGGTCCGACAGCCGCCGAGGCCTACCGCACGCTCGGCGTCGAACCCGACGCCGAGCAGGAGACGATCAAACGGGCCTACCGGGAGAAGGTCAAAGCTGTGCATCCGGACACCGAGGACGGCGACGAGGCGCAGTTCAAGCGCGTCAAGGCCGCATACGAGCGCCTCTCGGGCGAATAGCGGACGGGCGACAATACGCAAGGCCGATAGTGCTCCGCACCGACGAACCGATATGACGGACGTGCCGCCGCTCGCGGTCGATATCGACGGAACGCTGACTGACGGCCAGGGTGCGATCGACCACCGGACGTTGCCAGTGCTACGGGAGTGGCCAGCACCGGTCGTCGTCGCGACGGGCAAGTCTCTGCCGTATCCGATCGGTCTCTGTCACTTCGTCGGAATCGAGGGCCGGGTCATCGCAGAGAACGGTGGAGTCGTCGCCCTCGCCGAGACCGACACGCTCCGATTCGAGGGCGATCGCGAGGCTGCGGCGGCAGTCGCCGACGCGTACGTCGAGGCCGGGTACAGTCTGGGGTGGCGAGAAATAGATTTCGTCAATCGGTGGCGCGAGACCGAAATCGCCGTCGCCCGTGACCAACCGCTGGCACCGCTCGAGTCGATCGCCGCCGAACACGGTCTGGAAGTCGTCGACACCGGCTACGCCTACCACGTGAAATCCCCGGACGTGAGCAAGGGCCGGGGGCTCGAAGTCGTCGCCGGCGAACTCGGCGTCGATCCGGAAGCGTTTCTGGCGGTCGGTGACTCCGAGAACGACGTCTCGACGTTCGACGTTGCGGGTGAGGCCGTCGCGGTCGCGAACGCCGACGATGCGGCGCTCGCGGCGGCCGATCGGGTGACTGACAGCAACTACGCCGACGGCTTCCTGGAAGCGATCGGAGCCGACTCGCGCTGATTGTCGACAGATGACCGCCCCGGTAGTGAGACGATCGTCCTACGCCGCCACTGCGGATATATAGCGATACAGACCTCTACGGTCCAGTCTGCGGGGAAGGCTTATGTCAGGTCCCGCGTTACCCACGCGCATGAGCGCGGACCGGGCCGCCCTCGAGCGCGCACTCGAACGCGGGGAACAGGAAGGGGGGAACGTCGAGTTCAAGGAGCGACTCAGCGAGGACCTCCACGCGACGGAGGGACGCTTCGAGAGCCTCGCGGCGCAGTTGCGCCACCGCGTCCTGAGCGGCGACGGCGAGGCGACGTACGTCGTCGGCGTCACCGACGACGGCGGGCTCGCCGGGATCGAACCCGAGACGTTCTCCGAGTCGATGGACGTGCTCTCACTGTTGGCCGAGGAGGCCGACGCGCACATCGCCGATGTCCAGACCTGGAGCGTCGACCGCGGCGGGATCGTCGGCGTCGCGACGATCAGAGAGGGGACGCGACTGGCCGACGACGAGCACATCGTTGTCGGGACGGCGGGCCACGTCGATCACGGCAAATCGACGCTCGTCGGGTCGCTGGTGACCGGTCAGGCCGACGACGGGCAGGGCGGGACCCGCTCGTATCTCGACGTCCGCCCCCACGAGATCGAGCGGGGCCTCTCGGCGGACCTCTCCTACGGCGTCTACGGCTTCGACGAGGACGGGCCGGTCAGGATGGACAACCCCGACCGGAAGTCGGATCGCGCTCGCGTAGTCGAAGAGGCCGACCGACTCGTCTCGTTCGTCGACACCGTCGGCCACGAACCGTGGCTGCGGACGACCATCCGCGGGATCGTCGGCCAGAAACTCGATTACGGATTGTTGACGGTCGCGGCCGACGACGGCCCGACGAAGACGACCCGAGAGCATCTCGGGATCCTGCTGGCGACCGAACTGCCGACGATCGTCGCGATCACCAAGGTCGATCTCGTCGGGGACGAACGCGTCGACGAGGTCGAACGCGAGGTCGAGCGACTGCTCCGTGACGCCGAGAAGACGCCGCTCCCGGTCGCCCGCCACGGGGTCGACGCGGCGGTCGAGGAGATCTCCGAGACGGTCGTGCCGGTCCTGCGGACCTCGGCAGTCGAGGGCACCGGATTGGGGGCGCTCGACGAACTGTTCGAGCGACTGCCGAAGACCGAGACCGCCGCCGACGGCGACTTCGAGATGTACATCGACCGGACCTACAAGGTCAGCGGCGTCGGTGCGGTCGCCTCGGGGACGATCCACTCCGGACGCGTCGAGGCCGGCGACGAACTCCTGCTCGGGCCGATGGCCGACGGCTCTTTCCGGGAAGTCGAGGCCCGCTCGATCGAGATGCACTACCACCGCGTCGACGAGGCCGAGGCCGGCCGGATCGTCGGGATCGCGCTCAAGGGCGTCCGCGAGGCCGATGTCGAGCGCGGGATGGTCCTCCTCCCTCGAGAAGCCGATCCGACGCCGGTTCGGGAGTTCGAGGCCGAGGTGATGGTCCTGAACCATCCGACGCGGATCGGCGACGGCTACGAGCCGGTCGTCCACCTCGAAACCGTCAGCGAGGCGGCCGCGTTCTACCCCGAGGGCGGACAGCTGTTGCCCGGCGACACCGGACGTGCACGTGTTCGATTCAAGTTCCGCCCGTACTGCATCGAGGAAGGACAGCGGTTCGTGTTCCGTGAGGGCCGCTCGAAGGGCGTCGGCACCGTCACCGAGGTCACTGGTCCGGAGTGACTGGACCGATCCGGCAGCCTCGTTCGCCGGCGGCGACCCGACGGAAGTTCTCGAAGACCAGCCGCGCCTGTGCGGCCGCGGCGTGGCTGTCCTCGGTGACGGTCTCGAGTACCGCTCGTCTGTCTTCCTCGGGGATATCTTTGCCCTCGATGACCCATCGGGCGGCTTCCATGTCGTATTCAGGGTGGAACTGCACCCCGTAGGTCCGCCCGAACTGGAACCCCTGGATCCCCGTGTCGTTGCGCGCGGTCACGCGGGCGTCTTCGGGAAGCTCGACGACGGCGTCTGTGTGCGTCTCGAAGGCGGTGAACGTCCGTGAGACGCCGTTGAACAGCTGCGACGCGCCGACGCGCCGGATAGTCCGGTAGCCGAGTTCGAGCTCGCCCATGTCGGCGACCCGTCCGCCCAGCGCTTCCGCGAGCAACTGGTGGCCCCAGCAGATCCCGAGCATCGGGATCCCGGCGTCGTGGGCCACCCGTGCCCAATTTTCCGTGTCGGCTATCCACGGCTGGTCGTCGTAGGTCGAACACTGCGAACCGCTGATGATCGCGCCGTCGAGGGAGAATCTGTCGGGTTCTGAGGGCAGCTCACCTTCACTGACCTCGAAGACCGTCACGTCGCCCGGGAGCTCCCGCCGGAAGTTCCGTCGCACTGGCGTGTCTCCGACCGAGGCGTCGAGCAGCGCGAATTCGACCATTATATTGTACAGTATGGCCACAACAGCGAAATAGGTTACGCCCCATGGGTAGCGGTTGCGCTAGGGTGGTCCCGTCAGGTCCGCTTCGAGGACGAAAAACGGCTCGTCGGAGATCCGTCCGTCCGCTGCTGCGGCTTCCGAGACGTGCCGGCAGGTCTCCGGAATCAGGACGCGGGTGTGATCGACCCCGAGATCGGCGGCGTCGGCGGCGATGGCGTCGAACAGCGCCCGGGCGGCGTCGGGGCTGTCCCACGAACTGTGGCCGTAGACGGCCCACGTCTCGGTACCGCCTCCCTCGACCTCGCGCTCGCGTCGACGGATTCGCGCGGTCGTCGCTCTCGTGCCGGCCTCGTCTCCGAGCGCAATGACGCGTTCACACCCACTCCGAAAGCGCTCGCGAGTGATCTCCGAAAGCGACCAGGGTTCGTCGGGATCGACGCCGAGTCCGGACAGCAGATCGCGGGCGTCGCTGCGCTGCCAGTGGCCCCAGGCCGCGTCGGGGTCGTCGAATAGCTCCAGGTCCGGGCTGGCGCTCGGGTCCGGGGCGGGTTGGGCCCACCGGCCTTCCGTCGCCGCTCCGAACCCGGCGGCCCGAGACAGACCGAGACCGCCGTCGTTCCAGGAGAAGACCATGTCGCGTGCGACCGATGCGCCCTGCTTGCGCGCCCACGCGAGCAGGGCTTCCATCATCGACAGCGCGACCCCCGCTCCGCGGTGGTCGGGGTCGACGCGCATCCCCTGCAACCAGGCCTCGTGCTCGGAGAGGACGACCCCCTGGCAGATTCCAACAGCGGTCCCGTCGATCTCCGCGACGACGGTGCGTTGCTCCGGTCCGTCGGCCTCGATCCATTCCTCGAAGACGCGTGGGATGTAGTCATCGACATCCCGATCGGACCACGTCTCTCGGGTGAACGCGACGACGTCGTCGCGATCGTCCGCTCGGGCCTGGCGGATACGCGGCGCTGGCATACCAGAAGATGGCGGTTGCCCGTGCCTTCAATCTGTTTTGTCTCTCTCCGAGAAGCGACACCGGATCGGGGACGTTCCTCACGGGGGGACCGAGATAGATAGATAAAAAAGTCCTGACGGGTTACTCACGGATATGCACGTCCCGACAGAGCTCTCGTCATACATCCGCGTCCTCAAACTGGCGAGTACGCCGTCCTGGGAGGAGTTCTCGCAGGTGGCCAAGATCGCCGGGGCCGGGATTCTCCTGGTCGGATTGCTCGGATTCGTGATCTTCGCGTTCATGTCGTTCGTTCCGGGTGGTCCCTGATGGGGATCTACGCCGTCAAGACCACGGCCAGCCAGGAGCGGACCGTCGCGGACATGATCATCACCCGCGAGGAAGACGAGATCCATGCCGCGCTCGCGCCGGACTCACTGACGAGTTACGTGATGGTCGAGGCCGACGACGCCTCGGTCTTCGAGCGCATCCTTGATGAGATTCCCCACGCCAACGGCGTCGTCCAGGGCGAGTCCTCGATCACGGAGGTCGAGCACTTCCTCTCGCCGAAACCCGATGTCGAGGGAATCGCGGAGGGCGACATCGTCGAACTCATCGCCGGCCCGTTCAAGGGCGAGAAGGCTCAGGTCCAGCGCATCGACGAGGGCAAAGACCAGGTGACCGTCGAACTGTACGAGGCGACGGTCCCGATCCCAGTCACAGTACGGGGCGACCAGATCCGCGTGCTCGACTCTGAAGAGCGATAATTCTGCGACGAGCGGCGCGAGTCGCAGCGTTTTGGTCCAGCTTTTTCAAGGAGTGGTTCGCGAACATGGTGAGCGAACCCGACGAAGAAAAAGGTGGCCACGTGATAGTGCGGGGCGACCAGATCCGCGTGCTCGACTCTGAAGAGCGATAATTCTGCGACGAGCGGCGCGAGTCGCAGCTTTCTCCACTGGTTGTCACTCGATCACGCTTCGAACGACTGTCAGGAGCCGAGCGACGAGTCCCGGCTCGGACGGCTCGGAGACCGTCCAACCGGCTTTCTCGGCTGCCTCGGTGACGCGGACGTACTCCCAGTCGAACATGGTCGAGACTCGCATATCGTCGTCGCTCGCTCCGACGTAGACGTGCCGTGGCGTCGGCGTCGCCTCGCGTATTTCTTCGAGGGTGAGCCACCTGTCCCGATCCTCCAGGTCGAAATCCTGCCGGAGATCGTGTTCCGCAACGATTCGCTCGATCCGTTCGGTGTCGTCGTCGATCAGACCGATGTATCGACTCCAGCTCTGTGCGTCCTCGAATACCGCGTTCGGGTCCCCAAGCCACTCGATGGCCGACAGCGAGAACGCGAGTGTCAACTCACCCGTGTCAGTGTTGCTATCAGCGCTCATTCAACTTTCAGGCGCTCACCGCGCTCGTCGCTTTTCTCGACCGCTGCCAACACGCGCTGGACGGCCGCGCCGTCGGCGAAGTTCGGCCGGTACTCCTCTCCTTCTGCGACGGCAGTCAGGAATTCGTAGTTCTCGTGGACGAAGGTGTGTTCCCACCCGAGAACGTGTCCTGGTGGCCACCACCGGTCGCCGTAGGGATCGTCCTCGTCGGTCACGAGTACGCGCTGGTAGCCGCGGTCGTCCTCGAATTTCACTTCGAGTTCGTTCAGCCGCTCGAGGCCGAATCGCAGACTCCCCTTCGAACCGTGGATCTCGATCGTGTGGTCGTTCTTGTGGCCGGTCGCAAACCGCGAAGCTTCGAGCGTCCCGACGGCGCCGCTCTCGAAGGTCACCTGCGCGCTGTAGGCGTCGTCGACGGTCACCTCACGCGTGCCGTCGCCGTCCGGCGCCGGCCGCTCGTCGACGAACGTCTGTAACTGCCCGCTGACCTCGGCGATGTCGCCGACGAGATATCGCGCGAGATCGATCGTATGCGCGCCGAGGTCGCCGAGCGCGCCGCTACCGGCGAGGTCGGCGTCGAGTCGCCAGCTCCAGGGCGCGTCGGGATCGACCAACCAGTCCTGGAGGTAGCGCCCGTAAAAGTGGTGAATCTCGCCGAGTTCGTCGGCATCGAGCAATCGCTTCGCGTACTGGATCGCCGGGACATACCGGTAGTTGAACGCCGTCGCTGTCGGGACGTCAGCACCGGCGGCTGCTCGTGCCATCCGTTCGGCGGCCGCGTCGTCGGCCGCGAGTGGCTTCTCACAGAGGACGGGTACACCGGCTTCGAGCGCCGCGATCGACGGCTCGGCGTGGAGGTGGTTCGGCCCGAGATTGTAGAAGGCGTCTACCTCGTCGATGGCGTCTCGCCAGTCGGTCGCGATCCGTGTGAACCCGAGTCTGTCGGCCGCCTCCGACAGGGCGGATTCGTCCCGTCCGATGAGTACGTCCCGTTCGACAGCCGGCGCGTCCGGAAAGAACATCGGCAATCGAGCGAGGGCGTTCGCGTGGGCCCGACCCATGAACCGATAGCCGAGCATCCCGATCGAGAGCGTCATGTTCGACACGTCGCCACGCACAGCAAAATAACTTGGCGACGGATCGCAGCAACGATCCCCCGGCGGTGGGCCGCAGCCCCTCTCACGCCCAGAACGCGTCGCCGGGTTGCTCCTCGAAGACGACGCGCTGGAGCAGCTCGACGCCCCTTTCGAGGCCCTCGCTGGCCGAGGTGAGCGCGTCCTCGTGCTCGATCGAGAGCGCGCCGTCGTAGCCGACTATCCGAAGCGTCGAGACGACGTCCCGCCAGTGGTCCTCGCCGTGTCCGTAGCCGACTGACCGGAACAGCCAGGACCGGTCGGCGACCTCGTCGTACGGCGTCGTGTCCAGCACGCCCTTCGTCCGGGCCTGTGCGTCGTAGATCCGGGTGTCCTTGGCGTGGACGTGGTGGATCGCGTCGCCGAGCAGTCTGATCGCGTCGGTGATATCGATGCCCTGCCAGTAGAGGTGCGACGGATCGAAATTCGCGCCGACGCGCTCGTTCGTCCGTTCACGCAGCTCCAGTAGTCCCGTCGGCTCGTAGATCAGCATGTTCGGGTGCATCTCGATCGCGAGGTCGACCCCGCGTTCGTCGGCGTAGTTCGCCAGCTCCTGCCAGTATTCGGTGGCGACCTCCCACTGGTACTCGTGGGCCTCTGCGTGTTCGCCCGGCCAGGGCGCGGTCACCCAGTTGGGCACTTCGTCGTTCGGGCCGCCGGCAGGCAGTCCCGAAAAACAGGTCACTGTCCCGATATCGAGGCGGTCCGCGAGTTCGATCGCCTCGCGCAGTTCCGCGTCGGCCTCGCTCGCCCGCTCCTCGTCGGGATGGAGCGGGTTGTTGTGGGTCGCAAGCGCGCTCACGCGCAGGTCGTGAGCGTCCAGATCCTCGCGAAGAGCGGTCCGCGCGTCGGGCTCGGCCAGTAGCGTTGCCCGGTCGAGGTGATCCTGTCCGGGATAGCCGCCACAGCCGAGTTCGACCGTATCGACGCCGAGATCGGCGAGATATTCGAAGGCCGATTCGCGTGGCTGGTCCCCGAGCGGGACGGTCAGGACGCCGACATCCATACTTGGATGAACGACTGGCTCCGTAGTAAAGGTACAGCCCGAGGACGCAGCGGTCTTTGACATCCTCTCCCCTGAAGGGGTGGGCTTCCGCTCGCTACGTGTCAGTCCCCACTACCGGTCTCGTAGCGGTCGAATAGCGTCGTCAGCTGCTGGGCGCGCATCGTGAGCATCTTCGCGTTGACGTACATCTCCCCGAGCGCGAGGGTCTGCTCTTCGGCGATCGCGGCGACGTGTTCGGCCTCCTCGACGTGTTCACGGCTCGTCTCGGCGGCCTGATCGGCGATGGAAGCGACCTCTTCGCTGGATGCGGCCTGGTCGTCGGTCGCGTTGGAGATCTCCTTGACGCCGCTCGCCGTCTGTTCGACGTGCTCGAGAATCGATTCGAGCGCGTCGAGCCCCTCCTGGGCGTCCTCACGCCCCGCTTCGACGGTCGCTTGCATCTCGTTGATCTCCGTGACGGCCTCGTCGGTCTGATCCTGGATCTCGCCGATGAGTCCCTCGATCTCGTCGGTCGCGTCTTTCGTCTCCTCGGCGAGGTTCTTGACCTCGTCGGCGACGACCCCAAACCCGGTCTCCTCGCCCGAGGACGCGTGGGCGGCCTCGATCGAGGCGTTGAGCGCGAGGATGTTCGTCTGCTCGGCGATATCGTCGATCATCTCGACGATCTGCCCGATCTCCTGCATCTGTCCGTCGAGTGTTTCGACGGCTTCGACGACGGTTTCGGTCTGGTCGCTCGTCTCGTCCATCGCGTCGACGACGCCGCGCGCGGCGTCGATCCCTTCGACGGTGTGGCGCTCGGTCCGGTCGGCTTTCTCGGCGACTTCGTCGCTGGAGGCGGCGATCTCCTCGATCGTCGCGGACATCTCGCCCATCTCCCGGGAGATGCGGCTGATCTGCTGGTGTTGGTCCTGAAATACGGCGGCGATCTCGTCGATCGAGGACGCGACGTTCTCGCTGGCCTCTCTGACCGCCTCGGTCGCCGTCGTCACCTGCTGGCTCGAGTCGGCGACGTCCCCGCTGAACTCGCTCGCCGTGTCGATCGTCTGCTCGAAGGACGCGATCATCTCGTTGAACGTCCCGGTGGCTTCCGTCGCTGACCCGTCGGTCGCGTCCGTATCGAGCTGCTGGCGGAGATCGCCCTCACTGATCCGCTCGATCGCCGTCGCGTGTGCCTCCAGGGGATCCGTGCCGTCCGCGGCCGGTACGCCGCCGTCGGTCGTCGCCTGGACTGGCGATCCGCCGGGCTGCCGTCGATCAGCACCGGTCGATCGTGCGTCCTCCAGCTGGCGTTCGAGTGTCGTGACTTCCTCCTGCAGTTCGTCCCGCTCGGTAGCGAGCGATTGCCGTTCGCCGGTGAGCGAATCGATCGTCGCCTGCAGCCGCTCGAACCGGGTCTCGATTCGCCGGACGGCGTATACCAGCGCGGCCGCGGCGACGAGGAATCCCGCGGCCGCAAACAGCGCGTACACCGGTCCGGAAGCGACACGAACTAGAAGAGCCTGATAGAGTGCGTGTCCGAACTGCGCCGCGAGCGCAGCGGCCGTCACGCGGTCGAGGGAGAGTCGCATATCCTTGTCTTTCGTGATCGAACGTATATATCCTTCTGCTAATTATCAGAATCTGTTTCGGCTGCGTATCGTGTCGGGTAACACCACTACCAGTCCTGAAAACCGCGCCGATAAGTTCAATATCGGTCGGACGAAACCCGAGAACATGTCAGATTCCGGCACTCGGTCCGCCGCTGTCCGCTCGGGGGCTGAGCTCTTACACCGGATGGTCGGTGGAGACGGCGAGGCCGCGATCAACGCACTCCTGGACGGGTTCGAGAGCCGTCATCCGGGCGTCTCACTCGAGGACGTGACCGACGAAAACCTCAGCTTGACCGTCAAAAGTCGCATCCTCAAGGAGAGCCCGCCGGACGTCTGGATCGAATGGCCGGGCAAGAATCTCATGCCGTACGTCGAGGCCGACGTCCTCGCGGATATTTCGGAGACCTGGACCGACTCGGACATGGAACGGGCGTACCTGGACGGCCCCCGCAACGCGGCGGCGTTCGACGGCGCCTATCACGCCGTCCCGCTGAACATCCACCGGATCAACAACCTCTTTTATAACGTCGATCTGGCCGCCCAGGCGGGCGTGGATCCCTCCCGGGTCTCCTCGCCCCGGGGATTCGTCGAGATGCTCCAGCAGGTCGAGGCCGAAACCGGGCGAGTCGGGATGTTGCTCCCGATGAAAAACCCCTGGACGGTCCTCCAGTTGTGGGAGACGGTCCTGCTCGGCGAGCACGGACACGAGGTCTATCAGTCCGTCGCCGACGGCGCGGCGGCGAGCCACCGAGGGGCAATCGCGGACGCGCTGGATATCGTGTCAGAGTACGCCGATCTGGCCACCGACGACGCGTTGTACGTCTCGCTGACGGACGCAAACGAGCGGTTCATCGACGGCGAATCGGTGTTCTTCCATCAGGGTGACTGGGCCGCGGGCGCCTACACGGAGACTGACGGATTCGAGTATGGCTCCGACTGGGAGCACGTCCCGTTCCCGGGTACGGAAGGCATGTACGCGATGAATATGGATGCGGTGATCGCGTCGGAGACGACCGACGCCGATGCCGTCGAGACGTTCCTGCGGTACGTCGGTTCGCCGGACGGCCAGCGGCGGTTCAACCGCAAGAAGGGGTCGATCCCCCCGCGGACGGACGTGTCGATGGGGGAGTTCACCGACTTCCTCCAGGACCAACACGCGAACTTCGGGTCCTCGCGCGCCCAGCCGCTGTCGATCACCCACGGACTCGGTGTCCGGCCGGAGCAACTGATCGAGCTCAAGACGGCGATGTCGTCGTTCGTCGCCGACCGCGACGTCGACGCGGCCGCCTCGGGACTGGTCACGGCATTCGATCGACAGTAGACATCGCTGTTTTTGGGACAGTCGCGACCGTTTTATTTGTCGGACTCGAACCGTCAGCTATGAGTCTCGAAACGATGGAGTCGGACCCCGTTTTCAACGAGGACGCACACACCGACACGATCGACACGCTGGCCGAACACGACGAGCTGACCTACATCGTCTGGGGCGGCGACTGGTGTGGGGACTGTCGCGCCCAGCTGCCGACGTTCGGCGCGGCCCTGGAGGCGGCCGGCGTCGACGACGATCGGATCGAGGAGATCCCCGTCGAGAAGCTGGAAGACGGCTCGAAAGCGGGCCCGAAAGTCGAGGCGTACGGCATCGAGTACATTCCGACTGTGGTTGTTCAGCACGAAGACCAGGAGATCGCTCGCTTCGTCGAAGAGGAACCGGTCTCGATACCAGTGTATCTGGCCGAACGGATTCGCGAGCACTTCGGGGAGTGATTCGAGAGCCTCTCAAGGAGCCGCCTGCGTCTATCCTGACAGCCACTCGATCGCGTCGTCGACGTCGTTTTTCGGCGGCGAGCACGCGAAGTCCCGGCAGGCGTAGATTGTAGGCTCGCCAGACTGAGCGCTCCGGCCGGCCCAGATCGGCGGGGCCTCGGTCATCCCGAGTCGATCGAGCCACGCGTCCAGCCCGTCCCCGGTCGGCGGCCGGCGAGTGAGGATCCGCGCCGGCAGATACGTCGTGGCCAGCGCCTCGCGCCAGGCGTCCGGTAGGGCCTCCGCGGCGACAGTGAGTTCCGTCGAGCCGTTCCGATAGCGGTCGGCGGCGAGCGTGAGCGACGCGTGACGGAGCGGGTCGCGCTCGATGGCTTCGGCGTTGGTTTCGAGCACGCTCGAAGCGACCTCGGCAAACCGCTCGTCGTTCCGGAAGTGATCGAGCGCCAGCAGGGTCTCGACGGCCACGCCGACGCTCGAAGGGGTCGACTGGTCGGACAGCTCCTGTGGACGCGCGATCAGGCGCTCGCCGTCGGCGGGCGTGAAGTACAGCGTCCCCGCGCCGGCGTCCCAGAATTGCTCGACCAGCGCGTCGCCGAGACCGAGCGCGAACGAAAGGTGCTCGGGATTTCCGGTTGTCTGGTAGGTGTCGAACGCCCCTCGCGCGAGGAAGGCGTAATCCTCTAGATAGCCGTCGATCCGGACGTCGCCGTCCTTGTACCGGCGGTGCAGGCCGCCGTCGTTGCCGTCCCAGAGGTGCTCGCGACAGAACGACAGCCCATTGCTGGCCGTCTCCGCGTACGTCCGATCGAGGACGAGTCCGCCCGCCGCGAGCGCCGAGATCACCAGGCCGTTCCAGCCTGCGAGGACCTTCTCGTCGCGGCTGGGCCGGGGCCGCCGCTCACGGGTGTCGAAGACCTGCTCACGGGCGGTTTCGAGTCGCCGTTCGACCTCGTCACGATCCAGTCCGTGGTTCTCTGCCAGATCCGAGATCGACGCGCTGTGGGTCAACACTGTCTCGCCCTCGAAGTTGCCCGCCGCCGTGACGCCGTAGCGGTCGCGGAACAGTTCGGCGTCGGTCGAGTCCGCGACGGCCTCACGCACGTCGGCGGGCGTCCAGGTGTAGAACGCGCCCTCCTCGTCGCCGGATTCGGGGTCGTCCGCCGGCGGACTGCGGGCGTCGAGCGTGCTGTAGAAGCCGCCATCGGGGTGGCGGAGTTCCCGGCGCAGGAACTCGAAGGTCTCGCGAGCGACCGTCGCGTACCGCTGCTCGCCGGTGAGTTGATAGCCCGAAAGCAGCGCCCGCGGGATCTCGGCGTTGTCGTAGAGCATCTTCTCGAAGTGGGGGACGACCCACTCGCGGTCAGTCGCGTATCGGTGGAAGCCGCCGCCGACGTGGTCGTAGATTCCGCCCGCGACCATCGCGTCCAGCGCCTCGACGGCCACCTCGCGAAACTCCGCCCGCCCGGTCCGCTCGTGGGCGCGCAACAGGAGGCGTATCCGACCGGTCTGTGGGAACTTCGGGCCGCTCGACCCGAATCCGCCGTGTTCGCGGTCGGCCCGGGTGACCGCCGTCTCGGCCGCCGCCGTCAGCATCCCATCGTCCAGTTCGCGCGAGCCCGACGGCGTCGCCATTTCGTCTTCAATTGCTGCGGTCCACTCGTCGGCGCGCGCTTCGATCTCCTCGCGCTCGTCGGTATACGAGGCCCGGACCTTCCCGAGCAGTTCAAGAAAACCGGGCATTCCGCGCCGTGGTTCCCGCGGGAAGTAGGTGCCGACGTGAAACGGCCGCTGGTCGGGCGTGAGCCACACCGACAGCGGCCAGCCGCCCCGACCGCTGACGACATGTGCGAGCGTCTGGTACACGCTGTCGACGTCGGGGCGCTCCTCGCGGTCGACCTTGATCGGCACGAACTGCTTGTTGAGCACCTCGGCGACGGCCTCGTCTTCGAAGCTTTCCTCGGCCATCACGTGACACCAGTGACACGAGGAGTAGCCGATCGACAGGAAGATCGGTCGGTCCCGTTTCCGGGCGGCCTCGAGGGCGGTCTCGTCCCAGGGTTGCCAGTGGACGGGGTTGTCCGCGTGTTGCTGGAGGTACGGGCTTTCCTCGTCGGCGAGGCGATTGCGAGCGAGCGGGTCGTCGGTCATTACGCGCGGTTCGTGACGGTCGGGGTAAATGCCGGCGCAACCGGCAATGGGCGTCGCGAGTGGTTCGACCGTACTGTCTCGGTCGCCCGATAGCTACGAACAGCAACCTTTTACCGGTCGTGCCGCGGGCTATCGCGTATGACAGAGACCGTGCTGCTGGTCGGCGGTGGGGGTCGCGAACACGCGGTCGCTCGCGCGCTCGCCGACGCCGACTGCGAACTGTACGCCTGCGCCGGGAACCGGAACCCGGGCATCGCGCGGATCGCTGAGGACTTCGAGACCCTCGATACCACCCATCCGAAGGCCGTGACGACCTACGCCCGGTCGGTCGAGGCTGATCTGGCCGTCATCGGACCTGAAGCGCCCCTGCAGGCGGGTGTCGCCGACGCGCTCGACGACGCCGGGGTCTACGCGTTCGGCCCGCGGGAAGACGAGGCGCGCATCGAGACGGACAAGGCCTTCCAGCGGCGCTTTATGCGAGAACACGACATCCCGGGCTGCCCGGACTTCGAGACTTTCGAGGACATGGAGGCCGCCTGTGCGTTCATCGACTCCTACGACGGTGACCTGGCGATCAAGCCCGCCGGGCTAACCGGCGGCAAAGGCGTTCGTGTCATCGGCGATCAGGTCACCGCCGAGGAGGGCAAGGCGTACCTCCGTGACTCCGAGTACGACCGCGTCGTCCTCGAAGAGCGGCTGGTCGGCGAGGAGTTCACCGTCCAGGCGCTGGTCGCCAACGGCGAGGTCCGTGTCACGCCCGCCGTTCAGGACCACAAGCGCGCCTACGAGGGCGACGAGGGGCCGAACACCGGCGGGATGGGAAGCTACAGCGACGCCACGCTGGAGTTGCCGTTCATGGACCGCGACGACTACATGGACGCGGTCGACATCATCGAAGCCACGGTCGACGCGCTGGACGGGTACAAAGGTGTTCTCTACGGCCAGTTCATGCTGACCGCCGACGGGCCGAAGGTCGTCGAGTTCAACGCCCGCTTTGGCGATCCCGAGGCGATGAACACCCTGCCGGTGCTCAACACGGACTTCCTGGAGGTGCTGACTGGCGCACGGGACGGCGAGACGCTGCCACAGCTATCCTTCGCCCCGAGCGCGACCGTCTGCAAGTACGCCGTTCCGGCGGGCTATCCGACCGAGCCGGAAGCCGGCGCGAAAGTCACCGTCGACGAGGAGAGCGCTCGCGAGATCGCCGGCGAGTACGACGGCGAGGCGCTGCTGTACTACGCCAGCGTCGACGACCGTGAGGACGGTATCTACACCACCACGTCCCGCGCGTTCGCGGTGGTCGGGCTCGCGGAGACGATCACCGACGCCGAGGAGATCGCCGAGGCCGTGCTGAACGAGGCCGGCGAGGAGGGGCTGCGCGTCCGCCATGACATCGGCAAGCCGGATCTGGTCCAGAAGCGGATCGACCACATGGCGGAGTTGCGCGAGTAGTCGGCGGCTTCTTGTCGGTGGGAGTCCAACCGACGAGCGTGTCCGAGGACGACCCGTCACGTCATGATCGCCTTTCCAGTCGGGCGACGCCCGGTCCGCGAAACTCCCTGCTGCACTGGCCGGAGACGCGCCACCCGCTACGGATCGTGTTCAACTTCCTGGTCGTCTGGATCGTTCGCTACTCCCCGAGCCTCCGGCTCAAAAACTGGCTGCTCCGGCGGCTCGGTGCGGATATCGGCCGCGGGGTCGCCTGGGCGCTGACGGCCACACCGGACGTGTTCTGGCCGGAGTTGCTCACAGTGGACGAGGACGCGATCATCGGCTACGACGCGACCGTGCTCTGTCACGAGTACTTACAAGACGAGGTCCGCACCGGCGAAGTCGTCGTTGGCGAGCGTGCGATGATCGGGGCCGGAGCAGTCGTCTTGCCGGGCGTGCATATCGGCGAGGACGCCCAGATCGCGGCCAACTCCCTGGTTGATTCCGACGTGCCGGCCGGCGCAACTGTGGCCGGCGTCCCCGCCGAGGTCGTCTCCGAGGGCGAACAGGTTAATGGAAATCCAGCCCGTAACGGGGGTAATGTCTGATCGCCTCTCCGTGGATGGCTACCCTCGACCGGAGGCGCTCGCGAACACCTTCTACGTCTACGAGGTCGACCGCAGCGACGGCGCAGTGCGGTATTACGGCGAGCCGTTGACGCCGAGAGATCAGGTCGTCGATCGGGTCGCGCCCCTGTTTCGGGAGCAGGGGTATCGCGTCTCACTGCGGTACGAAACCGGGGAACACGTCCTCGTCGCCGAGCAGCGCACGATGGGTATCGACGGGATCCCGTGGCTCAACGTCGTCCTCTTCGTTGCGACGCTGGCGACGACGCTGCTCGCGGGCGCGCGCTGGTATGACCTGCCGATCGCCGAAAACCCGCTTTCGATACTCGAGGCGTGGCCGTTCGCCGTGGCCGTGCTGGGCGTGCTGGGCGTCCACGAGTTCGGTCACTACGCGCTGAGTCGCCACCACGAAGTGCAGGCGACGCTGCCGTATTTCATCCCGCTGCCGAACGTCCTCGGCACGCTCGGGGCCGTCATTCGGATGAAAGACCACCTGCCGAGTCGGAAGGCGCTGTTCGACATCGGCGTCGCGGGCCCGCTCGCCGGACTGGTTGCGACGGTCGTCGTCACTGCCGTCGGCGTCACGCTGCCGCCGATCGAGGTGAGCTCGGACGCGTTGATCCGACAGGTCGAGCTCGGGTATCCGCCCTTGATCCAGGTGATTGCGGCCGCACTGGGGGAGCCGCTGGGCTACGAGGATCCGTCGCTGATGGTCAACCCGGTCGTCCTGGGTGGCTGGGTCGGCGCGTTCGTGACGTTCCTGAACCTCCTGCCGGTCGGGCAACTCGACGGGGCCCACGCCGTCCGGGCACTGATCGGTGATCGCCTCGATCAGGTGCAACTCGCGGTGCCCGTCGCCCTGTTCGGCGTGGCCGGCTGGCAACTGCTGTTCGGGGACGTTCGCGCGGTGGGGCTGTGGGCGCTGTGGGGCGTGCTCGCGCTGGTGTTGAGCCGGGTCGGCGGCGCACGACCGATCGACGAATCAGGCGTCGGCCCGACCCGCAAGGCGATCGCGCTTTTGACGCTCCTGCTGGGTGTGCTCTGTTTCACGCCGGCGCCGATCGTCTTCACCGGCTGAGGTCACTACCGCTTTTCCAACGCTTAAGTAACCGCCGGCCGACCTTCGATCGATGTCCTCGCTGACGCGATGGTTCCGATCGAAGCCGTTCGGCCAGCAGATACTGATTCTGGCGCTCGTGTTGGACCCGCTGGGGTTCGCTGCGGGATATCTCCTCGCCCCGTCGGTCGGCCTCGATCCGCTGATGGGCGGTGTGTACGGGCTCGTCGCTGCAAGTGTCCCGATGTCGATGCACGTGATGCGCGAGGCGTCCTAGGTCGGGCCGCCGGCTGATCACTCCGAGCCGTGTTCGTACTCGCGCAACGTCTTGATGTCGACCGTATCCAGAACGGCCTCGTTGGTTGCTTCTAGGACGATCGGCGGTGCGACGCCGGCCTCGCGGGCCTCCTCCCACCGCGGGAGACAGAGACACCAGTGGTCTCCGGGATCCAGACCGGGAAAATCGAGCCCCGGGCGCGGCGTGATGAGATCGTTGCCCTGACGCTTGCTGTACTGCAGGAACTCCTCGGTGACGACCGCACAGACCTCGTGGCGGCCGGGATCGCGTTGGGTCGCCGTACAGTTTCCATCGCGCAGGTAACCGGTCGTAGGGTCGGTGCTGCAGGGTTCCAGTGCCGTGCCGAGCACGTTCTGTTGCACGGCCGCTGTAAGAACCGGATCGTCAAGGTCCTTCGGACGTGTCGAACCGGCGGCCGATCTCCCGCTTGGCCTCGGCGATGACCACCTGCTCGGCCTCCCCCATCGCCCGGATAGCCTCGTCAGTGTACTCGACGGTCAGCGTCGGGATACCGCGGCCGAGCAACCCGCCGAGACCGCCAAGCACGTCGCCGGGATCGATCGTCGTGGACATCTCGATCGCGTCGGTGTGCTCGCGGACCGGCCCGGTGATGACGAACCGCTCCTCGACGAGTCGCTCGGCAGTCTCCCGGTCGAGCGTCGATCGGACCGCGTCCCAGAAGTCGTCCTCGGGTGCTTCGATCAGCGGGACGGCAGCCTCGCCCAGCCTGCGGTGGCGTTCGAGCAGTCCCTCGACGATCGCCTCCCGGCGCTCCGCTGGGACGTCCGAACGGATTCCCCTCGCGAACGGGTCGCGTTCGAGGATCGATTCCCGGTGGGCGTCGATGTCGGCGTCGCTCTCGGCGAAATCGAGGATCGCGTCGAACTGCGCGACCACGCGCCGCCGATAGGTGGCGAGCTCCGGCTCGACGACGCGCTTGCGGACGGCATCCGAATCGTTCAACAGATGATCGACGACTGATCCTCCGGGCCCGTCGATGCCCCGTCTGAGGGCTCGCGCCACGTCGAAGTGCTCGGCGGTGGCCTCGACGGCGTCGTTGACGAACCGATCGAACCCCGCGCGGACGGCTGCTCGGGTCACAGTCGTCCTCGGGACGAGCGCCAGTTGAATGTGTCGCCCCTCTCGACCACAGGACTACCTCACACACTGACCAAACGCCTATTCGCTCGTCGCTGGACGATGTGAGCGGCCCTACCGATCTTCGACCAGTCGCGATCCGACGACGAACGCGCTCGTGAGCACGAGCAACAACTGCTCACCGGAGGCGACGAGCGGGAACGTCCGCTCGGTCGTCCCGGAGTCCACGCCCGATTCCGACGGCTGCGGGTCGACCCCGGTGTAGTACCGATCGCCTATGTTGTCCGTCGACCCGACCGCGACCCGGCCACTGTCACCTCCGGTTTCGGCCGGGGTGAGATCCACGAACGTCTGGACGAACCCGTCGCTCGTCGACAGCTGCATCTCGCCGGTGAACTGATAGAACTGGTCGTGTACCGGGTACAGGAGATTGACGCCGTTCGTGAACAGGTCCGGGCCGATGCCGGCAAAGAGCACGGCGACAGTCGCGACCCGGGCGACTCGGGGGCCACCGTCTCCGAACTGCGCTCTGAGCAGCGACCGCTCGCGATAGCGGGTGTCGGCTGCGATCGCGACCGCGAGCAGCGCGGGCACCAGTACCGTGTGGAACGCGGCCCGGTGGGCGCCCTCGATATACAGCCCGAGGAACGTGTCGAAGTCGATGAGAATCACTGCCCCGAGAACGACCCCGAGCGACCGCAATCCGAACCGATCACCGAGCAGCGCGGCCGCAACGAGGCCGGCGAGGGCCACGTGGACGAGCGTGGAGACCATACGCCAGCTAGCGTCGCTCCGGCCTAAATCTGTTCTGTCCGGCTACCCCCCTCACGCGCTTTCGTTGGTATCGTCGGTCGCGTTCTGTGTCGTGGTATCGTCGGTCGCGTTCTGTGTCGTGGTATCGTCGGTCGCGTTCTGTGTCGTGGTATCGTCGGTCGCGTTCTGTGTCGTGGTATCGTCGGTCGTTTCCGCGCTCTCGTAGGTGACGCTGGTCCCCTTCGCGACGGGCTGGAGCAGGTATCGGTTCGTCCGGCCGCGCTTGACGGGCGTGAAGTCGGCGGTGAAGACCGTTCGCTGGTCCTCGCGCACGTCGAACGCGTGTTTGAACTGCAGGGGCGCGTTTCCGGGCGTGTCGATCTCCGCGTCGCCCCCGTCGACCAGCGTGGCCGTGACCTCCGAGACGTCGAGCTGGAGGAACTGATAGGTGCCGACGGACACCTCCCGCTCGTCGATCAGATCCGAGTTGCCGTCCTGGAGTTGGACGAGGTCGGCCTCCTGTGGCTGCTCGAACTCGTGATACTCCCGGCCGCCGCTCTCGTCGACGTCTTCCTCGGTCTGTTCGGTGACCGTCTCGTCGGCGTCGGTCGTGTTCCCATCGGTGGTCTCCGTGTCGGTTTCCTGGTCGGCCGACTCGCCGTCCTCGCCGGGTTTGAGCCAGATCCCCTCGACGGTGACGACACAGGACTCGAAGTCCTCGATGTCGCCGGGCGCGTCCTTGACAGCCGTCGCGAGCGTCCCAGTCGCGGCACTCGCGCTCTCCGAACAGCCTGCCAGTCCGATCGCACCGGCCAGTCCGACTGCGCCTGTCGCCTTGAGATACTCACGTCGATACGTCGATGTCTCGTCTGTCGTGTCTCGCATGACGACTGTCCGTATCCCCCGTGGACGCATAAACCGGCAACTCGCTGTCTCCCATTTTGGCCCAATTTGGACGGATTAAACGTTCTACGTGCGTTTTCCCTTCACGCAACCGTCTGGGATCGGTGCGAAATTACACTCTTCACCGACCCGGAAACAGCCGGCGGTGTCAGAGCTTCTCGGCCTGGCGAGCCTGTTCGGATCGCTGGCTCGTCTGCTCGAGTCGCCTGTCGACCGCGCGGGTCACCGCCGGTGGCAGGTCGTCTCTGGCTTCGGACAGGCGCGTGCGGACGAGCTCCAGGCGGGTCGTGACGGTGTCGAGGCGGGACTTCGCGGCGGAGCGGTCGCCCGCAGCGGCGTGTTCGGCCGCCCTGTCGGCGGCCTCGGCGACGGCACCCAGCGCCGTCGCCAGCCCCGTGACGGCGTTCTCGGAGCCGCCCCCTGGTTCGCCCCCGCCGTC
Source organism: Halapricum desulfuricans (assembly GCF_017094465.1). Lineage (NCBI taxonomy): Archaea > Methanobacteriati > Methanobacteriota > Halobacteria > Halobacteriales > Haloarculaceae > Halapricum > Halapricum desulfuricans. The sequence goes on from NZ_CP064791.1 coordinate 753,191, forward strand.
GTCCAGGGCACTCACCTGGGCTCGCGTCTCTTCGGCCACGTCGGCGACGTACCGGGCCAGCGGTCTCGTTCCGGTGTCGGGCCTGTCGATCCGGATGCGTGCCTCCCGGTCGGGATTGACGCGGAACGCTCCGACCTCGTCGTCGGCGTCGCGGACTTCCGTCGTGAAGGCACCGCCGCGGTGCACGTAGACGGCGTCGGGACCGGACAGCGGCGCGTCGTAGATCCGTCCGGCGAAGTCGTCCTCGACGGCGAGCGCCGTGAGATCGGCGTCGGTCCCGTCGGCATCAACCTCGAGTTTCGTCGCGTTCTCCCGTGCGACCAGCGGGATCTCGCCGTCCGCGCCGGCTATCGTCGTTTCGCCGCCGCCCGGGACCGTGACGGACTCGCTGTGCGGCGCGACGCCGGCCCCGTTGATCGTCAGGGTGTGCTCGCCGCTCGGGACGTCCTGGAGTGCGACGATCCCCCGGAAGGTCGGGACGGCCTCGGGGTCACTCTCGAAGAGCGCGAACGCTTCCAGCGACGGATCGATCGTCGCGAGCCCCTCACCGTCGGGCGCCTCCTCGGCGGAGACGGCGTTCGTCACTCTCGCGATCACCTGATCGACCTCCGACGGGGCTCCGATAGCGTCGTACCGGTCGGAGAGTGCCTGCCGATGTCTCGATTCGCTGATATCGCTCGCGGGATCGTCGTACCGTTGCCCGTTCCAGGGGACACCGGTCGTCGTGATGTGGTCCGCGATCGCGTCCTCGGCGAAGTCCGGGATCGCGAACTCGAAGCTCAACTGCGGGCCGGTGAACGCTTCGATGTGTTCGAGGTCCGCGCTCGGACGGAGGTCGTACGCCACGTCGGCGTCATCGGATTCTCGACCCTGGTGCTCGAAACGCAATCCGGTCTCGCGGTGTGGCAGGTCACCCGGCGGGGACTGCAGATCGTCGAACGACCGGACTGTCAGCGCGCCGCTCACGAGGTCCGACGCCTCGACGCTGGGGAGCCGATCGTGTTCGTAGACGGGTGCGCCGTCGAGTTCCGGCACCACGTACGGCAGCGCGAGCCCCTCGTCCCGTGGGAGTCCATACGCGAACGGGACCGTCGCGACGTCTTCGAGCCCCTCGATGACGCTGTTGGTGACGTCCGCGATGTCTGCCCCCAGCGGGAACCGCTGGAAGTGCTGTTCGTCCTCGTTGATCGAGAGCCCGCTCGAATGGGACCCCAGCTCCGAGAGGATCCGCGGCCGCCGCTCCGGGTCGAGGAACTCGTTGTTCGGGACCGACCGCGAGTGGGAACTGGCGACGTACAGCTGGGGCTCGCCGGTGTCGGTATCGACGAACACCTGTAAGAGCTCCCAGTCGTGCCAGTGGAAGTTCGTGGTGAACTGATCGAACGCCGAATACAGCCAGTACTGGACGACCGCCAACGGGGAGTCTTCGTACTCGATTGCGTGGTAGAACACCGCCGGGTCCGGCGGCTCGCCGTCGGTGTGTACGTACCCCTCGAAGGCGTCGAACCCGCTGACGACTGTCTCCCCGTCTCGATCGCTCTCGTAGGACCGCGGATCCGTCGGGAACCACTCCTCGTTTCGGTCGAAGTAGATCGTCGGTGCGAACTCCTCGGCGAGCGAGCGCGCCCGCTCGTCGCCGATCTCCCTCGACGGCCCGTCGTCACCCGACTCCAGCAGCGAACAGCCGGCGATCGAAGCGACTCCAGCGCTGGCAACACCACCCAGTACTGTCCGGCGATCGAGCGTCGGAATCGCGTCTCTCGGCACGGTTCATCCCCCGCGCGCTTCCGGGTGCATCTTCGTCTCGGCGGGAGCGACTCCCGAGTACCTCGACTGTCGCATTGTCCAATATTACACGGTTTTGCCGGGTATATCCCTTGTGGCCGGTTCGCGTAGTCCCGTGTTTCGACGAGCGACGAATCTCGGTTCGACAACGCTTATCCAGCGGTAGATCGAACTCCTGATATGGACGTGGACGCGGACGCGCGCCATCGGTTGGCCGAGCGGATCGCCGGCGAGATCACGCTCAGCGAGGACACGGGGGCGACCGTTCGGAAGTGGCGGACCGACTTCGAGGTCAGCCAGACGGAACTGGCCGCCGAGCTTGACATCTCCTCGTCGGTGATCTCCGATTACGAAAGTGGGCGCCGCACGAATCCCGGGAGCGGCATCATCCGCCGGCTCGTGGAAGGGCTGCTCGCAGTCGACGAGCGCCGCGGCGGGAGCCGGATCCGCCAGCACGCTCGCGTGCTCAGCGCCGGGTTCGACCGCGAGGTCGTTCACGAACTCAAGGAGTATCCGGCGACGATCGATATCGACCGCTACTACGACGCGATCGGCGCGACGGAACTGGTCCGCGGCCGCGAGGACACGATCGCGGGCCACACGATCATCGACAGCATCGCGGCGATCACGCGCCTCTCCAGCGAGGAGTTTTACCGGCTGTACGGACAGAGCGCCAACCGGGCGCTGGTGTTCTCCGGTGTCACTCGCGGGGAGTCCCCGCTGGTTGCGATGCGCGTCGTCAACCCGACGCCGAACGTGGTCGTCCTGCAGGGTCTCGATCGCGAGGACGTCTGGGAACACGCGGCCGACCTGGCGCGGGTCGACGGGTTCTCGCTGGCAGTACTGGACGCTGACCTGGAGACGACGCTGCAGCGACACCGGGAACTGCCCTGATTCCGGCAAAAGCGCCCGGTCAGAGTGGCTGAAAAAGACGGATAGTGATCGCGATCAGTCGGCCGGCTGGGGCGTCGCTTGCCCCTCGCTACGGAGTTCCCGGACCGAACTGACCACGACGGCTCCACTGACGAGCGTCGCGGCTCCGACGATGATGATCAGACTCACTGTGTCCAGGATCGGCATCTCGACCACGCCGCCGATCTCCCGGACGGCGACCGCGATGGCCCCGAGCAGCAACATGACGCCGAAGTAGACCTTGATCTCCTCTTCTTCGACGATGCTGGTCGCGGCCGCGCCCAGGCGTGCGCCGAACGCGCTCCCGGCGAGCAGCGGGGCGACGATGGTCAGATCGACCGCACCGTCCATCGCGTAGAGGAAGCTGCCGATCCCGCCCGAGAAGACGATCTCGAACAGGTCGGTACCGACCGCGACGGGCACGGGCACGCCGACCAGGTAGAACAGTGCGGGCATGCGGATGAACCCGCCGCCGACCCCGAGCAGTCCCGAGAGCAATCCCGTGGCGAACGCGACCAGCAGGATCATCCACAGCGAGACAGTCACGCCCCCGCGTAGCGACATCATCGGGGGGATCTCGTAGGACTGGATCGTCTGTGCGATCTCGGGTAGCTCTTCTTCTGACGGCTCCTCGGCTTCGGCGTCGTGGCTGAGCCCGCCGTCGCCGTCCGTGAGTGCGTTTCGGGTGATGAACGCACCGATCCCGCCCAGCAGCGCGACGTAGGTGACGCTGACGAACGTGTTCGCGACGCCCAGATCCTGCATGAAGTGCAAACCGATCCGGCCGACCTCGATGCCGGCCGTCGTTCCCGCGATCATGAGCACGCCGAGCTTGTAGTCGACCTGACCCAGATCACGGTGTTTCAGCGTCGCGATCACCGACGTGCCGAAGACGAACGCCAGTCCCGACGCGACCGCCACGTCGGTCGGATAGCCCATCACCAGCAACGCGGGCGTGACGAGGAAGGACCCGCCCATACCGAAAAAGCCGAACAGCAGCCCGATCAGTACGCCGAAGCCGACGAACATCCCGAGCAGACTCACGGCGATGCCGAACAGCTCCATACTCATTCACCCCGGAGCAAGCGCGCGATGCGTGGCCCAAAGAGCTGTTCGAGCGCCCCGTAGCCGACGTATAGCACGATCGCTTCGAGCAGGACGATCCCGATGAGCGCGGCCGCGCCCGCGGGACCGTCGAGCGTTTCAATACCGAACATCGCTTCTCACCTCTGGCCGTCGTGTGTAGCACATGGCTCGTTGTTCGCGTAGCCATATCCGTCGACCACTCTTAATGGTTTTGGGATGATCATACAATACTATATCCGGTTACCCTACGCATGGGTTCGCATAAGTTATCGCTATCATAGCGGTGCAGAGACGAGACAAAAGAGCCACTGCCCCAATTTATTGGGCTATTTTTATGTTGGCGGGATTGGCTGGTAAACTCCATCGGTCGGAAGCGCATTTTGACCGTCAATTAGAATTGTGTCTTCTATACAAAACTCTTTTATTCATCCCGCCGATACTCGACGACGAGTACAATGGACCCGGACGATTTCCCGACACCGGAGGAACCGGTCGACGCGATTGCGCCCGACGAACTCCGCCGTCGCATCGAAGACGGCGAGGCAGTCACGATCCTCGACACCCGCGCGAGCGGGGACTTCGAGGAGTGGCACATCGAGGGCGAGTCCGTCGAGATCGAGAACGTGCCGTACTTCGAGTTCCTCGACGGCGTCGACGAGGCACTGCTCGAGGACGTGCCGGTCGGCGATCCGCTGGTCGTACTGTGTGCGAAAGGCGGTGCCAGCGAGTACGTCGCCGGGACGCTCGCCGAGGAAGGCCGGGACGTCGCCCACCTCGAAGACGGGATGAACGGCTGGGCGAGCATCTACGAGTCGGTCGAGGTCGAAGGCTACGACGGGCCTGGAACGCTGGTGCAGTACCAGCGCCCCTCCAGCGGCTGTCTCGGCTACATGGTCTACGACGACGGCGAAGCCGCCGTCATCGACCCGCTCCAGGCGTTTACCGACCGCTATCTCGACGACGCCGCCGAGCGCGGTGTCGAGTTGACGTACGCGCTCGACACGCACATCCACGCCGATCACGTCAGCGGCGTGCGAGCGCTCGACGAGGAAGGTGTCACCGGCGTCCTCCCCGAGGAAGCGGTCGACCGCGGCGTCACCTACGCCGACGAACTCCAGATGGCCGCTGACGGCGACACCTTCGCAGTCGGCGAGGTGACCGTCGAGACGCTGTACACGCCCGGTCACACCACCGGGATGACATCGTATCTCGTCGGCGAGAGCTTCCTGGCGACCGGCGATGGCCTGTTCGTCGAGAGCGTCGCCCGACCCGATCTCGAAGAGGGCGACGACGGCGCACCCGAGGCGGCCCGTCAACTCTACGAGACGCTTCAGGATCGGATTCTCGAGTTGCCCGACGACGTGATCGTCGGCGGCGGACACACGAGCGACGCGGCCGAACCCGCCGCGGACGGTACCTACACCGCGCCGCTGGGCGACCTCCGCGAGGAGATGGACGCACTCACCTACGACGAGCAAGCGTTCGTCGAGACTGTCCTCGAGGACATGCCGCCCCGCCCCGCCAACTACGAGGACATCATCGCCACGAATCTCGGTCAGCGCGAGACTGACGAGGACGAGGCGTTCACGCTGGAACTCGGCCCGAACAACTGCGCCGCGAGCCAGGACTCGATGACGGGCGACTGAGCGGCCTTCCCCTTCCTATCTCTTCAATGGATTTCGCTACACTCGGACTCTTTGTACTCGCTGGCGGCGCGAGCCTGTTCATGGCGTGGGTCATCGGCGCGGGTTCCAGCGGTGCGACCCCCTTCGCCCCCGCGGTCGGTGCCAACGCTATCTCGACGATGCAGGCCGCGTTCGTCGTCGGGATCCTCGGATTCCTGGGGGCGGTCCTGCAAGGCGGGAACGTCACCGAGGCGGTCGGCTCCGGACTGATCCGAGGGGTGGTGCTCACCCCGGAGGCAGTCATCCTCGCGCTCGTCACGGCTGCGGGACTGATGGCCGTCGGGATCGCGACGGGCTATCCCATCGCGACGGCCTTTACGGTCACGGGTGCGATCGTCGGCGCCGGGCTCGCGCTGGGCGGGCTCCCAGCGTGGTCGAAGTACGCCGAGATCGGCCTGATGTGGACGGTCGCGCCGCTGGTCAACGCCGGGCTCGCGTACGGACTGGCGAGTCTGCTCCCCCGGGAGGACGTGCCCGAACGGTGGTCCGTCCCGGTCCTCGCCGGGCTGACTGGCGCGGCGGTGTCCCTGCTCGGGTTCGCGGTGCTGGGGCCGGGCGCGACGAGCCGATCGATCGCTGCGACGGTGGCAGCCATCGGTCCGGTCGATGGTTCGATCGGTGTCGTCGCAATCGAAGTGGCCGTCGTCGGGGTGTTCGCGCTCGCGTCGGCACTGGTCGTTCGCGCCTGGATCGGGGCCGACCAGCAGCGCGGCCTCCAGCGATACCTGCTCGTGCTGGGGTCGCTCGTGGCCTTCTCGGCCGGCGGCAGCCAGGTCGGGCTGGCGGTCGGCCCGCTCGTTCCGCTGCTCGAAACTGTCGACCTCTCGCTGTTCGCGGTGCTCGTCGGCGGTGCCGTCGGCATGCTCGTCGGCTCCTGGACCGGCGCGCCGCGGATGATCAAGTCCCTCGCACAGGACTACGCCTCGCTGGGCCCGCGACGGTCGATTTCGGCACTCCTGCCGACGTTCCTGTTCGCACAGACCGCCGTCGCGCTGGGCGTCCCGATCTCGTTCAATCAGGCCATCGTGACGGCGATCATCGGCAGCGGCGCGGCCGTCGCCGGCGGTGACGGCGTCAGCCGATCGAAGATGGGGCGCACGCTCGGTGCCTGGGCCGGCTCCTTTCTTTTCGCGCTGGCGATCGGTTTCGGGACGCTCTCGGTGCTCTAGCGGTCTCGGATCGTCCCGCCGCTGAGCCCGTCCCACTCGACGCGATAGCCGAGGCGCGAGAGGACCGCGCTCGCGTCGTCGATCCCGTGCGTCTCGAGGACGGACTCCGCGTCGCCGAGGTCCATCCCCGCCTCGATCTCGCCGGCGAGCGAGTCGAGTACGCCGGGACGGACGAGCGTCCGGCCGACCCGCTCGTGCTCGGGGAAAGATTTGGCCTCGATCGCGTCCTCGCTGACCCCGTGTGTCTCGGCGACGGCCGCGAGCGTCGTCACGTCCGCCTCGGGGGCGAGGCTCGCGGGGAGATCGGCCACGCTTTCGGCAACCAACCCCTCCTCGTAGCGTCGCAGTGCGTTCCGTACGTCTTTCACCCGGACTGTCCCCGTATAGGGGATCGCGCGGTGGTCGCGCGCCTCGATCTCTGCGCTCGCGTCACCGGTTTCGGTCAACTGGTCGATGTCCTCGATCTCGCCGACCCCGAGTGAGTCGTCGACGGCCACTAGCAGCTCGACGTCCTCCAGCTCCGCCAGGCGGTCGAGCTTCTTCGTGACGTATTCCGGCGTCCAGAAGCCCATGATCTCGAAGTACACCCGGAAGTCGGCGTACCGGTAATCGAAGGCGAAATCCGGGATGACGACGTGCGCGCCCGCGGCGAGCGGCTCGGGTTCGCGCACGAGATCCCAGTCGAGATCCAGCGCCTCGAATCTGGCCGCGAAGTCGGCTTCGACGCCGCTGTCGAAGGTGACCTCGGTGACGGGCTCGTGGTCCGGGACCGTCACGTCACCGTCGGTGAGGACGAGCCGACGGTCGGTGCCGTCGTCGTCGATCGTCGCGACCAGGCGCCACTGGGCGGTTTTCGCGACGCTGCGAAGCAGGCGAGCGAAGCGAGTGCCGTAGCGACGCGTCCGCCGGAAGAGCGCGGTCGGGCCGGTCACGACGACCTCTCGGCCGTCGCCGGTCCGCTCGATCTCGTACATGAGCCGAAGGCGCTTGACTGCCGAGACCACGGTCTTCGGATCGTCGCTTTCGATCCTGACCTCGGTCGCGTCGAACAGCGCGGTCTGGGCCAGCGAGAGATCGTACTGGCGACACAGTGAGTCGGGATCGTAACGTGTCGTGACCTCGGTCAGTATCTGCCGGTCGTCGAGATCCGCATACAGCGACGCTTCGATGTCGTCCGGATCGACCGCGAGGCGATCGGCTGCCCGCGAGAGCGCGCGTTCGCGATCGCGCTCGGTGACGACGCCGACGCGCTCGGCTGCCTCGAACGCGGCCCGACGAGCGCGGTCCGGCGGCAGCGGTGCCCGCGTCTCGAACGTCGCCTCGCGATTCAGGAGTTTGGCGAACCCACGGACGAGCTTGAAGTCGGGTGCGTCGCGTTCGAGGTCGGTTAGCGCCCCGTCGAGTTGCTCGCGCGACTCGCCGACGTGACCCTGGTACGTGCCGATAACGCGGGCCGCAAGGTCGCGGTGATCCCCGCCGACGAACTGGGGGTGGTAGCCACCACCGGCCCGGGAGACGCGGAGCAACTCCTTCGTGAGCACAGTCGAGGTTCGGACAGCCACGCCCATAAGCGATGCCAAGGCACTTGGCGGTCGCCGGTAACTGATCGATCATGGGGAGGACCAGACGTGCGGTACTGACCGCGTTCGCCGGAGCCGTTACCGGTGGCTGTCTGTCCCGCGAACCGGACCCGCCGCCGCGCACGACCGTTACTGAGCAGACGCCACCGGCGGCAGACGGTATCGACACGTCGACGCGCACGCCCGAGGTCGTCGACCAGCAGGTCAGTCGCGGGTCGGACGGCAACGTCAGCATCGACGCGACGATCCGAAACGACGCTCCGTCAGGGTTCGAGGGGTACCTGCTGGCCGAACTCGATTCTCAGGGTCGGACTGTGAGCTCCCAGACCCGCTTCGAGGTCGAGCCGCTCAGCGAACGGACGGTCTCGCTGACCGCCCCGCTCGACTACGAGACATTTGACGCGGATCCGGGTCTCAGACTGTCCGTCGGGACCGAGCCGATTTCGACGACAACCGCGTGACAGTCGTCCAGCTGTACGATACCTGCGGCCCCGCATGCGGCCGGATCGCGACCCACAGTGATATGTATTTGGAGGGTAAATAATCCGCAGAGAGCTGATGTCAGATCCCGACGCACCCGTCGTGCTCATCGTCGAAGACGAACCGGACGTCGCCGAGACGTATAATCTCTGGTTACAGGACGGATACGAGGTCCGCGTGGCCCAGAACGGCGACGAAGCTCTCGACATGCTCGATGAGGACGTCGACGTGGTCCTGCTGGATCGTATGATGCCCGGGCTGTCCGGGGACGAGGTCCTCTCGCGGATCCGCGAGAGCGGCTACGAATGCCGGGTCGCCATGGTAACGGCGGTCGAACCGGACTTCGACATCCTCGAGATGGGGTTCGACTCGTATCTCACGAAGCCGATCCGCAGCGAGCAACTGCACGAGACGGTCGAGAACCTGCTCGAACGGTCGGCCTACGACGGACTCCTCCAGGAATATTATTCGCTGGTCGAAAAGCAGGCGACGCTGGAGGCGACAAAGAGCAGCGCCGAACTCGCCGAGAGCGACGACTACGAGGAACTGACCGAGCGAATCGACGAGTTGCGGGACGACCTGTCACAGACGCTGGGGGGTATCGAGGACGACGACGATTTCATCGCGACTCTGAGGGGGCTCGGCAATGGCGACGAACACTGATCAAACCGGGACAATGTACGATCTCACCAACGTACTCGATATCGACGCACTGGCCTCGGTCAGGCCCGGTTCCACGATTCTCATCTCGGGACCGGCCATGACTGGGAAGGAGGCACTCGCATACGACATGCTGGCGGACGGCGTCGAACAGAACGAGGGCGCGGTGATCGTTTCGACGGGCGATCGGGCCGACAGCGTCGTCGCGGACTTCAGCGAGCGGACCGGACAACAGTCGTTTCCGCTGGGTGTGATCGACTGTGTCTCCGATGCGTCCGGCGGCGAGACGACCGACAGCGGCGTCTACACGCATCACGTCTCCTCGCCCGGTGATCTGACGGGTATCGGGATCGGGATCACCAAAGCCCTGGAGGGGCTCCACGAGAGCGGCGTCGAGAACGGCCGCCTCGCTCTCTCGTCGCTGTCGACGATGCTGACCTACACCGACCGCAAGACCGTCTTCAAGTTCTGTCACGTTCTCTCCTCGCGGCTGGACGCGGCGGGCTATCTCGGGCTGTTCACGATCGATTCGGGTGCACACGACGATCAAACGCTGCAGGTCATCAAGCAGGCCTTCGACGGAATGATCGAGATCCGCGAACGGGACGGCACGCGCGAAGCGCGAGTCGTCGGGCTGACGTCTTCGCCCTCCGATTGGGAGCCCCTACAGTAGCTGGTCGATAAAGTTGACCCAGCGGCGATTGCTTTCGACGTATTCCTCGTGTGCGTGCTGTTTGAGATCGGGTTCACGGAGACTCTTTAGTGCGGAGATCGCCCGATCGAGCCCGACGATCGCATCGGCCAGTTCCTCGGCCTCGTCGGGTGAGACCTCCTCCGTTCGGAGTCGGTTCTTGAGTCGATCACGCTCCCGGTTGAGCGTCGCGCGGACCTCCTGGACGCTCTCGCGTTTTTCCGGCGGGACGACTCCCTGTTTTTTCGTCTCCCAGACGAACGACCGCAGCGCGATCGTCTGGCCGTCGATCGTCACCTCCTCGGGGATCTGTTCGCCGATCGTCGCGCCGCGTTTCGAGATCCGATCGAGGAGTTCCGATCGACGCTCCTCGGAGACGACCTCGCCGTCTGTCTCGCTGGTCATACCTGTACTGGACGGCCTGGCAAAGCCAGTCTTTCGGTTCTCCCCGTCTCGAGATGCGACCTCGTCGCAGGCTGGATAGCAGGTATTATCTCTCCGCCGGTATCGAACGTGGGTATGGACGTTCGCTTACTCGATGCGACCGACGATCCCGAGGAACTGATCTGCCAGGCGGCGCGCAACGACTACGCCTCGGAGTTCATCGCCGACCAGTCCTTCGAGGAGGTCATGTCGACGATCGACGGCGACTCCCTCGAGGACAAACAGGAGACGCTGCTCACGCACCTGTTGGAGCACGGTCACTTCGGGCCCTTCGAGCATCCCCACGCCACCTTCGCCATCGAAGGGGTCAGCCGCTCGTGTATGGCCCAGATCACCCGCCACCGCCACGTCACCTTCGACATTCAGTCGATGCGCTACGTCTCCTTCGACGATGTGGATCCCGAGGCAGTCCGCGAGGGGGAACTCGTCGTCTATCCCCCATCCGCCACGGATCCTGACTGGGTCGGACGCAACCAGGACACCGGCCCTGTCGACGAAGAGACCGTCGAAAAGCGCGAGGAGATCTTCGCCGACACCGTCGCCAATGCCGTCGAGTCCTATCAGGACCTGCTCGAACTCGGCATGCCGCCCGAGGACGCCCGCTTTGTCCTCCCGATCGGCACGAAGGTCAACATCGTGATGACAATGAACCCCCGTATGTTGATGCATATCGGCGATATGCGGGCCGCTGCCGACGCTCAGTGGGAAATTCGGGAAATGACCGAGCAGATTCTCGACCTGGCCGAGGAGTGGGCGCCGATCACATTCGAGTACTACAACGAGCATATGAAAAATCGCAAGAACCGGCTCGCACCTTGACGATCAGCCTTCGGCCGTCGTCACCGGCCTGCAGTCGCCGCTACCAGCCCGTTTTCGTCGTGTAGACCTCGTATTCGCCGGTCTCGTCGATCCCCATGATCGCCCAGTCGTAGTTCGGCTGTCGGCGTCGCAGTTGTCGTTCGAGCTCCCTGCAGTTGCCCTCGCGCGTCACGAAACACCGATACCGTCCGGAGGACGGCACCTCGGCCGGTTCGGCCATCGGCGTCACGTGGACGCGACGCCACTTGCGCTCGGCCGTGATCTCGTCGCCGTCGCTCGACACCGTGTACCCCAGGTCGTCGAAAATCGACCGCGCCTGCGAGTCGAGACGTGTGCTAACAGTCCCCATTCGGGACTGACTACTCCGGCCAGTATATTAAGTGTTGACACGTGACAGCTCCTGGATAGAACTGACAGTCAATCAGAACGTTCCATCGGTTCTCAATTGATCGACGACCTCACGCACGCGCTGTGCGTCGTCTTTGTCGACGACGAGCGTCCGGTCGTCGAAACTCGCGATGACCAGGTCCTCGACGCCGACGGCACTGACGTGGCCGTCAGTAGCGATGACGTTGTTCGAGGCATCGAGGGTGAGCGACTCGCCCAGTGTCACGTTGCCGTCGTCGTCGGGTTCGAGCACGCGTGCGAGCGCGTCCCAGCTTCCCAGGTCGTCCCACCCGTACTCGGCGGGCACGACGGCCACGTTCGGGGCGGACTCCAGCACGGCGTAGTCGACGCTGATCGACGGGACGGCCTCGAACCCTCGCTGTGGGTCACCGCCGTCGAGGGCATCCACCAGCGGTTCGAGTTCGGTGTCGCCGGCGGCGTCGAGAAACGCGTCCGGCGTCCACGCGAAGGTCCCGCTGTTCCAGTAGTAGCCGCGCTTGCGGTATCGCTCGGCGGTCTCTCGATCGGGTTTCTCGGTGAACGACGTGACTTCGTAGAACTCATCGCGGTCGGGTCCCGGTTCGATATAGCCGTAGCCGGTCGCCGGCCGGTCCGGCTCGACACCGATCGTGACCAGCCGTTCGGTGTCGGTCGCGACGCGACAGGCCCGGCGCGCCGTTGGCTCGAATTCGCCGGTGATGCGGTGGTCGCTCGGCAGCGCGAGCATGGCGCACGGTCCCAGTTCCTCGCGAACGCGGTGGGCAGCGTAGGCCAGCGCCGGGCCGGTGTCCTTCGGCGCTGGCTCGGTCAGCACCGTTGCGGACGGAACGAGTTCTTCGACGTCGGCGGCGAACGACGGCCGGGTGAGGACGTACACCCTGTCGGCGAAGCCGGCGCGCTCGACGGTCGCTTCGAGCATCGACTGCTCGTCACCGAACGAGAGAAACTGCTTGGGTCGGTCTCCGCGGGTCGCCGGGTACAGACGCGTTCCGGTGCCGCCGGCCAGCACGACGGCCGCAATCGGTCGGTCCATGCCCGCCTGTCCTCGCCCGACGGGTAAAGAACGCACGGCGACAGACGGCAGGTCGATATATGTGGCTGGGCGAGAAACGTTCGAACGAGCCGGTCGATCCGGCGTGATCCCAATGACCTACACACTCGAAATCAGCGACGATCTCAAAGAGCGCCTCGACGCCCACACGGACGAGGGCCAATCCTACGAGGAGTTCATTGAGGAACTGGTCTCGGTTTACGAGACCGAAGGTGCGTTCCTCCAGGAAGGATACTCGGAATAGAGCGGACCAGTTACCACGTCTCGATGCGACCCTCGCGGATGTCCTCGCGGCAGCCCTCGCAGTCGGGATGGCCGCTCTCGAAACACGACGGCGTTCCGTCGCTGTCGACCGGGACGGCCCGACGCTCGGCGTAGCGACGGCAGACGAGACGCGCGTTTCCCTCTTCATCGACCGGGAGATCGACGGCCGCAGCGTTTCGCGCTCGCTGGTAGGCCGCGCGGGCCTGTGCGAACTGCTGACCCGCTGACCGGACCCTCGTCCGCAGGAACCGTGCGAGCCGATCGTCGTCCATACCGCCCGTTCAGGGCGGCCGCTGGAAGTCTGTTCCGGAATCGTCAACCGTGCCGGCGACTGTCGTATCCCGGTGAGCGACTGCTGGGTCGATTCACTTTCACCGTGGTCGCCGAGGGTTTATCAGCGATGACGACCAACTGCCAGATGTCTCCCATCGAAAACACAGCGGAGACAGTGAGAACATGACTGATTTGCGTACCCAAGCGGAAGAGATACACGAGCAGTTTTCCGACCAGCTCGACATTACGGTCGAGGACGTCGAGGAGCGCCTCGATACGCTGGTCAACGAATACAAGGTCCCCGTCGAAGAGGCACGCCGGAGCGTTACTAACGGCTACCTCGACGAGGCCGACATGGAGCGCGACGACCTCGGCGGCGGTGGAGGCGGCAACGAGCGCGTCGAGATCGCCGACATCGACACGGCCGAGCAGTGGGTCGACCTCACCGCGAAGGTGACCGACCTCTGGGAACCCCGGAGCGACTCGATCGCACAGGTCGGGCTCCTGGGCGACGAGTCCGGGACGATCAAGTTCACCAAGTGGGCCAAATCCGACCTGCCGACCCTCGAAGCGGGGCAGGTCTACGACCTGGGCAACGTCGTCACCGACGAGTACCAGGGCGACTACTCGGTGAAACTCAACCGGACGACGACGATCGAGGAACTCGAAGAAGACATCGAGGTCGGCGACGATACCGTCACTGTCGAAGGCGCACTGGTCGACATCCAGAGCGGCAGCGGCCTGATCAAACGCTGTCCGGAAGAGGGGTGCACGCGCGTCCTCCAGAACGGCCGCTGCAGCGAGCACGGCGAAGTCGAGGGCGAGTTCGACCTGCGGATCAAGGGCGTACTCGACGACGGCAACGAGGTCCAGGAGATCATCTTCGATCAAGAGGCCACCGAAGAGCTGACCGGGATCGAACTCCAGGAGGCCAAGGACATGGCGATGGACGCCCTGGACACGACGGTCGTCGCCGACGAGATGGAGACCGACACGCTGGGTCGGTACTACCGGGTCACCGGTCCGACCCTGGGGCGGTACGTCCTGGTGAACGATCTGGAAGTCCTGGACGATCCGGTCGATGCGGAAAGCGCGCTGATCAAAGCGAGGTCGATCTGAGATGAGTTCGGCACCCACCCGCGAAGTCGCGCGACGCGTCTTCGCACGCGAGTTCAACGACGCGACGTATTCGTTCAAGGAGAGCGACGACGACCGGGCGCCGCTGTACGTCCTACTGCCGACGGGCGAGCGGGCCAACCGGATCTTCGTCGTCGGCACCCTGACCGAGACCGAGGACGTCGGCGAGGACAGCGAGTACTGGCAGGGACGGATCGTCGACCCGAACGGGGACACGTTCTTCGTCTACGCCGGCCAGTATCAGCCCGACGCGGCCGCGATGCTGCGCGAGCTGGAGCCGCCGGCCTACGTTTCGGTCGTCGGCAAGCCCCGCACCTACGAGACCGACGAGGGCGACGTCAACGTCTCCGTCCGGCCCGAATCCATCACGAGCGTCGACGAGACGACCCGCGACCGCTGGGTCGTCGAGACGGCCGAGCGCACGCTCGATCGCATCAAGCGCTTCGAGTCCGACAGTGCCTACGAGTACGCCGAGATGGCTCGCGAGGAGTACGAACTGCCGGTCGAGAACTACCGCCGGTCCGCCCTCGAAGCGCTGGAAACCCTCGAAGACGAGGAGACGGCGACCGAAGCCAGTCCCTAGGTCTCCAGCAGTTCGACGAGATTCCCGTCCGGATCACGGACGAACAATATTTTCGTCCCGCTTTCGGTCGTCTGTGGCTCGCTGAGCGTCGGCACGTCGTCCGGAAGCCCCTCGTAGACGCCGTTCAGATCGTCGACGGCGAGACCGAGATGCGTCGCGCCCGGCTCGTTGAGCGAACCGTTCGTCTGTGACTCGCCGGTCGGCTCGTAGCTGACCAGTTCGATCCGGGCGTCGCCGGCGTCCAGGTGGACGAACTCGGCGCTGGCTCCGGGCACGTCGACGCCAGTCGCGAATGCCTCGCCACCGACGGCAAACTCCGCGAGCACCTCAAGATCAAGTACGTCGCGATAGAAGGCGACGCTCGCTTCGAGATCCGAGACCGTGATGCCGTAGTGGTGTGCTGTCGGGTCCATATCCGAGACGGGGGCGGCGACCGGCTAAACGGCGTCGACATCGGTCCGACTCGGTTCGGTTGTGACTGTTCCGGTCGCTTCGAGCGGTCGATTTATGCTCCCGACCGGCCAACGCCGAATCGATGGCGCCGCGGCTCACCTACGAGGACGGGACGATCAGGATCGACGGTATCGTCCCGGACCTCCCCTTTGTCGAGCGCGATCCGCGGACGGAAACGGCTAGGGCGCCGGCGTTTCGGTATCCGGAACTGCGGGCGTGGCTCGACGGGCGAGGGATCGAGTACGCGGACGAGGTCTTCGACACGCAGTCGGTCGCGTTCGAGACGGCCTACGAACTTCGGGACTACCAGCGCGACGCTCTGGAAGCCTGGCGCGACGCCGACGACCGCGGCGTCCTGGAGCTGCCGACCGGGAGCGGCAAGACGGTGATCGCAATCGCGGCTCTCGCGGCGCTTGCGGTCCCCACGCTGATCGTCGTCCCGACGATCGATCTCCTGGAGCAGTGGCGCGAGGAGCTGTCCCGGGAGTACGACGGACCGGTCGGGCAACTGGGTGGCGGGACACAACGTATCGAACCGATCACGGTGTCGACGTACGACTCGGCGTATCTCCGGGGCGCGGAACTGGGCGACCGTTTCGAGTTCGTCGTCTTCGACGAGGTGCATCATCTCGGCGGAGAGGGATATCAGGAAATCGCTCGGCTGCTCGCGGCCCCTGCCCGAATGGGACTGACGGCGACGTTCGAACGGCCGGACGGCGCACACGAGTCGGTTGCAGACCTCGTCGGCCCTCGCGTCGTCGGGATCGATCCCGAGGAACTGGCCGGTGATCATCTGGCGGCGTACGATATCAAACGGATCGAGGTCGCACTGACGCCCGAAGAGCGCGAGGTGTACGAGCGCCACCAGGGGACGTTCACGGACTACCTACAACAGTCCAACATCCAGCTTCGCAGCGGCGAGGACTACCGTAAACTCGTGATGCGGTCGGGAACGGATCCGGCCGCCCGCGAGGCACTGCTGGCCAAACAGCGGGCGCGGGAGGTAATGATGAACGCCGACCGGAAACTCGAGGTCCTGGCGGACCTGCTGGACCGGCACGCTGAGGACCGGATTATCGTCTTCACGGCGTTCACGGATCTGGTCTATCGACTCTCCGAGCGGTTCCTGTTGCCGGCGATCACCCACGAGACGGGTGCCGACGAGCGCCGGGAGATCCTGCGGGCGTTTCGCAATGGGACGTACTCACGGATCGTCACTGCGAATGTACTCGACGAGGGGGTGGACGTGCCGGACGCGAACGTGGCCGTCCTCCTCTCGGGCAGCGGGAGCGAGCGTGAGTTCACGCAACGACTGGGACGCATTCTGCGGCCGACAGCGGACGGTTCGCGGGCGTTACTGTACGAGGTCGTCACCGAGGAGACGGCCGAACAGCGAGTCGCGAGTCGGCGCCGATAACGCCGCCATCGATACGCACAAGCGGCTCCTGGGTGTACGATCACGTATGATACCGAACCTCGCGGCCGGCGAACAGGTCTTCACGAGTAACGTCTTTCTCGTCACCGGCGAGCGGACCGTCCTGGTCGACGTCGGGAACGACTTCGACGTCTGTGGGGCCGTGCGCGAACACGTCGAAGACATCGACGCGGTCGTCCTCACACATACCCATCCCGACCACGTCGGGAACCTCGACAGCGTCGTCGAGACGTTCGACGTCGACGTCTGGGGCTACGATCCCGACCAGCCTGGCGTCGACCACGCTATCGCGGACGGCGAGACCGTCCAACTCGGCGACGACGCCTACACCGCGCTCCACACGCCGGGGCACAAAGACGACCACCTCTGCTTTTTCGCTCCGGGATCGGGAATCCTGTTCGCGGGCGATCTGATCTTCGCCAACGGCGGCTTTGGCCGTACGGATCTCGCGGAGGGTGATCGAGAGTTGTTGATCGAGAGCATCGAACGGGTCCGGGAGACGGTCGACGAGACGCTCGGGGAGATGCATTGCGGGCACGGCCCGAGCGTCGACAGCGATCCCTACGAACATGTCGAGCTCGCGGCGCAGGCGGCCAGGTTCGGATAGCGCTACGAACCCGCAGCCGAAAGCAGCGCGTCGTACGCCGGGTCGTAGGCCTCGGCGATTGCGGCCGGATCGTCCCGGACCGCGGCGGAAAGCGGCGGCAACGCGACTGTCTCGACCGGATCGATCAGGTCCGTGACGTCCGTCACGCGCTCTTCGAGCGTGCCACGGTCCGGACCGGGCGAACCGCCGGCGATTGAACACCCTTTGTCGTAGCGGCGGCCGTCGTAGATCCGCACCCGCCGCGGCTCGACGACGGCGACGGCGTCGTGATCGAGTTCCGGCAGCGGCCGGGCGATCGCTCCGTAGGACTCGACGACTGAGAGTGGCCGGGCCTCGATCTCCGCCCGCAGATCGGCCTGGGCCGGCTGGTGGTGTCGTTCCATCGCGTCGTTGAACGCCGCGAGCGACTCGACGGCGATCGCGGATTCGACCGGGAACGACTCGCGGACGACGTCGGGGATCGTCGTCGTCCCGTTGACGACGTAGGTGTCCCCGGCCCGGTCGAGGAGGAACTCGCGGCCGTCCTGTTCGAGCACGCCGCCGACGCCGCCCGGCGTGGGCCGCCAGAGACGGTGGACGGCGTTGATATCGGGCGGCGACACGCCATCGGAGGCCGCAGCCGCGAGCTTTCGCGCGTCTTTGCCGTAGAGCGCGTCGTCCTCGGCGGCCGCCAGCACGTCGTCGTGACTGTACCAGAAGTCGTTGCCGGCCCGGGGCTTGTAGCCGGTGGCGCCGGTCCGTTCGACCAGTCCGACTGAGAAGGTCGTCTTCCCGGCGTCGAGTTGCTCGGAGCCGGCGACGAGCAGGTTCATGCTTCGGCGAGGCCGTAGTGGCCGGGTTCGGCGTCGCCGGCCGGTTCGGCGAAGACGAACTCCGAGCTGTACTTCAGCATCCACGGGATCGCCCAGTCGAGCAGGACGTTTTCGGTCTCGACGTCCAGTTCGGCGTCCGGATCGACGCCCTGGAGCAGGCGCGCGACCTCGTAGATCGTGTACATCTTCTCGGGATCGAGGACCTCGCTCGGCTCTCGGAACTCGAGCGGTCGCAGATCGTCGAATTCGGATCGGTCTCTGGGCATACACCCGCTTCGGTCGAGCGACGCCTAAACCTCTCGAAACGGAACGACCGAGACAACCTACTGTCGGAGCAGGCCGAGGCGGTTCACTAGTCGCTGCGGGATCGCGCCGCAGGGAGACACGGGCGACTGTGGACGTAAAACCTATTGTGGCAGGCGCCGCTGGATGGTATATGGGACTGATGAGCAAAATCCTGGGGGAGTCCGGATCGTCCAGGCGAACCGACGACTACGTCGAACTCAGCGCCGATGACTTCGAAACTGACACGGCCGACGCTGACACCACAGTGCGGATCGCACGCATCAGCGATCAGCAGGACGTGATCGATATCAAAGACGCCGTCTACGACGGTGACATCGTCATCGCGGACATCACGCGACACACGACCCAGGACCAGACGATGGAACACATCACGGACGAACTCAAGCAGGTCGCCGGCGAGGTCGGCGGCGACATCGTCCAGAAAGACGACGACCAGTTGATCATCACGCCCTCGGGCGTGGCGATCAGCCGCGAGCGACTCGGGCGGTAGTCCGTCTGCTGATCGTTGTTCGGATAGTGATTCCCAATTCGGGATAGCGGGCGAATATGGCGCCACTCGCATATTCGTCACTTTCTCCCGACTGTTCATCCCGCAGTTTCGGTGACCCACCAGACCGGAGACAACATAGCGAGAGGCTGGGTTTCTCGCGATCCCGATATTCAGATCGGGGAGTTCAGCGTACCGAAATACACCTGCCACGCGAGGGCGGATTTCGCCACGAGACTCAGCAGAATGTACATCTTTTCGCCGAAGAGGTAGTCTCTCCACCGCGAAATTTCCAGATACTGCAGCGCCATATTCAGCGCAAAGAGGTTGAAGAAGACGAAGATCGAGACGTAGATGTAGATGACGAACTCGGGGAACTCACCGCCGCTGGCCGTCACTGTCCCGATAAAGGTGATCGCGATGACGATCCAGGGCACGATCCCGGCGATGACGCCGACCCAGTACGGCATCCAGTCAGTTTCGGTGGTCGACTCGTTGCGCTGTTCCATCAGGAGTCCGCTGAGGTTCATTACGGCGACGAGTCCGAACAACGCGACGAGCGTTCCGAGATCCCAGACACCGGCCAGCATACCGATGACGACGATCATCAGCGAGGCGCTCACAGCGTACTCATACCAGCGGTAGGGATTCATCCCCCGGTCGAGATACTCGACGTACCGGTCGTACAACACGGTCGCGATGGCGGTATGCGCGAACGCGGAAATGAACAGGAAGCCGGCCACGAGCAGCGGGAGGTTCGCGTCGATAAACGAGACTGTGGTCGGAAAGATGGTCTCGGTTTCGGCGTTGAAACCGTATCTCGTCCGTGTGATCGGCCACAGCACCTTGTCGGCCAGGATCACCATCGCCAACCCTTGCAGAAAGTGGAGGATAGCCATAACACCGTTCCACAGACGGAGCCGAGTGTCTCGTGCAGACGTCCGATTGTCTCCGAGCGCGGTCGTACCTGGCGCAGACATAAATCAACTAAAACAGCGCGTGGCAATATCTCTGTTGGTGGTTGTGGCTGTCGTTGATTGCTATCTTGATTCAGCGAGAGAATCCCGCCGTCGACGGCGCTTCGCGCCGTCTGCTCGTGGCGTCTTCGACGCCACGCTGTCGTCGGCCTGTGGCCGACTGCCTAAGGAATCTTCGATTCCTCTCTGTTCACGGCGGGCGTGAATCGCGTCCACTTCAGGACTCATTTACCACGCTTTCTTCACCCTGAGATTTATATTTCTTGCATACATAGTATAACATACACCGAGGCGGTCTGACCGCCCAAGTAAACGGATAATATCGGATTCAGGGAATCTACATTCGAAGGAATCCCCCTTCGGGTCGCTGGATTCCCAAAGTGCGGTAACTCCGAATCCTTTTAGGATAGGAGTAACGGCGGTCTGGCCCCGCCAGGAGACCGGTCATACCGACCAGTCTGCAAACCAGTAAATCTCCCAACGCTTGCGGTGCGGTTCGGGAAGCCTCGCCGTCGTCGGGCGTAGCCCGACTGCCTGAGGGATCTTCTATCCCTCTCCGTTCACGGCGAGGAGGAGGTCACCAACGTCTCAGTACGTCTCGACGTTGACTCCGAGCGCTGCGAAGTCCCCGACGTTGTCGGTGAGGACAGGTTCGTCGTAGATGTCAGAGACTGCCGCGACCATTGGGTCGACTTTGTCGATGCCGCTTTCACCGTCAGCTTGCTGGTCGGCCCGCGCGAGTAGCTGTCCGGCGCGATGGGCTATCGTCTCGTTCTGTTCGACGACCGGATACATCCGGAGCGCGTTCCTGACGTTCCGCCGTTCGTCTTCGTCGCCGAACTCGACACCGTACGAGAGTTCCATAACGACCGGTGAAGGAACCCGCCGAACGGTCTTCGTCTCGGAGAGTTCGATGCCTTTCTCGAACGCCCCCTCGCGACCGTCGAAGAGATCGATCAGGAACGACGTATCGAGGATCACTCGAACCGCTCCCGGAGTTTGTGTTTCTCTTCGGCATCCGTCTCGTGCTTGTTTTCGAGACGATCTCGCATAGTCATTGCCGTTTCTGACGAGAGTATCCCGGCGACGTCTTCGGGCTGAGGCCCCCCAATGAGCCGGCGGAGCGTCTCTTCCATTGTCTCGTTTTCGCGCTTGTGAGCCTTCACGAACTCGTGGAATTCCTCGGAGATACGAACTGATTTACTCATATACCGTATACTCGGATATACGCATTGATCAATCTTCGGCTGCTGTTCGGACTGTCGTTCGAGAGAGCAAGCTCTTCCCTGATGACGAGACGCGAAGCGTCTCGAACCACTTGACCCCGAGTACTTCACCGTGGCCACAGATAGATGCCCTTAGCGATGCTGTCCACAGTGAAAATGGCGGCCTCGGCACTCATTGGATAGCAGTCTACCGGTAGAGAATCGCACGACGTGAGCCGGATACTGCTGGAAAAATTAGTGGTGAATGCGGGAGAGTCTGGCCGCGGGAGTTACAGCGACCAGATGTCGGCGGCCAGTTCGGCGAGGTCGTCCGTGCGGTCCTCGATCTGGTTGGTCTTCCAGTCGATGTGCTGACCCCGGAGTTCGCGGGTCATCTCGTACTGGGTGCTCTTGTACTCCTCCGTCGTCCGCTTGGTCTCCCACGGATCGTTCTGGACTGCGGCGTTCGGGAGTTTCTCGAGCAGCGTCACGTTGCCGAGCATCTCCGCGTAGACGCACTCGAACTCGTCTTGGTCGACGTTGAGGTAGGGCTCCCAGCCTGACTGGTACCGACCGACGGTGAACGCCTTCCGAGGCGCGATGTGCTCGACGCTACCGGTGTGACGACTACCGCCCCATGTCCCCGTCGAACCTGACCGGTAGTGCTCGTGCTCGAGCACGTTCAGGAAGTACCGCGTCTCCTTCCCGGCGTTCCAGTTCTTGTTACTGCTGAGCTTGTCGATGAACTCGACGTCCGTGGGCTCGATCTCTTGGAGCTGGGAGTGGATGTAGTCGACGCTGTTCGGCTCGTCCCAGGCGTTGACCGCCAGGTCGATGTAGACCTGGAACGCCTGTGGCGTCTTGGCCTCGGACTTGTGCCGGCGGAATGCCAGCTTCTCCACGTCGACCGCGAGGCGTTCGAGTTCGCGGTCAGAGAGTCCCTCGAGGACGGCTCGGGTGAGGAGCACCGCCGTCGGACGCGCTCCAATCTTGTCGAAGATGCGGTCGAGGTGGGTGTTGATCTCGGCGCTGGCACTCCCGACCTCCGCCTTCACGACGTCGCTGTACGTCTGGACGTACTCGCGGAGTTCGACGACCCACTCGTACAGCGAGAGGCCGTGCGGGGAGAGCCCTCCGTTGATCAGCTTGTCGATGGTGGGGACGATGTCGCTCTCGCCTATCTTCGTCCCGGTACCCCACGCCGGCGCGGCGATGAGCACGTAACGGACCGCTCTCGCCGGCCGGAGGTCCTCGAGCACATCCTGGAGCTTCAGCCACTCCTGGAAGACCGCCTGGGGGTCCTCGTCGGGGTCGCTTGCCGCTTTCCTCAGTACCCGTGCCTTGGCGGTGTCTACCGGGCTCAGGTCCGCTCCTCGGGACTGGTCCGAGAACACCTGGTACGGGGAGTAGGCGTCGCTGAACTGGACGGTGTCCATGATCAGACCACGCATGAGGTTGTCGACCAGGTCCTCGAGGTCGGACTTGTCCTCCACGCGGGCTTCCATCTCCTCTCGGATGACCGTGCTGGCGTGCGCTAGAATCTCGTGTGCGACTGTCTGCGTTGGGTCGTCGAGGAGGTTCGCGAACGCCGAGTCGTCGGGCACCGTGAGGTGCATCTTCCGCGAGAGACCGTCGCGGGTGCGCGTCTCCAGGTACGTCGACTCGAGGTGGGTGGCCGCGCTGTCGTCACCGAACTGGTTTCGGTACAGATCGACCGCGTGCGCGAGCACGATCTGGGCGGTACCCATCCGTTGCTGCCCGTCCAGAACACTCAGACGGGTCGCACCGGACCCGAAGGGGTTGTCATTAATCGTCGTCAGCTTGAGCGTCCCGAGGTAGACGCCCTCGGGCCGTGCTGACGCTTCGTCGATCTTGTCGAAGAACTCACGGATCTGCTTCTCCTCCCACGTGTACAGCCGCTGGAGCTCGACGTCCTCCTCGAGTTCCATCGTATAGATGACGTTCCGAGAGAACATCTCGTGGAAGGAATCGACTCCCGGCGCGATTCCGTGGTTGCTCCCGCTATCGATTGCCATGACAATCACCTCGGGAGCGCGCGATGTGGTTGGCTGTCTGTGCCGGACTGCCCCTGCGGGAGGGGCGCCGGCGAACGGGTGCCGACGAGTGGACCCGTTCCGTTTCCGTCTCGTATGGATGTTCACCGCTGCCGGTCAGCTGGCGAACATCGCTTCGCATTTCTTCCATGCGTTGGGTGTTCGAACGTTGGCGGTACACCCAGGACAGAAACGCTGAAGAGCTTGGGCACTGTATTCGCGCCCAAGCCCCAGGTCGGCTGTCGCTGGGGTGACCCTCCGGACCAGACCAGTGTAACCGGACGTGGTCCGAAGGGAGCGATCCTGGAGGGACGTGCCAGCGTCCCTCCCCGTCTCCGATTCTCGGTGAGCCGAGGGCATCGTCGACGTATACGCCCGTTGGTCTGTCGGCGGTAAAAGTCTTACTGTCTATACTGGTGAGAATTTCTCACCATGAGAAATTAGCGTGTATTTCCGGACATGTCGCTTCGGACCCTCGCCCTGGATAGATGCAACGCGGTTGCGCCGGGGTAACGTAATTCTCACTGTGGGAATATCGAACCAATATAAGTGTTCAACCCTCAAAAAGATTATCACCGTAGAGTTCGGAGTAGTCGGTATGACACCCGACAGCGGGGACTCTTCCGAGATCTCTACTATTGACGTCGCTCCGTCGGGCCGAATCGTCGAAACCCTTGCCCGCCGAGAGGCCATCCCCAGCGTCAAGGAGCAGGTCGATAATGCCATCGACGCCGCGCGCAGGCACAATTACCTCATCGAGCAACAGTCCGAGAGCGTCGGAGAGAAGATTACAGACGCACGGATTGAAATCGAGTTTCCCACCACTGACGACGAGGAACAAGATGACGCCGGCGAGGAACAGGCCGAAGTCGAGGAGGAAAGTGGTGACTCACAAGACCGTGATAATCAACCCGAAGAAGAGCCCTACATAGAAATTTGGGATAACTGTGGGGGCCTTTCCGAAGACCGGCACGCGATTGTTCTGCGGCCCGGAACGTCTGCGAGCGAGGAGGCTGAAGATCTCCCGCAACTTCCTGACGCGATTGGATGGGCGGGTGTCGGTGCCATCAGAGGTGCGATGTCACTCGGACATACCGTCACCTTTGCAAGCCGCCGCGAAGGCGAGGAGATGGGCCACAAGGCGACGGTAACGCTCGACAACTACACGAGCGACGAGACGGAAATCCCACTAGAACCTTATGAGATGGAGGAGGGAACCTCGTTCATCCGCATCGAGGATCTCACCATCGCTCTCGAGGAGGACTTCGGTGAAGACGGAGCCGAACTCATCGAGGAACTCGCGTCGACGTACTCGCTTTTCCTCGGTGGGGAATTCCCCGGTGTTCGAGAAGAGGACGGCCTCGAGCCCGACATCGATCTCGATCTGTACGTCAATGATACTCTGGTGAACGACCGGGTCCAGGCCAAAGACTACGACTGGGCCTTCGTCCCGATGGATGATCTCCACCCGCGCACAATCCGGGGATACGAGGTTAACCCCGAGAAGTTCGACGGCATCTCTGAGAGGCTTCGGGTCGATTTCACTGTTGGTCTTCTACGAACCAAAGACAGCAGCAAGATGGGGTTGACCCTCTACGCGAACCGACGAAAAATTCTCGACGCAGAAACTGAGAAAGGACTGAACCGACAGTTCAATTTCAACTCATTTAATCCTGTTACCCAGGGCCGATTATGTATTCTTGTGTCGATCAGAAGCGTCGAAGAACCATCCGATATCCCGACCACTGACGAGAAAGATACTCTAAACTTCGACTATACCACGACCAAGGAAATCCTGAAAGCGGTTGGCCGGCTGGGAGTGGAGTACCAGCGCCATTCGATGAGTAAGAAACTCCCTGTACCAATCACCAAAGCGTATCCTCGTGGTCACCCGCAGGCGAGTAACGGCGGCGAGATTGAGGACCACAATTACTCAAGTGATCCAAATGATCTGGAGGACGTTGGTCGAAAGAATATCACCGACAAGCCAGGCCAACCTGCTGAATCTGGACGATACAACGATTTCGTGGAGTACCCGCGCGTTCGAGATATCATCAATACGCACGCGGAGCTGGGAATTTGGTGCCCAACAGTCCTATCTCCTGAATATCGCCCTGCCTATGTAGGGATCACTGAGGAAATCGCCGAGGAGTATGATATCGAGCCGACAAAGGGCTATTACGAAGGTCAGTTCGACGAACTCCATGACGATCCCTACTGGCTCGAGGACCCCATCGAAGTTACCGATGGCCCGGGTGAGGAGTATGATACGGAAACTAAAATGGAGTATCTCACCGAACTCGCGCGGTTGCACGCCCGCGAAAATGTCTACTATACTGGCCTGCCAAAGTTTGAGGACCCATTCTATAAAGAACAACTCGTGACTGCAGGTGCGTCGCTCGATGAACTTGAAGCAATCGACAAGTTGCCAGAAGAACTTCAACCCGAATCGCCGAAAAAGCCTGAAGAGCCTGACGAAGAAGACGAGGAGACAGAGAGTGAGGATAGGAGAGGGGTCATTTCAGAAACTACAATCGATTATATCCTCACTACAGAACAGAGATCCAGAATCGAAGACCAACATCTTCCTTCAGACTACGAGTCTCTCGAAGAGGCTGATGAAGAAGCAATCGCCCAAATCCTCAGATCCGTACTCGAAGAGACTGAGGAAGCAGAAGAAAAGCTACAAAGTATACAAAATATGATACAAACATAGCTCACCATCTGCTAAATTTTGCGTAGGGTCGAGATCTATTGTGTAGTTTATTCGACGAAGTCCTCGGTACGATTCTTGATGTGGTCGGGTTTCCAGTCTGTGTCCTACCTGCGGAGCAGACGGTCCGACGAACAGTCATTCTTCACTGTAATCTGGATAAAATAACTCTCTATTCTCTCTCCACGAAAGTCGGAACGCAATCGACAAGTAGTCGAGTATCTCTTTCAGGAAAGCAGATCCATCGCCCTGATACTCTACTCTCCAACCAAATAGCAGTCTTTGATATCCGTCATCTGCGCTAAGCCCCTCCTCTGTTAGTGTCGCCTCAATCTCCTCTGGGCTGTGGTGCTCGTTCGATATGCCCCAGCTCTCCCAAAACGAAAATAGCGACAGGTTGTGCTCTCGGACTAAGGAGACAAATTGCTCACTTGATTCGAGTAGCTTCTGTCTGTGCTGTTCGTTTTCATTCGGACGAAAATGGAACCCGACCTCAACTGCGGAGCCAAGTAAGTTGAGATGGACACCTGGATATCCAGATGATGTCCCCCTCCCCTCTGGATGATCGTCGAATCCTTTTGGAACGAAAGGCACCATCATATTTTCTGGCGCTAGCGGGTTACGCGAGTTTGTGAGGGAATGGAGTGATTTGCTACCACCCCAGTGGTATATTTCCATTCTTCCTGAGGAGTAGCGTTCGAGGCCGATTTCGGGAGCTAAACGATCCAGATCTTGGATGAGTCCAACTAATTGGTCCTGTTGATTGATGAACCGATCGACTAGTTCATCATCGAATTCAACTAGCTCTGAGAATTGCTGGCCGTATCCCTCGTCACTAAGTGCCCGTTCCAGTTGATCAACGAGCGGTTCATGTTGCGGCTGGAGCTTATCACGATCTAATTCCTCCAGTCGCTCAAGGAATTGATTCCAACTAATCCAGCGAATGTCGACCGAGAGGTCGTCCTCGCCAAGCCGTCTTTTGGCATCAGCGATTACGTCGGGTTCTCTACTATGATCTGTGACAACCACAAGAACGACGGGTTCGTCCGTTGCAACTCGCGACAGCTCCATCCCCTCGTTATAAAGCTGATTCGAGCCGAGAGTGGCTCCCTTTTTTGACTCATACCCGACGAGAAGATTGCCGTCGTCTCGGAAAACCCAGTCGAGTTCCCGTTCAGACTGGGAGTCTATTTTCCCCTGCGCTGTTAGAAGTTGAGTGTCATCACTGAATACTCGGTCATCGCCAATTTCGGAACCGTGAACCGCGTTCAGAAGCTCTGGGCCGTATCGTAGCGATTCGTCCAATAGTCCGGCGACCAGATCGTTCTGGGCGACTTCGCTCCCGTTGATAGAGCGGAGATACCGTGGAGATCGTCCCATAACAAGTGCGACTTTGTGTCGCTACAGAATAAGTATACATCCAAGTTGCCAATTCTGTCCTACCTCGTACTTGCAATAAAGTTAGTCGGTTTGTTGCTCTACGCACCATTCGTATAGCTCTTCCTTGAGTTCATCCGAAGTATTACCGAATATCATCCCGAGTCTCCATCCTAGATTCTCCCAAGTGAGCTGGTCTAAGACGTTGTCCTGCATTTCAGCACCGTCGACTGCTTTGTTCCAGCCGACCTTGAAACGTCCTCGACGATAGTTGGCATCAGGGTCGACCATCCGAATATCGTCCTCGTAGCTGAGGCCATTATGCGAGGGTGAGGGATTCGGTGAATCCTCGTTTTCATCTACAGGAGGTTCGTAGACGCTTCGTTCGATCTCCTCGATGTCTCTGTGTAGGCCCTCTTTCGGTGTGAACACAACCTCAAGCGGTGAATGGTCTGAGAGGTTGTCGTACTCGTGAAGGTAGGACGCTTCTGCGGCGTTGAGCAGTTCGCTCGCAAAAACGTGATCAAACCGTCGTGGAAATTCGTTACCGCGGTTCTTCGCCACCCAACTGTATGCATCATCGCCATAGCCGCTGACTTCACGATAGACATCAGTGAGATCATAGTCTGCTAAGTCTACCATGACACTCCGCTCAGAGGAAATCCAGTCTTCGTCACTCCCCCAGACGGTCACTTCGCCATCGCCGCTTTCCTCCTTTGGAGAGTTGAAATCGCCACAGAGGAACCGATAGTCTGGTGGATTCTCCTTTGCGAGTTGATCGTAAATTGCATCGAACATCTCGGTTTTCGTCTCGCCGAATTGGCTCCCAGGAAGCACGTGAACAGTGTGGCCTTCTATGCGACCAAAAGGCGTGAAGAATTCTGCAGAGAGAGCTTGGTGCTTGTACGGCATTTCGAACGTTTCGGGAGGGAGAACGCGAAACGGCCAACGACTTGCAAATACACATCCAGAACTGTTCCCAGGTTCGTCGAAGCGGAAATCATGACTATGAGCGGTATATTTGAATCCGTTTTCTCGAAGAATCTGATGTGGTTGACGGCTCGCTTTCACACCTACCTCTTGCAAGGCGACGATATCGGGAGTCCGATCACGGAGGGCGGTTAGCTGATTTTTGAAACGACTGATCGAAGATCGCTCCACATTCCACGAAATGAGTTTCAGTTGAGGAGCAGGCGCGGTATGATTCATTTCTGACATCGTGATTCTAGGGTTATGCTGCTACTTTTGTTATGATCGGGTTCCGAGGGTCCAAACCTCAAATGAACTGGGATCTTTCCCGTTTTCCAGCAACTCCATTCCCTGTTGGAAAGTCTCTACAACGTGTTTTTCCTTAGAATCCAGAGAGCTTTCTTCTATCTCAGAGAGTCGGCCTTTGATTTCATCAAGGTCGGCAAACGAATCTAGCCATCTCGGATCGAGGTATTCAATTTCAGTACTTCCCGAGCGACCAGTGAGAACGAAGTTTCCAACAAATCTTATGAGGCCTTCTTCATCATCGGTGACATTGTTTGCCCATTCCTCAGGTTTGTCCGATGGCGACCATTCACTCCAATTCTCTACTACCGTACCGATACGTGGTGTACCAAGGCCAAATTGGGGTTCAGTGAGGAGTTCACGTTCCTCGGCGAGTTCTTCAAACCGTCTAACTGCAGCTGTTTTCAACTCTTCAACTTGGTCTCTATCAAGCATCTTTTCGCTATCTTCGATCTCGTCACCATCCACCTCACCATGCTCCCGAAGTAGCTTGTTGACTGTATAATAGAGAAGATAGGGAGAATCAGACTCAGCGAACGAAGATTTGAGCAATTCTAGTCGATCGTCTTTGTCTTCAATTTGTCCGAGAATCTCCCATATGATCCGAATGATAAAGCCTCTACTACCGTCATCCAGCGCGTTTTTAGAAGGATCAACAGTGGTTAAGTAATCCCCGACTCTGTACAGCGATTTAACCATTGCCGCTTCGTCGTTGATATCTTCTGTTCGCTTTGATATTCGTTTAAGAAAATTGTTAGCCTTCGATCGTTCCCCGTTTTCCTCGGCTAGTTCCTCGAGCCGCTCTGTTAGTGTTTCAGCATCATCTGTAATCGCCAAAATGGCCACTATCTCCTCCGAGGACAATTCTCCCTTCGGGAGAGTCTGCCGGAAATAGTAGGGAAATATCTCAGGATGGCAGATTCTTCTACGTTTTCGATAAGTGTCACTATGCTCAGTATATCTCACGCGAACATCCGTATCAATACGGGGAAAAAGATACTCTAAGATTGATTTCAACGGCTCTTCATTGACTTCTGTTTCCTCCCATAGATCGGCGTGATTTTCATCAGCAGTATGAGAAAGCGTTCGTTTTCTCACGAACCGGTCTGGGTTCGAACGTATCTCTTCATAGACTGGACTAAAATAGAGTCTTACTGTTTCAAGAGCAACTAGATCAACGAAATTAACCTCATCTTCCAAACCTAAATGGGTGGTATATACTGCATTTGATAAGCGCACCGCATCCCTCGGCGTATCTATCAGTGGTTGAATACCCTTACGATAAACCTCCTGCCAGTGACTTTGGTCGAAGTATAGATCACTGCTATGGAGTATCTCATCGAGTCTTTCGGTAAGGAAGAAATGGAGTGCGTTTTCTTCGGGAAGAGGGACTTGTTGTGGTAACTGGATAATTTTGTCAAGATATTCCTTACCATCGTTGACTCCCTGATTACTTTCTAGTGCCTTTGTTACAACATCTTGGTCAAACGCAAGAACGTAGATGATATTAGGAAAGTCTGCTACACTTTTCACCAACCGAAACATCTGTCGGATTTCTTCCTGAGTCAACCGGTCAATATCGTCGATGAAAACAACGATCTGCTGGTTTTCCTCTTCGAGAGCGTCCGAGATATCTGCCTTGAGTTCATCAAGATCTGGAGGATCTGTTTCGAGTAGATTTGCTAGACCTTCAGCTGGTTTTTCTGTCGGAATGCCAACAGTGGATAGCGGTATTTTGGAAAATCCTCGAGCGTAGTCTGACAGTTTGTTCCGTATTTCCTCAAAGTTGTCGTCCATTTCCAGCCCAGCGCTAAGTTGCGAGAAGAATTTCTGAATTAGATCGGACTGGCCAGAGAACCACCATGGATTGAATCTAACTATAATCGGAGGCTCGTCCTTTTGACGAAGTTCGTGTTCGATGAAATTGATTATCGTGCTCTTCCCTGACCCCCACTGACCATAGATGCCGACGACGAACTCGTCCGATGGAATATCAGAATAGATCGCGTTAGAGATCTTCTCCGCGAAGTCAGCGTATCCGAGTTGGTCCTCTTCGGGGTCGTCAAGAGCAGAATCCGATAGCAACTGGGGGGTGTCCTGGGTCACACTTGCTGGTTAATTGATTCTAACCGCTAATACAATATGGGGTCGATAAGAGAGTCAGTCTAAACTCAACACGTGAGACGACAAACTAAGTCATCTATCTCTTAGGGGAATATCTTCACACCACACCTTTTTGCCATGATGACGAGACGCACAAATAGTGACTGAAAAACACGATTCCATAATCACCTTGCCTGGAGGAGTCGAGAATTATGCCGAAACGCTCCACCAAGCACTCTCTTTCGTGGAGGCTGAATCACCAACTCGTGAGGAATTTGCTGATTGGATTCTCGAAAACTTCCCCCAAATGTCGAGCCAGGGGTCTGCCGAGGACAAAGGTCGCCTTCTTGGCCGAATGGGCGTTGCCGAAGTTGAAGATGATCAATTGCAGCTCACTGAGTTGGGCAACCAGCTGCTGAATAACCCGCCACAAGAAAATGTAGAACCTTATTTTGAGACTCTGACGGATCACTATATCGGCTTTGAGACTCTACTACAGGCTCTGAAGCAGCAACCGGTATCGATTGAGAAACTACGAGACGTCCTCAATGCAGTTCACGACAAGGATTGGGAGTCGATCTATCAAGCCGAATATCGAGTAAACTGGTTGCGGAGTCTCGGCATAGTTGAGAAAGACCAAGATAAGGTACGGCTCACATCGCGTGGTCAGGATATTGCAGAGGAGTATCCTTCATTAGATATCGACATCAGCGACCTATCCGAACCTACGATCCAAGCGCCTACTAACGGCCCTGATCCGCAGTCGAATATAGGTCTCGAGGAGTTCGACGACGACGTCACCTATTACTGGGTGAACCAGAGCAATGCCGCCGAACGTGAGGGTAACTATCTTCGATCGAGCGACACGTACTATACTCGGGATTTAACGAAGTTGAACCCCGGTGACGTACTCATCCACTATTGGGAGGGTGGAGTTCGGGCCTACTCGGTCGTGCAAAATGAGGCATATAAAATCTCAGGGGAAGAACTCGAAGGAGCAGACGACGAAGAGACATACTGGCGTGTCGATATAGACCTCCACTCCCTCGAACCTATCCGTGACATCGAAACCATAGCGCCTGTTCTCCGACGAGACGATATTAAACAAGGCCGGGAGAAATACGCGATCAATGCGACTGGGGTCCAATCATGGTATCTCTGCAATCTCACCCCTGCTGCGGCCGAATACCTCCTTAGCACCTATCCTGATGAACCGAGCGAGACAGAACCAGACAAAGGTCGATATTTTTGGGTGACAGCTAACCCTGAGATTTGGGCGCCTGAGAACATCGCCGACTCCGATGGAGAAGAAGGTCGTGTTTTCTTTGAAGCTCACAATTCGCGAGGGAACAAGCGGCGTATCTACGATGGATTTGAACGCGCCGATCCGGGAGATGAAGTTGTCTTCTACGAGTCGGCTCCAACCCAGGAAATCGTGGCCCTTGGAACGGTCGTCCAGGAGCTTCACGAAGAGGATGGTGCAACCGGTATAACAATCGAATACGACCGATCAGTTGAAGGAATCAGTTGGAATGACCTGACTGCAGTCGGTGAACTCGAGGATTCCGCGCCGATTCGACAGAATGCTCGTGGTAGTATCTTTGAGCTTGAGCAAAATGAGTATGAGACGATTCTGGCACTCGAGCCCGAGCCGCCAGGCCAGGAAGATGTCGAACGACTCCGCAATCGTCTTTCTCTGCCGAGTATATCGACCTCAATTCCGGACGGCTTGTATTTCGATGATGAAACACGGCTGACGAGAGAAATTGAAGCAGCACTCAACGCTGGTAAGCACATTATTTTCACCGGACCCCCAGGTACTGGTAAGACCAAACTCGCCACTCACGTCGCCAAACTCGCAACCGGGTATGATGCTGTGGATGACTATCGGTTTACGACTGCGACCGCTGACTGGACGGCCTTCGACACGATCGGGGGATATGTTCCCAACCGAGACAAACACGGACAGGAACTGCTGTTTGAACCTCGTCTGTTCCTCCAGTGCTTCCGGGATGCGACAGGCGTGAAAAACGAGTGGCTCGTTATCGACGAGCTCAACCGAGCAGATATCGACAAGGCGATGGGACAATTGTTCTCAGTGCTTTCAGGGGACTCCACTGAGCTTCCATACGAGCGTGACGAGGCCATTGCAGTAGAATCGCTGGGGGAAGATGCCGACGATGAAACGCTCGAGGATATTGTTTCTTCTTCGGATACGTTCCCTGTCACACCGGCGTGGCGTTTACTTGCGACCATGAACACCTACGACAAGGCATCGCTCTACGAACTATCGTATGCGTTCATGCGACGGTTTGCGTTCATACATGTCGGGGTTCCAAATCTCGAAGACGATGAAGATAAGCTTCGGACTTCATTGTTGCTACCGAACGGTGACGAGAACTTTGCGTCGGCATGGACTGGACAATCACCCGATTTGGAACCTCCATTGGAGAAGTGGGGAGAAGAGCTGACTGAGATTTGGTACCGGGTCAATGAAGAGCGAGCCATCGGACCAGCGATCGTTCATGACATGGTCCGATATATCGCTAACTATGATGGCCGGGCTCCGCCTGAGGAAGCGTTTACAAGCGCGATTACTACCCATGTCTATCC
The DNA here is from genome assembly GCF_017094465.1 of Halapricum desulfuricans. Taxonomy (NCBI): domain Archaea; kingdom Methanobacteriati; phylum Methanobacteriota; class Halobacteria; order Halobacteriales; family Haloarculaceae; genus Halapricum; species Halapricum desulfuricans. Next base: position 786,614 of record NZ_CP064791.1, read on the forward strand.
GCAGTTAGAGGGTCTCCGACAGGAAAAACAGCGGAAAATCATCGAAGGTCTCTGTAGTGGTGATGTTCCGGTTAGTCCAGACCGTCTCTGGTACCAGGCTAATGACTTCTTAGGGCTCCCTGATACCCGCGATAATGAGTAACGCGCTCTCACGAGATGAACTCGAAGATGCAATCCTCGAGGAATTACTCACCTATCTGCAGTCAGGGAATCTCAATACGGAAGTCGTTACTGACGCAATTGTACCCACTGAATTAGGGATAAGCGAATGGGAACGGTTACAGCGACTTCACTTCTGCCTTGCCCCACCAATAGTTGAGTTCTGCGAGTCTGTCTGGGACGATCTACGAGGAGTGAAAACCGTTACTGACCGTGAACGGAACGAGATTCGTGGAGCGATCCAAGGACAGGTTGACTGGGGTCAGACGATTCAGACCCGAGCTGAAACTGGATTTAGTGATCGCTCAAAGTTTGTCTGCTCTGCTCCTGTTTCGGAATATGACATACCTGAGAATCGCGTGCTGAAACGGCTACTTTGGGAAGTCGAACGGACTGCTGACGTACTGCGAGATATCGATCAACCTTGGAGACGTACTCGATGGGACGATACAGAGCTTGACCGTTTCCAGCGGCGCTATCGCCGTAATATTCATCTCAGCCGGATGCCTCCCGGGGAGGATTGCAGGATTACGGGACGCGATCTCACGGCTGCTCGCCAGGCACGGACAGAGATGTACCGGACGGCGGCTCGCTGGCTTGCCGTGCTCCAAAAGTTGCGAGACGAGGAGTATGCTGACCCAGATGTACAGACAATCCTTTCTGACTCACTCGTCCTACCAGCCACAGATGCTCGGTTGCTGGAGCTGTATACCACATTCCAAGTTATTGAGGCTCTGCAGGAAGTTGTCCCTAAACTCTCACTCCAACCCATCGAGAGTGGGGAATCGCCTGTTGCTAAGCTCGCAGATGAGGAGGATTCGATATGGCTGAATGTGTATCACGATCAGACTGGCAATCTAACGTTTCACGAGCCGTTACCCGAAGGCGTCGAATCACGGCTTCCAGCGGACCCCTCTTACTTCCGTGACCACGTGGCATCCCAGGTCGCCTATAAGCAGGCAGTTGGCCGAATGAGTGATTCGAGTCCTCGCCTGGCGCTGTATAACGGTCGGCCGGATGTCGTCGTTGAAATCCGGACCAGTCGTGACGATGACCCTATAGCCGTAATTCTCGGGGAGGTCAAGCAAACGGCCCGTCAAAACACATTCCGCGAGGGACTCAAGGAGCTAATTGGCTACTGGCATCACGGTCGGGCAGCGCAAGAACGGCTGGCATCTCCAGAAGGTCCAGTCACGGTAGGGTTCGTTACAACCAACGGTTTGGAATCACGGCGGAGTGCTGGTCCCTGTTTTCATATTGACGTTGAGGCGAGCTTCCAGCAGCTGTTAGAGCCACTACTTCGGCTCAATCTCCTGCCACAGCAGGAGTCCGCACATAGCGTCTCGGCTCGATAACCACCACCTGCAAAATTTTGCGTCAGGTACAGTCGACCCTTCGATAGTGATAAGAAGTTAGACATATTATATTGAATCGAGGATTGACAGATGACAGATACATCTGAATTCCCACAATGGCATCGAAATCAAGCCGAAGATAAGAGGGTTCGAGAATAGATGGTTGCATTAGAACGTGAGCAGGTAGAGGGAATCGCCAACGACTGTTACGTTGATATCTACATTGCTGGCAATCTTTCCAACGGTTGGTGGCCCTGGCGGATGCAGCATGTCAATGAATCAGGTCCGAGTCACGTCGATAGGTGTGAGAGTTACATTCTCGATAGCTCGTATCGCGATAGGAATGTTGGTAACAGGGACGTGTTCGATCGAGCCCACGAACTTGGGGCCGATATGGTCGTCTTGGCTGACGTTCTCCACGATATGGAGTCAACCGTCGACGCCGTCCGGGATGGGTTGAATTTACTGGATAACCATCCCTGTGAGGCTGACCCGATTATTCCCCTACAGCCGCCGCATAGCGAGTGTTATCGGCGACTCGAAGGGCTAGCTGACAGGTATGCGATTGGCGGCGTCAACACTGCAAGCACGCGTGAAAAGGTCGAAGCAGCCGGGGCCGTTCGTAATATAGCTGGACAAGATATCTGGCTACACGGACTCGGCTATGGTCTGGAAACACCTCAACCTCGATATGGATGCAATACATTAGTGTACGCTCTGAACGAGAATCCCGGCTTGCTTGACTCGCTGGATTACTCGACTCCAATCCAGAACGCGCTAAATCAACCCATCAGCTCCGGAGATCACCGTACTATTCCTTCGAATGTCTATGCTGGATACGTGGTTCTGGAAGCTGCTCGACTGCTTTCTCCTTCGACACGGGTCGTGTCTGATGCCGAAAACCCCACCCCACTCGCATGGTGACACTCGGGTCAGGAGTGCCAATTCCTGCATCGAATGAGCAACCGGTAGTCTACCGGTGGTATTAATCCTCTGACAATATGATTATGAATTGGAGAGTAACGATGACAGATACATCTGAATCCTGGCGGGAGCAGGGTGAGAACATGGGTCTCAATGAAGAGACGGCTCGCATCGAACTGTACTGCAACTATCGGGACAAAGAAACATGGCAAGAAGAAGCCGACGTCGAGAATTACAGCAGTCTCAACAAGTATCTCCGCGATATGATTAATCTCGGTCGTGTGTACCGCAAAGAGGGGACTCAAGGCCGACAAGACGCTGACGATAGGGTTCAGGAACTCGAAGCCCAAATCGAAACGCTCCAACGAGAGTTGGCTAACCAGGAACCGGAGACCATCGGCCCTGACGTCGTTGATAACGCCCTCATTGAAACGCTACTCGGCGAGCAGTACCAGACCGTCGAAGAGATTCTCGAACAGTTGACCGCGAATGAGAACCTCCAAGCGAATCTCAAGAAACCAGTCGAAGACGCACTCTATGACTTGGCTGGCGACGGCCGTGCGGAGTATCAGGAAGGCTGGGGCTGGCGGCTTGGCGGTGAACAATGAGCAAACCAAAACGGCACTCCAAGATCTACGAGAACAAGCATGACGAGGTGAACGAGTTCCTCCAACGGAAGGAAGACCTCGGACGCAGCCGGAGTACACTGAATGAATACAGTCGCAATCTCCGTGAGTTCTTCAACGACGAATTTTCTGAGGTAGAGCCAGCTGATGTCGAGGTGCGACACATCGAGGAATATCTTGGTATCCTGAGCGAGCGGGATGTCGCACAGAACACGAAACGGCGCTATCTCGAATCACTATCTTCGTTCTTCGACTATGCGATGAAGCGACCACGTTTCAACCAGATAACGGGTAATCCAGTCGCGCCCGTCCTCGAAGAACTTCCAAAGGTGAACCGCTCACGCCCGGACTGTGCGACGTGGGAGAACGCTTGTAAGATTGTTCACGAGATACCCAGCCCCCGTAACCGGACGATAGCCGCCATCCTCGCCAAGACTGGCTGCCGCTTACAAGAGGCGCTGGAAATTGAACTTGAAGATCTCCTAATCGATGATGGATTCATTCGGCTCCGGGTTCGGAAGGGCGGCGGACAAACGGTTGTGCCCGTTGACGAGGAGATGGTTCGGGCGATTGAACGCTACAAGGTGATTCGAACTGACTACGAGACTGCCTATCTGTTCCCAAGCAATCGAGGAGATCGCCTCTCAAAACAGCCAATTCGAAAACGAATCAAAGAGGGCGCTGTGGAAGCAGGTGTGATGGAACAGGGGGAGGACCGCTTCCACCGGAAGTTCACCCCACACACGTTTCGGACCGTGTTTACGACGGCGATGCGGAACGCAGGGATGAGTAATCACGTTCTTCAGTATATTCGCGGCGATAGCGATAATCAGACGATGGACATCTATACTCGCGTCGACCGCACTACGGCCCGAGAAGAATACCTTGACTGTATCAAATCGCTGAACCTCTGAACTCAAGAGACGGATTACACCTCATGTCTGTTCTACGGGTCGTGAGGAGTCTCTCTACGATGTCACCCACTACCGAGATGATTGAATCTCCTTTCGACTGCACTTGGCCTGATACGGCCTCACCTTGTTCTCCTCTCGTTGGTCGGATTGCATCGCCAGATTGTTTGAGTGATGGGCTAGTGACAGCGGATATATTACTGCCCCGTATAGATTCTATCGAGCGACAATGAAGGAAGGCAGGAAGGTGAGCCCGGAGGGAAGCCCCGGCTGGCTCGCCCAGGAGGTTCGGACTCATGAATCACTACGAGAGCAAGGAGAATAATTCTGCTGATTGTCATGTCTACCCACGGTTTTCCGAGCCTGGTACTCTTCGAGGATTCACGGTTACGACAGCAAGACCACCATTAGAGGCTCCCGGTCAAGTTCATACTCGACTAGTTGAGGCTGGTCTACCTGCCGAACGATTCGTGGACCTTCAGGACGGAACGAAAGAGCCGACAGCCAGCCATACTGACCCTGCGAACCAGTTCGGTGCCGAACACGTCGACGGAAACTACGGTATCTTCGCGGGATCGGGACTCATCGTCATCGACGTTGATCACCCCGACAAGCTTCCCACCTGGATGGTTCAGCTTTTGGCCCAGAATCCCACCTTTGCGGTTTCATCACCACATGGAAGCGAAGCTCGCCGGCACTACTTCTATCGGATCGAGGGTACCGTCGAGACGGAGAAGACGTTCCTCAAAGACGAGTGGGGGAGTATCCGACTCAAGGGGGCCTACGCAGTCGGGCCTGGTTCGGTGATCGATCACGACGAATACTGTGACGATTGTTCGCTCGCCGGTATCGGGGAATACGAGCCCCGTGCTCGATCGATCGAGACTCTCCAAGCCAACGCGTTCGAACCAGCACTTCCAGACGAGAGAGCGGAGACGGCTGACTCACGGGCTTCAGTCGAGATTGACATCAACGATCCCGAGTCCCGTATTCAACGAGGCCTCGATACGAACGAATATTTCCGTGACCTCTGGACCTGGGCTCGTGAAGGCGGACGTCCTGCGATTGTCGGGTTTCCCGGGAATCGCTCGGCTGCGGAAACGGCGCTCTCGGCACACCTCAATTTCTGGTTGAGCGGGGATACCGACGCTATCCGTGATGCGTTCAACCGAATCCAACCGCCAAAGTGGTCTGTATCGGGGGAATCGTACCGACAGAGCGTGTTAGAGCAGGGCGATAACGGGATGTACTACGATCCAAATCCAGAGGGTGGCGGCGTCAGTTGGCATGCTGTCTTCGAGGTGATACTCGCTCTCTGTTACGAGTATGAGGGACAAGCTCGAACGCGGGCTCTGGCCGCCAGTGAGGACGTCGAAGTGAGCCAACGACAGGTGGTCAACGTGCTCAATCAACTGAAGGAGATGGGATACCTCGACAAACAGCAAGACGAGCAGGACGGCCGGATCGAGTATTGGGTCGTCACCGACATGGAGGGATTAGTAGAGTTCTCAAATAGTGACGACCTACTTGAACAGTACAATCCCCGTGATGCTCAACTCGAATGGTGTCGTCGGTATCTATAGAAGCATCCTGAATTACCGCTCAAAGTCTGCCGTCTTAATATATTTCAGCTATCAGCTACCAGAGAGGTTCGAGTCCCGAATCGGTGAAATGGAGCCGCGCTCTCTCCCGGTAACATTTGTTCTGAGAGAGGCTCGGGAACGGAGATATCCGTCCCGGTGGTGAAGATCTCAAGGTCTCGCCGTGACCTATGACAGTGATTACAAACGTGTCCCCCCACTCACGGTCAACACTCTACCCTGTACAGCGACACGCTGGCTTACTCGTCGTCTTCGTCTTCCGCGGTGGCCTGTTTCATACCTTCAGCAAGGGCCTCCCCGAAGTCTTCCTCCATCCACCGTGCTATCTCCTCGTTGCTCGCGTCTTCGTCGGGACGGTCGACCATACGTGATTTTCAGAACTGTATCCCGATAACATCTGTGTCGAGAACGGATAGCCCAGTATCAGGGGACCTATCACACGCAGATCTGAAGCAGGTAGTATGGACGCTGACGAGATCCGAGACTGGCGCGACCGTTACGACGAGGTCTATGACGACGAACTTCAGGCTATCGAGGCGCGTCTCCACGAGGACCTTACCGACCAACAGTATATCACTCGCGACCAACTCGAAGACGTGGTTCGGTGGAAACTGAACGGTATGCCAGGAAGACGTGAACGGAATATCAAGCAGGTACAGACTGTCCCGGATGAGTTCGTTCGACTGGTGAGTGAGGCGGCGTTTCTGGTCGACGATCCAGCCCTCCAACTGAAAACGCTGAAATCGATTCCAGGGATCGGTGGTGCAACGGCAACGGTCATACTGATGTTCTACGACCCCGAAACCTACGCGATCGGTGACCGATATATCGTTCACGAGTTCTTCGGAGAGGACCGAGGTATGCGCGTCACGGACTATCCCGACATCCTCGAAGAACTCCACGACCGCAACCCCGGCGGCTTCGACCTCCGAACCGTTGAGAAAGCCTACTATCAGAGATACCGGATCGAGAACGACGTTGGGGACTGGTAAACCAACAGACTGCGTAGCGACCGGATCTACCTGGAGGGTGTGCTCCGTGGGGAAAGCGACCCGACAAGAAAAGAAATCGCTCTACGCGGCTCACTCGGGGGAGAAATAGAAGTCGACGTCCACGAGCTGACCGTGGGAGTATACGTCCACTTCAGCGGCGCAATATGCCGCTCTACCATCGTTTGAATGGGTCCGAATACGTCAGAGTCGCCCATAGGAGGCGTGAGTCCGTTCTCCACGGGTTCCCCGTTGACTGAGACCCATTCATCTTCCCTGAACAGGACTTGTCGGAGAACAGCCTCTCCACGTTTTGCTCGGGATGATACTAAGGTGGCCGGCAATCGAAGTCCCTGTATGAAACCTCCTGCCGATATTGACAGTCTCGAAGAAATGACTCAGCTCCTGACGTCAGAGTATTCGGTAGATGAAGCAGAGGTTCAGTCAATTCTTGGGCGTGTCATCATTGAATTTGAGCAAGCCGATACCTCCAACCTCAGCGAGGAGGATATTCTCGATTATCTTCTTCAGATGACGGTCCGCGAGGTACAGCAAAGAGAACGAGCCCGAGAGCAATATCAAGACGAAGATCAGGTCGATCAGCTGCGGAAGGAGAAGGGTGGCATCCTCAATAATGAGTATCCGAATAGAGACCCGGAACAGTGGCGTGCAAAGTGTGAAGCCAACTTTTGCCGGTTCGAATCTATGCTAATAGATAACAAGGTCGATAGGGTGCTGTGTCCCGTCTGTGGGCGAGAGCTCTGGATTGAACCTGCCTAGAGCCGAGAGGCGAACAAGGTTGCAGAGTCAAGTGACAAGCCCCTGTGGCTGTGACACTCTCTATAGGATAGCATCAAATAGCGGAATTCGCATATAGTGGGACGGGCTCCCTAGCAGCTGAGTTTTGTAAGGGATTCTAATACTTTTTAAGAGGAAACCACATTCAGAAGAGGCGACAGCTATCCAATCTCGTCTCGAGGAGGAAGCCAAGCCTCACGTCCTAACTCAGTGATTCGGTACCAACGGGCCTTTTCATCTTCATCTGGGTTCACACACTCTACTAGGTCGCGTTCCTGCAACTCAGCAAGTGCTTCACTGACCCGCTGACGGCGGTACCCCTGGTCATCAGCGATCTCTATTGGACGGGCTTGCTTTCCATCCCACAGATACCACATAGTATTAGCTCTAAATCTTGAGCTGCTGATGAACTCGTAGAGATCATCAGTATCAGTGGGCATCAGTTGATACCACGTTTGGAGCCTTCTCTAAAATATCAACTGGGGATTGAGCATCACCATCGTAACGGATTTTATAAAATTCGTAACATTTGATTTACACATCCGGGTCGAAATTCGGGTATGGCTCAAAATGAGCCGCGGAACGGCCCGAACGAGAACTGTGCGGAAAGACAAACCACCGGCAAAATTGCAGGAAAATCCCACTCGGTGACAGTTGAACACTGTGACCCCGAGGCCCTGACACCGCATCCACGAAACGAAGATATCTACGGTGACGGAGCTCCAGACTGGTTCGTTGAGACGATCGATGAAAACAGCATCGAGGAGCCGATCATGCTCGTCGCCGAGAGTCACCTAGTGGATGAGGATACGGAGGTAGTCATTAGTGGCCACCGACGCATTGACGCTGCGAAACAGCTTGGACTCGAGGAAGTCCCCGTTATTATTCGCGACCCTTACGAATCGGAATTGGCCGAACGTGAGGGGCTTATCGAACACAACAAACAGCGGAAGAAGTCGTTCAGTCAGAAGATGCGGGAAGCGAAGGAATTGATTCAGATTGAACGCGAACGTGCCAAGAAGCGACAACAGCGGGGCAAGGCTATCGACGACGCGAGGGGTCCTCAAGATTTTGAGGAAGGTGAAACGTACGAACTCGTCGCTGACCGCTTTGACCGGTCGAAAGGATGGCTTCGATATTCGGTAGAGGTCTGGGACGCGCAAAATAGCGATAATGAAATGATTGCGAATCGGGCAGAGAACCTTGTTGAGCAGATAGACCGCGGCGAGACGTCTCCCTATAACGCGTATCAGACTATCAAGACCAGACGTAAACAGCTCGACCGAAGTTTATCGACAACCGAGAGCATACAGTTTGATGGAAATAGTGTCGATCATGAGGACCACCCACCCGCGCAGGCATCTTGGTTGGTCGACTCGTCTAAGCTGAAGCGAATATTAGAGGTCGGGAGCGTCGGGCTCTTTGACTGGCTCTATTTGGAGATCTCACCCGGGAGAGTTCAGGTCCTTCAGTCTACGCTTCCCGGCGCAACCGGTAGAGTCGTTTCGTATTGCAGCTTTGGAGAGGAGTATTTCGAGCAATTCGAGCTTGCTCGTGATGAGTCGCTAAAGGCCTTCATTGACGCAGAGCGCATCTATACGACAGTGGAAAGGGATGATAGCGATACCGTCCAACTGAAATTCCGAGCAGACGATACTGATGACTTCGCCACAGGGGTTGAGTTCGTGGGGGACTTACAGTTCTGGAGTCGAACGAATGCCATTGACGATCAGAGCGAATTAGAAGCGCTCTTGGAGCGAATTCCGGTTGATATCCATAATCGGTTTCATGACCAAGATATCCTTCTGGACTCAGGCGGGAATCAAGCCTCAACCCGAATCGAGACCCGAGTTAGTGAGGTTATGAATATGATGTGGGTCGTGAACCACACACCGGGAGACGACGACTATCCAGTAACAGTCGAAGACGGAGAGTTTAGATTCTTCACGGGTGACGAGACCTCATATATGAAGGGGCGACTGGACGCAAACGTATCTGGTCCGGAGGTTTCCAAGAGATTCGATTTTGGATTCGACGAGGTCTTTAACACACTATCAGGCAAGGTTGAACTTCAGACTGCACCAGCCGAACAAGCTCTACTAGCAGTCGTTCAGCGCAACGATGACCATGTAATCCGCCACGTCATCGCTCCAGCGTAGCACAACACCCCCAGGGCCAGGCCAGGAACAAACAGATAATCTTTAAAAATCAACTTTCGCTCTCGGCACGGCTCTATAAGAAGCTCTGGCTAATCGGCGAAAACTGGGACACCGGAGAGCAGGACTACGTGACTCGGGAGATAAATCAGTACTGACTCCTCAGTAGGTGGGTTTTGCTAAACCCTGTTCGACGAGTAGACTGGGTTGTTGAAGTCGCCTGTTCGCACACTCTTGTTACATCGGTTGCAGATGTGACCTGACCGAACTCCGTTGAGGGCCTTCGTAGGATTCGACCGAGTTATCCGCGACACTCATCGGGGAAGTCCATCTTGTTCAGGACTTCAACCCCACAGCGGACGCATTTCAGGTAGTGTTCGATATAGCCGCTACGTGTTCCGTCTCGCTTGTGCGGCTCCGGATGGTGTCCGGGGACCCACTCGCTCTTTCGGATGACTCGATGCTCACCGGTCTTCGAGGCTCCATCGTGTTCTGGCGGTACGACCGAAGAATTGAATTTCGATTCGCTCATTTCTGTCCTCCCATATGCGTCAGAATATCGACTCTATAAATTCATAATACTGCTTACCTAAAACGCAAGACAGCGTTGGGACTGCCTACTGAGGAACGCCCTGAACCGGCTTTTCCCGGACGCTTGGTATACCCTTCAGCTGTTGTAACACGTACATCAGGGGGATAACCGGGATTCTATAAGATCCTAACCGCTGAACCGTCGGAAAACACACGGTAGAGAATTCGAGAATCCGCCTTAATGGCCGTTTCCGTGAGTTCTGGAGAGTCAGGGGAGCAATCAGGCGAATTATAATCCTATAGATAGAATTTTCGCATATGCCCTGTCCGATATGCGGAGGTGAAGGCGGTGGGGACGGTGGAACCTATTCGAACCTCGTATGTGACGAGTGCGACGAACGGGCAGTCAATGAGGATGGCGAGGAACCCTGGCACGGCTGGCCTCCCGGTGAGAAACCAGAATCCGACGATGACGTCATCCAGATGCCACCCGACGATGGCGAGAATCCCGTGTTCATCGACGGTCAGAAATGCTGGCGACGTTATCGATTCGGAGGTTGGGTCACGATGATGGACGAACACGACTGCGACTCGCTCGAAGAGTTCTACGAGAAGCACGGGATGATGTAGATCGACAGTCATCCGAGGTAGTGGGGGAAATAGTATATGAATCCCCGAAGAATCCGGTCGTATGTCAACGGCACATGGATTAGCGGAGTGGTTGGAGGATTTCTTTAATGAGAAGGATGCGGGTATAGAGGAAATAACCGTAGCCAGAAAGACACTCTATATTGAAGCCGATGTTAGCGTTGACTCTGGCGAAAGCGCCGCGGCAACTGCGGCTGCTATGTTTAACGAATCCGGCTGGCCGGATGGGATACAGGAAGTGACTATCAAATTGATAGACGGTGACGACGAAGAGATAATGTCGGTATTTCCAGAGGAGATACACACCGATGAATTATCCTGAGACGAAGGAGACAGGGTGCTCCGAGGTCGCCTGTTCAACTAAGATGAATCGATTATCTCGTATAGGAAACTGCCTGAGGACGTAGAGAACAACGGAAAAATAAATAGTGATCGTTCTGTTAGAATGACTCTATTAACATCTCGGCTTCTGTTTTGAACTCATCTACACTGCTAGTAACGCCCTGACCTCGTTTCGTACAATCTGCCCGTACTGTTTTCTCATAGTCAGAACCTCGGTCAGAGTCTTCTTCCCTAGCGGTGTCTGCACGACGTTTCACAGCCTCGGGAAAATCTAGTCCCTCTTTCATATGATGCAAAACTCCGACGACATTTTTGGCCTGAGCGGTTCCCTCCTTCAGCCTCTTATTCGGCCAATCCCAGTCAAGCGCAAAATCCTGTAGGTTGTGGCCGCTCTGGCCCCTATCTTCGATCTCTATATTGACTTCATCAATTAGAAGCTCTCGGATGTAATTTTCCGTATCCATTCGCTCCTTGCCTGCCTCTGTTTGAAGTTCGTAGTATGCTTCATCCGGGAGAGGGACATTAACTCGCTTCATTCGGGAGTATGTAAGTATGGTACTTACTTATTTCTTACCCTCGCCCGAACAAAGTAGGATTGAGTCCTTCAATTATAATCATATAATCCTATAGAAGACTCAAAGTTTTCTCGCATACTCTACCGGTGGCAGAATGGCCTCGGCACTCATAGGGATCGTCATCGCCGGGTGTCGAAGCCGGCTCGGAGTCGCGGCTGCTCGCCGCGAACGGAGCGGCCGGATGCCCCGCGGTTCGACCTCACGAGACCGCGTGGTCGAGACGGGACGGTGCCGGCCGTGAGTCGTCATCGGCCACTCCGACGTTATCGTGGCAGCGTGATGAGCCCACCGTTCCACGGTGCGGCAATTGTGCAGTCGGTCTTGCTCGCCACTAGAGCGCGTGAAACGGGATCGGATGCCGGACAGTTCCCTCGACTCCCGAGAGCGAGCCGGGCTTGCACGGCCACACCTGAAACGTCCCGTCGGCTGGATCGAGGTCGCTGTCGAGCCCGAACGCGGCCGCCGATTCGAACCCGAACCGTTCGTAAAACGACGGGTCGCCTTCGAGGACGACCGCGTCACAGCCGGTCTGCACGCAGCATCGCATCGCAGTCCGCATCAGATCCGTGCCGATCCCCTCGCCCTGCCGATCCGGAACGACCCCAATCGGACCGAGGACGGCGATATCCACCCCGGGAGCCACCGGCAGCTCGGCGTTCGAGACGGCGACGTACCCGACTACCGTGCCGTCACGAGCGACCAGCGAGCAATCGGGGCGCAACGCCCCTTCCTCGCGTAACACTTCGACGAGTTCGGCTTCCGTGTCGTCGTCGAACGCCGCAGTCAATACTGACCGGATCGCGTCGGACGCTGCAGTTGCCGCCGGTTCGATGTCGACCACACTGGCGGGTTTCCGCGACAGGTGTATTTGCGTGTCGATTCAGTCCGGAGGCCGAGAGCAAAACGGGTCGGGAGCGAAACGCGCGTAGCTGCCACCACGCGTTGACATCCTCCCACCCCTGAAGGGGTGGGCTTCCGCTCGCTACGTGTCATTCCACGACGACGGCCCCTTTCATTCCGTAGCGTTCGTGCGGCGAACAGTAGTAGGTGTACGTGCCCGTCTCCTGGAAGGTGTGCTCGAAGGTCAGGCCCGTGCCGATATCGGACCTGAATGTGTCGTCGGTATCGACGACGTTGTGGCTACCGCGGATCCACTCCCAGACGACAGTCGTACCCGTCTCGACCTGGATCGCTACCGGGCTGTAGGCGTTGTTGCCGTTGTTGCCTTCAGTACCGACGGCCACTTCGACCTCGTCGCGGCCGGTGAGATCGAGCATCGACCCGTCGAAGTTCGACGTGTCCGAGAGGTAGGAACTGACTGTCTCAGGGGATGTCACCGTCGGCACGTCGTAGGAGGGAACGTCAGCACTGCCGGTCGAACAGCCGGCGATCACCGCCGTACTGCCGACGACCGTGAGATACGTACGTCGTGAGAGTGCCATACTCAACGGACGTTCCGATCGAAGGTGAGACTGTCGCCCCCGGCGAATGTTACACGAGATCGAGGAGAAAGCCGACGACTTCAGTCGTGGGATGAATCCGACCACACACGACACAAACCATCCTCGATAGCCGACCGAGGGTTGGTGGAGTCAAAGCATATAATATAGATTGACTTCTATCTAATCGTATGCCCCGGGGGTACAGTCGAGAGCGAACGTCGGTTCACAACCTCCACTATCACTTTGTGTGGTGCCCGAAGTACCGCAAGCCGGTGCTGACCGACGAGGTTTCCGACCGCCTCGACCAACTCATCGAGGAGAAAGCCGACGAACTCGACCTCGACATTCTTCGACTGGCAATCCAGCCCGACCACGTACACCTGTTCATCACGGGCACCGCGAAACTCGACCCGAACAAGATCATCCAACAGGTCAAGGGCTACACCTCGCGGAACCTCCGTGAGGAGTTCGACTTCGGCCTCCCCTCACTGTGGACGCGTTCGTACTTCGTCTCCAGTGCGGGTGAGGTGTCGAGTCAGACCATCGATGAGTACATCGAAGCACAGACCGGACGATAACGATGCGTCGAGAAGTCACCACCACGATACGGGTCAAGCTCCACTCGCTCACCGAGCGGAAAGCCCGACTCATCGAACGCGAGTACGGCGCGTTCCAAGATGCCGTTCACGGTGACGACGACGCGAACCTCTACTCCGCCACCAAGCAACAGGCGGGCAAAGTCCGGTCGAACAAGAACCCGCGAGAGGACACCGACCAACCCGTAGTTCTCCGCAACGACTGCATCACCATCGAACACGACGAGGACACGGTTCTCTCCTCGTGGTGGTTTAAACTCCCCGTCTACAACCCCGAGAAGGAACAGGGAGATAGCATTTGGGTTCCCGTCCGCGTTCCCGAGAAGGACACGAACCTGCTCACCGACGAGTACATCAGTGACTCGGAACTCGTCCACCGGGACGGTGAGTGGTATGTCCATCTCGTCTGCACGCGGTCTGTGGCCGTCGCAGACGAGTACGACGACGTTCTCGCCGTCGATATGGGTGCGAAGTGGATAGCTGTCAGCACGTTCCTCTCTGACCGCGACACGCAGTTCCACGGCGCAGAAGTCCGCCGTGTCCGGGAACACTACAAGCAACTCCGCAAGTCCATCGGGAAGGCGAAGGTTCGCTCGGGAGCGCAGGTCATCGAACGCCTCGGGGACAAGGAATCCAGAACGGTCGAACACGAACTGCATCAAGTGGTGAACGAACTCGTTGCACGCGCTCGGGAGCGCAACGCAGTCATCGTGTTTGGTGATATGACGGGGTTGCGATTCGACAACGACGAGGGACGGTACGTGAACGATAAAACCCACAAGATGCCGTATGCGAAGATGGCGAACATCCTCACGTACAAATCTCATCTTGACGGGCGCGAGTGTATCCCTGTGAACGAGTACGACACATCTATGACGTGTTGGCGGTGTGGGTCGAAGAACACGAGTCGTGAGGTGCAGGGGCGTGTCGAGTGCCACGACTGTGGACTGGATGACAACGGCGACAAGAATGGTGCGACGAACATCGGCAAACGAGCCGTGGGTAAGGACATTCAGAGCCCGCTATCCACGGTGGGGGCTGTTGTGGCTCAGCCTGAAACGCAGGTCGTACTCGAAGGAACTAGCGGTGAGATGGAACCTGCGAACTCCCCAGATGACGTGGGCCTAACCCTCAGTGAGGGAAGCACACGACTTTAGTCGTGGGAGAAGTCACTGCTCGTTCATCGCTTCGCTAGCCATGTTTCGGCCCTCCGCGTTCAGCGTGACCTCCGTTCGAGTACGGACTTCGTCGACGGCTCCGATCTCCAGCAGGTGCTGGTAGATTTCCTCGACTTCCTCGACGCTGATCCCGACGAAATCCGCCATCTCGAACGGCGAGACGCCCGAGTACAGTGCCATGAGGACCTGGCTTTCGGTGTCGGACAGCTCGTGGTCGTCCCCGCGGCGCTCGACGACGTGTTCGAACAGCGTCGCGAGCACGGTCGTATGTCGGGTGTTGCCCGAGAAGTGGGTCTCGACGCTGCGGCCGTCCTGGTCAGTGTGCTCGACGGCGACGATATCGCGCTGGGAGCCCATCACGGTGCCCGTCCGCTCCTCGACCGTCCCGACGTCCTCGACCTCGGCTGTCAGCTGGTCGCCGTCGGGGAACCGCAACCTGAATACGTCCTCCTCGAGCGCGAACTGCGCTTTCTCCCAGGCGGCCTCGTCCTGGACGACGCCGCCGACGACTGCCGGGTGCTTCGCGAGCACGACGGTCCCACCGAGATTCGCTCGGCAATAGGTCTCGACGAAGTCGTCCTCACCGGTCGCCGTGACGAGCAGCACTGACGACTCGATGCGGAGTGTGACCGCACCGGCCGCATCGATCTCGTCCGGCACGACCGAATCGTCCCGAGGGATCGTCACCTTGCCGTGCGGGATCGTCCGTTTCGAGCCGTTTTCCGCGACGACGAGCCGCTTGTTCGTCAACAGCAGCCGCGAGGACGACCAGGACGGCTGGTCGACGGGCTGGCCGTCCCGCACCACGTAGCAAATGTCGCCAGCCGCGTCGAGGAGTTTCCGTTCGTCGCCGCTCATAGGTGTCCAGCTCGGAAGCCCACTCCTTCAGGGGTGGGCGGAAGCGCGTCGGCTGCGCTGCCGACCAGTGCGCTCTGGTCGGCGACGGTTTCTCTATCGACACATTTAATTCCATCCTGTCTGTATCTGATCCTACACTCCGGGGCGGCCAAAACGGACGCCCCGGAGGGGCCGCCGTAGGCCGGCCCCGAACAGCGGGATGCTGACGACGCCGCTCCGACCGCCGTTTTGGCGGCGCGAAGCGTTCGAGTCCACGCTGAGTTAAAGCGGTGTGTTGACGCCAGCCGCCCCCGACGCATAAAGCCCGGCGGGAGTATGCCCGATTGAACAGCACAGTTCAGCCGGGCAGAACCACGGCGTCGTGCGACCCGCCTGTGACACTCCTTGGAGCGAGGGCAGAAACCGCCACGGGGAAAGCCCTTGACTTCAGTCATGGGTAGCTTACTGGCCCGCCGTTGCACGAACGTAGGCCTTCCAGCGTTTATAAATTCCCATCGTCTCAGCCAGGTCACCGCGATCAGACACCACGAGTCACGACAGCGACGGCGAGAGCACGGACAGCGCGATCCGTCGGACCACCGCGTCAACCAGCGGCTGAACGGTCTCGCGGCCGAGTAGCGTCACGGTCACACGGGTTCCGTCTCTCGATATCGTGGCATCGTCGAGGGCATCGCTGATAGCGTTGTCGTCGAGTCGCTGATCGAGGAGCGCAGGGATCGCTTCGACGTACTCTTTGAGTTGTCTGGCACCGGTCCCGTCGTTGCCAGTCACCTGTACCCTGATACGGGGACGACCGTCGACAGCCGATAGCGACCCGGCGACGAATCGGATACTGTCGACCACGTCGCGCGCGAACCGTGGCAGCTCCCGCGTGATCGCCGTGATCGTCTCTTCGTCGGCGTTGCCGGCGTCGATAGCGAACCCGACCGGCCCGGACGGAACCCGTCCGTACGCACGCCGAACCCCGGCCGCGATACCGGCCTTCGAGCCCGCATCGGTCGCGATGATCGCACCGGTGCCGCCGCCGACGCCGGCGACCGTTCGGCCGTCCGGGAGCGAGCTGACCGTCAGATCGCTCGTCTCGAAGGTGTACGCGGAGACGCCTTCGACGGTCGTTTCAGTCGGTGTCCGGCCCTGCGATTCGACCGCCGAGACGACGTCGTCGGTGTCCCACGCCGCGTCGATCACGCCGCCACTCATCTCTGCCCCGGGTGTGAGAAACGCGGAGGCGGTCTCGACCTCGCGCGGATCGAGCCCGGTTCGTCCGTCGACGGTCTCGGACAGCCCGTCGACATCGGTCAGGGGGACTGCATCGTCGAGCAGACCACGCAACGGGTCGGATTCGAGGAGTGTCGCCACGTCCACGGTGGCGAACGCCACTGCCCCAGCGGGCACGGGGCCGACGGACGGAGCGGGATCGGAACCGAGCACGGGGACCCGATCGAGACATCCGGCCGCGGCCACGCCAGCCACTCCTGCCACGCCAGCAAGTACGTCACGACGCGACCGTCGGTGCCCGTCCATACACCTGAATGCGTCTGCCGGGTACAAGTATCACGCGCCGCGTGCCGAACACAGCGTGTGTTGACCGCCGTGGGCGGTGTTATTCGACGTAGTCGATATCGTCGCCGAGTTGCTGGGCGGCTTTCTCCTGTTCGGCCTCGCTTTTGCCGTAGATCTGCGGGCTGTCGACGCCGGTCACGACGATCATCGTTTCCATCTTGCCGTCGTGATCCTGGTCGACCGACGCCCCCCAGATGATCCGCGCGTCGGGGTCGATCCGATCGTAGATCTCCTCGACGACGCCTTCGGCCTCCTCGATGGACATGTCCGGTCCGCCGACGACGTTGACCAGCGCGGAGTTCGCGCCGTCGAACTCCACGTCCAGGAGCGGCGAGCGCAGGGCAGAACGGATCGAATCCTGGGCCTTGTTCTCGCTGTCGGATTCGCCGAGCCCGATCATGGCGACGCCGCCGTTCTCCATGATCGTGCGAACGTCGGCGAAGTCGACGTTGACCAGCCCTGGCTTGGTGATCAGTTCAGTCATACCCTTGACCGAGCGCATCAACACGCGGTCACAGATCTTGAAGGCGTCCTGCAGCGGCATCGAGGGCGCGTAATCGAGCAGCCGATCGTTGGGCACGACGATGACCGTGTCCGAGACCGCCCGCAGTCGTTCGAGGCCCGCGTCGGCGTTCGCGCGTCGGCGTTCACCTTCCGCGGTGAAGGGGATGGTGACGATAGAGATAGTGAGTGCACCCTGCTCCTGGGCGGCCTGGGCGATCACCGGCGCGGATCCCGTCCCGGTTCCGCCGCCGAGCCCGGCCGTGACAAAGACCATATCGGAGCCGTCGATCGACTGCTGGATGTCTTCGATGTTCTCCTGGGCGGCCTCCTCGCCGATCTTCGGGACCGAACCGGCCCCGCGACCGCCGGTCCGCTTGCGGCCCATGAGGATCTTCGTGTCGGCTTTGACCTCGTCGGCGAGGTGCTGGGCATCGGTGTTGGCCGCGACGAGTTTCGCGCCGTGGATGCCCTCCTCCATCATGCGCGTGACGGTGTTCCCGCCGGCACCGCCCGTCCCGACGACGGTGATCTTCGTCTCCAGATCCTCGACGACATCGGCCAGTTCCGCGTCGCTCATCTGCCCGGACGTCGAGACCTCCTGTGACGACGACTCCGTGCTGCCCTCGGAAGCCGGATCCTGATGCTCTTCGTCGGCTTCCTCCATGGCTTCGTCGATGATCGAGTCCATATTTAAAGGGGGATTGCAGAGCCACCTATTTTATTCTTTGCACCTCGGCTGACGAGCGTCTGACGCATTTTTCGATTGGAGTCGTACGGGAATTTCGGCCAGGAAGGATATTAGGGGGTTTCGGCGCATGACGGATGACGTTCCGGAATCTGGAAACGAAACGTGGGTGTCTACAGCTGAAACCGGGACTCGCGCTCGACGTGGACCACGTCGGGTTCGATCGTCTTGCCGTCGACCTCGACGGGTTGGCCCGCCGAGAGTTTCCCGAAGGCCGGCCCCTCGGAGATGCCGAGCGTCCGGGCCTTCTCGGGGTCGAACTCCCGTTTGTGGGCGATCACCGCCTCGGCGGTCAGCTCGACGGACTCGTATTTCGATTCGAGGATCTCGGCGAACGCCTCGACGATTGCCGTGCGATCGCTCTCGCCGATGAGCGCGACCCGATCGCCGAGTCGCGTCCCGCCCTCGACGGTCTCGAAGGCGACCGCGATCGACTCGACTGCTTCCCGGGCCGCGTCGGGGTCGATGCCCTGTACTTCGTCCCGGAGCTCCGCGGGGAGGTCGGAAACGACGAACTCGCCGTCGAACTCACCCGCCCGCGTGCCGAGCCGCGTCCCCTCGCCGATCGGCCCGAGCGCGTCTTCGATCCGTTCGACCAGCGCCAGCGGGACGCCGGTCGTCTCGCGGACGAACGTCTCGCCGACGACCCGGTAGCCCAGCGATTCGACGGTGGCTTCCAGATCGGGGCGATCCTCGGCCAGGACGGCGTGGTCGGCGGCGCTGGCCTCGAAGGCCGCTTCGAGTACGTCCCGATGCTCCTCGGGATCGCCCATCGCGTCGATCCCCCAGTCGGCCCCGATGTGACCGACGGCCCAGTCGGTCTCGCGGACGATCCGCTCGAACCGGGGGACGTAGTGGCCGCCGCCGAACCCGACGACGTGGCGACGGGTTCCATCCTCCCGAGGTGCGAGCGGACCGACGCCTCGCAGGTCGAGGATGGCCTTCGCGACCGCCCGGGCCGCGTCGGGATCGTCCCACTGGGGTTCGTCGCTGCCGACTTCGACGAACATCGACGGGACGCCCACCTCGGTCGGACCGTGGTGAGTACACTCCATGCCGACCTCGTAGCCCTCGGGCGCGTGGTGGCTCAGCGCTTCAACGACGCGACTGTGCGCGTTCGGGCAGGCTGCCGCGAACGCGCCCGCCTCGCCGCCGTACTCGGCGGGTCCGAAGTTCCCCGTGTGGTGGGCGGTCAGCAACTGTCCGGTCTCCCCGGAGTGGCGGGAGGCGAAGACCAGCAGGTCGATGTCGCCGAAGGCCTCGGCGACGCGATCCAGTTCGAGATGGAAGGGGTCGAACTCGCGGAGCTCGACGCCGTCGAGTCGGTACACTGTTCCGCCGCCCTCGCCGTCGGGGCGGGACTCGTCGGTCTCTCGCTCCCAGTCGGCGACCGCCCGCAGGTGCTCGCCGATGTGGACCGAGGCGCTGTCGGCCCGCGAGACGACGATCCCCAGCATCAGTCCCCTCCCTCGATGGCGACCGGTTCCTTCCCGACGGCGGTCCGGGCGGCGTTACCGGCTCGGGCGTACACCTCTCCCAGGGCGTGCCGGCGGCGGTAAAACAGCGCGACTCCAAGCAGCAGGTAGACTGCGGTGTAGACGTGCAACATCGTGAGACTCGCCGCCTCGGGATGGGGAAGCGAGAGTACGCGCAGGATGAGGAACTCGATGGCGACCTGCGAGATGAACAGCGCGAACAGTGCGACGGCCTCGCGCATCGACATCTCGAAGTTGATCAGGATCGACAGCGCGAAGAACGACTGGGCGGCGGTGATCCAGATCTCCGCGGTCTGTTTGGTGTCGAAGGGAAGCGTTCCGAGCGATCCCAGCCCCAGCGAGTAGATGACTGCGATCGTCCCGATCAGCAGCGTCCACTGGTTGAGTTTCGAGGAGATCAGGGCGTTGAACCCGGCGGTCGAACGGGCCTTGTTGACGAGCACGGCGACGACGATCAGTTCCGGTGCCTCGCTGGCCAGCGGCGCGATCCACTGGATCATGAAGAACTCGGGAACGCCAATAGAGACGCCGATCGCTTCCAGTCCGTGGGCGAACGGCTCGACGGCGATGAAGATCATCAGCCCCGAATAGACAAACAGCGAGAGGACGATCGGGATCCGCATCGCCCGGCGCTTGGCCTGGAAGTAAGCGGGGACGCCGACCTGTTCTTCGCCGTCCTCGACGTCACCGCGGACGACGATCCCGATATAGAGGACGTAGAGACTGACCAGCAAGAGCGTATCGAACATGCCGATGCCGCCCGCGAGCGGGACGGCGAAGGCGATGACCGTCGCGGCCAGCAGAAAGGCGATCTCCGTCGAAAGCCCGCGGTCGATGTGGATGACGTCCGTGAGGAACCCGTCGCGTTTCTCGACGGCGGGATCGCGTGTCTTGTAGGCCTGCCAGACCGTGTAGAAGGCGATCCCGGCCCAGCCGATGCCGATGAGGATCCGGTTGGCGCCGGTCATGTTCGCGACCGCGAGGTTGGCGTCGTGACAGGCCTCCCCGAGTTGGGTTCCCATCGACGGCGCCGGGTTACACGCGGCTGTCGTCGCGCCGCCGGCCCCGGCGTTCCAGGCGTACAGCGCGTCGACGGCGTACTCGGGTGCGACAGCCAGGATCGCGAGCACGGCGATGGCAAAGGCCCGCGGGACGTCCTTTTCGGCCGTCTCGGCCGCCCACGCGAGCAGGAACGACGCCCCGAGGACGGCCAGTCCCGTAGTAAGGACTTCCAGTCCGGTTTCGAGGTGAATCGGGCTCCCGCCGAAAAGGACCGGTGCAAGGAAGTTGTACGCGACCGTTCCCGTCCACGGGAGTGTCAGCAAGACGGCCAGACCGACCTGTACGAGGGGATGACGAAGACGGCTCACGACCGTGAGTGACAGGGCCGTTCACGGAAAGTCTTGCGAAACGGCCGGTGGACCGATACGCAGATCTGGCGACTGCGATCTCGAAGTCGATCCGGGGCAGTCTCGCGGTTCGCTCCTTGAGGAAGGGGGCTTAGCGCCTGAAAACAGTTAAGGCCGCGCCACTCTGACCCACGGCTATGCAGACACGCTTCGATCCAGCGGGGGGAACGGACCCGTGAGCGTCGGCATGTCTCTGGCGTCGGACCACCAGCTCGCGCGCCTGCTGCAGATCGGGATCGTCCTCGAAGAAGTCGTCGAAGCGCGCGCATCGAAACACGCTGAAGCCATCGCCGACGAGACGTCCGTCGCGACGTATATGGCCGAGGCGGCCGAGGAGTCGGCGACCCATCGCGATCAGCTCGAAGGGCTCATCGCGGATCTGGACGCGGAGACGGTCCCGTTCGAGGAGATCGAGACGCTGGTCGAGGCGACCTACGAGGCCGACAGCGATTTCGACGACGTGCTCTACGATCAGTTGTGCAACGAGGAGACGACATACAAGTTCTACGACGACTTGATCGAGGCGATCGAGGCGAGTTCGACCGAGTTCAGTGTCGGCCGTGAGCGATTGCTCTCGACGCTGGAGTCGATCCGCGAGCAGGAGGCAAAGGGCGTCGAAGAAGTCACGGAACTCATGGGGGAACAATGAACACGGCGGATCAGTATCTCAAGGCGATCTACCTGATCCAGCAGGTCGAGGACGGGCCGGCATCGACCGGCTCGATCGCCGATCGGCTGGACGTCAGTCCCGCAAGCGCCAACGAGATGGTCGGGAAGCTCGAAAATCAGGAACTGGTCGAACACGAGAAATACAAAGGCGTCGATCTGACCGACGAGGGGATCCGGCAGGCACGGGACGCGCTGGAGACGTACTGTATCATCGAGCGATTCCTCTTGCAGGTGCTGGAAGTCGAGGACTTCCGGGCCGAGGCCCGCACCCTCGAAAGCGTGATCGACGAGACCGTCGCCGAGCGACTCGATACGATCGTCGACCGAAACGGCGACTGCCCGGACTGTTTCGATCCCGAAAACGACGTCTGTGAGTGTCTCGAACCCGAGATCGAAGCGTCCGATTGAGGGTGATCGGTTCCAGACCAGAAAAGAAAGTATAACTCCCCGAAGGACATACGACCGGATGGACGTTGTAGTCCCGTGGTGTAGCGGCCAATCATAGAGGCCTTTGGAGCCTCTGACGGCGGTTCGAATCCGCCCGGGACTACTTTTGCGAGCGATAGCGAGCAGTGATCGTCCCAACAGGATTCGAAGCAGAGTGCGGAGCAAGCGTCCGCGAGTGGGGTGACCGCGGTTCGAATCTGCCCAGGACTCCTCTCGCGAACCGCACGACCAGCCACGGCGACCGTGATCCCTGTTCTTAAATTCCAATAGCGCCGCGCAGGACGCGACGCGTGGCATCCCAGCCCGGCTTCTGGTCCGCGAGCCAGAGCACGATGGCGCCACCGACGAGCAGCAACTCGAACCCGCTGGTGAGCGTCAACTCGAAGCCGATGAGATGGGCGACGATTCCGGCGGATTCGTCGGCGTATGCGATCGGCGGGACGATCGGCCAGCCGAGAAACCCGACGTAGTACCAGTCGCCAGCGAGTGCGGGGTACAGTGCGTCAGTGCCGAGATGGGTGAGGTAGCCGACAGCCAGTGCGAACGCGGCCTGGCGCCGGTGCTGATCGACGACCAACGCGATCCCGACGAGCACTGGTACGGCGACGACCAGCGAATGGCCCAGCGATCGCCCGTTGGGGAGTAGCGTGACTGTCCACGCCAGCGGCTTGTCGATCAGATCCGGAAGCTGTGTGCCGATTGCCAGCGCGAATATCGGTCCGGCATCCAGGGGCCGATCACGAGCGATAGCCCGATAGAGCAGATAGCCGACGGCGAGGTGTCCCCACGGCCACATGGATCGTATTCGGAGCCGTCCACTCTTGACCTCTGCGCTTGACTCCGGGTCAGCGCCACTGACCCATTGTCGCCTGATACGATAGCGGGCGTGGCGGAACTCGAAATCAAGCATACGGCGGCCGCAGGCCGCCGTTTCACTCCGCGCGAACAGTGTGAGCGCGGAGGGGTTTTTCCCCATGTTTTTGCGACCGAGCGGTTCCCGCAGGGCCGAAGGCCCGAGGAAACCCGAGGGAGTAAAAAGTGGACGGGCGTGGCGGGATTCGAACCCGCGATCGAGAGGTTAGGAACCTCTCGCCCTGTCCGCTAGGCCACACGCCCTATAGCAGGGTCGGCTGTGCTGTAAAAAAATGCTTGCGCTCTCCCCCGAGCCTTTATCCACATCACGTCCTGAACACGGAACATGCCCGACGAGGTCACACGACGGGGGTTCCTGGGTGCGGTCGCGACAGGCTCGGCGTTCGCGTTTGCGGGGTGCGCAACGGCACCGGCGAACGATAGCGGACAAACGACGGACGACACGTCCGTGCCGCCAGGGGACGTCGAGACGTTACAGCCGCTGGCAACGCCTGATGATCTGGGCGATCCATCCCGTTTTACCGACGTATATCGGAGGGTTCGGGACTCCGTCGCGGAGGTCCGCGTTCGGACACCGACGGGCGTCGGCCGCGGCACCGGCTGGGTCTACGACGCCGATGGCCACGTCGTGACCAACGAACACGTCGTCAGAGACGCGACGGCAGTGTTCATCCGGCTCCGAACCGGCGAGTGGCGATCGGCCAGCGTCCACGCGACGGACGTCTATAGCGATCTCGCCGTACTGGTTCCCGAAGGCCTGCCCGACTCGGCCGCTGCCCTCCCGCTGCGAGAACAGGACCCGCCGATCGGCGAGGAGGTGCTGGCAATCGGCAACCCCTTCGGATTCTCCGGGTCCGTCTCTTCGGGCATCGTCAGCGGCCTCAACCGATCGCTTCCCGCCGCGGGCGGCAGCCGGTTTTCGATCCCGGACGCGATACAGACCGACGCGCCGGTCAACCCCGGAAACAGCGGCGGCCCGCTGGTCGACCTGCGGGGAAACGTCGTCGGCGTCATCAACTCCGGCGGTGGCGACAACATCGGCTTCGCTATCTCCGGTGCGCTCGTATCCCGTGTCGTCCCCGAGTTGATCGAACACCGCGACTACGACCACTCGTATATGGGGATCACACTCAGACCAGTCACACCGGACATCGCCAGCAATCTCGGCCTCCGGGAGGCGAGTGGCATCTACGTCGGCGAAGCGACCAGCGGCGGCCCCGCAGACGGCGTCCTGCAGGGAGGGGATATCATCAAGCGGATGGGCGGCCAGCCGATCCCGACACAGCAGGCGCTGTCGACGTTCCTGGCCCTGCAGACGAGCCCCGGCGATGCGATCGAGATTGCGGTCATCCGTGACGGAGACCGGAAAACAGTTACGCTGACACTGGGTGAACGGCCGGAGCCGGAGTTACCAGCCTAATCTAGCTGCTGTGCCGCGTCCTGGTTGAGCAGCGGCTTCGCGTTGGCTTCCGGCAGCGTGACCACGTCGTCCGCCGAGAGGTCGTACTCGCGCTGATCGACGCCCAGGATCTCGCCGACCTCCTCTGTGATTCGGACCGTTCGACGGTCGACCCCGTCCGCTCGATCCGAACTACTGGACGCATCCGTCGGAGGTGGCGACCCTGACCCCGCCTCTGGATCGGCAGGGGCGCCTGCCGTCGCCGGGTCAGCCGCCTGCGTACTGCCGCCATCGTTCATCACGTCCGCCGCTGGCACCGCTTGCTCACTGTCCGTCGAGTCGTCGTCCGCGTTGATCCCGCCGGGCGGCGCATCCGGCGGCTCTGCCTCGGGACGGCTCGATGGGTCGGCGGTCGATTGATCCCTCGGTCCGGGCCCGTCAGGGGTGTTTGCAGTACGTTCGTCGGGCGCTGGTCCCTCGCTGGTTGACGGATCCGGTCCAGTGTGTTCGGCCGCGCCCGCCGCGGGACTCGATTCGGCGCTCGCCCCTTCGACTGACGCTGTCTGGGGAGTCTCGGGCGAACTGTCGGCCGGGAGCTCCCCGGCGATCTTATCGAGGACGTGCTCACGGTTTGCTTCGATGTCGGCCACGAGTTGGTCGAACATCCCCTGCTCTTCGGTCGTCAACCCGCTGTCGTCGACTGCCGAGCCGTGGGCGGCCAGCGACGCGTTCTTGACGATCTTGGCCACCCGGCGCTTGTGAATCGCCTCGACGGTCTGTTCCGCGGTCTCGATCTCGTCGGACAGACGGCCGACCTCGGGATCGTTCCAGGGGTCGTCCGCGAGTTCGGCCGCCTGATCGCGCGCGTCACGCAATTCCTGAAGGTACTCGCTCGCCTCAGTATAGAAGGAGTCGCGCAGCTGCTGGAGGCTGTCAGTCTGGCGCTCGCGACTCTTGACCGTCTGTAGTTCGTCGAGATCCATACTATTCCTGTCCCTTCTCCGCGCGTCCCCGGGTCATGAGGAACACGCCGAGGTACTCCGGGACGGAACGAACTCCCTCCGAGACCGTAAAGCTATCGCCGTAGAGTTCGACCTGTACGTCCTCGGTGAGTTCGACGGTGATATCGTGGCCGACGAACGTCTCCGGGACGGCATCGACGAGCGGATCGAACGCCGCCAGCTCGTCCCGATCGAGCCGCTGGACTGCTAGCCCGCTCCCGCCGTGGAGGCTGCCCGGCAGCCGGATCAGACGGTTCGTATCCGTCGTGACCGGCTCGTCGATGGGTGCGTTGTCCTGCTCGACGACGTCCTCGACGAGCGCGTTCGCGACCGAGACAAAGGCCGGATGGATGTCGATGTTCCCCGCCCGAAGCTGATCGGTGTTCTCCCGCATGGCCCGAAGTGCGGCCTCGGCTTTGCCGTCGCCGATCCCATCGTATGCGGTGAGTCGGTCGGTCGCCGACGATTCGTCGAGCGCCAGCAGCTCGTCGACGGTGTCCATGATGTACTGGTGGGCGCGACCGCTCCAGCCCCCTTCTGTCGCGAGCGTCCGCTTGTGTGCGGGACTGCTCCGGCCGGCCGTTCCGCCGACGGCCTCCTCGTCGACCAGTGCGTCGAACTCCAGGCCGATCCCGCGCACGTAATCGACGATCTCCCGCCGCGACTCGCGATCGAGGGTCTGGATCCCCCGATCGCGGACGTGGACGTGATACCCCCGACCGCCGGAGAAGACGACGGTCAACTGCTCGAACCCGAAGTCGTCTTCGAGAAAGTCGAGCAGGCGGAGTAACGCGTCCTTGCACGCCGCAAGCATCTCTGCGTAAGTATCCTCACCGGGCGTGACCGACGGCAGGTGATCAGCGTCGAGATCGAAGACCAGATCCGACGAGCGCCACCCTTTCTGGCTCATCGACGAGGCGCTCGGGTCGTCGTATCGCCCGGCGGAGAAGTAGACGTGCCGGGGGCGCTCGCGGGCGAGAAAGTCCTCGATAGCGCCGAGATCGAGCAGCGATCGGTGGCGCACCATCGTCGTGCCAGGCCCGTCGGTCCAGGGGATGTAGCCCCATTCGCGCTCGCTAGCGCCGGGCGGCGGCGTCAGCTCGGCCCGTCGGTAGTGATCGCCGAACCGACCCCGGAGGTACGCGCGCGTCCGTTCTTCCATCGACTCACTGTTTGCGAACTCGGGGCTAAAGCGTTTTCGTCACCGCGATCACCGACCGAGTAACTTCGAGAGACGATCGGTGATCGAGCCGTCATCGCCGAGTTTGAGGTAGTACGCATCGCCGCCGTCCTCGTAGTAGCTGTCGATCCGGCGCTGAATCTCGAAGCCGAGGTGCTGGTAAAACGAGATGGCCCCGTTGTTGGTCGTCCGGGCGTGACAGGTCACGGTATCGTAGTCCTCGGCGACCCGCGCGATGAGTCGCTTCCCGAAGCCTTCGTCGCGGTACTGTTCGTCGACGGCCAGAAAGAGAACGTACCCGTCGCGTCGCACCGCTGCGAATCCGATCAGTTTCGTCGGCCGCGCCCGGTTGAGATAGACGTACACCTTCGATCGTCGATACGCGTTCTCGAAAAAGCGCCGACGCTGGCGCAGGACGCCGTCGGAACGCCGGATACGCTCTTTGAGCTTCCAGGCGTCCTCGACGTATTCGTCACTGCCGCGGTCGATAACCCGTGTATCGACGTTGATACTCACTAACGGGTAGTAGCAGCGACGCAAATATAATTTTTCCGCCCTGCCGGCCCGTTACGCGAGCGTTTCGACGGCCGCGAGCACGTCGTCGTACTCCGGTTCGACGCCCGGATCGTCGCTGATCCACGCGTACTGGACGGTGCCATCGCTGTCGACGACGAAGACCGACCGTTTTGCGACGTCGTGGACGCCCAGCTCCGCGAAGTCCATCTGGATATCGTAGGCTTCGGTGATCTCCTTGTCGGCGTCGCTGATCAGGTCGAACTCCAGTCCGAGCTTCTCGCGGAACTCGTTGAGCGCGAACGGCGAATCGACGCTGACGCCGTACACGGCGGCCCCGGCGGATTCGAAGGCCTCGAGGTCGTCCTGGAAGGCGTTCATCTCGTGTGTGCAGACGCTCGTGAACGATCCCGGGAAGAACGCCAGCACGAGCGGCGCTTCGTCGAGGCGATCGGAGAGCGTGAACGAGTCGATATCGCCGTTCGCGAGCGGTGCGGTGAAGTCGGGTGCGGAGTCGCCAGTCGTTACCATCGACCGGGTGTACGGGGACGGCCCATAAGACGATCCCGTATCCGGAGAATTTCGACGCGATGACGGGACTTCCTCACCTCTGTGTTTGAGCGCCGGCGTCTGTGTCGATCTCCGCAGTGGTCGGTTTTCCCGCATTGACCCCGATCAGCGTCGGTTCTCGGGGAGCTGGGAGGTCCAAAAAGACTATAATAGACAGGGAGTAACAACCGGATAGTGATGGTAGATACAATCCTGCAATTCGGAATGCTCGGCGGCCCGGAAATGCTGGGGCTGCTGCTGCTCGCCGTGCTGCTGTTCGGCGCGAACAAGCTGCCCAAACTCGCTCGCTCCTCCGGGCAGGCGATCGGCGAGTTCCAGAAGGGGCGCGAACAGGTCGAACAGGAACTCGAGGAGATGAAGGGTGGCGAATCCTCCGAGGCGAGTCAGTCCGAGCCTGCGCCGAGTCAGTCCGAGCCCGAGACGGAGTCGAAGACCGAACCTCAGGTCGAGCCGGAAACCGAATCGTCGTTCGACGACGACGCCGAGTTCTCGAACCAGTAAGCCGTTCTCGGATTCGCTGTCGTTTCTGTTTCCGTCCAGCACCTACACGGTGAGCCTCGGGAATATCCAAACTGTTTTGACCGCGCACCGTGCTACCCCCGAGTACCATGACAACGACCGTCGGCATCCTCGGCGCAACAGGGGCAGTCGGACAGCGACTCATCCAGCTGCTCGACCCCCACCCACAGTTCGAGATCGCTGCTGTCACCGCAAGCGAGGACAGCGCGGGCAAATCCTATCGTGAGGCGGCCAAGTGGCGCATCGGCACGCCGATTCCCGAGTCGGTCGCGGATCTGGAGGTTCGCCAGACCGACCCGACCTACGTCCCGAACGATATCGACCTCCTCTTTTCGTCGCTCCCCTCCAGCGTCGGCGAGGCCGTCGAACCGAAGTTCGCCGAGGCGGGCTACGTCCTCTCCTCGAACTCCTCGAACTTCCGGACCGATCCGGACGTGCCGCTGACAATCCCGGAGGTCAACCCGGAACACCTCGATCTGATCGAGGTCCAGCGCGACGAGCGCGGCTGGGACGGCGCGATCATCAAGAACCCCAACTGCTCGACGATCACGATGGTGCCGCCGCTGGCGGCCCTGGACGACGCGTTCGGGCTCGAACGCATCGACGTCTCGACGCTGCAGGCCGTCTCCGGCGCGGGCTACAACGGGGTCTCCTCGATGGAGATCATCGACAACGCGATCCCGCACATCGGCGGCGAGGAAAAGAAGATGGAGACCGAATCCCGCAAGCTGCTGGGCGAGTTCGACGGCGCGGCGGTCCGGTGGAACAGCTTCGACGTCGCCGCCTCGTGTAACCGCATCCCCACCCTGGACGGCCACCTGGAGAACGTCTGGGCCGACACCAGCGCGGATGTCACGCCCGAGGAGGTTGTCGAGGCGATGGAATCGTACCCGTCGGCCGACGACCTGTACTCCTCACCCGAGCAGCTGATCCGGGTCTTCGAGGAGCCCGACCGCCCACAGCCCCGGCTGGATCGCAACCGCGACAACGGCATGGGCATCGCGGTCGGCGGTATCCAGGAAACGACCGGCGGCGTCCAGTTCAACTGTCTCGCGCATAACACCCTGCGCGGCGCGGCCGGCGCGTCAATTCTCAACGGCGAACTCCTGCTCGAGGAAGGCTACATCTAGGGCACGACCTGGTTGTCGAGGCCGACCCACGATCCGGATTCGACCGCGCGCTCGACGTTTTCGACGACGATGTCGGCCAGCCGATCGTAGTATTCGGGCGTGTAACCACCGTTGTGTGGGGTGATCAGGACGTTCTCGAAGTCCCACAGCGGGTGCTCGGCTGGCAGCGGCTCGGGGTCGGTCACGTCGAGCCCTGCTCCCCGAATATGGTTCCAGCGGAGTGCATCCACGAGTGCGTCGGTCTCGATCACGCCACCTCGGGCGACGTTAACGACCACAGCGTCCGGATCGAGGAGATCGAACTCGTCCCGGCCGAGCAGCCCCTCGGTCGTCTCGGTCAACGGACACGCGAGCACGACGCCCTCGGCACCGGCGAGCGCGGCTTCGATCTCGTCGTAGCCGAACACCCTATCGACGGGACTCCCTTTCTCGGGCGTGTGGCGGACGCCTCGGAGATCGACGTCGAACGGCTGGAGTCGCCGGGCGATCGCCGATCCGATCGCACCCAGTCCGACAATAGTGACGGTCCGCCCCGCGAGTTCACCCATCTGGAAGTTGCGCCACTCGTGGTCGCGTTGCTGGCGGCGCGCCCGGAAGAACCCCCTGGTCAGTGAAAGCAGCGAGCCGACGGCGTGCTCGGCGACGTTGGAGGCGTGGACGCCCCCGGCGTTGGTGACCGTCACGCCCGCCTCGGCCAGTTCCGACAGCGGGAGGTGATCGGTACCGGCATACGAGCAGGCGAACAGTTCAAGCGAGTCGGCCCGCTCGAGCATGTCGGTCGAGATGTAGTTCCCGACGGCGACTTCAGCGTCCGGGAACGCTTTGTCGATCGCGTCGTTCGTCCGGGCCAGCGACACCGTCCCATCGTAGCGCTCGCGTAGCGACGCGACGAGGGATTCGACCGGTATGCCGTGTGGCTTCTGTGGGAGGACGAGAATCTCGGGTCGATCGGACATAGCTGTTCGAACGGACGGCCGTCGCGCTTGTTATACTGGTGGCTATACGTTGGCCACTCGAGAACGCGAGCGAGGTCACGACTTTTAACTACCGACGGGTCGGGGTACGCATATGGAACGAGTTGACGTTGCGATCGTCGGCGGCGGGCCGGCGGGAATGTCGGCCGCGCGGGCCGCCGCCGAGCGGGATGCGGATGCACTTGTCATCGAGAAGGGGGTGCCGCGTGCGGACCGCGAGCGGACAGGTCCGGACTCGACCGACGCGGCCGGGATGCTCGATTACTGGATCGACCTCATGGACTACGACCCGGAGGAGATCCCGGAGGATATCATTCTGCGGGAACTCGACGGCGCGACGTTCGCGGGCCCGTCGGAATCCGTAACGCTCAGAGACACCGGGATCGGCGCGAGCTACGACGGGTTCGGATTCACTTTCCATCGCGCTCGATTCGACGACTGGCTCCGCGAGGAAGCCGAGGCGGCTGGCGTCTCCTACGAAGTCGGAACGAGCGTCACTGACGTCGATTCGACCTTCGACGCCGGATCGTTCACGCACACGCTGACGCTTGCCGACGGCGAGCAACTCGAAGCCGACGCGCTCGTACTTGCTGACGGTCCGCAGCGGACAGTCACGATCGACGCGCTGGATCAATTCATGCCTGCGGATCGATCGACCGCCTCGCTGCTCGGGCCAGACAAAGCCAACCACATCGCCTACCAGGAGCACCGCCGGATCCCCGAGGAGTTGTTCGACCCTGAACTGCTCAAGTTCTGGTGGGGTGTCATCCCCGGCCACACGGCGTATCCGTGGATCTTCCCCAACGACGGCAACGTCGCCCGCGTCGGGCTGACGATGCCCATCGATATGGACATCGGCACCGTCCAGAACCGGGCGGAATACGCGTTGCTGGAGCCCGACGACGAGCAGATTCCGCCCGGTCGGGTCTATCTCGAACGCCTGCTAGAACAGCAGTATCCCGGGTACGATCTCGAAGACTTCCCGATCGTCGAGGACCGCGGCAAACGCGGCGGGACCGAGGCGTATCCGATCTCCTCGACGCGGCCGATCGAGTCGCCGACGCAGGCTGACATCGCGGTCGTCGGCGGCGCGATGGGTGCCACCTCCGCGTTCCACGAGGGCGGCGACCACGTCGCCGTCCGAACGGGGAAAATCGCCGGCCGGCTCGCCGCGACGGACGATCTCGGCCGGTACAATCGCGAGTGGGAGCGCGCTCTCGGCGACGAGGTCTTGCGCAACGTTACGCTCGCCGAGATGGCACGCGACATGGGGCCGTCCGACTGGGACGAGACGTTCGATATCGTCGACCGGATGCTCTCCGTCAAGGGATCGCGCTACAGACAGGCGCTCGGGGCCGGATTCGGTGGGCTGTCGCTGCTCGCCCGCTACAAGTGGATCCGGCGCGGCTTCAGTGACGGTGCGTACGTCCAGCTACACGAGTCGGAATACGTCCTCTGATGAGCCTCCTCCAGCGGAGTCTGCCGCTCGTCGGGACGCTGTACCTCATTTATCTCGCTCTACAGCCGCCGCCACTGCGCTGGATCGGTCTCATCTGCCTGGCCGTCGTGACACCGGTCGCCGTCGGCTGGCTGCTGGGCAACCTTTTCGGGATCGGTCCCTGGGCTCCTGATTCGTAGCCGCTCGCGAAGGGCTTATGCGCTGTCGTTGGTAACGTCTCAACGCGTACCACAAGTCCCCGCCCGAGCGTTCCCGTATGGGTGCGATGACGGCACGGAGAACCCAGGTACGGTACATCCCGCTGTGACGGCAACCGCCGTCTCAGCATATGGGGCTCACAGAGCGCCCCGGCTCGGCGGCTTGCGCCGCCTCGCCATCCGGTGACGCGTAGCGTCACCCGCCCGCCACGAGGGTTTCCCGGCTGACCCGGCACGCCGCCAGGGATGATGTCGGTCGTTAGTGTTGCGGGCGTACACTACGACCTTTTGCAGCACTCGCTCCGCTCGCTTGCAAAAGCTCGGCCAAAAGCCTCCTCGCTCCCGTTGGTCGCTCGTCAGCCTCGCGCTCACATCCGTTCGCGCGAGTGAATCGGCGTCTTTGCGAACGTAGCGAGCAAAGGCTCGGGAGACGACCCCAGGGAAATCTCCCGGTGACCTACCGGGTCCTTCGGACCACTCGGTTGCCGAACGATTGTTGATGCTACTGTCAACGAGACCACTGACAGTCCGGGACCCGGATGGGCGTCGTCGAACGAAAATCGTAGTAAGCCCGCAGCTTTCCCGATAACGCCAGCATATCGGGGTCCTGCCCTCCCGGAGTTCGTCGTCCCGCGACGATACGCATCGAATAACTAACCACTGGGAGCGATGGGGATCTATATGGAAAAATACGATGAGCAGCGATAGCCAAATCGGCCGGTACGTTCCGGATCCACTGGAGGAGACCATATCGACCATCCGCGCAGTCGTCACCCTCGGGGTCGACCGCAATCTGACGTTCCTGGCGGCCGGCATCGCCTTCTACGCCTTCATCTCGATAATCCCGCTGATACTGCTCGCTGTGGCGGTCGCGTCGTTCATCGGTGGCGACGCACTGGTGGGCCGCGTGACGGGCATGCTCAGCCAGCAGCTCTCCTCGGCGGGCCAGGACAGTGTGACCCAGTCGCTTACGAACACCACCGGCCGAGGGGCCGCGTCCGTCGTCGGACTTCTCGGGCTCGCGTGGAGCGCCCTGAAGCTCTTTCGCGGCCTCGATCAGGCGTTCGACGAGCTGTACCTTGACGACGTAGAAACATCGATGATCGAACAGGTCAGGAACGGCTTCGTCGTAGTGGTCGGGATTGCGCTCGGCTTCGGACTGGTCGTCGCTGTCGGCGTCGCGCTCTCGTTTCTGCCACCCGAAGTCCCCTTCGTCAACGTTTTCGGGTCGCTCCTGCTGATGGCCGTTCTCGGACTCGTGCTCCTGCCGATCTACTACGTTCTTCCGCCGGTTGACGTGTCGATACGTGAGGTGCTTCCGGGGGCAGCGGTCGCCGCTGGGGGGTGGATACTTCTACAGAGCGGCTTCCGGCTCTACGCGGCAAACGCCTCCCGTTACGGAGCCTACGGGATGATCGGCGCCGTCCTCCTGTTTGTCACGTGGCTGTACTTCGCCAGTATCGTCGTCCTGATCGGCGGCGCGGTTAATGCCGTTCTCGATGAGGCCAGGTTGGAAACTGGGTAGCTTCCCCGGTAGCGTTCTGAACTATACGATTTCTCAGAAGAACACTAGCGGCTTCTACAGGCGGGGTAGGGCGAGTTCCTCGGGGCTTGACCCCGAGGGTGAAGCCCGTCAGCCCGAACAGTAATCCAAACAGTTAATACAACAGAGGTACTATCTGATTGTAACGGTCAGAAAACAACCCCTAAAGACGGAGTTGAAGACCTCAATTCCGCGCTGGCCGTGTCGAGGTTTGGAAATGCGACTCCTCTCAAAACCCTGCCGCTATGGTGGGTGAGACGGGAGCTGTCGGGTCGTAGTGGAGCGACCGACTCTCACGGACACACCTCGTGTGTGTTCGGGTGTTAATTCCAGCCAACCCATCTAGGGAAGGTCGGGAGGAATTAAATTCCCTTGCCGGGTGCGGTGCCGACCCGTAGACAGGGAAGCCTCGGGGCTTGCCTCCGAGGTACTTCACCGACCTGTACAACTGCCGTCGCAGTACGCCCCCAACCCCCTCGGCCCGTTTCGACGCCAAGCCCGGGTATCCGGGCGGTCTCAAACGAGGGTCGCCGGGACCACCGCGGCCACGAAGGCGATATCGAGCAGTGCGAGCAGGATCACCAATATCGCTCCGGGGACTCCCAAGATCGCACACACCAGGAGTGTGACGAGCGATATCTGTACGCCTAGGCCGACGGCGTTCGCGATGAACAGGATGATCAGGCCGACGATCGCGTTGACAGCGAGAGTTCGAAGTGAGACCATGACCGATCGTTCCGGCGCCGGGCACTTTGTTAGGAGTGTGTTATCATAGCCCCAGTCTAGCTGTTCGGAGAGTCGTTTCCGCCCATCACTCAGCGGTACCCAGCCGATGCATTCTCATTGAAATCTATGCACATCCAGCTGAGTGGTGCATACGAATCTGTGCATACATCGCGGCAACTGAATACATTCACATCGATTTCGATCATATACGTGACAGAAACGAACGCTATCGACAGAATCATACGTATCTGTTCGGGAGTGTGCCGTGTCGGAGTCCTGCCCCTGAGTACCAACACCGCCTGAATCCATCTATGTCCTCAGTAATCGGGATCGTCGCTGTCGCGCTCGTTGCATCGCTTTTTATGTCGTTCACTGTCGGGGCAAACAGTAACTCCGCTCCGATCGCACCAGCCGTCGGGGCGAACGCGCTGTCCACCCTGCGAGGAGCGCTGCTGGTCGGGATCGTCGCCGCTCTCGGGGCTGTCGCACAGGGCGGGAGCATCTCGGGGACGATCGGCCACGGCCTGGTGACCGGCGTGACGATCACCCCGCTGGCCGCTGGCCGCTACTGCGACGCTTCTCACGGCAGCCACGCTCATCACGATCGGGAACTCACGCGGCTATCCGATCCCCTCAGCGTTCACGGTCACCGGTGCGGCAATCGGTGCGGGTGTCGCTCTGGGCGGCGGCTTTGCAGTCGTGACGTACGCCAAGATCCTGGGGTTCTGGCTCGCGATTCCGGTCGTCGAGGGCGTCCTCGCGTACGGTCTCGCGTGGCTGTTACTGGACGAGACGATCCCGGATACGCTGAGTATCCCGCTGCTCGCCGGCGCCGTCGGCTACGCACTCGCCAATATCCAGCTATCGTTTCTCCCGGCTCCGCAGAGCGAGCAGGGGTCGATTGCGGGCGTCATCTCCCGTCAGTTCGACGTCGCATCGACAGGGGTCGGCGAGGCCGGAATCGCACTCGTTGGAAGCGCGATCGCCCTCCTCACCGTCGCAGTCGTCCACTGGCAACTTCGGCGTGACGTCACGACCGGGATCAACCGGATGCTGGTCGCGCTCGCCCTCGTCGTCGTGTTCACCAGCGGTGGGTCGCAGGTCGGGCTCGCCACCGGTCCGCTGGAATCAGTCTTCGAATCCGCCCTCAGTCTCCCCTCTCTATACCTGCTCGGGCTCGGTGGTCTCGGAATTCTCCTCGGCGGCTGGTTTCGGTCGCCACGCCTCATCCAGGCCGTGGCCCGCGAGTACGCGTCACTCGGGCCAAAGCGATCGATCGCCGCGTTCATTCCCGCGTTTCTCGTCGCCCAAGCCGCAATCGCTCTCGGCTATCCCATCTCGTTCAACAAGGTCATGATCTCGAGTATCGTCGGAGCCGGACTCGTCGGTGGCTCGTCGGGCTCGGGCGGAGTATCCACCACGAAGACGGGATATACTGTGGGTGCGTGGATCGCCTCGATGGTCGGCGGTGGTGCGATTAGCTTCGCCCTCTATCACGTGCTCGCTGCACTCCCTGGGCTGGGATGATCAGACGTTCTGGAGCGTGACGAGATCTTCTACCGCTGCGCTGTCCTTCATCTCCGCCCACGTCTCGAAATCGGTTGTCCGAGCCACGAACGCGTCGCGTTCGTCGGTGGGAAGCCCCTGGATGTCCCCAATTGTAGCATCGTCACACGGACTGGCCGCACAGAATTCGTCCACCGAGCCAAACTGGGTGCGGCGACGGATAAACGACTCCGAGGCGACCCGCTCGTGTGAACTGGACACCAATACCTCCAGTGAAAGTGCCCGTTTGATTGCTGTTGTGAGACTGGCATGCAACGGATCGCGGGTCTTGACCCCTGAGTCAAGAACCATACGTCGTGCCTGTGTCTCAGGCGACGTAAGTCCAGTGGCTGGACAGCTCTGATATCTATACAGTCGTCGAAACGTCTTCACAGGCCTGTCCCGGTCGGCTAACCCCTTCAATTCGGCACCTGCGGTGCAACGCGTACTGCATATGTTTCGAGGGGCGACTGGGTTCACTCCTCGCGCTTACCGTACGTTTCCTCGCCCCAGCCGTAGTCAGACACCTCGTCGTTCCGTTCGAGGTAGTCCTCCAGTACCTCCTGAACCACTCGGCCGAGATCATCCAACTCACCGTCGATCATCGAGGTCGTACTCGAATCGAGCGACTCGGTGGCGTTTCGCTCCCTCCAGTCGTCCGGAA
Source organism: Halapricum desulfuricans (assembly GCF_017094465.1). Lineage (NCBI taxonomy): Archaea > Methanobacteriati > Methanobacteriota > Halobacteria > Halobacteriales > Haloarculaceae > Halapricum > Halapricum desulfuricans. Next base: position 823,429 of record NZ_CP064791.1, read on the forward strand.
TTGTTGGAGCGTCGAAACGCAGACGGTCTTCGGCTGGGTCCCAGTAGAAGTCGAACGCCTGGAACAGGCCGAGGTCGCTGATAATTCGAACGTGCTCTTCATCGAGATTCGCGTACTCGGTCCACTCGTTGAATCCCTCCTTCCACGCACCCTCCTGGAGCAGGTCTTCGATGTCTTCGCGGTAGAAATCCTCCGATCCGAGGGTCTCCTCTTGCCACTCGAACTCGCGCGGCGTCCCTCGGTTCGAGAGGTCTGGTGGTTCCGGGACCTCGATGTCGAGCGCCATACCGGGTAGTTCCACTGGCAACACAATAAAGCCCATACCGTCTCCAACGAGGTGTCTCGTGAAAGATAACATTGGATCGCCAGCAATTGGGATTTTTGTCGGTACGGCTCCCATCCCGGTGTATGAGCGGACAGATTTCGCTACCGGGCTGGGTGACAGACATCTTCTCAGCGTACAGCCAGGTGTTGTCTGAATTGGTCTGGTTCGCCGTGGGGTTCGGGGTCGTCTATTTCATAGGCCAGGTATTTCTTGTTCCGGTTGCGGCTCGGGCCGTCAGAGTGCGGAATCGCAACAACCCCACCATCGAGACGGCAACGAAGACGTATCTTCGAGTAGTTCTGATCGGGTTTGCGGCTCTTACGGGTGTCATTGCTGCTGGCTACGGACGGGTGCTCACCGAGTCGGCAGTCATCATCGCAGCCATCACGTTCGCCCTCGGTATCGCCGGCCAGCAAGTGTTTGGGTCACTTATCAGTGGGATGTTCCTCATCGCCGATCCGGACTTCAACGTCGGTGACTGGATAGAGTGGTCGGGTGGGGAGGGTATCATCGAAGACGTCGATTTTCGCGTCACTCGGGTCCGGACACCGGACAACGAAACGATCTCGGTACCGAACACTGTACTCACGAACAACGAGATCGTCCGGCCCTACGGTCGGGACAAGTATCGGATCACAGAACAGATGTACGTCGCCTATTACGAGGAGACCGAGCGGGCTCTGATGGAGTTACAACAGATTGCCGCGAACCACGAATCGATTCTCGATGATCCAGCACCGAACGCACGTATCCTCGAACTCGGGGAGAATGCAGTCACGGTCCAAGCCGAGTTCTGGATCGACGATCCCATGGATAGAGACGTTCTGACGATCCACTCTGACTTCCGCCGATCAGTGATACGTCGGTTCGACGAGGAAAACATCACGCTCGCTCCCCCGTCCGCACAGTTGCTCTCGGGCGAAGTCACCGTGGCAGAGACCGAGTCACAGCAGTAACAGCGCGGAAGCCCACCCGTTCAGGATGGGAGCAAGCGCGTGAGCAATATCACACAATTCACTGCCTCGCGAACACTATTATGGTAATCCATACCGAACAGCCGAATATGGATCTGCAACTCGATGGGAACGCGGCACTCTGTACGGCAGCGACCAGTGGGCTCGGACTCGCCAGCGCCGAGGCACTGGCTCGCGAGGGGTGTGATGTCGCTGTCTGTGGCACGACTGAAGAACACGTCGAAGCGGCACGCGAGCACTTGCAGTCTGTCGGTGACGGCGATGTGTTGGCCGTCCGAACCGACATCACCGATCCCGATGCGGTCGAGGCGTTCGTCGAAGCGACCGTCGAGGAGTTCGGCCGGCTGGATCACGTCGTCACGAGCGCGGGCGGCCCACCGAGCGGTTCGTTCGCCGAGATGGACGAACGAGACTGGTACCAGGCCTACGATCTGCTGGTAATGAGCTACGTCTGGACCACCCGTGCGGCACTGCCACACCTCCGCGAGGACGGCGGCGGGTCGATCGTCGCGATCACCTCGCGGTCGGTCCGGGAGGTGATCGACGACCTCGTGCTGTCGAACTCGGTTCGGCGCGCTGTGATCGGCCTCGTCAAGACCCAGTCCCGGGAGTTCGCCCCGGATGTCCGGGTCAACGCCGTCCTGCCGGGTGCACACGAAACCAGCCGGATCGAAGAACTCGTCGAAGCCGCGGTCGAGCGTGGCGATTACGAGGACTACGAAGCCGGCCTGGACGACTGGGCCGAAGGCGTCCCCCTCGAACGCATCGGCGATCCATCGGAACTTGGAGATGTCGTCGCCTTTCTCGCCAGCGACCGCGCGAGCTACGTCACTGGCTCCGAGATTCCGATCGACGGGGGCGCACTACGAAGCTGACTGTCGGACGACGAATCAGCCGTCCTCCCTGGCTGGTCAACCGGCTACGCTCGCTTCAACTTCTCGATGCGCGTCGCGAGCGCCAGGAACGTCGCCAGGATCGTCAGCAGTACCGCCCACGCGGCCGCGAAGTCGTGCGCCGGGACCGAGTGGTCCGGGACTGTTCCCGCGGCCGTCGTGACGAACGGTTCGGCCCGCAGCCAGGTGTGATGTGGTCCCTCGAGTATCGGCCAGAAGTAATCGACCACGTCGTTGAACGCGTACCACGCGACCGCGACCGCGACTGACGGAACGGCAAAGCGAGCGTACCGGTGGATGAGAAACGCCTCCAGGGCCATCGCGAGATGACTCACGATCAGGAAGAGATACAGCCACAGTGCGATCTCTCCCGGTCCGTTCAGTGCGAGCTGTACGTATGGCGTCCAGAGCCCGAGCTTGATACAGCCGAAAAATGCCAGCGCGTGCAACCAGTCGGCCTCGAAATCGAGCCGCCAGGCCGCAAGCGAGAGGCCGATGAACATCGTCGCCACCGGACTGTCGGGGATCAGCGGCCAGGCCGCGACCGTCGCTTCGCCGAGTTGCCCGCCGACGGCGAGTTCGGTCGGCCGGCCGGCGTAGTACCAGAAGCCAAAGAGCGTCCCGACGAGGTTGACCAGCACGATCGGCCAGGCCAGCCGCAGGCCCACGTCTTCGAGCCACTCCGGCAACGGCGCGACGTATCGCGGGACTCCCTCCGTGTCCGGGATCGTCCCGTCGAAGTAGCGCGCGACCAACTTCTCGATGCGACGACCGACGCCGGCGGTTGCCATGTCGTCGCCTCGGGACGGCACCGACTAAACGGTAGTGGATCGCCGAGTCGTGTTCGCCATCTTTCACAGTAGAAGAATGTAACTATCTTCACCGCCAACCCATCGTATGGACGACGTGGGAACACAACCAGGGGTCCGGCAATGAACACGATCGACCGTATCGAGCGAGCGGTTCGGGAGACGTCACACTACTTGAAACGTAATCTCGGAACACACGCGGGCAAGCGGGGCCAGACGAACCCGAGCGACGAGGTCCAGACGGGGGCTGACGTCTGGTCGGACGACCTGTTTTTCGACGCCCTCGCTCCACTCGACGGTGTAGGAAATTATACCAGCGAGGAGCGTGAGGCGACCGTCGACTGCGGTGACGGCTACGCCATCGCGATCGATCCGCTGGACGGATCGGGCAACCTCGCGTCGAACAACTCCGTCGGGACGATCGTCGGCGTCTACGAGAGCGAACTGCCCGCGAACGGTCGCGATCTCGTGGCGGCGATGATGGTGTTACACGGCCCGTACACGACGATGACCGTCGCCCGGGCCGACAGCGACGTCGTCCAGGAGTACCTGCTTCGGGACGGCCACAGCGAGCGACGGGGCGTCTTCGAACTGCCCGAGGATTACACCGTCGTCGGCCTGGCGGGCAAGCCGATCGATCGATCGGAGGCTGTCAACGAACTCGCAAAGGAACTGGAGCGTGATCTCAAACTCCGGTACGGTGGCGCGACAGTCGCTGATCTCGCACAGGTGCTGGAGTACGGCGGTCTGTTCGGCTACCCTGAGTCGAATGTCTATCCCGAAGGCAAACTTCGGGTCCACTTCGAGGCCGCGCCGCTGGCGTATCTCGTCGAAGCGGCGGGCGGTGCCTCCAGCGATGGAGGGAAGTCGCTGCTGGATGTCGAACCGGACGGCCTCCACGCGCGGACGCCGACGTTCCTCGGCAACCGGGAACTGATCGACCGGGTTGAGGCGGTCCTCGGCAGCGACTAGGCGACGACAGCTCGCTTTCTCCGGCAAGCCGATCCGCGGTTGCTATACGTACCGGTAGTGTAGCCGATTGTATGGTCGGGAAACTCGACCCCGAAGTGCTCGATGCACACGTCCTCTCGCGGACCGGCGCACCCGACGAGCGCGTGACTCTCGGTCCGTCCCCGGGCGAGGACGCCGCCGCGATCGATCTCGGCCCGGATTCGCTTGTCGTTAGCTCCGATCCGATCTCGCTGGCTGCCGAAGCCATTGGCACGCTCGGCGTCCCGATCGCGACCAACGACGTCGCCGCGACCGGCGCAGATCCAGCCTGGCTCACGAGTACGATCTTCCTGCCAAGCGACGACGCGACGCAACTGGAAACTGTGACGACGCAACTCGATCGGGCCGCCCGCGAACTCGACGTGGCCATTATCGGCGGACACGCCGAAGTACTGGAGGACCTCTCGCGACCGCTACTCTCGCTGACGGCGATGGGCCGCACCGACGATCCCATCCCGACCGGCGGGGCACAGCCGGGCGAGGAACTCCTGTTGACTGCCGGGGCCGGGATCGAGGGGACGGCCATCCTCGCGACCGACTTCCGGGACGAACTCGATTCAGTTTCCGAAGCGACGCTCGATCGCGCGGCCGGATTCTTCGAGGAGATCAGCGTCCTCGACGCGGCGCGGTCGCTGTGGCCGACCGCAACGGGATTGCACGATCCGACTGAAGGCGGGGTCCTGGCGGGCGTCTACGAGATCGCCCAGGCCGCTGGCGCGACCGTCGAACTCGACCGGGAAGCGGTTCCGATCCGTCCGGAGACGCGGACGATCTGTGCGGCGATGGGTGTCGACCCGCTGCGGATCTTCGGATCGGGCGCGTTACTGGCGACCGTCAACCCGGACGACCGCGAGCAGGCCCTTGGTGCGCTCGCTAACGCGGGGATCGAGGCGGCGGTAGTGGGCCGACTCGTGGACGGCGAGCCGGCCGTCGAAACGGGTAACGAGCGACTGCTCGGCCCGCCCAGAGACGACTGCTACGCCCTCTGGGAATGACACGCGGGCAAGTGCCGACGGAGTGACAACCGTCAGTATAAGTGGGCCCAATACAAAATAGTGAGCATGCCAGAAGATCTCGAAGATCTCAAGCGCGGGACCGAACTGGTCAAGCGCGGCTTCGCGAAGATGCAGAAGGGCGGCGTCATCATGGACGTCGTCGACCGAGAACAGGCTCGCATCGCCGAGGACGTCGGCGCGGTCGCGGTTATGTCTCTGGAGGCCGTCCCGGCGGACATCCGCAAGCGCGGCGGCGTCGCCCGGATGGCCGACCCCGCGGACGTCGAGGAGATCATCGACGAGGTATCGATCCCGGTGATGGGCAAGTCCCGGATCGGCCACACCAAGGAAGCCGAGATCCTCGAAGCCACCGGCGTCGACATGATCGACGAGTCGGAGGTCCTGACGCCCGCCGACGACCGCTATCACATCGACAAGCGCGATTTTACCTCGCCGTTCGTCTGTGGTGCACGCAACCTCGGCGAGGCGCTGCGCCGCATCGACGAGGGCGCGGCGATGATCCGCACGAAAGGCGAGGCCGGCACTGGCGACGTCAACCAGGCAGTCCACCACCAGCGCAACATCAAGGGATCGATCCGCAAGCTCGAGGGGATGACCCACGAGGAACGCGAGAAGTGGGCCCGCGAACACGAGGCGCCCGCCGATCTGGTCCACGAGACCGCCGAGATGGGCCGGCTCCCCGTGGTCAACTTCGCCGCCGGCGGGATCGCCACGCCCGCCGACGCTGCGCTGATGATGCACCACGGCTGTGACGGCATCTTCGTCGGCAGCGGTATCTTCGGGGCCGAGGACCCCGAAGCGATGGGGACGGCCATCGTCGAGGCCGTCAACAACTGGGACGACCCCGAGAAACTCGCCGAAATCTCCTCGAACATCGGCTCGGGCATGAAAGGCGACGCAAACGCCGACTTGCCCGAGGAAGAGAAACTGCAGGGTCGAGGTGTCTAGAGCTCTCGATCCATCGGATCCTCGAGTTCACCTAGCACTTCCTCGAACGCGTCGGTCGCGGTGACGAGTCCGACAACCTCGCCGCCGTCGAGCACTAGCGCGAGTTCCTGATTCTCGGCCTGGAACTGGTCGATGAGATCGCTGACGGCCGTATCGGCAGCGACCGTCATCGGCGACGTAGCCAGCTCCCGCAGCGTCGTCTCGCCGGCCCGCAGTTCGTCGATGTTGTGCAACACCGTCGGTGCGTAGACGACGCCGACGAACGCTTCGAAATCGTCTTCGACTAGTGGGAATCGGACGTGTGGCGTCCCGTCCATCCGGTCGAGATTGGCGTCCAGATCCTCTTCCGTGGATAGCGCGACGATCGACTCTCGGTCGACCATGATATCGCTGACTGCCGTCTCACCGATATCGAGGGCGCCGATGACCTCCTCGACGCGTTCGGTTGACATTCCCATCTGGCTCATACGCTCGCCCATCTGACTGCGAAGCTCGGCCCGTGACGTGGGTTCGGTGCCCTCTTCGACCTCCTCTTCGGCCCACGAGCGAGAGATCTCGACGCCGAACAGCCCCAGTAACGCCTTCGCGACCCAGTCCGCAGTTAGGATAACCGGCGACATGAGCTTCGACCACCAGTACAGTGGGCCCGAGCCGTACTCGGCGACGAATTTCGCGCGCTCGATGCCGAGATAGGTTGGGGCCTGCTCGCCGACGATGACGTGCAACATGTTGATCAAGGAGAATGCAAGCAGGACCGACAGGGCCGTGTGTCCGCCACTGGTGATCCCAACCGCACCGAGCACGGGGCCCATCACGGCCGCGACGGCGGGTTCGGCGACGACGCCCAGGCCGATACTGCTGATGGTGATGCCGACCTGACAGCCCGACAGAAAGATCTCGAGCCGCTCCGTCATGTTCCAGGCGCGTTCGAGCCCGCGACTCTGTCCGACGAACTCCGATTCGTCGAACTGCCGGACCCGGGTCAGCGCGAACTCGGTCGTGACGAAAAACCCGTTACTGAGCAGGAGACCGACGCCACCGATCAGCCGTAGCCACGTCTCCACCGTGATAGCCATACGTCCGGTAACTTGGTCGAAGATAAACCTAAAAGCAGCGTTTCACAGAACTTGTTAGAAATCGATCCCGTGCTGAGCGCTCGACGCCGGGCGGTCGCAACCGATAGCTGCGGACGATCAGTGAATCGTCGCACCCTCACCGATCCGGGTCTGGTAAGCGCGGGCCTCGACACCGGCGTCATCGAAGGCGTCGAGCATCGCCGAGGCGACCCGTGACTGGTCGTCCTCGCGACAGGCCGCGAGTACCCCCGGACCGGCACCGCTGATCGTCACGCCCGTACTACCGGCTTCCAGGGCGGCCCGTCGGACCTCGCTGTAGCCGTCGATGAGTTTCGCGCGGGCCGGCGTGACGACCGAGTCCTCCATTCCCCGGCCGATCAACTCGGGGTCGTCCCGATGCATCCCCGTCGTCAGCGTCGCGGCGTTACCGACCGTCTCGATCAGCTGGTCGACGCTCGTCCGCTCGGGGACGACTTTCCGGGCGTCCCGGGTGGAGACGACGATCTCGGGCAGGCAGGCCACCAGCGGCACGTCGGCGTCGACCTGGGTGACGCCCTCGGGGGTCGCGATCGTGAACCCGCCGAGGATCGCGGGCGCGACGTTGTCGTCGTGAGCGTCACCGGAGACGACGGCCTCGCCCTTGGCGGCGATCGGCACCAGTTCTTTGCGGGTCTTGCCCCGATCGTACAGTTCGTTGAGCCCGACAGCGGCCGCGGCGGCGCTGGCAGCCGAAGATCCCAGCCCCGAGGCCGGGCGGATCCCCTTGTCGATCTTGATATGTGCGGGCGCATCGAGCGCCTCCGCGACCGCACCGACCGTGTTCTTGTCGGGATCCTCGGGAATGAACTCGCTTCCCGCCCCCGTCACGTCGATTGTCGTCCGGTCGGCACGCTCGACGCGGACTACGTCCGCCGGGTGGGAGAGCGCCACGCCGAAGACGTCGAAGCCACTCCCCAGGTTGGCACTCGTCGCCGGCGCCCGCACTGTCAGCATACCCTGCCGTAGCCAGAGTACCCGCAAAAAGGTAGCGGACTACCGTGCCGTCACTTTCCGATCATGCCTGGGGATGTGCTACCCGCTCCCCATCAGTCTCGAATCGTGCGAGCAGGTCCTGTAACTGCTCTGCGCGGTCGGTCAGCGACCCGACGCTGTCCGAAACCTCGGACACAGTGGCCGTCTGCTGCTGTGCGGCCGCCGAGGCGTCCTGTGCTTTCCCGGCGGTCGCATCGCTGATGTCGGACACCTCCTCGACCATCGAGACCGTCTCCTCGGCGGTCGCCGCCTGCTCGTCCGTCGCGTCGCTGATCTCCTGAATACCACTGTCGGTCCGTTCGGCGTTCTCGGCGACCCGTTCGAACCGCTCGACGACAGCCTCGACGGACGCAACGCCGTCGTCCATCTGGTCGCTGGCTTCCCGAGCCTCTTCGACCGCTGTCTCGGTCTGCGTCTGGGTCTCTTCGATCAGTGACTGGATCTCGGCGGCCGATGTCCGCGTTTCCTCTGCGAGTTGCTTCACTTCGTTGGCGACGACTGCGAAGCCGTCGCCGCCGGCTGTTCCTCCGGACTCGGCACGAGCGGCTTCGATGTTGGCGTTGAGCGCCAGCATGTTCGTCTGCTCCGCGATGTCGCCGATCAGCTCGACGATCTCGCCGATCTCGTCCATTCGATCGTCCAGCGTCTCGACGCCGTCGACGGTCGAGGCGAGCGATGCCTGTACCGTTCGGATGTCTTCGATAGCGTTCTGTGCCTCCGCTTCGCCTGCCTCGGCGATCTCCGCTGTCTCCTGTGAGGTCGTCGCGACCGATGCCGCGGACGAGGCGACCTCCTCGACCGTCGCCGAGAGATCGCTCATCTCGCCCGAGACGTTCCCGAGCATCTCTCGCTGTTCGTCGGCCCCGCGGGCGATCTCTTGGACGGACGCACTCACCTCTCCGCTCGCACGCTCTATTTCCGCTGCCCCGTCGGCCGCGTCCGCACTCGCCTTGCTGACTGTGCCGGCGAACGTCTGGATCTCCTCGACTGTCCCTTCCATCTCGGAGATCATCTCGTTGAACGCCGTCGCGATCTGTGCCATTGCGTCGCTGTCGGTTTCCGTATCGAGTCTGACGCGCAGGTCCCCGTCGGCAGCCCGTGCCATCGCATCGCTGTAGGTGTCGGCCGCCCCCTCCAGCCGCTCGTTCATCTCAGCGAGCTCTGCCTGCTGCCGTTCGGCCTCGGCCCTGGCTTCCTCGGCTTCCTCGCGGGCAGCCTCGATAGCTTCGTTTTTCTCCGCCAGGGACTCTACTTCGGCGGTCTTTTCTTCCGCCTCTCGGAGCCGCTGTTCGGCCTGTTCGCGCGAGCGCATGATCGAGTACCAGTTGATCATCAGCGCCAGCGACAGACACAGCACGAAGGCGGCGTGGATAAGCGCCCACGACAGCGGGTTCGCTATCGCCGCAGGGTGGTTGTACACCGCGGCTCCGCCGACGATTCCGAAGACGGCGTGCTGTGCGGCGACGTAGCCGACGCCGATCCCGAAGGGGAGCCAGTCTTCGTAGACTGCTACGATCCCCAGGACGACGAAGAAATGGAAGTGCGCCTCGATGAACCCGCCGGAGAAGTGGACTAGGATCGCCGAAGCTGACACCAGCCCGGTTGCCGCGAGCCCCGTCCGCGCCCGCTGGGGCAGCCGCGACCACGCGGAAAGCAGCGTCAGTCCAAGTAGAACGCTCAACTCCACTACAATATACGTTAGCGGGATTTCGGGGATCGTTGCCCCCGAGAACAGCGATTCGGTCCCCTCGAACAGCCCGAGCGCGAGTAGCAGCGGGACGTGTACAAACAGGAGATACACGATGCTGCGGTGCCGACTGCGCCAGCTCCCGTCCGGGATTGTCTGCCCGTTCGGGACGTACTCGACGAACTCGCGGAGGCGCTCCGCGAGGCCCTGTGCGGCAAATGTATCCGATATATCCGCGGTCGATTCGCTCATATCTCCTGAAACAGACACGACCGCAAAAGAGTTCGCTGCCCGCTATCAAACGCTGTAATCGGTGGATTGAGCCCCCTCCTTGATCGACCGCGGTTGTCGCACCGTCCCTGTATGAAAAAGCCTATTCGCGCCACCGCAGAACTCGGGATATGATCGGTGTCGTCGGCGGTGGGATCGCCGGCCTCGCGGCCGCCTATCGCCTCCAGCAGCGCGGCCACGAGGTCCGGGTCTTCGAGGCGAGCGAGCAGCTGGGCGGGCTCGCGGCCACCTACGAGACCGCGGGCGATCCCATCGAGAAGTACTATCATCATCTCTCGAAATCCGAGGGGACGATCCTCGAACTCGCCGCGGAGCTCGGCGTCGAGATCGAGTGGCGCTACAAGTCCGACGCCTTCTACGTCGAGGGGCAGGTCCACCCGATGGACAAACCCTGGGAGATCCTCGCCTACCCGCATCTGAGCTTTTACGACAAGTTCCGGCTGGGGATGCTCGTCAGCGAGATCGACGTCCGCGGCTGGAAACCGCGGACGGATACCTACGAGAACCTCGAAGACTTCGAGGACGTCCCCATCAAGGAGTTCCTGCTCGAACACACCACCCGCGGAGTCTACGAGTACTTCTGGGAACCGCTGCTCGACGCCAAATTCGGCTCCCGGAAGGAGGACGTTTCGGCGGCCTGGCTGCTGGGGCGGGTCAAGTTCCGCGGGGAGCGTGACCTCCTGCGTGGCGAGCAACTGGGCTACGTCGAGGGGAGTTTTGGCCGCCTGCTTGACGCACTGGTCGAGGCCGTCGGCCGCGAGAACATCACGACCGGCGCACGCGTCACCGATCTGGCGACCAGCGACGGCACCGTTGACTCGCTGACCATCGAAACTGACGACGGCACGGCCACCCACGTGGTTGACGCGGCCGTCGTCGCCGCGATGCCGAACGTCCTCGAAGACTTGACGGGCTATCCCTGCGAGATCGACTTCCAGGGCACCGTCTGTGGGGTCCTCTCGCTCGAGGAGTCGCTGACCGACACCTACTGGCTGAATCTCATCGACGACGCTCCCTTCGGCGTCCTCATCGAGCACACGAACTTCATTCCCGAGGAGCGCTACGGCGGCGAGCACCTCTACTACCTGGCGAGTTACGTCCAGGACTACGACGAGCAGCTGTGGCAGGCAAGCGACGACGAGGTCGAACAGCTGTGGCTCGACGGCGTCGCCGGCCTGTTCCCGCAGTTTGACCGGGAGTCGGTCAACTGGCTGGAGATCGCTCGCAATCCTCGGACGGCCCCCGTCTACGAGCGCGGCTATCTCGATATGGTCGTGCCCTACGATCTGGGCGAGGAAATCGCCGAGGGCGTCTACTACGCCGGGATGGCCTCGCGGGCGCAGTACCCCGAACGCTCGCTCGACGGCGCGATCGAGGCCGGCTACGCGTGTGCGGACCTGATTGAGGAGTAACTCATCCTTCGATCTTTTCCTCGTCTACACCCGGCGCGGCCTCGACGTCGACCTCGTCGGGTTCCTCGCCGCCCCCGACCACGAGTTCGCCGTCGCCGGTCTCGACGTAGACGTCGTCGGCGAACCCGCCCTCGGCGTAGGGGTGCTCGGGTTCCTCGAGTCGCTCGGGCGTCGACGGGGCGCTCGGGAGCCCGTCCTCGGGTGTGAATTCCCCGAGCGGATCCTCGATCGCGATGTCGTGAGATTCGAAGAACTCGGCGTAGCGATCGTAATGCACGTCGAGTTCGTCGCTGGGGAACTCCATCATCTCGGTCCAGCCGTGGTTGTAGAAGGCGAAGTTGGCCTGGATGTGGGTGATCTCGCGGGCCTCGGCTTCGGGATAGCTGTCCTCTAGGGCGGCGACGTAGGTGTCCATCGTCGCCTCGAAGAAGGCGTCGAGGTACTCGCGGCGGTCGTCCCTGTGGTCTTCGGCGGCCCGATCCAGGAAGACAGACGTGTGGATGTCGACGAGTTTGTCGATGGCGTACTCGCCGACGACGGGCATGGTCAGCGCCTGTTTGGCGGCCCAGTGGCGGACGTTCTGCTGGATCTTCATCGACGCCGGATACGGACTGTATCCCCTTGAACGCGGCGTCTCCGGCAGGTCAGGCGCGCTGATTCGGTCCGGCCCCGACGCCCGGCGAGAAGCCGATCGCCGCGAGCAGTGTCCCGACGACGACGTACAGCAGCAGCGACAATCCGGTTACGAGCTCGCCACTGAACACCAGCCAGCCGGCGAGGGCGAGACTGCCGACGACGAGTGTCATGCCGAGCGCGATCAGCCGTCGGCTGAATCGGTCCAACCCGCTCATCTGTTTGATCGTGTCGCGCATGCCTTCCGATACGAGCGCGAGACTGAAGAACGTTTGTACACGCAGTATCTTCCTGTATTTATCATGCTATAGCTCTCTTTCGGTCGACACCGGATCTGACCACAGCGACGGTGACGAAGGGTTCTCCGGCCTGCCAGGTATGGGATCTGGGAGATAACAACCCACATTAATGCTCGACCCGAACGAGAGTGCATGACCACGTCGCACGTGATCCTCGGCGACGGCATCGCGGGGAGTTCGGCGGCCGAGACGATCCGAGAGACGGATCCGGACGCCGACGTCACCGTCATCACCGAAGAGGGTGAGGCGCTGTACAACCGGATCCTGATCAAGGAGTTCGCCAAGGGCAAGTTGCCCGAAGCACCGGTGTCGATCCACGAGCCCGGCTGGTACGACGACCGGGATATCGACCTCGAACTGAACACGCACGTCACCGGCGTCGATACCGCGGACAAGGTCGTCCATACCTACGACAGCGGCACGTATGGCTACGACAAGCTGCTGATCGCCACGGGGGGGACGCCGATTCAGCTGCCCGTCGAGAACGCTGACGCCGAGGGGATCCATCACTTCTGGACGTTCCAGGACGCACGCGAGATCCGGGAACACGCTGCCGAGGCCGAGACGGGTATCGTCATCGGGGCGGGGCTGCTCGGGATCGATCTGGCGGCAATCTGTGGGGCACAGGGCGTCGACGCCAAGTACCTCATGCGTGGCAACCGCTGGTGGCGGTATGCGCTGAGTTCCGACGGTGCGGAGATCATCCACGACGCCCTCGAGAATATCGGTGTCGAGCCGGTCTTCGAGAGCGGTCTCGATTACTTCGAAGTCGACGACAGCGGCCACGTCAGCGGCGTCGTCGACACGAACGGCGTCACCCACGAAACGGACTTCGTCGGAATCGCTGTCGGGCTCGACTACAACACCGAGTTCCTCGAGGGGACGCCGATCGACGTCGAGGACGGCGTCCTGGTCGATCAACACATGCAGACGAACGTCGAGGACATCTATGCCGCCGGCGACATCACGGAATACTACGACGTGATCCTCGAAGACCGCACGCAGAACGGTGCGTGGGGCTCGGCGAAAGAGCAGGGCGTCGTCGCCGGGACGAATATGGCCACCGACGACACGACCAAGGAGTTCCGGTACGTCCCCTCCTACTCGATCACGCACTTCGACTTCCCGTTTCTCTCGTTCGGTCATCCGACGATCGGCGACTCGGACGCCGAACGCAAGTACTCCGAAAGCGAGTGGCGCCGGCTCACGTTCAAGAACGGCAAGCTCGTCGGCGGCGTGCTGATCGGGGACCTTTCCCAGCAGAGCACGTTCAAGAAGATCATCCGCCAGGAGCGACCCGTCGCCGATCAGAAAGAGAAACTACTTGAGAAAGACGTCGACCTGGACGCGCTGGCGCCATCGGCGATCGAGTAGCCCATTTGACGCTGCTGGCGGTGGGCCGTTTGATCACCGACTGACGTCCGGACGTTTTTATCCGATACCGTCCCAACTGCTAGGCGATGGGACCGGTTCCGGAACTCGACGCGCGTGCGCAGGCCTGTGCCGATCGATTACTGACGGCCGAGGAGGTCCTGCTGGCCTCGCATATCGACGCGGACGGATTGACGAGCGCAGCGATCGCTTCGACGGCGCTCGAACGTGCCGGACTGGCACACGAGGTGGTCTTCAAGAAACAGCTCGACGCCGAGGAGATTGCCTCAATCGCGGCGATGGAGTACGAGACGGTCCTGTTCACCGACTTCGGGAGCGGCCAGTTGGACGTGATCAGCCAGCACGTCGACGACGGTGACTTCGAGGCCGTGATCGCCGATCACCACCAGCCGTCGGACGCGGGCGACTGCGCCCCCGGATTCGAGGACACCGACGGGTACGGGGACTTCGCGTGGCACCTCAACCCGCTGCTCGAAGGTATCGACGGCGCCTCGGAGTTGTCGGGCGCGGGCGCCAGCTACGTGCTCGCACGTGCGCTAGGTGGCGACCGGAACCGCGATCTCGCCGCCCTGGCTGTCGTCGGTGCCGTCGGAGATATGCAAGCGACGGGCGGGGAGCTACGCGGCGCGAACGAGCGGGTCGTCGCCGACGGCGTCGATGCCGGTGTCGTCACCGAGGCTCGCGATCTGTCGCTATACGGCAAACAGACGCGGCCGCTACCGAAACTGCTTGAATATGCCAGCGACGTACACATCCCCGGCATATCCAACGACGAGTCCGGCGCGATCGCGTTTCTGGAGGATCTCGGACTCGATCTTCGTTCTGACGGCGACTGGCGACGGTGGGTCGATCTCTCCGACGGGGAACGCCAGACCCTTGCAAGTGCGCTCGTCCAGCGAGCGGTCTCCCGTGGCGTCCCTGCCGAGAAGATCGACCGGCTGGTCGCGACGACCTACACATTCCCGAACGAGCCGGAGGGGACTGAACTCAGGGACGCAAGCGAGTTCTCGACGCTGTTGAACGCGACGGCGCGCTACGAGCGGGCCGATGTCGGCCTCGCGGTCTGTCTGGGCGAGCGTGGCGAGCCGCTCGAACGCGCCCGACGACTCCTTGCGAACCACCGACGCAATCTCTCGGAGGGGATCGACTGGGTGACCCAGCAGGGTGTCGAGCAGCGCGAACACGTCCAATATTTCAACGCGGACGATCGGATCCGGGAGACGATCGTCGGCATCGTCGCGGGTATGGCGCTCGGCAACGAGGGCGTCTCGCGGTCGAAGCCGATCGTCGCGTTCGCCCGGAAAAGTGACGGCGAGTTGAAGGTGTCCGCCCGCGGCACGGGCGTGCTCGTCGGGCAGGGACTGGATCTATCGGTCGTCATGCGCGAAGCGTCCCGGGCCGTCGACGGCGACGGCGGCGGGCACGACGTCGCTGCCGGCGCGACGATCCCGGACGGACACGAGGAAGCGTTTCTCGATGCTGCCGACCGGATCGTCGGTGACCAACTCGACTAACGCAGCGACAGGAAAAAATATCGGGCGGCGACGCGTCGCTTATTCCTCGTCTTCGACGTCCTCGACAGCGACGTCTTCAGGCTGTGCGGGGTCGTCGTCACCGAGCAGCGATTTGGCGGCGTAGGCGACACCACCGGCGGTGCCCAGCGCACCGCTGACGACGCCGAAGCCGGGGCCGAATCCGTCGCCGGACTCGGTCGTCGTACCACTGCCGCCGTCGGCGGGCGAGATAGTGACGTTGACAGTGTCGGTCGCCGTCTTGCCCTGGCCGTCGTCGACGGTGAGTTCGAAGGTCAGCGTCGTCTCACTGTCGACGTCCGGCGCGTTGAAGGCTGCGCCGGAACTGTCCGCACCGACCAGGTCGACTTCGGGAGTACCGCCTGTCTGCTCCCAGTGGTAGGAGAGCGTCCCACCGTTGGGGTCCTCGGAGTCGACCGACTGCAGCGAGACGGTGTTACCCGGTTTCGTGTTCTTGTCATCGCCGGCGTCGGCGATCGGCGCGTCGTTTGCCGACTGCGGGAGAACTGTCGCCGTCGTCGTTCCCGTCGCTTCGTTGTCGTCCGGATCGGACACTGTGACCGTGAATTCCAGTGTCGTCTCCTCTTCGACATCGGGAGCGATGAACGTCGGCTGTGCCGTGTCCGTACTGTTGAATTCCTGGACGTCGGGGCCGGCCGTCTGCTCCCACTGGAATGTCAGTTCCTGACCGTCCGGATCCTTGGATTTCGAGGCGTCGAGAGAAGCCTCGACACCGCCGAAGACCGTCGGACCGGGCGCGGCGATGGCTTGCAGGCCACCACCCGGGGGCTGGCCGGAAACCAGCGTCTGGATAGTGTACAGCGGGATGAGCGGCGGCGATCCTTCGCTGTAGGAGAGCGAACTCTCCTGATCGACCACGTTGTCGGGCCCGACCAGATCGATCACGCGGGGTGCGCTCTCAAGCGCTCCTTCTTTTCCACCGCCGAAGTTCCAATCACCGGCCTCGCCGGGGTTGATGCCCTGGCGGATGCCGTTCTCACCGAAGCCGTCCTGGCTGAACACCATCATCGCGGTTTTCAGCTGCGTGATGTCCTCGGTGTTGATCGGCGATTTCGGAATGCCGAACGTGATCGTGTTGTTCTCGGTATCTCCCGAGGCCGGGATTTCCTCGACGATAGCGTTCCCGTTGGCGTCTTCGAGGCGAGCACTGCCGGCCTGGATATGGGCAACGTAGTGATACGGCTCCTGGAACTGTGAGACGGTGCCAGCAGTTCCTTCCGTGCTTGTCGGCGCGTCTTCCGGCGCGTTCGGATCCTGGATGTACACCTGGATGACCTGAGAACTGAAGCCGGCGTCGTTGCCGAATTGGTTCTTCTGGACGCCCATCGTGGCGGTGAACGTCCATTCTTGTGCCTTGCTCTCAATGTTGACGTTCGTGACGTCGAACTGCCCCTTCTCGAGGTTCGCCGGGTAGGTGTAGGAACCCGGACCGAAGTCGTCGCCTTCCGGATCGGAGATCGAACCGATCCCCTGCTGGATCTTGTAGACGCCGTCCCAGCTTGCGAGCGGGATCTGTGCCTTCGCATCCGCGGTGTAGGCCAGCGCCTGCGCCTGGATCGTACCGGCGGGCGTGACCATGTCCATGACGTGCGGCGCGGTCTCGGTCGGCTCGCCGCTGGTACCGATCGTGTACTCGCCGGGCTGGCTGGCGAAGCTCTGGCGGACGCCGCCGGTCCCGAAGCCGTCGTACGGTGCGACCAGCGCGGCGATATCCATCCCTCGCGGGGAGCCGCCGATGGCGTCCATCGGGAAGTCAAAGCGGATGTCCGTCCCGTCGACTGCGAGGTTCACGTCGGAGCTGACGACCTCGCCGTTGGCGTTCTCGACCTGTGCGGTCCCCTCACCGTGGACGACCACGCGGTAGTGATACGGTTCGGCGAAGTTGACGTTCATCCCGTTGCGCCCTTCCGTGGACGTGGGCTGGTCGTCGCCGGCCTCGGGATCGCGGAGGTACACCTGTGGGAACTGCTGGGAGATCCCGTTGAGGCTCCAGACGTTCTGCATCTCCGTTGCCATGGTGTACTCGAAGCGTGCGCGGGACCGGCTCTCATAGATATTGACGTTCGTGATATCCCACATACCCTCGTAGAAATCACCTTCCGGCGCGTCCGGATACTGGAAGTTGCCGGGACCGTTGTCGTCGCCGGTCTCGTCGTTTGCGCGTCCGGCAATCTCGAACTCCGACGCCAGCGACGTGTACGGCAGCGTTGCCTTCGCGTCGGACGAATATGCCAGCGCGTCGGACTGTGTACTGGTCTCGGGCACGACCATATCGATGACTCGCGGGGCCTGCCCCGGCGTCTCGGCGCCGCCGAAGGCGTTCGAGCCTGCCTCGGCCTGCACGGGCATGACGTTGCCCTCGCCGTCGGGGTGGTACCCGAGCATCAGCGGCGCGACGTAGTACGAGCGGATCCCGCCCTCAATGGCGGTCTTGGGTATCTCGACGACGATCTCGTCGGCGACCCCGTTGGCCATGACCGACCCTTCGGCCACGACGTTGCCCTCGTGATCCTCGACGCGGGCACCGTTCTCGCCGTCGGCGACCAGCCGGTACTGATAGGGTGCCTCGAAGGTAACGTTCGTTCCGGCCCGACCCTCGGTCGCTCCGTTCTCGGCTTCGGGGTTCTGCAGGTAGATCTGCAGGTGCTGTGCCGTGATGCCGCCGGCGTACCCTTCGGGGTTCGTCAGATCGCCGGCGATCGGCGCCCGGAACTGGACGCTGTCGGCCGTCGTGTGGATCGTGAACCCGGACATGTCGAACGCGCCCTCGCCGTAGGCGTCGCCTGTCGGGTACGTGTACGATCCGGGTCCGTTGTCGTCGCCGGTGCCCTCGTCGAACTGGGCGATTCGGTCGCCAACGCTGAACAGCGTGTCCGTCTCGACGACGGCCAGCGTGTCGAACTCGACGGTGACGCCCTCGGTGTCGTTGTCGACGCCGATGTTCTCGCCGGCCGGATCGCCGGCGAAGCGGTTCGTCGTCGAGGTGCCCGGCAGCAGATCGACCTGCGCCGTGCCCGGGTCGAAGTGGACCATCACGACGACGTTCTCAGTGCCCTCGTCGGTCTCCATCGACCGACCGAACACGAGCACACTGTCGTCGGACTGGAACCACGTCTTCTGCATGTCGGCGTCGGGCTTGAGGATATCCTCGTCTTTGTACAGCTGGGTGACGTCCTTGTAGAACTGGAGGTGCTCGGCTGGCACGTCGTCGCCGTTCTCCTCCCAGTTCATGAACGCACGCTTGTAGTTCTCCGGACCGACGTCACCGGCACGCGGATCGTTGCCTTCGCCGTTGTAGTCGTAGCGCTGGTGGCCGTTCTCGGTGATCAGCCGTTCCTGGCCGTAGTAGATAAACGGTATCCCAGGGAGAGCGACTCCGGCCGCCCAGACCGCACGCTGGGCCTTGGCGGGGTCGTCGCGGGCCCCGTCACGAGCGATCTTGTAGAGCCGCTGCTCGTCGTGGTTCTCCGTCGAGTTGGCCAACAGCGTGTGGTCGGGCCACCCCTCGTTTTTGCGGTTCGCAACGATGTCGTACAGATCCATCGGGTCGCCGCCGTTGACGACTCCCTGGCCGCCGCTCTTCATGAAGCCCGACGTGTCGAAGTGCATGTCGAACTCGTTTTCGGCGAAGCTGGGATCGTTCGGGATGGTCTCGTCGAGCATCATAAACTCGCTGTTGTGCTCGCGTACCGCTTCCCGAACTTCCTTCCAGAAGCTGTGTGGTACGCCGTAGGCGATGTCACACCGGAAGGCGTCGACGCCCATCTCCGCCCAGTGCTCGGCCGCCGCGAGGATGTGCTCGCGCAGCGCGACGTTGCCGTAGTTCCACTGGGGCATCACGCGCAGCCCCGCGAAGCCGGTCATCGCCGGCGCGGGATCGACGATATCCCCGTCGGCGGTCGTGTTCGGGGCGTCCTTGCGGGCGAACCAGTCGAAGTACTTCGAACTGCTGTCGTTCTCGGCGATGCCCCTGTAGGTCCATCCGGACGGTCGCGTCTCGCTCAGGCTGGCGATCGTGTCCTGGAAGAACGGATGGTGGCGACCGCCGTGGTTGATGACGAAGTCGATGCAGACGTTGATGTCCTTCTGATGGGCGGCCTCCAGGAACTCCTGGAACTCGGCCATCGCGCTCTCGCGAGCGGCCTGGCGGGCGTTGTTCTCGGGGTCGTAGCCGTCTTCCCAGGGCCACGGTTCGTCGACGTAGTCGCTGAAGGTGTACTCGGAGGTGAGGTCCTCGGCCTTCTGGAAGTACGACAGCGCGTCGTAGCCGTGCGGACCGCCGCCGACGTACTTGAACCGGTTGCCCTCTCCGGACCACTCGTCGAAGTTCTGGCGCTTCCAGTTACCACTCTCGGAGGGCACCGTCGGCGTGAACCAGATCACGTCGACGTTCAGTTCTTCGAGGTAATCCAGCTTCTCCTGGAAGCTGCTGAAGTTCGCGTTGGAGTTATGGGTCGGCCACTCGCCGTCCTCCGGCGGGCCCATGAACGATCGCGGGAAGATCTCGTACATGATCCCGTCGTGGATCCACTCCGGCGGCCGGTTGGGATACTCGATGGCCTCGTTCTGCGGGTCGAGGACGACGGTGTCGGTGTAGCCGTGCGCGTTCGTATCCCAGGGTGCCGCGTGGACGCGAGCGGTCTCGCCGCCGAGCGCGCTCTTGGGAATCCGCGCCGTCCAGGAATCCGTCCCGTCGCCAACTGCGATGTCTTCCGTCGAGAGGGCGTCACGGCCGTCGGCGAGCCATTCGACGACCAGGTCGGCGGTCGCCATCGTGCTGTTGGGCGCGAGTTCCGGGTTCGATTCGAGGACGAACTCGCTGTTGTCGCTGTCGTAGTGGCCCTCGATCGCGACCCGCGGCGGGCCGCCCTGATCGCCGTTCTCCGGGAAGATGTGCAGCAGCTGCTCGTAGGTGTTGCCGTCCGGACCCGTGAGTTCGAGGACGTACCGGCCGGGCACGTCCGGCGCGAACTCGACGACGTTCTGATCGCCCGTATCGTACTGCTCGAACGTCTCCCCGTCGGATTCGTCCGACGGAGCGTATTCGAGCGCCGCGGAGCTGTCCTCCGGACTCTCCGTCAGTGACCACGAGAAGTTCTCGGCGTCGTAATTCTCCGGATCCTGCTGCGGTTCGCCGACGATCCGTGGCGCGAAGTTGTCACGGTCCTTCCCGCCGGCGTGGAAGTTCGTGAACGTCGTGAACATCGCGTCGTAGAACTTCTGTCCGACCTGTCCGAACCGCGGTGGCCCCGGGTGATACGTGTCGTCCCCGACCGCGCTGGCGAGGCTCAGCCGACGAACGTCCGACTGAGCGTTTGTCTGTCCAACCGCCGAAAGTGCTCCGACCCCTGCAAGTCCTGTGAGATATTCTCTTCGTTTCATGATTGAGTAACCACGATGGACGATCCCAGCGCGACCCGGCCGCCGTTGCGGAACTCGCCTGCATGTTCGGTCCCCGACTGCCTCTCCGCACTGCCCTGCCGGCCCGGAACTGAGATATCCATACGTACGCACACAACGTCTGGCGTCACATCTAAAAAGATTATGTTCTTCTTCATCACGGATGCAGGCGCAACAAGAAAAGTCACCCTAAAGCAGGGGCTTGTCTCGATCCCGACGCGGTCGCGGGGTCCGGTTCCGTGCCAGCGCTTGGCAACCGTCGATAGTGAACGTTTCGCTATGAGATCACACGTTCATATCACTGCACGGCCACTATTCTCGCCTGTACCTGCCGTAAACGAGTCCGCGGGCGTGCGGGAAGTCGTGCACGCCCTCAATCGTCAGACGCAGCCGTGATATCCTCCGATCGGCTTCCAGTCTCCGTGGTCGCCGGCGCGGGCAGGTCGGTCCGGACGTCGTCGTCCGGCCGCGACTCGATGGCTTTGGCGTATGCCTCGGGGAGGACACGCACGAACGCGTCCAGCGCTGACTCCCAGTCTTCGAGCAACTCCTTCGCGCGCGCCGAGTCCGTGTACTCGGCGTGGTTCTCGACGAGCCGCCGGAGCAGCCGCCGGTCGGCGCGCTTGAGCTGTCCGGAGAGCGATGTCATCTCAGTGTTCGCCCGCTCCGGGAACTCGTCGTCCGGGTCGTAGACGTATGCGATCCCGCCGGACATACCCGCGGCGAAGTTCTTGCCGGTCTCACCGAGCACGGCGATCGCGCCGCCGGTCATGTACTCACAGCCGTGGTCACCGACGCCTTCGACGACGCCTGTTACGCCGGAGTTGCGAACCGCGAATCGCTCGCCGGCCATCCCGTTGACGTAGGCCTCGCCACCAGTCGCGCCGTACAACCCGACGTTGCCGACGACGACGTTTTCGGCCGGATCGTAGGACGCACTATCCGGCGTCTCGACGATCAGTTTTCCGCCAGACAGGCCCTTGCCGACGTAGTCGTTCCCGGTCCCGGTCAGCGACATCGTGACTCCACTCGCGAGGAAGGCGCCGAAGCTCTGCCCGGCAGTCCCGCCGAAATCGAGCTGAATCGTATCGTCGGGCAACCCCTCGGGGCCGTGCGCTCGCGAGACGCGGTTCGAGATCGTCGCCCCGACCGCCCGATCGACGTTGTCGACCGTGCCGTCGAGCGCGACCGGCCGCCCCGTCTCGACGGCGTCACCGATCGCCTCGAGGACGTCCCAGTCGAGCTGGTCGTCGACGTCGTGGGTCTGCTCGCGGGTCTTGATCCGGTCGTCCGTCCCGGCGGGCGGGTCGGTGATCGCCGAGAGGTCCAGGTGCTGTGCCTTGGGGTGATCGACGTCGTCACGCTGGGCGAGCAGCTCGGCGCGGCCGATCATCTCGTCCAGTTCGGCGAACCCGAGTTCGGCCATGATCTCCCGCAGCTCCCGGGCGATGAACGTCATGTAGTTGATGACGTGATCGGGCTGGCCGGGGAACCGCTCGCGCAGCTCCTCCTTCTGGGTCGCCACGCCGACCGGACAGGTGTTCTCGTGACACTGGCGGGCCATCACACAGCCCTCCGTGACGAGCGGCGCGGTACCGAAGACGTACCCTTCCGCGCC
This sequence comes from Halapricum desulfuricans, assembly GCF_017094465.1. Lineage (NCBI taxonomy): Archaea > Methanobacteriati > Methanobacteriota > Halobacteria > Halobacteriales > Haloarculaceae > Halapricum > Halapricum desulfuricans. The sequence goes on from NZ_CP064791.1 coordinate 845,798, forward strand.
GAGTAACGCGGCAACGGCCACGTCCCGGCCGGTCTTCAGCCCGCCGTCGGTCGTGACCGTGATCCGCGAGCGCAGCCCAGTTGCCCGGAGCATCCGGTTGGCCTCGGCGAGCCCCAGTTCCCAGGGGAGGCCCGCGTTCTTGATCGACGTCTTGGGCGAGGCGCCGGTCCCGCCCGAGCGACCCGAGATGTGAACCACGTCGGCGTTGGCCTTCGCGACGCCGGCCGCGATCGTCCCGATGCCGTCTTCGGCGACGAGTTTGACGTTGACGTCCGCCTCGGGGTTGCCCGCCTTGAGGTCGTGGATCAACTGCTTGAGGTCCTCGATGGAGTAGATGTCGTGCTGGGGCGGCGGCGAGATGAGCCCGACGCCGGGCGTCGCGTGGCGGATGTCGGCGATCATCTCGTTGACCTTCTTGCCGGGAAGGTGGCCGCCCTCGCCGGGTTTCGATCCCTGTGCCATCTTGATCTGCAGTTCCTCGGCCGCCGAGAGGTACGCCGAGGTGACGCCGAACCGCCCCGACGCGACCTGCTTGGTCTTCGAGCCCGTCTCGGTGTCGAATCGCTCGGGCGGCTCGCCGCCCTCGCCCGTATTCGAGTGTGCACCGATACGGTTCATCGCCTTCGCGAGGTTCTCGTGGGCTTCCGGGGAGATCGAGCCCAGCGACATGGCCGCCGTCTCGAAGCGCTCGACGATGTCCTCGACGGGCTCGACGTCCTCGATCGGGATCGACGCGCGGGCGTCGGTGTCGAACGCCAGGAGTCCGCGCAGCGTCTGGAGCGTCTCGTCTTGCTCGTTGATCGTCGCGGCGAACTCCTCGTAGGTCTCGTAATCGCCCGTCCGGACGGCCTGCTGGAGCGTGCCCGTCGTCTCGGGGTTCCACTGGTGGTGGATCCCGCCCGAGCGGAACTCGAACTCGCCCTGGCGTTCCATGTCGGCCCCGTCTTCGAACGCGACCGCGAACCGTTCGCGCAGATCGGCCTCCAGTTCGTCGATCCCGATCCCCTCCGTGCGGGTCGCCGTCCCCTCGAAGTACTCCGCGACGAAGTCCGAGGCGAGCCCGACGGCCTCGAAGATCTGGGCCCCCTGGTAGCTCTCGAGCGTCGAGATGCCCATCTTGGCCATCGTCTTCAACAGGCCGTCCTCCAGGGCCGTGACGTACGCCTCGATCGCATCCCGCCGGTCGGCGCCCTCGGGCCCCGCGACCAGGTCCTCGATCGTCCGGTAGGCCAGGTACGGGTTGATCGCGTCCGCACCGTAGCCCACGAGCGCCGCGTGGTGGTGGACCGTCCGGGGGGCCGCAGACTCGACGACCAGTCCGACCCGGTTGCGAAGCCCGTTGCGCACGAGGTGGTGGTGGACGCCGCCGACCGCGAGCAGGCTCGGGATGGGGAGTCGGTCGGCTCCGGCGGCCGTATCCGAGAGCACGAGCACGTCCGTTCCGTCCCGCGCCGCCTCGGTCGCGGCGTCCCGGAGGTCTTCGACTGCAGTCTCCAGATCCCTATCGGAACCGAAGGTGGCATCGAGCACGCGCGCCGACAGCCCGTTCGCGTCGAGCGATTTGATCGCGGCCGTCTCGGTGTCGGTCAGGATCGGCGAGTCGGCGACCAGTTGGCGGGCGTGGGCGGGCGTCTCCGCGAGCAGGTTGCGCTGGTTGCCGAGACGGGTCTCCAGGGACGTGACGACTTCCTCGCGGATGTTGTCGAGCGGCGGGTTCGTCACCTGTGCGAACAGCTGCTTGAAGTAGCTGCTGAGCGGTCGATTGTGCTGGGCGAGCACCGACAGCGGCGTGTCGTCGCCCATCGAGCCGACGGGGTCCGTGCCGGTCTCGGCCATCGGCTCGATCAGGTGGTCGACCTCGTCGTAGGTGTAGCCGAACAGCGCCTGCTGGTTTCGCAACCGGTCGATCTCGTGGCGCGTCTCGTACTCGCGGGTGGCGACCGCCGAGAGCTGGACCTGTTCGTCGTCGACCCACTCGCCGTATCTGTCCTCGACCAGTCCCTCGAAGACCTCCTCGTCGGGGATGACGCGTCCCTCTTCCGGATCGGCCAGGAAACACTGTCCGGGCTGGAGCCGACCCCGCTCGCGGATCGCCTCCGGTTCGTACTCGAGCGCGCCGGCTTCGCTGGCCATCACCAGCGTGTCGTCCTCGAGGATGTCGTACCGCGCGGGTCGAAGCCCGTTGCGGTCCAGCACGGCCCCGACGCGCTTGCCGTCGGTCGCGGCCACAAGCGCCGGGCCGTCCCAGGGTTCGACCAGCGAGGCGTGGTAGTCGTAGAACTCCCGGCGCGTTCCGGTGAGATCGTTGTCCTCGTGGCGCCAGGCCTCGGGGATCAACATTCGGAGAGCGTGAGGCAGGTCCCGCCCCGCCTGAAGCAGCAACTCCAAGGCGTTGTCGACGCTCGCGGTGTCGGACTGTTCGGGGTCGTCGATAATCGGCGTGATCTTCTCGATGGCCGACCCTTCTCCGGGCGTCACGTCCACAAACGCGTCGGTCGCGAGATCGGTCTCGCGGGCCCGCATCCAGTTGATGTTGCCCTGAATGGTGTTGAACTCGCCGTTGTGGACGATCCGCCGGTAGGGATGTGCGAGATGCCAGGCCCCGAGCGTGTTCGTCGAGAACCGGGCGTGAACCATCGCGAACGTCGACCCCACGCGTTCGTCGGTGAGATCCGGATAGTACTCGGGCAACTGCCCGGCCTTCAGCAGGCCCTTGTAGTCGACGGTCTCGTGATCGAGTGAGACGACGTAAAAGCGGTCGCTACCCGGGAGATCAGATTCCTCGACGTGACTTTCCAGCACGCGACGGGCGACGTACAGCTGTCGGCCGAACGCGTCGTCAGCCCGTTCCGTCGCGGATTCGACGAAGACCTGCCAGACGTCCGGCTCGCTTTCCAGCGCCGTCGCGCCGAGCCCGTCGTTGTTCGTCGGGACCGACCGCCAGGCGAGCACGTCGAGTCCCTCGCCGGCGAGTTGCTCCTCGACGACAGCCTTGAGTCGCTCTCGTTGCTCGTCGGCCTCGGGAAAGAAGATCGTCCCGACGGCGTAGGCCCCCGGATCCGGCAGTTCCGCGTCCACCTCCTCGCTGAAGAACGCGTGTGGAATCTGTATCTTGATTCCCGCTCCGTCGCCGGTGTTCTCCTCCGCGCCGGTCGTCCCTCGGTGCTCGAGGTTCGCGAGCAACTCCAGTGCGTCCCCTACGACCCACGGGCCCCCGCCGTCGTCGAGGTCCATGACAACCCCGACGCCGCAGTTCGAGCGCGCATCAGTGACCGGCGCACGGCTGTGATCTCCGTCCACGCCGGGTGTGCTATTTCGGCTCATGTGCTATACTGTGTCGACCGAACGAATAAGAGGCTGACCTACAAGGGGGAAGGGACTATTAAATCCAAATAAGGCACCTAATACAATTCGACCGGTAGAACGAGCGTTACGCCAGCGCCACAGTTTTCAGATGTTGAAAACGGGGCGATACACCTATTGGCTGACTTTGGGTTGCTGTGGATATGAAGGCGGCATTCGTCGAGCGGTATACGGCTGTACTCTGGTGGATGATGGACCAGATCGGCGTCACCGAGTCTGTCGAACGGAAGGTCCTCGCTGCCGTCGTGATCCAGTTTTCGATTTCGGTATCACTGGTCGTCGTCTCGCTGTTCACCAGCGGGCTCGTGCAGATCGGGCTGGTGCTCGTCCTGTTGGGTGTTGCCGTCGTGGCGTTCGTCAATACGATCATCATCACGCGCTGGGACATGATCGAGCCGATCGAGCGCCTCGAAACGCATGCGAGTGCGATCGCCGAGGGTGACTTCTCGACGGACGTCCAGCGACTCGACCAGGACGACGAACTCGGCGATCTCACCGACGAGTTCGTGGAGATGCAGGCGTACCTGGACGTCGTTGCCAGACAGGCCGACGCGCTCGCTCGTCAGGAGTTCGACGCCGAGGTACTCGATCGGGACGTGCCCGGTGATTTCGGCGCGTCGCTCCGGGAGATGAACGACAGTCTCACCGAGTACACGACGGAGCTCCAGGAGATGACCGAGCGACTGGAGCGTCGCTCAGATGGACTCGACGAGCTCGTTTCGGCGTTCGGCGACGCTGCCGAGCGTGCCCGCGACGGCGATCTGACCGCGACGATCGACGAAGCCCACCTCCAGCTCGACGACGACGCCTACCGGGATGTCATCGACAACTACAACGCGCTGGTCACGACGCTCGCGGAGACGCTCGGTGACGTCGTCGCGTTCGCGGAGCGCGTCGATACTGCCAGCGACGAGGTCGACGAAAGCGTCGCGGAGATCAGCGACGCCAGCGACGAGGTGGCCCGCTCCGTCCAGGAGATCAGCGACGGGGCCGCTGATCAAACCGACCAGCTGCGTACCGTCTCGGAGGCCATGAACGACCTCTCGGCGACCGTCGAGGAGATCGCCGCCTCCGCCGACGAGGTCGCCGGAACCGCGAGTACGGCCGCCGAGCGCGGTCAGTCCGGTCAGGACGCCGCCAGCGAGGCCATCGAGGAGTTGCGCGTCCTCGAAACGCGGATCGACGAGACGGCCAGCGCCGTCGAGCAGTTGGCCGAGGAGATCCGCGAGATCGACGAGATCGTCGCCTTCATCGACGAGATCGCCGCCGAGACGAATATGCTCGCGCTCAACGCCTCGATTGAGGCCGCACGCGCTGGCGAGGCCGGGGAGGGATTCGGCGTCGTCGCCGAGGAGATCAAGGGTCTCGCCGGGGAGACGGCCGACGCGGCGGGCGATATCTCCGATCGGATCGAGACAGTCCAGGCGACCTCCGAATCGACGGTCGACGACGTCGAAGACATGACCGAGCAGGTCGACACGACGGCTCGCTCTGTCGAGGACGCTGTCGGGGACTTCGAGGACATCGTCTCGCTCGTCGAGGAGATCGACGGCGGTCTCCAGGAGATCAGCGCGGCGACGGACGATCAGGCCGAGACGGCGACCGAAGTCGTCGATCTGGTCGACGAGGTCGCTTCTATCAGCGAGCAGACAGCCGCCGAAGCCGAGGACGGCGCGGCGGCGGCCCAACAGCAGACGGCGACCATTCAGACGGTCACCGGCGCCGTCGAGGACCTGTCGACCGACGCCGCGACGCTCGCCGAGCGCCTCGAATCGTTCACCGTCGATTCGGACCCTGGTCGCCGCGGGGCACCGACGCGGTCTGTGGCGAGTACTGACGACTGATTCGTTCGCGATCACGCCCCGGAGGTCAACTCACGGGGCCGACACGCCCGGACGACTCCTCGAACAGCAGCAGATCCGTCCTGTCGATTGTACAGCGAGCCCGCTCACCCGGAACCAGTTGCACGCGCTGGGTTTCGACCGTCAGCTCACCGCCGGCATCCAGCGTGAGGACGACCTCGTAACGCGTGCCGAGGTCGGTGACGCGATCGACGACGCCGGCCAGTGTGCATTCGGTTTCCGTCCGCTCGCTGTCGAGGAGCGTGAGATCGCTCGGACGGGCGAGACAGATGAGACCCGTGTCGGCTGGCGTGCCGCCGTCGCCGGCCAGCGCTCGGCTCTCGAGGGTGAGCCCCGGGTCGCCGGGCGGCGTGACCGGAAGCCGCGTCGACCGGCCGAGAAACGAGGCCACAAACGGCGTCGGCGGTGACTCGTACAGCTCCCGTGGTTCGCCGATGCCGGCGACCTGTCCGTCGCTCATCACGACGAGTCGGTCGGATAGCGCCATCGCCGTTTCCTGATCGTGGGTGACGTACAGCGTCGTGACGCCAGTCTCGCGCTGGATCCGTGCGATCTCCTCGCGCAACCGGTCGCGAAGCCCGCGATCGAGCGCGGACAGTGGCTCGTCGAGCAACAGGACGTCCGGCTGGGGGGCCAGCGCCCGCGCGAGTTCCGCTCGCCGGCGCTGGCCCCCGGACAGCGCTGCCGGCATCGCCTCGCGCTGTTCGGACAGCGAGACGAGTTCGAGGTAGCGATCGACGGTCGCCGCCCGCTCGTCTGGGCCGACCCCGGCCGGCAGAAGCCCGTAGGCGACGTTTTCGGCGACGGTCATATGGGGAAACAGCGTCGGCTCCTGGAAGACGACGCCGACGTCTCTTCGCTCGGGCGGGTCGGCCGTGATGTCCTCTCCCCGGAGGTGTATCCCCCCGGCAGTCGAGTTCACGTGGCCGGCGATGGTCTGGACGGTCGTCGTCTTGCCACAGCCACTTGGGCCGAGCAGCCCGACAATCTCGCCGGCATCGACCTCGAAAGAGACGTCTTCGAGGGCGAGTTCGTCCCCGTATCGGTGCGTGAGACCGGCCACTTCGAGCGTCATCGATCGATCACCGTCGGAACCCGTCCGACTCGCTGAACGACGGCCAAGACCGCCAGCGTCACGGCCAGCAGTGCCAGCCCGACCGGGACGACGGCGTCGATCCCGCCGTTGATGAAGTCGACCCAGATGCGCGTCGGCATCGTCCGGGGGTTCGACGCGACCATGTACGTCGCGCCGAACTCGCCCATCGCACGGGCGAACGTGAGCGTGATCCCCGCGAGGATCGCCCCGCGGGCCAGCGGGAGCGCGACGTGTCTGAACGTGCCGAGCGCCGTGTACCCCAGCGAGCGCGAGGCGCGTTCGAGCCGCTCGTCGATCGCGCCGAACCCGGCCCTGGCGGTGACGACGACGAAGGGGGCGGCGACGAACGTCTGTGCCAGGACGATACCGATGAAGCTGCCAGTCAGTTCGATCCCGACCGCGTAGGCTGTCGCGCCAATCGGTGTGAACCGGCCAAACGCCGTCAGGATCATCGCGCCGGCGACCACCGGGGGCAACACCAGCGGCAGGATGATCAGTCCCTCGAGCAGTCGTTTCCCGGGGAACGATCTGCGGGCGAGGACGTACGCCAGCGGGACGCCCAGTACCGTTGCCACTATCGTCGAGGTCGTCGCCGTCAGGAGTGAGTTTCGGACCGCTACTTGTGCCTGTGGCTCGGCCAATCTGGCGAGGACGTCCGCCGTTCCGGTCCGAGCGAGAAACGCCACGAACGGCACAGCCACGTAGACCAGCAACAACCCGCCCAGAAGCGCCGGCACGAGTAGTGTCGAGCGCGCTGTCCACGTTGTTCGCGTGTGCGTGCTCATAGTTCTTGGCCGTCGGGCATTGTTATCCGTCGGATCGGTCTCATATTGTCAGTCCATCCGGGAGAGTTCCGTGAGCGCGGGGGAGGCTATCTGCCGTCGCGAGTCCCGCCTCCCCGAGCACGTCGTCGGGGTTGTTTGCGAGAAATTCGACCAGTCTGCGGCCGTTCTCGGGCGCGTCCGCCCGGTCGAGTACTGTCGCGTTGTACAGTATCGGTCGCCCTTCGACGGTGGTTCCGTCTTCGAACGTGTACTCTGCGGTCGCGTAGTGGTCCGCGAGCGACGGGTCAGCAAAGTTGTACGCCGCCGGGAACGGCTCGAAGGGAATGTCGTGATCGCGGGCCATATTCCCGTAGACGACTGCACCTGCTCTGGAGCCCCCCTCGACACCGCCGAGCACCTGTGGTTCTTCGGCCACCTGTTCGACGAGGTCCCACACCTCCGATCGGAACCCCTCGATGCCGTGCTCGCGTTCGGCGAGACCGAACGCCTGCCAGGCGCGATATCCCAGCGGGTCCTGTTCGGGGTTGCTGATGGCAACGTCCCCCTGTTCGGTTTCACGAATGAGATCGTACCAATCTTCTTCGCCTGCGGCCATTCGCGACCCGAACGCCGTGTCGGCGTTGTAGCCGATACCGAGGACGTTCGTCGCGAACTCGACGTCCCAGTCGGTCTGCGTCCCGACGAGGCGATCCCGCAGCAGCGTCGCGTCCGCGCTGACGACCACGTCGGGGTGTTTCGTCCCGTCTTCGACCATCCGCATGACGGCGTTCGAGCCGAAATACTCGCCCTGAACGGTGATCTCGGTCTCGGACTTGAAGGCCGGCCCCACGTGATCCTCGAACGTCGCCGCGAGACTACCCGCGGAGAGAACACTGACTGACGATTCGGACCCCAGACAGCCCGCGAGGCCGACCGCTGCACCCCCCGTTATCGATTTGAGCACAGCCCGCCGCGACCGTTGTTTCGGCATAGACATATCGAGATTTCGCTGACCCGGACATAACCGTTATGGGGCCGCCGGCGAACCCCTAGCCATGAGTCGTTACGGCGACGGGCCCCCGAGCGCCGATTTCGAGGCGCGACTGCACGCCGAGGGAGTGGGATTCGACGGCGACGACGCGGCGTTGCTCCGGGCGGTCGCCGAGCACGGATCGCTGAACGCCGCCGCCGACGCGCTGGGCCGCTCGTACTCGCGGGCGCACAAGCGTCTCACCACGTTAGAGGCGGCGTTCGGCCCGTTAGTCGATCGACAGCGGGGCGGCCGCGACGGCGGCGGCAGTCAGTTGACCGAGCTGGCGGAGACGCTTTTGGCACGCTTCGATCGATTGCGGGCGGAGTACTCCGGCGTCGCCGAAGTCGCGGATACCGTGCTCGAAGGACGCGTGATCGAACGCACGGGGGAACTCGGCGTCGTCGAGACTGCAGCGGGCGAGCTCCGTGCGCTGGTCGACGCCGACACCGAGAGTGTCCAGGTGTCGATCAGGGCCGATGCGGTGACCTTGCAGGCCCCGGACGCGGCACCGATGGCCGCCGAGACCAGTGCACGCAACCGACTCGAAGGGACCGTGACCGCCATCGAGTCGGGCGAAGCCATCGCGACCGTCAGCGTCGATGTCGGCGCCGAACAGCCCCTGCTCGCGCTCGTCACCGAGCGAAGCGTCGAGTTGCTCGATCTGGCGGTCGGCGATCCGGTCGTCGCATCGCTCAAGACGGTCACTATCCGGGCGATTCCGTAGGCGGTGCTGTCGTCGTCTGCGGGCAGCTCGCTGTCAGTGCGTCGCTCCGCACTCACGTCGCGTGTCGGATCGACACCGGCAAACCCGCCGAGTACGGGAACTCACTCATGCGCCAGTTCGTCATCGTCGGCCACGACGCGCCCGCCAGTTCGGAGTTCCCGCTGGACGCCCTCGCCAGCGAGGCGGGTCGGATGGATCTGCTCGCCCGCTCGGTCAACGCCGCGCTGCTCGCCAGTCACGGTATCCGTGAACACGCCCGCGTGCACCTCGTGCTCGATGGCTTTACCGTCAGTATCGACGGAGCGACCGTACGCAACCTCCACCCGGACGAGCGGTCGATCGCCGCCCTGATCCGCTCGGCACTGGCGGATCGGGCGGACGCGATCGGTCACCAGCCTGCCGAGCCCTCTCCCGGGGTAGCCGTCTACCGGATGGGACTGGCCACGACACTCGATCGACTCGACGGGACAGTCGTCCAGCTACACGAGGACGGCGACCCCGCCATCGAGGCCTCGATTCCGTCCGATCCGGTGTTCGTGCTCTCCGATCACAACGATTTCACGGACGAAGAAGTCGACGTGCTTGCCGAGCGGGCCGACAGTCGAGTTCGGCTCGGCCCGACTGCGCTGCACGCTGATCACGCTATCTCGGTGGCGCACAACTGGCTCGACACAGATGGCTACACCCGATATTAGGGTTCCTCAAGGCCATCTACCGTTCGTCGGAGCGTGTTCGCGCTCAGCCCGACGTACTCGTAGCTCGGCGTAAAGACCTCCACCGAGAGCGTCGCGTCATCCAGGGGCTCGAGGATCCGTCCGAAGTCCAGCACCCCGGAACCGACCGGAACGTGTTCGTCGGCCTGTTTTCTGGTGTCGTTGACGTGGACGTGCGTGACGCGGTCGCTGTGTTCCTCGAGGAATTCGCGCTGATCGGCCGCGTCATAGCCCTCGATGTAGGCGTGGCCGGTGTCGAACGTCATCGACGCGTCGGTTTCGTCGAAGACGCGGTCGAAGTCATCGAGGCCGAACCACTCGTCTGGGACGTTCTCGACGCAGAGTTCGACGTCGACCTCCTCTGCGACGACCTGGAGTTCCCCCAGGGAATCGAGGATGGCGTCCGCGATGGTCTCGCGGTCCCAGGCCGGCCGCCAGGCGTCGCTGCTGGCGTGGACGACCGCCTTTTCCGCGTCGAATGCAGCCGCCGTTTCGAGTGCATCGGACAGTTCGCGGATCGCACCTTCGCGGACGTGCTCGTAGGGGGCGCCGATGTCGAGCGCGAAGGGTAGATGGACAGCGAGATCGATTCCAGCCTCCCTGGCGGCCGATCGGACGGCATCGGTGTCGAGTCGGTCGCGTTCGTGGTGACCGTCGGCGAGGAGTTCGACGTAGTCCAGTTCCATCGCGGCCGCGGCCGGGAACGCGTCGGTGTAGTGCATCGGCGTCTGTGTCACGAAGCCCAGATCCAGGCCCATAGGCTGTCAAATCACCCCAGGGAGGACTGTCTTTCGGAAGCGTTAAGGGTCCGAGTCGGAAACTGTGATTCGCGGGCCGGTGGGGTAGCTTGGTATCCTTCGGCCTTCGGGTGGCCGTAACCGCAGTTCGAATCTGCGCCGGCCCATTCCTGCCCGCGTTTCACAAGTCTGCGAGCGTAGCGAGCAGTCCGAAACACGAGTCTGAGTGAGGACCGTGTCTTATGTTATCCCGGGTGAACCAACGCATATGGTCACAGTTAGTCGATCAATCCACATCGATGCCCCCGTCGAGGACGTATTCGCGTATCTGGATGACCCTCGAAACCACGCGGAGGTGACACCGAGCCTGGCGGAAGTCCGCAACGTCGAGGCGCTCGGCAACGGCGGCAAGCGGGTCGAACACACCTACAAGATGGCGGGTGTGGAACTCGATGGCGAACTCGTCGAACGGACTCACGAGGAAAACGAACGGATGGTCTTCGAGATGCGCGGCGGTCTCGAAGGTGAGATCGAGATCGAAACTGTCGAAGACGACGGCGGGACAGAGCTGCGCTACAGCGCCGAATACGAACTCCCGGGCAGAGTCCTCTCGACGGTAGCGACACCGTTCGTCCGGCGGTACAACGAACGAGAACTCCGGACGACCCTCGAAAACACCAGGACTCGGATCGAAGCCGGCGAGTGAGCGCTCGGAGGAGGCGACGAAACGACTTGGAGCGGACAACGGGGGTTGCAGCAGGGTCGTCGTGCTCGATGTCCCGAAGCCGTCGTCGCCTCGGCTACAGCCGGAACGTCTCGTCGCCGTCGAGCACGTGCACCTCGGCGAGGCTGCCGGTCGCCTTGACTTCACGGACGAACTCGTCAGTATCGATCTCGATGGGCGGGAACGAGTCGTAGTGCATCGGGAAAGCGTGATCGACGTCCAGCCAGTCGACGGCGATGGCGGCCTGCATCGGCCCCATCGTGAAGTGGTCACCGACGGGCACAGCAGCGGCGTCGGGTTCGAGATACGGCGCGATCACCTCGCGCATCTCAGTCATCAGGCCTGTGTCGCCGGCGTGGTAGAACGTCGTCGAGTCGGCCTCGCTCACCTGCGTTGGCTTCGTATCCGAGACGACGAAGCCGGCAGGCATTCCGCCGGTCGAGCCGTAATCAGTGTCCATGCCGTTGGTGTGGTCCGCGCGATGCATCGTCACGAACGCGTCGCCCAACTCGATGGTGCCGCCGAGGTTGAACCCGATCGTCTCCGCGACGCCGTAGTTGTCCTCGACGTAACCCGCGACTTCGGGCGTCGCCGCGACCGGCGTCGCCTGGAAGTGATCCACGTCGCCGATATGGTCGGCGTGGCCGTGCGTGAGCAGGACGTAATCCGGGTCGAGCGTCGTCGGATCGACGTCTGTCTTCGGGTTTCCGAAGAACGGATCGATCAGCAGATCCGTTGAGCCGACCGATACGTACCACGTCGAATGGCCGTGCCAGGTGAGTTCCATAGTTCAGTTACGTCTACACGACCCGAACACTTAGAATCACCTCTCTTTTAGGTGAGTGCGCCCCCTCGATCCACTCGATGGACCCCTTTCCGACGTGCGTCGATATGGCCGAGGACCCGACGACAGGAACAGGTCACCACTGGCTCCTCGAGTACGTCGAAGGGGAGCCGCTCAGATTCACGCTCCAGACGGACGGACAGCTGCAATTCGGCGGCGCACAGCGATACGAGGACGGCTCGGAACCCCCGGCTATCGGGCCCGCAATCGAGACGGTTCGGTCGGCGTTTCGACGGGACGCCTTCCGCGAGGCGGTCGCGGAGCCGGCGTCGGTCACCTTCTACGGGGTCGCGACGTGCCAGCATCGCATCGATTACGACTGGGATCGGCTACCTTCGTTTCTGGGCTACGACGTTCGCGTCCCCGCCCGGGGCGGGCTACTCGCGCCCGAGAACGCCAACGCGAGCTTCGACCGACTCGGCCTGACGCCGGCACCGCCCCTCGATCGGGAACGCAGAGCCGACGCGATCGACTCCGGTCGCGAGACGTTTCCTGACAGCGACTGGGCCGACCGGGCGGTCGCCGGGATCGTCCACGCCGACAAGCACGGCTGGCGCGGTCGACTGCTCGATCCCGATCGGCCGTCGAAACCAACGGCGTCGTTCGAATCGCCCGAGTCGACGGCCGAAGCGCTCGTTACCGACGAACTCGCGACCACGGCCGGCGTCGAGGCGGCCCTGCGCCGGATCGCCCGCCGCCACCGTGCTACGCTGGCTGCTGCCGGTGTCGACCCCGCCTCGCCGGCGTTTCGACGCGCGGTCGCCGAGGTCCTGCAACGACGCGGTGACAGACGCACGTCTGACTGACCTTTAGGGAGTGTGGGACACACGCCCAAGCAATGGCACGGCTCACTATCGAGATGCCGACCGAACTCGCCGTTCGGGGGCGATCACGGCCGGTAGAACGGGACACTCCGTGTTCGAGCGTCGGTGCGGACGAACAGCCGGTTTCACCGGACGTTCGGCAGTTTCTGTCGTGGTTCGCCTGCTGGTCGCCAATCAATCGCTGAGTCGCTCGGCGATCCGCTGGGCGCCAAGCGTCGCGGCGAGCGCCGGTTCCTCGGGCGCGACCGCCTCGATATCGCGGTTGAGTTCGTCGCTGGCCCGCTCGGCAAATTCGTCGACAATGCCCGGGATACAGGCCATCCCGCCCGTGAGCACGACCGGTTTCTCGAGCGCGAGGTTGTACACCTTCATGTGTTCGTTGGCCAATTCGGGCAGGAAGGTGTTAGCGAACTCGTCGACCACGTCGTCGACGTACTCGTCGACGGCGTCCATGACGCTGCGCTCGATGGTGAACTCGTGGGACCCGCCGCCGGGCTGCTGGATGATGTCGGTAAAGGGCTCGTAGTCCTCGAAGTCCGCGTGCTCTTCTTTGTACTCGCGGGCGGTCTGGACATCGATGTTGACCCGCCCCTGTGTCTCTTCTTCGACGTAGTTGGCGATCACCCGGTCGACTTCGTTGCCGGTGACGGCCCCGGTGGTGAACGGCGCGAGTTGCTCGCCGCGGCGGTAGGCCGATGCCTCCAGGTTCGTCGATCCCAGATTGGCCGCCAGCAGGATCTCGTTGATCGCTTCCAAATCGTCCCCGAACGCCGGGATCGTCCCGCACAGCGACTCGGGGTAGCTCTCGACGAGTGCCTCGCCGATCGAACTGTTCTCGATAACCTCGTTGAGGTTCTCCAGTCCGGCCTCGTTGTCGATCGTCGGAATCGCGTAGACGACGGTGCTGTCTTCGGGGATGTCGTTGGCCTCGATGACCTCCTCGAAGAACGTGCTCGTCAGCTCCGCGCGCTCGTCGTCCTCGGGCAACCCGGACCGGAGCATGAACTCCACGCGGTCGGGATACTCCCGGGCAGCCTCCTCTCCGTAGAGAACCTGCTCTTCGCCGGTGAGTGCGTCCTCGTAGGTCGCCATGCAGGTGAGCGTGTTCACGATTTCGAGATCCCCGTCGCCGTCGGGGTAGGCGATCACGGTCCTGGTACTGCCGAGTTTGACCCCGACCGGAACAGGTCCGTCCGTCGAACTATCGACCGCGTCGTCAGTCTCGTCGTCCTCACTCATACGCCTGCGTGATGGGACCCCCGAAGTATATAACCGCCCGGAAAAAGTAAGCGACCGAACAGTTCGATCAGTGCATCGCGGCCAGTTTCGCGATGTAGACGAGGCTCAACAGGTGGTCGTCGACGTCCAGCTGCGAGCCCTCGCTGGCCCCGGTTTCCTCGATGCCGAGCAGGTAGTCGTTCAAATCCGACTCGACGCCGTCGGTGATCCAGTCGATCGACTCGTAGTAGTTGAGCGCGTCCTGAGCGCCGCGGTACCCGCCGTGCAGCAGCAGGAACTCGAGCCACTCGAACAGCATGAACTCCGCAGCTTGGGTCTCCGGGAGCGTGGCCAGGTACGGCTTGGACGCGTCGTCGCTACCCGCCATCAGCGGCATCAGTTCGCGATAGAGTCGTGCCCGAAACCCCTCGTCGGTCACTGCACCCTCGCCGTCGACCTCGCCCCACTCCAGGTTCGGATCCGAGTCGGGCACCCGCTCCTCGTCCGGGACTGCGCCCGGTTCGCGGTCGCGTGCCATCTTCCGTAGCTCTTCGAGGTCGTAATCCCGGGGGTTGATCGTCATATCTGTTGATCCAATGTTAGCCCTGATACGTGTTAAATCTTCCACACTGTCAGACAATGTTCGTATAGTTGTCCTGTCTACTGAGATACCAAATACGCTCACGGGCGGAGAGCGGTCTGTCCGTGATCGCGAGTCACTAGATCCGTCGCTTGAGCTCGCCGACGAACAGCTTCCCGGCCAGCCGCGCCAGGGTCGGCACGCTCCTGAGGCCGTCGTTTCGCCACCAGAGCTCGTCCTCGCCGGCGATGCTGTACTCGCCGAAATCCGGCACCTCCTCGGCGATCGCCCGCAGCTTCGCTTCCCGCTGTCCCTCGGGTGTCGACTCGTAGATCTCGTCGACGCGGTCGACGACCCACCTCGAGGTATCGAGTCGATCAGTGACCGTCCGGAACGTCTCTTTGTCGAGCAGCCCGTGCTCGTACTTCAGTCGGTTCATCCGCTCGGCCGCCTCGTAGGTCGCTTCGACGATGTCGTCCCGGGAGAGTTCGTCCGTCTCGTAGCTCAACATCCGCTTCCAGCTGGGTTCGAGCAGCAGCTGTCGGTGGTCCTCGAGCGTCTCGGCGAGCGGCTCGTACCCGTACGCCTGTGGGTTCTCGAAGGCCGGGCTACCCGGATCCAGAAACGGTGCCAGCGGCGCGACGAAAGGGACAATTCGATCGTCGTCGATGTCCGTCAGGAGGTGCTCGGCGTACTCGACCGCACCGACGGCGTCCGCGTAGCTCTGGTCGGGAAGCCCGATCATGAAGAACACGTCGATGTTCCGACAGCCGTTGTCCAGCGCCGCCCGAAGCGTGTCCTCGATGGCTTCGTTCGAGACGGCGAACTTGCCCATCTTCTCGCGAATCTCGGGCTTGTGTGATTCGGGGCTGAGTTCGAGGCTGTAGCGTTCGACGGCGTCGTCGATCAGTTCGAAGTACTCCGCCGGCGCCGGGCCGAACAACTCGAAGACGAACTCGTTCCCGATGTCCTCCTCGGCCAGCAACGCAAAGAACTCTGTGGCGTAATCCCAGCCGCCCTGCCGGAGATCGTGAACGATGAAAATCGGGCCCTCCGAGAACGCGGTGATCGTCCGAACGTCCTCGATGAGGCGTTCCGGGGACCGGAACGCGGGCCCCGGACGATCGTGGACGTCCGCGTAGGAGTCGGCACCGCCGCAGAACGAACACGCGTGGCGACAGCCCCGTGATGTCAACAACATGGTGATCGGCTTGTCGAGCCATCCCTTGTGCGGCAGCACCTTCCGCAAGCTCCCGTACTTGAGCACGGATTTGATGGTGTAGGTGTACGACGGTACCGAGATATCGTCGAGATCGGCGGGCCGGTACGTCAGTGGGTTCACCGTCGTCTCGCCGTCCGTCCGATAGGTCAGGTTCGGCACGTCCGAGACGTCACCGTCGGTCGTCAGCGCGTCGACGAGTTCTTCCATCGGCCCTTCCGTCGAATCTCCCCGGAGGACGTAATCGACCGACGGGTATTCGACCAGTTCCTCGTGGTAGTACGTCGCACTCAGACCGCCGAAGATGACCGGTGCGTCGGGGTGGTGTTGCTTGACGAGTCGGGCGACTTCGATCGCACCGTGTGCGTGGGGCAGCCAGTGGAGGTCAATCGCGTAGATGCTTGCCGTACAGGCTGCGATCTCCGTCCCCGGATCGTATCCCGGATCGGTCAACATCTCGCGTGCGAGGTTGATGATCCGGGCGTTGTATCCCCCGCGTTCGAGGCGGTCGGCCAGGCTCGTCAGCCCGATCGGGTACATCTCGAAGACCGGTGAAGCGGGGATGACGTCGCTGATCGGGCCGAGCACCTCCGGCCGCTCCCGGAAGTCGAAGATGCTCGGCGGGTGGAGGAACGCGACGTCGGGTTCGGAAAACAGGAGACGCCGGGCCGTCCCGGACCCGTATGACCCGTGGTTGCGGCCGGGCCTCAGGAACTCCATGCCCCTACATACTGGCCGAAATGCCAAGAAGACACGGGGTCGCCACCACCGTGTTCGGATATCGGGCCGCGTCCGACACAGCGACGGTCTCTCGACGTTCGGATCTTCAGGATTTCCCCCACATTATCCCGACGGCTCGGGATCCATCTCGATCGCCGACTCGTCGTCCGTGCTTGGCTCCGCCGACGCCCCCTCGAGCAGGAAACCGGCGAGGCCGGCCGCTGCCATCCCGACACCGGCGGCACGCATCGCAGTCGCGAACCAGTCTTTTGGCTCGACGTCCCCGGTGTTCTCGAACCCCGTCAACCACGTTCGGGCCGCGAGCCTGAGCGACAGTCGCGGCGCAAGAGCATGCAGGACGCCGCTGAGTGCGAGCGATGCGTAGCCAGCCCTGCGAACCTTTCGATGCATATCCGGAACTACGACTTCCAGCGTAGTTAATCCACCCCACTTGCCTGCGCATGCTAAATCCTCAGAAAGATGTTGAAATGACCGGTTGCGACGATTCACCAGAATTTGAGGTTGTTCTTGACGGCCTCGCGTTTGAGCGCCTGGATGTGCTCGGTCAGCGGGATGTCTTTCGGACAGACCTCCGTGCAGGAGAACTGGGTCTGACACCGCCAGACACCGTGCTCCTGTTCGACGATCTCCATCCGCTCTTGCTTGCGGTCTTGCCCCTCGCGTTCGTCCATCGCGAACCGGTAGGCCTTGTTGATCGCCGCCGGTCCGAGGTACTGGTTGTCGCCCGCGGCGATGTTACACGAGGACATGCACGCGCCACACCAGATACACCGCGTGGACATCTTGATCGTCTCGCGGTTCTCTCTGCTCTGGCGCTGCTCTTCGAGTTCGCCCTCTGGCAGGTCGTCGGGATCGAAGTACGGCTCGACGGCTTCCATCTGGTCGTAGAAGTGCTCCATGTCGACGACCAGGTCCTTGACGACCTCCTGGTGGGGGAGCGGCTCGACCCGGATCGGATCGTCCAGATCGGCGAGCTGGGTCTTACAGCCCAGTCGCTGGGAGCCGTTGATGAACAGCGCGTCAGAGCCACAGATCGCCTGCTGGCAGGAGTGACGGAAGGTCAACGAGGAGTCGTACTGATCCCGGGCGTAGATGAGCGCGTCCAGCACGGTCATCCCCGTATGGAACGGCACTTCGAAGGTGTCGAACCGCGGTTCGTCCTTGCCTTCGATCTCCGGATCGTACCTGAATACCTTCAACTCGACCGTCTCCTCGTCAGCGAGTGATTCCTCGGCGGCCTGCTCGGCGGCCGCCCGATCAGCACGCCGCGCTTCCTTCTCCTCGAGGCGTCGTGTCCGGTGGACGCTCACGTCCGGCTGCGGCGCGGCATCGACGCCCGTCTCACCTGTGTCCGCTTCCGCGTCCGCGTCGGCCTCGACATCCGTTTCCGTGTCAGTGTCCGTGCTCATGTTAGATCACTCCCGCCATCGCGAAGGCGACGCGGAACCCCTGGACGATCAACAGTACGCCCGCAAGGACCAGCACGCCGCCGACAACGCGCTTCTGGGTCCCCTCGAGACCCATATTGACCAGTGCGTTGTACACGCCGTTGACGCCGTGGAACGTCGCCGCCACGAGGAACAGTACCATCAGCGAGAAGTACCCAACCTCGCTCATCCGGGCCTGCGTGCCGGCGAATCTGATCTCGGCGGCGTGGTTGACGAAGTGCAACAGGAAGAAATGGAAGGCCAGCGTCCCGATCAGGAAGACGGCCGTCAGCCGCTGTAGCAGCCAGCGTCGCCCGCTCCGATCGAAGGACGTGTAGTGTTCGGCCATGGTCAGAACGCCCCCGCGAGGAACGTCGGCACGCTTGCGACGGCGATCGCCCCGGTCAGGACCAGCGACGCGTAGAAGCTCTTGTCCTGGGCCTCCAGCCCGATCCCCAGGTCGACCAACAACAGCCGGATTCCGTTGAGGATGTGGAAGACCGCAACGGCGAGCAGCCCGACTTCGAGGATCCGGACGACCAGCAGACTCTCCAGGCCGCTGAGCGTCTGGTTGTAGACTGTCGGATCCGAGGCGGTCGCCGTGCTCAACACGGCGATGTGGGTGAACAGGTAGCCCACGAGCACCCAGCCGGTGAACTTGTGGAAGATCCAGGCCCACATGCCGGCCGAGAACTCCGTCCAGCGGCCGACGTCCTCGACCGTCCCGCGGTTGTATGTCTCACTCATACGCGGTTCCAAGAGTGGCTTCGGTTTAGCTCCTGTGGTGGTCGATACGGATCTCCGATAGTGCTCTGGGCGAGACGGAGTGACGCGTGCGAATGGCATCTCGACCGTATCAACAGGTATAATTGCCGGCCATTGCAAGCCAAAAAGAGACCACCATGGACGCAGACACGCAGCCCGAGGCCGATTTCGACCGCGAGTGGTGGAAGGAAGCGGTCGTCTATCAGATCTATCCACGGAGTTTCAACGACAGCGACGGCGACGGGGTCGGCGATATCCCCGGAATTATCGAGAAAGTGCCGTATCTCGACGACCTGGGCGTCGACGTGGTCTGGCTCTGTCCGGTCTACGACTCGCCGAACGCCGACAACGGCTACGACATCCGTGATTATCACGCCATCATGGACGAGATGGGGACGATGGACGACTGGGAGGACCTCCTCGAAACCGTCCACGATCACGACATGCGGCTGATCATGGACATGGTGCTCAACCACACCTCCGACGAGCACGAGTGGTTCGTCGAATCCAAAGATCGCGATAGCGAGTATTCCGACTACTACTACTGGCGCGACGGCGAAGACGGCGAACTGCCGAACAACTGGACCTCGATATTCGGCGGTGACGCCTGGAAGTACGACGAGGAGCGCGAGCAGTACTACCTGCACATCTTCGACGAGAAACAGCCCGACCTGAACTGGCGAAACGGGGATGTCCGCGAGGACGTCTTCGAGATGCTCCACTGGTGGCTACAGAAGGGCATCGACGGGTTCCGACTGGACGTGATCAACCTGATCTCCAAGCGGGAGGGGCTGCCGGACGGCGAGGATAACCCCGGCTGGGTCGGCTGGGAACACGTCATCAACGGGCCGCGCGTCCACGAGTACATCTCGGAGATGCACGACGAGGTGTTCGCCGACTATGACATCATGACGGTCGCTGAGATGCCCGGCTGTGGGGTCGAAGACGCCAAACAGTACTGTGGCGAGGACGGCGACGGCCTGAACATGATCGTCCACTTCGAGCACGCGGATATCCCTTACAAACCCGGCGGGAAGTGGGATCTACAGGACGTCGACGTCGATCTCGACGAACTCGACGACCTCGACGACCCGGACACACACTTCAACAACTGGGATCTGAACGAACTCCGGGACGTGCTGACGCGCTGGCAGATCGGCCTCGAGGGCGACGGCTGGAACGCCAACTACCTCGGCAACCACGACCACCCGCGGACGGTCTCGCGGTTCGGTGACAGCGGTTTCTTCCGGGTCGCCTCGGCGAAGCTACTGGCAACCCTGCAGTTCACCCTCCAGGGGACGCCGTTCATCTATCAGGGCGAAGAGATCGGCATGACCAACGTCGAGTGGGAGAGCTTCGACGAACTCAGAGACGTCGAGGCGATCCAGCAGACCGAGGAGCTGATGGAACGCCACGACGCCGACTTCGAGGACGTCAGACACGTCGTCAAACACCGTTCGCGGGACAACGCCCGGACACCAGTCCAGTGGTCCGACGAAGAGAACGCCGGCTTCACCGACGGCGAGCCCTGGATCAAGGTCAACCCCAACCACGAACGGATCAACGTCGAGGCCGCCCGCGAGGATGAGGACTCGATCTGGCAGTACTACCGCGAGCTGGTCGACCTGCGCGAGGACAACGACACGCTCGTCTACGGTGATTTCCACCTTCTCTACGAGGATCATCCCAGTGTCTTCGCGTACCTCCGCACCCTCGGCGACAGCGGCGTGCTCGTCGTACTCAACTGTTTCGCACGGAACGAGACGTTCACCCTCCCACCGAATCTCGACGCGGACGATCCGGAACTGTTGATCGGCAACTACGACGACGCCGGCGACGATCCAACGGAATTCGAGCTTCGACCCTACGAGGCCCGCGTCTACCGAATCAGTTAGCCGACGCGACTCCCCCTACTCCGGACCGCCGGCGGGTTCGGCGTCGGCGTCCCACTCCCGTTCGACAGGCGTCTCGCTGGCGTCGATCGCCTCGAGTAACCAGTCTGTTGCCGCTTGCAGTGTTGCTTCGTCGGCCCCGGTCAACTTGAGACGGTTGTGTCTGGCCTCCCGATCGGGATAACAGCCCACGCGGACGCCGAATCGCTCGCGGACGGTGCGCAACTCGGGGACGATGTTCGCCTCCGGCTCGACGGTGTACAGCAATCGCGAGTCGAGATCGCCGTCGAACGCTTCGGCGATCGTCTCGAACATCGCCTTCATCTCGCCTGGAATCCCCGGCAGGACGTAGACGTTCTCGATCCGACAGCCGGGGGCCAGCCCCTCGGGATTGACGAGCGGCTCGGCTCCGCTCGGGATCGACGCTTCGGTCTCGATGTCGAGATCCAGATCGGGGACGGCTTCGCCCATCTCCGAGAGGCGCTGTTCGATGCGTACCCGTGCCTGATCGCTGACGACGAGTTCGCGCCCGAACGCGTCGGCGACGGCCTCGATCGTCACGTCGTCCGGCGTGCCACCGATCCCGCCGGTGACGATCACGGCGTCGAAGGCGTCGCTGTGGCGGGCCACCCGATCGGCGATCGTCTCGCGGTCGTCCGCCAGTGCGAGGATCTCCCGGACGTCGACCCCGCGGTCGGTCAACTCGCGAGCGAGCCACGTGCCGTTGGTGTTCGTCGTCTCTCCGGAGAGGAGCTCGTCGCCGATCGTCAGCAGTGAGACCTCCATCACCTGTCGTGAGGACTCGACGCCCC
Organism: Halapricum desulfuricans; assembly: GCF_017094465.1. Taxonomy (NCBI): domain Archaea; kingdom Methanobacteriati; phylum Methanobacteriota; class Halobacteria; order Halobacteriales; family Haloarculaceae; genus Halapricum; species Halapricum desulfuricans. The sequence goes on from NZ_CP064791.1 coordinate 867,136, forward strand.
TCAGGGTTTCGCCCCGGCACAAGGCTCTTACTCCGAGACCGCCTATCCACGGATTCGATGGCAAGCGCAGCCTACGACGCCTGGTTGTTCGATCTCGACGGGACGCTGATAGACGTCGATCCCGCCCATCCGCGTCGCGTGTTCGACGAGATCGGCGACCGACTCAGTCGCGAGTTCACCGACGAGGAAGTGACGACGCTCTGGCACGGACTCGGCGGTTCGCGGAACGCGCAACTGCGCCGGTGGGGTGTCGATCCCGAACCGTTCTGGGACGCCTTCCACGAGATCGAGGATCCGATCCGTCGGGCCGAGGCGACGTATCTCTACGACGACGCCGAGCGGCTGGTCGCCGATCTCGACGGCCCGATCGGTGTCGTCACCCACAGCCAGCCACATCTGACCGAGGCCGCGCTCGATCATCTCGACATCGCCGAGTGGTTCGACACCGTCGTCTGCTGTGGGGACGATATCGGCTGGAAACCGGATCCCGGCCCCGTCTATCGTGCCCTGTCCGATCTCGGTGTCGCTGCCGAACGGAGTGCGATCTTCGTCGGCGACAGTCCCTCGGACGTGGGCGCGGCCTGGAACGCCGGTCTGACGGCCGCACACGTCGAACGGTTCGATCCACGCGAGCGTGGCCACTGCGTCCTGGCGGATCACCGCGTCGACCGTCTCGACGGACTGCAGGACCTGGCCGGACAGGCCCGGGCGGCCGACGGCGGACGGACAGATCGGCAGTGACTCGCTGGGTGGATCGGTAGTGACCCGGGTCGTCCACGACAGCTAGCTATCGGATCGCTCGCACCCCCAGCGGCCCGAATACGTCGCTATTTTCGAGTGCATCAGCGAGCTGTTGGCCACCAGTCTTGTCCACCAGATCGGGTTTGCGACGACTCGGACAGTTTCGTGACCGAGCGAGACGAACCTGAGACCGAGATACGCAGTCCGAGACCGAGACACGCAGTCTGAGACCGAGACACGCAGTCTCAGTTCCGCGTCCGCGTCGCCGCGGGCGGCATCCAAGCGGGGCTCTCGTGGGTCCGGGCCGTCCGCTCGTAGCCGGTGATCGCCCGGCCCCGCTCCCCTCGGCTGGTTTCCCGTTCGGTTGCGAGTTCTTCAAGGACGTCGTCGAAGGTCGTCCGTAGCCTGTCGTCTCGCCGGCCGAGATCCCATCTCGGGACTCGAGCACGACGACCAACTCGTCCGCCAGCGCGACGGTCAGTTACTGCCGACCCGCGTGACCATCCGATCGATGTCCTCCGCAGTCGGATCCGGGATATCCAGACGGTCCCGGAGGGCGACGAACAGTTCGTCGATCAGCACGGCAAGCCAGCGGTAGACGGGCGCGCTCGCGGCTGCCATGTCCGTCGCGCGCCTGAGTGCCGGTACCCACTCGAAGTGCGTGCGGACGAACGATCGATAGGCCTCACGCTCGTCGGCTTCGAGCAGCAGGCTCCCGTACTCCAGCAGCAGTGCGATGTGATCCGGCGAGTACGCGTCGGGGACGGACACATCGAGCGCACGGTAGCGCTGGCGCATCTCGGTGGCCGACGGTCCGTCCATCAGGCCACCCTCGTCTCTGTCGTACCAGGCTCGATACGGAGACTCTACCGGAGGGGCGTAGGGCTGTCGACCGCCTTCGAAGAGATCGATGTACGCCGTCGTAAGCCCGTCACTCTGCTCGACCGGTGGCACGAGCGAAATCGCGAGACTGATATCGAGAGCCGACGCGAGCGACCGCAGTTCCGCTTCGAACTCGCCGGTCTCAAGGGCTGCTCCAAACTGCTCGTCAGGGTGGCGAAGCCCGGTTGCCAGGAGGATATGCAGGTCCCGCCAGGCCGTCGACTGCTCGAAGACGGACGCAGCCGGGGAGCCGGGATCGTCGGGGGAAGACATCGACGCCACGTCACGGCACCCCCAGCGGCTGTTTGACCGCGCCGAAGAGGAGAGCGTACCGGAGCAGGAACCCGCCGGCGAGCACGAGGACGTACTTCAGGGCGAATCCGCCGGTGAACGCGGAACCCCACCGGTGTTCGACGTCAGTGAACCGGACCAGCCCGGTCATCGTCATCGAGAGCCCGAACGGGACGACGAGTCCGAGCGCGAGGACGCCGACGGCGAAGTGCGGGAAGTACGCCCCGCTCATCAGGAGTTCGTAGCTCTGCTCGGCCGCCGGACCGCCCGACGAGAGGGCGACCAACAGTCCGACCAGCGTCACCGTCTCGACGGCGATGAGGGCGTCGTCGGCCAGACAGAACAGGTGATTCGTCCGGCTGAGGCCGCCGCCGCTGGCGACGGTCCCGAGCAGCGCCGCCGAGATGCCCGTCGAAGGACCGCTCATGAGGAAGACGATCGGCAGGTACTGTCGGTCCCACAGCGGAACCACCGAGACGTCAGTCAGCAGCAGCGCGGTGTAGACGATGACGCCGACAGCGGCGACGCTACCGACGGCGTGAACGACGCGTCGAGCGCGTTCGGTCGGTCGGAGGCGGTCCGCGAGCCAGTCGAGCGCGGCGACGATGCTCCAGTCCTCCGGAAGCGGGAGCACGTCGTCGATCCAGGCGACGATCCAGCGCGGGACGTAGCTCAGGCCCTCGGAGCCGGCGTGTTCCTCGCCGAACAGCAACCAGAAGGCCTCGATCGTGACGAACAGTGCGAACAGCACGATAAACCACGTCCCGATGACCAGCCACGAGCCGAAGTTGGTGAACAGGATCGGGAACGTGAGCGCGCGCAGCGGCGCGCCGAGGTGCGACAGCAGCGCTACGCCGCCGACGGCGATGGCGAGGAGTCCGACGATAGCACCCCATCGTGAGGTCTCCTCGCAGGCGAAAATCTCGTCGGGGCCCTGGGCACGCGGCCGGAACAGCTCCGAGGAGACGACGGAGGTGAGGTACGCGCCGCCGCTCAGCCCACCCAGAAACAGGTAGGTAGCGATGAAGATTTCCCAGTGGCCTCGCGCGATCCACAGGAGATCGGATCCGGTTGCGATGTCGCTCATGAGTCTTCAGTCGCCTGTCGGATACCCTGCATGCCTGTCACGCTGTTCTCGCCGGTCGAATCGATGATCACGTTCGTCCGGTTCTGTTCGAAGCGCTCGGCGGCCTCCTGAGAGGCCTTGTCGAGCAGCTCCCCGACCGGGCCGGCGTCGAGCGCGTCGCCGACGCATTCGTCGACACAGGCCGGTTCGAGCGCCTCGCCGTTGGCCTGCTGTTCGTTCTTCGACGGTGCGTCGGCTCCGCTGCCCGGCCCCTTGTCCAGACAGAGGTTGCACTTCTGCATCAGGCCGTCGTCGCCGTACTGGGGCGCGCCGTACGGACAGGCCCACCCGCAGTAGCCACAGCCGATACACTTGTCCTGGTCGATCGTGACGATCCCGTCGCTCTCGCGTTTCTCGATCGCACCGGTCGGACAGACCTCCTCGCAGGGGGCGTCCTCGCAGTGCATACACGACAGGGAGATGTTCGTCTCCTCGTAATCGGGGAACTCACCCTCCGAGACCGTCTCGACGCGTCGCCAGTCGACGTGGCCGGCGTCGGTATCGTGGCGGTTCTTGCAGGCGATCGCACAGGCGTTACAGCCCATACAGCTGTCGGCATCGAAGTAAAAGCCCCACTGTTCGCCCATCAGGCGTCACCTCCGGGGGAAACCTCGACCGCGATGTGCCTGTCTATCTCGCCCGATACCGGATCGATCTGTTCTGGACTGTTGAGTAGCATGTTGTTCGCACCGTCGCCGTCGGGCTGGATCGACCCCCGACCGAAGCCGTACGGTTCGACGCTGACCGCACCCGGACGGATCCCCACCGTCACGGCCGCCATCAGTTCGGCCTCGCCGTGTTCGGAGGCGATCGTCACCATGTCGCCGTGTTCGATGTCGCGCTCGCCCGCGTCGTCCGGATGGATCACCAGGTAGTTGCCGCGGTAGTCCTCGTGTTCGAGGCCGTACGACTCGGCGAGTTGCTCAAGCGGGAGCGACAGCGCCTGATCGCCGCCGTGTGAGAACTCCACGGTCCGGGTGTCGAGCATCTCCAGTGGGTAGTCCTCGGTCAACTCGTCGCCGATCGTCCCGGGTTCGACCCACTGCGGGCCGGTCGTGATCTCGGTCCCGACGCGCTCGCTGAGTTTGCCGTACATCCCCTCGAGCTTCTTGTCGAGGTCGAACCAGAACTCCTCGGCCCCTTGCGCGAAGCCGCCGCCTTTCCACTTCTCGTAGGGGTTACGGTGTTGCTCGTCGTCGAACACGTAGTAGGTATCATGCTCCTGTTCCAGTTCCTCGAGCGTAAGATCGACCGCCTCGAGCTGGTCGTTGATGAATGCCGTCTTGTCCTCCCAGGGGAAATACTCCTCGTAGCCCATCTCGCGGCCGAGTTCGCTGACGATCTCGAAGCCGGGCTTGCTGTTCCACTGGGGCTCGATCGCGGCCTGCGAACCGGTGATCCACGGATGTTCGTTGTACGCGCCGTACCCGCCGGATTCGAACATGGGCTTTTCGAGCTGTGACGCCTCGGGCAGGACCACGTCGGCCTTGCGGGTGGTCTCGCTCCAGAAGGCGTCGATACCGACGACCAGGTCCATCTTCTCGAGCGCACCCTCCTGATTGTCAGTCCCGAGCCACTCCTGGGCGGCCCCGTCGGTGACCGGATTGCGGTAGTAATACACCATCCCTCGAACGTCGCCGTTGTCGACCATCTCGGGAACGCGGTTCTGGACCGGCTTGCCGGTCATCGAGGCGTAGCCCGATTCTTTGTCCGTGAGATAGCACGGGTTGTCCGCGGCGTTGTTCGGGAGTTCTTCCTCACAGCCGACCTCGAAGGGGTCCGACAGGGGCGGGCTGGTGTGCCAGCGCTGCCCGCCGGGTCGGTCGATGTTGCCGACCAGCGCCGTCAGCGCGACCACGTTCTGCGCGCCCTTCTGGTGGTCAGCACTCTGACCCAGTCCGGTCCAAGAGGTGATCCCTGCGGCAGGTGCGGCCTCGGCGAACCCGATAGCGATCTCGCGGATCGTCTCCGCGCCCAGTCCGTCGTGCTCGGCCAGACCGGTCTTCTCTGCGGCCCACTCGGGGGTCTTGCCCTCGACGGCCTCCCTGTAGGCCTCGAAGCCGTGGGTGTGATTTTCGACGAACTCCTCGTCGTACAGCCCTTCTTCGATGATGACGTTGGCCATTGCAAGTGCCAGTGCGCCGTCGGTCCGGGGTTCGACCGGGAGCCACACGTCGGATTTCTTTGCGGTCTCGGTGTAGACCGGATCGATCGTGACGATCTTCGCGCCGCGCTCGCGAGCTTTGAGGAGTTGTTTGGCCTCCCACTGGCCGGCGAAACTCTCCAGGGGATCTCGACCCCACACCAAGATGTACTCGGTGTTGGGGTAGTCGATCCAGCGGATGTTTCCGCCGCCGAGACCCATCAGCGTGCCCGTCACAGCCATCGAGCCGAAACAGGTCGGCGTCGGGTGCGGAACGTGGTTGGGGCAGCCATAGAGATTCCGGAACAGCGTGCTGAAGACCCCGGAGGTCCCCCAGCCGTGGAACTCGATCAGCGACTCGGGTCCGTACTCGTCGGCGAAATCCTCCAGGCGGTCGGCCGTATAGGAGATCGCCTCGTCCCAGTCGACCTTCTGTAGTTCGCCGTCCTTGCGGATGTGTGGCTGCTTGATCCGCTCGGGCGAGTAGGCCTTCTCCAGTTGGGAGAGCCCTTTCGGACAGAGGGTCCCTTTCGTTCCCTCGCCGGCGCTGCCGCGCGGATGGCCGTCGATGCCGTGGAGCTCCGTCGCTTCGCCCGCCCCGTTGAGCGTTACCTCCATGCCGCAGGCCTTGTGGCACTGCCAGCAGTTGCCGTACGCCGTCTCCGCACCGCGCGTCAGCGACGACGAAGACGAACTTGAAAGGATCGACCCACAGCCGGCGGTGCTGGCGACGGCTCCCGCGGCCACGGTTTTCAACAGTGAGCGTCGTGTCAGTCCGCCCTCCGAATCGCGTTCGCTCACGACTCGTCCCTCCCTCTGGCGACCGGTCGGTTGTCCTCGCCGAACTCCTCGATCAGCGCGTCGTGGTACTTCTCGTAGAACTCGTCTTCGCTCATCTCGCCCTCCGCGTACCGTTGGGCGTCTTTGCCCAACTGCTCGCCGAGCTCTTGATCGAACTCGTCGGCAGCCAGATCGGTGTCCGGTATCGCGTCGGGAGGCGACTCGTGGTCCGCGTCGGTCGTGTTTTCGGTCACGGTAATCCCTCTACCCTATCGTAGCTGCCGCTGTCCGGTATCGCTTCATTCGAACCAGATGAGGGTTTTAAGTACCGGGTGGATACAGAGTTACCCGGGATATCGCTCCCGATTCACACGATGGCCCGCCGATCGTGCGGAGTGGCTATCGGAATCGTTCTTGCTTTTTAAATATGAGGGATTGCGGAGGGCGTGTTCGGCTATCTCGAATCGCGGTCCGCCCCGGGACCATCCGCACGACTGCGTTCGACGTGAAAGAGGCGTACAGCAGTCTGCTTCATACGAATTATTGTACGTCTGTTTCGCATCGACGTCGGTGGTCGGAACGGTAAATCGGTACAATAATTCGTATCAGGGCGTCTGTCGAGAATCACAGCGCGGACGCCCACGTCTTCAGCCGTTGGTAGCTGATGGTGAGTCTGTCTGCGGGACGTGGTTGCGGATGATCTTCGATTCCGCGGCCTGCAGGCGGTGAGAGACTGCCGACTTGCCGATACCCAGCTTCGACGCCAGCTCGGAGAGGGTCGTCTCCCGGGGTTGAGCGTAATATCCGTGTCTGACAGCCAGCTCCAGGGCTTCCTGCTGTTTCTCGGTCAGAAGGCTAAAATCACAGAGGACTGGTGACGTACCGATCATATCCTCGTCGATCTGGACGACGCGGTCGAGCCGTGCGTGGTATCCGACCGCTTCCAGCCCCTCGAGCAACTCGGGGATGTCCGCCCGATCGGACGGGTGGATCGTCACCAGCAACGAGCCGTCGTCGACGCCCGTGATCTGCGGAACACAGTCGTGTTCGAAAAACACGTCCGCCAGACACTCCGATCCCATCGGTTCCTCGAAGTGGAGCACCTCGACGTCTTGGCCGCCGGTCACGACCTCCGATCGGCAGATACCGCCCATATGTTGCAGATCGGCGTCCAGCACCGGATCTTTGAGGTCAGCCAGCGGGCAGTCGTCCTCGACGTCTATCTTGAGAACGATCCAGAGAGGGCGCCGCTCGGAGGTCGTCGTTTCGGAGTCTGTTTCAGTCATATCCACCAGTTGTGACGTTCATCACGTGTTAGCAGCCGTCGCCGTCCGCCCGATCGATCAGTTCGAGCATCAGTTTCGCCTCTGCGGACTTAAGTCGGCGCGAGAGCGCGGAACTCGAGATGTTCAGTTCGTCGGCCATCGCGTCCAAGTTGACGTTGCCATCGCGGGCGTAGTACCCTCGCTGCACGGCGAGTTCGATGGCTTCGCGCTGTTTCCCGGTCAGGATCGACAGATCACACAGTACGGTCGAATCCGTTATCAGCTCCGGACTGACGCCGACCAGGCGCTCGACGTCGAGTACGTATCCGAGGTCTCGGATGGACTCGACCAGCTTCGGGATCGTCGCCCGCTCCTCGGGATACACCGTGACCGTGATCGCACCCTCGTCGGTATCGACGATGCGCGGGATACACCCGTGCCGGTGAAAAGCCTGTGAGACGCAGTCCGGCCCCATCTCCTGGTGTGTCTGCAGGACGTTCAGGTCTTCGTCGTCGCGGGAGACGATCGTCGCCCGACACTCGCCGTTCATCTGCTGTAAGTCGACGTTCTCGACGTCCGCATCGATGGCTGTCAGTGGGCAGTCGTCCCCGACGTGGACTTTGAGCGTCACCCACAGATCACGGGTCTCGTGGCCACCACTGACGGCGGCATCTCCGGATGCGACGGACGTGAACGTCGGAGCGTCGGACATCTGCTGACCACTTAGAGCTACGGTGGTATGAGCGTTTTCACAGCGGAGACGGTGCGGAGCCCTCTCCCTTCGGGGGAGAGTCGCCGAGAGCGGCACGCCGTCGTCGCTGCGACACCAAACAGTCGGCGCGACGGCGTCGCTGGAGGAACGACAACAGTGATGACGGCGGACCGAGAAGCGCCGACGATGGCACTCGCTGACCTGCTTGTCCCGGGCGTCCTCGCAGCGGCAGGAATCGCCCTCTCCGCCTTGGGGGATCCAACAGTCCGAGACGACCGGTGATCCAGGCACTGGTCAATACTGGAAGACGCTCGCGACGGGGCTTCGCGGTGGCTCCCTCCGGCTGGAAGACGACACTGCCAGCTGTCGGGTCGAACCCGTCGGCCCGGTCCGCCACCTCGAGGAGCAGACGGTGACCGTCCCGGCCGGTACGACGCCGCCCGAACGGATCCGGGACCTCACCGCTTCTCATCCTGCCGTCGAATCGCAGGACGAGAGCGTCGACGTCGGTCCCGTGGAGATCGAACTCGGAAACGAACAGCGGTTCGTCGAGCGGCGAGGTCAACGTCCGGATCGACGGCGACGGAATCCGGCGGTTCCTGATCGCCGATTCCAGGGAACGGGGCGCCGCGTTCGAACAGATGAAGATCGGCGCGCTGTCGGTGCTGCTCGGGGCCGCACTGCTTGGGGCCGCGGTCGTGATATTCCTGTGGCTTTCTCTCCGCGACCACCGTGTTTTTGGCCCTACCGTCCTAACCCGTTGGTATGTCAGCCCTGCGAGACGCGCTGCAAGAGTTGCCCGATGCGGTGTTCGCCGACCTCCTGGAGAGCGACGAGGCGTACCTGCTTGTGATCGATCTCCCGGGAGCGACCGCCGAGACCGTCGACGCGCACGTCGAACGGGGGCGCGTGGTCATCGAAGCCAGGCGCGAGAAGGCCCTGCCGGTCGAGTTCGAGTACGTCGACGAGGAGCGGTCGATGTTCCTCGACGTGGAGTTGCCCCTCCCGCCGGACGCGAGCGGCACGGGGGCCGAGGGGACCGTCGAGAACGGCGTCCTCGAACTCCGACTCCCGAAACAGACCGCCGATCCGTCGGCGACGATCCCGATCGACGAGGCCTGAGGACGGGGTGGCCTGTCGGTGAATCTCCGTGCCTACCGGCGGTTCTTCACAGTCGTTCGCCAGTTCCTCCCGCTGGCGATCGCCTACGCGCGCGACCGCCGTCGCTATCTCCTCGTTGGATCGAGTCGTCGCGTCACGCCCGAGCAGCGCCGCCAGCGTGCACAGGTGTTGCTCGAAACGCTGCTGACGCTCGGACCGACGTTCATCAAACTCGGGCAACTGCTGTCGACCCGACCGGACGTCCTCCCGCCGGAGTACGTCGAGGAGTTCTCCAAACTGCAAGACCGGGTCCCGCCCGCCGACTGGGAGCGGGCTCGTGAAGTCATCGAATCGGAGATTGGACCCGTTTCGGAGGCGTTCAGCGACTTCAATACCGAATCGATCAGCGGGGCTAGCCTCGGGCAGGTCTACTACGCTGAAGTCGATGGCGACCCCGTCGCGGTGAAAGTGCGTCGACCGGGCGTCGAGGACCTCGTCGAGGCCGATCTCCGGGTGATCCGGTGGACGCTTCCGGTCGTGATGTACTTCGTCGACGATTCCCGGTCGTTCTCCCTGGAGACGCTGGCCGACGAGTTCGCCACGACGATCCGCGAGGAGATGGATTACGGCCGCGAGGCCGAGATGCTGACCGAGATCCGCTCGAACTTCGCCGAGGAAGACCGGATCGCCATCCCGCCGGTCGTCGAGAGCCACTCGACCGGGCGCGTGCTCACGATGGAGTACATCCCGGGCACGAAAATCGACGATATCGACACGCTCGACGAGAAGGGGATCGACCGGACGCAACTCGCGGAGACTCTCGAGCGGGCGTACTTCCAGATGATCGTCGAGGACGGTGTCTTCCACGCTGATCCCCACCCGGGCAATCTCGCTGTCCAGGACGACGGGACGCTCGTGTTCTACGACTTCGGGATGAGCGGTCGGGTCGACCCGTTCATCCAGGAGAAAATCGTCGAGTTCTACACTGCGGTCGCCGAGCAGGACATCGACGCGATCCTCGACGCCCTGATCGAGATGGGAACGCTCTCACCCGAGGCCGACCGGCAGGTGATGGCCGACGTGATGGAACTGGCTATCGCCGACGCCCGCGGGGAAGACATCGAACAGTACCGGGTGCAGCAGATCGTCCAGCAGGTCGAGGACACGATCTACGAGTTCCCGCTTCGCCTGCCGGCGAATCTCGCGCTCGTCCTCAGGGTCGCGACCGTCGTCGAGGGGGTCTGCGTGACGCTCGACCCCGACTTCGATTTCATCTCGGTCGCGACCGACTTCCTCCGGGAGGAAGGGTATTTCGAGGAGAGCGCCCGACAGTTCGTCCGCGACCGGGCAGGCGAGGTTCAGGACGCCGCGCGCTCGACGATGCGGATCCCGCCGAAACTCGAATCCGCGCTCGATCGCATCGAACGCGAGGAGTTCTACGTGCGGGCCGACATCGAGGACTCCGATGACCTGCTCGACGTGCTCGCCGGGCGGATCGTCCTCGGACTGCTATTGGCGAGTGGGATCGCCTCGACCGCGCTACTGTTCGCGCTCTCGACGATCGAGGCGACTGCCGTCGCCGGAGCCGGTAGTCTCGTCGCTGCGGTCTTGCTCTATCGCTCGTTCCGCAAGCAGCGCGGAATCCGGGCGAAACCGCAGTTCACCCGCCAGCAGATGCGCCAGCCCAGCGGCGGATCGGACAACGGCCCCCCGCTCGGTCCGTTCGACGGCGAAGACGCCGACGAGTGATCCTCCGGTCGCCTCGTTCGCGGCGACCTACTCCTGTGGATCCAGATACGCGAAGCGGATCGCCTTCGCGCCGGCCCCCGATAGCTCCTCGTACGCCAGCAGTTCGAGCAGCGCGAGCAGTCCCGGCAGGGCGAACACGAGCACGAGCGGCGAGAGCGCGAAGATCGGAACGACCGTCACAGCGATCGCGACGACGATCTGGATGATCGAGTACGGAACGTTCGACCCCAGCGACGACCAGGCCAGTCGCAGACCGCCGATAAAGCCCGGCCGGTCGGACTTGTCCTCCCGAACGACGATGTCGGCGGCCCGAAACAGCAACACCAGGACGATCACGACGGCGTAGAGGCCGAGTACGCTCACGATCAGTGACTGGACCGACTCGCCGAACAGCGCGAGCCGGATGTATATGTAGCCCCCGAACAGCGCCACGAGGATGACGACCGTGTACGGGATTCCATACCGCAGATACGTCCAGATCGAGCCGACGAAATGTGACGCCCGGCCCGCCACCGAGTCCGGCGCGCCGCCCCCGGTTCCGGTGTGAGAGACCGACGCGTAGAAGGCGTCCATCAGCGCCAGCAGTGCGGGCCCGATGGTGATAATCGACAGCGAGGCCATCGAGTACAGCACGCTCAACACGACGATAGTCAGCGCATCACTGATCGCGATCCGACCGAAACTCCGGAGGACGAGCATCGGATCCGGCGGTCCGTCGTCGCGCAGGCTCATTTCCGGGTAGTTCCAGCCAGGGATTGAAATGGACTCCGAATCGTCCGGAGTTACTGTTTTGCGTCCGGCGATCGTACATCCGGCCGCCATGTCCGAGTTCGAGACCTACACCTGCGAGCACTGTGGTGAATCGTTCCGCGCACACCCGAGCGCGAACGCCGCCGAAAACGGGTACTGCAGTCCGGCCTGCGAGTCGGCCGGGAAGTCCCTCTAGCTGTCGTCGGGTCGGTAGTTGGGTGCTTCGTCGGTGATCATCACGTCGTGGGGGTGGCTCTCCTGGTGGCCTGCACTGGAGACGCGGACGAATTCCGAGCGCTGTTTGAATTCGGGGATCGTCTCGGCGCCGACGTATCCCATCCCCGACCGCATGCCGCCGACCAGCTGGTGCAGTTCCGACGCGAGCGACCCCTTGTACGGCGTCGCGGCCTCGACGCCCTCGGGAACGTACTCCTCCTCGTCCTGGTCGTCGACGTCCTTGAGATAGCGCTCGCCACCGCCCGAGGACATCGCGCCGACGCTGCCCATCCCGCGGTACTGCTTGTACTTCTTGCCGTTCATCGTGATGACTCGGCCGGGTGCCTCGTCGGTCCCGGCGAAATACGAGCCGAGCATGACCGCGTCCGCGCCGGCCGCGATGGCCTTGATGGCGTCGCCCGAATAGCGGATGCCGCCGTCGGCGATTACTGGCACGTCGTGCTGGGCGGCGACGTCTGCGACCTCCGTGACGGCCGTGATCTGGGGCATCCCCGCTCCGGAGACGACCCGCGTGGTACAGATCGATCCGGGACCGATCCCGACTTTCAGCCCGTCGGCGAAGTCGACGAGGTCCTCGGCAGCCTCCCGAGTGCCGACGTTACCGACGACGACGTCGGCTTCGACCTTCGATTTGATTTCGCGGGCGCTCTCGACGACGTTTAGGTTGTGGGCGTGGGCACAGTCGATGAAGACGACGTCGGCGCCGGCCTCGTCGGCGGCGACTGCCCGCTCCTGCTCGAAGGGGCCGACGGCGACCCCACAGCGGAGCGAGCCGTCATCGGCGCGCGCGGCGTCGTCGTACTCCCGACGCTGGAGGATCCCCTGCATCGTGATGAGTCCGACCAGCCGGTTCTGCTCGTCGACCAGCGGGACGCGTTCGATCTTGTGCTCGTACATTAGCTCCAGGGCCTCGCGAGGCGTGACGTCTTCGGCGGCCGTGATGACCTCGTCGGTCATGGCTTCCCGAACCTCGTCCGCCTCGCCGACCTCCAGGTACGGCCGGATGTCCGTCCCCGAGATGATCCCGAGCACCTCGTCGTCCTCGTCGACGACCGGCGCGCCGGAGACGCCCCGCTCCTGCATCATCGCGTCGACCTCCCGGACTGTCTGGTCCGGTCGTGCGGTCACGACGTCGCGGATGACGAGTTCGTCCGCGCGCTTGACGCGCTCGATCTCGGCGACCATCCGGTCGATGTCCATATTCTGGTGGATGACCCCGAGCCCGCCCTGTCGGGCCATCGCAATCGCCATGTCGCTCGTCGTGACAGTGTCCATCGCCGCCGACAGCACTGGGACCTGCAGCTCGACGTTTTTCGAGACGCGTGTCGATAGATCCGCCTCGTCGGGTTCGACGCGGCTCTCCTTGGGCCTGAGAAGCACGTCGTCAAAGGTCAACGCTTCCGGTACGTCCAGTTTCGCCGAGAAAGGCTGTGGATCGTTCGCCATGTAAACGGTCCGCCTCGCCCTCCCAAAAACGTTGCGAGACGCGAACGTTCTGTGACCTGTTGGCAAGGTCGTCACCGGCCCACAGAGATGTCCGCACCCGAACAGATCTCCCGTCTCCAACAACTGCAGAACTATTAGGAATAATCATTATCGTTTACGAGTGCGCGGTTTCCCGGCGAATAGTGATCTATATCTCTGGAATAACGGCTTGTCTTTCGGACGTGTGTCTGTGGCTTGCGGCCAATTCTCACACAACGCTTTTACTCATTTGAGACGATTGTTCATGTATGGACTCCGTCAGTCCCACCACGCCGACGGGTATCAGCGTCCAGATGCAGCTCGCGGACCCGTGTTCGAATACATTCTGCAAATCGGTGGGCAATTTCGACCGCAATCGGGCGGACTGGGCGGAGTTCACACGCGTCTTTCGGGCTCGACCGCGGTACCGGCGGCGCGTGCGTGAGTACCCACAGGCCACGGGAGACGGCCCTGCCGCCTGATGAGTAGCTCTCAACACCCGATCGCGCTCGCCATCGAGCGGCAAGTCGGTGGTGCCACGCGGTTGCTAGCGACGGTCATGTGTCTGCCGCTGGTCGACGGCCTGTTCCCGGCACTCGTCCTCGCGGGTGCGATCGACGGCCCGCTCGGGATTCTGGAAGTCGGCCTGCTGGTCTTCGGCGGGAGCGCCACCGTCGCCGTCATCCTCGCGGACATGGAGGGTGGACCGCGCGAGCAAGTGCCGAAGATCCTCGCCGTCGGTGCCGTTCTCGTGACCGTTGCCGGGATCGAGGCGGCGATCGCACCGACCATCGAGAGCGTCCTCGATCTCGAGGTGTTCAAGCGGTTCGCCGCGGTCGTGATCCTCGCGGTCGCCGCCAAAACTGCCAGCTCGCGGATCGGTGATCTCATGCCCAGGCCCGCCATGATCGTCGCGCTCGGTCTGCTCGCGAGCGTCGACCCGTCCAACGCGACGGTCGTCGTCTCGACGGATATCGGACTCGTCGCTCGCGGAGTGGCCGCCGGCCTCGTCGGCGTGACCTTCGCGCTGCTGGTCGCCGTCGCCGGGCCGCGGCTCCGCCGGATCGTCGATCTGGATCGCTTCCGGTTCGGGAGTGCAGTCGCACTCGGCTTGCTCCCGCTGTCGATGTTCGGGCTCGTCCCCGGCAACGTCCCCATCGCGTTGATCGTGCTGGCGCTGACGGCGCTGCTGGCGTTCGATCCCGACGGGTCTCGCCCCCGTTCCCAGTCGAATCCCGCCGTCACGAACGGCGGTCGCGAGGACACCTCCGACGGCGACACCTTCGACGTCGGCGACGACGACGGCTATCAGGCCCCCTGGCTCTGATCGACGATCGGAGGCGCGACGTCGCCGGCGGTAGCCAGTGTGCCCGGCGAGCCACTGCCGGGAAGGGAACACTTAGGATTGTCCTCGCCAACGTCCGGATATGAGTCAGAACCGCGTCGTGCAGGGTCGGATGGTCACGCCGAAGCGACTGGCCGAGTTGGTCGAGGGCGAGGACGTGATGGACGCCGAGGCGATCGAAGATACGGACCGGACGTGTCCCGAGTGTGGCGGTGACGTCATCTCCGTCGGCTACATGCCGACAGTCACGGAGTTCGTCACCGGCTACAAGTGCCAGGACTGCGACTGGTCCGAGACTGACCGCGAGTGACGGGAACCGAAATCCCTTTAGGGGGATTGTTCTTACGGGAGTGTGCGGGGTCGTGGCCAAGCCCGGCATGGCGACTGACTCCAGAGGCAACGGTGCCCGGGACGAAACTCCAGACTGATATACTGAGCGACCGACTGATCATCGGTCGCGCTGATGACCCTCTGGAGTTCCGAGGCGCCAACCGGAGATATCAGTCGATCGGGGGTTCAAATCCCTCCGACCCCACATCCTTATTCCATCCAGACGAAACCGCCAGACAGCGGTGCTTCTGTGATTGTTGATTTAAATGAACAAAGGGTATTGAATCCGGGACGATATGAACCCCTTAGCGATGGGGGCGGCCGCCCTTCCCGTAGTTAACAGGATATGAGATAGAAGATATATTTGCTGGTAATATCATTTCTGATTTGGATAGTTCTGTGGCAAAAGCAATATTATAATAGATGTGATACCGTTAGCTATGTCAGTTCCGAGTCAAAGTATCGATCCAATCTATACAGTTGTCACACCAATTCAGTATCCTGACAAGTCAGGACACGCAACTGGATTTTTCTTTTCTATAGGGGAACAGACCTATCTTATAACCAACTATCACGTTGTCGCAAATGAAGATGGTGCTCCAATCTCAGATACAATTAGGATATTAACCCGTCCTTCAAGACAAGATATTACAAAAGTTAATCATCGCGATATTAAATTACATTCTGGGGGTGAACCATCCTGGCTGGAACATCCAAAAGGGAGAGATATTGATGTAGTTGCAATCCCCCTGGATCTGGATGTTGATTTCGATAATATTGGAACCCACTATCTAAGCTATACTCAACTTAAGCCAGATGATATTATATTGAAACCTGGACAAGAAGCAATGGTCATAGGGTACCCAATACGAGGAAATTCGCCGTATCTTCCAGTGAGTAGAAATGCAGTAATTGCCAGTCCATATGGAGCACCGTTCCAAGGTCTGCCGTGTTTTGCAATTGATGCTGATATGCACTCCGGTACAAGTGGGAGTCCAGTGCTTACTCGTCCATCACCAATCCAGCATACTGAGGACGGGCCTGTCGTTGGTGGTCGCCAGCAGATGCATTTTATTGGGATTCACTCTGCGACGATGCAATCAAATCATAATCCTTCTGAAGGCCCGCTCAATCTGAACACAGAGTGGTATGCCGAGCTGATAAAAGAGATAACAAAGTCTGAGTAGAAAGGCGTTATAGTAACTCCACATACCGACGCCGCCCTTCTCGCTTGTCTTCGTGCGTTCTCGCGTCGTAGTGTTTCTCCAACACCTCAACGCTCACATCCACCCGCTCAGCGAGAGCTTCCTTCGGCCAGCCACGTTTGAGATGATGCGTTATCGAACCACGCCGAATTGGATGTAATGACTTCGAAGATGGACATTGCATCGCCTTCTTGTTGTTCACATAGGCTTCACAAGCGTCGATTTTCCGACCGTGCGGACAATTCCCTGAGTAAATACACGGCCTCGTGTACCGATTGATTGCCTTGTATGCCCGCTGTCTGGAGAGGCGTTTGTAGTCAGTACAGAACAGAGGTGTACGCCCGTACTCGTCGGCCAAGTCCTTGTGATGATGGCTGAGGTATTTTACCAGTATTTTGGCTGACCGCTCGCTGATTGTGACATTACGTTCGCTTTTCTTCCCATTTTTGAGCGCGGTCCCCTGTTCGGGCCGATCCCGAAACTTGAGATACGGATTCGGATCAGGGTTCTCCGCTGTTGGTTCCGGGTTATGAACGAAGTCTTCAACATCAAACGCCATCGCGCCACTGATGCGACACGCAGTCTCCCACATCACCTCGAACAATGTATGATAGAGAGTAGCATATTCGTATGTATCCAGATGCTCCAGCATTTCTTCGGCCTGCGCGAGCGGGAGCTTCTCGCTGGACACCATTTTGGATTCTGCTACGTTGGGGATCGTGAGCTTGCCTGCTAATCCATCCTGTGCGATCTCCTTATCCTCACACCAATTGAGAAAATGACGGATGTGTTTGCAGTTCGTTTTCAGGGTAGCATCAGAAATGTCCTCCCGCTTTCGGCGTAGTCGCCACTGTTCAAGATGAAAACCGTCCACGTCGGCCATCGAGTCAATATCTGCCTCGTCCAAGAACTCGATAAAGTGCTTGGTCGGGTAGCGGTATGCCCTGACGCTTGATTGTTTGATCTCACCGTGCTTCGATTCAAGGAACAACTCGCGTGCGTATTTCGGTTCTATCGATCGTGTCATAGGTCTGTCTCCCTATGACCGCAAGCAGTTCAGGCAGCATCTCCGCCAACTATCACCCGATCGGGAGTGAAACATCCCTCCGACCCCACTCCGTACTTATACCACGTTCTCAAACGAACGTAGTGTAGTCTGTGGGTTTTTCTGATTCTTGCAACACAATCTCCCAGCTGATCGCCATCCAGTCGAAGCCAGGTTTCAATCCCGAACTGGGATTGAAACTCGTCTGGACGTACAGAGACTTAATGAAGCGTCCCCTCGCGAACGTCCTCGTCGTACGCGAACAGGGCGTACCCCACCTCTGCAGGGGTATAGCCGGTTTCGGATGCGATTTCTCGGATCGGTTCGATCATCGTCACGTAGTCGGCCGCGTCGAACGATTCCTTGCGACCGTCGAGATACTCGAGGCGGTCGAGGCTCGCCCAGACGCGGGTATCGACCACGGCGTGGTGCTCGGGGTCTAATGCCGTGAGTACGGCCGAGGCCGTCGGCGCTTTGAACCCGCTGAGACCGGTCAACAGCTGTATCTTCGAGAAGTCCCCGTCGACTGTACGGACGTTCGCCGTCACCTCGCGACACCGCTCTGGCGGGTTGGATTCGACGTGATAGGCGCTCCGGGTCGAGTTCTCGTAGGCGAGGTCGTACAACTGATCGCGGGTGAGATACCCCTGTTCACGGTAGGTGGCACCGATCTCGTCCAGTCGCTCCGGGAGCACACCCTGGGTCCGTTCGTAGGCGTCGAGGTACGTATCGATGAGTTCGTCCACGGTGTCGGTGCTTGCGTCCCCGGGGTCTTGAACGCTATCCGAACGTTGACGTAGCCCCTCGACGAATTCGGCACAATGCTCTTGCAGGCCGGGCCGACGCTGACGATCGAGATCGCCGTCGTGTTTGCGATCGTCGCTGTCGCGGTGGTCCTGTTCGTCAGCGAGGCGATCCCGAGCGACATCACGGCGCTATCGGTGCTCGTCACGCTGGTCGTCCTGCGGGGCTACACCGGCGTCGACGCCGACGCAGCGCTCTCCGGCTTTGCCAGCACCGCGACGATCACGATCCTCGCAATGTACATCCTCAGTGCGGGCGTCCAGCGGACGGGCGTGGTCGACCGACTCGAACACGTCGTCGCACGGTACGCGGGCGACAGCCGAGGTCGACTGCTCGGCGCGACCGTCGGCATCACCGGGCCGCTGGCCGGCGTCGTCAACAACACGCCGGTCGTCGCGCTGTTTATCCCGATGATCACGGACCTGGCCGACCGGACCCACACCTCGCCCTCGAAGTTCCTCATCCCCCTGTCCTACGCGGCGATGCTCGGCGGGACGCTGACGCTGATCGGCACGTCGACGAACTTGCTCGCGAGCTCGATCGCGGCCGATCTCGGCGTGGCCGGCACGCCGTTCTCGATGTTTCAGTTCACGCCGCTGGGGCTGCTCGTGCTCGCGGTCGGCTCGGTCTACCTCTTGACGGTCGGACCGCTGCTGTTGCCATCCCGGATCGAACCCCACGACCTCACCGAGGAATTCGGTCTCGGGGGACGACTCTCCCGGGTGTACGTCCCGGAGTCGTCCTCGCTGGTCGGGCTCACGCCGGCCGAAGCGCGCACGGACGCGGTCAAGATCCTGCAGCTACTCCGGGGCGACGAGACGTTCGTCGCTGCCCGTACCGACCGGTCGATACAGGCCGGCGACGTGCTGACGATCCGGGCGAAAACGCCGGTCGCCGAGTCGTTCGTCGACGTGGCCGGGCTCCGTCGGCTGCCACAGGCTGAGGTGACCGAGGAGGAGTTGGCACTGGGTTCAGGCCGGGGGACGCTCGCGGAGGTGATCGTTCCGGCCGGGTCGGGACTGATCGGGCAGGCGGTCGGCGACGCTCGCCTGGAGGAACGATTCGACGCGACAGTACTGGCCGCTCGCCGCGGCGGATCGCTCGTCGTCGAAGACGTCGCCGACGTGGTGCTCTCTGGAGGGGATGGGCTGTTGCTCTATGCGACCCAGAGCGGGATCGACCATCTCGAAGAGGCGGGGGAGTTGCTCGTCACCGAGGCCGTCGGCGACGGACTCTCGGAGCCGGAGCCGATCGACTGGCGCGAGGCGGGGCTCGCTATCGGGATCGTCCTCGGCGTAATCGGGGTCGCCGCGGCCGATCTGCTCGCCATCCCGGTCGCGGCGCTCGGGGGCGTCGTGGCGATGGTCGTCTTCGGCATCATCGATCCGGAACGGGCCTACGCGGCCGTCAACTGGGAAGTGATCTTCCTGCTCGCGGGCGTGATCCCGCTCGGGCTGGCGATGGATCGGACCGGTGGAGCGGCGTACCTCGCTGCGCACATCACCGACGTGTCGACAGTGCTGCCAGCGATCGGGACGGTCGCGCTGTTCTACCTGCTGACCGGGTTGCTCGCGAACCTCATCACGCCGGTCGCCAGCGTCGCGCTGGTGTTGCCGATCGCCGTCTCGACGGCGACGGACCTCGGTGCGAACGCGTTCGCGTTCGTGCTTGCGGTCACGTTCGCGGGTTCGACGGCGTTCATGACGCCGATGGGCTATCAGACGAACCTGATGGTCTACAGCCCGGGCGGGTACAGGTTCACCGACTACGTGCGGATCGGTGCGCCGTTGCAGTTGCTGCTGGCCGTGGTGACGACGCTGGGTATCGCGGCGATCTGGGGCGTGTGATCGGCACCACATAGAGCCGGACTGGAGGGCATATTCCTTTGTGATCGGAGCGCTAACTGTCGACGATGACAATCCTGGTGCCAGTCGCGAGCGGCCCCCTCCGGGATCGGGTGCTCGAAACGGCGATCGATCTGGGACGGGCGCTGGAGGAAGATCTCTATATCGTCCATCTGGTCGACGAGGAGACGGCCGACGGGACCGCAAAGCGGATCCGAGACGAGATACGCGACCGCGTCCAGTCCGCGGACGTGGCCGCGACGGTCTCGCTCGAATACGTCGGGCACGGCCTCGCCCGCTCGCGCTCCCGCATCGGACAGGACGTGATCGAACTGGCCGCTGACGTGACCGTGACGCACATCGTGATGGGGCACACACCGAAGGGACTGCTCGAGGAACTCACCCGCGGCAGTGCCGCGCAGGCTGTCATCGACGCCGCCAGCGTTCCCGTCACCGTCGTCTCGGATACGGGCGAGACGAGGCAGTAACGAGGCGACGATCCCTGTTCATCGACAGGCCACTGCTTCAGCGGTGGGTAGCTGACGCAAGCGGTTCTGCAGGTCTGTCCAGATCGTACGTTTCCCGGAGCGTGTCGGCGAAGTGACCGCCCTTCTCGAGCGCGATCGTCACGACGACGAACGCACCGTCGGCTGGCCGGAGGACGAACGCTTCACGCGGGGCCGGTTCGTCGGACTCGTTGACGCGGTCGACGAGTGGCTCGAGCGGGCGCGATCCGTCCTCGAACTCCTGAAAGCGGTCGGCGCTACCGCTGTCTGCGAAGACGTAGCAGACGCCGTTGACTTCGTTGTCGGTGTTCCGGGTGAGGCGGCTGTTCATACTGTCGCCGCTGGCCCGTGCCTCCTCCCAGAGGTCCCGCGCGACCTCGAAGACGGGATCGATATCGTCTGCGAACGCATACAGCGTCGGTCGTCGCAGCGTGAAATCCTCGAGGTGCGGCCGTGGCTCCGACCACTCGAGATCGACGTCGAGCAGATATCCGGGCCGGAGACTGCCAGCGGACCCGTCACTATCGATTCTGACCTCGACCGGCTCGTATCGCTCCCGGTCGAACAGCCCCAGGACCCGCTCGTCGCTCCCGTGCGCTTGGTGGGGTCCGGTCAGCACCCGGGCCGGGCGTTGCTCGTCCATAGGGTCCGTTCACCCCCGACGGACAAAAGCGGCCGGTCCCGCAGGCTTTTGCCCCACCGCTCGATAGCGAGGGTATGGACGACATCAGGTTTCGCGATCCGGCTGGCACCGTTCGAAACGGGCGCTTGCACGACGATCACGTCCACTTCGGAGACGACGCGTACGACCTCGAAGCGGTGGACGTCCTCGAACCCGCGGAGCCGACGAAAATAGTCTGCGTGGGCCGCAACTACGCCAAACACGCCGAAGAACGCGGCGAGGACGTGCCCGACCGACCGCTGCTCTTTCTCAAGCCGCCCAACGCCGTTGCCAGCCACGGCTCGACGATCACACTCCCGGACGGCAAAGACCGAGTCGAACACGAGGCCGAACTCGCGGTCGTCATCGACGAACAGTGCAAGGACGTCGACCCCGAGGACGCCGAGGACGTGATCCGCGGCTACACCTGCTTCAACGACATCTCGAACCGCGACGACCAGTCGCGCGAGCAGAACTGGGTCCGGGGCAAGGCCTTCGACAACGCTGCCCCGATGGGTCCCGTGTTGGCCGAGGAGATCCCCGACGACGCCGCTATCGAACTCCGGGTCGACGGCGAGACGCGACAGTCCTCCTCGATCGAGCACTTCATCTTCTCGATTCCCGAGCTGATCGCCGAGATCTCGACCTACATGACGCTCGAACCGGGCGACGTGATCGCAACGGGAACGCCCGAGGGAGTCGGTCCGCTGACCGACGGCGATCACGTCGAGATCGAGATCGAGGGGATCGGCACGCTCGAACACGACGTGCGCCAGGACGTCTAGACTGGGACTGGAATGGAAACGCCTAAATTTAGGGTTGCCTAAATCCGTCGCGGATGGACACTGATCGACGCCCGTCCGACCGCGTGGACGTCTGTATCGTCGGGGCCGGACCGTCCGGCGCGCTCGTTGCCGACCGTCTCACGGCGGCAGGCTACGATGTCGTCGTGCTGGAAGCCGGCCCGCGGTTCGATCGCGAGCGGCGCATCGAGCGCATGGAGCGGTCGCTCCGTCCGGCGCACGCACCACAGTCGGTCTGGGACGTGGGCGGCGAGCGCGACGCCTACACCTCCTCGGGAGCGGACCACTACCCGCTGAATCGGACCCGGGTGAAGGGGGTCGGCGGGACGACCCTGGCCTGGCAGGGGATGGTCGTTCGACTGCACGAGCGGGATTTCGACGGCCGCAACGGGGGCGACCCCTGGCCAATCGCGTATGCCGATCTCCGGCCGTACTACGCCGAGGCGGAACGCGAACTCGGCGTCGCTGGAGCCGACGACAACCCGTTCGGGCCGCCCCGTGCGGAGCCGTTTCCGATGCCCGCGTTTCCACCCTCCCACAGCGACTCGATCTTCGCGGAGGCCTGTGAGTCCCTGGAGATCGCGACCCACTCGGCACCGAACGCTCGCAACTCCGAGGAGTACGACGGTCGCGGCGCGTGCGTGGGTTTCGGGACGTGCAAGCCGGTCTGTCCGACTGGGGCGAGATACGAGGCCGGCGTACACCTCGAGCGTGCACAGGCGAACGGCGCTCGCGTGATCGACCGCGCGCCGGTCCAGCGTCTCGAACACGACGCCGACCGAATCCAGGCGGCCGTGTACGCGACGCCCGACGGAACCGAACACCGTCAGGAAGCCCGGCAGTTCGTGCTCGCCGCCGGCGGCGTGGAGATCCCGCGACTGCTGTTGCTCTCCAAGAGCGACCACTATCCGGACGGATTGGCGAACTCCTCGGGGCTCGTCGGCCGGTACTTCACCGAGCATCTCGGGGCGCGCGTCGGCGGGACGGTCGATCGGCGCACTCGCCAGCACCACGTCGAGTTTATCACGACCGAATCCCACCAGTTCTACGACAGTGACGATCACCCCCCGATCAAGCTCGAACTGGTGAACTACGCCGGCCAACCGCCGGCCCGGACCGCGGCGGAAGCCGACCACTGGGGCGACGACCTGCTGGCGACGCTACGCGAGACGTACGGAAACACCCTCGAAGTCGCCGGGCTCGTCCAGCAGGAGGCCAGACCGGACAACCGGATCACACTCGATCCCTCCCGCACGGACGATCACGGCAATCCCGTCCCCGACGTCCAGTGGTCGATCAGCGACCGCGACCGCCGGACGGTCGAACGGGCCACCGAGATCCAGCGGTCGATCCTCGGGGAACTCGACGCCGACATCGAGTGGGTCGTCGGCCCGGACGCGACGGGACCGGCCGCCCACCACATGGGAACCACACGAATGGGGGCTGATCCGGCGACGAGCGTCGTCGATCCACAGTGTCGGACCCACGATCTGGACAACGCCTGGATCGCCTCCAGTAGCGTCTTCGTCACCGCGGGCGCGATGAACCCGACGCTGACGATCGCGGCACTCGCGTTGCGGATCGGGGACCGCCTCGAAGAGACGCTGTCGCAGCGATAACCTCTATTTCGACCAGACGTGCTGCTCGGCCGACCCGGCGCGTCAGAACCACTGTGAGAGCAGCGACTCGGTGCCGTTCCGGTGGGCGACTAGAATCGGCTTCGATCCCGCGTTTTCCACGACGCTATCCGCCGTCGATCCGAACAGAAACCGCCTGAGTTTCCCTTTTTCGGGTGCACCGAGGACCGTCAGATCGTGTCGCTCCGATCGATCGATGATCGCTCGCGCCGGCTCGGCGTCGTGTTCTACGTGATACGTAACGTCGATATCGTCGTCGATGCGGTAGCTGTATGCGTCCAGTAGTTTCGTCGCGTCGTTCCGCTGTTGGGCAGTGGCGTCCTCGCGGATTACGTGAAACAGCTCGATGCGACTGTCGTATGCGGTCGCGACCGCCTCGGCGACCCGAGTCGCGATTCCCGAGTGGGGTCCCCGGTCGACCGGGACCAGCACTGTCTCGGGTGACTCGAACCTGTCCATCCGCGTCCCGACGAGCGTGTGACAGTCGAGTCCGGCAGTCTCGTCGGCCCCTCCCTGATGGAAAAAGCTCTCTTCCTCGGCGTCGACGAGCACGCTCGTGACCTCGTGTGTCTCGACAAACGAACCCAGGAGATCGGGTGAAAACACCTCTCGCCGCTGGACGACGGGGATCTGGAACGCTTGCTTGACCGCCAGCTTCGCCTCGGCATCCTTGCGAATCGCGTCGGGATCGGTCGTCGCGTCCGCCTCGACGGCGTGGAGCAGATACAGCTTTCCGTCCGTTCCGAAAGCGATACTGCCACCGAGGAGGCTCGTCTCAGTCCGGTTAGCTGCCTCCCGAAACGGGACGAGGACACGCTGTTCCTCCGACGGCCATTCCATGTCTTTGTGATCCAGTGGCTGTGGCCACGGGCACCCGTCCGAATTGACGCTCATTGGTTCCCATCTCGAATACAATCCTATAAGTTCACCTATCGATCTGTGTCTCGGTATCTGACGGTCTGTGACTAGCTCTCGTGAGTTCGGACACGTGAGCAAGCGACAACCCTCGGAAGTCCGCCAGCGCCCTCATAGCGTTCCGGCAGCGAGCAGGCCGGCGTCGACGAGCAGCAGCGTTGCGACGACCGTCGCAGCGAGGAAGAACGGTCGGGCGTTGCGGGCCGGCTCGCGCACCTTTTGCCGTCCGGTCCCGTCGGTCAGTTTGCCCGCACCGACCTCGACGAGCCCCATCAGGATGACCCAGAGGGCGATCATCCCGACGAGGAGGTATCCGCGCGTCGTCTCGAAAAGGACCGTCGTCTCGGTATAGTCGAGCACCATCGCCATCCGGACGCCGGTCAGCGCCAACAGTACGGCACTGATCCGCGAGAGGCGTTTCACCCGGCCCGTGATCGAGCCGAGGGGCCCGGCGTCGAGACCGCCGTCACGTGCAAGCGGCAGTATCGCCCACGTCACGAAGACGACCGCGCCGGTCCAGAGGCCGGCGAACAGCACGTGCAACGCGTACAACCCGGCGAGTTCAGGATCCATAGTCGCGTTCGAGGGCGGCGCGTCCTTGAATGTGGAGGGTTTACAGTTCGCCCGCGGATTCGGTCCGGTCGGAGATATCTTCGACGCTGAGATGATCGAGCAGGTTGACGAACGACCCGGGGTCGGGCACCAGGAAGATCCGGATCTTGAACGCGGCGTCCTCGTCGGCGACGTCGATCATCGAGTCGAGCACGATCGACAGCGCGTCCCGCCGGACGTGCGAGAGTGTCTCCTCGGCGACGACCTGGCCGTTGGAGTACTGCAACTCCGGGGTCTCCATATCGATGGTCGTCCCGAGCGTGTTCGCGATTCCGTCGATGAACCCCGAGGTGAGGATGTTGCACATCTCCTGGAGAGCGCTTTTCTGGAGCTGGTTGAAGCCGTTCTCGACGGGCGAGCCGGTCATCAGCGTCGCGATCTCGACGGCGGTCTCGGTCGGGAACGTCAGCAAAAAGACGCCGTACGGTGGTTCGCGCAAGTCGATCGACGCGCTGTAGATCTCGTCGGTGCCGATCTCGGCGGCGATGTCGGCCGGTTCGACAAACGAGAGGCTCTTGATCTCGACGTTCGCCTCGACGTCCGCGAGCGACGACAGCGATCGCGTGACGTTCTCGGTCCCCCGTTTCATCAGCGTGTTTATGATCCGGAGCTTCCGGATGTCGATCAACAGCGGCATTCCCTACCCGTGAGTCAGCGCCCCGCGTGGTAGTCGTTTCGGTAAGCCTTGGCCGGTGACCATTCAATGACGATTTGCCCGCCACACCGGTACGTCGCACGACGCCTTGAGCACGCTTAAGACCCGCCGCCCGCTTGCCCCGAGTATGGAACCACGGGACCTCTCGATGCACTCGGTCTATCGGGCGGGACGGGGAGTCGAGGAAGTCGCCCGGGACTTGGGGCTGGACCCGGACGAACTCATCAAACTCTCCTCGAACGAGAACTCCCTCGGCCCCTCGCCGAAGGCCGTCGAGGCGATCAGGAACGTTGCCGAGGACGTCCACTACTATCCGAAATCCTCTCATACCGACCTGATCGCGGAACTCGCCGAGAAGTGGGCGGTCGAGGACGAACAGATCTGGCTGGCAAACGGCGGCGACGGCGCGCTCGATTACCTCTCGCGTGCGTTACTGGAACCCGGCCAGGCCGTGCTCGTGCCCGATCCGGACTTCACGTATCACGGGATGAGCGCCAAATACCACCACGGCACCGTCGAGACGTTCGACCTCTCGGAGGCCGACGGCTTCCACCAGTCGCCCGAGCGCGTGCTGGATGCCTACGACGGGCACCGAATCGTCTACCTGACGAGCCCGCACAACCCGACCGGCTCGGAGGTCACCATCGACGAGGTCGAACGGATCGCCGAGGCGACCGACGAGCAGACGCTGGTCGTCGTCGACGAGGCTTACGAGCCGTTCAGCGAACGGGAGAGCAAGATTGACCTCGTCCGCGAGCGAGACGACGTGGCCCTGCTCCACTCGTTCTCGAAGGCATACGGGCTGGCCGGGATCCGGCTTGGCTACGCGATCACCCCCGAGGAGTGGGGCGACGCCTACGCCCGCGTGAACACGCCCTTCGCCGCCAGCGAGATCGCCTGTCGGGCCGGACTGGCCGCGCTCGAGGACGATACGTTCCTCGAGGAGACGATCGAGACCGCCCGCTGGGGACGCGAGTACATCCGCGAGCATCTCGACGCGACGACCTGGGAGAGCGGCGGCAACTTCGTCCTCGCTGAGGTCGGGGACGCCGAGGCGGTGGCCGAGGCCTGCCAGCGCGAGGGCGTCATCGTCCGGGATTGTACGAGCTTCGGTCTGCCCGAGCACATCCGGATCACGACCGGAACGCGTGCGGAGACGCCCCGGGCCGTCGAGACGATCAACGAGGTACTCGCCGACGTTCGAGGGGATCGCCCGTGAGAGTCGCCGTCACCGGGACGCCCGGGACCGGGAAGACGACCGCGACGGAGTTGCTTGCGTCGGATTTCGAGGTGGTGCACCTCAACGAGGTCATCCGCGAGCAGGAACTGACGACGGGCCACGACGACGAGCGTGACACCCTGGTCGCCGATCTGGACGCCGTCGAGTCGTGGCTCGGCGATCGCGAGGACGTCGTCGTCGAGTCCCACCTGGCTCACGAGTTCGACGCCGACAGGGTGGTCGTCCTGCGGTGTGCACCCGACGTGATCGAGCGTCGGCTTCGCGAGCGTGGCGAGTCCGCGGAGTCGGCCCGGGAAAACGCCGAGAGCGAAGCGCTGGACGTCATCCTGGGCCACGCGGTCCAGAACCACGGTGAGGACAGCGTCTACGAGATCGAAACGACCGATCGCTCGCCCGAGTCGGTTGCGGCGGCGATCGAGGCCGTGATCGCCGGCGAGCGCGAACCGAGTGCCGGCACCGTCGATTACACCGACTACCTATGACGCTCGACAAATACCGATCGCTCGCGGATCGCGTATTGAACCCGTTCGTCACCCTCGCCGCAAAACTCGGCCTGACGCCCAACGGCGTGAGCGTGCTTGCAATCGTCGTCGCCGCCGCGGCCGCGGGAGCGTTCTATCTCGGCGGCGAGCAGCCGATCTTCTACGGTGTGGGTGCCCTGCTCGTGTTCCTCAACGGCGGGCTCGATCTGATCGACGGCGCGCTCGCCCGTCGGCTCGAGATGGCCTCCGAAGCCGGAGATCTGCTCGATCACGTCCTCGATCGCTACGCCGACATCATCATTCTCGTCGGGCTCGCGGCGGGGATCGGCCGGTACGACATCGGCCTCGCCGCGGTGACCGGTGTCCTGATGACCTCGTATCTCGGGACCCAGGCCCAGGCGGTCGGGCTGGATCGCGTGTACGGTGGACTGCTCGGTCGTGCCGATCGGCTCGTGCTGATCAGTATCGTCGGAGCGATCGCGGTGGTCGTAACCGAACCGATCCAGGGGTTCACCGTCGTCGGCTGGTTGCTGATCGTCTTCGCCGTCGTGGGCCATCTCACCGCGCTCCAGCGGTTCTACTACGCGATGGGCGACCTTCGGTGATCGGCGCTTGACCCCGTTGTCGGTAACGGGAGCCTTTATCAACGGCGGGCCAGTAGCCGTCGAGTATGCACGATCCACAGGCGGGGCCGGAGTTGCCCCACTCCACCGGAGGCCGGCGGATGGAATCGGCCTTCGATCCCGAACTGGGCTCGCTCCCCAGCGGCGAGCGCGACGAGGACGCCGTCAACAAGACCGGGACGACGACCATCGGTATCGCGACTGCGGACGGCGTCGTCGTCGCGACCGATCGGCGGGCCAGCCTCGGCGGCCGGTTCGTCTCGAACAAGGACGTCCAGAAAGTCGAGCAGATCCACCCGACCGCCGCGCTCACGCTCGTCGGCAGCGTCGGCGGCGCACAGTCGTTCATCCGGACGCTACGCGCGGAGGTCAACCTCTACGAGACGCGCCGCGGGAAGGGTATGAGCATGCAGGCACTCTCGACGCTGGCGGGCAACTTCGCTCGCGGCGGGCCGTTCCTGGCGATCAACCCGATCCTGGGCGGTATCGACGAGGAGGGGAGCCACGTCTACAGCATCGACCCCGCCGGCGGCGTTATGGAGGACGACTACACCGTTACGGGATCCGGATTGACTGTCGCATACGGGACCCTCGAGGACCGGTACGAACCGGACATGAGCATCGAGCAGGCCACCGAGGTCGCCGCCGTCTCGATCGAGGCGGCCGCCGAGCGCGACACCGGATCGGGCAACGGGCTCTGTGTCGCCGAAGTCACCGAGGACGGTGTCGATATCACGACCTACGACGACTACGACATCTAGGATCCACGACGTGCGACAGCAGCGCGTACGACCGTTTTGTAGTTGATTGTGTCTCTCCAGTCGCGCTCCAGCCGATAGCCTATTTGTGTCTCCGAAGTAACGCCGGATATGGGTCTGTTCGGAACGGCCGGGATACGAGGTTCCGTCGAGGAGACTGTCACGCCTGAACTCGCGCTGTCGGTCGGTCGTGCGGTCGGCCGCGAGGCGGACACTGTTGTCGTCGGACGGGACGGCCGCCAGTCCGGTGTCGCGCTGGCTGCGGCTGTCGAGGCCGGCCTGGAGAGTGCCGGCGCTCGGGTCGTCCGACTCGGGCAGGTACCGACGCCGGCGCTGGCGTGGGCATCACGCGGCCGGTACGGTATCATGTTGACGGCGAGCCACAACCCGCCGGCGGACAACGGGATCAAGCTGTTCGTCGACGGCGTCGAGTTCGACGGCGACGCCGAGGACCGGATCGAGCGACGCGTCGAGAGTGGCCTCGAGCCGGCACCCTGGGACGAGTGGGGGACCGTCGAACGCGCGGACGTGTTAGGGACGTACAGAGGGACGATCGCCGACTACGCCGATGGCCACGGCGAGCCGCTGGATGGCCTCACCGTCGCGATAGACTGTGGCAACGGGATGGCGTCGCTGGCGACGCCGCAGGTCCTCCAGGAACTCGGCGGCGACGTGCGGGCGCTCAACGCCAACGTCGACAGCCACTTCGACGCCCGTGGCAGCAAACCCACGCCGGAGACGCTGACCGGATTGCGCTCGTTCGTCGCGGACAACCCGGACGTCGATCTGGGGATCGGCCACGACGGTGACGCCGACCGGATCGTCATCGTCGACAGCGACGGCGGGATCGTCCACGAGGACACCGTGCTGGCGATCCTGGCCGAACACTACACGCGTGCCAGCGACGCGGCCGACCCGGTCGTCCTGACGACGCCCAACGCGTCCGGCCGGATCGACGAACGGGTCGAAGCCGTCGGCGGTCGCGTCGAGCGAACCGGTCTCGGTGTGCTTCACGAGGGCATCGCGGCGATCCGGGCCGACGCCAGCGAGGACACGGAGATCGTCTTCGCCGCCGAACCCTGGAAACACATCCATCCCACGTTGGGCGGGTGGATCGACGGCGTTGCCAGCGCGGCGGTGTTCGCCCGTCTCGTCGCCAACGTCGGCCTCGACGCGCTGCGGCAGCCGGTGACCGACCGGCCCTACCGCAAGGATCCCGTGCGCTGTCCGGACGAGCACAAGTCGGCAGCGATGGATGCCCTCGAAACGCAGTTGCCCGAGGCGTTCCCCGACGCCGAGGTGTCCCTGGAGCACGGCGTGCGTCTGTCATTCCCTGACGGGTCCTGGACGCTCGTCCGGCCGAGCGGGACCGAACCGTACGTCCGCGTCTACGTCGAGAGCGAGGACGTCGAGGCGATGCTCGCGGACGTCCAATCGGTCGTCGCAGACGCTGTCGAAGACGTGCGAGGCCCGTGAGATCACACGAACTGGTCGAGAGCATCCGTTACGGCTTCGATGTCGTCGATGTGGTCGGGATCGAAGCGCATCGCTGATCGGTACCAGTCGCTGCGCGTGATCGCAAGTTCGCCCTCAGTGTGCTCGTACCCATCGATCGTCTCCCATTCGTGTAGC
The DNA here is from genome assembly GCF_017094465.1 of Halapricum desulfuricans. Lineage (NCBI taxonomy): Archaea > Methanobacteriati > Methanobacteriota > Halobacteria > Halobacteriales > Haloarculaceae > Halapricum > Halapricum desulfuricans. The sequence continues at coordinate 897,474 of NZ_CP064791.1, forward strand.
GTCGCCTGCAGGAAAATCCCCTCGTCGGTGATCTCGGCGGACTGTTTCTGGTCAGTGAACAGGTTGAGCCACACCGGGAGCATAGCGGGCAGCCAGACGAACGCCGTCAGATCAGTCTCACCGCCGATCACGACGATACTGGCGATGGCAACGGCGACCACTACGAAGAGGGCGCTGACGGCGTATTTCGCCTGTCTTCGCACTTTTGCGGGCGGTCCAGCTTCGAAGGAAACGAGCGTCGTCAGTTCCTCCTGTAGTCGGTTCTGTCGAATTTCGTGGCCGAGCAGGAGCGCGACGAGCCATACGAGGGCAGCGACCGATCCGAAAAACCACGGGCTGACGAACAGTGAAACGGCCGACTCAGCGCGTGTAATGGCTGGAACGAGCCACGCCAGCGGGAGCAGGAAGCCAGCGATACCGCGGGGCGCCGTGTGGACGAACTGCTCGGGTTCTCGGATGTCAGTCGCGACCAGTCCGACGACTGCACCGACGCCGCCGCCAGCCACGAACAGCGCCCACTCGTTGCCTGGGAGCACCGATCCGATGGGACCGACCAACAGCGTCGCGTACAGTATCAGTGTCGCTCGGAGGGCAAACCGTCGCATCGTGCAGCCCTGACGGACTGTCCGGACGAAAAGCTATCGGGACCCAGCCTATTTCCCGCTTCGCTCGGACTGGTCGCTATGGACAACCTCACCGAACGCGCTCGCGAGGCGGCGTCTTCCTCGTATACGCCATATTCTGAATATCCGGTCGGCGCAGCCATCCGAACGGCTGACAGCACCGTGTTCACCGGGTGTAACGTCGAGAACGAAAACTACACGAATAGCGTTCACGCCGAGGCGCTGGCGATCAGCAACGCCGTCCAGGCCGGCCACCGAGAGTTCGACGCGGTCGCCGTCTCCTCGGGCGAGCGCGACGGCGTCACGCCCTGTGGGACGTGTCGTCAAACCCTCGCGGAGTTCTGCGGGGACGACTTGGAGATTCACTGTGACGAAGGCGAGACGACCGCCACGTACACGCTGGGCGAACTGCTCCCGGAGCGTTGACCGACCAGCGTCACTCGCCCTTGCTTTCGCCGTGTGGTCCGGGAGGGCCTTCGAACCCGGTTTCCATCATTTCACATTCCCCATTTTGGTTGATCCGAAGCCGTCCCTGGTACCCGCACGTCCCGTTGTTGTTGTACTTGCAGCGCGTGCAGCGACATTCCAGATCCTTACCCGAACCTGTGAACGACATACACGATATTACGGGCGGAGATCCTTGGAAGCGGCGGCGACTGTAGAATGGTGGCCCCCACCCTACTGACTATGTATGGCTACGAAAGCGCGATCTGAGAACTGGCAGCAATTCAGAGTTGCGTAGACCGCCTTAGCTATCGGGAACGACCTTTTCTTCGCCGTCGAAGTGCGCGGAGTTGTCCTGTGGGTCATAGCCCAGCGCCTCGCGGGCGCGCTTGATGGAGTAGTACTTACGGTCGTTGTCGGAGATGCCGTAGACGATCTCGAAGTCGTAGTCGGCCTCCAGGGCCCGCTGGTGAATGTGTGCACAGTCGGGATAGGAGAGCCACATCGCCTGGCCGCGCTCGTAATCGATCGGTGGATGCCCCTTGGTGAGGTTCCCGATCCGGATGTTGCAGACGTCGATACCGTAGGTGTCGTGATAATATCGGCCGAGCACCTCGCCCGTCGCTTTCGAGACGCCGTAGAGATTGCCCGGACGGGGTAGTTCGGTTCCGTCGAGCAAGAATTCGTCGTCCTCGCGGTACATCTCGGGCGTGCGCTGGTCGGTCTCGAAGGCGCCGACGGCGTGGTTCGAGGAGGCGTAGACGAACTTCTCGACACCCTCGTCGACAGCGGCCTCGTAGATCTTCTGGGTGCCGTCGATGTTGTTCTCCAGGACGCTGTCCCAGGAGGCTTCCGGCCGGGGGTCGCCGGCGAGGTGGATGATCGCTCCGACGCCCTCGACGGCCGCCCGGACGAGCGCTTCGTCGGTGACGTCGCCGATCATATACTCGTGGTCCGGTTCCTCGTCCGGCGGGCTATGCAAGAGCAGTCGCCACTCGTATTCTTCGGCGAGTCCGTCGAGGATCGCCTCGCCGACGCGACCGCCAGCACCCGTGAGCAGAACGGGATCGTCCATCGAGTGTATCTGTGCGACCGGTCAGTAAGTAAGATGCGGTTCGCCCCGCGAACGGCCCCTGTTGGACGATGCCATGCGGTCTCCGTCGGGTCGAAGCGCGTTTGGCGCTGGCCCGCGAGTGGACAGGTATGCCCACCGACGCCGAGCGGGCCTGCTTCGAGGCCGGGATCAAGTTCGGATCGCTGTACCACCAGTTCGCCGGCACGCCGATCAGTCCCGCGAGTGCCGACAGCCTCGCGACCGCGATGGAGGAGGCAATCGAGAACCAACCCTACTGTGAGTCCGTGACAGTCGGCATCCGGATGGGTGAACTCGCGGACGCGATCGAGGCGGGTAGCGCCGATTACACCGAGCTCACTGGGGCGTTTCTGGACGTCGAGCTGACGATTGCCTACGAGGGAACGACTGTTATCGCACGAATGGAGATGGAAGACGGGTACCCACTGATGCGGCTCGACGAAGTCAGGTGAAGCGATTGCGGCGGCCAGTCTTTTGTCCACCGGCTGTGAAGTCGACCTATGATCGACCTTCGGAGTGATACCGTCACGACACCCAGCGACGCAATGCGTGCGGCCGCCGCCGACGCCGACGTGGGCGACGACGTCTACGGCGAGGACCCGACAGTCAACGAACTCCAGTCTCGCGCGGCCGACCTACTCGGGAAGGAAGCCGCCCTGTACGTCCCCTCCGGGACGATGGGCAACCAGATCGCCGTCCGAACACATACCGAGCGCGGCCAGGAAGTCCTCCTCGAAGAAGCGTGTCATACCTACAAGTGGGAACTCGGCGGGATCGCCCAGCACAGCCAGGTCCAGGCCCGCACGCTGGACGGCGGCGAACGCGGCGTGATCGCCCCCGAACAGGTGCGAAACGGCTACGTCCAAGCCGACGACCACCGGCCCGGGACCGGCCTGCTCGTCCTGGAGAACACGCACAACGCCAAAGGCGGGACTGCAATCGCTCCCGAGCATATTGACGCTGCCGCCGAGGCCGCCCACGAGCGCGGCGTACCTGTCCACCTCGACGGGGCGCGGCTGTTCAACGCCGCGGCCGCGCTGGACGTGCCGGCCGCCCGGATCGCCCGTGAGGCCGACTCGGTGATGAGCTGCCTCTCGAAGGGACTCGGGGCGCCAATCGGCTCGATGCTCGCGGGCAGCAGCGACTTCATCGAGCGCGCTCGCCGCGTTCGCAAGCTCATGGGCGGTGGCATGCGCCAGGCGGGGATCGTCGCCGCGCCGGGGTTACTCGCGCTTGAAAACCGGGACCGACTGCAAGAGGACCACCGACGCGCTCGCGAACTCGCGGCTGGTCTCGACGATGTCGAAGGGATGACCGTACCGCAACCGGAGACGAATATCGTACTGGTCGAAACCGACGAACCCGCACGGGAAGTCCTGGATCGATTGGGAGAACGGGACGTGATGGGGAGCGCCTTCGGCGAGCATACGATTCGCCTCTGTACCCACTGGGATATCGACGACGAAGATATCGAAACGACGGTCGAACGCGCCAGAGGCGTCTAGAACTACCGGTCGCGTCCGCGACTCTCGTCGAGCCCCTCTTGAAAGCCGGTCACGGTCCGACGTACGAACAGGTAGATGTAGAACACGAACCCGAGCATGACCACGACGAGGCCGATCAGGACCGGGTCGATTTCGATGCCGAAGACACTGAACAGGGCGATGGCGAGATTCATACACGTGGGTTCCCGGCCGCGTAAAAAAGGCCTTTCGGGGAGGGGTTCTCCAAACGAAGCTTTCAAGCCTGACTAAACGTTCAGTCAATACATGACCGAACGTCGTATCGATCTTCGGCCGTGGATCGCGGCACTTCTCGGTTCGATCGTTACCGGGCTCGGTCACCTGTATCTCCGGCGAGTCCGGCGTGCGGTCGGCTGGCTCGCGGCCGCGGTGCTCGCGGTTTTCATCTGGGCACCTGATCCCATGGGTGCGTCGCTACTGGAGTTCGTGCCGTCGATGGCGGTCGTCACGCTGAGTGTCCTGGATGCCTTTACGATCGCGTTACTCGAACGGCGGAAGGGGCGAGTCACACGGGACACCGAGACCGTCAACTGTCCCGCTTGCGGGCGTCCGCTCGATCTCGATCTGGATTTCTGTCCGTGGTGTACGACCCGCTTCGAGCGGTTCGAGGTGCGTGAGGTCGAGGGGTAATCCTCAGGACCGGAGCTTCTGGATACGTTTCTCCGTCGGCGGGTGCGTCGAGACGAGTTTCGAGAGGAGACTTCTCGATTCGCTGAAAATACAGAGCGCGCTGGCCTCCTCACTGACCCGGGATCGGCTGTGATCCGCGTTGCTGATCTTCTCCAGTGCGCGTGCGAGCGGTTCGCCACGACCGATGGCACCGGCCGCATCGCTGTCGGCGACGTACTCCCGATACCGGGAGATCGCCAGCACGAACAGCATCACGAGGAACTGGACGATGTTACCCACGATGATCCCCAGAAAGAGGTCGGCGATGTCGTTGTCGCCGAGGAAGATCACGGCAAACTGTGCGACGAGGCCAACGATCGTAGCGATCCCCTGGCCGATGACCATCGTCACCACGTCCCGGTTGCGGATATGCGCGAGCTCGTGTGCGAGCACACCTTCCAACTCGTCGTGATCGAGCACCTGGATGAGCTGGCTGGAGACGACCACGACGCCGGCCCCCTTGCGACCGACTGCGAAGGCGTTGGGGACGCCCATGTCAGCGATCATCAGGCGCGGCTTGTCGATGCCCATGTCGTCGCTCAGGCGCTCGACCGAGCGATGGATCTCCCGGAAGCGGCGATCGTCTTCGGGCATGTCCTGGGCGTTGACGCTTCGTAGGGCGCCCCATTTGCCGACCTTGTACTGGACGCCGATCAGCAGGACGCTCCCCGCGAGTACGAGCGCGAGGACCGCCGTCGATCCACCAAACGCCGCATAGAGCGCGGCAGCGATGACTGCGTAGAACCCGAACAGGATCGATCCGACGATCGCCATTCGGAGCTTGAGACCAACGTGTCGCATGTGTATCCGGTTGTTGCCCGTCGAGACCTATAAGCTTCCTGTCGCGCCGTGCAGACACGATGCTACCGTGACACGTTCGTGTGATACTACCCCGTGGTACAGCGTTACATTGATAAGCGAGAACGGATAAGTTCGAGTGTGGTTCACAATGTCGATGGGCGCATTCGATGATGACGAGCACGAACGCCGTGAGCGCAAAAACAGCGAGGTCGACGCGAGCTTCGACGACAAGCGGACGACCTATCACGGCAGCGTCGATTACGGCGGCGGTGAATCGACCGAGGAGCTCCTCGATCAGTTCGAAGAGATCAAGTCCTCCTGACGGCCGGCTGAGTTGATCTGTCCTGTCGTACAGCGACGGGTACTTGCTCGTTCAGTGGCAAGTCTCGCTAATGACGACACAGCCGTGTGACGGATGTGGTGAGGATGTCCGCATCGCCGGCGGGATCAGCGACTTCTGGAGCCAGGCAGGGGGCTCGACCGGCGGCGTCTCCCTCGAGCTGGCCGACGGTAGCGAGCACTTCCTCTGTTTCGACTGTGTCGAGCGCCTGCCCGACGACCGGGACGTGACGGCCGCCGATATCGACGATCTGTAGTCCAGCCACGCTCCGCATCACGTTCCGGGTCCGACCATCACGGCCAGCACCGCTGATATATCCTGGTCCGACGGGTCCCAGACGACCCGCAGTTCGAACGCGTCAGAGACGTCTGCAACGGTGACGCTTTCCCCGGACCAGACCTGGTTGACGCCGTAGTCGGCCGCCCACTGGGCGTCGATCGCACCGTTGCCGGTCGTCCCGCGAACGTAGAGGTTCGAACCGTCGATCGTATCGCCGCCCTGGTGGGTGATCGTCACGGTTCCCGCGTCGGCGTCGTAATCGAATTCGAACGACGCGCGTGGATGTGTCGCTTCCTGCGTTTCACCGAGTCCGAGCACGAACGTCCCGACGACGGCGACGACCACTGCGATAAGATCGCCGGTCACCTCGGCACCGGCAGTATGCATCATCGACACGGTCGAGCCGTCCCGCCGGACGGCGATGTCGTCGAGTCGGGAGAACGCGTCATCGAGCGGTCCCGATTCCCTTTCCATCCGGGGCTGGAACTCCGCGAGACCGTCTTCGAGTCCCGTCGTGAGTCGTCCGGCGGCGTCGGCGTCGGTGGTTTCCATCTCGACGACGAGTCGGTGCTGACCCTCCTCAGTCGACATCCCGCCCCGGATCGTTTCGACGACAGTCAGCGCGTTCGTGGACTGTTGGCCCCACGCATCCGGTACGACAGTGCCGAACCGGATCGGGCCTGACGGTGCGTGCCCGTACGCTGTGACGACCACACCGCTGACGGCGTCTTCGTTGCCGTTCGTAACGTCGACGACCGACTCGACAGTGTCGGTCCGACCGACGACGTACCGACCGTCACCCAGTACACCGAGCGCGCTGTCGGTCGGGTCAACGTGGACCGCCACATCCTCGTAGGTTTCCTCGGAGACCGTTCCTCTCGTCTCCAGCATCTCGACCACCTCCGACTCGTCGTAGTTCGTCTCGGCGACGAACGCGATCTCCCCGCCGGTCCGGTCGCCGACGAACGCCGTCACCGAACTGACGCCACGAGGATCCAGTTCCCACCCGGTTTCGACGGCATCGAGTGCCTCCTCGTAGCTTTCGGGACCGTCGTAGGTCGGTCGCTGTGCGGCCACCGACGAGAGCGCACCCTCGATGGCACTCTCGCCGACCGGACTATCGAGCAGCGCGGTGACGTCGACGTGTGCCACCATTGTCGCACCCTCCGGGACCACGTTGAGTTCGGACGGCCGTTCCGCGCTTCTCTCACCCGCTGTCGTCGTGGGCGTCGTATCGCCGCTGTCGTCTCCCCCATCGAGACCGTTACACCCCGCCAGACAGCCGACCGCCCCTGCGCTCGTGATCCGGAGTAGACGGCGTCTCGTATACGATCGAGCCATCGTTATATCCGACACAGCTGCGGGAAATAAATACCCATCCTTCGGGATCGGAGCGTTTACGACCGCCCCGCTCTGCCCCCTGTACGTGGACCCGTCTCGCATCGAGGAGGGTTTTCCCGCCCCCGAATACAGAGGTGCCCAGCAGCAGGCCCTCGTGGACATCCGAGCGGCGTTCGAGACCGGCAACGACGTCGTCCTCGTCCGCGCGCCGACCGGCAGCGGCAAGTCCCTGCTGGCGCGAGCGATCGCCGGCTGTGCCCGCGAGGGGAGCCAGGCCTCGGCGAGCCAGCCCATCGACGCCTATTACACCACGCCGCAGGTTTCCCAACTCGACGACGTTGCCGAGGATCCGCTACTCGAAGACCTCTCAATCATCCGCGGCAAGAACAATTACGACTGCATCCTGCCGGGCGAGACTGACACGCCCGTCGACCAGGCACCCTGCGTCCGTGAACGGGAGTTCGAGTGTCAGGTCAAACACCGCTGTCCGTACTTTTCAGACCGGGCCATCGCGGCCAACCGCCGGATCGCTGCCATGACGCTCGCGTACTTCATGCAGACCGCCGGCAGCGACGTCTTCGGCGCTCGCGACGTGGTCGTCATCGACGAGGCCCACGGGCTGGGCGAGTGGGCCGAGATGTACGCGGCCATCGACTTGCGGCCCGACACTGTGCCGGTCTGGGACGCCCGCGAACCGCCCGCGATCGACGATCTGGAAGACGCCGACGCCTACGCGCAGGGGTTGATCCAGGCGGCCGACCGACGCCTCACTGAACTGCGGGGCAACGCCGAGATCACCCCCGAGGAGGCCGAGCAACGTGACCGTCTGCAGCAACTACGCTCGGATCTCAAGTGGTTCCGCGAGGAGTACCGCGATCCCGAGGCGGCCACGACGTGGGTCGTCGACCAGCCGGACGGCGAGGGATCGCCGGTAACGATCAAGCCGATCGATCCCGAGCGCTTTCTGGGACACACCGTCTGGGACCGGGGTAACAAGTTCGCGCTGCTGTCGGCGACGATCCTCAACAAAGAGGCGTTCTGTGCGAACGTCGGACTGGACCCCGACCGCGTGGCGCTCGTCGACGTCCCGCATACCTTCCCCGTCGAGAACCGCCCGCTCTATGACGTTACCCAGGGGAAGATGACCTACGAGCACCGCGAGGAGACGCTGCCGAAAATCGCCCGCACGCTCGTCCGCCTGATGGCGCGCCATCCCGACGAGAAGGGGCTGGTACACTGTCACTCGTATGCGATCCAGGCCGAACTACAGCGGTTGCTGGCGGAGTTCGGTGTCGACAGCCGGATCCGGAGCCACGACAAAGAGGACCGTGACGGCCAGCTATCGGCCTGGCAACGGAGCGACGAGCCGGAGGTCTTCCTCTCGGTCAAGATGGAGGAAGCGCTGGATCTCGAGGGTTCGCTCTGTCGCTGGCAGCTGCTGACGAAGGCGCCGTATCCGAACACGCGTGACTCACGGGTCGCACAGCGTCTGGAGGACGGGCAGTGGGGCTGGTACTACCGGACGGCACTGCGCACGGTGATCCAGGCCTGTGGTCGCGTCGTCCGATCGCCCGACGATCACGGTGTGACGTATCTCGCCGACGATTCGCTACTGGACCTCTTCGAGCGTGCGCGGACCGACATGCCGTCGTGGTTCGCTGACCAGGTCGATCGCATGTCGACACCTGATCTGCCGGCGTTCGACCCCGGAGCGGCGACTGCGGGGCTACAGCGGCGGTCACGGACGCGGTCGCGCTCGACAGACGAGTCGAGCGACCCGATCGCTGACGTCTGGGAGACGGAGTGAACTAGAAGAGGAACGTCGCGCCGTAGGCGAACGACGAGCCGACCATAAGTACGACGAGGACGATCGCGATGATCTGTTGGCGGTTCATACTCTGTTTTCCCGGCCGACACCATTAGGTTTTTCGAGACGACCACCGGATCCGCGCGCCCTTCGGATTCGCGTCTCCTACCGGATTCGCGCGTCCACAACGGTGTGGGCGACCCCCTCGCTATATCCTTTTACGCGGCGGGTGTCGAGCACGTCGACCGACCGGCCCGCGTTCGTGGCGGCGGCCTCGATTCGCTCGATCGGCCGCTCGAACGCGAGCGACTCCGGTGTGGCTTCGTGGACGTGGACGACACCCTCGGGCGCGAGCGCCCCGATCGCGGGGTCGAGGTAGGTGAACCCGCCGTCACCACTGGACTCGGTCGCGTCGTAGTAGCCCATCACGATCCGATCGACCGTCGGGGCTTCGCCGAAGGCGTCCAGCCCCTCCGCAAGGACGTCCCGGCAGTCAGCCCGGTAGGCCTGTACCCGGTCTTGCACGCCGTTTCGCATGGCGTTCTCCAGCAGGAACTGGAAGGCGACCGGGTTGTGTTCGACGGCAATCACGTCCGCGTCGGCCGCGGCCATCGGCAGCGTGAAGTACCCGATCCCGGCGAACATGTCGAGCACGCGCTCGCCGCTTTCGACTGTGTCTCCCATCCGCGCGCGCTCGGCCTTGTTACCCGGCGAGAACATCACCTCGGCGAGGTCGAGCCCGTACTCGACGCCGTGCTCGCGGTGGACTGTCTCGGTGTCGCCCTCGCCGGCGATCACCTCCACGTCGGGTTCGCGGTGGGTCCCCGAGATCGGTCCCCGGGCGAGAACCGTATCGGCCTCGCCGTGCATCGTCAACAGCGCCCGGCCGACCTCCCCGGGGCGGGGAGCATCGCCGATATCGACGAGGACGACCGAGCCGATGACGGCCCAGGAGCCGGGTGCGGCGTCGAGTTCGTCGTCGCTCCAGCCTCGTTCGTGGAGGTGATCTTCCAGGGTCCGGAGGCGCGGCTCGCCGACCTGCCGGACCACCTCGCGGTGGCTGACGTTTTCCGGCGATTCTGTGACGGGGATCGCGACGGCGTCCGCGCCGTGTTCGGAGACGCTCCGGTCGGCGTCGTAGACGCCCTCGGCCTGCAGCGCGTCGATCGCGTCCTGCGCACGGGGCTTGGCCACGACGACGGCCAGACGATCGTCCTCGCTACGGGACGGACTCTCGTTCCCAGTCATCGCTCGCTGTCTCCACCCTCGCCCCTCTCCCGGTCGTCACCCGCCTCGGGAAGCACGTGAAGGCCGGCACGGCTCTTCAACACCGGAACCGCGTCGGCCTCGGTGTCGAGATACGCCGGCCGGGGGACGGACTTGGTCTCGTAGGTCTCCGGATCCAGCACCTGCACGGCGTGGGCGTCCTCGACGGCGACCAGCGTCGTCTCGACGCCGTCCGTGCGCTCGCCCAGCCGCCGGGCATCGGGGGCTGCCTCGTCCTCGAAGGACGCCTCGTAGTGCTCGCCCGACGCCAGCCGTGTTCCCTTGAGATTGCCCTGGACGCTCCGGACCAGCACGGGACCGTCGCCGTCCTCGGGATCGATGATCTCGCCCGGGCGATACCGCGGCAATCGGACGGCGTAGGTCACCCGATAGAGTTTGTTGCCGTCGTCGTCCTCGGAAATCAGCCGTTCGGAATCGGAGAAAGTCCCCCCGAGTTCCTCGACGATCTGTTTGGCGATTCCCTGCCCCATCTGGTTGGTCGAGATTTTCATGTTCAGCCCCTCGGCGACCTCGGCAGTCTCGGTGATGAAGGCGTTGCGGTCGCCGGTCGCCTCGCGCTCGGCGACGTAGGCCTCGGCTATCTCCCGTGCGCGCTCGATCTCCTCGCTCGTCGGCGTCCGCTCGTCGGCCCGGACCTGCACGACGCTCTCGAAGGCCCCGCCGGCGATCCGACCGCACCGCTTGCAGGTCTCTCTGGCGATCTTCACGGGGACGACGACCTCCTCGGTGACCGGCGTCCCCCGGATCACGCCCGAGAACTGGGTGTGCATCCGGATCGTCGTCTCGTCGACCTGTTCGGGCGCGACCTGCCAGGAGACGTCCTCGGCGTCGACGTGGACGCCCAGCGCCTCCGAGACGGCCTCGACGGCGACGTCGGTGTAGTCCTCGGCACCGACGTCGACCCAGCGATTGCCCTTGTGGACCGCGCCACACCGGGCACAGACCCGGACCTGCACCTGTTCGGGGGCGTCCACGAGGTCGAACTCCTCGAAGTAACAGGCGTCACACAGCACGCTGTCCGGATCGCGCACGTCCGACCCCTCGGGGAGGGACACCTCCGGGTCGCGCTCGATGGGATCACCACACCGCGGACAGAACTCGCCCGAACGACTCATTGGACCGTCCTAGACGCCTCGGGCGTTTAAGAAGCGCGTTCTCTCGGCGGGCTTTTGTGCCGGCGGGCGGTAGCACGCCCATGCACCTCGCCGAGGCGACCTGGACCGACGCCGACGCCGTCGAGACCGACCTCGCGCTCGTGCCGACTGGCAGCACCGAACAGCACGGCCCCCATGCCCCGATGGGCACCGACGCGCTCAGCGCCGAGACCATCGCCGCCGAAGCCGCCGAGGCCTACGACGACGAAGTCGTCGTCGCACCGCCTGTGAACGTCGGAGTCTCCGAGGAACACCGCCACTTTACCGGTTCGCTGTGGGTGTGCGAGGACACCTTTCGCGACTACGTCCGCGAGACCGTCGCCAGCCTCGCCAGTCACGGCTGGGATCGCGTGGTCGTGGTCAACGGCCACGGCGGCAACACCGACGCCCTGCGAGAAGTCTGTGGGGCGATCACGAGGGACGGCGACGCGTATGCCGTCCCGTGGACGTGGTTCGACGCACTGGATTTCGACTCGTACGGCATCGAATTGGGCCACGGCGGGCCCGTCGAGACCGCCTTCGTCCAGGCTGTCCGGCCCGATCTCGTCCACGACGATCGGTTCGAGGCGGCCGCTGCGGGCGCTGGCGACGGGTTCGGTGAGTTCGAACAGGGAACCAATCTGGCCTACGACTTCGCGGCGTTCAGCGAGAGCGGCAACATTGGCGACCCGAGCGAGGGCGACGCCGAACTGGGCGAACGACTGCTGGCGGACGCGACCGAGTCGCTCGTCGCACTGCTAGAAACGGTCGCAAGCCGGGATGTACAGTCGCTTGAGCACCGCTGACTGCGACGGTGTTACTCCTCGTCTTCGGCGGCGTCTTCGAGCGCGCTTCGGATCGCCGGGATCGTGCTCGTCAGATCGCCGACCGCCTCGTGGGCGTCCTCGACGTCCGCGATCAGTTCCTCGACCTCGGCGATGGCCGCCGCGAGATCGTCGGCGTCCTCGAAGGCGTCGGCGCGCTCGCCCATCGTGTACCACTTCTTGGCATCTCGCAGGGCGTCCTCGGCGTCGCCGACCTCAAGCGCGGACTTCAGCCCGTTGAGCACGCCAAGGGTGTTGTCGGCGTCGGTCTCCCAGATCGCGTCCGCTGCTGGAAGCGCCTCGCGCGCCTCGTCGAGGCTCGATTCGACGTCCTCGCGGATGTCGCTCGCGGCCTCGTCGAACAGTTCGTCGTCGTCGAGCGTCGCCTGGCTCATACTGTGAGATTCGACACCATGGAACCTAAAGGCACGCCCGAAAGTGAAAGTAAAACGGACCGTTCTAGGCGGTCTCGGGCCGATCTGAGAGCGGCGGTCGGATCTCCCCGAGCACGTCGAACTCTGCCGCAACGTCGCCGACGAACAGCAGCGAGAAGTAGCGGTGGAACGACTCGATCGGGACGTGCACGACCGCGTTGACGAGCATGATCACGAATCCGAACACGAGCACCAGCAGGACGATCCCGACGACCAGTGGGGCAGTGATTGCCCCGCCCGCGACCGCGCCCAGACCGAGTCCCAGTCCGACGATCAGAAACGGGATCGCTAGGACGACGGCGACGATCGACAGGACGATCCCGGCGGCGATCGTCGTGGCGATCCGCAGGCCGATCACGACGAGGAGGTAGACGCCGAACTGTTTCCACTGCGCGCGGATCGCCGACAGGAGTTCTCGCCACGAGCCCAGGACGCCGCGGTCCTGCGCGAGCATAATCGGGACGACGAGTTCGGTCGTCAGCCAGTGGATCACGAGCGCCGGGACGCCCACGAGTACACTGACGATCAGGAGCGCACCGATCCCGGCAATCAGTCTCGATTCGGAGATCGTGACCGCTCCCCCGTCGAGTGCGGTCGTGATCGGCTCCCAGAAGACCGCGAGCAACGCCGCGCCGAACACCGCGAGCGAGAGTGCGAACACCGCGATCCGGAACGCGAACAGCCGGAAGCCACGACCCCGGTTGCGACCGAGGCCGCGCCGGATCGACAGTGATCGGTCCGATAGCGCCTCGACGAAGACGAACTCCAGGGTCGCGCCGAGCCAGGCCAGCGCCAGCCAGATCGCCACGAGAACGAGCGCGATCGCGGCGACCGCAGCGACGACCTCGCTCGCGATCGATACCGATCCGACATCGAGTGTGTGGCTCGCACTGGAGCCCGCCGACCCTGCGGCTGATCCGGTCGACGAGCCGTTGTATCCCAGGTTCGCGAAGCTGCCACCGGATCCGATTCCGATCACGAAGACGACGACGGTCAACCGCGCCCACAGCCCCCCGTCGAACGGGAACAGCAGCGATCGAGTCAACTCCACCGCATCGTCGATCCGTTCGGCCGCATATAACGCCATAGCGACCCTTTCAGCGGGGGTGACAAAAAATATAGGTGGTCCAACACGTGTCGATTGTCCCCGCCTGCGGTGTGGTTCGTGTGCGCGCTGTCGGATTTCGTCGGTCGGTAGTAAGCGTCAAGGCTGCGTGGACGAACCAACGGGTGATGTCCGAGGCGTCTCCCGAAGCGTATCTACCGGCGGATCGCGACCGGGTCAGAACGCGACTCATCGAGTGGTACACCGACGATCACCGCGAATATCCCTGGCGGGAGACGACCGACCCGTATCCGATCCTCGTCTCGGAGGTGATGAGCCAGCAGACTCAGCTCGATCGCGTGGTCGACGCCTGGGCGGATTTCCTCGACAGGTGGCCCACGATCGCGGATCTCGCCGCTGCCGACCGCGCCGACGTCGTCGGCTTCTGGACCGATCACAGCCTCGGGTACAACAACCGCGCGAAGTACCTCCACGAGGCCGCTCGCGAAGTGCTCGAGGATCACGACGGGACGTTCCCCCGCGATCCCGACGGGCTGCAGGAGCTGATGGGCGTCGGCCCCTACACCGCCAACGCGGTCGCCTCGTTCGCGTTCGACAACGGCGACGCCGTCGTCGACACCAACGTCAAACGCGTCCTGTACCGCGCCTTCGACGTGCCGGACGACGACGAGGCGTTCGAGCTCGTTGCCCAACTGCTTATGCCGGACGGCGACTCCCGCGTGTGGAACAACGCGATCATGGAACTGGGTGGTGTCGCCTGCGAGAAGACGCCCGCCTGCGACAGCGCGGGCTGTCCCTGGCGGGAATGGTGTCACGCCTACGAGACGGGTGACTTCACCGCTCCCGACGTGCCGACCCAGCCCGACTTCGAGGGGAGCCGCCGCCAGATGCGCGGGCGCGTCGTCCGGACGCTGAACGAACACGGTGAGCTGGCGCTGGACAAGTTGGGGCCGCGGGTCCGGGTCGACTACGCGCCCGATGGGGACTACGGACGTGAGTGGCTGCGGGACTTACTGGGCGACCTCGCCGATGACGGGATGGTCGATCTCCGCGAACGTGACGGGACGACGGTCGCAACGCTTCGGGAGTAGTCGCGTCGTAGCGTGTCATCGGACCATCACAGCCAATCTACTACGCCGCAACTCGTGGTAGGAAATGTTGGAGTACGTATGAGGGTGTCATACAACGGTTCTCATACCTGGTCGTCGCTCCTCGCTCTTCTCAGTGCAGACGACCAAGTGTACGCCGTTACGAACTCGCCTGTCGCCGGCGATAGATTTTGACAATCGATGCAAGGACGGCGAGGATAATCAATCCGAAGCCAGCATTCCATACCGTGACAGCAGAGACCATATCGACGAGAAACCAAGTTCCAGCGAACATGTATCCTGCGACGAGTAGTAAGAGAATGTAGGACTGGCGTCGTTCAATCGCGTCGAGTCGGGGTTGGAGGGCAGACTCGTCCATAGACCTCATATCTCGGGGGTATTTGATATTTTTGACGGTAAAGCACCGCTCGAAGACGAATTTTGTGCAAACCCACACCCACTGATACTGCCGGCTGTAACAAACTGAAGGAATTCGCCACTCCGGGGTGGCGAATATCTTTACGAACTTACAGCCGGCAGTATGAGCAGGGAGATTCATTCTCGACAGTCCCGAAATCAGTCACCTTGTGAACCGTTCTATGACACCCTAGTACGTATGGGTATCGGACGGAGTGCAAGATATAGAGCGTATATCGATCATGGGCCCGCGGACATCCCGGACGGATACCTGTACAAGAGGCCGTCGAGGACTGTGCGAACAGCCCGATGTGTGGAACGGTAGCGCGGGTTTTACCCCTCGTCGTAAACAATTACCCGTGACTCTCGTGGACTGTTTGATTCATGACTTCACAGCCCACCAAAGCGGAAACCACCGATGACGAGTCAGTAAGCGAGCGGAGTTCCGAATCCGACCATACCCCTGTTTCGCAGGAAAATGCACTGCGGGCCCAACTGGAGGTCGGCCAAGAAGAACTTTCACGACCGACGCGCGGACTCGCACTCTCCGGCCTCTCGGCCGGGCTCGATATCGGGTTCGGGCCTTTGTTTATGACGGCACTCGTCACTACTGCCGCTGGGGTCTGGAGCGAGCCGACTTTACGGATAACGACTGGACTCGTCTATTCTCTCGGGTTTGTATTCGTTGTCCTCAGTGGCACAGAGCTATTCACCGAACACACCACTCTCGCTGTCCTACCGGTTTTGAATGGGGATGCGACGATTTCTAGCCTCGTTCGACTGTGGGGCGTGGTCTACTGCACGAACCTCATCGGCGGGGCGGTTTTCGCGGCTGGGATGGTGACGTTCGGGACAGAATACGGAATAATTGCCCCGACAGCGTTCGTCCGACTGGCCGCTCCACTCCTCTCGCACTCTGTCGCGTCGACGCTTTTCGCTGCGATCTTGGCCGGGTGGCTGATGGGATTGCTCTCGTGGATGGTCACGTCGGTCAAAGGTTCGACTGCTCGAATTCTACTGGTCGTTGCTATCACCACTGTCATCGGATTTGGCCACCTGCCTCACTCTATTGCCGGTAACGTCGAAGTCTTCGCTGGCTTGCTTACGTCCTCGTCTATCACGGTAGCTGATTATGTTCGTTTTCTATTGATCGCGACAATCGGGAACGTCATTGGGGGCACCATCTTTGTCTCATTACTGAAATACGGCTATGTTACCGGCGGCATTGAAGACTGATAGCAGTAGGTAGTGTTGCTAAGAGAGAATACAATCAGCAAAGGCTGGCAGTTTGCTTCCCTTCGCTATTCCCGAACCACCCGGTAGAACGCATCCGCGCATGTCTCAACCTTCCAAGTGGTTTAACCGCTCTCCTACGCTACGGCCAGTATGTCATCTCAGCCAACACTTGGATGGTCGCTTCTGTCATCAGGTGTCGTGACAATCGCCCTTACACTCCTACCTGGGGATGCCTCGGGTGGGGGATTGGTCTCTGTGTACTCGGCCTCATAGTTTTCTACACGCGTCGTAATCGGGGGCATCTAAGAAGTCGAGGGTGTCAGAGAAGAGTTCCCGAGGCGTTCACGAGAGAGTGTCGTAAAACAGTTGCCATCCTTCTGCCGAGAGTCCGGTGGCTACTCACTCTCTACAGAACGACACGGGTGAATTAGTTCCTAGGAGTCGGGGAGACTCCCCAGGCGTTGCGAGCTGACGAAAGCGTCTCGCCAGCGACAGCGCCTTTGTATCCCAGGATGTCGTCATACCCTGTTTCGGACATCAGAATCGGAACGAAGGAGGTATCGGCTACGTATTCGCCCCTATCGCTCCGTGCGACGGTTGTCCCTGGTTCGACCACTTCGAAGTTGTCGACGAGGAGATCGTAGTTGGCGTCCGGCTGTGTCGAGACTGCCTCAGTCATCGTGTAATATGTCGAATCTGTCTCTACAGGTTCCCCAGGAAGTGCATCAACCAACTGGAGGAAGGCCTCAACGATTTGCCGCGCGTTTTCTGTCGCCTCCTCGGTACGCGTTCGGCCTGCTTCGATAGTGAGAACGGGTGCTGACGTTGCGAATGCTCCCTCGAAACAGGGCGTCTGGTCAACAACGTGAGACACCGGAAGGCGAGCGGCTAGGGCCTGTACCTCGGGGTGTGACCGTGAAACGAGCGCGATTGGATCATCGTAGGAGTGGGTGGAATGGAGAGAGAGGACGACGCCACAGTCGCTGATTGATTTGAGGAGCGCAGCAGCGAGTCGGCGTTCGCGGTCCTCGCTGGCCGGATCGCCTGGAAACACTCGGTTCATGTCGGCATCGATATATCGGCGATGGCTCGCGATGGCAGGCGGATTCGCTACGACGAGTTGTATCGGTCGCTGTAAGTTCGTGGAGGAGTCGAGAACTTCCCGGACTGCCCGAACGCCACTCGGTTCATCGCCGTGAATGCCCCCGACAATTGCCACGTCAGCGTCGTCTCCGGGACCGAGTACTTCCTTTGCTGGCGTAATGTCTCCTCCGAACACTCTCGTTACTACCCGGTGCAGGCCAAAATACCTCACGACCGGAACCATCACACCTCGGCGTTCATCTAGCTCTTTAGTAAGCGTGTGACCGATACAGAGGGTCTCTGCAGCACCCAGTGACGAGTACGTCTGTTCAGACGCCTCTCACGACCGTTCCAATCGTCTTCAGTTCCGAATCGGCGACCCGGCTGACGCGAGCGTGTCCGGTTCTGGCTGTGCGGCGTCAGCTGTTTTTGCCCTCCGGCGCGGTCCTTCGAGGTTGTTTATTACTCGAGATGGTGGACCCACTCTTCGGTTGGGACGAATTCAGTCCCGCCACACGCGCCGCATGATTCGGGTGCTTCGAACTTATGCTCGCCAGGTTCGTTCTGAACCGGCGTGCCTGCATGGGTTACTTGGCAGTCCACACAAACGAACTCTTCGACGTGTTCTGGGCTATGCGCCATACTTCAAACTCAGACGCCATACATATATAATTACTGTCTATATATATATGTTTTTGGTCGAATACCACTAATAGAGAAAAACCACTGCCACTCACTCAGACGGTGCAACGACCCTACACAATTCCGATATTGAACAACTCCACGGCTGCAGATTCGAACCAATCGCTGTGCAAGATACGCGCTCACTATCCATTAGTTGAGACTGATCGTCTCAATGCATACAGTTCCGATCGATTCTGCCGACATCCGATTTATTACCTACTAGTTGAGATGAAACCGATGTTAGGTAAGGTTGCGTGTGTCTCAAAATCTCCACGTGATTTAACCGCTCTCCCTCGCTATGACCACTATGTCATCCCAGACAACGCTTGGATGGTCGCTTCTGTCATCAGGTGTCGTGACAATTATCCTTACACTACTACCCGGGGATGATCTTTGGTGGGGGATTGGCCTCTGTGTGCTCGGCCTCACAGTCTTCTACACGCGTCGTAATCGGGGCTTCTAACGAGTCTGTTGCCAATGATATAACGCCGGACTGTAAATCGTTCTATGGCACCCTGATATCCAAATGGCTGTACTGGACGATCTTTTGGGGGGGTTGAGGACGGAATGGGAGCCACTTCGTACCGGCCGTTCGTCGTACCCTCCCGAGAATGATCGTCAGGACTTCTCAGCGTCGTCGTCCGTGCGCCCGTCATTGGAACTCTCGGGGGATTCGTCAGCGCCGTCCTCGGCCGGCGTCTCGACGTCCGCGTCGACGTCGATATCGATGCCGTCAGTACCGACTTCAGCATCGACCGACCCTTCGACTTCGGCTTCGCTGTCACTGGTTTCGGCGTCGAGTTCACCACTGCCTTTCCCCTCGACACTGGCCCCCTCCTCGTCGAGTTCGGCCTCACCTTCGACGTCCGTCTCGGCATCCACTTCGGCTTCCCCGGCTTCAGCCTCCACGGACGAACCGGAGTCAATCTCGATGCGAGCCGACTCTTCGCCCTCTTTGTCGGGAACTGCACTCTCGAGACTGTCGCGGACCGGATCGACGGCCCCGCCCAGAAGGTCGCTTGGCGGAACAGCATCGTACTCGTATTCCGCTCCCCCGCCACTGTGCTCGCGACGTTCGACGGCGTTCTGTTCGACGAGTTCGTCGAGCGTATTCCGAACCGACGCTGGTTGGAGCCCGGTGCCCTCGGCAACGTTCTCACTGGTGCTCCAATCGTTCTGCCTGAGATGCACGTAGACGCGGGTCCGCGTCTCCGTGTCCAGCAGCCACGAGAGGACGTCGACTACACCCTCGTCGAACCCGGCTCTGGCCCGGTCGACCAGTTGCTCGAGACGATCGCGGATGCTGTTCCTCTCGTCCCGTCGATCGTCCTCGGTGTCGATGTCGTCACTTTTATGAGACATGTCCTTTCTATGGGGACAAAATAGTCTCTGCCGGAAAAGGTCTGTGGCGAGGGTGATACTGGTGGCTATAACATTTCGAAATGATCCGGTACGACGGCGTGCCGGATATCTTTACGAACGTATAGTCACCAGTATGAGGAAGAGAGCGTGCCACTATTAATTACTCATTTTTGGACGTTGAAGTAGTAACGTGACGAAGGTAGTGACAAGGACGTATGATGCCGATTACGAACTTCTTGTCGTGCACGCACGTGCTCGACGAGTTCGACTCGCTATCACCAGCACAACGCAGTCACGCGAAAACTTACGCCACCGGCCTTGTTGCGGCCAGCAACAAGACCGTGGCGGGTATCATACGCGAAGTCCTTCTAGCCAACAGCAAACGCGCTCTCAACAGGTTCCTTACCGAGTACGACTGGGACGAAGACCAATTCAACCACGAACGCCTCGAAGAACTCCAGAAACACGGTGAAACGCGCTGGTCGAAGGACGGCTACATCATCCTTGACGACACGATTGCCGAGAAAGTCGGGGACGACGTCCCCGGCGTCGGCCGCTTCTACGATCACGCTGAAGGAGACACTGTCTGGAGCCAAGACGACGACCAAGACCACGATACCAAGTACGACCTCACCCGCGAAATCGTCACTGAACTCGAAGAAGAGGCAGGTGTCCGCCGGCACACCTACCTCTTCGACTCGTGGTTCGCCCACGATTCTAGCCTTCCTGAATACATCGGATCCTACGACAAGGACTGGATCGGCCCGCTCCGGAGCAATCGACAGGTGACCTACGGCAGAGAAGAGATTCGCGTCGATGCGCTGGAAGAGCGCATCGACACGACTGAGCGCAACATCGATGACAAGATCGAACACCTCTTCGTTCACTCAACTGCCGACGCTAACGTGCAAAGCTGAGTTAATTAGCTAATCCCCTTGCTTAAGGAGTTGTTCGGGGAGCGAAGCTCTCTCGTGATCTGCTCACGATGGGTTCCAGTCAGTAAGCTTTCCCGACAAGAATGTATCTGCCTGTCGTTCTAGATATGCACGTTGAGTATCGACGATAGCTTTTCGAAGAGTTGCCCCTTCGGAGATACGGGTAGACGCCATCTGCTGTTTCCATTGCGCCGGTGTCATCCGGGCTTGGACACGATCTCGAAGAGGTGATATATACTGTCGAACCTGTTCGTCCCGAAGCCCGTGGGCTTGTAACCCACCCTCCGCAGCACTGAACAGCTCCTCGTAAATTGCCTCCAGATCAGTCGTGATTCGCCCTTCGGCGGTCATCCAGGTAAGTTCCGCATCGATACCGTCACGCATTGCGGCATAGAAGTTGTCCCTGGCGGTGTCCCACCTCAACCGCCGGACCGGATGCTGTGCGGAGTGGAAGTGTTCGAGAGCGCCAGCGAACACCGCCTGAAACGCGATCGTGTCGCGTAGCGTCGGTTGACCAGGTAACGGTCGAAACTCGATCCGGGCGTTCGCACTCGACCGCTTTGCGCCACCGAACACTGGCCGAATCCACCGCCAGTATGTTCCGTGTTTCCGTCGGAAGTGCGCGAACTCGTCGTCGAATCGATCGCCACGCTCTACTGGCATCGGAACGATCGTCTCATCGGCGGCGATATTGTCAATCGCTTCTTCGACCGTCTCGAACTCTTCAGGGAACCTGACCTTCCGGACCTGGTCGGTATTGAGCGAGGTTTCGAACACCTTGATCCGGTTGCCCATCCACGCGTCGTCGATGACTGTCTGTGCGGTGACGCCGTCATCGTAGAGGCTTGGAGGGAAAAACGGGGAATTGACGCCAAGCGCGAGGAGAGGCCCTGCAAGCCGAATCGCGTAGCTGAAATAGGACGGGAGAGCTTCTGCGTTGGGGACCTGATAATGTGGCTGTATCGATGTGATGAGGCTTTCTGGCATGATGGTATCTGTCTCCAACGAGACGTGTGGAGCGTCGAGACGCCCGCCCGTGGGAGCATCGGTGTTTCCCATCGCATGATAGCGGATCGAGTCGCTCATGTTGGTCGCAATCGTCAGGCCATCGTCCTCGATGGAGTCGGTGAGGTACTCGCGTGCGGTTTCGCCGCTCGGTGGAATCGTCCACAGGCCGTCGCTGGCCAGACGCATATTATTGGCGTGAGTCGGCTCCCGTGCCGCAGCCAACCGACCCTTGATTTCGGCCTGTTGGGCCTCAATCCCGTGCTCATTTAGCGGTTGAGGTGTCGTACTCATCTCCGCGTTATGCAATCCCAGTTCTTTCTCGAAGCCGATGAACGAAAGTGTCCGGCGAGGAATTCGCCGGAGCGTTCCTTCTTCTGGATCGCTTTTCTCTCTATTCCCGTTGGTTGTGGTCTCGTCGGTTGTCGCATAGAATTCGCACTCTAATCCAACCAGTCCCTGCGGATTGTCGAACGTTCCCTCTGCGACTTCGGACTTGATGACTTCTGCATCCTCCTCAACTTGGGTCTGGAACTCGCTTTGGGATATCTCCAGTATATCCTCAATCTCGGCTCCGAGTTCTGTCCGGGTCATAGCCAGCCGTCGCTGCTATGGATTGAAAAAGCGCTTGGTCTGAGACTCGTCAGGACGGATTCTGAGAGATTTCTACAGGCTGAACAGGGCGAGTGCCTCGGGGTCGTTCGGAAATCTTCGATTTCCGTGATGGGCGTGGGACGAGATCCCACGAACCTGCGAACGGCGCAAGCGCCGTGAGCAGATGACGAGACGCTTCGTGCCTCGAACCACTTGAGTCGAGGGTGAAGCCTGTCATTCGGTTCAACAAATCGAACGATTATTATATCAAAAAGTCTCATCTGATCGTAGCGGCCAGAAAACGATCCTACAGACGGAGTTGAAGACTTCAACCCCGTGCTGGCCGTGTCGCAGTTTGGGAATGCGGCTCCTCTCAAAAACCGCTGTTATAGTGGGTGAGACGGGAGTTGTCGGGTCGTGGTGGAGCGACCGGCCTCCACGGACACACCGAGTGTGTGTTCGGGAGTTGATTCCAGCCGACCTCTTTGCCGTGGAAAATGAGGGAAATCAAATCCCCTTGCCAGGTGTAGTGCGGCCCTAGATAGGGAATCCTCGGGGCTTGTCCCCGGGGTACTTTATGTACTCAATTTGCGCCCTTATACTGGTGAATCGGTCAGTTTTGTGCTGTGGGATGGACGACACATACCCAGCAGCTTCTGGAAGAAACGGAAAACAGTATTAAGTAGCGACTATACCAATAGTACTGATAGAAGGCAGTGGTGCAGAATAGTTCTCAAGGCCTAACTCGGCGGATTTCGATCACCGGGATCGTATTAACCGAACCGATACTCGGAGGGAAATAATGGCTCAGATCAGAGCGAAATCTTGTCTCACTCAAAAACCCGGACCGGGCAGCTCAGAGTGTGTGAAGACTTCTGCACCACCGCCCTGATAGAATACTACCAAACCGGAGGATGCAGCGTAAGCTCCCCGCGTATCTACTCGAGTAGTATCCTATCGCCACATACAGGACAGGTCGGCCCTGACTGTCCACTGTCGAGTTCAGACTGTTTCCCTGTCCATCCACACGTCGGGCACTGGCTTAGCTCGGGTGCAGACACAGGCTATGGTGACCACATATCGCCAGATTAAAAAGCGTGGTGCCAGCCTACATCGGAAAGTACAGTGGGAGTGATGTTCTTGACCCCCTGTGACTGGGCCTTTGTGAAGGCTGCTGACGAGTTGATTGCGCTGTTGTCAATTGGACTGCTTCCCGTTGGACAGTAGAGGCGAATAGTGATCTTGAAAAGACGGTGAGCGACACGGTCAATTGTGCTCGTCGAAAACGCCGGGATCTGGCTCGAATTCCGTGACTTCCGCCTCGATGACGTCGCGCTCGAAGTAGAGGAGTTCAACGGCAAGCACGACGACGGCAAGACCAAGCACGATATAGAACGTGTTCGGTTCCCGCGTGTACAGGTTGTACATCATCAGCGGGAAGAACGCCAGCGCACCGACTGTTCCAATTGCGGGGATGACGGCGTTCACCTCGTCGTGATCACGCTGGCGGAACGCGAGGTAGCTCATCGCCCCGAACACGAGGATGAACGACAGCGATGCGAACGAGGTGATTGCACCGAGCCCACCGAACCACGTAAACGCCCCAGTGATGGCACCCAGTACGAGGACTGTCCGCTCGGGAACCCCGTCGGCATCCGAACTCCCGATCTGATCGGGGAGGATGTCGTCACCGAGCATTCCCTTGGCGAAATACGCCGACGAGAACAGGGTCGCGTTGATGGCGCTCCCCGTCGAGAACAACGCCGACAGCGCAAGGATGACTGCTCCGAGTTGTGCCAGCCCGTAGGGCTGCATCATCAGTGAGGCGGCGTCCTTCAGCGCGACGTGCGGGTGGGACGTGAGCGCCTGCGGAACGAGGTTTACCGTCACCATTCCCACGAGAATGTAGATTGCAACGGCGACCGGGATGGAGATGTACACGGCCGTCCGGATGGTATCGACGGGGTTCTCGATACCCTCTTGATCGTAGTACAGGAGCTGCCAGCCCTGAAACGCCACGAACGAGATGGCCGCCGCCATGAGGGGGTCGAATCCACCAAGATGGCTAACACCATACTCGAACTGCGCACCACTGAATCCAAACGCATACACCAGCCCGAGAAGACCGAACACGACGAGAATGCCAACCTTCAGAGCGACAAGGACGTTTTCTGCGGCTCCGGTGGTCCGCGACCCGAGCAGGTTGAGGCCGACGAACCCGGCTACCGCCAAGACCGAGATGAGCGGTCTGGTCGGGACCTCCAGAACGCTCCCGGGGATGATGCCGAAAGCAGCCGTGAACTCACCGAATGCGAAGGCGTACATCGCCATCGAACCGATGTAGCCAAACAGGAGCGTCCAGCCTGCGATTCCAGCTAGAGTGGAGTTGCCGAGATAACACTGGACGAACGTCACAGAGCCGCCCTGGTTGTCCGTGAGACTGTTGAGCTTGTTGTACGAGTAGCCCGCACATATGGCGACGATTCCGGCGGCGAGAAACGCGACCCAGATGGCGGACATCGTTATGTTTGCCACCACACCGAGAACGGCGTAGATGCCACCTCCGATCATACCGCCGAGTGCCATCGAGATACTCTCTTTCAGTCCGAGGCTCTCAGCCATGACAATCGAGCTCCATTCAATTCCCTCCTTGATAGGTCATTGCGGTTTGTGAGGCGTGAACCCTTCGCCTGTGAGGGAGGATTATCGGGAGGTTGCACTCTGATAGAGACACGCTCTGGGTTCAACATAGATCGTTTGAACTACTCGACTTCTGTCAGGAGTGGCGTGACCGATTCAGAGAGTACAGTCAGCACAGCAGATGTGTTCGTTCCAGACATATCACGCTGAATCAGTTTTCCAGTGTACGTGAGTCCCGGATGGCAGAGACTTAAGTAGTTCCCGTCTCGGGTTGTATGTTATGGAACTCCTCCAGAAGAGTGAGAGCACCCCCTCGCTCCCCGAATCCAGTATCGTTCTTATTGGTCTTTTGTTTACTATCGTAGGCCTCACATTCCGAGATTCGTTCGGGTTCACAACACTCCTCGCTGCGCTAGGGATCGGTCTCATAGTCGCTGGGACGGTCTATATCGCTGTTGAAGGTTCTGAATCAGTCCGCCTATCACTGGCGTTTATGTCACTCGTTGCGCTGCCATTGCTCTCCTATGGCAGTGTCATTGGCTCTGGTGAATCGCTAGACGACGGCGGCTTCGATCGTTAGAACTAGGAAGTTGAAGCGGGAAACCGTCGATGATTCATGTCTAAGATCTCCCGCTTCACGAGCAAAGTCGTTCAGTTAGCTAAAAATGCTGTTGGTGAGCGAGGCGAAGTCGCCGCCCCCGAAGGGGGTGGCGGCTTCGCCGAGTATGCGGTGGTGTCGCTGCACTGTCTGCGGGTTTACCTGGAAAAATCCTACCGAGAGGCACTCGATTTGCTGAGCGAGATGCCACAAATACTCGGGGAGATCGGCCTCAACGCGGCCGATCTCCCCGACCACTCCACGCTAGTCAAGTGGTTTGACAGAATCAAGACAGCACTCTGGCGAGTGCTGCTGCGCCTGTCGGCGCAGCTGCACGACACGAGCGGTCACGCCGCCATTGATGCGACATTCTTCGACCGCGAAAACGCTAGCAAGCACTACTGTCGGCGGACGAATTACCGGGTTCAGACGCTCAAAGCAACTGCTCTCGTCGACACAGAAAGCCAAGCCATTCTGGACGTTCATTGCACGACTGAGAAACGCCACGACACACAGCTCGGCTGGCAGGTCGCCCTCCGCAACGCGGCCGACCTCGCCAGCCTCGCTGCCGACAAAGGCTACGATTGGATGGATTTACGCGAAAAACTCCGCGAAGAGGGCGTAAGACCGCTGATCAAACATCGAGAGTTCCGGCCCATCGATCACGCGCATAACGCGCGGATCGATGGGCCTCGATACCGCCAGAGAGCGATGTGTGAGACCGTCTTCTCGACGATCAAGCGCACGCTCGGCGACGCCGTGCGTGCGCGAACTTGGTACGGTGAATTTCGTGAACTCGTTCTGATGTGTGCCGTTCACAACATCAAGCAATCGCTAAAACAGTGAAATCAAGCTACGTCTGGCGATTCACCACGGCCGTGTCATTCGATGGACTGGCGGGATCATCATAGGTGCCGTCATCGTTGGTGCTGTGTACACTCGGATATCGAGATAAGAGGGAGATCTTCGTCTGTACTGATTCAAGCAACCTCCTGACAGTGAGCTTGTGCGAGATACGCGCCGTGTATGCACCTATGGAAACGCTGCTACCCGAACAAACCACCGCTGGCGACAAAATGATTACGCCGTCTCGGAGTCTGCTACTGCCACAGCCGACAGGCGGACCCAATCGTGATGCGGTGCGGTCGCTATCTGGCGATAGCAGTTGCTCACGGAGGGCCTCGGCCGACCACTGAGGGCCGCCCGCTCGGCGGCCCTCAGCTCCCTCGTCTACGCGCTCACACCTGGTGGATCGTACACTTCGTCTCGATCAAGCATGTGGTAGATCGAGACCAACATCTTCCGCGCCGTCGCCACGATCGCTTTCTGTGAGTTCTTCCGGTTGGCTAGTCGTTCGTAGAACCGACCCAGATACTCGTCGTTACAGACATGCACCGCGTTGTGAGCAGCCTGGACGAGCAGCCACCGAACTCTCCCTGAACCACGTTTCGAGATGCTTCCCTCGATCCGCGAGTCAGGCGACTCGCGGATCACCGGGTTCAATCCGACGTAACTGACGACTTCTTTGTCTCGGTCAAATCGACTAATTTCGCCCAACTCCGCGTAGATCGTCAACGCCGTGTAGTAGCTCACGCCAGGAATCGTCATCAGCAACTGGGTCTCGCGCAGAGATCCAGCGCGTTCCTCGATCGTTTCTTCGAGTTCCTGTATCTCCTCGGTGAGGGTCTCGATCAGTTCAAGATACGACTCCAGCAACGCATCCCACGGCGTCGGGAGCGAGAGTTCCCGCAGGAACTCTCGCCCCTCCTTGTTCAACGGCTTCACGTCCTCAGTGATGCCGTGATCGGAGAGGAGTCCGTGAATCTTGTTGGCGTACTTGGTGCGGTTTTCGACCAACGTCTGTCGCCCGCGCACGAGTGCGCGGGCTTCCCTGACTTCGTCGGTTGGAACATAGCTCTCAGGGACCGAATTCAACCGAACCATCCGCGCGAGTTCTTTGGCATCGACGCGATCAGTTTTCTTATCTGACTGAGCGATCTGGTTCAGTTCTTTCGGGTGAGCAACAGTCACATCCAAATGCTCCGACAGCGTATCGTGGATGTGGTAGTAGTTGCTGGTCGCTTCGATTGCGGCTTGGGCACCAGCGTACCGCTGGGCGAGGTCGTCGAGGTTCGCGTTCTCGACGCGAACCTCTTCGACGATCTCACCACCCTCATCCATTACTGCCACCTGTGCGTACCGTTTGTGGACATCAATTCCGAGGTACATGGTTTGTTCACCCGGGACGCCAGTGCGTGAAGCAGAGATGCACCTATGCGGGCTTTCCCGGGTGCCGCTCCCGGCGGCACCCGGGCTGTTACGCCCATGACTCGGCTTCTTTCGCACACGGACCAGTCAGCAGCACGTGCTCTGAGGCACGGCATACAGGTCGGTCTCTTGCGCCCCATGTCTTGGTTCACACTCGCTTAGGGTAGCAGCGTTTCCATCGAGTCAGCACGGGCCTTCGCTAACTACTCAGAGTCTGTCAGTAACGGCGTGACCGATACAGAGGATGTGTAGCAACTTCACCTCTTGTCTTTTTGGTTATTCCCAATGAGCTCCCCGTAGGATTGAACTCATTACAAGAGCGGTGAACTCAACCCGACCGACTCGATCACGCTGAGAAAAGCTCGGGCGTGACGAAGCCGATCACGAGAAGACTCACCAGTACAGCGATCGCCGTGAGTCGCAGGGCACCAGCAGCCCGTCGTTGAGATTTCGGCAAGGACTCGGCAATGCCTGAGAGGGCCATCCCGGCAATCAGAAACAGTCCACCATAGAACGGCGTCGCCCCCTTTACAATGACGTAGTACCCTTGTTGCCCGGCCAATAGAAGTGCGCCACAGAGGAAAACCAGCCCAATCCTCCTGGAAGGTTCGCTGAACACGAGCTCATCGACCATAGAGGGCATCAAGCGTGTCGTCTCCCGCGATATTTAAATACTGCAGGGATCGCGTACCCGCCGCTGAGACGAGTATGGTCTGATCGTGAAACGGTGCTGATGGCGCTGACCGACTCGCGCCCTATTTCGAAGCTCGGCAGAATAGGTTGCCGAATATCCGTACAAACGGATGGCCACCGGTATCAGAACTCTTGCCGCGCAGTCTCAGCGACGCGGTCTCGCGCGCGAGCGCTGACACTTACCAGGTGCCGTGGAACGTATCGAACGCCAGATCTTCGAGGTCTTCCTCGCCGACGGCGATCCGGTACTCCTGTGGGGTGAGGATCGGCTGTTTGAACTGCGGGCCGTCGTCGGTCGTGATCCGCGGACAGGCCGTGTTGACGTAGGCGTCGAGCCCGAAGTTCGTCAGTCGGTCGGGCGTGACCTCGTCCATCGTGATCATGTACGCGTCGTCGTTGCTCTCGACGATTTCCTGCGCAATCTCCCAGCGGCCCTGGCCGATCTTCGTCGAGAAGATGACGCCCCACGTGTCGGCGTCCATCGCCTTGTGTACGGCCGCGTATCGCTGTTTCATGAACTGCTCCGAGTCGGCCAGGTCGAGCGAGTTGTTCACTGGGTCGGCGATGACGACCGTCTTTTCGGGGTGTTCCATCGCCAGTCCCAGCGGGTGGAACTTCCCGCCGCCGACATAGAGAATCTGGTCGGCGTCGACGTCCGCGCTGGCGTAGTTACAGCCCAGAACCTGCCCCTCGTGAGTCAGGCGCTCGTCGCCCCGGCGCGTGTGGACGGTGTATCCGCGCTCTTCGAGCCACTCGCGCATCTCGTCGAACTTGTTCATGTGCTGGGCCGTCGTCACCAGCCCCACGTCCTCGTCTTCTTCGGAGGGAACGAGCTGCTCCTCGAACGCCTGCTCCATGATGGGGAAGACGTCCACGTTCGAGAACAGCGGGACGTAGATGATCTTCTCCGATTGTTTCATCGGGGAGTGGCCGAAGTGGACGAACACGTCCGTCCGACGCATGAGGTCGGTGTCCAGATCACAGGCACCGTAGCAGTGTTCGCCCGACAGCAGTACGCTCACGTCGTCCGGAAGCTCCGACCGAAGGTCGTCGACGACGGCAGGCCCACGGCGTTTGAGTCCCTCGGGGAACTGCAACCCGACGGAGGTCGCGTCGCGCTCGTCGACTTCGGAAATAATCCGATCGAGTTCGTAGTCCCACTCGCGGTCGTGCTTGAGAGAGAGGCCGGTATTGCGGAGATCGCCCTCGGTCCGTTCTTGACTCATTGGACCGTCTTAACCGTCGAGACTGTTTAAGAGGCGTGTTTCCGGAAGGCCAGTCGAGAGACGGTCCCGGGTACGAAACCGATCGCAGATACGGGACCGTCGCAGATACTTAGTAGTATGTGGACAAAAACCATACTATGACACGGTCCTCGCGTCGCGCGTTCGTCGCGGCGGCCGGCGGCGTCCTCTCCGCGGGATGTCTGGCCGCACCAGGTCGACGAGAACCGGGCGACTCAGAGATGGAGTATCCTTTCGAGGGCCCCCATCCGCTTGGCTTCGAGGCCGTCCCCGACGACGTGGCCGACCCGCCCTCCTTCCAGGGGGAACGAGTTTACGAATCGGACGTCGCCCGGGGGATTATCGACATCGTCGACCGGCAGAGTGGATGGACGACGCTCGTGTACGGCCGTTCGCAGGACGGCTACGAGACGCCCGAACTGAGGGAGCTCTCGCCGGACGGAGAGATGGTCAGTTCCCGGACGCTGGACGCGGTCCCGTCGAACAGGGTCTGGCATCTGGAACGGCCCGGAGAGCGACTCGTCGTGGGCGGACAACGAGAGCAGGACGACCGGGAAGCGTCGTGGTTCCGTGGTGTTGACTCCGAGTTCGCGTTCGATGCCGACTGGCGGACCATCTACGCCGGTGTGACCGTCGACGGTGACTCACTCCTCGGAGCGGGGACGCTCGAGGGCAATTCGGAAGAACTGGGTGCGATCTGTCACCGAATCGGCCCTGACGGATCGATCACGTGGGAGCAGACCGTCGAGGATACGGGGCCCGACACGCAATTCTGGTCGGTCACGACCACCCACGAAGGCGTGCTGGCAGGCGGATTGAACGCCGGAGACGTGTGGCTCGTCTCCTACGCCGACGGCGAGGAATCCTGGCGACGAACGATCACCCACGGCGAGGAGGCCTACATCGTCGAACACCTCGCTGCCGGGCAGACAGGGACGTACGCAGTAGCCCAGACGAACCAGTTCGCGACAGGAAACAACCACCTGCTGTTACTCTCGCTCGGTCGTGAGGGATCCGTCGAATGGGCGCGCGTCTTCGATCCGAACTTCGAGGAGTACACCGAGGGACCGATGGAGTTGTACGGTCGCGGAATCGTCGACGCTGGCGGGCCGGTACTCGTCGGCCACACCCCCGATCGGGTCTGGCTGGCCGCGACCGAGCCGGACGGAACGATGCGGTGGGCCGGCTATTACCCCGAATCCCGCGGGGATCGGATCATTAGGTCGCTCGGACTCGCGACGGCCGACGGACGACTCTCGCTGTACGGCAGCACCGGCACCCATCAGGAGGAGACGCCCTGGCTCGCCTGGCTGAATCCGTAACGGCGCGGCCGCAACGACGGGGCACACGGTGGTTCAATGGTCGACGGCGTCTCGAAGGTCGCCGACGTGCGTACGGATCAGGACTCGGCAACGTCCAGGAGGTTGTCGTCGACGTACGAGTCAGGACTCGACAGCGTCCCGAAGGTCCTCGACGTGCGTGCGGACGACTCTCAGTGTCGCGTCGGCGTCGGCGTATCCCCGATCGTACTCTTCGAACGCGGCGTCGGCGTCGTTCAGAAACTGTTCGATTGCGTCGTCTTGGTCCGTCATAGACGGGTATACTGACGGCGTACACCTGACTATGACGGTTCGTCCTCTCGATCTACGACCTGGGACTGGAGATACGACTCGATCAGAGTGAGATGGTGCTCGATCATTTCGGGGTCGTCCAGCGTTACGCTCCGCTGGAGCGCTCCCGAGACCGTCGCGTAGACGAACTGCGCCACCTCGTCGGCATCGACTAGTTGGAACGTGCCGGCGTCGATGCCGCGTTCGACGGCGTCGGTCAACTCGGCGAGGATCAACGTGTCCGAGCGAGCGAACTGTTCGCGGTAGGCGTCCACGTACGGCGCCTGCGATCGCATCCCGAAAAGCGCGCGATAGAACCGAAACCGTTCAGATTCGATATCCGGCGGGAGCAACCGCTCCACGATTGCCAGCACTTCCTCGTATGGGTCGTCGGCCTCGATTGTCTGCAAATCCGCCTCCAGCTGGTCGAGCAGGTAGCGAAGAAAGTCCGCGAGTAGTTCGTCTTTGTTTTCGTAGTGGTAGTACAGCAGGGATCTGCTCTTGTCGAACTCGTCGGCGATCGTCGAGATGCTGGTGTCCGGGTACCCGTGGTCACACAGCGCCCGATAGGTCGCCTCCATGATCGCCGCGGTCGTGTCGTCGTCCTGGCCGGTCTCGCTCATTCCCTACCGGTGATTCTGAACCGGCCGGATAAGACGCTTTGGCTCTGTTATCGCGGGCCCACAGCCGCGTGACATCGTTAACGCAGAGTGAAAACACTGTGAACGGACTGAACAGTGACGGTATCTTATGCTGATTCCTGGTGTCGTATCCGGTATGAGCGTAGCCCGAACGCAGTGCCCCAACTGTGAGTTCGCAGTCCGGGACGGAGACGAGTGTCCGCTGTGTGGTACTGATCTCAGTGACACCGACGACGCCTGAACGTTCTCCGGGCCGCGGCATTCGGCCCGCTCCGCTGTCGAGCGTGACTGATGATACGACGGGTATCAGTCAGATACTCGTCCGGATGTCGGTATATCAGCAGTTCTTGCGGGCTGGCGAGCGGTTTTACCTGTCAGTTGCGTACTGTGCCTGTGCCCGCCCCGCACGAGGTCCTCGGAGTCGATCCTGCTGCCGACGAGGCGGAGATCCGCGCGGCCTACCGCCGACGAGCCAAGGAAGTTCATCCCGACCAGGGCGGCTCCGCCGAACAGTTCCAGGCCGTCCGGGATGCATACGAACAGCTTCTGTCTGGATCGGCCCCCGACCGAACGTCAGCTACCGAGTCGGCGGAGACGCACGGCAGGGGGACGCAGTCACCGACAGCGAGCCGCGAGCCCGATAGGCCCGAGGAGACGGTAACGGTCGAGTATCTCGATTACGAGGTGCTCGACGATCACGGCTGGTCGCTCGACGCGACGGACCTGTTCGAGCGTGCTCGACGCGCCGATCTGGAGCCCGACGCGCACGGACGGCTCGCCGTCGAACCGGGGGAGACGCTCCTGGAAGCCGCCGAACACAATGGGTTCGCCTGGCCGTTCGCCTGTCGGGGCGGTGCCTGTACGAACTGTGCGATCGCGATCGTCGACGGACGGATGCCCCCGCCGGTCGGTCACATTCTTCCGGAGTCGATGATCGAACGCGGGATCCGACTGTCGTGTCTGGCCGCCCCGATCACCGACAACGCCAAAGTCGTCTACAACGTCAAGCACATGCCGGACGTCGCGGAGTTGCTCCTCCCCGCGAGTCGCTTCGAGCAGACCCACTCGAAGTAGTCAGACCGGTACCGTTATCCGACGCAACACATTATACCTGTAGCGGTATGGATAACGTTCGAACTGGACTTTCGTACGGCGATGCGCTGCTCGTTCCGCAGCGCTCGCCGGTTGACAGCCGCAGTGACGTGGATCTCTCGACCCAGTTGACGCCCGAGATCGAACTCGAAACGCCGCTGCTGTCGGCTCCGATGGACACCGTCACGGAAGCCGAGACGGCGATCGCGCTCTCGGAGGCCGGCGGCTTCGGGACGGTTCATCGCTTCATGGCGGTCGACGAGCAGGTCGAGGCTGTCGAGCGCGTCGTCGCGGCCGGCGAACGCTGTGGCGCGGCGGTCGGTATCGCCGAGGACACGATCGCCCGCGCCGAGGCCGTGCTCGAGGTCGGCGCATCGCTGGTGATGGTCGATGTCGCCCACGGTCATCTCGAACGGACGCTCGATGCGGTCTCGGAACTGCGAGACGCGTTCCCCGACGCCGAGATCGTCGCCGGTAACGTCGCGACGAAACGGGGCGTGCGCGACCTGGCCGACGCCGGTGCCGACGCCGTCAAAGTCGGGATCGGACCGGGTAGTCACTGTACGACGCGCCGTGTTGCCGGTGCTGGCGTTCCCCAGTTGACCGC
Source organism: Halapricum desulfuricans (assembly GCF_017094465.1). Classification (NCBI taxonomy): domain Archaea; kingdom Methanobacteriati; phylum Methanobacteriota; class Halobacteria; order Halobacteriales; family Haloarculaceae; genus Halapricum; species Halapricum desulfuricans. Next base: position 930,935 of record NZ_CP064791.1, read on the forward strand.
TGTCGACGACTGCTCCGACGCGGCCGAACCGCTCGGCGTCCCGATTATCGCCGACGGCGGCATCCAGACATCCGGCGACGCGGTGAAGGCGCTGATGGCGGGTGCCGACACCGTCATGATGGGGAGCCTTTTCGCCGGCACCGAGGAAGCGCCGACCGAAATCGTTGAGGTCGACGGGACGCGGTACAAGCGATCCCGCGGAATGGCGACGACCGCCGCCAACGAGAACCGCTCCGACAAGGACGCCGACACGGCAGCACCCGACGCCGACGAAGGTGTCGAGGCACTGACCGAATACAAGGGACCGCTGGCCGACGTCGCCGCGGAGTTCGCGGCCGGAATGCGGTCCGGCCTCTCCTACGTCGGTGGCCACACGATCGAACAGGCCCGCGAACGAGCGGAGTTCATCCGGGTCGCCCCGGGTGCAAAGGACCGAGAAGGCGCGCACAGCGACCACGACTGGGAGACAGTTTCGGTCGACGACTAACTGAACTGAAAATGAGTGGCCCTCGGCCTGTTCGCTATCGGCCGAGCGTCTCGAATCCGATGACCCGATACGCCGGACAGGTCTGCAGGTAGCCTGTCACGACCAGTACGGCACCGACGATGGCGAGCACGACCGGGCCGACGACGGTGCTGATCGTGCCCGATACGCCACCGATCCCGGCGAACAACGCGATTGCGACCGCGAGAACAGCGATTCCGATGACGATACGTGCGAGCCTATCGGTCGAGCCGACGTTTTGCTCCATATCGGATATATCACGCTCCGGGAAGAAAACTGTAGCGGCCCAGTAGCCGCGTGCGCGGGTGTCATATCTATCGGCACATTCGCCACCTCGAAGTAGTTTTAATAATGTGTAGTCCATCGGAACATTCGCCATCGCAGTAGTTTTAATAATATGTAGTCACCTTATCTCCTCAGAGCGAACCGACTGTCGCTTTCCCATCTATCCATGTCTGACCAGACCGGTATCGCGCTTCTCGACCGCAACGGTGCACTCGGCGCGGTGGCCGAGGCACTAGCCGGCGCCGACATGCCCGCCGCTAGATCGTTCGATAACCTGGCAGAGATCGACGGGACGCCCGACTGTCTCGTCGTTCCGGACCAGCCTGAAACTGACGACCAAACAGCGATTAACGGACTCGCGCTGCTTGAGGCAGCCAACGACCAGTTCGACTGTCCGATCGCCGTCTACACCCGGCGAGACGGGTACGAGGCGGTCCGATCGGCGCTCGACGCCGGAGCGACAGATGTGCTCCGGGTTCCAGCCTACCGGCCGAGACTGATCGCACGTCGTATTGCCGCCGCTGCGGGATACGACGACACGTTCCGGTCCAGCGGCGAGCAGATCACGTCGCTGCTGTGCAACTACCCTCACACCCTATTTCTCAAGGACGACGTGGGCCGATTCGAGAACGTCTCGGCACACACGGCGAACAACTACGGCTTCACGCGCCAGCAGTTGATCGGGATGAGTGACTACGAACTCTTCTCGACTGCACACGCTGACGAACTCTGGGAGGCCGAACAGGAGATCGTCCGGAGGGGTGAGCCGGAAATAAACGCTGTCGAAGAGTACGTTGATCAAGACGGCGAACGACGCTGGGTTAGCACGACGAAGGTCCCCCGGCGCGGACCGGATGGCACGATCGTTGGCATCGTCGGCGGGACGCAGGATGTCACGCCCGCGAAACAACAGGAGGCGCTGATGGTCGCCCTACACGAGGCCAGTCGCAAACTTACTCGGGCGACGACCCGATCCGAGATCGCGACTGTCGCCGCTGAGATCGCTGCCGAAATCGACAACTTGCCGGCGGTACAGGTTGCACTGGCGGACCCGGATGGATCGATCCAGCCGATCGACGGGGCCACCGCAGGCCCGGACGCGACGGGCGGATCCAGCGGGGGGACAGCCATCTTCGAGCGCTACCGGGACGCGTTTCAGCGTGCGTACGACAGCGACACGACCCAGTACGTCGACGCCAGCGGGGACCTTGCGACGGCAGCGTCGGTCGTGAACCCCGTCTTCGAGGGTGAGTTCACGTCCGACGAAGTCGGCATCGTGATCCCGCTGTCGAAACACGGCGTGCTCGGTGTGGCTGCACCCAGCGGGATCGTCGACGAGTTTACCGATCGCCTCGCGCACGTCCTCGCCGCGAACGTCGTCGCTGCCTTCGATCGGGCCGAACGGGAACGCGAACTCGCCGAGAAGAACCGCCGGCTCGAAGAGTTCGCGACGCTTGGCGCACACGAACTCCGCAACCGTCTCCAGGTCGTTTTAGCTGATATCACGCGGGCGCGATCGGCTACCGGGCCCGATCCGCTCGGACACGCCGAAGACACGCTGGACCGGATGGATCGACTGCTCACGCAACTGTTACAGCTAGCCAAAAGCGGCACGATCCCGCGCGCGGTCGATGCAGTCGATCTTCGGGACGTGGCCTGCCAGGTTTGGGACGGACTTGATACACCGCCGGGAGCGACCTTTTCCCCGCCGCCTGAGACATCTGTCGTCGCCAATCGCGGGGCGCTGTTCGAGATATTCGAAGCGCTGTTCGACAACAGCATCGAGCACGGTCTCGGTACCAACCCTGGTAACGATGCGACGCTGACAGTCGACGTCGGTGTCAGCGAATCGGGGTTTTATGCCGCCGACGACGGCGTCGGCATTCCCGACGAGCAACGCGGCCATCTGTTCGATGTCGAATATGCGAGATCCGACGACGGATACGGGCTGTACATCGTCTCGGCACTTATCGATGCCCACGGCTGGGAGATCGGGGTCGCCGAGAGCGAGACCGGCGGCGCACGCTTCGAGATAACTGGTGTCGAGTTCCGGTGAGCGCTGACTTGCGCCGCTCGATCACATGAAATCCGACAGTCCGGTCTGCCCGTCGTCTTCGTCCGACTGGTTTTCCTCTACCGTGGCTTCGGTCCCGTCAACTGTCTCCGACGACGAGTCGGATGGCGTCGCCGAGTCCTCTCCGTCCGTCCCGTCCGTCCGCTCGTCGCCGTCCGTGCCCTCGCTGTCCACGCCACTGCGTCCGGCGAAGGCTTCGCCGCTGGCCGCGACTGTTTCGTCGTCCCGTAGCTCCTGGGCGTCCTTGACGATCGACTGGACCTTGTTCGTGTCCTCGCCGCTGCCCGTGATAAACGAGACGTGGCTGGCGTCGAGATCGTACGCGGCGGCCATCGCGACTGTCAGCTCGCGGTTCTTGCAGTGGTGGGTCATCGTCGCCAGAAACGGCATGATCTCCCGGCGGGCCGTCGAGATACTGGTCCCGTTCCGGGTCGCGATCTCGCGAGCGATGTAATCGCGGGTCTTTCGGGTCCCTTTCGTGCGGCCGAGTTTCGACCAGTACGACGGCGGCCCGTAGCGTGTCCACCCGCCCTTCTGTTCGCCGCGGGCCGCCGCGACGCCCGCAGTCATGTTGTCGCCGGCGTACTTCCAGAAGCTGTAGTTCTGTGTCGCACGGACCCGCCCTAGCCACTGGTCCGCGCGCGCGAGCGCGCCGTAGGCTCGGGCCAGTTCCGCCCCCTCGAAGTCCTTCGGCACGTTGTCCGCGATCCAGTTTATCAGGTCGTCCGGCGTCTCGTCGACGTCGTAAGACGATTTGAGCGCAGTCTCGGCGTCCCCCTCCTTGATCACCACGTCGAGATACTCGAAGATCCCCTGGGTGGTGTCGCGTTCGCCGGTGATCACGTCCTCGGCTTCGATCGAACCGCGACCTTCCGTCAGCGCCTGTAGGTCCTTGATCGCCCCGCGGAGGTCGCCGCTGTTCATCTCGGCGATCCGATCGAGCGCGTCGTCCTCGAACTCGATGCTCTCCTTGCGACAGATGTCCCTGAGCACGGGCACGATCGAGCGTGTGCTCACCTCACGGAACTCGATCTCCCGGCAGGCGTTGCGAAGTCCCTTGGACATCTCATAGAAGTCGTTGGCGATGAGGACGACTGGTTGGTCGGCCTCTTTGACGAGTGAGGTGACTGCCCGGGTGCCCCCGCGATCGGCGTTGCCGTGGATGTTGTCGGCCTCGTCCATGACGACCAGTCGACGGCCCGAACCGCCCTGCGAGAGCGTCCCCGAGCGGGCCGCCTCGCCGGCGACGCGTTCGATCACGTCCTTCGTGCGCGCGTCGCTCGCGTTGAGCTCGATCGTCGGCCAGCCCTTGTCGTTGGCCAGCGCGTGCGCGGCGGAGGTCTTCCCGACCCCCGGAGAGCCGTGCAGGACGACCGCTTCGCGATGGTCCTCCCAGCTATCGGCCCACTCCTCGAAGGCGTCTCGGGCCTTGTCGTTGCCCCGGACCTCCGCAAGCGTCGACGGGCGGTACTTTTCCGTCCAGTCCATTACGCGAGGAAAGGCGGGTAACGGGGTTAGTGGTTTCGGAGCACTGTGAAGTACCTCGAGGTCAAGCCCCGAGGCTTCACCGTCTTGGGACCGCACTGCACCGCAGGTGAATTTAATTCCCCTCGACCTTCCCGGATGGGTCGGCTGGAATTAAACACCCGAACACACCGATGTGTCCGTGAGGGTCGGCGGCTCCACCACCGCCCGACAACTCCCGTCTCACCCACCATAGAGGCGGGATTTTGAGAGGAGTCGCATTTCCAAACTGCCAAACGACCAGCGAAGGAATTGAGGTCATCAATTCCATACTTTGAGAGTTGTTTTCTGGCCGTTACATGTATATTATTTCTCAAACTACTTAAATTTGTGCAATATCGTGACGGCCTTCACCCACGGGGTCAAGTGGTTCGAGGCGCGAAGCGTCTCGTCATTACGGAAATCTTCGATTTCCGTACGACCCCGAGGCACTCGGCCTAATTTTCTGTAGACGCCTTTCAAACTGAGCGCAGACCGGGTGACCGGGCCTCTCTGTACTCATAGAGCAGAAAAAGTCAGATGAAAGACTATAACTCATAGATGATGGTTATCTCACAGAGTCGTGGTCTCGCTTCGCACACGGCCGTCCCCTTCGACGGGTTTTTGTATACCCCTCCCTTCGGATGGAATGCACACGGCAGGTGGCGGACGGCGGCCTCGGTCGCCACGCCACCGAGACTCTAGACGGGTTTTCTCCCGTCGATGATGACGATGTCGCAGGGTCGTTGCTCTGCAACGGCTCGGGTCGCCACCGCTTGGCGGTGGAGATCAGTGAAAGATGAGGAGTCCACACCTGCGGGTTACACCGTACAGATGGGTTCTGATGTGAGCCTTGACAGTTCGGTGATGTATCGTCGAATATCTCGATGATCTATCACCAACTGACGGACAGAGACATAGCGTGTCTCCGCCAGCCCCCTGATTGTCAGGGAACATTCCGGTTGATCCTGCCGGAGGCCATTGCTATCGGAGTCCGATTTAGCCATGCTAGTCGCACGGGTTTAGACCCGTGGCAGATAGCTCAGTAACACGTGGCCAAACTACCCTATGGACCGGAATAACCTCGGGAAACTGAGGCTAATTCCGGATACAGCTCTCATGCTGGAGTGCAGAGAGCTCGAAACGTCCCGGCGCCATAGGATGTGGCTGCGGCCGATTAGGTAGACGGTGGGGTAACGGCCCACCGTGCCAATAATCGGTACGGGTTGTGAGAGCAAGAGCCCGGAGACGGTATCTGAGACAAGATACCGGGCCCTACGGGGCGCAGCAGGCGCGAAACCTTTACACTGCACGACAGTGCGATAGGGGGACTCCGAGTGCGAGGGCATAGCGCCCTCGCTTTTGCGCACCGTAAGGTGGTGCGTGAATAAGAACTGGGCAAGACCGGTGCCAGCCGCCGCGGTAATACCGGCAGTTCGAGTGATGGCCGATCTTATTGGGCCTAAAGCGTTCGTAGCTGGCCACGCAAGTCCGTCGGGAAATCTACCCGCCTAACGGGTAGGCGTCCGGCGGAAACTGCGTGGCTTGGGACCGGGAGACCCGAGGAGTACGTCCAGGGTAGGAGTGAAATCCCGTAATCTTGGACGGACTACCGATGGCGAAAGCACCTCGGGAGCACGGATCCGACAGTGAGGAACGAAAGCTGGGGTCTCGAACCGGATTAGATACCCGGGTAGTCCCAGCTGTAAACGATGTCCGCTAGGTATGGCACAGGCTACGAGCCTGTGCTATGCTGTAGTGAAGACGCAAGCGGACCGCCTGGGAAGTACGTCTGCAAGGATGAAACTTAAAGGAATTGGCGGGGGAGCACTACAACCGGAGGAGCCTGCGGTTTAATTGGACTCAACGCCGGACATCTCACCAGCACCGACTGCAATCGTGACGGCCAGTTTGATGAGCTTGCCCGAGCTGCAGAGAGGAGGTGCATGGCCGCCGTCAGCTCGTACCGTGAGGCATCCTGTTAAGTCAGGCAACGAGCGAGACCCGTGTTCGTAATTGCCAGCAGCACCCATCGGGTGGCTGGGTACATTACGAAGACTGCCACGGCTAACGTGGAGGAAGGAGCGGGCAACGGTAGGTCAGCATGCCCCGAATGTGCTGGGCAACACGCGGGCTACAATGGCCGGGACAACGGGTCGCTACCCCGAGAGGGGGCGCTAATCCCATAACCCCGGTCGTAGTTCGGATCGAGGGCTGAAACCCGCCCTCGTGAAGCTGGATTCGGTAGTAATCGCGTGTCAGAAGCGCGCGGTGAATACGTCCCTGCTCCTTGCACACACCGCCCGTCAAAGCACCCGAGTGAGGTCCGGATGAGGCCTGGATTCCCAGGTCAAATCTGGGCTTCGCAAGGGGGCTTAAGTCGTAACAAGGTAGCCGTAGGGGAATCTGCGGCTGGATCACCTCCTAACGATCGGGACTGGGGCGTCGCCCCAGCCCACAAACCCTGTCGCTTTCGCGGCAGGTATCGGTGACAGACGACCATTCGGTCGTCCACCGAACTGTCAAGGCTCGCACCCCTCGCAAGAGGGAGACCGATAGCTCAGTGGTAGAGCACCACCTTGTGTGGTTGCCCCGGTTCGATTCCGGGTCGGTCACTCCCGCGGGCGATCGTCGCCCGCACCGACCGATGCACCAGCCCGCGGCAAGCGTGGCTGGGAAGGGTTGATGCACGCACCACCCACCTCGGGCGTGTATATGACACCGCGTGTACGTGCAATCCAGACGTCAACTGGACCCGTTTCATCGTGGAACGTGTGTCCGACTATCCGGAGCTGAGCTTCGCTCAGCTTCGTATCGAATGGCTACTGTGCCGTTCGGTGAATGGCTCGGCTCGAGCGCCGATGAAGGACGTGCCAAGCTGCGATAAGCCTGAGGGAGCCGCACGGAGGCGAAGAACTCAGGATTTCCGAATGGGAACTCCTCACCGCAATTGCTTCGCGCAATGGGGAACGCCGGGAACTGAAACATCTCAGTACCGGCAGGAAGAGAAAACGAACGTGATGTCGTTAGTAACCGCGAGTGAACGCGACGCAGTCCAAACCGAATCCTTCGGGATATGTGGTGTTTTGGGCTGACTTTCATCGTCTGACTGTCTCGTCGAAGTCTCCTGGAACGGAGCGTGATACAGGGTGACAACCCCGTAGAAGAGACCAGTACGACGTGCGTCAGTACCTGAGTATCGGGGGTTGGAAATCCCTCGTGAATTTGGCAGGCATCGTCTGCCAAGACTAAATACGACTCGAGACCGATAGTGAACAAGTAGCGTGAGCGAACGCTGAAAAGCACCCTCAGAAGGGAGGTGCAATAGGGCTTGAAATCAGTTGGCGATGGAGCGACGGGGCATACAAGGTCCCGTGACGAATGACCCGGGTGCGAACCCGCAGTAAGACTCACGGGAAGCCGATGTTCCGTCGTACGTTTTGAAAAACGAGCCAGGGAGTGTATCTACGAGGCGAGCCTAACCGGTGTATCCGGGGAGGCACAGGGAAACCAACATGGCCGCAGCTGCGTGGTCTTAGACCATGTTATGCCAGGGCCGCCGTCTTCAAGGGCGGGGAGTCCCGTGGATACGACCCGAATCCGGACGATTTACTCCTGGACAGGGTGAAGCGTATCGAAAGATGCGTGGAGGCCCGTTAGCGTTGGTGTCCTACAATACCCTCGCGTGATCTAGGAGTAGGGGTGAAAGGCCCATCGAGTTCGGCAACAGCTGGTTCCAACCGAAACATGTCGAAGCATGATCTCCACCGAGATAGTCCGTGAGGTAGAGCGACCGATTGCCGTGTCCGCCCTCGAGAGAGGTCGGCTCGGCTGTCAAACTCCGAACTTACGGACGTTGTGGACGTGGAGGTTCCGGTATGCGGGGTAAGCCTGTATACCAAAAGGGGAACAACCCAGCGTCAGGTTAAGGTCCCCAAGTGTGGATTAAGTGTAATCCTCTGAAGGTGGTCTCAAGCCCTAGACAGCCGGGAGGTGAGCTTAGAAGCAGCTACCCTCTAAGAAAAGCGTAACAGCTTACCGGCCGAGGTTTGAGGCGCCCAAAATGATCGGGACTCAAATCCACCACCGAGACCTGACCGCAGGAGTCACATCCTGATCGAGTAGGTTTGGCGCTCCGATTGGATGGAAGCACGGGCGAGAGCTCGCGTGGACCGATCGGTGACGAAAATCCTGGCCATAGTAGCAGCGATAGTCGGGTGCGAATCCTGACGGCCTCAAGAGCAAGGGTTCCTCGGCACTGTTCGTCAGCCGAGGGTTAGCCGATCCTAAGATCCGTCGCAATTCGAGCGGATCGAACGGGAAACTGGTTAATATTCCAGTGCCGCCGTCCATCAAAAGTCGACGCTTTGGGTTCGCCTGGACCGGGCCTTCGCCCGGTGGAACTGTCAAAAGTCGTGGAAGCCGTAACGGCACGAAGCGGCCGAACGGCAGGATACCGCAAGCCAGGTCACCCCAGAGCCCGTGAAAAGACGAGGACGGCGATCGTACCGAGATCCGACACAGGTGCTCCGGCAGCGAAAGCCAAGGCCTGTCGGGACCAATCGACGTTAGGGAATTCGGCAATCTAGCCCCGTACCTTCGGAAGAAGGGGTACCTGCCTCGGGAAGAGGCAGGTCGCAGTGACTAGGGGACTCGGACTGTCTAGTAACAACATAGGTGACTGCAAATCCGCAAGGACGCGTACAGTCACTGAATCCTGCCCAGTGCGGGTATCTGAACACCTGGTACAACAGGACGAAGGACCCGTCAACGGCGGGGGTAACTATGACCCTCTTAAGGTAGCGTAGTACCTTGTCGCTTCAGTAGCGACTCGCATGAATGGATCAACCAGAGTCCCGCTGTCCCAACGTCGAGCCCGGTGAACTGTACGTTCCAGTGCGGAGTCTGGAGACCCCCAAGGGGAAGCGAAGACCCTATAGAGCTTTACTGCAGGCTGTCGCTGAGACGTGGCCGCTAGTGTGCAGGATAGGTAGGAGCCGTGACGCAGGCACCCGCGCTAGCGGGCCGCCGAGGCAACACTGAAATACTACCCACTAGTGGCTGCGACTCTCACTCCTGGCGGAGGACACCGGTAGCCGGGCAGTTTGACTGGGGCGGTACGCGCTCGAAAAGATATCGAGCGCGCCCTAAGACCATCTCATCCGGGTCGGAGATCCGGAGAAGAGCGCAAGAGCATAAGATGGTTTGACAGTGTTCTTCCCAACGAGGAACGCTGACGTGAAAGCGTGGTCTAGCGAACTCATTAGCCCGCCCGATGCGGGCAATGAATGACAGAAAAGCTACCCTAGGGATAACAGAGTCGTCACTCGCAAGAGCACATATCGACCGAGTGGCTTGCTACCTCGATGTCGGTTCCCTCCATCCTGCCCGTGCAGAAGCGGGCAAGGGTGAGGTTGTTCGCCTATTAAAGGAGGTCGTGAGCTGGGTTTAGACCGTCGTGAGACAGGTCGGCTGCTATCTATTGGGGGTGTCATGGTATCTGACGGGAACGCCCGTATAGTACGAGAGGAACTACGGGTGGTCGCCACTGGTGTACCGGTCGTTCGAGAGAGCGCTGCCGGGCAGCCACGCGACATGGGGTAAGAGCTGAACGCATCTAAGCTCGAAACCCACCTGGAAAAGAGATACCGCCGAGGCTGCTCGTAGAAGACGAGATCGATAGACTCGGGGTGTGCGCGTCGAGGCAACGAGACGTTGAGCCCGCGAGCACTAACAGCCAAAGCCACCATTCATACTGGACTGGACGCACGATCCGGAAACGGGTCCAGGCGGAAACTGGATTGCACGTACATGCGGTGGAAACCAACCGACTATGGTACGATGTCGCGGTTCGAGTCCGCGAGTCGGCGTTAAGGCGGCCACAGCGGCGGGGCAACTCCCGTACCCATCCCGAACACGGAAGATAAGCCCGCCTGCGTTCCGGGGAGTACTGGAGTGCGCGAGCCTCTGGGAAATCCGGTTCGCCGCCTGCTATTCATATCACGCGATTCCCTTGGGAATCGCGGCATACTCGAAGTGGCTTTGCCACTTCAATACTTTCACCCTCACACAGCGCCTGCTGTGTGGGGGTTTCGTATTTTATACGTCCAGTTGCCACTCTATCATCAGTGACAGGACCGACAACTCGTCGCGGGGAAGAGATCAGATCGTACCTTCAGTCGCGGTCTCGCAGTTGCTTGATGCGGTCTTCGAGGGTATCTATCGCGTCTTCGACTTCCCGTTGCGCCTTCTCGCTCATCTCTTCGGCTTCGTCCGCCGCTTGTTCGAACGTGTCTCGAACACGCTTGAGTGCCTCGTCCGTCTTATCTGAGTCACTCATGTTCCACTGGGAACTGTGGTCTTCAAGCGTGGTAAAACTGATGGCAAAACGTTAAGCCCGCTATCTCACGCCTACTGGAAGAATGATTCACAGTGATACCACGGAGCTCGCGGCGACGAAAAACGCCTATACCATGGACGACCAAACGACTGGTATCCGTGAGTACGCGTGCCGGGATCGTCCTCGCTGGCGGGTTCGCACGTCGGTTCGGCGACTGTGACAAGACGCTTGCCGAACTCCGTGGCAAGCCCTTGATCGCACACGCGGTCCAGTCACTTCGACCAGCCGTCGACCGAGTGATCGTTAGCTGTCGCCACGAGCAACGGCCGTCGTTCGAACGCGTCCTCTCGAACGTCACGTATCGGCCGGACCCGACTCCGGACGAGGGGCCGCTGGCGGGGCTGGACGCCGCACTCGATGGGCTCGACGCAACGGCGGTGGCTGTCTCGACTGCCGATCGGCCGCTGGTTCCCACGGACCTGTACCGGCACCTCTTCGACGCACGTTCCGCGGAGGCGATCGTGATCCGAGCGGAGGGGATCGATCAGCCAGTCCCCGCAGTTTTCGATGCTCCGGCACTTCGCACTGCAGTTAGCGACCAGCGGGCGCGTGGGACGCGACGCCTGCGGGCCGTCCTCGATGCGGTCGAATACACGACAGTCCCGGCCACGATGGTTGCACGACGCTGGGGGGAGCACGCTCTCGTCGACGTGAATACGCCAGCACAGCTGGACCGGCTGAACGAGTCTCGGTAGTGCATATTGGAAGATATAGCAACTACCTGCCAACGGCGGCAGAGCCCGCGCGTTCGCTAACCTCTTTGTGTCTGAGGGGCGTCTATCGAATCGCTATGCCAACCCGCAACGCAGAAGCGACCTGGCGTGGAGACCTCCAGACCGGCAGCGGTGACCTCGCTCTCGGCAGCGGCGTGTACGAGGGACCGTACTCCTTCGCGTCGCGGTTCGAAGACGGTGACGAGACGAACCCCGAAGAACTCATCGGCGCGGCCCACGCCGGCTGTTTCGTTATGGCGCTGTCGAACGAACTCGACGAGGCCGGCTACGAGGCCGAGGAACTGCACGCCGACGCGGAGGTTCACCTCGACCCCGAGGCGCTGGAGATCGACTGGGTCGAACTCACGCTCGAAGCGACGATTCCCGATATCGACGAGGAAACCTTCCAGGAGATCGCTGCCGGCGCCAAAGAGAACTGCCCGGTCTCGAAAGCGCTGGCCGGTGTCGACATCCGCCTCGACGCGACGCTCGTGTAGTCGGAACGAACGACGTCTTTTCAGTCGTCACCAGTCGCGGTGCGATCCGACGGCCCTTCGAGTTGGATCGCCGGTGCAGTGTGATCCGGGGCCTCCAGCACGCCACCGGTCGCCGCGCTGGTCGCGAGCGCGGCGAACCGCTCGATGACGCCGTTTGCTTCGATCGTCGGCGGCTCCCACTCGGCTGCCCGACGCTGTAGCTCGTCTTGTGACACGGCAAGGGTCAACTCGCCTGCGTCCACGTCGATCCGGATCGTGTCGTCCTCTTCGACGAGCGCGATCGGACCACCAGCGGCCGCTTCGGGGCTGATGTGACCGATCGCGGCACCGCGAGTGCCACCGGAGAACCGTCCGTCGGTCAGCAACGCGACCTCGCCCGAGAGCGTGGGCGAGCCGCTGATCTTCGAGGTCGGTTCGAGCATTTCCGGCATCCCGGGACCGCCTTTCGGCCCCTCGTAGCGGATCACGACCACGTCGCCCTGCTCGATTTCGCCGTCGTCGTAGGCCTGCAACATTGCCTGCTGGGATTCGTATACTCTCGCACGGCCCTCGAACTGTCGCATCGAGTCGTCCATCGCGCCGGCCTTGACAACCGAGCCTTCAGGTGCCAGATTGCCGCGCAGTACTGCGAGCCCACCCACCTCGTGGACGGGGTTGTCCCGCTCGCGAATGACTTGTCCGCTGGGCTGACGATCGCCCATTCGGCCGCCAATCGTCCGGCCGTCGACTGTCGGTGTGTCCAGGTTGAGCAAGTCGTCGATCCGGTGGTACAGTGCCGGGAGGCCGCCGTCGTCCCGGAGGTGTTCCATCCGCCAGGGGCCGGCGGGACTCATATGCGCCAGGTGGGGTGTCCGTTCGGCGATCTCCTCGAAATCTGTCAGCGTCAGGTCCAGCCCGGCTTCCTGGGCGATCGCCGGGAGGTGCAGCATGGTGTTGGTCGACCCACCGAGCGCGAGATCGACTGTCACGGCGTTCTCGAAGCTTTCGCGGGTGAGGAACTCGGAGGGCCGGATATCCCTCTCGACGAGATCCAGGATCTGCCGGCCGCTCTGGCGTGCGATCTCGAATTTACGCTCGTCGGTCGCGCCGTGGGTCGCACATTCGGTCCAGGAGAGCCCAAGTGTCTCGGTGACACAGGCCATCGTGTTCGCAGTGAACATCCCCGCGCAGGATCCCTCACCGGGACAGGCGGTACATTCGAGCTGGTAGAGTTCGTCGTCGTCCATCTCGCCTTCCGCGTGCTGGCTGACGCCCTCGAAGACGTCGACCAGGTCGACCGGTTCGCCCTCGTGCTCGCCGGCCGCCATGTGCCCGCCGGTGACGACGATCGCCGGGATGTCCAGTCGGGCAATGGCCATCAACATCCCGGGGACAATTTTGTCACAGGACGCCAGCGCGACGATCCCGTCGAACTGATGGGCATTGGCCATCAGCTCGACCGAATCGGCGATGACCTCCCTGGACGGGAGCGAGGATCGCATCCCCTCGTGGCCCATCGCGATCCCGTCGTCGACGGCGATCGTGTTGAACTCGAGCGGTGTACCGCCGGCCTCGCGGACGCCTTCCTTGACGTACTCGGCCAGTTCGTCCAGATGGACGTGGCCGGGGACGATCTCGTTCCAGGAGTTGGCGATTCCGATGTGCGGGTTGTGTATCTCCTCGTCACTCAGCCCCGCGGCGCGGAACAGCGATCGATGCGGTGCGCGATCGGCACCTTCAGTCACTTCCGCACTCCGGAGGTTCTCGTCTTTCTCGGACGGCAATGGATCTGCAGGCATGCTATTCGGTGTCGTCATGGGTTACCGGCCGAGGACGGTGTAGGTTTCGGTTTAGCCTACAGTCGCTCTTTCGCGAAAAGAGGGATCCCGACGTGTCGAAGCCGCTGTATCGTGTAGATCGGGACGGCCAGGAACGCGCCGACAAAGAACGTGAGATGCAACAGTACGTAGGCCTTCCAGTGGGGCGAATAGTCGACCTCCAGCGTGTCGATATACTTGGCGTCGTAGTAGTAGCCGAACAACGCGCCGATCCACGACACGGCAAGGACGACTCCGAGCCCCCAGAGTGCCACATTCAATGCGGACCGAACCCCTCCAGCGATGCCGAAAAATCGCCAGAGACCACCGAAGATTCCGTCAGGTGACGAGAGGAGGATGGCCGGAAACGCGACGAACACGCTGAGGAAGAACGCCACGTGGTATTTCCACCACGCGAACTCCTCGGTCGGCGTCGATCGAACGGTTACCAGCCATTCCGCTATCGGCGAAGCCATACGTCACTATCAACTTCACGTCCCGACGATTAAAAGCCCCGATCCGGTGTTTCTCGAGTGGACAGCGGTCTCCAGTCGGCCGTGGCCGGGTTGTTGCCGATTATGGTTACTCTTTCGCAAGATATTGGGCATAGTCGTTACTCTTATGGCAATATTCTCCGATATTCGGGTATGATGAATCGCCGTGCGTTCCTTGGAAGTCTCGGTGTTGCCAGCACGACCGCCCTTTCAGGTTGTACGGTGTTCGGGCAAAACAGCGGTGCTCCTGGGCCGATCCAACTGGCCTACGACGCGGCGCCGCCCCACTTCCAGGCAGTCGTTATGGATCGGGAAGGCTGGTTCGAGGAGATGGACGCCGACTTCGAGACCGAAGAGGCCAGCTGTAACAGCATCGTCCAGTTGCTTACGACCGGCAAAGCTGACATCGGGATGATCGGTGTGGTTCCGGCACTTGTCGTTGCGGACTCAGACGCCGAGGCATCTGTTGTCTCGGCGAGTTCGAAAAACGGGTTCGTCGTGCTGACCGCGGAATCGGTCGCCGACCGATTCGAGGCTGACAGTGGTGGGTTCGATGCGGTGGACGGGCGACGATTCACACTCGGCACGTATCCGAAGGGGAGTGTCTCGGATATCACTGCTCGATACTGGATCAGCAACGAACGCGAGGCGTCTCTTGAGAATGTCGAACTCGTCCATCTCGGCGGGCCGGGTGCTGCCCGTCAGGCACTACTCGCAGGTGAGGTCGACGGGGCCGTTATCCCGGAGCCGACGCCGACGCTGATTGAGGAACGCACGGACGCCCCCTACCAGCGCGTCGCACGTGTCGAGCAGTTCATTCCCGGCGAACCGGCCGGCGTGACTGTCGCCCGGGACTCCTTCGCGGAGAAGCGACCCGACGCCGTGGAGGCGTTCATCGATCGGCACGCATCGGCAACCCAGTTCATCCACGACAATCCCGACCAGGCCGCGACCTATATGAGCGACGTCTACGGTGGCGAAAGTGCCCTTGACGCCTCAACAGCACGGGCAGCACTCGACTCCCCGGCGACGCAGTACACCACCGACCCACACGATATCACGTCCGGGGCCGAGGTATTGGCCGAGTACGCCCACCGACTCGGGAAGACCGACTCGCGTCTCACGGCCGATGAGTTGTTCGATATGTCCTATTACGACCGGGCCGTCGGGGATCAGTGATGGCTGGCAGGTCGCTGTTGCCGATCACGGTCGCCAATCCGCGACGCAGTTGGAGCGAGTCGCTACTGAAAGCGCTGGTCTACCGGCTGTTTATGCTCGTCCTGACTGTCGTCGTCGCCTACGCCGTCACGGCCGACCCGACGGCCTCGCTACAGATCGGGGTCGCCACCAATATCCTCAAGACGGGGACGTACTACGCCTACGAGCGTATCTGGGACCGCTTCCGGTTCGAGGTGGACAGCGATGGCTAGTCGCCCGTCCGATCGCACTGATGCACTGTCGGCCACGCGCGAATCTATCACTGTCGCATTCGAGGCGGTCGACCGATCATCGGTTATGTCGGGTCGAGTAGGGCGCGGTCTCGTCGGCGCGGCCGTCTTCGTGGCCGGTTGGTGGTCGCTCGCGAGTACGGTTCCGTCCTACCTGCTCCCGACACCCGCGGCTGTTCTTGGGGCGTTCGTCACGGAGCTGACGACGCCGGCGACGTTCGCGTTCGGCGGCGTCGAACTCAAGTTGACGGAGCTTTCGGCCGTCCTGTTGCAGAGTCTGCTGCATTACGTCCCCGGCTTGCTTCTCGGCGTTGGGCTGGGTGCGCCGCTGGGAATCGCGCTGGGGTATTCGACGCGACTGGACGAGTATTTCACGCCTGCTGTGGGGCTGCTGCGGCCGATCCCGCCGCTGGCGTGGATGGGGTTTGTCATCGCCTGGGTCGGCATCGGCCACGCTGGCGCGGCGGTCATCGTCGCCATCGGTTCGTTCTGGATCACGCTGCTTGGCGCCCACGACGGGGTCCGGGAACTCCCGACGGAGTGGATCGAGGTCGGGGAGAGTCTCGGCGTCCGGGACCACCGGACAATGGTCCGGAAGGTCGTGATTCCTGGCGTTGCGCCGTCGGTTTCCACCGCCGTCCGAACCAGCCTCGGCCGAAGCTGGATGATCATCGTCGCCGCCGAACTGTTCGGCGCACCGGGGCTCGGCTATCGAATCATCCACACGGCCCAGAGTCTCGCGATGGACGTCAGTATGGCCTATATGGTCGCGCTTGGGCTCGCGTACCTGGCTACGGACGCACTCTTTCAGGTCGCTCGCGAGGTGGCTGCACCGTGACTGACGAGACGGCGTTCGTCGCCCTCGAAAACGTCTCGAAGCGCTACGAGACTGGCGAGGGGACCATCGCCGCACTCGAGGAGATCGACCTCTCGGTCCCCGAGGGTGGGTTCGTGAGTCTCGTCGGCCCGTCCGGCTGTGGGAAGACGACGCTTCTCCGACTGGTCGCGGGCCTGGAATCACCGTCTTCCGGGCGCGTCCGCGTTGGCGGCGACGTGGTCACCGGGCCGGACCCTGACCGGGGACTCGTCTTCCAGTCGACGACGCTGTATCCCTGGCGGACAGTGGCCGAGAACGTCCGCTTCGGGCTGGAGGTCAATGACACGAGCGCGACTGTGGCCGACCGGCGAGTCGAACGACTCCTTTCGATGGTCGGGCTTGCCGACCGGGCAGATGCCTATCCATCGGAACTCAGCGGCGGTATGCGAACCCGTGTCGGAATCGCTCGCGCGCTCGCTCTCGACCCCGAGGTCCTGTTGCTTGACGAGCCGTTCTCGGATCTCGACGTGGCGACCCGGGAGTCGCTGCAGGAGGATCTACTCGGGATTTGGCACGAGCTGGGAAAGACCGTCGTCCTCGTGACACACACCGTCGGCGAGGCGGTCCGGCTCTCGGACTCGGTCGTCGTCTTCGATGGGCACGGGGCGATTTCGACTGTCGTTGACGTAGATCTCGACCGACCGCGGGACTTCGAGACCGACCGCTTTGACCCCTATGTGAGCGCTATCCGAAACACGATTCGGGACGGCAGAAGAAACGACCAGTCGACTGATCGATGTTTCGAACAACACACGACCAATCCAAAACACTGACCGAACAACGCACAAATAGCTCAGACACTTACCAGACGCCACCCAAATAACCTATGACAGTGAACGCACTCGCACTCGCGGCGGATCGATTCGGTGATCGCTCGCTCAGTTACCCCTACTACCGCCTCCAGGAGGCGGGCCACACCGTCGATATCGCCGCTCCTGGCGGACAGCCGATCACCGGGCGCAACGGGATCGACTTCGAGGCCGACCTCCCGATTTCGGAGGCCGACGCGGCGGCCTACGACCTGCTCGTGCTCCCTGGTGGGTACTCCTCGGAGGCGATCCGGATGCAAGCCCCCGAGGCTATCGATATCGTTCGCTCGTTCGACGAGCGGGACAAACCGATCGCGTCGGTCTGTCACGGCGCACAGTTGCTCGTCAGTGCCGGCGTCGTCGAGGGGCGGCGACTGGCCTGCCATCCCTCGATCAAAGACGACGTCGAGGCCGCCGGTGGGACGTTCGTGAACGACGCGGGCGTCGTCGACGGCAATCTGATCACGGCCCGGGATTACTCCGACGTGGCCGACTGGCTCGCCGCCGTCCTCAGGGAAGTCACGACTCCGACGACGACCGACGGCAGCGGGGTAACGGCTTCGGCCGCCGGACCCGACCCGACCCGATCGTCGAACGGGTCAATCCAGCCGATCGGGACCATCCACTCGCCGTACACCGAGGAGTCAGGGATGCCGATTCAGGGTGCCTTCTCCGAGGCGATGGGTGTCGTCGAGGTCGATCCCGAGTACGAACCGGGCCTGCTCGATCTGGCGGAGTTCTCCCACGTCGTCGTGCTCTATCAGTTCCACGTCGCCGAGGACTATGACCTACAGCCCCAGCCGTTTATGGAAGACGAGGTCCACGGCGTCTTCGCGACGCGGGCCCCGCGACGACCGAACCCGCTCGGGATGTCTGTCCTCGAGTTGGAGAACGTCTCGGACGGCTCGCTGTTCGTCTCCGGGGTCGATGTGCTCGATGGGACGCCACTGCTCGATATCAAACCGTTTGTCCCCGAGTTTAACGGGGTCGAAGACGCCCAGATTGGGTGGCTTGAGGGCGCTATCGACAACGAACACCGCCGGACGTCGGACGACCGGTTCGTCGAGTAGGCACTGTCGGAGACACGGGTTTTTGGTTCCGGCCGGTGTTCGATTCTACTATGGGAGATGCTGAGTCAGTCCGAGGGTCAGGATTCGTCGAGCGGACGCGCGTCCGTGAGGCACTCGAAACCCTCAGGGAAGCAACGAACGTCTCGACGGGGACCCAGACGGTGCCGCTCGCTGACGCGGACGGACGAGTCCTCGCCGAGACAGTGACGTCGCCACGGAACGTCCCGGACTTTCCGCGGGCGGCGATGGACGGCTACGCGGTCAGAGCCGAGGACACCTTCGGTGCGGCCGATCGATCACCTGCCACGCTCACTGTCGGGGACAGCGCTGGCCCGCAACGGGCGACCTGGGTTCACACGGGCAGTCCCGTCGCGGAGCCGGCCGACGCCGTCGTCAAGACCGAGAACGCCCGGGAAGTGGGCGACACCATAGAGATCACGAGCGCCGCCGCAGTCGGCCAGAACGTCAGTGAGGTCGGCGAGGACATCGAGGCCGACCAGCACCTGTTCGATCCGGGGCATCGGCTCCGCCCATCGGATCTGGCGCTGCTCCGGTCGGTCGGAACTGAGTCAGTCACAGTTCGGGAGCGCCCGTCCGTCGCCGTGATCCCGACCGGCGAGGAGCTGGTCGAGAGCGACCCCGACCCCGGGGAGGCGATCGAGACCAACGGGCTGATGGTCTCATCGCTGGCCGAGCGCTGGGGCGGCGACACCCGGTATCGCGATGTCGTGACCGACGATCGGGACGCGCTCGTGGCGGCGATCGAGGCCGATCTCGACGCGGACGTGATCGTGACGACCGGCGGCTCTTCGATCGGCAAGCGCGATCTGCTTCCGGCCGTTGTCGAGGACCGTGGTGAATTGCTCGTCCACGGAGTGGCACTCAAGCCGGGCCATCCGGTTGCGCTCGGACAGGTCGAGGACACGCCGATCCTCATGCTGCCGGGGTATCCCGTCGCCTGTATCGTCAACGCCTGGCAGTTCGTCCGGCCGATCGTCAACTGGACGACCGACACGGAGCCCGACGAGCCGGCCCGGGTCGAGGCCGAACTCGATCGGAAGGTCCGGAGCGAACCCGGCATCCGGAGTTGTGTCCGGGTGACCGTCAGCGAGACCGACGAGGGCGTCGTCGCTGACCCGGTCCACGAAAGCGGCGCGAGTATTCTCTCGAGCGTTTCGCTTGCCGACGGCTGGGTGCAGGTGCCCGAGTCGGTCGAGGGGTACGACGCGGGCGATCGCGTCACGGTCGAGTTCTGGGAGGCCCAGCCGTGACCGAGCGCAAGCAGTTTCGCGACCTCGCGACGCCGTTGGAACTCCATTCGGCAATAGAGGCGCTGGACATCGGGGCCGGGACGGAATCGGTCGGGCTACTGGACGCCGACGGCCGCGTCGCGGCCGAGCGGATCGACGCCGCCATCGACGTACCGGGGTTCGATCGCTCGACGATGGACGGATACGCCGTCCGGGCTACCGACACGTTCGACGCCTCCGAGGGCGATCCTTTCGTGGCCGACCTCGCCGGCGCCGTCGACGCCGGGGAGCGCCCCGAGACGGACGTCTCCGCGGGAACGGTTGTCAGTGTCGCGACGGGTGCGCCGCTGCCCTCGGGTGCTGACGCAGTGGTCCCGGTCGAGCGCACGACCCGACGTGAGGCCGACGATAGCACCGTCGTCGAGATCCGAACGGCCGTCGCGCCGGGGGACAACGTCATGCACAGCGGCGACGACGTGGCCGCCGGCGACCGGGCCGTCGGTCCGGGGACAGTGCTGACGACGCGAGACGTGGGACTGCTCGCCGCTCTCGGCGTCGAGACGGTCCTGGTCGTCGAGTCGCCGTCGGTTGGGATCGTCTCGACCGGGAACGAACTCGTGCGACCGGGCGAGGCCCTCGAGACCGAGCGCGGCCAGATCTACGACCTCAACACGTACGCGCTGGCGGCGGCAGTCCGAGCGGCCGGCGGCCGGCCGGAGGTCGTGCCACACGTCGCCGACGATTACGAGACGATGCACGAGACGCTACAGTCGGTCGGCGAGCGGTGTGAACTCGTCCTCTCTTCGGGCTCGACGAGCGCGAGTGACACCGACGTGCTCTATCGGGTCGTCGACGACCACGGATCGCTCGATCTCCACGGTGTGGCGGTCAAGCCCGGCCGCCCGACGATCGTCGGGGAGATCGCCGACACTCCCTACGTCGGCCTCCCCGGCAACCCCGTCTCGGCGCTGAGTATTTTCCGGACCTTCGTCGCGCCTGCGATTCGGGAGGCGGCCGGTCGACCGCCCGAATCCGCTCCCACGCTCGTGGGGGAGATGGCGGTCCCGAAGCGCTACACCGAAGGGCGGACGTACCTGCTCCCGGTCGCCGTCATCGAGGACGGGGTGGGCGACGTGCTCGTCTACCCGGTCGACAAGGGAAGCGGGGCGATTACCAGTCTCACCGAGGCCGACGGCGTCGTCGAAATGGCGCCCGAGACCGAGCTGCTCGACCGGGGCGAGTCCGTCACTGTCGAGCTGTTCTCCGCGGAGACGCGCCCGCCGTCGGTGCTCGCCATCGGCGAGTCTGACCCGCTGCTCTCGCGGTTGCTCGACCGGCTCGACGGGCCGCGCTATCTCCCCCACGGGAGTGCCGAGGGCCGTCGCCGTCTCCGCGATGGGATCCCGGATTTCGCCCTGCTCGACGAGGACGACGCCGATGTCGCTGCTGGCGATACCCTCGCCACGTACACCCGCGAATGGGGGCTGATCGTCCCGGCGGGCAATCCTGACGACGTGTCGGAACTGACTGACCTCTTCGAGGTGGAGGGGTTCTACAACCTCCCGCAGTCGTCGGCCCTACGGTCGACTTTCGACCACGCCTTCGGCGAGATGGCCGCCGAATCCGGTGTGTCAAGACACGATCTCACTGATCGGATCCATGGCTACGACCGGACGGTATCCGGCATTCGGAGTCCGGCCCGTCGCGTGGCCGAGGGATCGGCGACAGTCGGACTCGGGCTTCGCTTCGCCGAAACGGCGCTCGACGTTGATTTCGTGCCGATCGGCACACAACGGCTCAGCGTCGTTGCGGCCCCCGATCGTCTCGGCAAGTCCGGCATGCGGACGCTCCAATCAGTGCTTGAACGCGAACTCGATTCGATCGCCGAGTCGACGCCGGGATATAACATACACTGATGCCGAGTAAAGCGCGTGCGAGACGAACTCACTGATCAGTGCGTGAACAGGAGTAGCTGGTCGTCGGTCCGGACCAGACAGAACGGGCCGGGCGGCGACTGGAAGGTGTTCGTCCGCTTCTCGGAGACGAATAGCTCCTCGAAGGGCTTTCCGCAGGCCGGACACTCGAAGCTCCCGCGGTTCTCCAGTTGCATCGTCCGTCGGGTTTCCTTGCGGAGTTTGAACCCCTCTCGATACTCGTGGACGTCGAACCCGTCCGATACGTCCAGTCGCGCCATACCTTCGTTTCGGGAACCGTCACAATAAGGGCCGGGCTAGCCGCTCGCGTCCGGATCTGGCAGGCCTGCGTGTCGCCGGCTCCCCGGCGTGATGTCTGCCGACTCCAGTGTACATATACGCCTCGCGCCGGTAGAGAGAGGTATGACTGACACTCAGACGCCAGACGACATCCCGGGGAGCGACGAGGAGTGGCGCGAGATTCTGACCGAAGAGGAGTATCACATCCTTCGCGAGCGCGGCACCGAGCCGAAGTTCAGCGGCGACCTGCTGGACGTCGACGACGACGGCGTCTTCCGGTGTGCCGGCTGTGGCGCGCCGCTGTTCGACGCCGATTCGAAGTTCGAGTCCGGTCACGGCTGGCCGAGTTTCTACGACGTCGTCGAGGAGGGTAACGTCGAGACCGAGGTCGACACCCGACACGGGATGGAACGGACGGAGGTTCTCTGTGACTCCTGTGGCGGTCATCTCGGCCACGTCTTCGAGGACGGCCCGGAGCCGACCGGCAAGCGCTACTGCATCAACTCGGCAGCACTGGAGTTCGAAGCCGACGAGTAGCGCGATCCGGATCACCGGAACGTTTTTGACGCTATTCGAGGTGGTTTGAGACGTGTCCATGGACGACTCGCCCGAGGACGGGCCGTTGTTCGACCCGCGGATAACGAGTTACAACTGGCTGGCTGGCGTCCTTGGCGGCGTTGTGACGTTTGTCGCGGGCTATCTCGTGATGGCCGCCACGATCCTGATGCCGGACGGCCCGCCCGAGGGACTGAGCCTTCGTGAGTTGCTCGCCGAGATTGGACGTGTGTTCTACAACGCCCATCAGGTGACGCTGGATCTCCGGCCGGCCAGCGATAACGTCGAGATAGAAGACGCCCCGAACACGGTCAACTGGAGTGATGTCGGGCCGGACAGCGTGATCACGATAAATACGGAACTGCTCGACCCAAATCAGACGATCGTCTGGAACGCAGACGTCGAGCAGATGATCCCGTATGAACAGGTCGGGCTCTATGTGTTCGATTTCAGTCAGTACCAGGAACCCGTACAGCACGCCCAGGAGAAGCCGGAACTCCTCTATCGTCTGGTGCCCGTCATCGTATTGATCGCGGCGGGCGCGACGCTGGCGTATCTCACGCTCTCGGATTCGGATTCGATCCACGAAGCAGTCCTCCCGGCAGTCGCGTTTTCCGGTGGGTATACTGCGGTCGCAGTTCTCGGGACGTTTTTCGTCGGACAAGAACTCGCGGGCGGTGCAGTCGTTCTCTCGCCGAACCTCGGACAGACGATCGTGTTCGCGCTGATGTACAGTCTCCTGTGTGGACTCCTCGGCAGTTACGCGATCTCGGCGTGGCGTGACCGAAACGGTCCGATTGCTAATCACTGAACTCCTCACGTGACGACAGGATCGAGCGGTGGGCTTTTGCGGTGGCCGGCCGGAAGGAGGGTATGGATGAGGGCGAGCCGACAATTTTGCTGACGAACGACGACGGCATCGAGACCGCGGGCTTTCGGGCGCTCTATGACGCGCTCACCGACGTCGGCGATGTGATCGCCGTCGCACCCGATAGCGACCAGAGCGCCGTCGGTCGCGCGCTGTCTGAGTCGGTGACCGTCACCGATCACGAACTCGGCTACGCGGTCGCCGGGACGCCCGCCGACTGCGTCGTCGCCGGCGTGGAGGCGTTAGTTCCCGATGTCGATCTCGTCGTCGCTGGTTGTAACGATGGGGCGAACCTCGGCGCGTACGTGCTGGGTCGGTCCGGCACGGTGAGTGCGGCTGTCGAGGCGGCCTTCTTCGGCGTGCCGGCGATCGCCGTCTCGATGTACATCCCGGTCCGGGAGGACATCACGTTCGAGTCTATCTCGGCGGAATATGACGCCTACAGTGAGGCGACTCGGGCGGCAGCCTATCTTGCGGAGCACGCGCTTGGGGCTGGCGTGTTCGATCACGCCGACTACCTGAACGTCAACGCGCCGATGGCTGGTGGGGAATACGGTCCGCTCGAGGATGGCGAACACGCGCCGCTGGCGATCACCGAACCCTCGAAAGTGTATCAGATGGACGCGGTCCGGGACGGCGAGCAGGTCCAGCTCTACGATCGGATCTGGGAACGGATGGCAGAAGGTGATATTCCCGATGCGAACGGAACTGACCGTCGCGCTGTCGTCGATGGCAAGATCAGCGTCTCACCGCTGGCCGTCCCGCACACGAGCGAGCATCACGAAGCGCTCGATGCGCTGGCGGAGACGTACCCCGTGTGATCGCTGTTCGAGGCAGAGATCAGTCTTTCATCTGCTGGAGTTTGTCCAGCAGTTCGTCCTGGTCGGCCTCGGCTTCGAAGCTGACGCCCCCGTCGTGGTCGTTGTCGTGGACGTTGACGGCTTCGTCGTCGTCGTAGTCGGCATCGCTTTGCTGGTTCTCCTGTTCGGATTCATCGTAGCTACCGAAGCCCATTGTATCTCTCTCTATGGAGAGCGTGCGGAAAAACCGTATGGCTTCTACACTGCCCTGGTTGTGATTCTCACTCACTGTGGCAGCCGACAGTCTCAATTGGAGTCCGCGTGTGGCACCTGTATGGATCAGACTATCCTCGAACTCCTGGAGCGCAACCGTGAGCACGCCCGGACGTTCGAGACGCGTTTCGATGACGTCCAGGACGGCCAGCGGCCGGACGCAGTCACCGTCTGCTGTTCGGATTCGCGCGTGTTACAGGATCACATGTGGGGCAACGAGCAACCCGGCCAGTTGTTCACCTGCGGGAACATCGGCAATCGAGTCGTTCAGCGGACCGCTGACGGGGAGGTCGTCTCCGGCGACGTGCTCTACCCAATCGAGCACACAGGTACCGAAACCGCGATCGTCGTCGGCCACACCGGATGTGGGGCGGTCACGGCGACCTACGACCATCTGACGGACGGACTGTCGGAACCACCGGGGATCGAACACGCGATCGGACTGCTGGCCCCACATCTCCGGGACGGCGTCGAGACATTGCCGGACGGTCTCGACCGGGAGGACGCGATCAATCGACTCGTCGAGTACAACGTCGACCGCCAGGTGCAGTTCCTTCGCGAGAGTAGTGACGTTCCCGACTCGGTCACAGTCGTCGGCACCGTCTACGATTTTCAGGACGTGTACGGGGGCCGCCGTGGTGAGATTCACGTCGTCAACATCGACGGCACCCGATCGACCGCGGACCTGCGGGCGGACTACCCCGGGATCGAAGACCGGATCGATCGGCTCTGGGAGTACTGACAGTGATCGCGGCCACGGTAGGTGCGCGACTATCGGGTTGTACTCGCTGCGGTAAACCGACTGATCTATCGTTTGTTTAGGTTGTCGACAGTTTCCGGCAAATATCGATGATTTAATTGAGAGGCGTCGTCAAGCGCGGACGAAATATGAGCAATTCAAACGCGGAGCGTGAGACGTGGTCGACCCGCATCGGTTTCATTCTCGCAGCGGTCGGGAGCGCTGTCGGGCTCGGCAACATCTGGCGGTTCCCCTTCCAGGTCGGTCAGGAAGGTGGTGCCGCGTTCATCGTCATGTACCTGGCGTTTGTCGTGCTGATCGGCTTCCCGGCGATGATGGTTGAGTTCGTCGTCGGCCGAAGCACCGGTCTCAACGCCGTCGGTGGGATTCGGGAATTCGCTGGTGGCGCTTGGAAATACCTTGGTGGTTTGTTCGTTTTCATCGGGTTCGTTATCCTCTCTTACTACAGTGTCGTCGGTGGCTGGGTCCTCCGATATGTCTTCGGCAGTGCAACGGGCGGATATATCGGCACTGCCGGCCCTGACGAGGCACCTGTTGCACAGCAGTACTTCTTCGATATCGCGTCCGGCCTTGACGCGCTTTTGTTCCACGCGCTGTTCATGGCCCTTGTCGTCCTGATCGTCGCGCTTGGCATCAAGCGCGGTATCGAACTCGGTGTGAAGATCATGGTGCCCGCAATTATCGCCATTTTTGCTATCTTGGCAGTATATGCGTCTACGCTGTCCGGTGCTGGTGAGGCGTACGCCTACTATCTATCGCCGGATCTCGGATACCTGATCGACAACTGGAAAAGTATCGTCCCGGCCGCGGCGGGACAGGGATTCTTCACCCTTTCGCTCGGTATGGGGGTAATGATCACTTACGCTTCGTATCTCTCCGAAGACGAAAACCTCGGTATCGACGGTGGTACCATCGTCGCCTTCAATACCGGGATCTCTATTTTGACCGGCCTGATCGTCTTCCCAATTCTCTTTTCGGCTGGTGTCAGTCCCGGCGATCCCGGTGCTGGAGCGATCTTCGTTAGTGTCGCTGAGGCACTTGGAGACCTACAATTCGGACGAGCCATTGGTGTCCTGTTCTTCGCGACGGTCGCTATTGCCGCGCTGTCGTCGGCTGTCAGCCTGATCGAGGTCGTCGTCTCCTATGCGATCGACGAATTCAATGTTCCCCGCGTGCGAGCGACCGCTATCATTGGGACTTTGATTTTTGCACTCGGGATCCCCGTCACGATCGATCCCGTGATGGTGGATCTGTACGACATTTTTGCGGCCAAGATCTTGCTGGTGCTGGGAGGTATCCTGCTTGTCACTGCGGTCTCTTGGATCTATTCCGACAAAGCACTCGCCGAACTTAGCAAAGGGATCGGCTCCTTCTCGGGTATTGGCACGGTCTGGCTCTGGACGGTTCGGGTTCCAGTACTCGTCGTGCTGATCATCTCACTGTATCTGGGCATTGATTCGTTCATCGACTTCCTTGCTGGCCCCTTCGCTGAGTTCCTGGCATAACCGTCGGGATACTGTATCTGCCGTTCGCGCTTCTCTGACCCTCACTCCCCGACTGCGTCATATCAACAGATCAGTATCATGTGAACGTGATGGGGCAGTTCCCCAGGCAGTTTCCTTCTCCTACTGGGTTCCGGTGGGGCTGGGATTTGAACCACGCGAGGGTGGTCACTCGCTTCGCTCGTGCTCCACCTTCTCTCCTTCAAATCCAGCGTAGTGTTCAACGCGGCGCGTCAATGCGCCGCGCACTCACGGTGGGGCTGGGATTTGAACCGGACCAAGACGTTCCTGCTCGCTTCGCTGTGCGGGCTGCGACTTGTAGGCTTCAAATCCCCGTTTCAGCCGTTGCTCCTCGCGGAGTTGCTCGGAGCAAAACGGTGGGGCTGGGATTTGAACCGAAGCCAGACGTGCTCACTCCGTTGCGCGCGACTGGCAGGCTTCAAATCCAGCGTATTGTTCGGCGCGGCGCGTCAATGCGCCGCGCACTCACGGTGGGGCTGGGATTTGAACCCAGGAGGCTTAACGCCACCTGCTTTCAAGGCAGGCGCAATGGGCCGCTCTGCCACCCCACCGCAGTCACTTCTTGCGGGGCGGCCATTTAATGGCTGTCGGTTTTCTCGATATCCAACCCGTCCTCGCCCTCGGCCGCGTACACGCCCCGATTCTCCGCCCATTCGTACGTCCGGGTCGGATAGAGTCGGTCCGCTCGCGCACGCGCCCGAACGACGGAGACGACCGACGCGAGGTCGGCCCCCGTCTCGACCGGCTGCAGCGACGGCACGAAATCCACATCCAGGTCCGCCGCCCGTGCCGCTTCGACCAGCGATGTCACTTCGGGCGGGTCGTATGCACCCTCGAAATCGATCGGTTCGCTGAAGCCGGCGTATCCGACACGGCCACCCGGTCCCGGCGAGATGACGACCGGGCTTCGCCGGAGCTTCATTGACGTCGAATCGATCCCCTGGCGGGTCACCAGCGGGACCGTCGGCTCGATCACGTGGACACTCCCTTCCTCTTCGGTATCGAGCAAGTGCCGCACGGTGTTTCCGGCCCGGGCCGCGAAGGAACTCCCGACCTGCACCTCGTATCGAACGTCGTCCGGCTTCTCGACGGCCGCTGTGACGACTGCTTCGAGACGCCCTTTCGGCGAGACGTCGTCGTCGATATCGAGGTGCTCGCGCGGTCGGTAGTTGACGAGCAATTGCCCGCTGGCGGCTTCCGCCGCCCGGACGATGTCCGACAGCATCGCCTCGTACAGCGAGACGACTTCCGTGGCGTCGAGCGGCGTCGTTTCGACGAGTCGCTGGCCGACGACGCCCTCGATCGGTGGATCCGCGAGTACGGCGAGCGTGGTCATACCTCCTTTCGGGCTGGCCCGGCCTTGAACGTCGCGCTTGCCGATCACGGTCCCGCCACGGGCGAGCTGTCACGGTACAAACGTCTTTCAGTCCGCGTGGTGTGGACTCATCCATGGGCTGGTCGGCACGGACCCTCGGACGCTGGGCCGGCGTCGCGTCGATCAGCACCGTCTTCGGGGCCGTCCTGCTCGCTGTGGTGCTGTCGCCGGCGTTCGCGCTCGAGGCCAACGCCCTGTCCGATCTCGGCGAGCGGAGCCACCCGGCGAGTACGGGTCTGACGGTGATCGTCTTCAACGGCGGGCTGTTCGTCGGCGGCGTCCTCGGGCTGCTGTTCGCCGGGGTACTCTCGACTGCGACAGCGCGCCCCCTCTCCCGAATCGGCGCGGCCCTGTTCGGTGTCGCGGCGATATTGCTCTCCGCGATCGGCGTATTTCCCCAGGGACATCCCCTTCATTTCCCGGTCGCGTCCGGGTTTTACACCCTGTTCTCGGTGGCCGTGCTCGTGTTCGGTGTCGGGCAACTGCGCGACCGAGACACACGGTCGGCTCTGGTCTCGATGGGCGCGGGGGTCGGAAACCTCGCTGTCTGGACGGGGTGGATCACGCGGGGCGGTCTCCGGCAGCCTGGTCTCGCCATTCCGGAAATCGCCGGCGCGCTGTTCGTCGCGCTGTGGGTGCTCGTCCACGCAACCGGGCTGCGGTCGACTGACCGCCAGCCGGACGTGAGCGTTCTCGACTGATCGCTGGTCCCGACGACGGAACCGTTTACTCCCCGTGGGGCGAACCGACGGGTGGATGAACAAGTGGTACCGTCGAACGGTTCTCTCCTTTGCCGTACTCGTAGTCATCATTGCCGTATACGCCGTCGTCTATCACTTCGGGATGCTCTATCTCGAGGGCGAATCGAAGACCTTCCTGCAGTCACTAGAGGCCGTCGTCCAGACGTTCACGACGACCGGGTTCGGCGAGGACGCTCCCTGGCAGACTGATTTTATGAACATCCTCGTCATCGCAATGAACTTGACCGGCGTCGCACTGGTCTTCCTCGCGCTGCCGGTGTTGATCTTCCCGATGTTCGAGGAGGCGTTCTCGACGACCGTCCCGACGAGCGTCGAGGAGGACCTCGCGGACCACGTCGTCGTGTGTGCGGACAAGCCACGGGCGGAAGTGCTCATCGACGAACTCGAGAGCTGGGACGTCGATCACGTCTTCGTCGAGTCCGATCGCGAGGTTGCGACCGCGCGATACGAGAACGGCTACGACGTCATCCACGGCGATCCGACCGCAGTCAGCGCCCTCGAAAACGCGAACCTCGCAGACGCGCGGGCTATCGTCGCGGACGTTGCGGACGATGTCGACACGAGCATCGTTCTGACCGCCCAGGAGGTCAGCGAGGACGTTCAGGTCGTGAGTATCGTCGAGGATCCGGACCAAAAGCGGTATCACGAACTCGCCGGCGCCGACGTGGTGTTGTCCCCGCGCCCGATCCTCGGCGAGAGTCTCGCGTCGAAAGTCACCACGAGCGCCCGAACCTATATCGACGACGCTGTCGCGATCGACGGCGATCTCCAGGTCGCGGAACTTCCGATCAGCGCCGGGAGTCCACTGGAAGGGACGACGATAGCCGAAAGCGACATCCGCGAGGAGACCGGCGTCAACGTCATCGGAGCGTGGTTCCGCGGGGACTTCGAGAGTCCCCCCTCTCCAGAGACGACCATCGATCGGGGCACTGTCTTGCTGGTTACCGGCCGCTCAGAGCAACTTGCCGATCTTCGGGACCGCACGCGTGCGCCGATGCGGCGCTTCGACGGCGGACGTGTCCTGATTGCGGGCTACGGACAGGTCGGCCAGCGTGTCGCGACGCTGCTGGACGAACAGGGAATTCCCTATACGACTGTCGACTCGGCCGACGGAGACGGCGTCGATGTCGTCGGCGACGTGACCGATCCTGAAACGCTCGAGTCGGCCGGGATCGACGATGCCAGGACGGTGGTGTTGGCGATCCCCGACGACACGGCGGCGGAGTTCGCGACACTGGTCGTCCGCGATCTCAGCCCCGAGACGGAGGTCATTGCTCGCGTCGAACAGGCCGAAAGCATCCAGAAGATGTACCGGGCCGGCGCCGACTACGTCCTCGCACTCGAGACGATCACCGGCCGGATGATCGCCTCGACTGTCCTCGAAAACGAGGACGTCATCTCTTTCGACACTCAGGTCGAGGTCATTCGGACGGAAGCCCCGGAGATCGTCGGCCATACGCTACAGGAGGCCGAGGTCCGGCCGAAAACCGGCTGTACCGTCGTCGCCGTCGAACGGGACGGACGGGTCCAGACCGACCTCGGCTCCGACTTTCGGATCCAGCCCGGCGACGAGTTGATCGTCGTCGGCACGGACGAGGGGATCAACCGGTTTACCGAGACGTTCCGGTAGGCTCTCCGATTGGCCGAACCTCTAAGGGAATCTCACCCGATGTCCGGGACGTGCTGGAATCGGACATGCGGGACGACTATCTGGAGGAGCCACGATGACAGCTATCGACACGCGGGATCTTCGGATGGAGTTCGGTGATGTGACCGCGCTCGACGACCTGAATCTGGCCGTCGACGACGGTGAGCTGTTCGGACTCCTGGGACCGAACGGTTCCGGAAAGACGACGACGATCGAGATCCTGACTGGCCAGCGCCGCCCGACGAGCGGCTCGGCGACCGTGCTCGGGATCGATCCGGTCGAGCGGCCGATGGCTGTCAGAGCGGAAATCGGGATCTTGCCCGAGCGCGAGGATCCGCCGAGCTTCCTCACGCCACGGGAGTATCTGGAGTTTGCGGCCGAGATCCGCGGGCTGGCGGACGCGGGCGAGCGCATCGACGAGTGGGCGACCAAACTCTCCTTCGAGCACAAACTCGATACGCTGGCGACCAATCTCTCGGAGGGCGAACGCCAGCGCGTCATGCTGGCCCAGGCGTTCTTTCACGAGCCGTCGCTGGTCTTTATCGACGAGCCGCTGGTCAACCTCGACCCGATCTTGCAGGAAGAGGTCAAAGAGCACCTGCAGGCCTACTGTGAGAGTGGCAACACCCTCTTTCTCTCGACGCATTTCGTCGACGTTGCCGAGGAGCTCTGTACCCGTGTCGCCGTCCTCAGAGAGGGACGACTCCTGGGCACGACCGACCCGCGGACGCTTGACGGTGAGGAGGCGCTGCTCGAGTACTTCCTCTCGACTGTCGAGGGCGATAAGCCGGAAACGGTCCCGACGACGGGGAGGTGACTTGTTGTGGGAATCCTACGTGCGATGATCGAGGAGGAATGGCGGCTCCACGCCGATCTCTTCGGAGGACGGCGGTTCGGCGCGTTCCCGGCCGGCGTCGCGGTCGTTGCGGCCGGCTCGTTCTGGCTCCTGGCCTCGATGGGGACGGACACGGCAGCGATCGCCGCCGGTCTGCACGTGCTGGTCGGCTTCTTCGGGTTGCAGGTCGGGACGATCGGACTCGTCGGTCGGGACGCGATGCGCGACGTGCTCGGGGACGTGACGCTGCTGGTGTTCAGTTCCCGGACGCTACCGATCTCGTGGCGGCGATTGCTCGCGACGTTCCTGTTGAAGGATCTGCTGTATTACTCGGGGCTGTTTCTGGCACCGATCGCGCTGGCGTACGCGCCCGTGGCACTCGCGACCGGCGACGGCGTGCTGGCGGTCCTGTCGCTGTGGATGACGCTGGCGGGCACGTTCGCCCTCGGGGTGAGCCTGAGTCTGGCGCTGGTGGGGCTCGCGAGCTATCACGGCGCTCTCGCGCTTGTGGCTGCCGGGCTGGCGACTGCCACTGTCGTGGTCAGCGGCGTCGATCCGATCACGCTGACGCCGTACGGCCCCTTCGTCGATCCGACGCTTGGGACCGTCATCGCCGGATTCGTTCCGACAGTCCTCGTCGCGACGCTCGGAGTCGCCCTGTTCGAGCCCGTCGAGCGGACCGACGGGAGCCAGCGGATCGGCCCGCTGTCGAGCTACGCCCGTGCGATCCCCGACGACACCGGAATCGCTCGGCGGACGGTCCTCTCGGTCGCGCGATCGAGCGGCTCGGTCTGGAAAGTCGCCTTCTCGATGGGCGTGCTGGTGGTCGTCGTAGTCGTGTTGCTCTCGGAGCTGGCGCGCGTGACCGTTCTCGAACCGCACTTCGGGCTCGCACTCGGGACGTTCCTCGGGCTCGGCGGGTTCACGACCTACGCCTGGCTCACCCAGTTCGAGGATCCTCGGGAGATGCTGCGGTACCCAGTCACGATCGAGCAGGTCTTCGCGAGCAAGCGGCGGGCGTATCTGGCGCTCGTGTTGCCCGCCGGCCTGGCGTACATCCTCCTGGCAGCGGTGTGGCTCCCGGTCGCGGAGCTGGTCGTCGCTGCCGTCGTCTTCCCGGGCGTCGCGGTCTACGTCTTCGGACTCACGGCGTATGTCGCGGGACTCTCCCCGACCGAGTTACTCTTCGACACGCCGCTGTTCGCGGCGTTCGGTGCCGGCCTGGCTGTCGTTGCGGTACCGTTGTTGGTCGCGGCGCTGGCGACGACTGCAGCCCCGGCACTGACCGTCGCTGTCGGAATCGGGATTGCCGTACTCGCCGGACTCGTCGGTGTCGTCCTCGCTCAGCGGGCCGGCCCGCGCTGGGAACGGCGACTCCGCGAATGAACCGTCAGATAGAGTTCTTCAGCTTCTCGAAGAAGCCTTCCTCGACGCTGATGTCCTCGTCGCTGGCATCGGCGAACGCCTCCAGGGCCTCGCGCTGTTCGCCGTTCAGCTCTTCGGGCGTGTACACCTGGACGGTCACGTAGAGGTCACCCTGTCCGCGCCGGCGCAGGTGTGGCATCCCCCTGCCCTCGAGCCGGAACGTCTCGCCGCTCTGGGTGCCCGAGGGAATCTCCAACTCGACGTCGCCGTCCAGCGTCCCCACTTCGATCGTGTCGCCGAAGACTGCCTGCGGGAACGAGATCGGCTCGCGCCGCCGGAGGTCGTCGCCCTCCCGTTCGAAGTCGGGGTGCTCGCGGATCGACACGTCGATCAGCAGGTCGCCGTTCGGTCCGCCGTTCTCGCCGGGTGCTCCCTCCCGTTCCATCCGGAGGGTCTGGCCGTCCTGGATACCGGCGGGAATCTCGACGGTGAGAGTCGCCTCGTTGCGGACGACGCCGTCGCCGCCGCAGGTCGAACAGGTCTCCTCGTAGAGCGTCCCGTCGCCGCCACAGCGCCGGCAGGTCGTCGTCTGCTGGACGCGACCCATCGGCGTCTGCTGGACCTGCGTGACCTGGCCACGGCCGTCACATTCGGGACAGGTCTGGCTGTCTGCGTCCGGTGGGTGGCCGTTGCCATCGCAGTCCGGACAGGTCTCGGGCCGGCGAACTGTCACCTGCTTTTCGGCTCCCTCGTGGGCCTCTTCGAGGTCGATTTCGAGCGTCGTTTTCAGGTCCTGGCCCTGGCGCGGACGGTTGCTGTCACGACTCCGACGGCGGCCGCCCCCGAAGAACTGATCGAAGATGTCCTCCATGTTGAAGCCACCGCCGAACGGGTCGCCACCGCGACCGCCGCGGCCACCGGCGCCACCGCCGTCGAAGCCGCCGCGCTTCTCGGCCTGTTCGAACCGGTCGTGCCCCATCTGGTCGTAGGCCTGGCGCTTTTCGTCGTCGGTCAGCACTTCTTTGGCCTTCTTGACCTGCTTGAACTTCTCCTCGGCGTCGGGTTCGTCGCTCACGTCGGGGTGGTACTCGCGCGCTTTCTTCCGGTAGGCCTCCTGGATCTCCTCCTCGCTGGCGTCGCGTGAGACCCCGAGTATATCGTAGAAGTCCTCGCTCATTCGTTATCGCTGGGTAATCGGTTGAGACACTTCAAAAGCCCGGGTCACCGATGCTACCGTGCCGGTGGCACGAGCAAGACGTTGCTGTCGGCTCTGGCGGTCACGTCCTCGGAGGTACTGCCGAGCAAGAGCCGACGGAGACGGCTCCGACCCCGGCCACCGAGGAGTACCGTCGTCGGGTCGACCTCGTCTTCGACGGCGAGGATCTCCTCGGCGGCTTCACCCTCCCGGACCATCGTCGTCGTTTCGATCCCGTTTTCTTGGAGCGTTTCGGCCATCGATTTGAGGCGCTGCTCGGCGTCGTCGACGCCGTCGTCACCGGCACGACGGTCCGGCGGCCGCACGTGTAGCAGCGTCGCCTCGTGGGTCGCTTCCCTCGTCCGGTGGAACTGCTCGAAGGCCCGCTCTGCGTTCTCCGAGAAGTCGGTCGCGTACAGCATCCGCCGGAAGAGGTGCTTGTTCGCGACTTCCGGAGCCCCGTCCCGTTCGACGATCCGCTGGACCAGCAGCGGACTGACGGCCGTCCGCGCGATGTTCCGGACCGTGCTCCCGATGAATCGCTGTTTGAGCGGGCTCTGTCCACGGGAGCCCGCGATGATGAGATCGGCATGCACTTGCTCGGCGAGGCCGTTGATCCGGCGATGGGGCGTTCCGCGGACGATGTGAGTGTTGACTGTGAACCCCTCGGATTCGAGTTGCTGTTGCTGGCGCTGTAGCCCGCGTTTCGTTTGACCGGCGATGTCACTGCCTGGCATCCCCGCTGTGATGTTGGGGCTGGTGACTGTGATCAGATCGATCTCGTCGATCCCGTACCGCCCGAGACACTTCAGGCAGATCCGTGAGTCGATCGCCGTATCGATCGCCGAGGACAGATCCGTTGCGTACACTGCGCGCATGTCTCTCTGTAGTGGCGCTGCTGTAATAGTATTGTTGGTGAATTCCAATACCACACAATATCAGTGATACCGCTACAAACGGGCGATAACGGCCCGGAGTCAATCGGCAGGTGTGACGGTCGTCTCGGTTTGCTGGCGATACGATCGCCAGTATCCCTGTGCATACGCGCCGATGAACATGCCGCCGATCGCGACGAGAATCGGGTAGTTACCGATCCCGAGGCTCGCGTAGGCCGCTCCGGGACAGATCCCCGAGAGGCCCCAGCCGATGCCGAAGATGGAGCCGCCGATGACGACGTTTCGGTCGAAGGATTTGACGCGCTTGCGGAAGATATCGCCCGTCAGTGGCGCTCGCTCGAGCACCCGCGGGACGACGGCGAACGTGACGGCCGTGACGACCGCACCGCCGCCCATCACGAACAGCAGGCCGAAGTCCTCGAACTGGAGGAAGTTGAGCACGACCTCCGGACGAGCCATCTGACTCAGACCGAGGCCGAACCCGAAGACCAGCCCACCGAGCAGGATGACACCGTGGAACAGCGGCGAACGCTCGCTCATGGCGACACCCCCAGTGCGGCGACTAGCTGTGCCGTCCCGATCGCGAACGCCAGGAACGTCGCCACGTTGACGAACGAGGTGTTCGACCCCGAGCCGACGCCACAGACGCCGTGTCCGGAGGTACAGCCCTTCCCCACGCGCGTTCCGATTCCGACCAGCACGCCACCGACGAACAGCCGCCAGAGCTGTACGTCGGTCGTCCAGCCACCGGCCCCGAGCGTCAGCGCGTAGGCTGCCGCGCCGGCGACGATCCCGACGGCAAAGACGACCCGCCAGTCCCGGGATGCCAGATACTTCGGCTTGTTGAACCGCGAGACCTTCGAGACGTACGACCACGTCGACTCCAGGAAGGTGCTCGCACCGGCGATGATGCCGGTGGCGGCGTAGATGATCGTGACGCCGAGCCCGATGAGCAGCCCGCCGGCTGCGTAGTGGCTAATACCGTTCGGGAACAGCGTTTCGACGGTGATCTGGAGCGGTTCAATCGTCATCTGCGTCGCCCGTGTCGATCTCGGATTCGTCCGCTTGCCCGTCCCGATCGTCGAGCAGCCGCTCCAGCCCCGGCGGCCCGACGATGCTGACGTTGCCGTCCTCGTCAAGCACGAATGGCTTGGTCATACTCGTCTCTCCGTACCCTTCCGTGCTACTAAAACGTTTGGATAGTAATGTATATTTGTGGCAATATTATGGACAAACGAAGTCTATATCCGGGTGGAGCGAATTACTTAAAGACCCCTGGTTTGATGGCATTCTATTCTAACCATTTCTTCGAGATCACGGGAACCTGACCGGGATAGCCCGGGTCGGATGTGGATTAGTATTGCAGGTAAAGAACAATATAGGCGCGGTGCTGATTCACGATATCGGAGTTACTCAGCGGCGTCGACACGGATCGTCACGGCGACGTGTTCGGGTAGCGGGACCCGCGTGCCGTCTTCGAGTTCGACCTCGATCAGTCCGATCGGGGGCGTATCGACGACGGTCAGCGTCGTCCCGGGGCCGATCCCGACATCGGCGAGGTACGCTAGTTCGTCGGGATCGCGGTCCCGAACCCGTGTCACTTCGACCACGTCGCCGTCCTCGCACTCGCTGAGGGCCGTTCCGATGCACTCCTCGATCGGTTCGAGTGTGTCGCTGGGGATCGGGTCGCCGTGGGGGTCGACGTCCGGATCGTCGAGTTGCGCCGCGACGCGGCGCTCGAACTCCTCGGAGATGTGGTGTTCCAGCCGGTCGGCCTCCTCGTGGACGGCCGTCCAGTCGAACCCGAGTCTGTCAGTGAGATACGTCTCGAGCAAGCGGTGGTGGCGGATGACCTCGGTCGCGATCGTCTCGCCCTCCTCGGTGAGCCGCACGCCCTTGTATTTCTCCCGCTCGACGAGTCCGCGGTCCTCCAGTTTCTCCATCATGCTCGTCGCCGTCGGCGGCGTCACGTCCATGCTCTCGGCGATGGTCGAGGTCGAGACCGGCCCCGTCGTCTCGCGCTGATGTTCGTGGATCGCCTTGAGGTAGTCCTCCATCTCGGGGCTGAGCATCTACCCGTATCTCGGGCGACCGCCGAAATAAAGGCTGGCTCTCCGGCCGACTACAGACGGTCCTGTTCTTCGAGAAATAAAGGCTGGCTCTCCGGCCGACTACAGACGGTCCTGTTCTTCGAGTTGGTCCAGCACGTCCTCGACGAACGACTCGACGTCCTCGTATGGGAAGTTCCCGCTTCCGAGCTTCGTGTTTAGCTGCATGGCTGTCATCGAGAAGTCACCCGATTCGAACGTCGTACTCGGACCGTCCGGCAGCGCCGGTACCAGGTCCATCGGACTGGAGATCGGATAGTCAGCGCCCTCGAACGCGTCGATGAACTGTTCGCGCAACTCGTCTGTGTCTACCATGGCGTTCGACGTTTTGGGATACTATCCTCAAAAATCATTCGCGTTTCCCTCCTTTCGCAAGCATCTCACGGACGCGCTCTCTAGCTCGCCCACTCGACCATCTCGGCGTAGGTGTCGTCCGTCGAGAGTGCGGCGGCGTCACCGACGAGCACCAGCGACTTCTTCGCCCGGGTGAGCGCGACGTTGATCCGCCGGTAGTCCTCGAAGATCGGTCCGTCGAGGTCCCCAGTCGCGACGAAAGAGACCACGATCACCTCCTTGCTTGAGCCCTGGAAGCGATCGACAGTATCAACGGCCACCGCGTCGGGCACGCGCTGGCCGATCTCGGCGACCTGCGCGCGGTAGGGGGCGATCACGCCGATGTCCTCGCGGGCGACGCCGGCGTCGGTGAACGCCTCGACGATCTCGGCGACAGCGTCCGCCTCATCGGGATTAGTGTTCCCCCGTGCCGCCCCATCTGGATCGACGAAGGTCACACGATCACGGAGATGGTCGGGAAGCGCCGAGGGCCCAACCCCATCCAGATCGTCCAGCCGCTGGGCCGCGACCTCGCCGGTGGCCGGGCGGAGTTGCCCGTCGTAGAACGCCCGCGAGGGAAACGCCTGGATACGCTGAGCCATACGGTACTGGCGGTCGAGCAGCACGCCCGCGTCGGGATGCGTCTCGATCAGTCGCTCGAACAGCGATTCCTGAAGTTCGTTTTCTGCTCGCACGACCGGGGGCAACTGCTGATGGTCACCGATCAGGACGAACCGCTCGGCGAGGTTCGTCGCCGCGAGCGTCCCCGGCTCGGTGAGTTGGCCCGCCTCGTCGACGACCGCGGCGTCGAACTCCTGTTCGCGGACGATCCGTGACCCGCAGGAGGCCGTGGTCGCCGCCACGACCGGCGCGTCCCGAAGTTTGTCTGCCAGTTCGCCCGGATTACCGGACTGTTCGAGCCTGAACCGCTGCATGTCCTCGCGAACGCCGCTCTCGGTCCCCACGCGGACGATGTCCTCGAATCCCTGCTCGACCAGCGCCGCCATCGCGTTGTCGACGGCCCGGTTGGTGAACGCCGACAGCAGCACGCGCTCGCCGCGATCGACGAGTTCCCGGACGATCGTCGCCAGCGTGTAGGTCTTGCCCGTCCCGGGCGGACCGTGGACCAGCGCGAAGTCCTCCGCACCCACCGCCAGCCGGACCGCCTCGTCCTGGGCCGGGTTGTTCCCGATGAACGTCTCTTCGGGACGATCGAACTCGGGATCGCGCCGCCCGAAGAGGACGTCTTTCGTCGGCTGGGGTTGTTTCAGAACTGCATCGTGCAGCGCCGTCAACAGTCGGTCTGTCGAGAGTTCAGAGGGGTAGATGTCCAGCCGCCTGAGTTCGACGGGCTCGTCCGCAGTGACGACGACTTCCTGTCCGGTTGCCGACTTGCCGCTCTCGGCGTCGGGCGACGGCCCGCCGAGCCGCTCGACCCGTGCGAGCTCGGCCTCACCCCGGATGGGGTGGCCGTCACTGGCAAGAACGACATCGCCCTCCCGGATTTTCGAGGTCGCACCCGTTCCCTCCGCGCGCAGCTCCCAGCGCCCCCCGTCGATTTCTCGTCGCTCCGTGGGTTCGAGATCCACCAGCGCGCGGTCGTCGTCGGCCCGCTCGTGAGCGCCTTGCTCCCAGAGTTTCGCATATTCGCGGTGGACTTCCCGCCGTTCTTCCTCGATCGCCCTGTAGAACTTCTCGAAGTATTCGCGTTCGGCTCCGGGGATCGGCGACCCGACTTGCCCCGCTTTCGACTCCTGGTCGAGCCGCCCCGAGACGGCCATACACGTGTCCTGCTCGAAGCAGTACTCGCATTTGGCGTCGGCCTCGTAGCCGGTCGGGACATCGCTGTCGTACTCCATAGCCGCGATGGCGTTTCGCTCCCGGAGGACGAACTCGAGCAGCCCCGGACCGATCGAGAATTCCTTGGCCGGCGAGAGATCACCGCTCTCCTCGCTGCGCTCGACGGCGGCGTTTTTCGTATACAGCAGCGTCCCGGTGTCCGGCGCGGCTGCGAGTGCGGACGGGCTATCGCTTTTGGCCGCGCCCCCGTCGCCCATCATCTCGGCCGCCGAGGTCTCCTCCGCCGCGCGCTCGCCGAGGATCAACGCGTAGGCGGCAGCCTGGATCTTGTCGTGAAATCGGGGCTCGCGCCGGGTGTTCTTGCCCGTTTTCAGTTCGACCGGCATCCCCCGGCGGACTGCGTCGGCCCGTCCTTTGATCCCGTACCGTTCGCTGATCAGCGTCATCTCCGAGCGCCACTCGTCCGTTTCAGTGAGTGTCCCTTGCGCGAGCCACCCTTCGATGGCGCTGGCGTGATCCCGGACGTCCTCCGTCACGTCACCCACGTCCCGCCCCAGCAAGCCGAGTTCCAGTCCGGCGGCCTCGACCTGCTCCTCGACTGCGGTGTCGAGGTCCCGGCCCCGCAGCAGATCGCCGAACACCTCGTGGACGATCGTCCCCTTGACGACCGGATAGGCCAGCGGCAGCCCGTCGATCTTGTTGAGATAGTACATCCGGGGGCACTGCACCCACGAGCGGATGTCGGTCACGTCGACGATGAAGTCGGGTTCGACGACGACCATCGTGTCACTGCCAGTGGTGTACTGCGTCTCACCCTGGTAAGTCCGCTGCTCGGTGTCGTAGACGGCCAGTTCCATGCCTGCCTGGAGTTGTTCTCCGTTCTCGGTCCAGTCGCCCCACAGCGTCACCATCGTTGGCTCGCCGCGACCGCGGTCGGGCCGGATCGTGACTTCACAGAGCTCGCGCTCCCCGTACTGTGTGCTGACGGTTTTCGGGCCTTCGACTTCGACGACGACGCCGCGAACGTTCACGAAACGGGCCAGGTTCGCGTCGGGAAAAACGCTGTCGGTGAGCTGTGGGTCCGGGTGACAATGCGGCAGATTCAATTCACATAACACTCAAGAAACACATAAAAATATAATAGTATTAGTATAAGACATGAGGATATAGCCGATTTCAATTCCACAATTCGGATATTTCTCGTGTTGAAGTCATAACAGAGATATGGTACGTATACCATATGTATTTAAATACTAATCTAGCTTATGAATAAGTATGGTTGATGTATACGACTATCGGCCCGACAGCGAGCGGCGTACCGTTGCCAGTGACGACCGGGCGTCCCCCGTCGGTGAAATCGAGGGTGGCTGATGTCCGAGTCCCAGACCGCCAGGCTGCACAGCGTTATCTGGTATCTTTCCGTGCTGGTAGCGCTCGTCGGCCTCGCCAGTGTGAGCACAGGCCGTTTGCTGACCGGGGCAGCTTTCGGTGTGGCTGGCGGGAGTACCCTCGTCGTATTGTCCCTGCTTTCGACGTGGCAGATTCACCGTGACAAGTTCGGGCACGCCGTCGGCGGCACGCTCGGCATTCTCGCCGTCGCAAGCATCTTCTTCGTGGCTATAGTGGTCAGTGTCGACGTTTTCTCGCTCGGTTTCCCGACCGACGTTCGGGTAGTCGCATTTGCGACGGGACTGCAGGCAATGCTTTTCATCCTATCGGTTCGCTCACCGAGTAGTTCCCCGATCGCACGATGGCTCGCCCCAGTCACTGGCCATATCACAGTGCTTTTTGGCTCCGCCCAGGCGCTTGGATGGGGGCCGTTCACGTCCAGAACGGTCTTGCTGGCCTACGCAGTCGGCTTTTCGTTGCTTGCCCTGCACGCGTTCTGGATGCGCCAGCGCGCTAACGAGCGTGTCATCCCCCCGCGTCCTGACACCGATCCACGACGATGGGAGGCGGTACTAATCGTCGCCGTGTTCGTTGCCGTGATCAGCGCTGCGATCGCGGACCTCGTTGTTCGGCCCGGCACTGCCGAACTCGCCGTCCGATCCGGTGGGCTGATTCCCGAGAGCGCTGTCGCACAGACGGCGGCCGCGATCGCTGCCGGGGCAGCTGTCGTCGGATTCTCGACGATCGCCGCTCCACCGTCACCGCCCGGATTTCTCGATGTCCTCACTGGCACTCGCGCAACGGTCGTACAGCACGCTCTCACGCTTATCCTCCTGTTGAACATGCTGCTCGCCGTCGTGTTGATGGCCGCCCCGTGGGGCTTCTATCCGGTACTGGGTGTGTTCCTCGCGTGGCTTGCTATCGGAGTTTCGGTCGAATACGCGTCCGTGGTCCACGCCCGCCGCAAGCGGCCAACGACGGCGTCTCCGGCCCCGCCGCTACCCCAGGATCCGTCCATCACCGTGGTCGTAGCCGCTTACAACGATGAGGCTGTCCTTTCAGAGAGCCTGTCACACAACATTGAGGAGTTGGCTCCGCTCCCATTCGTCGTCGTACCAGCCAGTCGATCTACGGACGACACCGTCGCGGTCGCAAACGAATTCCAACGGCAGTATCCGGATCGGGTCCGGGCCGTCGAAGGTGTCGGCGATACCAAAGCCGCAGATCTCAACGATGTGTGGGCCTCCATCGACACGGAGTTCGCTCTCGTGCTGGATTCGGATGAGATTGTCGACACCGAGTTCGTTGCGCGGGGTCTACACGCCCTCGAGGAGCAGCCCGAGCTAGGTATCGCGCAAGGGCGGAAGGTATCGGAGGCCCCACGCGAAAGTTCGCTGGCGCTGTTTGGCAGTGTCGAACGCCAGCAAAGTACGTGGCTTGAGCACCGGTTCATGCACGATGTCTTCGGTGCGGGCCATTTCGCCGGCTCCGCTGCGTTGATCCGACGGGAAGTCCCTTCCTCGGTAGGCGGCTGGTCACCGGCGGTGCTGACTGAGGACATCGATCTCACAGTTCGCCTCCAACTCCAGACCGACTGGGAGATTGCCTACGACATGGAGATGGTCGCACTGGAATCGACACCCGAGAACAGTCGCGAAT
The DNA here is from genome assembly GCF_017094465.1 of Halapricum desulfuricans. Lineage (NCBI taxonomy): Archaea > Methanobacteriati > Methanobacteriota > Halobacteria > Halobacteriales > Haloarculaceae > Halapricum > Halapricum desulfuricans. The sequence continues at coordinate 973,012 of NZ_CP064791.1, forward strand.
TGGTGCGCCAGCGCCAGCGGTGGACCCGTGGATGGGCACAGGTCGCCGAACGATACTTGGGAACGATGCTTCGATCTCGGGGTGTGGGAACACGACGAACTATCGGGATGTCGTGGCTCCTGTTTGCCGCGGTGAGCGCGCCGCTCGCCACGATATTCCCCACGTTGCTCGTGCTACCGTTCCTCGGAATCGGCGGCGGGCTGCCGTTGCTCGCAGCGGTCGTGCTGGCGTTGTATCTGCTCCCTGCTCGCGGGATATCCTTCGGGTACGCAGCACTGCGAGACCCCACGATTCCCCTTCCGACCACGCTCGGGAACGCGGTAAAGATCGTCGTCTATGGCTATCTCTGGATCGTGCTCAACTGGATCGTCCAGATCCACAGTCTCTACCTCGAAATCGGCGGCTCACCGGGTGTGTGGCACGTGACGCGGAAACAGACAAGGGAAGAGATGCGACGGCAAGCGAGCGTCCATGAGACGACGGTCGTAGCCGGCACAAATCCCTTCAGCCGCTGGTACAGAACCCGGATCGGTCAGCCGACCACGGACGGTGAGATTCTCGGCTACTGGCTGTATGTGCTCGGCACGATACTGGGTGTTCTCGGTGTCTGGCTGTTGTTCAACAGCCACTCCGCGGGACCCGCTCGTCAGTGGTCGATCGTCCTCGCCTCGGCAAGTCTGGTCCTACTGATGGCCGGGCCGGCAATCCGATTGCCGCTTCGACGCAGTAGCACCTTACTCACCTATCTCGGGATGGCGATCTCCGCGGTGGCACTCGTCTGGTTCGTCGTCGCATACCCCGCTCAGTGGAGTACCGACACGGGTCACCCTACGATCATCGCCCTCTACACGGTTGGTGTGTTCGTCATCGCGATCAGTGCTGCAGTCGTTCCACTCGTGACCAAAAGTGTCGAACCCGACCAGCCAACGACCACACCCGACGAAACAGTCGGTGCTCAGCAAACGCCTGTCGAAACCACGCCCCGACTCTCGTCGGACGAGCTCTGAAAGGCGAGTTTCGGCGCATCTGGTGCGCCTGATGGACTATTCTGTCGGGTGGGTTTGACCGCTCGTCGTATTTGTCTCAACGAGCGTCGAGGCGTTTTCCAGTCGGACGACAGTCAATTCGCGGTAGGCGCGCCCGTTCGGACAGAAGCCAGCCACGTCGGGATCGACCCCGTACCACTGGACGGTCACGCGGTCTTGCTCGGTTAGCTCGAAGCCGATTTCCTCGGCTGTGATCGTCAGCGTGTCCCCGTGCTCGATGGTTCCCTCAGCACCGATCCACTCGCGGCTTGCAGTGTCGGGACTTTCCCCGTTCCGGACCGAGACGACGACTCGGTCGGTCGTCGCCCCGCCGACCGTCCTGTTGCCGGTGTGGACGACGACCACCGCCGACCCGTTCGAGGCGACGGTGAACTCGGCGTCCGGCGCGGTGAGATCCGCGGTGTCCGCACAGGGGCCGCCGGGGGCGAGAAACAGGCCGACATAGCCCACCACGACGATCCCGACCAGCAGTACGATCGGCCCGAAGACACCGATCGCCCAGCGACGCCCCTCGATGTCCGACATGCCCGCGTCTCGTCGTCCGGGGCCCATAGAGATTGCTATCACCGTTCCGATCCGCCCACATTTCGCGTATTGAGTGTTTCGCGGATCGACATCTTCATTCTGAACCGGCCACAACGACACGGGTATGCGCGTTCGCGACTGGCAGGACATTCTCGAGGACGTCGTCGAGAGCGACAGCGACCCCGACCAGTGGCGAGCAGTCGGCGGTGATCGCCGATCCGGGATCGGGGAGGATCTCTATCTCGCCCATCCCTCAAGCGGGGTCTATCAGCTCAAAACCTACGCGAAAAATCCCTACGAGGTGCAGGGCGTCGGCGCGCAGGTCGCACGACGGATCGACGACGAGATCGAGCCGCTGTTCCCCGAAGCGGGAAGCGGTCTGTTCGGCGTTCAGCAACCGATCGAAGACGAAGATGAGGCCGAACGCAAGGCCAGACACCTGGAGACGGTACTGGAGACCCACGCCGAGGCCCCGACGACCCCGGAGGCGCTGTTTGAAGACGTTATGGACACGCTCGACAGTCCAGCTTACGGCCCGATGGAGTTCGACACCTACGACCGCCCCGATCCGATGACCGATCTCACCGACACCTTCGAGGAGGCTGAACAGTTGCTCGACGCCGAACTCGAGGATCTCATCGACGAGAACGTGACCCGCGGATTTCACTAATACGGACTGTCGTACGTCTGTGTTTCCGAATGTGACTGCCGTGTTACGGCAGTGCGAGGAGAAAGCCCCGCCCTGTAGGACGGGGTGGATAGCCCCCTAGGGGCCCGTACGTTAGTCGGCCGCCAGCGGGTCCGATTCTTTGGCCGGCAGGTCACGCGTCGCGACGATATCCACGCCGGTTCCACAGACGTCTTCGAAGACCACGTCGCCGAGTTCGATCGGGGCCTCGACCTCGACGGTGGCGAGTTCCTTGACGGCGGCCTCGAGTTCCCCTTTCGGGATCGGTTCGGCCGTCTTCACTGGCACGTACGGCAACACGCCGCCTTTGACGCGCACCGTCGTGGGCAGCACTCTGGTCGGATTGCGGTACTCCTCTCTGGCGTAGTCTTCACCCTGGATACAGCCAGCCCCCTCCATCGAGAGGATCTCGCCGTCCTCGACTTCCAGTTCGATCTCACAGCCGATCGGGCACCTGATACACGTAATTTCGACAGTTTCGGTCATGCTTCCTCCCGTTGAACGACATCCAGTTCGAGCCGCGGCTCGGGCAACTCCGCGAGAGTATCGCTGTCGACGTTCAGCGTGACCATCTCGCCGGGTTCGGCCCGCCGTTCGAAGGTCCGGGCCAGCTGCTCGCCGCCCGAGGAGAGCGTGACGAACACGTCCTCCATCGGCGCGTGGACGCGCATGTACAGCGGGATCTCCTCGCGGTCGGGATCGACCGTCGAGATCCGGTCCGGGACGACGTAGCGCAGTTTCCCCGTGCTTTCGATCTCGATCGGTTCCTCGCGGGTCTCGACGCGATCCTGCAACGACCGGGCGGCACTGCGACCGGCGATCATGCTCTCCTCGGTGACCCAGTCGACCACGTCGTGGACGTGCAGGACGTTCCCGCAGGCGTAGATGTCCTCGACGTTGGTCTCGCGCGTCTCGTCGACGATCGGCCCGCCGGTCACCGAGTGTAACTCGACGCCGGCGTCGACCGACAGTTCGTTCTCGGGGATCAACCCGACCGAGAGCAGTATGGTGTCACACTCGATCTCGTATTCGGTCCCCGGGATCGGTTCGAAGTCCTCGTCGACCTCTTGGACGGTGACCCCCTCGACGCGGTCGTTCCCGTGGATCTCCGTGATCGTCTGCTGGGTACGAAGCGGGATGTCGAAGTCCTCCAGACACTGGACGACGTTGCGAGTGATCCCGCCCGTGTAGGGCATGATCTCGAGCACGGCCTCGACCTCGGCACCTTCGAGGTGCATGTGACGGGCCATGATGAGCCCGACGTCGCCGGAGCCGAGGATGACGGCCTTCTCGCCGGGCAGTTTTCCCTCCATGTTGATCAGCCGCTGGGCGGTCCCCGCGGTGAAGATGCCGGCCGGCCGCGAGCCGGGGATGTCCAGCGCGTCCCGCGTCCGCTCGCGACAGCCCATCGCGAGGATCACTTTCTCGGCGTCGATCTCGGTCACGCCGTCCTCGTCGTTGACGGCGTAGACGGTCCGGTCGTGAGTGACCTCAAGCACCATCGTGTCCAGCCGGATATCGACGCCGCGCTCGGCGACGTTCTCGATGAACTGCTGGGCGTACTCCGGCCCCGTCAGCTCCTCCTCGAAGTACTCCAGCCCGAAGCCGGGGTGGACACACTGCTGGAGGATGCCGCCGAGTTCGAAGTCGCGTTCGAGGATCACGATGTCGTCGACACCCTCGTCGTAGGCAGCCTGTGCGGCCCCCAGTCCGGCGGGACCGCCGCCGACCACAACCAGGTCGTGTTCTTCTCGACGCATCGCGTCGAGGTCACCGGTAACTGCCTGTCGGCTTTCAGTCATCGGCGTTCACCTCCGAGCCCTCGCGGGACTTCTCCAGCAGTGGCTGTTTGATCTCGTCGGTTAGCAGCTCCGACCCTTCTTCCTCGAGTTTGATTTCTGTCATGGGAACGTCGAGTTCCTCGGAGAGGATCTCGATGACGCGCGGGCCACAGAACCCGCCCTGACACCGGCCGGCGCCGGGCCTGACCCGGCGCTTGATCGCGTTGACCGTCTGTGCGGGGACGGGCTGGTTGATCGCGTCACGGATCTCGCCCTCCGTGACGGTCTCGCACCGACAGATGATCTGCCCGTAGCGGGGGTCTTCCTCGATCAGTGCCGCCCGCTCCTCGTGGCTCATGTGCCGGACTTTCGGCGGGCCGCTGTAATTGGGGTCGAACGCCGGATCCTCCTCGAGGTCGCCACGCACCTCTTCGACGAGGTCGACGACCAGTTCGGCGGTCGCCGGAGCCGAGGCCAGCCCGGGCGACTGGATCCCGGCTGCGTTGATAAACCCTGGCACCTCCTCTTCGATCTGGATCCGGAAATCGCCGGTCTCCTTGATCGCCGGCCGCAACCCGGCAAACTCCTTGATGACGTCCTGTTTGGTCAGGTCCGGGACCGTCTTCTGTGCGCCCTCGAGGACCTTGTCGAGCCCCTGTCGGGTCGTCGCCTTGTCGCGCTTATCGTCGATCTCCTGGGCGTTGGGGCCGATCAGCAGGTTTTCCTCGTCGGTCGGCGTCACGACGATCCCCTTCGTGACTTCGGTCGGCACGGGGAAGATCGTCGTGTCGATATCGATGTCGAACTGCTTGTCGTAGAGGTAGTACTCCCCGCGCCGGGGCGTGATTTCGAAGTCGTCGACGCCGACCATCTTCGAGACCTCGTCGGCGTACAGCCCGGCCGCGTTGATCACGATGTCGGCGTCGATCTCGCCTTTCGCGGTTTCGACAGTGAACCCCTCATCAGTCTTCGTGATGTCGGTCACTTCGGCTTCGAGCTCGACGCTCGCCCCGTTCTCGACGGCGTTGTTGGCGAACCCGACGGTCAGCTCGAAGGGATTGACGATTCCGGCCGTCGGGGCCCATAGCGCGGCCACGGCGTCGTCGGTCAGGTGCGGTTCCTTCTCGAGGAGTTGCTCGCGTTCGAGGATCTCCAGTCCATCGACGCCGTTGTCCTGCCCCTTCGCGAGGAGTTCTTCGAGTTTCGGCCGTTCGCTCTCGTCGGTCGCGACGACCATCGCCCCGCGCCACTCGATCGGCACGTCCAGTTCGTGCTGAATCCGCTCGTGATACAGTTCGTTACCCCGGACGTTCAGCCGCCCTTTCTGTTTGTCCGGGTCGGCGTTGAACCCGGCGTGGATCAGAGCCGTGTTCGCCTTGCTCGTCCCGGTGCAGACGTCGGGGGATTTCTCCACCAGTACGACGTCGAGTTGGTACCGCGACAGTTCCCGTGCGATGGCCGTCCCGGTCACCCCACCGCCGACGACCACCACATCCGTTTGTGATTGCATGGTGTATGCTCCGAGCGACGCTCCGCCAGATTGAGTCAACGTGGCGATGCCATCCATGGCCGGCGCAGCGTCGCTGCTCCAAATGTATTGACGAATCCGACAGTAAATTCTTTATCGGCGATTCCCAGAAACCAGTAAACAATCATTTCTGACCGAGAACGAGCGGTCTACGGACGAATCGCGGTCCAAACCGCAAATCCGAGGATGCCAATCAGGCTAGCTGACCGGCAACTGTCTCCAGCGCGGCATCGAGCACGGCGTCCCGCCGACCGGCGAGGAACGCGATCTGCTGGGAGCGGCTGCTCTGTGCCTCGACTCCGGCGTCCGGGACTGCTTCGTCGATCCGGGTCGCGACGGTGCGCACGTCCAGAGCGTGCTCGCTTCGAAGGTGCAGGTCGTCCTCGCCGATGCCGACGATCGCGTCGACGTCACTGCGCAGCTGTCGGAGCAGTTCGTCGAGCAGCAGCGTCTCCGGCGGGAAATCAAAGCGGTGGGTGAACGCTTCGGTGTCGAGGACGGCGACCTCGACGCCGTCGACCGTCCGGCGATCGACGTTCGCCTCGGCGGTCTCGACGGCGGTCTCCAGTTTCGAGCGGAACTGTTCGCTGACGTGGCCCGCGAGCCCGCGCGCCTCGTCGTCGGCCACGTCGCTCGCCCGCCCCGCAAAGAGCAGGTCGGCGATCAGCTGTCGTTTGTCCTCGTAGGACTGGTAGTACGCCTCCAGCGCGACGGCGTCCCGGATGTCCGCGAGCGTGTCGCTCTCGTAGCCTGCCTGTCGTGCGGCCTCGGCGTACGCTTCGGGCGGTTCCTCCCAGAAGCTCACCGCCGGCAGATGCAGCAGGTCCTCGCGGACGTCCTCGTTGACGTGTGTCGCGACGTTTGCCGCGATCGCTGCCGTCGTCGGCCCGTCGAGTTGGCCATCCACCGTCGTCAGCGTCGCGGGATCGGCATCGGGGCTGACGACCGTCTCGACCTCGTCGGCGATCTCCGGCTCGGCGACGGTGTCGATCACCACGCGCGGCGCGTCGTACACATCGAGGAACTCCAGTCCGTCCAGCGACTCGCGCGTGCCGCCGACCGCGACGAACACGTACAGCGGCAGTTGCTCGTCGTGGCGCTCACGGTTGCCGAGCATCGTCGTGACGTCCTTGGTCGCATCGCCCATTTCGTAGACGTCGCCCTCGAGTGGCCGACGATCGAAGTAGTGATACTCGGCGTCCGAGCGGGAGTGTTCCTCGCGGATCAGCGGGAGCGTCGCACGCTCGATCGCCGCACCGGCGACATAGCCGTCCGCGGTCGCGCTGTGGCGGACGATGACCGGCCGCTCCTCGAAGACGGCACGCCGGATCTCGCCGGCCGCGTCGCGGAACGACTCCGAAAGGCTCGACAACATCTCGTCCTCGGCGAGCAGGTCCAGCGCGCCAGGTCGGGCCTTCTCCGTCAGTGCCGCCTCCATCCGTTCGCGAACCGTCTCGCGTTCGTCGTCTTCGAGCGCGGTGAGTTGCTCGGTCTCGACCTGCAGTTCCCCGCGGCGCTCTCGGACCTCGCCGGACAGGCGAACGACGTCGTCTTCGCCGATGTCCGGATACGCTCGGACGCCCGCCTCCTCGAAGGCAGCGCAGTCGACTGTGCCGGTGCCGTCGGCGAGTTCGAACACCGTCGGCCCGCTGGTCTGGCGCGCGCTCTCGATCTTCCCTTCCAGTCGTACCGTTTCGCCGATGCGATCCCCGAGGGAGTCGACCGTCACGAGCGGCGCCTCGTCGGCTTCCTCGGACGCGACTGTCTCGGCTGCGGTCCGCGTCTCGCCTGCCTCGGGCCCGTCCGAATCGGCCTGTCGCGTCCGGACGCCACCCGCTTCGGGACGGCCGGACGGCTCGTCGCTCTGTTCCGACGCCGTCTCTGTCTTCGATGCAGTGACAGCCTCCGCTGCTTCGTCAGACGACGCGTCCGCGGCCGTCTGCTCCGACTCGGACGCGTCCGACGTGTCGCCTGTGTCCGGCGCGCTGCCGTCGATCTCTTTGGGGTGTTTCGGCTCGTCGAACGCGGGGTCGTCGATCAACTTCCCGCGGAACTCCCGGTCGGACTGGCGGATCGACCAGCCGAGGTCGATGTTACCGTTGTCTCTGACGTTTTTCACCTGGACGTAGACTGCGTCACCGGGCTCCCATTCGAGGTTGTCGAGCCGGCCGTCCAGCTCGCTTTCGTGGAGCAGTCCCGTCACGCTGTCGCCGACGTCGACGAAGACGCCGAACTCGGCGAAGCCGTCGACCGTCCCCTTGTAGTAGCGGCCGGATGTCAACTGATCGGGACTCGATCCTCGAAACTCGAATGCGACGTCCTCTTGGTGAATGTCGCAGATCTTACCGTCAACAGATTTGCCGCAAATGATGCACGAACCCATTGATCTGAACAAATGCACCCGGATTAAAACTGTTGTCGAATCAGTTCCGCCCATCGACCGCTCAGAACGCGAGCAATTCGACTGACGCTCTAAGGACTTTGCTCGCGGCTTCGAACCCGCGGAAGCCGTATCCGAACCCGATCGCAGCCGTCGGGATCGCGGCCACGGTCGCCCGCCGGTAGTTCGTCCCGTGGACGACGGCGAGACCGACGACCAGCAACACGAACCCGTATACTGTACACAGCAGTCTGACTGCCGGGATCGGGACGCCCGCGACGACACACGGCGCGCTCGCGTACGCGAGCACCTGGACAGTCTCGCTGACGCCCGCCCGATCGGGGACTAGCCCCATCAGGACGAGTACCTGCAGCGCGACCAGCAGGTGCAACGCGACCGGCGCGACGAGTACCACCGTCAGCAACAGCGCCAGCACCGGGCCGGCGACCGGATGGCTCCCGACTGCGGGCGCGGCGCCGGCGAGCAGGTACCGCCCCCCTTCGGCGAACAGCACGACGCTCATGAGGAAAAACAGCCCCGGAGCCTGATCGGCCGGGGCGACGCCCGCCCGGAAGAACCGCCGCGGTGCCGTCAGAACCTCGAACCAGGCGCGAGCGATCGCTCGCGGCCCCCGGTCGCGCCCGCCCTCCGGATCCTTGATCCACTGTGTCACGCCCGTCCCTTGCAGCGGCGGTGATTTGTCCGTTTGGAAACCGGCCGTCCGCTCGCGAGACGGGCGGACGCGCTACCGTTGCGCGTTGCTCCTGACCGTGCTCCCGATCGCGAGCGCGGCGCCGATGATGACGAGGTTCTTGACGATGTACTGGCCCTCAACGGTCAGCGCGTAGGGAGCGGTCGTGTAGACGACCTCGGGCAGGAGCACGAGCGGCAGGAACGTCCCGGGCAGCTGCAGAAAGAGCAGGAAGATCCCGGCCCGGATCAGCGGCCGGTAGAGCAGGAAGAGCCCGATGAGCATCTCCCAGACGCCGAGCACGGGGACGAACACTTCCGGCGGCACGACGTAGACGGTGGACGCGACCAGCTCCGCCGCCGGGCTGACGTCGAGCACTTTCAGCGCGCCGAACCAGATGAACACGACGCCAACGGAGGCCCGGAGCATCGGGATGCTCCATCGCTCCATCGCCTGGGCGATGGCCCTGTCGACCGCGTCGAACCGCTCTCTGTATGTCTCGAGTCGCTCGCTGACTGTTCCGTTTTCCATGGCTGACGTACGTGCTGGGCCGGAAAGTCCCTTTCTGCCCGATATCGGCAGGCCCGGCTGGTCGAATCGTCGCTCGACGAGCCCTCCTCAGTTCGCACGGCACACGAGCCGTGACGGTTAATCGCCGGCGCCGACGTTTTCCTCGCTCTCGAACGACGGCGGTTCGGGTCCGATGTTCGCGTACCGGACGGCGTCCGCACCCAGCGTCGCCACGCGCGACTCCAGGTCGCTATCGACGAACTCGCCGTCCTCGATCGCGCTACTGGCTCGCGGAACGGCCGCCTGATGGGGGATCACCCAGCAGTCCAGCGCCCGACAGACCGACCGCAGGTGATCCAGCGCGGTGATCGGGAACGACCCGCCGGCGACCGCGAGCAGCCCCACGGTCTTTTTCTCAAACTCGTCGAACCCACAGTAGTCCAGCGCGTTCTTCAGCGGCGCGGCGTAGGAGCCGTGATAGACGGGCGTCCCCAGCAGAATCGAGTCCGCCTCGCGGATCCGCCGTTTGAGTTCGGGCGCGTCGCCGGCCTCTCGGGCGTCCGCGTCGAAGACCGGGAGTTCGAGTTCGCGAAGGTCGATCAGATCCGTACTCGCGCCGGCCGCCCCGGCTTCCTGTAGCGCGCGCTTCAGTGCGAGCCGCGTATAGCTGTCCTCGCGGAGGCTCCCCGCGACTGCGGCGACGTGTGGATCGGTCATAGGCACCTCCTACTCGCACCGTCACAAAGAAGCCCCCGATGACGGCGAAACACGCTGTCCGGGGGACCACGCTTCCGCGCAGACGCTCGCCCTCCGGTGGTGGCGAACTCACCGAGGGGGCAACCCGCCACTATCAAGTCGGTGGCGAGTGCCAACCTCGGTATGGACCTGGGCATCATCGTCGAGACGAACGATCCGGAAAAGGTCTGGAACGGCTTCCGGCTCGCGAACACGGCGATAGAAGACGGTCACTCGGTCGAGACGTTTCTCCTCGGTGACGGTGTCGAGGCGCCCGATCTCGAACACCCGAAGTTGAACCCGCACGGCGCGATACGCAAGTACACACTCAACGACGGCGAACTGTTAGCCTGTGGTACCTGTATGGACTCGCGCGATCTCGAAGCCGACGAGCTGCGTCCGCGTGGCTCTATAAAAGGGAACAGCGCGAGTACCCCGACCCACCGTGGTCGGGGGGTGAAGCGCGTCACCCCGTGCAGTAATCCAAACAATTAATACGACAGAGTGACTACGTAATAGTAACGGTCAGAAAACAATCTCTAAAGGCAGAATTGAAGACCTCAATTCCGCGCTGGCCGTGTCACGGACCTGGAAATGCGACTCCTCTCAAAACCCCGCCGCTATGGTGGGTGAGACGGGAGTTGTCGGGTCGTGGTGGAGCGACCGACCTCCACGGACACACCTCGTGTGTTCGGGTATTAATCCGGAGCCGACCCCTTCACTGGGGAAGGTCGGAGGGAATTAAATTCGCCTGCTGGTGCAGTGCGGTCCTAAACGGCGAAGCCCCGCGCCACTGTGCGCGGGGTACTTCACGAGCGACTGTCTGGCCGTCGTCGAGAACGCCGACAAAGTGATCACGATCGGGTAACGATCCCCGCAATCGCGCAAGCCCGGATTATCGCTGCGCATACGACAGAATTTTCAATGCGCACTGTGTATCCTCGATGATGGTCACAAAGAGCGCGCTCGCCCAGCAGTTGGGCGTCGTTGCCGGGTTCGACGATCCGCGGGCCCCACTCGAACAGTACCGGACGCCCCCGGAAGTCGCTGCGAGTCTGATCCATACGGCGGATCTGCAGGGTGACATCGAGGGACGGACGGTGGTCGATCTCGGTTGCGGGACGGGCATGCTCGCGCTGGCGGCCGCGTTGCGCGGGCCGCGGCGGGTCGTCGGGGTAGACCTCGACGCGGCCCCGCTGGCGACGGCCCGGGACAACGAACGCCGCGTCGGAACGACCAGTGCCGTCGACTGGGTCCGCGCAGACGCCACGAAGCTACCGCTGTCGGTCGAGAACGCGACGGTCGTGATGAACCCGCCCTTTGGCGCCCAGGACGGCAACGAACACGCCGACCGCGCGTTTCTGGAGACGGCAAGCGAGATTGCGACCGTTTCCTACTCGATCCACAACGAGGGCAGCCAGTCGTTTGTCGAGTCGTTCGCGGCGGACAACGGCGGGGACGTCACCCACGCGTTCGCGGTCGAACTCGATATTCCACACCAGTTCGACTTTCACGAGTCCGGGACCGAGGTGATCGACGCCGAGGCGTTCCGGATCGAGTGGGGTCAGTAGCGAGACATCAGTCTCTCCGGGTCGGCGGCACGTTCTTCTGTGCGACCCGGACGCGTGTGCCGTCGTAGTTCGCGTAGAGATCTCTGCCGTCGCGCTCGAACCTGATCGCACCGACAGTCGTGTTCGATCCCGTTTCCGGCAGGGCCCCGACGCCGATTGTTTCGTTGTGCTGTCGAATGGCGACCTCGAAGTCAGTGTCGGCCGGCTGTAGCGTTATCGTTCGGTTCGCGATCGTCGCGTCGGCCCGTGCCGGCCCGGACGTGAACGCCACTCGCGACGGTTCGTCCGGCGGGTGAAGCTGGACGCGATAGGTCCGGTTACCACCGACGACAGACCATCCGGTGCGCGAGACGCCGACGGTCTCGCGCCAGCCGACGCCCCCGACCGTGACCTCCGTGTACCCGGTGGACGCGAGCCGCGATTTCGAGGTCGCGAGTTGCCAGACGTTGCGGCGCTCGCTGTAAACGATCACGCCGCTCGAATCGACTGAGGTCACCTGCTCGAGGCCCGGAATGTCGACCATCGCGTAGAGCTGGTTGGTCACGTTTTCCGAGTAGCCGACCTGGTAGTCACGAACTTCGACAGGATCGTTCGGGAGCTCAGTCGATTCGACGGTCTGGAGGTGGACGACGACGCCGGCGAGCGCGAGCGTGAGGACGGTCATCACGAGCACGCCGGCTGCCGCCTGGCCGCGTGACGGGAGTTCCTCGCGCAGTCGCTCTGGGGCCCGTGACGGCCACGGGATCGAGGGACGAGACGACCGGCGCGCCGTCGCAACGATTGCCGCCCCGAGCAGGAAGACGAAGGCGATACCGATTCCTCGAAAGAGGGCGTACCGGCCGTTCCCGAGCGGCAGATACGCCAGCCACAGCTGTTGTATAACTCCGAACAGCACGGCCGCAAACCAGACGCGTGGTGCGGAGGGTCGATCCCCGCGCCGATACCACAGCGCGATCCCCAGCAACACACCGAGCAGGAACCCGAGGAGATGCCCGGTCACGGCGATGTCCGCGAACCAGACGCCGTAATATCCGATGCCGGGCGAATGTGTCGTCACCGGACTCGTGAAGGCAGTATAGAGCGTCCCGAGCATGTCAGACAGCAGCAGCCCGACGACGGCCGTCAGCGGGCGGACGACCAGCGCGAACCCGGCCAGCGCGTAGACGACCCCCGAAAAGCCGATGATCGGCCCCGGGACGAACGCCGAGGTCGCGACTCCGACGAGTCCCATCGCGCCGGCGAACAGCAAGGGTCGAACGTAGGGACTCCGTCGGGACAGATACTCGATCTGTGTGCCCCTGCCCGGCCGGAAGTGGCTGTAGCCGTACTCGGCGATCGATCCGAACACGAGCAGCGAGATGACGTTCCCGCGGAGGTGTGCGAGGTTCGCGTGACTAAACGGCGCGGCGAGAACGCCCAGAGGATACTCGTAGGACCAGGCAGTGAACGCGTACGTGACCGGTTGCCGCGGATCGAAGGGGTTACCGCTGTAGGCGCCCTGGACGAACAGGAACATCCCAAGCAGGAATACCGCGGTCAGGACGGTCCCCCAGGGAGCGCCCAGCAATAGCCGGGATCGGAGCCGACGCATCCACTCACCGCCGGGGTCGGCCAGCCGATAACAGACCAGCCCGGACCCGACGGCGACAGCGACGACGAGCAGTTGCATCGGCCACGGCGGTGCCTCGATAATCGTGTCGATCCCAGCCTGCACGGGCACCGGCGCAGTCAGCCAGCCGGACATACCAGAGAAGTGTGTGTCCGGCCTGCTTATATTCCCGTGTATTAGATGACGGTCCGCAGGCCGATCTCAGAACAGTCCGATGCCGACGGCGTACGGCCACTCGACGCTACCGAGCGCCAGAAACGCCAGCGCACCGCCAAGCAGCGTGGCGTTTTTCAGGAAACTCGTCATCTCGCTCTGTCGCTGCTCCTCGGGGACGGCCCAGAAGTCGTGCATCGTCGGCGTCGCGACGAGCAGGAACACGGCGATCGCACCCGCTGCGACGACCGGGAACGCGCCGATCGCGATCGCGACTCCGCCGGCGATCAACTGGACGCCAGTCGCCGGGACCAGAAACTCCGCGGCAGGGATGCCCTTGGCTTTGCTGTAGCCGATCATCCCCTCCGCATCGAGCAGGTGGTTGAGCCCGGTAAACGCCAGCACGAGCCCGAACAGGGCACGAGCGAGCAGGAACACCTCGCCGGAACCGGCCGATTCGAACGCCATCAGGCGACACCTCCGGAGAGGGACTGTGCTTCGTTCGATACGACTCGCGGCAGATTCGAGATAGCGACTATCACGACAGTACCTAGTTCGTATCCGAACCCATTTATCGCTTCGCGGACATAGATGTCACCGGATAACCCCGATGTCATCGGAACTCACTACCACGGACGAGCAGTCGGGACCGTGTCCGGTCGTCGAAACGATCGAGCAGATCGGCTCGGAGTGGCGGCTCGTCGTGTTACACGAGCTACAGAGCGGCGAGCGACGGTTCAACGAACTCAAACGGGCGACCGACGCCAGCGCGCGGACGCTCTCGCGCGTTCTCGACGACCTCCAGGAGCAGGGGTTCGTCACGCGGCGGCTCGAAGAGGACGCACCGGTCGCGACCTACTACGAGTTGACGGAGAAGGGCAAGTCACTGTGTCCCGTTTTCGATGCGATCGACTCGTGGGGACAGGAGTGGCTGGAGAGCTGATACTCCCGCCGTAATCGCGTCTTTCGGCACGCACGGCAACGCAGGTTTTTCAACGCTCGGGTTCGTGAACTCGCGTGATGGGAGTACGGCCACCTGCGGACGACGACCTGAGCGAGCCGGAATCGGTCGAGTTCGGGATCGCTGCACTCGACGGGACGCTGTCGGAGGCGGACCTGTCGTTTCCGACCGACCGCGGGACCGTCATCGAAAAACTGGGCGACCAGTCGGTTCCATACGACGCCGCGGGCCGCACGGTCCAGCTCGCGGAGGTACTTTCGGAACTCGACCGCGACCGGTTCGAATCGAAGCAGGACCTGCTCGATGCCCTCTACCCCGCCTTCGAGGAGCGCAGGAGTTCACCGCGCGGGCTACTCAGTCAGTTGCGGTCGCTGGTCCCGTTCTGATCCGAGTCGTCTTCGCTTGCGATCCGCTCGATGAAGTGGAGCTGTTCGCGGTGTAGCGTCACGATCATATCCGAGAGCACGCCGAAGATCAGCAGTTGTACGCCGAATATGATCGCCAGCGTCGCCAGTACCGCGATCACCTCGTGAGAGACGTTCCGCGTGAACCATTCTACGGCAACGTACACGCCCAGTCCGATACCGGCCAACATGGACAGTCCGCCGATGCTCCCGAAGTAAAACAGCGGGTTGTTCGTCTTCGCCATGCGATACAGCGTGAGCAGGATCACCGCCCCGTCCCGGAAGGGGCTGAGATTCGTATCCGCACCTTCCGGCCGTCGCTGGTAGGTTATCGGAACGACCTCGGTCGGCACGTTGTGTTTCACGCACTCGACGGCCATCTCGGTCTCGATTCCGAACCCGTCGGCCGTCAGGGCGAATCGCCGCGCCGACTCGGTCGTGAACGCACGATACCCGCTGAGAATGTCGGCGAAATCACGGCCGTGAACGGACCGGAATGCGGCGTTGATGAGCCGATTTCCGGCCCTGTTGAGACGGGACATCGCGCCAGCTTCCATGTCGGCGAAGCGGTTCCCGATGACGTGTTCGGCCTCACCGTCGACCAGGGGGTCGAGCATCACCGGGGCGTCTTCCGGGCGATACGTCGCGTCCCCGTCGACCAGCAGGACGTACGGCTGGTCGATCAGCGAGATGGCTTCCCGGACCGCCTGTCCCTTTCCGGAGCCGCTCTGGCGGCGCACTTCGACGCCGTGCTCGCGGGCGATATCCCGGGTGCCGTCGGTCGAGCCGCCGTCGATCACCAGTATGTGCTCGAAGCCCTGCTCGCGGAACCCGGTGAGGACGTCGCCGATGGCTGCCGCTTCGTTGTAGGTCGGCACCAGCACGCAGACGTCGCTCCAGTCGCCCATTACCCGACAGTCCGCACAGGCGCGCAAAAAGTGTGTGGTCTCGGAGACCGACAGAGTTGCCCCACCAGATCACTCTGCACGCGGGAAGTTGTCGATCGTCTCGCTCTCGAAGCCGTCCGCGTCGAACTCGTAGTCCCGATCGAGGAACTCGACGATCTGGCGCGTGTCCTCCTTGGCGTTCTGGAGGCAGGTCGAGGCGCCCGGCGAGGGCGTGATGTTGAAGATGATCCCGTGGCCGTGGATCTTGGCCTCGCCCATGTCCAGGGATTTCGTGCTGGTGTCGACGATCTGCGGACGGACGCCACCGTAGCCTTTCGCACGCTCGATGTCGTCGGCCTCGACTGTCGGGACGACCTTCTGGACGTGCGGCAAGAATGCTTCCTTGCCGATCTGCGGGACGTCGTACAGGAGGTTCTTGAGCACGAACGGGAACAACACCCGATCCGCGAGGATGTTCGTGTAGCTCGCAAACGCCGCCGGACTGAACCCGAACACGTCGAGGAAGTCCGGAACCGTCGAGAGCCGCCCCCGCTCCAGCGCCGGCACGAACTTCGCGGTCGGGCCGAACCTGGTGATCCCTTCGTCGTGCACGTCGGCGTCGCCGTGGACCGCCGCGAACGGCAGACGCTTCATCTGGAGAGTGTACACCTTGCCGTTCAGCAGCCCGTCCTCGGAGAGGAAGAAACTCCCCGCCACTGGGAGCAGCGCCATATCGTCGCCGTAGCCCATCTCCTTGGCGATCTGCAGGCTGTGGGAACCGGCTGCGACGACCGTCGCGTCGGATTCGAACGTTCCGCTGTCGGTCTCGACGGTGAATCCTTCCATCGTCTCGTCGATGTTGGTGACCTTCGTCCCCGTGTAGACGTCGACGCCGCCTTCTACGCGGGCCTGCTCGACGAACGATTTCGATATCTCGCCGTAGTCGACGGTGTAACCGTCTGGCGTGTGCAGTGCGAGCAGATCGGTGTCGGGATCCCGGCCCTCGACGACCTTCGGTTCGAGTTCAGCGATCCGCTCGCGACCGATCGCCTCCAGTTTCGGATACAGGTCGCCGAACCCTTCCTCCTCGTGTCGGTGCCTGAGCGTCTCGACTTCCTCGTCGCCGACCGCGAGCACCATCTTCGAGCGCTTGCTGTGCATCTCCCGGTCGGAATCGTGGTTTTCGAGATAGCCCGCGACCATCTCGGCCCCGCGTTTGACCGATTCGGCCTTCTCCAGGGTGTAGTTCGTCTCGATGTCCCCAAAGTGCAGCGTCTGGGAGTTGTTCGTGACGTGGGAGTTGATCGCCGCGATCTCGTCCTCTTTCTCGATCAGCGCGACCCGCTCTACGTCCGTGAACTTCGAAATAGTGTACAGCAGCGACGCGCCGCTGATGCCCCCGCCGACGACGATGATATCGTATTCTTGGTCCATGGTATCATCCGATGTGACTCGGTAAGCGTTCTTCGTTACTACAGGCGGGCCGAGCACACTAAACCGCTACTATCTATCGGGTACGTTAGAATTACCGGGGCTAATTCGATCGACTACTGTCGGTCGCGCTGCAGTCGCTGTCGCCGGCGCTCGAACTCCTCGTCGGAGAGTTCCCCACGGGCGTACCGTTCGCGGAGTGCGGCGAGCGCACCGTCCGTGCTGGAGGGAGGTTCGGTGTTGGGTGAGTTGTTCGGTCGGGTGTAGCCGCCGACCAGCGCGACGATCGCCCCAATGACCACGATCCACAGCAGCGGTCCGAGCCCGAACCAGCCGACGCCACCGACGCCACCGCCCATCGCGCCGGCGCCGTGTTGCGCGGCGGCGGGCATCGTCAGCGCCACGAGTACTGCGAGCGCAGCGACGGCAGTTCCGATCGAGCGACCGGTTCGCGAGCGGAGCGACGCGTCAGTCAATGGCATCCCCCCGGACCGCCACTGTATCGCCACGCTGAATCACTCGTTCCCTCTGTCCGTGTTCCGTCGGACGGGTACGGACTGCTCTCGTACCCGTCTCCCGGGTAGTAGGTGCCGTTCACGGCGGAGGGATACGTACTGTTTGCGTAACCCCCGTGATGGTACGCGGTACCGTTTGCGTACCGAGCGGGTGCGGACCCGTTCACGTACGCGCCACCGTGATAGTGCGACGCGTTCGCGGGCCGTTCGTCGCCTGCTCCGTACGCCCACCCGTGATGTGGGCCGTGGTGGGGTCCGTACTGGCCGCCGTATCGCGTCTCGTTCGTAGCGGCTGGGCCGTAGGAACCGCCACCGTGCGGGCCGTAATGGCCGCCACCGTGTGGCCCGGCGTACGGACCGACATCGTCCGGGGCGTCCCCACCCCAGACGTTCGTGTCCATCCAGTCTGTCCAATTATTATCGTTCGTCCCGTGCGCGCTGACGGCCGGGATGAGCAGTGCAACACCGATCAGTGCGACCACCAGGAGTAGCCAGCGGTCGGTTCGGTCTGTCATCGTGTGATCGCCTCACCCCTTTCTATGGGGGGTACTGGGTTATCCCCGTGGGTCTAAACGAACCTCTCAAATCGTCCGAGAACGTTTATGCAACGGTTAGAGAGTTTTTGAGGAACAAGATCGTTCGTGGCGACGGTTGCAGACACTCTCAGTTCCCGAGGCGCTCCTCGAGGTCGTCGTCCGGATAGACCCGGTAGGTTCGGCCCTGTTTCTCCCGGTAGAGCAGGCCACGCTTTTCGAGCTCCGAGACCGTCTGGCTCACCTTGCTCTTCGAGAAGTCCGAGCGGTCCCGCAGTGCGATCTGTGTGAGCCCCGGCGACTCGACGACCGGTTCGAGGATCCGGCGCTCGTCGTCCGGCAACAAGTCCAGGACCTGGCGGACCGACTGTCCGTCCCCGTCGGTCGTCGCCGACGCGTCCTCGTCGGGTCCAGCCTCATCCGGCTGATCCACGCTCGTGTGGTGTGCTGTCTCGCCCGCTTCGCTCTTCGCGTCGGATGCGTCCACCGTCCCTTCAGCCGTGCTCGCGGGAGCGCTCTCGGCCGCCGTCGTTCCGTTGGTGCCGGCGGTCGGTTGTCCGGCCACGTCCGTCCGCATCCCGTTGGCAGCCGGAGGGGACGTATCTGTCCGTTCGGCGGCCTCACCCCGCATAATCGCGTAGAAGCCGATCAATAGCGCGACCGCGAGTAGTGTCCCGACAGCATATACAATCGGATCCGTGCCGCCCATCGTGGACGACCCGTCCATCATCGAGCCCATCATCTCGTGACTTGTTTGCCGTTGCTGGATCGCCTGCCAGGTGAGTACACCGCCGCCGAGCAGCAGTGTCGCGACTGCGGCCGCGACGACTCTGTCCGACGTCTGTCGGTCCATAGGCGTAGCTACACGACTGGGACTTCTAACGCTGTCGCTGTCGTCTCGGCGAAAACGGCAGTGATAGCCGGAATCAGGAGACTGGAGCGGTCGCGATCGGTGACGCCGTTACTCCGCGTCGCCGGTCTCGATCGGAGCGCGGATCGTGTTGCCCCATTCCGTCCAGGAGCCGTCGTAGTTCTCGACGTCTTCGAAGCCGAGCAGTTCGTGGAGCACGTACCACTCGATTGAGGACCGTTCGCCGACTCGGCAGTAGGTGATGACCGACTGATCCTCCTCGATGCCGACCTCCTCGTACAGCGCACGGAGTTCGTCGGCGTCTTTGAACGTGCCGTCGTCGTTCAGGACTGACGTCGTCGGGACGTTCTGTGCGCCGGGAATGTGGCCGCCACGCTGGGCGGTCTCCTGAAGGCCCTCGGGGGCGATGACCTCACCGGTGAACTCCGCAGGCGAGCGGACGTCGACTAGCGGGACACCGGAATCGATCGCCTGCTCGACATCTGACTTGTACGCGCGGATGTTCTCGAACGGTCCCCGTGCGGTGTACTCCTGGGGCGTGAACTCCGGGACCTCCGTCGTCAGCGGGTAGTCGTTTTCGACCCAGTAGGGCTTCCCGCCGTCGACGACCCGCACGTCCTCGTGGCCGAAGTATTTGTACTGCCAGTAGCCGAACAGTGCGAACCAGTTCGGGACGCGTCCGCCACCGTAGAGGACGACCGTCGAGTCCTCGGTGATCCCCGCGTCCCCGTTCAGCTGTTCGAAGGACTCCTTGTCGAGGATGTCACGAGAGACCGGGTCGCTGAGGTCTTCTTCCCAGTGGAAGAACGTCGCCCCCGGGATGTGGCCGTCCTCGTAGGGCGTGTACTCCGAGTCCGCAGTGACCGTCGGGTTGTTGATCTCGACGAGTCGATACTCCGGATCGTCCGCCTGGAACTGTTCGAGGTGATCTTCGACCCAGTCCGCCGTCACGAGCGTGTCCGCACCGTGTTTTGCCATACACGACGTTGTATGTACCCCTCCTCCATAAACATATCAGTAGTGTGTAAATTTGCCGTCGTTCGTGACGGCAATATCCTGGAAATGCGGGCCGTTCGGATCGAACAGGGGTGTTTTCCGATAGCTCGCTCGCTCACTCCTGTCTCCAGTTGTGGTAAAAAACGCCGAGACCGACAGCTATGAGCGTTCGAAGCGGCTGACGTAGCACCTCTCCTCGAAACGTCGATATCGCTAGTTCCCGCGATCACACGGGACGTGTGCGCTTTCGCTGTGCCACGATCGGGGGCGGCGGCAGCGGGCCCGTGTTATTCGCTGTCTGGTTCGTCTTCGTCGACGTCTTCGAAGTCGGCGTCGACGTACTCCTCGCCCTGGCCGCCTGCACCAGCGCCAGGACCGGCTGCGCCGCCCGGACCAGCGCCCGCGGCACCGCCGGGACCGGCACCCGCAGCACCGCCCGGACCCGCACCGCCGGCGGCCTGCTGGGCCTGCTCCTGGTACATCTGCTTGCCGATCTCCTGGAGTTCCTCGGTTAGCGCCTCGGTGACTTCCTCGTAGTCGTCTTTCTCGGCGTCCTCGTCTTCCAGCACTTCCTCGACGTCCTCGATCTTGGCCTCGATGGACTCCCGAAGGTCGTCGTCGACGTTCTCCTCGTTCTCCTCGAGCAGCGTCTCGGCGCGTCGGACCGCGGCCTCGGCCTCGTTGCGGGCCTCGATGCGCTGACGGCGCTGCTCGTCCTCTTCGGCGTGTTTCTCGGCTTCTTCCTGCATCTCTTCGATCTGCTCGTCGCTCAGGCCGGCACCGCCCTCGATGGTGATCTCCTCGGAGTTGCCCGAACCCTGATCCTCCGCGGAGACGTTGACGATCCCGTTCTCGTCGATGGAGAAAGTCACCTCGATCTGGGGCGTGCCTGCCGGGGCGGGCGGGATGCCCGTCAGCGCGAACTCCCCGAGCAGTTCGTTCTCCTCGGCGATCTCGCGCTCGCCCTGGAAGACGCGGATCTGGACCTGCGTCTGGTTGGCCGCGGCGGTCGTGAAGATCTTCGACTCCTCGGTCGGAATCGTCGTGTTCTTCTCGATGAGTCGCTCGAACAGCCCACCCTTCACTTCGACACCGAGCGAGAGCGGCGTCACGTCGAGCAGGACGATGTCGTCGACGTCACCCGAGAGCACACCGCCCTGGATGGCCGCACCCAGTGCGACCGCTTCGTCGGGATTGACGTTCTTCTTGGGCTCCTGGCCGGTCAGGCCCTCGACTTTCTCCTGGACCTGTGGCATCCGCGTCGAGCCACCGACTAGCAGGACCTCGTCGATGTCACCTTTGTCGTAGCCGGCGTCCTCCAGGGCCTGCTCGGTCGGCTCGACCGTCCGCTCGATCAGGTCCTCGGTCAGGCTCTCGAACTTCGCTCGCGTGATCGACTTCTCGAGGTGGACCGGCCCGTCGTCGGTCGCCGTAATAAAGGGCAGGTTGATCTCGGCTTCCTTTCGGGAAGAGAGCTCGATCTTGGCTTCCTCGGCGGCGTCTTTCAGCCGCTGAAGGGCCTGCCGATCGTCGGTCAGGTCGATGCCGTGTTCGTTCTCGAACTCCTCGGCGAGCCAGTCGATGATGGCCTGGTCCCAGTCGTCGCCACCGAGGTCGTTGTCGCCGTTGGTCGCGACGACCTCGTAGACGCCGCCACCCAGATCGAGAATCGAGACGTCGAAGGTCCCGCCACCGAGGTCGTAGACGAGCACCGTCTGATCGGACTCGTCGTCTAGCCCGTAGGCCATCGACGCGGCGGTCGGCTCGTTGACGATGCGCTCGACCTCGAAACCGGCGATCTCGCCGGCGTCTTTGGTCGCCTGGCGCTGGCGGTCGTTGAAGTACGCCGGGACCGTGATGACGGCCTTCTCGATCTCGTCGCCGAGATACTCCTCGGCGTCGTGTTTGATCTTCTGGAGGATCATCGCCGAGACCTGCTCGGGCGTGTACTCCTCACCCTCGATATCGACGGTGTAGTCGTCCTCGCCCATGTGGCGCTTGATCGACTGGATCGTCTCTTCGGGATTCTTGACGGCCTGGTTCTTCGCGGGCTTGCCCACCAGCCGCTCGCCGTCGTCGAACGCGACGACCGACGGTGTCGTTCGCTCGCCTTCGCTGTTGACGATGATCTCCGGGTCGGCCCCTTCCATCACCGCGAACGCCGAGTTGGTCGTCCCCAGGTCGATGCCGAGGATCTTGTTGCTTGCCATGTTAGCGGTATGTATCCGTCAGACTCGGTTAAAAGTTGCTAGACGCGCCGAGACCGAGTTGCCCTCGACCGGCCGAGAACGGCAGTCTGAGCGGATCTCTGCCAGCCTTTCCGGAGCTTATAAACCAACCGCTTTCAGAGAGGTCATCGCGTGCCACGGATGCGTTGCGTCGCACTGACCGTCACTCTGAGGTGAACGGCCCCCGATTGTCGCGACGTGACCTTCAGCATCTGTGTCCGCGAGCGCTACCGCGACGAGGACGGCGACGAACAGACTCGCTTCGGTGTGGCCGTCACGACCCGCCTCCCCGGCGTGGGAACGCTGTGTCCGTTCGCCAGCGAGAACGGCGCAGTCGCTACCCAGAGCCTGGTCAACGTCGAACTCGGGCGGAAGGGGATCGAGTATCTCGACGACGGACTGGCCGTCGAGGACGCCCTGGAGGCGCTGCTCAGCGCCGACGAGGGACGCGACCAGCGACAGCTCCACGGTGTCGGCACCGGCGGGGAGTTCGCCTTCTCCGGTCCGGAGTGCAAACCCTGGTACGGCCAGCGGATCGGTGACAACTACACCGTCGCGGGGAACCTCCTGACCGGCGAATCGGTCATCGAGGCCGTGGCCGAAACCTATGAAGCGAACGCCGCCGGCGACGAAAGCGACGCCGACAGACCGCTCGCGGCCCGCCTGATCGACGCGCTCGAAGCGGGCCACGCCGAAGGGGGTGACAAACGCGAGGAACTCCCCGTTCAGAGCGCCGCGTTGCTCGTCCGCTCGACCGAGGAGCGGGCGATCGAACCCTACTACGACGACCTGCGGGTCGACGCGACCGAGACGCCGATCGCGGATCTCCGGGAGACCTACGAGCACGCAAAGCGCGGCTACGAGATGGCCCTGGAGCGATACGAGAGCGACTACGAGGAAGACGAACTCGATTCGGAGTAGTCGCCGGGATCCAGGCGGCGGACGGCGACGTCCTCGAAGACGGCCGTACTCGTCCGGTTCGGGACCGTCGAACAGACCGCGAGCCCGACCGCGACCTGGCTGTCGAGGTCGATCCGTCGCTGGTCGATGGCGTACCACTGAGCGCCCGGTCCCGCTATCGAGCAGGTCAGTCGATCACCGACGCGATCGATCCGCATCCGGCGTGGCTCTTCCCCGGATAGGTGGCTGCCGCTGGTCAGCCCGTCGGCAGTCTCGCGCCAGAGCAACTCGACGTTCCGCTCGGCGTTCTGACCGACGTAGCCGTGGCTGGCGTCCGCCTGGATCGATTCACGGAGCATGAGTCCGGCCTTGCTGAACGGTCCTGACGCGTCAATGTCTCCGATCGTCGCCTCGATCCGAACCGGGCCCTCGACTGTCGTGTGGACGAACGTGAAGTCGTTCTGATCGTGCCAGATGTCCCGCCCGTCGCCGGTGACTGTCCAGGCGTCCGCACTCTCGTCGTAGCTCGCGGACCCGGGCTGCTCGACGCTGCCGACATCTGTGATGTCAGTCAGCGACAGCGATTCGCCGGCTGCCGGCTCCCACTCCGGTTCGGGAATCGACGGACAGTCGTGGAACTCGAAGCGTGCGCCGCCGCTCTCGCCGTCAGTGACCGAGACCCACCACCCGTTCGAGTCGGCGATCTCCTCGACGATAGCCAGCCCGGTTCCGGTCCTGTCGTTGCCCGTGCTGTATCCGTCTTCGAAGACGCGGTCCCGTTCGTCCGGCGCGATGCCGGGACCGTTGTCGGCGACGTAGAACCCGTCGTTGGTCGTCCCGACGTGGACCGTCAGCGGTTCGGACGGTGTTCGGCCGTGCACGAGCGCGTTCTTGAACAGGTTCTCCAGTAGCGGCCGGAGATCCGATTCGCGAGCGAGGACCAGGGCAGACTCCGGGGTATCGATCTCGAGAGAGACGTTCGGCTCATCGTGAGTGAGGCGGTCCCAGACGGACATCGCGACCGACGCGAGCTCGGTTCGATGGACGGTCGTCTCGACGTCGCCGCCCTCGGCCACGTCCGAGAGGTCGTCGATGAGCTCGTCCATCCGTTCGAGCGCCTCTTCGACCCGCGATAACGCCGACTCGTCACCGGTCTCTTTCGCGAGTTCGAGGTGCCCGTTTGCGACCACGAGCGGGTTCTTCAGGTCGTGTGCGAGATACCGCGCGAGCTGTTCCGTGCGGGATCGCTCCGTCTGGGGCCCGCGTGTTTCCCGCTGCCCGACCGGCGTTCGATAACCGATCACTCCCAGTGGTCGCCCCTCACTGTCAGTCCACGGTATCTGTGCGTGTTCGAACCGTTCGCCGTCGGCTCCGAGTTCGAGGACCTCGTCGACGACCGGCTCGCCCGAGGAGAGTACCCGGCGGTCGATCCGGTCCCACTCGGTCCCGAACGCGTCTTTATCGTCCAGTTCCGTCTCGGTCTCTCCGAGTACGCGTGACGGTGTGGTATCCTCCGATCCCGGGTCGTATTTCAGGTACGTCCCCGCCGAATCCTTCAGAAACGTTGTCCGATCGAGTCCCGAAAGCAGCGAGTCCAGAGCGTCGTGTGCCAGCGAATCCGACAGCCGATCGAGATATCGATCGACCGCCCGCTCGGTCGTGCCGGGGAGGTCGTCCGTCTCCAGGACCAGCGTCACGTAGCCGGATCGACTCGCCGCGATCACATCGGGGTCGAGTTCACCCAGGTGGACGAGCAGTTCCGGCCTCGTGCCCGGGGTGTCGGCCTCGGTCGCGAGTTCCCGCGGATCGATCTCCTCGTCGGGACCGACCCGCGGATCGTCAGCCGAGAGAACCACACAGGCGACGTGGCGCTTCCGGGCACGATCCGGTAGCTCCGCCGGAGCGACCGTCTCGACCCGGGAGTCTACTCCCGGAGCGATCGTCTCCCGCCGTCGCTCTGCCTGCTCACCCGACCCTGTGATCAACACGGTCAGCTCGCCCGCCAGGAACCGTCGAGCGAGATGCACGAGATAGCAATTAGATATATAAGACAATAAAACATGTAGGTGTGTATTCGCCCACGCGACCATCGAAAAATCGCCCGGGTCAGATCGCGAACTCGTAGAGTTCGTCGCCGACGTGGTGGATCGAGTCGACTACCTTGCCTTCCTCGCCGACCATCTCCGATCCCGCGACGCGGGCGCGTCCGATCGCGAGCACCTTGCCGTGGGTCTCCTCGGCGATAGCGACCAGGTCACCGGCCTCGATGCTGTCGTCGGCTTCGACGATCCCGGGCCGCATCACGTCCGCGCCGTCGGAGACAAAGGAGATCGCGCCGGCGTCGACGGTCACGACGTTGCTCCGGGGTTCGTACTCGTTGGCGCCCTTGACCGTCAGGAACGGCTCGGGGTCCGAATCGTCCCCCTCGACGTACAGTACGGCCGGTTCACCGTCGACGAGGACGACGTCCCAGTCGCTGTCCTCGAACTCCACTTTCTCGAAGGTCTCGGCTTCGATCTCGACGCCGAGCGTCTCGGCGACGGCATCGGTAATCTCGCTGATCGCGTCGGCCCTGAGATGATGTCGAGATTTGACATCCATACGAAAGCGTTGCCGTCGGCAAATATAAATCGAGCGCTCGCGCAGCCGACATATCCCGACTACGCGAGGACAGGTGTCGAAACGCCTACCTACCGGGTGGACGTATCGACTGGCATGACCGACGAGGAGTCCGCCCAGGCCGAAGCCGGAACCGCGGAAGGCCAGGGTCCCGTGGAGATCGACGAGGAACTCGCCCGCCATCTGGAGAACAAGCGCGACGAACTGTTCGAAAAATTCGACATTCGCGACGCTTTCCCACCTGCGGTACTCGACGAGGCCGAGGAGCGCACGACTGACGTCCAGGAAGAGATACAGGACGAGATCGACGAGCGCCGTGACCTGCGTGATCTGACTGCCTTCACGGTGGATCCGATCGACGCCCAGGACTTCGACGACGCCGTCTCGATCGACGTTCGCGACGACGAGATTGTCCTGTGGGTCCACATCGCCGACGTAACTCATTATGTCAATCCCGAGACGGCGATGTGGGACGAGGCCGTCGAGCGCGGGAACACGGTCTACCTGCCGGCCTACACGGTCCACATGCTCCCGCCGATCCTCGCCGAGACCGTCTGTTCGCTGGTCCCCAACGAGGATCGGCTCGCCCACACCGTCGAGATGCACCTCGATCCCGAGAATCTCGGCTACGAGAACATCGAGATCTACAAGTCCGTCATTCGGAGCGACGAACGACTCACCTACACGCAGGCCGAGAACCGGCTCGACGACCCGGACGCGGACCTGCACGACGAACTCTCGGCGGTCTGGGAACTGGCCGACGAGATGCACGAACAGCGCAAGGAGGATGGCTCGCTGGTACTCAACCCCGCCAGGGACCGCGCCCACACGATCATCGAGGAGTGTATGCTCAAGGCCAACAAGGCCGTCACCCACGAACTCATGTGGGACCGCGGGGTCGAAGCGATGTACCGGGTCCACCCCCAGCCCGCCCCCGAAGAGTGGGACGAAGCCCTCCAGGAGATCCAGGACCTGGACGGTGTCTCTATCCCCGGGAGTGCCTGGGACGACCCCCGGAAGGCCGTCAACGCGACGCTCGAACAGGCGCCGGGCCGCCAACTGGACAAGATCCAGTGGGCCGTGATGAAAGTGATGCCCCGGGCGAAGTACATGAACGACCCCTTCGGCGGCCACCACGCCCTGAACTTCGAGATCTACGGCCACTTCACCTCGCCGATCCGCCGACTCTCCGATCTGATCAACCACTGGATCGTCTACACTAACGACGTACCCGAGGACCTGGTCGCGCTCTGTGACCGCGCTTCGGAGCGCCAGCAGAAAGCCGAGAAATGCGAGCGCGAGTACAAGAAATTCCTCGAGGAGGTCGGCCTCGACCCGTCGGCGGTCAACAACCGCGGTATCGAGGTCATCGAGGAGTAACCGGCCGCCTGCTTGCCGGGACGTCCCTCTTCCGTCGTACCGTTCTGGGTGGTTGTCACGGTGTCAACGAGCGGCCGGCGAACCTATAGAATATCTGTCTTAATATATTTAGAAATTATCTGCAGATAGTCGACTACGACAGCATGTTAGTTTGGAGAAACAGTTCCGTGTGTTTGGAGAACTATCTCGACACAAGATTTTAAACGGGGGAAAACGAATTCTAAATTGGGAGGTGTGCCGAGCATGGCTACGAGAGATAAGGCCGTCGAATCGGCTGATAGACGAGCGAGCGCGCCGACGACTGGACCTGATTTGAGTCGGTACGACGTCATCCTCGTAGCCATCCCGCTGGCCTTTCTGGCCGCACTATTGACCGGACAGATACTTTCGTTGCCGATGCAGGCCACGGTCGTTGTCGGTGCAGCTCTGGGTGCGCTCGCAGTCGTCGACGCGTTGTTCGTGAACCCCCCGAAACAGGGACGACGGACGCGCTGACGGCCACCCAAACCATTGGGGCACGCACCTTATGCTGACACTCCGCTTAGGTATGCGCAAGATTGCAACAAAACTGTCTCAAGATAGCGCCGTACTCTGTGCCGATTTCTGTCAGCCAAAGAGCTAACTGTGTGTCGGCCTCAACTCAGGGTAACCCCATTCGATCTCGATGTTAGACGACAATATCACTACCAGTAAGGAGATCCACAAGCGGACCGGGAAGACGTTCTACTACGCGACGAGACTGCTTCCCGAGCGGATCCGCAAGCCGACCTACGTCCTCTATGGCTTTTTCCGGATCGCCGACGAAGTCGTCGATCAGGCTGACGGGCTCCCCTCGGAGGAACAGTACGAGCGCCTGGAGTCGCTCCGGGCGAAAGCGCTGGGGGAGCAGCGGGCGGAGGACGACGTGCTCGCGGCGTTTCAGTCGCTGCGCGAGCAGACGGAGATCCGAGACGCTGACGTGAACGCCTTCCTCGATGCGATGGAGCAGGACATCGAGACGGACCGCTACGAGACCTACGAGGACCTGGAGGCGTACATGCGCGGCTCAGCTGTCGCCGTCGGCAACATGATGCTGGACGTGATGGATCCCGACCAGAAGGAGACGGCACGACCGCACGCGGCCGCACTCGCCGAAGCGTTCCAGCTCTCGAATTTCCTCCGGGACGTGGGCGAGGACATCACCGACTACGGCCGGATCTACCTACCGCTTGAGACGCTTGAGCAGTTCGGCGCCAGTGAAGACGACATCGTCCGGCGGCGAGCGAGCGAACCGTTCAAAGCCGCGATGCGGGCCGAGATGGCCCGCACCGAAGATCTGTACCGGGACGGCGTCGCCGGGATCCGGTATCTACCGGACGACTGCCAGCTCGCGGTCCTGCTCTCGGCGGTCCTCTACGCCGAACATCACCGGCAGGTCCGCAGCGTGGACTTCGACACGATCCACCGGGACGCGAACCTGGGTCGCGCTCGCAAGCTCTATCTCATTGCCCGGACCTGGTGGCACTGGCGGAAACACCACGATCCGGAGACGACCTTTTACGCCGTCAGCGCCATCCCCGAGGACGCCCCGACACGGGAACACTATCCCGAATCGGTCGCCGACAACGTGATCTCGGCGAGCCACGACTGACTGTATCGGTATCTCGCGCTACTCGGCGACGATCTCGTGACGGCGTTCGGCCATCTCCGATTCCTCGAAGACGAATACCCGACCGTCGACGGTCTCGAAGTCGGCGTCGATTTCGAGAGCGAACCCGTCTCGCGTGACTGTCACGCCGGGGAACACGCTCGCAGACTCGCCGTCGGCGAGCAGGACGCGGCCGACGCCGCTGTCTTCGAGGATCTCATCGCCGGTCTTGCGGTCGTTGAGATAGACGAGGATCCCTTCGGTCCCGTCCCCATCAGTGATGAGGACATGAACGTCCATCTGGGGCGTCGTGCGATGGCTCTCGACTGTCTTCGAGGGCACACCGTGATAGAACACCTGCCGTCCGTCCAGGTATTCGACACCGATACCGCCCTCGGTGAGCTCGACCGGAAGCGTCGACGGCGCGACCTCGCTGGCGCGATTCATACGCCTGACTTTACCTTCGCCGGTCAAAAGCACCGCGCTCGGGGACGAACCAGCACCCATTTATCGGGTTCGAACGCACCCACGACCATGCACGGACAGGCACGGGCGCCGGCCGCCGGGACGGTGCTGAACGCCCTCGCGACCGGCAAGGGTTCGGCGTTCGCCATCGACGCCTACACGACTGCGACGGTCGAACTGCTCGAGGACACCGACGTGATCACCGGCGAGGTCGCCGAGGATCGCGATGCAGACACGCGACTGATCGAAACCTGCGTCGCGTACGTCCTCGACGCCCACGGCGAGGCGGCGATTTCGGGCGCACACGTCGAGACCGAGAGCGAGGTGCCGATGGCTTCCGGGCTGAAATCCTCTTCAGCGGCCGCTAACGCCACTGTCATGGCGACGCTGGATGCTCTCGACGCGACCGAGAAGATGACGCGTGAAGACGCCGCCCGACTGGGTGTCATGGCCGCGCGGGACGTCGGGGTCACAGTCACCGGCGCGTTCGACGACGCGTCGGCGTCGATGCTCGGCGGCGTCACAGTCACCGACAACGCGAGCGACGAACTGCTCGCTCGCGAGGAAGTCGACTGGGACGTGCTCGTCTGGACGCCCGACGAGCGGTCCTTCAGCGCCGACGCGGACGCCGAGCGCTGCGAACGGATCGCGCCGATGGCCGATCTGGCGTTCGATCTCGCCAATGAGGGGGCGTACGGACGCGCGATGACCGTCAACGGACTGGCCTTTTCGGCGGCGCTTGGCTTTTCGACCGATCCGATGGTCGAGGCGATGCCGCTGGTCGAGGGCGTCTCGCTGTCGGGGACCGGGCCGAGCGTCGTCGCGGTCGGCGACCGGGAGGCATTAGAGGACGTGCGAGAGATGTGGGACCGACGGGACGGATCAACATGGCTGACAACGACACAGACAGCAGGCACCCGGACGAGATGAACCTCGCGGAGTTGCGCGAGGAGATCGAGACGATCGATCGCGAGATCGTCGAGAAGATTGCCCAGCGCACCTACGTCGCGGACACGATCGCACAGGTCAAATCCGAGAAGGGGCTACCGACGACCGACGAACAGCAGGAGCAGGCCGTGATGGATCGCGCCGGCGACAACGCCGAGCAGTTCGACGTGGACGCGAACCTGGTGAAAGCCGTCTTCCGACTGCTGATCGAGCTGAACAAGGTCGAGCAGCGCGAGAGTCGGTAGCACTGTACCCGGGGATTTAGTACGACCGTACTTCGAGGCCGTCGATACGTCCGAAGTGCGTCGTGTTTCTTGTGATGACCGGCTCGTCGTTGAGAAGCGCAGTCGCAGCGATAATACAGTCTTCTCGCTCGACCCGTTCGCCGTCAGTGATTAGCTCTCCCGAAAGTGTTCCGGCTTTTCGCATCACGGTGTGGTCGGCACTCACGACGTGCTTCGTTTCCAGTATCTCGAGAATTCGCTCCCGCTTCGTCTCCGGCGTTTGCGATCGAGCGACGCCCTCGTAGAGTTCCAACACTGTCACGGAGGACAGTTTCTGTGGTCGCGCTTCTTTTTCGACGATGTTGAGCAGCCGTTTCGCGTTTTCGTCGCCCCGGAGTAAGTCGATGATGAACGATGTGTCCTGAATCATTCCGACGCCTCGTCGTCTCCGGCTTCGTTTAACGCCGCTGTGAGGCGATCACTCCGTTCGTTGGACTTCCTTCGTCCGTCCTCGATAGCTGCCTCGAGGGCTGCCGCCTCGTCCTCGGAAAGAATGCCTGTGACCTCGTTCCACGACCGTTCCCCTGCAAGGCGCTTGACGGTTTCACTGAAGCTTTCTCCCTCCTTTTTTCGGGCTTTCAGCCGCTCGTAGGCTTCCTCGTCGAGTGAAATCGTTTTTGTCGCCATCGTAGTACACAGTACTGTATGCACACTTAAAAATCCAGTGCGGATGAGAGTTATGATCCCGTAGAACGAAACGGTTAGAAGATGCTCAGTCGGTTCCAGCAACTCTCAGGCTCGGCAGTGAGTGTCGTGCTCGCCGTCCTCTTCGCGGGCGTGGTCGTCTCCGTCGTCGTCCTGGAGCCTGGGGTGATCGTCGGCGGTGACGATCCTGGCCCGTCTGTCGAGTCGGTCTCGGGGGAGACGACCGTCACTATCTCCTACACCGACGCGACCGGGGCCGCACAGACGGCCACAGTTTCGGGTGTCGATCCCACACGCACCAGCGCTGCGGACGACTGGGCGATCGTCGATCGGTCGTCGCTCCCGCCGGCACTACGGGCTGTCGACGACGGGCCTGCACACGGCGTCGTCGGCTTCGGCGAGTGGGCCCTGGTCGGTGCCACGAAAACCGCGACTGTGCCGATCGACGGGACGACGCTGACAGTCGTCGTGCCGGCGGGACGAGATGTCGATCCGGACCGCAAAGTCGGGTTCATCGAAGCCTTTGCCGGGCCGTATTCGCTGTCGGGCGACACCGACAGCGTCGTGCTCGTCTCGGTGCCCGACACGTTCCCGAACAGGGGGCTGATGTACGCCGACGACAGGGGGTATGTCACGACTGAGTCATTTTGGGACGGCGACGCCCACAGCGTCTGGATCCACGAGTATATCCACGCACGGCAGGACTTTCGGACCGCCGACGGTATGACGTGGTTCCGTGAGGCCAGTGCCCGCTATCTGAGTCAGCGATTTATGCAGGAACAATACGAGGGTGTGACGACATCCGACGTTCACGCGGCCCTTGCCGGTCGCTCGGAGGATACGGCTGTCACGCTTGCGAATCGGACGACCTGGGACGGGACGAACGGCCACTACTACGTCGGGGCCCGACTGCTGGCGGCGGTCGACGCGGAGATCCGGGCCGCAAGCGAGGGGGATCACACGGTGGTCGACGTGTTCTGGGCGATGAACGCCGAGGACGACCCGGTTACTATCGAGCGGTTCGTCGAACTCGTCGAGCGGTGGACCGAACGCGACCAGCCGTGGATCAGGGACGCGATTGAGGGCGACCGACCGATCCCGGAACGACACGAACGGTCTAACTGAGGGCGCGTTACCGCTCGACGGTCACGTCGGCGATCGATTCGAGGTACTTGAGGACGGCCGTCATGTCCTCGTTTCCGTGTCCCATCGCGCTGGCGGCGCTGAACGATTCGCGCGCCGCGGCGGTCTGTGGGAGCTGGACGCCGACGTCGTTTGCGACCTCGTTGGCGTACCGCAGGTCCTTGAACTGCAGGTCGACCGGGAACCGCGGCTGGAAGTCACGCTCGGCGATCAGATCGCCCTTGATACGGAACAGCGGCGAGTCGACCGCGCCGGCCTCGACGACCTGTTGCATGGCTTCGAGATCCAGCCCCTGTGCGGCGCCGAACGTCAGTGCCTCCGCGTAGGCACTCATCATATCCCCGAGCAGGAGATTGACGAACAGCTTCATCCTGGCGCCGTCACCCACGTCGCCACACCGGACGATCGGTTCGCCCATCGCGGCCAGAATCGCCTCGACGTCGTCGATAACGTCGTCGTCACCGCCGGCAAGCACCGTCAGTGTGCCCTCCTCGGCTGGACCGACCGTGCCCGAGACCGGCGCGTCGACGAACCGCGCGTTCTGTGCCTGGACAGTCTGGGCGGCCGCCTCGGTCGCTTCGGGCGTGACGGTGCTCATCTGGATGACGGTCGTCTCGGAGTCGAGGCCGATGAGCAGTCCATCCTCCCCGTCCAAGACGGCCGCCAGCGCCTCGTCGTCGGTGACCATTATCACGACGACGTCGGCTTGCTGGCCGACCGCCCGGGGCGAGTCCGCGACGTCGATCCCGGCGTCGGCGAACGGCTCTGTCGGCCCGTCGCTGCGGTTGTACACGAGCAAGTCGTGGCCGGCTTCTTCGAGGTTCCACGCCATCGGCGTCCCCATCGCGCCCAGTCCGATGAATCCGATCGTTTGCATATGCGCTCGTGTACTCGGCCGACACACTTGAGTGCGGTCGTTTGCTCGTGGCCCGACGCGGGAAACGTTCATCGGGGTCGGGGACGAACGGCGAGGTATGAGCGACAACAGCTGGCGGGACGCACTCGCCGCCGAGCGGATGCGAGTCGATCGGGAGTTCGAAGAGCAGGTGCAGTCGTCGTCGTTCACGCGCCAGCAGTGGGGGCTGGTGATGACGGCTGTCGAATTCGACATCGACGGGCCGAGCGAGCCTGAGACGGCCCAGTTGGTCGCCGATACGAGCAAGCTCCCGAGCGTCATGCCCCAGATCGAACAGATGGAACAGAGTGGGGGCGGTATGGGTGCACCCGCCGGTGGCGCGGGCGGTGGTGGCGGCAGCGGCGGTGGACTGCTGGGCAAGCTCGCGAGCATCCTGCCGGGCGGGGACAGTTCCGGCGGGGGGAAACGTCAGGACGAGGCGGCATCGCTCGCCCAAGAGTACGCCGAAGCGCTCCAGCAGCGTCTGGAAAAGCGCGATCGCTGGCAGGCGATCTGCGAGCAGGCTAGCGCGGAGTGAGCGGTCTCCGGCGAAGCGGTGTGCTTTTGCCCCGGCCGGGCGCTCACTCGGACATGAGCGACGACGACAGCGAGCAACTCACGTACGCGGCGGCCGGGGTGGACATCGACGCCAGCGAGGCCGCAACCAAGGCACTCATCGGTGCGGCCGGGGAGTTCGAGGGGGATTACGCCGGGCTGGTAGACATCGGCGAACAATACCTGGCGCTGGCGACCGACGGCGTCGGGACGAAGCTGCTGGTCGCGGAGGCCGTCGACGATTACTCGACGGTCAGCATCGATTGCATCGCGATGAACGCCAACGACCTGATCGCGACGGGGGTCGAGCCGGTCGCGTTCGTCGATTACCTGGCCGTCGAGACGCCCGACGAGGGGACAAGCGAGGAGATCGGTGCCGGGTTGCGTGAGGGGGCCGAACGTGCGGGGGTCGCGCTCGTCGGCGGCGAGACGGCCGTGATGCCGGACGTGATCAGGGGTCTGGACATCGCCGGGACCTGTGCCGGGCTCGCGCCGAAAGACGCCGTCTTCCCCGGCGAAGCCCAGCCGGGCGACGCGATCGTCGGGTGGCCGTCCTCGGGGATCCACTCCAACGGGCTGACGCTGGCCCGGGAGGCAGTCACGCGCGAGCACGAATACACGGATCCGTTCCCGCCGGCCCCCGAGCGGACAATCGCCGAGGAGCTGTTGACGCCGACGCGCATCTACAGCGACGTGCTCGCTCCCCTGCGCCAGCACGACGCCCACGCCGCGGCGCACGTGACCGGCGGCGGTTGGACAAACCTCACTCGAATGGGCCCCTTCCACTACGAGATCACGGATCCGTTCCAGCCCCAGCCGATCTTCGAGTTCGTCCAGCAGGAGGGCAACGTCGACAGCGAGGAGATGCACCGGACGTTCAATATGGGCACTGGATTTGTCGCTGCGCTGGCCGAAGCCGACGCCGAGACAGTCGTCGCCGACAGCGAGGACGCCCGGATCATCGGGCACGTCGAAGACGGTCCCGAGCGCGTTTCGATCCGGGGCCTGGATCTCGACTGATAGTGACCGTTGTACGTCTGTGCCGCATCGGCTGTACCGCGGCGGTCGGACCTTACAGCGATCCGTACGAAATCAACGGAGCGAAGATATAAACGACGCTAGAGGTTTATGCGGCTGGCTCCCGTAGTGATCGAATGGAGCCAACCGGCTCCGTAGTGTCACACGCGCGGGATCCCATCTCCCGCCGTTTTCCTTTGCCTGAAAATTATATAGCCGCGCCACCTACTTGGGGGCGAGTGACGGACAACACCCATCGAGAGTCAGCAGTCGTCGCCAAGCGAGTCGATTCCGGCAGTGCCGACACCGCCGAGATCACCGACCTCGCCCGTTCGGCAGGCTACGACGTCGCCGGCGAACTCACCCAGACCCGGACAGAGGACCCGGCGTTTCACATCGGGGAGGGGAAAGCCGAACAGCTGGCCGAAGTCGTCGCCCGGACGGACGCTTCCGTGGTCGTCTTCGACAACCAGCTTGGCCCGTATCAGACCTACAACCTCGGCAACAAGCTTCCCGAAGGCGTCCGGATCCTCGATCGGTTCCGGCTCATCCTGGAGATCTTCGGCCAGCGTGCCCAGACCCGCAAGGCCCAGCTGCAGGTCGAACTCGCCGAACTCCGGTACGAACTCCCGCGGGCGGAAGCCAAGGCCAGTCTCGCAAAGCGCGACGAGCGCCCCGGGTTCATGGGGCTTGGCGAATACGACGAGAGTCGCGAGCAGGACATCAAAAACCAGATCGCCAACATCCGTGAAGAGCTCCAGTCGATCGAAGAGACCGAACAACATCGCCGCGAGCAGCGCCGCGAATCCGGATTCGACCTGGTGGCGCTTGCGGGCTACACCAACGCCGGCAAGTCCACACTGCTGCGCCGACTGGCAGCGGACATGGCGGTCGACGACAACGAGGACCTCCACCCCGACCTGGACCCGACCGCCGAAAGCGAGGACCGGCTGTTCACCACGCTCGGGACGACGACCCGGCAGGCCGACCTGGATCGCCGTGACGTGCTGGTGACCGACACTGTCGGGTTCATCTCGGATCTCCCGCACTGGCTGGTCGAATCGTTCAAGTCGACGCTCGATTCGGTCTACCGCGCGGATCTCGTGCTGCTGGTCATCGATGTCAGCGAGCCCGTCGAGGAGATCCGCGAGAAACTCGTCACCAGCCACGACACGCTCTACGAGCGCAACGAAGCTCCCATTCTCACCGTTCTGAACAAGATCGACGCCGTCGAGGACGGCGAACTCCGCGAGAAGCGCGAGGCGCTGTCGGCGCTGGCTCCGAATCCGGTGGCCGTCAGCGCCAGGGAGGGACAGAACATCGACCGGCTCCGCGAGCGGATCGACGAGGCGCTGCCGGACCTCCAGCGCGAACGGCTCGTGCTCCCGATGACCGACGACGCGATGAGTCTGGTCTCCTGGATCCACGACCACGCGAACGTCGAGGACGTCGAGTACGGCGAGCGGATCGTCGTCGACTTCGAGGCGCGACTGTCGGTCGTCGAGCGAGCGCGTGCGAAGGCGAGCGACCTCGTCGAACCGTCGGCCGAACCGACGTGACGCTAGCCCAGGACGTACCGCAGCCACGGGTTGTTCTCGACGACGGCCGTCCGTTCGAGATACTCGTCGACGCCGAGGATCCGGCCGGCCCCGAAGGCCCCGATGCCGAACAGCAGCGCGATGTACACGACGTGGCTGTCGATGAGCAGGCT
Source organism: Halapricum desulfuricans (assembly GCF_017094465.1). Lineage (NCBI taxonomy): Archaea > Methanobacteriati > Methanobacteriota > Halobacteria > Halobacteriales > Haloarculaceae > Halapricum > Halapricum desulfuricans. The sequence goes on from NZ_CP064791.1 coordinate 1,009,244, forward strand.
GTTCTCGAGAGGGTACCCGGAGAGATAATAGAACAGCATGATGACCGAACCCCAGAAGGCGCTCCAGCGGACCGCGGCCCCGACTATTAGCGCCAGGCCGACCAGCGTCAGCCCCCACATGTTCAGCGGATCGATGAGGCCGACGTAGTTCTGCGCCATCGTTTCCCACAGACCGGGGAAGAGACTCCCTTCTCGGCTGGCTGCGCCCATCAAATAACCCTGTGCGGACCAGTCGCCGGCCAGTAACTTGTCGATCCCGGCATAAAAGAAGACCCATCCCATCACCAGCCGCAGCGTCACTAGGGAGTAACCGACCCACCGCTCCGAGTACTCGAACGTCGTTTCGCGCCCGAAGATGTCCGTCTCAATCGTTCGCCTTGACATTGTGTGTCACTATCTATCTAGTCAGAGTCTATGCACTTAAACATACCCACATATAAGGGGTCTATAAATAGTCTACAAGATCTATCCGTAGTTCATTTCCGCAATCGTTACCGGGTCGATTTCTCCTTTTCGAGCACCCGCACGTCCGAGATCCTCGTCTCCGGGTACTGGCCGTCCGCGTCCTTTTCGGCGGCCTTGACCATGTCCCAGACGACGTTCAGTCCCGTCGTGACGCCCTCCAGGGCTTCCATTTCACAGCCCGTCTTGCCGGTGGTCTCGACGGCCACGGTCAGCGTCACCTCTGTATCGCCGACCTCGAAGTCGGTCTCGACGTTGGTGATCGGGATCTGATGGCACATCGGAATCGTCTCCCATGTGTGTTTGACCGCCTGGATCGCCCCGATCCGCGCCGTCGCGAGGACGTCCCCCTTCTCGAGTTCACTCGCACGGATCGCCTCGACCGTCGAAGCCTCCAGGTGGATCGTTCCGCGAGCGACCGCCCGACGCTGGCTATCGGGCTTGTCGCCGACGTCGACCATCTGCGCGTCGCCGGACGCGTCGGTGTGGGTCAGTTCGTCGCCGCCACGCCCGTCCGCGTCGTCACGCATCGTCGACCCCCCACATCACTGGCGGGATGGCGTCGAGCAGGTCCGTCGCCACGAGACCGTATCCCCGCCGGTCGACGATTCGATCGCCCGCCGCGCCGGTGACGTACGCGCCGATCGCCGCCGCAGCCATCGGGTCCCGAGTCGCTGCTAGCGCGCCGACTGTTCCCGCAAGCACGTCGCCAGTCCCCCCGACAGTCATCCCCGGGTTGCCGGTCCGGTTGACGCGCGTTCGCTCGCCGTCGGAAAGTACGTCGTACCGCCCCTTGACCAGCAGCGTGACGCCGAGGTCGGACGCGAACGATTCGACCAGATCGGCGCGCTCGCGCCAGCCATCAGCCGTCTCGCCGCCCATCGCCCGCAGTTCTCCCTGGTGGGGCGTCGCGATCAGCGACGCGTCGGTCTCGACGCCCGGGACCACTTCCAGCGCGTCGGCGTCGACCACTATGACGCCGTCGTAGCTACCGAGGAATTCCTGGACGGCCACGAGCGTGTTCTCCGCGGCTCCGAGACCGGGCCCCAGGACGACGCTGTCGTGATCGACTGCCAGTTCCCGCACCGTTGCGACCGAGTTCGGGGTGAACCGATCGCCGTCGAACGGCCTCACGATCAGGTTCTCGCTGTAGCCCTGGACCTCGCTGGCCACCGACTGTGGGCAGGCGACCCGGACGAGGTCGGCACCTGCTCGCAGTGCCGCCTGTGCCGCCAGCGCCGGCGCGCCGGTGTAGGGACCGCCGCCGATCACCAGCACCTCCCCGAACGCGCCCTTGTGGCTGTCGGCCGGCCGGGAGAGCCTGGATAGGTCGCCGCGCTCGACGAACCGCTCGGCGCCCTCGGGAATCCCGATGTCGGCCACCGTAACCGGCGCGGCAAGGGCGTCCAGTCCCGGTTTCGGCTTGTGGAAGGTGACGACGTGGTCGGCCTCGACGGCGTTGTCGGCCAGCGCGCCAGTCGTCCCGTCCATCCCCGAGGGGACGTCCACCGAGAGCACGGGCGTGTCGCTGTCGTTCAGCCGCGCGGCCGCCGTGGCCATCGGCTCCCGGAGCGCGCCGCTGACACCGGTTCCGAGCATCGCGTCGACGAACAGGTCGGGCTCCCCGAACTCGATCGCCGCCGAGTCCCGGACCTCGCGAGCGTCGAGTTCGCTCGCCTGCAGCGCTTCCCAGTTCTCGCGAGCGATCTCCGTCGTGATCGTCTCCGCGCGCCCGAGCAGTCGAACCCGGACGTCGTACTCTTCGAGGAACCGCGCCGCTGCGAAGGCGTCACCGCCGTTGTTCCCCCGTCCGGCGACGACGACTACTTCTCCCCCCGGGTCGACGGCCGACCGGACTGCGCGGGCGACGGCGTTGCCCGCCGATTCCATCAACTGCTTGGGTGGGACGCCGAGCGCGGCGCTGTTCCTGTCGATGACTGCCATCTGTTCGCTCGTGATGACGTCGCCGAGGCTCATACGATAGCCTTCGGCGGGACGGCGCAAAAACGGCGGGGGAAGACTGCCGGCTGTCAATACCGAATCTCGAAGCCGTCCAGCCCCGTCGGCTCCTCGTACTCGACGACGACGTCCTCGACCCGAGCCTGCGGACTCCCCTCGTGACAGAACTCGACCATCGCTTCGACAGTGTCTTTCGGCCCTTCGAAGACGGCCTCGACGCGGCCGTCGTCCAGATTCTTCACCCAGCCGTCGACGCCCTGCTCGCGGGCGGTGTCACGGGTCGTCGCCCGGAAGAACACGCCCTGGACGCGCCCGGAGATGAACACGTGTGCGCGAGTTCGCTCGCTCATATCTCAGGGTCGAACGGCCAGACACAAAACGTTCACCGAGCGAATCGCGCTCTACTGTCCGTCGGAGCCCGCCTCACAGCCCCATCGCTTCGATCTGTTCCTGATAGCGATTGCGGATCGTGACTTCGGTGACCTGTGCGACGTCGGCGACTTCCCGCTGGGTCTTCTTCTCGTTGCACAAAAGCGAGGCGGCGTAGATCGCTGCGGCGGCGTATCCTGTGGGGGATTTCCCCGAGAGCAGACCCTGCTCTGCGGTCACGTCGATGATTTCGTTGGCCTTGCTCTGGACTTCTTCGGTCAACTCCAGCGACGAGCAAAAGCGAGGGACGTATTTCTTGGGATCGACCGGTTCCATCTTCAGACCGAGTTCCTGGGAGATATACCGGTAGGTGCGGCCGATCTCTTTTTGCTCCACGCGGGACACGTCCGAGACTTCTTCCAGACTTCGCGGGATGTCCTCCTGTCGGCAGGCGGCGTACAGCGCTGAAGTGGCAACCCCTTCGATCGAGCGCCCGCGGATGAGGTCGTCGTCGAGTGCGCGCCGATAGATGACCGAGGCGACCTCCCGGACCGAGCGCGGGACGCCGAGCGCCGAGGCCATTCGATCGATCTCGCTCAGGGCGAACTGGAGGTTGCGCTCGCCGGCGTCTTTCGTCCGAATCCGCTCCTGCCAGCGGCGTAGCCGGTGCATCTGACTGCGCTTCTTCGAGGAGATAGAGCGACCGTAAGCGTCCTTGTCCTTCCAGTCGATGGTCGTCGTCAGGCCTTTGTCGTGCATCGTCTGGGTGGTCGGCGCGCCCACGCGGGATTTCTGCTGGCGCTCGCTGTGATCGAACGCCCGCCACTCGGGCCCCCGGTCGATCGTCCCCTCCTCGACGACGAGCCCGCAGTCGTCACATACCAGCTCACCCCCGTCCGCGCTCGCGACGAGCGACGTCGATCCACACTCCGGACATGTCTCACGCTCGTCTTCTTCCGCCTCCGTCGTGTCCTCGTCGGTGGCCACTCGCTCTCGCTGCCGACTGGAACGTTCCATGTCTTCCACTAGGGATGTACAGCAGTAATAAAGTTTGCCTCGCGCCGGTCGATGAAAATTCCCGATCGAGGGAACGCTTAACGGGTCTCGCGCCGTCGCCCTCGGCAATGAGCGCGACGCTGTACGCTTCGGGCCGACCGCCCACGACCGCACAGGCGGGTGTCGCCAATGCGTAGGGGCAGGGACGACCCGGATGTGGGAACGCGCGGCGACGGGGACGAACCGGACGTGAGCGACATCTTCGATAGACTCGAAGAACTGGCCGAGACGGTCGACTCGGCCGAAGAACGCCGGGAGGTCGAGGCGGTGATGGACCTCGCTTCGGAAGCGACACGTTCGGACGCCGCGTTCGGGCGCGTCATCTGGGGGTTCGATCGTGCGGACGCGTCGGAAGCGCTACTTGGGGCCCTGCTCTTCGGAATCCCGATGGCTGTGGAGGGTGGAACCCAGGAGATCGGCGCATTTCTGGCCGGTCATCCGCTGTTGCTCGCGGGGACGGGGCTGGCCGCCGTTTCGATCACCATCGGGGTGCTGTACGTCGCCGAGATCCAGGACGTCCGCGTCAAGAACCGCCTGTTCGGAATCGTTCCGTACCGACTCGTGGGTGTCCTCACCATTTCCTTCCTGCTGGCAGTCACTATGCTGACGGGATGGGGGCGGGTCGACTGGAACGAGCCGGTCGTCGCGCTCGCGAACGTCGTCGTCGCGTTTGTTCCGATGTCCCTCGGCGCGGCCCTCGGGGACATCCTCCCGGGGAGTTAATCACGACCCTTCGGATCGTTCGAAGGAGGTGGCCAGCAACGCTCGGAACGCGTCGAGTTCACGGTCTTCGAGGCGGCCGTTCGTCGCTTCGTCGAGACGCTGGCGGAGACAGATGTCGTAGTTCCCTCGTCCGACGTGCTCGATCAGTCCCGCGGTTCGAAGCGTTCGATTGTAGGCGTAGGCGTCGGTCCGATCGCCGGTGCCGCCGGCGACGAAGTGTGCGTCAAGCGGTGTCGCCGGCCCCTGGTCGTCGTAGTACGCGAGCATCCGGCGCGCCTTGGCGTCGAGGTTCCGGATCTCCGACCGGAGCGACGATACCGCCGGCGGGGTCGGGCTATCCACAGTCGGCGCTTCGGCCTCGTCGACGGCCCCGACCGCCTCGGCGATCGCATCGTCGTCGCTGCCCTGTGGCTGGTTTGCTCGGCCGTCCTCACTCCCGTCCGTGGCGGTCGCGACACCGTCGGCTGCCGTCCCGTCAGTCTCGGCCGCCGCTCCGTCTCCGTTTGTGTCCGCCAACTCCGGCGTCTCGAACCCGAACGCCGGCATATCAGCGTCTGAAAAGTCAAATGCCGATAGATCCCCGTCGCCGTTCGATCCCGGCTGTTCGACCCCGTCGGTGGCGTCTGTGTCGGCCGTCTCCGCGCCAGCAGTTTCCACGTCACCGGGGTCGGTGTCCGCAGCGTCTCCGTCTTCACCCATTACGGCCGCGAACGCCTCCGCGGCCTCTTCGGCCTCCGCCGACGAGGTCTCCTCCCCGACACCCGTCTCTGAGTCGTCGGTCGTCGGCTCGGCGTCTGCCGGGTCTGTCTCGTCGCCAGGATCTGACGCCACTCTCTCGCCGTCTTGCTCGGACGCCGGCGGAGCCTGCCCTTCGCGTCGTTGCCGTCGGGCGCGCATCCGTTCGGCCTCCGTTCGACCGGGGCTGGCACCCTCCACCTGGTCCAGCAGCGCGTCGACGAACTGGTCGGCCATCCGGCTCAGGTCGCGGGCGTCCTGCAGCTCCGTTTCGAGTTCGGCGATCCGGGAGTTCTTCTTCTCGATCTCCTCGCGCAGTTCGGCGATCGCGTTCTCGCGCTGTCGTTCCTGCTCGCTGATCGCCTGCAACTCGGAGACGAGGTCGTCGCTGACGGATTTCAGCTCCGGGCGCTCGAAGTCGTCCAGTCCGGGCGTCGCCCCGGCGTCGAAGGTCTGCTTGCGGTGGAACTGGACCCGCCGGATCGATTCCGACCAGTCGGTCATCAGGAAGGCCTCACCGTCGCCCAGGTCCTCGACGGCGTCGGCGTACTCGCCGTCCAGGACTCGCCGGACTACCTTCGTATCGTTGTTCCAGGTCAGGCGGTGCCAGACGAGCCAGTCACACTGGGTGATGTAGTCCTTCTTGACGTCGGCGGGCCGCTGGCTGATCCCGACCATCCCGAGGCCGTGCTTGCGGCCGCGCTTGCCGATCTTGATCAGCATCTTTCCCACTTCGCCGACGCTGCCGTTCTCGGGGATCCACTCGTGGACTTCCTCGACGAGCAGCAGGAAGGGCTGTTTGAGCTTCTTGGCCTTCGCGAAGAGATGCTTCGAAACCTCCGTCAGCAGCGCCTCGGCTTCCTCGTCGTCCAGAAATGAGGAGATATCGAGGATGATCGGGACGTTCTGCTCGAGAGCGAGGTTGGCGATCTTCTCGGCGTGCTCGGTGGTGACCTGGATGTCACACTCCTCGTCGGCGCCGACGTGGAGGATCTCGTATTCCTCCTTGAGGCCGTAATACTCCCCGTCGATATCGACGATGAGGAGCCCGAAACCCGCGTCTAATAGGTTCTCAGCGACGACAGAGGCGGTGTTACTCTTACCGCTACCGCTCTTCCCAGTGACGAATCCGCGACCAGTCAGCAGTTCCACAACGGGCAACGAAACGTCGGTTCCGGGGTCGCCGGTCCCGCCGGGGCCGTCGCTCACTTCCGCGACCGTGATCGTCCGCTCGTCACTCATAGTGGTCGTATGACGGTCCTCCCCGGTGATAACTCTCAGTCAGACACCTCTCGGACATTCGACAGCCGACTGTCGGTCTCAGGGGTCGACGCTGAACGGACTCTCCGTCGCTTGCCACTCCCAGCCGGGGAGACGAGTCTGGACCCCCGCGGCGAGCGCGGCGTCAAGGTCGTCGAGACCTGCAGGATCGTCAACGCTGCCGTGGGTGTGGACGTCCGCGTAGTGAAAGGTCGCTTCCGCGAGCAGGCGACGGGGCTGTTCCCCCGCGATGGCCGCCGCCAGCTCGCGCGCGAGCAGTTCATCGACAATGAAACCCGGATAATCGCCGGTCACGTCGAGATCGCGCAGCAGACCCACGAGCGCGGCGACGTTGACTGCCCGATCGCCGTCTGCGAAGACCGCATCGATGGCGTCGTGATACGCCTCGATAGTTATCGACTCGACCGTCGTGTCGAAGGCGTCACCGAGGTCGGCACGCACCGCATTGACGATCGGAACGATCTCGGACCCGCGATCACGGGTCCACTCGTATTCGATCCGGACTGTCTCGCTGGTTAGCTCCATCGATGGGGAGGTCTTTGCGAAGGCTTTTATAATCCGAGGGGAATACGAACAGGTATAGATCGGTTTTCCGAACACTCACAGTGAGTCGTTCGGAGTGGTACACCGACAGGCAGTCCAACCGTCAGATATGACAGTCTTATCCAGCAGTGGTCACGACACGAACACTGCGGCGACCAGCCGCGGCGTGTGCGTGATCGGCCGTCTCATTCAGCCATGAGCAGAGTAGATCAGAAACTCGAAGAGATAGAGGAAACGATTCACAACGAGGTTCCGGCCGGGATTTCGATTTCGGATGTCACATTCGAGGGTCCGGAACTGGTAATCTATACCCGTGATCCAAAGCAGTTCGCCCAGGATGGGGACCTGGTGCGGCGTCTCGCATCCAAGCTCCGCAAGCGGATCACGGTCCGCCCCGACCCGGACGTACTTACGCGGCCGGAGGACGCCCGCGACCGGATCCGATCGGTCATCCCCGACGAGGCAGGCGTCACCGACCTGGACTTTCACGCCGACACTGGCGAGGTCGTCATTGAGGCCGAGAAGCCCGGCCTCGTCATCGGTCGCCACGGCACGACGATGCGCGAGATTACCCAGGAGGTCGGCTGGACGCCCGAGGTCGTTCGGACGCCGCCAATCGAGTCCTCGACAGTCGAGAACGTGCGGAACTTCCTCAAACAGGAGCGCGACGAGCGCCGGGACATCCTCGAACGGATCGGCCGCCAGATCCACCGCGAGGAGATGTCCGACGACCAGTGGGTCCGGATCACGACGCTGGGTTGTTGCCGGGAAGTCGGTCGGGCCGCGTTCATCGTCTCGACGCCCGAGACGCGGGTGCTCGTCGACTGCGGCGACAAACCGGGGGCCGAGGGGGAAGTGCCGTACCTCCAGGTGCCGGAAGCGCTGGGTGCCGGCGCGAGTTCGCTGGACGCGGTCGTGTTGACTCACGCCCACCTGGACCACTCGGCACTCATTCCACTACTGTTCAAGTACGGCTACGACGGTCCGATCTACACGACCGAGCCGACCCGCGATCTGATGGGACTGCTCACGCTGGACTACCTCGACGTTGCGGCCAAGGAGGGCCGGACACCGCCGTATGACTCGGAGATGGTTCGGGAAGCGATCAAACACACCGTCCCGATCGAGTACGGCGACGTGACCGACATCTCCCCGGACATCAAGCTCACGCTCCACAACGCCGGACACATTCTCGGCTCCTCGATCGCACACTTCCACATCGGCGACGGGCTGTACAACATCGCTTTCTCGGGAGACATCCACTACGAGGACACGCGCCTGTTCAACGGCGCGGTCAACGAGTTCCCCCGCGTCGAGACGCTCGTGCTCGAATCGACCTACGGTGGTCGAAACGACTACCAGACCGACCAGGAGGACTCCGAAGAGAAGTTGAAAGAGGTCATCAACGACACCTACGAGAAGGGCGGCAAGGTCCTGATTCCCGCCTTCGCGGTCGGTCGCTCCCAGGAGTTGATGCTCGTGCTCGAGGAAGCGATGCGGAGCGGTGATATTCCGGAGATGCCGGTCCACCTCGACGGGATGATCTGGGAGGCGACGGCGATTCACACGACCTATCCCGAGTACCTGCGGGACGACCTTCGCGACCGCATCTTTCACGACGACGAGAACCCCTTCCTGGCCGAGCAGTTCAACCACATCGACGGCGGCGAGGAAGAGCGCCAGGAGGTCACAGACGACGATCCGTCGATCATCCTCTCGACGTCCGGGATGGTCACCGGCGGTCCGATCATGTCCTGGCTCGAACACCTCGGTAGCGATCCGGATTCGAAACTCGTGTTCGTCGGCTACCAGGCACAGGGGACGCTCGGCCGGCGGATCCAGAACGGCTGGGACGAGATCCCCGTCGGCAACGACGCAGGTCGGTCGGACACGATGAAGATGCGGATGGACGTCGAGACCGTCGACGGGTTCTCCGGCCACGCCGACCGCCAGGGCCTGGAGAATTTCGTGAAGACGATGAGTCCCCGACCCGAGAAGGTCCTCTGTGTTCACGGTGACGAATCGTCGGTACAGGACCTCTCCTCGGCGCTGTACCACGAGTACAACATGCGGACGTTCGCGCCGAAGAACCTCGAAACGTTCCGATTCTTGTAACTACGCCGGTTTCGTCACGCTTCGGAGTCCGCCATCCGTCACCAACAGTTAGCGGAACCGACTTTCTTCGATCTCCAGACGAAACGATATACACCGTCCGGATTCGTTTCAGACCGCTGTACAGCGACGAACACAATATTTAATCACGTGCGACGTCAAGCCCACAGTGAGCTATGCAGGATCGGCTCCGGACCGGGATCGATGTCCTCGACCGGAAGTTGGACGGTGGCATCCCGGCCGGAAGTATCGTCGTGTTGAATGCCAATCCGGCGAGTCAGGCGGAGCTGTTTCTCTACGAGTTGACCGCGACCCGCGGGACGCTGTATCTGTCGCTGGATCGCTCGAAGCAGGCGATCCGGGACAGCCTCGAACACTCGCCGACCAACACCGGTGAGCCAACTGTCCGGCACGTCTCCGGCGAAGCACCGCTCGACAACGCCAGCAAACTCGTCAGTGCGCTCCCGGAGACCTCGAACCTCATCATCGACCCGCTGGACGTTCTGGAGGAACAGGAGCCCCCCTCGCGGTTCCGGAGTTTCATGAACGACCTCCAGAATCACATCTTCAACACCGGCAGTCTCGCTGTGTTGCACTGTCTGGACGGGCGGTCGGTCCCGCCGCTTCGGGACACGACCGAGCACTTCGCGGACGTCATCTTCCAGATGGACACGACGATCGAGGGCGACGAGGTCGAAAACCAGCTGTCGATCCCCAAGTTCCGCGGCGGGCGCGCGCCGACGAACGTCATCAAACTCAACCTCGTCGAAGAGGTCAGCATCGACACCAGCCGGGACATCGCCTAGCCACTTTTTACTTCGTCGGGTCTCGCACTCGCGCCATTCGGCGCGAGGCGGACCACTCCTCGTAAAAACTTGGGGAAAAAGGCCGCTCGCGCTCGGTCGAGCGCTCGCGGTGAAACGCGCCGAAGACGCGTATGCTACTTCCCAACCGCCCCAACCGCACAGCAGTCCTGATCCATCTGAGTGAGTATCTCTCAGGGCTTTCGACCGCTGAGATGCGCGACGCCGCTGAGAAGTTGCGATTCGAACTGTAGCTGTCGACCGTAGCATACGCCGAACGAAATGAGGCGTTTCACCGGACGCGACCAACGGGAGCGTCCGGCCTTTTTGGATCGCTAAAGTTTTTGCACGAGCGGTTCGAGCGCGCCGGAGGCGCGACTCGAACCCGAGTGGAAAAAGTTTAGTCTTCGAGCTCGTCGACGATCTCGTCGGCGTCGACGTCGGCGTCTTCGAGATCCATGTCTTCGACGGCTTCTTCGAGGTCAACATCGACGTCACCGCCGGCGCCGCCCATCATGCCGCCCATGCCGCCCATCATGCCGCCACCGCCGATCTCCTCCTGGACGATGATCCGATCGACGCCGAGCTGCTGGGTGAGTTCCTGGGCGATCTGCTGTTTGCCCATCATCCACTGCTGGTTCATCGTCAGCTGGGGCGTCGCTTCGATGTACAGCGTCTCCTCCTCGACTTCGACGGTCTCGGTCTCGGGCTCGGCCTCTTCGTCCGCTTCCTCGTCGGGCTCGACGAGCTGCTCTTCCTCGACGGTCTCGGTCTCGAACCAGACCTCCAGTTCCATATCGAGGAACATCTGGATGAGACCCTGGGCCTTCTCCTCGCGGTCGTCGATCTCTCGGAGGACCTCGTAGTTGTACTCGATATCCTCACCCGCAAGGGGGTGGTTGAAATCGACGCGCGCGCGACCGCCGATGATCGTCTCGACGTGACCGTGCTCGCCGTCGATATCGATGTGTGCGCCGGGGTAGCGGTCGTCTTCGGGGATCTTGTTGGCGCTGACGGTTCGAACCTCGTCTTCGTCGTACTCGCCGAAGGCCTCGGACGCGGGGACTGTGACAGAGCCGCTATCGCCGACCTCCTTGCCGAGGATGTCGTCTTCGACAGTCTCGAAGATGTGGCCCTGGCCGAGGACGATCGTCCGCGGACCGAACTCCTGCTCTTCGCCGACGCCCTCTTCTTCGGCGACTTCCGGGTCGGTCGTGTCGACGAGCTGGTCGCCCTCGACCGTCCAGGCAGTGTAGTCCAGCTCGATGAAGTCGCCGTTCTGGAGTCCCTCAGTTTCTTCGTCGGCCGTCTCTTCTTCGGTGTCGGCCTCCTCGGCCTCGGAATCGTTACTCATAGTATCTCTGTCCGTCGTTGCACTCTTAAGGACAACGTTTCCGTTCGGAGCGGACGACTTTAGTCCGATGGCAGCGATTTCGCGGATATGTACGAGGTTGAGTTGAAGCTCCGCGCCGATCACGATCGGGTGCGCGAACGTCTCGAAGCGCTAGCTGCCGAGCGCGTCCAGAGTCTCACACAGGCGGATACCTACTACGACGCGCCGCATCGGGACTTCGCGGCGACCGACGAGGCCGTCCGGGTTCGCGAGGAGACCCGGGACGGCGACAGGGTGACCCGGATCACGTACAAAGGCCCCAAGATCGAGGCCGAGTCGAAGACCCGCGAGGAACTGGAGACGACGGTCGGCGACGGCGAGACGGTCAGGGAACTTTTCGAGTCACTCGGGTTCGAACCGGTCGCGACCGTCCGCAAGGACCGCGAGTACTTCACCGTCTCCGGGCTCACTGTCACGCTCGATACCGTCGAGGACGTCGGCGAGTTCGTCGAGGTCGAAACCGACGTCGAGACCGCGGACGGGGTCGAGCCCGCTCGCGAGGCGGCCGTCGAGCTGCTCGTCGATCTCGGGCTGGATCTCGACAACCAGCTGCGGACCTCGTATCTCGAACTCCTGCTCGCGGACGACACGCCGGAGGATACCCAGGAGTAATCACACTCTCTCGAAAAGTTTCCGTAAGTTATAGAGCCACGGGTGGCCAAACCCGGGTAATGAGTCAGCGGAACATCCGGGTCCAGCCGACCGAAGACAGAGCAGTCGAAGAGCAGGACGTAGAGATCGTCGAGCGAAAGGGGATCGGTCACCCCGACTCGATCTGTGACGGCGTCGCCGAGAGCGTCTCACGCGCGCTCGCCCAAGAGTATCTCGACCGCTACGGGACGGTGCTGCACTACAATACTGACGAGACGCAACTAGTCGCGGGGACGGCCGCGCCGGCTTTCGGCGGCGGCGAAGTGCTCGATCCCATCTATCTGCTCGTCGTCGGGCGCGCGACGAAGACCTACGACGGACAGCGCTTCCCCGCCGAGTCGATCGCGCTGGAAGCCGCTCGGGACTACCTCGATGAGACGTTCCCGGACCTGGACGTCGGAACGGACGTGATCGTCGACGTCAAACTCGGGGAAGGTAGCGGGGATCTCCAGGAAGTCTTCGGTGAGGACGGCACGGTTCCGATGGCCAACGACACCTCCTATGGCGTCGGTCACGCACCACTGACCGAGACCGAGCAAATCGTCCTGAATACTGAACGGCAGCTCAACGGCCCCTACAGCGACGACAACCCGGCGGTCGGACAGGATGTCAAGGTGATGGGCAAACGCGAGGGCGATCACATCGATGTCACTGTCGCTGTCGCGGTCATTGATGACTACGTCGAAAATATGAGCGAGTACCGCGAGACGATCGAGGGCGTTCGCGAGTACGTCTCCGATCTCGCGGGTGAGTACACTGACCGGTCGGTCGAGGTTCACGTCAACACCGCCGACAACTACGACGAGGGTGCGATCTACCTCACGACCACCGGGACGAGCGCCGAGCAGGGCGACGACGGGTCGGTCGGTCGTGGCAACCGTGCGAACGGCCTCATCACGCCGAACCGCCCGATGAGCATGGAGGCGACTTCCGGAAAGAACCCGGTCAACCACATCGGAAAGATCTACAACCTCCTCTCGACGAAGATTGCCCAGTCGGTCGCCGAACAGGTCGAAGGAATTCAAGAGGTCCAGATCCGCCTGCTCAGCCAGATCGGCCAGCCGATCGACAAACCCCACGTCGCCGACGCGCAACTGGTCACTGACGACGGCGTCTCCGTGGCTGACGTCGAGTCCGAGGTCCAGGCGACGATCGACGACGAACTCGCCAACATCACTGATGTCACCGAAGCCGTCATCGAGGGCGACATCTCGACGTTCTGATCGTCCGTATTCCTACCGCTCGACGTTCCGACGTCCGTACTCTTCCTAGTCGACGTTCTGACGTTCGCATCTGACCGTTCGTGTCGTCCCGAGGTCGAAGGCTGTTTATTCGCCAGTGGAGTACCCGCGGGTATGCACCCGCCGGCTGCCGGGACCGTCCTCGTCCGCCACGGCGAACTCGGCGTCAAGAGCGACCAGGTCCGCATCAAGATGGAGCGCCAGCTCCAGGGCCACATCGACGCCCTGCTTGCGGATCGCTCGATCTCCGGGACGGTCCGAACCGAGCGCAACCGGCTCTACGTCCGGACCGATCCCAAGCATATCGAGGACGCCACCGAGGCGGCGACCGATGCCTTCGGCGTCGTCTCGGCGAGCCCGGCGGTCCGCGTCGAACCTGAACTAGACGCGATCCTGGCGGCGATGAAACGGGCGACAGAACGGGAATACGACGGCGGCGCGTTCGCGGTTCGGGCTCGCCGAGCCGGTTCGTCGGACGCCCACCCCTTCTCCAGTACTGACCTCGAACAGGAGGGGGGTGCGGCCGTCGGCGAGACGATCGAGTCGCTGGGCGCGGAGCCGACCGTCGACCTCGACGATCCCGACTTCACTGTCTTCGTCGAGTGTCGCCCCGAGAAGGCGTTCGTCTTTCTGGAGAAGCGCGAGGGCCCGGGCGGGCTCCCGCTGGGAAGTCAGCGCCCGCTCGTCGCCCTGCTCAGTGGGGGTCACGATTCGCCTGTCGCGGCCTGGGAGGCGATGCGCCGCGGGAGTCCGATTGTCCCCCTGTACGTCGACCTCGGCGAGTTCGGCGGCACGGACCACCGGGCGCGTGCCGTCGCGACTGCCGATCGGCTCGCCGAGCTGGCTCCCCAGTACGACATGCGCCTTCGCGTGGCTCCCGCAGGCAATCTCGTCGCCGATCTGCTGGCGGCGGTCGATGCGACGCGGATGCTCTCGCTCCGCCGGGCGATGCTCGCGATGGCCGACGCAGTCGCCGACGACCACGACGCTGTCGGGGTCGTCACCGGCGAGTCGATCGGACAGAAATCCAGCCAGACGACTGCGAACCTCGCTGTCACTGACCGCGCGACGGACCTGCCGGTGCATCGACCGCTGGTGACGACCGACAAGACCGACATCTTGGAGCGGGCGCGAGACCTGGGCACCTACGAGGACACCTCGATCCCGGCCGGTTGCAACCGGGTCGCACCCGAGTACCCCGAGACGAACGCGACCCTCGAGGCTGTCGAGGCCGCCGAACCAGCGGATCTGTTCGAGCGGGTGAGGGCGATCGCCGACGATCGGACAATCGTGGAATGATCACAATCTGAAGTGACGCGTGCGGTTCGCGAGACGGCGAGCGAAATCGCTTTCCCGAAGGGCGGCCTGAATCGAGACGATGACGCGGGTCTGCCTGCTCGGCGAGGAGGACGTCAACCTCGAATACGAACTACTCAGCCGCGAGACCTCCCGCAACGCGCTGGCGACCTACGACCTCCGGGAACCGTACGACAACGCCGTCGCGGTCGAAACAGTGAGCCTCGGGGCGGCAGTCGCGCTGTTGAACGACCTCAACTGGTATCTCGTTCGGTTCGTCGAAGACGTACTCGTGCTGGAACCGAGCGTGTCCGAATCCGAGTGGCTCTCCCGCGAGGCGGCGACTGCCGTTCGCGACGACGAACTCGCACCCGGGGAGACCGATCGCTTCCTGAAGATCTACGGCGTCGTCGAACCCGGCAGCGGTCCGGCCGACGATCAGTCGGATCCGGCCGATATGGAGACCGAGCGGGATCGCCCGCCCCGGCTGGTCGAACCGATGTTCGTCACGCGAACCGGGCCCGATCTGCCCGAGTACGACCTGCGAGACGTCGAGGAGACGGTTGTCGTTCGCGTCACCGAGACCGAGTTCGGCGCGTGATCGCCGTCGAATCGAGCCCCCGGGTGCTTCGTTGCCGATCATCGGTGCCACTCGTCGATCCGTTCGACGCCTTCGATCGAGAGGATCAGCTCCGGTCCGAAGGCACTCGCCGGCGTCTGGTGTCCGGCCGGCGCGTCGCCCGCGAGCACGCGTTCGACTACCTCGAGGGCCGCGAGCTTCGTCGTCCGGTAGACGTTCGGCGTCCGCAACCGCGACACCCGCGTTGCGTCCCCATTGCTGACTTCCCCCCACAGCGTCGCCGTCGTCTCGGCCCGCGTCTCGGCGTCGGGTCCCTCGATCAGTCGATCGACAAGTTTCGCGAGCAACGTCTGCACCGGGCCGAGCGCGAGGATGGGATCGAGATAGCGCTGGTAGCGCAGCCAGCGCGTCGCGCCCGGCGGGACCGCGAGGTAGCACTCGATGTTCGGGACACCGGTCGTGTGATACGCTGTCGAGACGTCCCCGAGCGGGACCGTCATCGCCGGCACCGGCCCGTCGCCGAAGTCGATCTCGCGAGTCGTCTGGCCGACCGTGGCGGGTTCGAGGCCACCGTCCCGACGGACGAGGGCGTCCTCGCCGAGCCCCGCGATAGCGGTTTTCAGTGTTCCGGGCGAGAACCCACCCGCGGGCTGGTACCCGATCGCGAGCGATTCGGCCTCGGGTAGTCGTTCGACCAGGTGTGCAGCCAGACAGTCCGAGGGGACGACGTCGAACCCGACGCCGGGGAGCAGTGTCAGATCCGCCCGTCGGGCACGGTCGTCGTTTTCCCGGATCGACTCGAACACCTCGATCTCGCCGGTGACGTCGAGATAGTGGGTGTCGCTGTCGAGACAGGCCGCCACGAGTGGCTCGTGGGTGTCGACGAACGGCCCGGCGCAGTTGAGCACGAGATTGACATCGTCGAGGTGCCCCTCGAGTCCCGGATCAGCCAGCGAGAACACCCGCGACTCGCAATCGAGATCGGCGGCAAGCCTGTCGACCTTCTCCCGGTTCCGCCCGGCGAGGATCGGATCGAGGCCCCGGTCGACGGCTTCGCGAGCGATCAGTTCGCCGGTGTACCCGTACGCTCCATAGAGGAGCCAGCGATCGGATGTCACAGCTGTTTGCTGTCAGTGCTGGCAAATAAGTGTACGCACGGCAGACCGCCAGTATCGGTCACTCGATCGTGAACGCCGGTTCGCTGATCGACTCGCTCTTGCACTCGGGGCACCTGCTCGGCCGGTTGATCAGGTCGTCGAATTCCTCGAAGCCACAGTCCTGGCAGGTCGGTGGCGAAACCAGCAACTGCTCGTCGGCCGACTCCAGCGACTGGGCGACGTGATCGACGTGATCGAGCGCGACGCTCGTTCGAATATCGAACTCGTTTGCCAGCGCACCCGCCTCCATCGGCGTCTCGCGCAATCGATCGGCGATCCGCTCTCGTGTCGTCCGGCTCGCCTCGCGCATACCTTGTGTTCACAATGGACGAACATATGCGTTGTCCACCGGCCCTGCGAGACCAAAACGACTTACATCCGGCCGGAAGAGAGAACGGGTATGCACGCTGTCGTACTCGCTGGTGGCTATGCGACGCGACTGTGGCCGGTGACGAAGAACCGACCGAAAATGTTTCTCCCGGTCGGTGAGACGACGGTCATCGATCGCGTTCTCGCGGACCTCGAATCCGACGACCGGGTCGAGGACGTCTACGTCTCGACGAACGAACGGTTCGCCGACGATTTCGAGACACACTTGCGCGAGTCCGACTTCGAGAAGCCACAGCTCTCGGTCGAGGAGACGACCGCCGAAGACGAAAAGTTCGGCGTCGTCGGCGCGCTCGCGCAACTGGTCGAGCGGGAAGGTCTCGAAGACACGGACCTCCTGGTCGTCGCCGGAGACAACCTCATCAGCTTCGGGATCGACGAGTTCATCGACGCCTTCGAGGACCACGGCGCGACGACGATCGCCGCCTACGACGTCGGGAGCCTCGAAAAGGCAACTGAATACGGGGTCGTCGAACTCGACGACGACCGCGTCGTCGACTTCCAGGAGAAGCCCGACGACCCGACGAGTACGCTTGTTTCGATCGCCTGCTACGCGTTCCCCGCCGAAGACATCCGCTTCGAGGAGTACCTCGCAGCGGGTAACAACCCGGACGAACCCGGCTGGTTCGTCCAGTGGCTCGTCGACAACGACGAGGTCTGGGCCTATTCCTTCGAGGAGGCCTGGTTCGACATCGGGACGCCGGAGAGCTACCTCGAGGCCGTCGCCTGGGAACTCGACGGCGAGAGCCGGGTCGCCGACAGCGCGACGATCGAGAACGCCGAGATCGGCGCGAACGTCCACGTCGGCGAGGGTGCCCAGATCGCCGATTCGACGCTTGAGCGCTCGGTCGTGTTCCCCGAGACGACGATCCGAGACTGTGAACTCCGCGATTCGATCATCGATCGGGACACGCACCTCGAAAATCTCGACCTCAGCGGTGCGCTCATCGGTGCTCACACCACGATCGCCAACGGCGAGTGAACTCGGCTGTAGACCGCCGCCTGCCCGCACTTTCACTTTCACTCCGGGGATGGCTCGCTTTCAGTACCCCTCGGCACCTAGCTGTAGGTATGCTGAACGAACTCACCAGCACGTGCGAACACTGCGATCGGGTACTCGACGACGATCACTGTATGCTGGTCTTCGAGACCGACGAGGGTCAACGCCGGGCCTACGAGTGTGACTGTGGCGCGGTGACGATCACGGTCCACCGATAACGTCGGTGTCGATTGCGGTCTCGTCCTCTATTTTTGCGATTGCCCACGAGGAAACTGTCGCTCGACCGAGCAAGGTTTAGGCCGGGGACCACCTACACGGAGTATGTCCGACGGAGCGTGGGTGAGCCTCTTCTCGGGCGGCAAAGACTCCTCGTGGGCCCTCTACCGGGCCCTGGAAGCCGGCCATCCGATCGAGCGACTGGTGACGGTCCATCCGGACGGCGATTCGTACATGTATCACGTCCCGGCGACGGAACTGGCCGGACTGGCCGCCGAGAGCATCGGTGTCGAGTTGGTAACCATCGAACCGGCTGATTTCGAGACCGAGGACGTCGTCGACGCCGGCGACCAGGGCGACGCCGAACTCCGACCCCTGGAGGCGGAACTGAACGCACTGGACGAGCGCCTCGATGGTGGCATCACCGGCGTCACCGCAGGTGCCGTCCAGAGCGAGTATCAAACCAGCCGGATCCAGGCGATGTGCGACCGACTTGGGGCCGAACTGTTCGCCCCGCTCTGGCAGGAAGACCCGCAAGCGCTGGCCGAATCGATGCTGGATGCGGGGTTCGAGATCCGGATCATCAAGGTCGCCGCATACGGGCTGGACGAATCGTGGCTCGGCCGTCGGCTTGACAGCGACGCATTGGCCGACCTCCAGGCTCTCAACGAGGAGTACGGTGTACACATCCTCGGCGAAGGCGGGGAGTTCGAGACGATCGTGACCGACGGCCCGCACATGGATCGGCGGATCGAACTCGAATACGATACCGAGTGGGACGGGACGCGCGGGTCCGTCCGGATCACGGACGCCTGGCTGGAGTGACTCTGTCTCCGAAGACAGTGATGCGAGATGGCTATTGACAGCTAGGCAACTCGACCGAGCACCGCGAGGTCGAGGCTTTTTGGCCCAGCTTTTTCGAGGAGTGGTTCCCGGAGGGCCGCAGGCCCGAGGAAACCCGACGAGAAAAAGGTGGACGACGCCGAGTGGGACGGGACGCGCGGGACTGTCCGGATCACGGACGCCTGGCTGGAGTGATTCCGATCAACGGATTGATTCAAATAATAACTCTGAAGATAGGTCGCCAGTGGTCGTCGTCTTAGACTCCTTCAACGACGTTTAGAAACTTAATGGGTCGGGGCGGATTTGAACCGCCGACTTCCTCCGTGTGAAGGAGGTATCATAACCGAACTAGATCACCGACCCGCGCACTACGTGCTACCGGAGTGGCTGACTTAAGAATTGCTTTTCGTTATACGGCCGGATACCGAGCCCCACTTCCCCAGCTGATCCCGGTAGTAGCTGCCTGACGTCCGGAGGCTGCATCACAGTCCGAATTGGCTGCGACCATCTCAACAGGACCGGATCGATCAGTACGTGGGATGCTCCTCGCGGTTCCCCTCACGCTTGTTGATGACACGCGCGAGCGTAAACAGGAGGTCAGACAGCCGGTTGAGATAGACGACTGCGTCCTCGTTGACCTCGGACTGTGACCCAGCGAGGTCGACTGTCCGACGTTCCGCGCGTCGACAGACCGCTCGTGCGTGATGCAGCTTCGAACCGGGATCGGATCCGCTTGGCAGCACGAACTGCTCCAGTGGCTCCAGTTCCGCGTCGAACTCGTCGATCCACGCCTCGACCTGGTCGACGTGCGCCCCGGTGACGACGGGGTCGTCGTCGGACGGTTCCGGCGTCGCGAGGTCGGCCTGCAGCACGTGCAGCTGGTTCTGGATTTCGCGCAAACAGTTCTCGAGATCGTCGTAGTGGACCGGCCTGACCACACCGACCAGAGCATTCACCTCGTCGACAGTACCGTAGGCTTCGATCCGAGGGCTTGCCTTCGACACCTGGGACATGTCGCGCAGGTCCGTGAGTCCGTCGTCGCCGCGTCCGGTGTATATCTTCATGCACAGCCGTTCGAGCGGGACGGGTATAAAAGGCCAGCCTGTCGGCTGACGCTGGATGTCTCCGCCAGTTGCACTCCCGGGTTCGCTGTCGGTTGGCGCCAATCGGCAAGAACGCTCTTTTTCGCTGATCGAGCGAGCGTTTAAGCCGCTCAAGATAATATTTGGAAATGCATATATGGCACAGAACCGATCATGTCCGTCGTGTGGCGAAAACGAGTCGTTCACACAGGTCGCGACGACGACCCTCAACCTGGGCGAGAAGACGAAGTGGCGGTGTGACGCCTGTGGCTATCGGTCCATCCGGATCGGATCTGCCATCGACACGGCTGAGGCGTGACCGGCGATAGTCAAAGTACAAGTTCGTGACTCCCGTAGCTGTCAGTAATGGCCGGAACGATCACTGTCTTACTTGTCGACGAGGATTCGGATGTCCTCGAACTGACTAAGACCTTCCTTGAGCGCGAAGACGATGCGATCGAAGTTACGACTGAAACGAGCGCACCCGATGCACTCGATCGACTCGAATCCGATTCGTTCGACTGTGTCGTCAGCGACTACTCGATGCCATCGATGTCCGGCATCGAGTTTCTCCGAACGGTCCGTGAACGCGAGCCGGGGCTTCCCTTTTTCTTTTTCACTGGCAAGAACCGGGCGGAGATCCAAACCGAGGCCGGCGACGTCGAAGTCACTGGCTACGTCCAGAAGGGAACGGGGACGGATCGATACGCCGATCTCGCCGAAGGGATCCGCGTCGCAGTCGGGCCCGCATAGAACCGCTGTTGTTTCGACACACCCACTGGCGCGTCCAACAGAGACGACCGTGATGATTTCCAGGCCGTGATAATCGGGGCGAGTATAAAAGACCGGTCGGGACCTAGCTGCCTGTAGGGACTCTCACGATCCGCGATAGCGGGAGGACATCGCGATCGTGGGCCAGCCAACAGAGGCGATATCAATGTGTCTAGGTATACCGGGTCAGATCACGGAGATCGACGGCGCAGAAGCCACCGCGGAGTTCTGGGACGTCGAGAAGACAGTGCGGATAGACATCGTCGACGAGGACGTCGAGGTGGGGGATTACATCCTCAACCACGCGGGATTCGCGATCCGGAAGATCCCCGAAGACGAGGTGGAGGAGACCATGGAAATCTACGAGTCGTTCCTCGAGGGCGACGAGGACGAAGCGCTGGAGGAGATCGGCGGCGAGCCGGACGAGCAGTTGGGAATCGGTGGTGATTAGATGGCCGTCGATACGGGCGACCAGGACCTGCAGTTCCGGGATCCCGAGAAGGCCGAGCAGTTGACCGACAAACTGGAGTCGCTGATGGACGACATCGGCGAACCGGTGACGATCATGCACGTCTGCGGGAGCCACGAGCAGGCCATCGCCAAGTACGGCCTGCGAAGCCTCCTACCGGACGGGCTCACCATCCGGATGGGACCGGGCTGTCCGGTCTGCGTGACCGACATGCCCGAGGTCGACGAGGCCGTCACGCTCGCCGAGGACGGCAAGATCGTCGCGACCTACGGGGATATGCTCCGTGTGCCCGGCACCGAGCAGAGCCTCGACGACGCCAAGGCAGACGGGGCGGACGTTCGCGTCGTCTACTCGGCCAGCGAGGCCGCCGAGATCGCCGAAGAGGAGGACAGAGAGGTCGTCTTCTTCGCGACGGGCTTCGAGACGACCGCGGCCCCGACCGCGGCGGTACTGGTCGACGACCCGCCCGAGAACTTCTCGGTGCTGTCGGCCCACAAGTACGTCCCGCCGGCGATGGAGATCGTCGCGGAACTGCCGGACACGGACGTCGACGGGTTCCTGGCGGCGGGCCACGCCGCGACGATCACCGGCTACGGGCTGTTCGAGGAGTTCGTCGAGGAGTACGAGACGCCGGCCGTCGTCGGCGGGTTCGAGCCGATCGACATCCTGTTCGGGCTGGCGCGTCTGCTGGAGTTCATCCGCGACGACGAGCCGGGACTGGCGAACGCCTACCAGCGGTGTGTCACCGAGGAGGGCAACGTCCCGGCGAAGGAGTTGATGTGGGACGTCTTCGAGACGACCACCGGCGAGTGGCGCGGGATCGCCGAGGTCCCCGACGCGGATCTGATCCTCAGCGAGGAGTACAGCGAATACGACGCCCGCGAGCGCTTCGAGATCGAGCCGGACGTCGGTGGGGCGGATCCGCTGACCGAGGACTGCATCTGCGGGGACATCATGGCTGGCACAGCCGATCCCGACGAGTGTCCCCTGTTCGGCGAGGAGTGCACACCCCAGAACCCGGTCGGGGCGTGTATGGTCTCAAGCGAGGGGCCCTGCAAGATCTGGCTCGAATACGGCGGCCAACCGGACATCTAAATCATGAGCGACACAGACGAGGAAGTCATCACCGAAGCCCACGGCGCTGGTGGTGGGCAGATGCGCGAACTGATCGAGGAACTGGCTGTCTCACGGTTCGAGGACGGGGCCGCTGACGTCCCGCTGGCAGCGCTGGACGACGGGTCGGTCCAGCGGCTGGCGAACGGCGGCGGCTCGCTGGTCGTGACGACCGACAGCCACGTCGTCAAGCCGCAGTTCTTCCGCGGGGGCGACATCGGTCGGCTGGCCGTCTCCGGGACAGTCAACGATCTGGCGATGATGGGTGCGACGGAACCGATCGCGCTGACCTGCTCGCTGATCGTCGAGGCCGGGACGCCGGTCGAGACCGTCGAGCGAGTCATGGAGTCGATGGGCGAGACCAGCGAGGAGGCAGGCGCGCCGATCACGACTGGCGACACGAAGGTGATGGGCAGCGGCGACATCGACACGATCGCGATCAACACGACCGGCGTCGGAGTCGTCCCGCAGGGCAGTCACGTGCCGGACGCCGGCCTCTCGACGGGCGACAAACTGATCGTGACCGGCACGATCGGCGACCACGGCATCTCGCTGCTCTCCGAGCGCGAGGGCTTCGACTTCGAAGGCGATCTGGAGAGCGACGTCGCGCCCGTCAACGACCTCGTGGCGACCGCCATGGATGCAGGCGAGGTGACGGCGATGAAAGATCCCACGCGCGGAGGGCTGGCAACCTCGCTCAACGAGATGGCCAGCAAGGCCGAGGTCGGTATCGAGATCGACGAGACGGCGATCCCGATCTCGGGCGCGGTCGCCTCAGCGGGCGAGGTGCTGGGGATCGAGCCGCTGAACGTCGCCAACGAGGGGAAAGTCGTCATGGGTGTCGAGAGCGACGACGCCGACGCGGTGCTGGCGGCCATCCAGGCTCACCCGCAGGGCGAAGACGCCGCCATCGTCGGCGAAGTCGTCGCGGATCACGCCGGCCGAGTTATCCTCGACACCGGCTTCGGGAACCGGTATCTGAGCGAACCCGAGGGCGAACAACTCCCGCGGATCTGTTGACATGCACGAGTTCTCCATCGCCTCGCAAATACTCGATACCGCCCGCGAACACGCGGCGGAAAACGACGCCGTTCGCGTGACCCACCTCGAGATCGAAGTCGGGGAGGCCAGCCACGTCAATCCGGATCAACTGGAGACGTGTATGGACGCGGCCAAGACCGACACGATCGCTGCGGACGCGACGGTCGTTGTCGAGACGGCCACACCGCACGCCGAGTGTGCGTGCGGGTGGAGCGGCGAGCCCGACGTCGCGGAGAACGCGCTGGTGTACGCGCCGGATCTGACCTGTCCCGAGTGTGGCGAGCGGATCGAACTCGCCGGCGGCGACAGCTGCCGGCTGATGAGTCTGACCGTCTCCGACGAGGAACCGACTGCGGACAGTACACCCACTGAGACAGCATGACGTACTATATCCACGGCAATCCACTACAGGACGGAATCGAGCGTGTCGTCGACAGACTGGTCGGGTCCGGTCCGAGCGTGCCGATCGGGCCGCTGCGGGCCCATCGGTTCGGACACGACGACCACGACCACGACGGCGACGACGCCGAGGCGGACATCCTCGCACAGTTCGCCGAGCAGGCTGAGGACCTCCACGAGCGGGTCGTCCACGAGCACGGACTGTTCGTCGCGGAATTCCTCGGTGCGACTGGTGCGGGCAAGACTCGCCTGATCGAGCGTCTGATCGAACGGGCACCCGAAGACGAGACGATCGGCGTCATCGTCGGCGACGTGGCCGGCGAGGACGATGCGACTCGCTTCCGCGAGCGCGGGGCACAGGTCGCAAACGTCAACACTGGTAAGGAGTGCCATCTCGATCCGGAGTTCGTCGAACGCGGGCTCTCGGAACTGAACCTCGAGGCGCTCGATACGCTGTACATCGAGAACGTCGGCAATATGGTCTGTCCGGCGGACTTCCCGCTGGGCGCGCAGGCCCGCGTGCTGGTTGTCTCGACGACGGAAGGGGACGACGTCGTGCGCAAGCATCCACTGCTCTTCCAGGCCTGTGACGCGACAGTGATCAACAAGACCGACATCGCCGATGCGGTCGGCTCGGACCTGGATCTGATGGAATCGGATGTCGGCGATATCGCCCCCGAGATGCCGGTGTTCCGGACCGACGCCGAACACGGCGACGGCGTCAGTGACCTGCTCGCATTCCTAGACGAGCGTGGGCACGCACACGCTCACGATCACGACACCTACGTCTCGAAGACGGGCAGTCAGGAACACGCCAGTGACGGCGGTCACGCTCACGAGCACGGAGAGCACACCACTCACGATTGAAGGCCGTCATCTCCCGGGCTACGAGACTCAGCGCAGACGTACGATAACTCATATCATCGGCATATCGATGATTGCCTCGATTCGCGGAATATCCAGCCGGCTGCTCAATCCGCCAGTTGCTCGGTCCGGCGGGATCTGTCGACGTCAAGCGGGTTCGTCGTGGACGTTGCGGTAACGAGTCGCAGGAACTGTCCGGTGTTCGTGAGGATCTTGTTCTCCGCTTTCCGGAGGTGTTCCTCGTAAGTCGATCGGGCGACGGACGTCCGCTTGGCCAACTCGCGCAGGGACGTCTTCCGGGGTTGCTCGTAGTACCCGCTTTCC
Organism: Halapricum desulfuricans; assembly: GCF_017094465.1. Taxonomy (NCBI): domain Archaea; kingdom Methanobacteriati; phylum Methanobacteriota; class Halobacteria; order Halobacteriales; family Haloarculaceae; genus Halapricum; species Halapricum desulfuricans. The sequence goes on from NZ_CP064791.1 coordinate 1,034,114, forward strand.
AGTGCGAGCCGAAGCGCTGCCATCTGTCGCTCGGTTACGTCCTCGAACAGCTGATCGACCGGGGCCAGCATACTGTGGGGGATCTGCTGTGTCGTCATCGCGGTCTTCGAGAGGACTTCGACGTCCCGATCGGCTTCCAGATCCTGCAGGAGCGCCTGGAGATCGCGCTCGTCGAACCCGATCGCCGTGTAGTGTTCCCAACCCTGGCGATGGACCGTCGGCGGCTGGTACAGACAGTTGTACTCCTCGAAGCGCTCGACGATGGAGTCTTCCAGCGAACAGAGACAGGCCTGGGTGACGACGTGCAGGCCGGACTCGTCGACCGATTCGTGGAGCACCGTCCCAAGGCTGTCGATCCGATCGAGCAACTCCTCGGCCGGCGCGTGCGGCGACGTGAGTTCGATCACCTGGCAGTCGTTCAGGTACCACTCACGGATCGTAAGGTCAGGGAATTCCTCCGAGAGTTCTCGATACGGACATTCGTGTCTGACCCGGAACGACGCCTCGTACAGGCTCATATAGCTATATTCGAGTGGGCAGAATTAATGGTGCCGGTCATAGCCGGCAGCATACATATCCATATTCTGCTCATACGGGTACACACCGATGTCGGAGATACGTCCCGAAGCACTCAGTGAACGCCTACAGACCGACGCGGACGACCTCCTCGTGGTCGATGTCCGCCACGAGGAAAACTACGACGACTGGCATATCCCCGGTAGCGTCAACGTGGACGTGTACGACGAACTGACCGAGGATCCCGACGGGGCCAGAGACGCGTTCGCCGACCTCCCCGACCACACAGAGATCGTAACAGTTTGCGCTGCGGGCGTCGTGGCAGAGACTGCGACCGATGTTTTCCTGGAGATGGGGCGCGACGCGAAGACGCTCGCGGACGGCATGAACGGCTGGAGCCGGGTTCACCGGCACGCCCCGGTTCCGGTCGACCTCGATGGCACGCTCGTGCAGGTGGCACGACCGGGGAAAGGATGCCTCTCGCACGTCCTCGTCTCGGACGGCGAAGCCGCCGTCTTCGATCCGTCGCACTATCTCGGAGAGTACGAGGCGATCCTCACCGACCACGACGCCGACCTCGTCGGCGTCTTCGACACGCACGCCCACGCCGATCACGTCTCGGGCGCCGCCGACCTCGCCGACCGTCACGGCGTCCCCTATTATCTCCACCCCGAGGACGCAATCGCGATCGACGCGACACCCATCCAAGACGAACAGACCGTGACGGTTGGGCAGGTGGGCGTCGAAGTCGTCCACACGCCGGGCCATAGCGAGGGCAGCGTCTCGTTCGATCTCGACGGGCAGGCGCTACTCACCGGTGACACGCTCTTCCACGACAGCGTCGGCCGCGTCGAACTGGGTGTCGAAGCCGGCATCGAGGAATCCGACGTCGAGGAAAACGCCGCGACGCTCTACGAGAGCCTCCGGCGGTTGCTGGATCGCTCGTCCGATGCGCTGGTGTTGCCGGCACACGATCCCGGATCGCCCGAGCCGCCGGTGACCGCGACCCTCACCGAGGTCAGAGAACGGAACGCGGATCTCGATCGCGACCGCGAAGCGTTCGTCCGCGATCTCGCTACGGACATTCCCGATCATCCCCCGAACTTCGAGCGCGTCAAACGGACGAACGTGGGCCGGGAGTCCGTGCCGGCCGAGGACCTGGCCGAACTGGAGCTGGGGCCGAACAACTGCGCAGCGGAGTGACCCTATGAGCATGACAACCGAACTCAAACAGGGAATCCGCGAGCACAAGGGGCAGTTTTCGCTGCACGTGCTGTTGGTGTTCGCCACCGGCCTGACTATCGGATCCGAGCGCGCCGTCGTACCGGTGCTGGGACGGGACGTTCTCGGCGTCGAGTCGCTGTTCGTCATCGGCTCGTTTGTCGTCTCGTTCGGCTTCGTGAAGGCGCTCCTGAACCTCTATGCCGGCAAGTGGGGCGGCGAGTACGGCCGGAAGCCGGTGCTCGTTCTCGGCTGGGCGACCGCGCTCCCGCTCCCGATCATCCTCATTTTCGCACCGAGTTGGGGATGGATCTCGATCGGAAACGTCCTGTTGGGCATCAACCAGGCGCTGACCTGGAGCATGGCGATCAACGCGAAGATCGACCTCGCGGGCCCCGACCAGCGCGGACTCGCAGTCGGCATCGACGAGGCCTTCGGATACGCCGGCGTCGCCGCCGGTGCCTGGATCACTGGTCTCATCGCCGGCCAGTTCAGCCTCCGGCCCGAACCCTTCTACTTCCTCGCCGTCGTGGTCCTGCTGGCGTTTCTCATCTCCATCTTCCTGATCGAGGAGACGGTCCAGTACGCGCGGGCGGAGATCGACGACGAGAGTCACCACGACGCGAACCTCCCGTTCGTCGAGGTGCTGCAGCGCGCGACGTACGGCGACCGGACGCTGTTCGCCGCGGCACAGGCAGGCCACATCGAGAAGTTCGTCGACACGCTGTTTTGGCTCGCCGTCCCGCTGTACCTCACGAGCGAAGGGGTCGCCATCGGGGCCGTCGGACTCGTCGTCGGTATCCACAGCGCGATGTATTTCCTCCAGATCGCGACCGGCGGGCTCGCCGATCGGATCGGGCGCCGACCGCCCGTCATCGCCGGGATGTTCCTCGCGGGCGGCGGCGTCCTCGGTATGGTGCTGGTTGAGGGCTACTTCATGTGGGCTATCCTCTCGGCGGCCTCGGGCCTCGGGATGGCGTTGCTCTACCCGAATCTGATGACGGTCCCGAGCGACGCTGCCCATCCGACGTGGCGTGCGACCGGGATGGGCGTCTACCGGATGTGGCGCGATTCGGGATACGGCGTCGGTGCGATCCTTATCGGTCTGTCGATGGAGTTCGTGACCGTCGAAGCAGCCTTCTACATGACTGCGATCCTGATGTTCCTCTCCGGGGCGGTCGTGTACGTCTGGATGGAGGAGACCCACCCGGACTTCGGGACGCACGAACCGCCGGCGCCCGCGACTGGCTCGGCGCCGGGCACTGCCTCTGGCGACTGATGGAGGCACTCTGTGTAGCGGATTTCGGGTCAGCAATTTCATAGGGCCAGCCCCCGGTAGTAGAAGTGATGCACGACGAGCAGGGCGCGGCAGTGACCGTCACCGGCGTCGTCCAGGGCGTCGGATTCCGGCCGTTCGTCTACCGGACGGCTGTCGACAACGACCTGGGCGGCTGGGTCAAAAACACCGGCGACGCCGGCGTCGAGATCCGCCTGGAAGGCCGGCGAGCAGCGATCGACTCGTTCCTGGAGACGCTTCGAACCGACCCGCCGCCGCTGTCCCGCGTCGAGAGCGTCGACGTGGCCTGGACCGACCCCGAAGGCGAGCAGTCCTTCGGGATCGTCCCTTCGAGCGATGCCGACGGCGGATCGGGGACGATCCCGCCGGACACCGCGATGTGTGACGCCTGCCTGGCGGATATGCGTGACCCCGACTCCCGATATCACGGCTACTGGGCGACCTCGTGTGTGGACTGCGGAGCTCGCTATACTGTCATTCGATCGCTCCCATACGACCGACCGACGACGTCGATGGACGAATTCCCCATGTGTGCGGACTGCCGGGCGGAATACGAGGATCCCGCCGACCGGCGCTATCACGCCCAGACGATCGCCTGCCCGGAGTGTGGCCCGTCGCTTCGACTCCTCGATAGCGAGGGGCAAACGCTGAGCGAGGGCGACGAGACGGCGATCGAGGCGGCCTGCGAGCGGATCGCCGACGGCGACCTCGTGGCGATCAAGGGGATCGGTGGCGCGCATTTGGCGTGTGACGCGACCGACCCGGAGGTCGTCGCGGACCTGCGCGAGCGCACCGGTCGGCCGGAGAAACCCTTCGCCGTCATGGCACCGGATGTCGAATCGGTCGAGTCGTTCGCCAGCGTTTCGACGACCGAACGCGAGACGCTCGAAGACACGCGTCGGCCGATCGCATTGCTTGAGGCGGACGGCGACCAGCCGTGGCTCGCGGTGGTCTCGCCCGGTCTGCACACTGTCGGCGTGATGTTACCGTACGCAGGACTTCATCACCTGTTGTTCGATCACCTGATGGGGCCGCTGGTGATGACCAGTGCGAACCTACCCGGCGTCCCGATGGCGACGACGACCGAGGACATCCTGTCCGATCTCGACGGCGTCGTCGACGCGGCGCTGGTCCACGATCGCGAGATCGTCCAGCGGTGCGACGACAGCGTCGTCCGGGTCGTCGACGGCCAGCGGCAGTTCATCAGGCGCTCTAGAGGGTGGGTGCCACAGTCGATCCCGCGGTGGCCCGCCCCCAGCGATACCGGCGGTGCAGACGCTCTACCGGACGTACTCGCGCTCGGAGCTGAGTTCGACGCAACGGTGGCGCTCACCCAGGGTGGGGATGTCTTTCCCTCGCAGTACATCGGGGACGTAGACAGTCCCGCGACCGTGGACTATCTCACTGACACGGTCGCTCACCTTCGGGATCTGCTGGGGATCGAACCGGGAGTCGTCGTCTGCGATCTCCATCCGAACTTCCTGACGACCGAGCAGGCCCACGAGTACGCGGACGGCGGGATGGACGGGCCGGTGGCGGTCCAGCACCACCACGCACACGCCGCCTCGCTGCTCGCCGAACACAGGCAGGAACGGGCGGTCGTGATCGCTGCTGATGGCACCGGCTACGGCCCCGACGGGACGATCTGGGGCGGGGAAGTGCTGGACGTGACGCCCGGCGACTACGAGCGCGTCGGCGGTCTGGCCCCGTTTCGATTGCCCGGTGGTGACGCGGCCATCGAGTCGCCGACCCGGATCCTGGCGAGCCTGCTCGCCGACGACGAGCGGATCGACGACCTCCTCCTCGATCGGGGCGTCGTCGAGCGACCCAGCGACGCCGTGACGATCCGCCAGCAAGCCGAGCGGGGCGTCAACAGTCCTGTCACGACCAGTACTGGGCGCGCACTCGACGCCGCGAGCGCTCTGCTGGGCGTCTGCTCGGAGCGCAACTACGAGGGTGAGCCGGCGATGAAGCTGGAAGCCGCGGCCGCCGACGGGGATCCGCTCGATATCGCAGTGCCGCGGACGACGACCGAGGGGCGTCCGACGGTCGACGTGGCAACGCTCGTTCGGCGTCTCGACGATCGCCAGTCAGACCACCCGACTGCGGACCTCGCAGCCACGGCACAGGACGGGCTGGCGCGTGGGCTGGCCGGGATCGCGGTCGAGACGGCAACCGACCGCGGTGTCGACGCGGTCGGATTCACTGGCGGCGTTGCGTACAACGATGCGATTACTCGGACGATACGCGAGCGAGTAACGGACGCGGGACTGGACCTTCTGCGCCACAATCGACTGCCGCCGGGCGACGGGGGGATTGCGGTCGGGCAGGTCAGCGTTGCGACGGCCCGCCGCCGGTAGTGTTTTCAGATTTGCTAATTGGATACCACCTTTTATATTCGGTGGTCGCTATAATCCGACAGAGCACGCGAAAGAAAGGCACGACGGCAACGGAATCGGCCCACCTGCTGGGTGTTCCGTGCCATCACGTCCCGCGTGAACTTGAAACCATGAAACTGAAACAACTCTTCACAGACGACGACGCAGTCAGTCCGGTCATCGGCGTGATCCTGATGGTCGCGATTACCGTGATCCTCGCGGCCGTCATCGCGACGTTCGTGCTCGGACTCGGTGAGTCGGTCAGTAGTACCGCCCCGCAGGCACAGTTCCAGGAGGATTACAGTCCGACGGACACAAACGAAACAGATGACTTCGGGGAAACCGCAACCAATGCTAGTGACACGGGCATCCTGACTGTCTCCCATTCCGGTGGGGATTCGATTTCGGCAAACAACCTCTATATGGTTGGTAGCAGTGAGGGCAACCACACAGACGAACGCAAAGCTTGGTCTGATGCTGGTGTCGGAGATAAAGTCAGCGCTGGCACGTCGATCGACTATGCCGTCAGTGACAGTGACACTGTCCGCGTCATCTGGAACAATGGCGAGGGCAACTCCGCCGAGCTGAGCAAGTGGCCCGGCGCAAATAACTAAACGACGCTTACCTTCTCGCTATTTTACATCCGAGTAAGTCGCTGGAACCAGTCCAGTCTTTTTGGAAATGACGGCCCCAGTCAGTCGTCCGCTGTGGACGACTCGATCACCGGTCGCTCGATGTCCCGGTCGGTTGCCTCGCCTTCGATGTCGTAGGGGTACTCGCCGGTGACACAGCCGAGACAGAGGTCGTCGCGCTGCTGTCCGAGCGTCTCAGCGACCGCATCGACCGAGAGATACGAGAGACTGTCCGCGGAGATCGTCTCGCGGATCTCCTCGATGGACATGTCCGAGGCGATGAGTTCCTCGCGCGTGGCCATGTCGATCCCCATGTAACACGGGGCGACGATCGGCGGCGCGCCGATCCGGACGTGCACTTCCTCGGCCCCGGCGTCGCGCATCAACTCGACCAACTGCGTGGAGGTCGTCCCGCGGACGATCGAATCGTCGATCAGCGTGACGCGCTTGCCCTCGACGGTGTTTTTGATCGGGTTGAGCTTCAGCCGGACGGCCCGCTCGCGCTCGTCCTGGGTCGGCATGATGAACGTCCGCCCGACGTAGCGGTTCTTCATCAGTCCCTCTGCGAAGTCGACGTCCCCGCCCGCGTCCTGTGCGGCCTCGGCATATCCCGAGGCGAACGCCCGACCGGAGTCGGGGACCGGCATGACGACGTCGGTTTCGATACCGCTCTCCTCGTAGAGTCTGCGTCCGAGTTCGCGCCGCGCGTCGTAGACGAGGGTGCCGTCGATGTTCGAGTCCGGGCGCGCGAAATACACGTGCTCGAAGAAACAGTGCGCCGTCGATTCGTTGTCGACTAGCTGGTAGGTGTCGTAGCCCGTCCCGTCGGGGTGGAGAACGACCAACTCGCCCGGCTCGACGTCGCGGATCAACTCGCCGTCGAGCGTGTCGATCGCGGCCGACTCCGAGGCCAGCACGTACCCGTCCTCGAGCTCGCCGATGACCAGCGGACGGTTGCCCTGGGGGTCCCGAACTCCCAACACGGTGTCGTCGTGCATGATCGTCAGCGAGTACGATCCGTGGATCCGGCCCATCGTCCGCTTGACCGCACGGACGAGGTCCTCCTCGAGGAGGTTGCGAGCCAGGTCGTGGGCGATGACTTCGGTGTCGCCCTGTGACGTGAACGCGTGTCCGAGCGAAGCCAACTCGTCACGTACCTCGTCGGCGTTGACGAGGTTGCCGTTGTGACTCAGGCCGAGCGAACCGGACTTGAACGAAACGGAGAACGGCTGGGCACAGCAGGCGCCGAGCCCGCCGGAGGTCGGATACCGGACGTGGCCGATCCCGTTCGCGCCGTTCAACTGATCGAGGTCCCCCTCGTCGAAGACGTCACCGACCAGCCCGGTCTCGACGTGGGAGTGTTGCTGGAAGCCGTCGTGGGTGACGATCCCGGCGGACTCCTGGCCGCGGTGCTGGAGCGCGTACAGCGAGTAATATAACGGACGGGCGGCGTCACGATCCTGCAAGGAGATGCCGACAACGCCGCACTTCTCGTGCATCGTCGATCCTATTCGCCGGTTTTACTCTGCCACTCGTAGCCCCGTCGCTTCGCCGACTTGCCGAAGCCACAGGACGCACAGACGCCTTTCTTGACGTGATAGGACTTGTTTCCACACCGTCGGCACTTGACGTGTGTGGTCTTGTTCTTTTTGCCCTGGCTTGGAGTTCCTTTGCCAGTCATGGACTAATTGTGACGACGTTGTCGCCGCGTATAATCGTTGTGTCTTCGCCCTCCTCGATGACGAGGTTCATGTGCTGGTCGTAGCCAGCTAGCTCGCCGGTGTACATCTCGCCGTCCTTCAACTGGACGGTAACTGTCTCTTCGAGCGCTGCTTCGAGTACGTCAAGCGGTCGTCCACTCATAGTCGTATGCCCAGACCTTGCAATCTTAAACGTGTCGGGTCGGAGCGACTCTCACGGGGCGAAACGCGCGATACGAGCGATTGCTGGGTAACGGTTTTATCGCTGGTCCGTGAAATGACTGGTATGGCCGAGTTTACGCTCCTCGAAATCCACCTCGACGACGCTTCGATCGACAGCTACGCGGACGGCGTCGCCGCGCTCCCGTTCAGTTCAATCTCGCTCGACGATGAGTACGACCGTGGCGACGACGAACTGGACGCGCTGGAGACCGACGGATCATCCGGATTTCCGTGGAAAGCGATCGCGCTGGTGGCTGTACTGACGCTCACGGCTGTGCTCGCGTACAAGCGTCTCGCTGGCGGGTAGTCCGACCCGGCTGGTACCCCCGCTCCGGTGGCCGAGCCGAAGTCCTTTACTCACCCATCACGTACGGCCTCCATGGGACTGTATCGCAGTGTTCGCGCCGTGTCCGAGGCGTCCGGCTCCGGTCCGATCGACTGGGAGGCCGTCGCCGAGGCCTCGAAGGCCGGGACCGACTCCGGTACCCTCGATATCTCGACTGCCGAACGCGAGGGGTACGCGACCGACGTTCGTGACGCACGTGACCGCGTTCGATCCGTCTCCGGTATCGATTTCGACCTGCCCGACCGGGTCCAGATCATCAACCGTCACCACTGGATCGACAACAACATCGAGACTTTTCGGCGCGTCATGACGCCGCTCGAAGATCAGGTCGGGATGTTCCCGTCGGCCGCACGCGTGATCAACAGCGGCTCGATGACGGTCGCGCTCTCGTTTCTCGCGCGCAACGTCCTCGGCCAGTATGACCCACTACTGCTCGCGGACGGCGACGGCGCGGACGACCACGCCCTGTACTTCGTCTACCCCAATATCGCGCACGTCGCCGATTCTCTCGCTGCCGACGACGACCGCTTCCGCCGCTGGATCGCGTTCCACGAGGTGACCCACGCCGCGGAGTTCGGAGCGGCACCGTGGCTGTCCGACCATCTCGAATCGCGGATGGAAGACGCCGTTGAGAAACTTGCAGCTGGCGATATCGACCGCGAGATGCTGGGCGAACTCGATACGACGATGACGGCCGTCGAGGGCTACGCCGAACTGTTGATGGATCGGGCCTTCGACGAGGAGTACCAGGACCTCCGCGAGGAGATCGAGCGCCGCCGCCAGGGCCGCGGCCCGGTGCAGACGCTGATCCGACGCGTCCTCGGACTGAACATGAAGCGGCGCCAGTACGAGCGCGGCAAGGACTTCTTCGACGCGGTCGCGGACGCTCGCGATATCGAATTCGCCGGCAAGGTGTGGGAGCGACCCGAGAATCTACCGACAGATGCGGAGATCGACGCGCCGGAGCAGTGGATCCGCCGGATGGCCGAGTGACTGTAGCTGCGGTCGAAATGTAGTAATCCGACTATTGTGTCCGGCAGAATGCAACTCTCTTCGAGAGAATTGGCTTTATCACCCCATATATTTTTGATTGGTATATAGGAATACCGCCACTCATGAACTATATAATATAGAAGAATTTAATACAAAAAAGAGCATCAAGCGAAACGGAGGGAGAAAAAATGGCAAAAATGAATCGAAGATCGATACTAAAAAGTATAGGTATATCAGCAACTAGCGTTCCAATAATATCGAGAGACGCAAATGCAAAGAGGAGAGGACCCCGACCAAAGATTCTAAAAGGCAATCCGTCGAATCCCGTTCGAAAAAATCAGGTATCGAGAGTTCGAGAAGCGGTGCTCGAAGAACTTGCCAAGAGCGAAGAGGCTCCTTCAGAGGTTGCAGTGACAGGCAATCCAGAACCAACAAACGGGCAACTCGTTGGATACGGAATCGCTATTCAAAATGGTGCACCGATCGAGAGAATAAAAACTATTGATCAGCCATCCGATGACGAAAATCCCCACGGGCAAGGAAATAGACGGTCTGCACGGAGGGCCAACTTGTCGAATCAGGCAGCAGCGACGAGTATTCAGGACCGAGTTGAAGCTGCTCACGGGGATCTCGATCGCTTCCGCCAGCGATTTAAGGGGGATGAGTGACAATGCCTGAACCGGAGTGGACCCGTATAGGAGCCACCAGTACTGACAAAGATGCATTCAGTACTGTCAACGGGCCAGATGGCACAACTACGCACTTGCTTGGGAAGACTGATCTATACGTAGAGGTATATAAAGTTACAAATGATAGTCTTGCTGCGCAAACGAACTACCTATGTGTCCCCCATGTGAAACAATGGCCTGGGCGTAAATTGGGTGGGGGAGCTCCCGCTTACAACGAATACACGATGCTCAAACAAGACTGGTCGAATAACACTTTTGAGGGTCTGGAGATTACGGATTGGGGGCCAACAAGACCCAAAACAGGAAGTATCGATTGGTCAGCTACCGTCTCGGCAGGCTCTGGTGCGGGCCTGAGTGTCTCCTATGATACTCCATATATATCGAGAAAAATAATCTCCAAGTATAATAAAACTGTTGGTCAAGAATATACATATCCGGGATCTTTACACAAGCCGTTTGATGTGGAAGCACGGAAGCAAATTGTAGACTTGAGGAATTTTGGAGAGGCCTTGGTCGGTGACCCTCAGTGCCCTGGCCGGTGGTATCATCCATGTCCCCAGGAGTTGCTTTCCGTCAATATATCGTCAAAATTCACAGCAAAAGTTGACAATCCATATTCTTCCCCATATAGACGCCCCTATCTAGAGATCACTAGTTCGATTGATATTGATAAATTTATAAGTCTCAGAACGATTGGATTCTGAGGTGTAATATATGTCCTGGACCCAACAATTCCACACGATCGCTATTGTCGTGAGTTTTTATCTCTTACATCTTTCAATAGCCACTATAACCTTTGGCTGGCCTGGTAATGTAGTCGCATTACTATTCTATCCTAGTATTCTTATTTTCATAATAGGTGTGGCGAGCTGGCTCAAGACGTGGCGCTCCGGCGAGTGATCTCGCCCGATTAGGAGTTAGTGAACTTCCTGGCTAGCGATCACTCGTAGATCAGGATCGTCGCCGTCTCGGATTCGATGACTTCGACTTCCTCGCCGGAGGCCGCGCGGTGTTCCTCGATGATTTCGACGGCGCTATCGGGGAGTGTCACGACGTCGCTGCCGATGTCGACCTCGACCTCGGCGTGGCGGTCGAGTTGGCTGGCGACCGTTTCGGGATCCATCGATTCGAGCGCGGAGACGACCTGCCCGGCCTCATCGCGGAACTCCGGGCCGATGACGGAGTGGTCGGGATCGACCTCGACGGGGACGAGCTCGACGTTGGGCACGCCCTCGCGCATCAACACGGGTCCGTTGACGGCTTCGCTGAGGTCGTAGGTGTCGATCGCTCGCTCCTCGGGCGCATCGTCGGGATAGACCTCGACTTTCTCCAGTTCGGTGTTCAGGGCCATTCCCTCGTCGGACTTCCAGCCGCGGATCGTCGAGGCCACGTCGACGATGATCTCGCCGGCCTGCTCGACGGCGGCCAGATTTTCGACTTCCTCGGGGTGGAGGTCGATATCGGGCCACTCGGTCGCGTGGACGCTGTCGTCGGTACTCGGAAGCGCATCGTAGGCTTCCTCGGCGATGAACGGGGCGAAAGGTGCGAGCATCTGCAGCGAGGCCGTCAGCGAGAGGAACAGTCCCTGACGGGCGGCGTCGCGCTCGCCGGGCCGGCCTTCGTACAGGCGGCCCTTGGTGAGTTCGAGGTAGTCGTCGGCCAGGTCGTGCCAGACGAACTCGCGGACCTCGCGCAGCGCCGCGTCGAAGCGGTACTCGTCCATGTACGCCGCGACGGTCTCGGCGGTCTCGGCGGCCCGCGAGAGGATCCACCGGTCGATGTCTCGATATGCGGGATTGGAGAGGGGCTCGCGGTCCTCTTCGAGGTGCTCGGCCGCGAACTTCGTGATGTTCCAGATCTTGGTGTTGAACCGCGAGGCTGAGGTGACTTCTTTCCACTGGAACTGCACGTCCTCGCCGCGCTTGCCCGCGAGCGCCATCGCCTGCCGGAAGGCGTCGGCGGAGTGTTCCTCGACGACCTCCTCGGGCTGGACGAAGTTGCCGCGGGACTTGGACATCTTGTTGCCGTCGTCGCCGAAGACCATCCCGTTGATGAGGATCTCCTCCCACGGGATCTCGTCTTCGAGCGCTCCCGTGCGCAGGAGCGTGTAGAACGCCCACGTCCGGATGATGTCGTGGCCCTGCGGCCGGAGCGTCGTCGGGTGGAACTGTTCGTCGGGCCAGCCACGGACGAAAAGCGGCGTTATCGAGGAATCCATCCAGGTGTCCATCACGTCGGTCTCACCCACCCATTCGGTACCGCCACATTCGGGACATTCATCGATTGTAGGGTCTTCCTCGGTGGGTTTGGCCGGGAGTTCCGCGGGGTCGGCGACGTGGATGTGATCACACTCGTCGTTGGCACAGAACCACGCCGGGATCGGCGTCGCGAACACGCGCTGGCGGGAGATGACCCAGTCCCACTCCATGCCTTCTGTCCACTCCTCCAGCCGATCGTACATGTGCTCGGGGATCCATTCGACCGCCTGGGCACGCTCGAGGATTTCGTCCTGATCGACCTCGACGAACCACTGCTCTTTGCTGAGAATTTCGATCGGCGTGTCACAGCGCCAGCACTGCCCGACGTTCTGGGTCGTCGGTTCGGTGTCGTTGAGATATCCATCTTCCGCAAGGTCCTCGGCGATGACGTCTTTGGCCTCGTCGATGGGTAGCCCTTCGTACTCGCCGGCCTTCTCGTTGAGGTGACCGTCCTCGGTAAAACTCATACGCAGGTCCAGATCGTGTTCGGCCCACCAGTCAACGTCCTGTTTGTCCCCGAACGTACAGATCATCACCGCGCCAGTCCCGAATTCGGGGTCGGCCTCTTCGTCGGCGATGATCTCGACTTCCTGGCCGAACAGCGGGACCTCGAAGGTGTCGCCGACGCGGTCTGCATAGCGGTCGTCGTCCGGATGGACCGCCATCGCGACACACGAGGACAGCAGTTCGGGGCGGGTCGTGGCGATCTCCACGTCCTCGCTCTCCTCGTCGGTGCTGGGGAAGGTAATGTAGTGCAGCGTCCCCTCGACGCCCTCTTCCGTCTCGACCTCGGCGTCGGCGATGGCGGTCTCACAGCGCGGACACCAGTTGACCGGGTGTTCGTCACGGTAGACGCGGTCGTCGTCGGACATCTCGACGAACGACTCCTGGGTCGTCCCCCAGTACTCGGGATCCATCGTCCGGAACTCCTGATCCCAGTCCTGGGAGAACCCCAGCATATCCATCGTCTCTTTCATCGCGTCGATCTGTTCGTTGGTGTGATCGATGCACATCTGGCGGAACTCCTCGCGCGGGACGTCGGTCCGGTGGATGTCGTTGTTCTCCTCGACTTTGACCTCGGTCGGGAGCCCGTGGCAGTCCCAGCCCTGCGGGAAGAGCACGTCCTCGCCCTGGAGTCGGTGATAGCGGGCGGCGAAGTCCATGTAACACCAGCCGAGGGCGTTGCCGATGTGGAGATTGCCGGTCGGGTACGGCGGCGGCGTGTCGATCACGTAGTCGGTGTCGGGGTCGGCCGCCTCGGCGTCGTAACTGTAGAGATCCATCTCCTGCCACTGCTGGCGCCAGTGCTGCTCGCGGTCGTCAGGGTCGTAGGTGTCTGGAAGGTCACTCATGGGTACGAGAGGTGTCGTGGCTGGTCGCCGGATCGGGGTGAAAACGTGCGTGCGTCGCTATCGTACTACCGACGACATCAGAGCCATGTGTGAACGATTACGATGTCGATTGTATAAACTTTCGCTTCCGGCCCGCGAGGAGCGTGTCGTTGTGTGGCCGTCGATGGTCGATGGCCGTCCCCGAGCGCGTTCGACGGCGCCGACGGTATTTTCTGCCGGCTCGACGGCTCGAACCGTCCGGCTTTTCACGTCGAACACGATAGTAGAGGTACATGGAGTGTCGGCAGTGTGCCTCGCCGCTCGAGCGTCCCGGCGATTACTGTCTGGTCTGTCGGACGCGTAATGCGGAGGCCGTGGTCCTCGATCTCGACCGGGAGCGAGCGCGGATCGTCTCGCTGTTCGATGGGTCGACCCTCGGCGAGCACACGATCACGACCACGCCCGAAGACGACGGAGACGCCCAAGTAGTCGAACTCCGGAACTTCGCCGGGCTCGTGGCCGACGAAGTCCGGCGCAAGCGCCCCGAAGAGGTCTACGTCACTGGCGATCGGGACGTGATCGAGCGCCTGCGCGGGCAGTTGCACTACCCGTTCTACCGGGTTCGAGCGGACGATCCTGTCGAGCACGTGCTCGAACGGCGCGGCGAGCCAGCACTGGAGGTCGTCGATGCCGCGCCCGCGGAGAAACTCGGCGGCAGCCACTCGACGCTGATCGGCGGTCGGGACGGCCAGCGGGCCATCCAGACGGTAGCGGGCCACCCCCACGTAAAGAAGGTCATTCCGGGCCCGATCGACGCCGGCGGCAGCGGCTCACGAACGGGGGTCCGCGCGAAGGCGACCCGCGCTAGCGAGGACGGAAACGTCCGGTTGCTCATCCGGGACGGCTCCAGCGTCCAGGAGAACCGCGTCGTGACGACTGCGGGCGATCGCCAGCTCGGCGAGCACGTCCGCGCCGACCTGAACGAAGCGCTCGCTGAGGCTGATTTGCAGGACTGAGGTTGTCTTCGGTCTCGAGCCACAGGGGCGTCGAAACGGGTCGTGTGCAGCGAGGTGGTATCGATCGACGGCCGCAGTCGTGATAAGATGTCTTATCCGAGCCTGTACGGCCCAAACGCACCAGGGATATCCAATCTCCGGAAGCGAAGACCGGCGACCTCGGAGTCGCGACTCGCAGGACTTAAGAATACGCTGGCGCGAGAGTACGGTACTATGGCCGAGAAACGTACCGGAAGCGCGGGTCGGTTTGGTGCCCGCTACGGGCGCGTCGCCCGGCGTCGCGTCGCGGAGATTGAGGCGGAAATGCACGACGACCACACCTGTCCCAGTTGCGGCGAGGACCGAGTTGACCGCCAGGGGACCGGCATCTGGGAGTGCCAGGCCTGCGGTCACACCTTCACCGGTGGGGCCTACCAGCCCGAGACACCTGCCGGCCAGACGGTCCAGCGCTCGATCCGCGCGGCACTGTCCGAGGACGAAAACTAACTGTCTCCAGCTATAGCATACAGATATGAGCTACAAGTGTTCTCGCTGCAAGCGCGACGTCGAACTGGATTCCTACGGCGGCGTCCGCTGTCCGTACTGCGGCCACCGCGTCCTGCTCAAGGAGCGCGCCCCGGACGTCAAGGAAGTCACCGTCGAGTAGATGGATCACGAGGCCGTTTTCACCGCCGTCTACGAATCTGCCCGGCACGCCCGCCGCGTCGGACGCAGCGTCGAACTGGAAGCCGGCGCCATCGAGGGCGATCGGACAGTCGCGACCGTCGATCGTGACAGCGACCGTCTGACTGTCGCGATCGAAGCGGCGGATCTGGTCGCGTTGCGCGCCGGGATCAACACCTGGCTGTCGCTGGTCGATGTCGCCGAGCGCTGCAGCGGCGTCGAAGCGGTCGCTGTCGAGTAGTCGCGCAGATCGACAGTCTCGCTTGCCGATCACTCCGGCACGTGGAACTCGATCGCGGCCCCTTGTCCAAAGCCGACACATTCAGTCGCCAGCCCCAGTTCCGCATCACGCCTGTGCATCTCGTGGATCAACGTGACGGGCAACCGAGCGCCTGACGCGCCGAGCGGATGGCCGATGGCGATCGCCCCACCGCTGACGTTGAATATCTCGTCGTCGAAACCCAGCTCCCGTTGGCAGTACAGCGTCTGAGCGGCGAACGCCTCGTTCAGCTCGACGAGATCGTAGTCGTCGGGATCGCGGCCGATTCGTTCGCCGAGCTGGCGGACTGCCGGCACGGGACCGATCCCCATCTCGGTCGGGTCGACGCCTGCGACCTCGTGAGCCCCCACCTCCGCCAGGACCGACAGATCGTGCTCGTCGGCGAACGACTTTGAGGTCAGTAGCACGCCGGCGGCACCGTCGCTGACCTGCGAGGCGTTGCCCGGCGTGACCGTCCCGTCGGATTTGAACACCGTCGGCAAGCCGGCGAGCGTCTCCAGGTCCGTGTCCCGCCGGATCCCCTCGTCCGCCTCGATGGTGCCGTCGTCGGTCTCGATCGGGACGATTTCCGCGTCGAAGCGGCCTGAGTCGGTCGCGTCGGCGGCGCGCTGGTGGCTCCGGAGGGCGTACTCGTCCTGGGCTTGCCTGCTCACGTCGTGCTTCTCGGCGACTTTCTCGGCTGTCATTCCCATCTGCAGCTCGCCGATGTTGTACAGTTGCGCGAGCCGCGGGTGGACGTTGTGCGTGTTCTCGCCCATCTTCACCCGGGACATCGACTCCATCCCGCCGGCGATCACACACTCACGCTGACCGGCAGCGATGGCGTCGGCCCCACGCATGACCGTTTCCGCCGAGGAGGCACACCACCGATTGATCGTCGTCGCCGGCACCGACTCGCCGAGCTCCGAGAGCAGGGCTATCACCCGCGCGACGTTGTTGCCCTGCTCGTCGCGCTGCTGAGCACAGCCCCACAGCAGGTCGTCCACGTCGTCTCCGTCAAGCCCCGTTGCCGCGAGCATCTCGTCGATCAACGGGACCGACAGGTCCTCGCTCCGCACGTCGGCGTAGACGCCGTCTTCTTTCCCCTGTGGGGTTCGCACTGCCTCCACGACCACTGGTGTACTATTTGCCATTATCTATTCGTCGGGTACGGTCTTGTTAACGATTGTCCAACCGGAAACGAATTGGTCGGCCTCGTAGACGTGACCCTCTTGACGGTACCGCCCTCACTGGTCGTATGGACGACCACCAGCGGGAATTCCTCGAATCGCTCCTCGAGACCGCGTCCCCGTCCGGCTTCGAGACGGCGGGCCAGCGCGTCTGGATCGACTACGTATCGGCGTTCGCAGACGACGTGCGCGTCGACGAGTACGGGAACGCTGTCGCCGTGCACGAGGGCGGTGACACAGAGATCGCCATCGCGGGCCACGGCGACGAGATCGGACTGATGGTCCGGGACATCACCGACGACGGCTATCTCGAACTGTCCCGTATCGGAGGTTCGGACCGAACAGTCACGCGCGGCCAGCACGTCACCGTTCACACCGACGACGGCCCCGTTCCCGGTGTGGTCGGCCAGACGGCGATCCACCTGCGCGACCGCAACGACGAAAGCCTCACCGACGTGGCCGAACAGCACGTCGATATCGGCGTCGCGGACGGCGACGCCGCCCGCGAGCGCGTCGAGATCGGCGACCCCATCACCGTCGCGTCTGGGCTCCAGTCGCTGGCGGGCACTCGCCTCGCCGCGCGAGGGATGGACAACCGCGTCGGGGTCTGGACGGCCGCGGAGACGCTCCGTCGAGCCAGCGAGCGCGACGCCGAGGCGACGGTGTACGCCGTCAGCACCGTTCAGGAAGAGGTCGGGCTCAAGGGCGCCCGGATGGTCGGATTCGACCTCGATCCCGATGCCGTCATCGCCGTCGACGTGACGCACGCGACCGACACACCGGGCGTGCCCGGCAAGCGATCGAACGGTATCGAGCTCGGTGACGGGCCGGTGGTCACTCGCGGGAGCGCGAGCCACCCGCGGCTCGTCGAGGCGCTTCGGGCGACGGCCGCAGACGATGACATCCCGCTGCAGCTTGAAGCGACGGGAATCCGAACGGGGACCGACGCCGACGCGTTCTACACTCAGCGCGGGGGCATCCCGTCGCTCAACCTGGGGCTGCCGAACCGATACATGCATACCCCTGTCGAAATCATCGACACGGACGACCTGGACGCGGCTGCCGATCTGCTCAGTTCGTTTGCCGTCTCCGCGAGCGGTCATGCGCCGTTCGCTGTCGATCTGCCGGGCCAGGACTGACGGACCGGTGTTCGGCCAGTTCCCGATGTTCCCGGCGATAATCCCTCTAGAACGTTTTGAAGCGGGCACGGTGGGATTTGAACCCACGGCCGTCGGATTAGAAGTCCGACGCTCTTTCCGGACTGAGCTACGTGCCCTCGCTCTTCGGTTACGGCCTGATTTTAAAAACAGTAGTGATTGCCGATTGGCCATGGTGGTGTGCCTATAACGTCCTCACGCAGGGTCGGTTCGCTCGCCGAACCGCGATTCAGCGACCGCGAACGCGAGCGTGCTCGTCAATCCGAGTAAGGTCCCGGCAGTGAGCATCAGCGCCAGATACGACAGATCGGCGTACTCGTACTCCAGGAAGTACACCGCGACGGCGTGCAGGATTACCGTGATGGAGACGATATAGAACGGCGCGTTGAGATGGCGCCACTCGAAGGTCCCGGAGAGGTACTCGTCGGTGACGCGGCCGAGACTGCTAGTGATGCCCGCCGCGGCGAACCACTGGATCGCACCTGCGATGACCGCGGCCATCACCTCGATGACGCCGAGCGGGTCGCCGTCGGCCTGGACAGTCTGAAGCGTCTGATACCCGCTGGCGCTACCGACTAACAGGAGCACACCCGCGACGAGATACGTCAACAGTGTCACACGGCCCGCGTACAGCCCAGAGAGAAATCGATCGACAGCATCATCGAGACGGTCGCCGAGTCCGAACCCGCGAGAGAGCAGATACAGGCCGAGCAAGCCGGAGACGAGTCCGAAGACGTCGCCCTGCATCCCGAGCAGATCAGCCACCACTGCGAGCGGATAGATCAACAGCACGATCCCCAGTGGTACCAGGATCGTCCCGCGAGTCTCGGGGTCGTCCAGCACCTGTTTTATAGTGTAGTACATCGACTCCAGATCCTGGGCCTGCCTGACGACGACCCGACGGACGCCGTCGATCTTGACCCGCGATCGGATCACCGGCACGACGCTTTCGTCCTGTGCGCCGTCGGTGACCAGCAGCGCGCGAACGTCCTCGCCCGGAGTAAGTCGCGCTAGCACTTCGTCGAGCTCCTCGCCGACCGCGCGGTTGGCCGCGACATCGCTGCCTTCGAGCCCGGTGACAGCCGCGATTTCGACGCTCTCCGCTTGTTCATCGACGAGATCATCGTAGATGTGCAACCCCTCGAAGAGGACGTTGAGATCGCTGTCTTCGGGATCGGCAGTGGCGAACTCGACGGCGGCGTCCTCGACGGCGTCGCGGCCGACGACCGGCGTCTCGATCCCGGTCTTGCGGCCCACGTCGTCGTCCAGGTCGATGCACAACACCAGCAGCATCACGCGTCTGTTGGCGAGCCCACCATATGGGTTTTCGGCATCGTTTCCTGGCCGCGCTGATCAGACAGGGTGCCGACCACAGAACCGATCGCACGATGCGAGATCGACAGGCGAGCGTCTTAGCCCTGGAACAGCCGATACGCACCCGTTCCGACCGCGACCGGTTCGACGGTGCCCGTCGGCGTCTCCGATTCGACGTAGATCTCGGAGACGCCGACGCTGTTGCCGGCGCGGACGACCTCGGCACGCGCGGTCAGGTCGCCCGAGGCCCGACGCAGGTAGTTGACGTTGAGGTTGATCGTCGCGACGCCGCCGCCCACCGGATCGGACAGCGACGGTCGCAGCGCGACGCCACCCGCCGTGTCCGACAGCGTCGCGGCGATCCCGCCGTGGATCGTCGGCGGGTCGGTCGTATTCGTGAGCTTCTCGTCGTAGGGGACCGTCATCGTGATCGTGTCGGCGGTGAATTCCTCGACCGAAACGTCCAGCCACGAGAGATATCCGTGCTCCTCTTCGATGTGATGGCAGATCAGTTCCTTCGTCTCCGTCGTGAAATCGCCCGTCATAGGTGCTGATGTGTTCCGGACGGATTTGTAGGCTCGGGTCTACGCCGGCTTCCGTCCGACCAGCAGTTGAAACCGGGTGTCGGGGACGTCACGGATCTCCGCGTCGGCGAACCCCGCCGATTCGAGTGCCGACAGATATTCCGATTCGGTGTAGGTGTTGCCGACCTCGGACATACTCAACATGTGCATACCGAACCGCTCGGCGACTTCGGCGCGACCCAGGACCCATTCGGCGGCGACGAACGTCCCTCCGGGTTCGAGCGCCTCGAAGACGTTGCCGAAGTACTCGTTGATCCCCGACAGCGACAGCGAGACCGTCATGCGGGCGCTGAAGACGAGATCAAATCCGTCGGGAAGCGACTCGCGGGCGTCGCCCTCGACGACATCGAGATCCAGTTCCTCGTGGTGGTCGGCCAGCAACTCCAGCACCGATCGCTGGTCGAGCAGCGTCACGTCCGCACCGCGGCGGGCGAACTCGGCACCGAACCGACCCGGACCGCCGCCCACGTCGAGCACCTGGCCGGGGCGCGGATGGACGTGCTCGGCCGCCGTGACGATGGCTCGGAGAGTGCCTTCCGGCACCGACGCCATCGCGCCCATGTAATTTTTAAACTCCTCTTCGCTCGGCTCCGGGGCCGAGCCGGTTCGCATCGTCTCCGGGAGGTGGATGTAGTTCTCCAGCGAATCGACCCGGTGTGGCAGGATGCCACGCGCTGTGGGCGGCGTCTCGGGATCGAACCCGCGCAGTTCCTCGGTCGGGATGTACCCCTCGTCGGATTCCTGGGTGTAGCCCGCATCGGCCAGCGCTTCGAGGACGATCTCGGCGGCCCGGTCGGTGATACCCGCGTGCTCGGCGACAGCGTCGGGTCGGCGCCGGCCCGCGAACAGTGCCTCGAACACGCCGGTCTCGCGGCAGGCCCACAGGAGAAACACCTCGTGGTGTCTGTCGTAGATCGCGTCTGAACCCATGGTGGGCGTTCAAACTGACTGTCAAAAAGTATTCGGGGGAATCCCACGTCGGCAGCGTATCGACGCCCGGTCACGGCGTTCGTTACGGCGGCTCACTCCTGGGTCACCTCGAAGGACATATGGCAGGCCGGGAGCCGACGCACGGGATGGTTGTCCAGGTACGACAGATGCGGTCGGATCTCGAACTCGGGTTCGTCGTCCTCCATCTCGAAGAGAGAGGGATACACGTCGATGAAGTGGTATCCTGGCTCGCCGGTGGCTTGTAGGACAGTTCGGACTGTCGGACTACGGAGGTCCTCGCTGGCGCCACAGGCGTACCCCAGCGGCGCGTTGTCGTAGACGAAAAACGGCGCGCTCTCGTAGGCGGTCCAGCCGATGCCCGAAAGCTCGATCTCGATCTCGGTTCCGACGGGGCCGCTCGTCGGCTCGAACGTCTCGATCGAGGGCTGCATCATGAACCCGGTCGCCGCGACTGACTGGCCGTCAACTTCTGCGAGGATTGGGCGCGTCGACCCCTCCGCGGGCGGGACCTCGAACTCGACCTGGAATCGGCCGTCGGCGTCTGTCGTCACCGCCGGCAGGATTCCGGGCCGGGCCGTCGGCGTCACTTCGAGCCCGCGGATACCCTCGCCGACGTGCTGGTACCACTTGAGATCGACCTCCGTCCGCGCCGGGAACTGCCGACCCGTGATGATCGCCTGCGTGCCGGCCTGGCCGTACTGCGGCGTCACGTCCAGTTCGGCGTCAGTGTCTGCGTCGAGTTCGGGGTAATGGGCCTCGATGGGACTCTCTTCGAAGAGCGTGTCGACCCACGCTGTCGGCGGCGTCTCGGCCGGCTCGGTCACTTCGACCGTCCAGGCGTTCGCGCGGTCGCCGCCGACCGATCCGAGCGGCGACTGGGTGTTGTTCGCGACGAACGGCACGCCGCGGTAGTTGCGCCAGACCTGAATGACGTGTTTGCCTGGTGGGCCGACCGCCCGAACCTGTGCGGTCGCCGTGCCCCGGTTGCGAACGCCCGTGACGAACCCGACGAACTGGTTGTCCCAGGCGATCTGGAAGTTGTTCGACTCGACGGACGGGCCGATCCCGTACCCTCGGACCACGAACGCATCGCCCATCGGCGCCTCCGTCCGATCGATCTCGAACCATGGCCGAACTTCGAACTCCGCCCGCGCGAGGACGCTATCGCCGTCCTGAAGCGTAATCTTGTGGGTGCCGCCGTAGTCTTCGGGGACCGTCCAGCTTGTTTCGAACGCGCCTCGTTCGTCGGTCCTGACGGTCGTGATCGTCTCAGTTCGGGGCTGGTACTGCGGCCCGACGACCCGATTGGCTCCGATGATGGCCCACTCCCCATCGCTCGTCTGCCAGACGAGGTCGTACGTTTCGTCCGTGGGGAACTCCCGCCCGCGGATCGTCAACTCGTCGCCGACGTATCCGTCCTCGTCACTCAGTTCGAGCGTCCCCCGCGCGTCACCCGTTCGCCGGTCCGCAAGCCGATCTTGCAGTTCCGAGGAGAGGTCGGAGTCGTCCATACTCGTCGTTCAGCACCTGGGAGGAAATAGCTTGGCTCGGCCGGGATCGACCCCGAACGGACAGTCACACGACTAGCAGAACGACGCCGCTCGCCACGACGATCCCGAGCACGATCGCGACGAGGTGGCCCAGTTTCCGCGTCCCAAGCGCCCATGCCAGCGCGGCCTTGACGAACGTGTTGGCGATTGCTGCGATGACGATCCCGGTGGTCGCGACCTCCGCGGAGACGGTCCCCTCAGCGGCGAGTCGGCTCAGCGTGAGCGTCATGGCGTCGACGTCCGCCAGCCCGGAAAAGAATGCCGTCGCGTAGATCCCCGACGCGCCGAGCCACTCGTTGGCGTACTCGGAGACGAGCAGGACAACAGCGAAGATCGCACCGAACAAAAGCGCCGGCCGGAGCCGGAACGGGTTCTCCAGTTCGTCCGGTTCGATAGATTCCTCGGCGGTCGTCCGCCAGTACAGCAGGACTGCGGCGACAGCGCCGACGAGCGTCATCGCACCCAGCGGCAGGGCGACGGAAGACAATAGCGCGGGATTGACGACAGCGACCTCGATGAGCGCCCGCGGAAACATGACGATCGAGGCAGTCACGACCGCGAAGGCACAGACGTGATACAGTGACCTGTTCTGGACGGTCTTTTCGGCCATCGAGACCGTCGTCGCCGTCGAGGAGACGAACCCGCCCACGACACCGGTTATCGCAATCCCACGTTCCGGCCCCAGGACGCGTCCGAGCACGTACGCGACGAACCCGAGCCCGGTGACGAACACGACCATCAGCCAGACGAAGCGCGGATTGAGGCCGTACAGCGCCTCGAGTTCGCGGTCGGGAAGCGCGGGCAGGACCACCAGTACCACGAGCACGAACTTCGCCGAGGCGAGCCGTTCGCTGCGCTCGATCCGGTCGGCGAACTCGTGGATCGGGTCCTTGACCGTGAGCAAGACGGTGACTGCGCCGCCGACGACGACCGCGAGCGTGGCCGCCTGCTGGGAGTGCATCGTCATCGCCCCGAGCAACACCGTCAGCAGCGCGGCCGCGACCGTCGTGAGGCCGATGTCCCGTTCGTAGACGACCCGGGCGACGTACGCAACCGTCAGCGGGATCGCGAACACGGCGAGCGCGGCCGGGAACGCATCGGGAAAAAAGCCCCAGACGAGCGCGCCGTACAGCGCGAACAGCGGGAAGGTCCGGCTGCCGGCGATCGCACCCGCGGACTCGCTTTGCTCGCGCTCGATCCCGATGAGCGCCCCAAGGCCGAACGCGACCAGCAGGTGGAGGACGACTTCCGCCAGCGGGTCCGCGACTGGATCGACCATTGTCTAGACGTTTCGGCCCGGGTATTGTCAAACGACCGGCCACCGGCGACGTCCGGCACGCGAGTGAAAAATCAGTCGCCGCGTACTTCCCCGGCGACGTCTTCGAGCAGTCGGTACTTCGCCGGCGAGTAGGCGATCACGCGCACGTCTTCCAGGGTGTCGGGCTCGTAGGCCGCGATCTCTTCGCACACCAGCCGCGCCCCGTCCTCGAACTCGAAGGCGGCTGCTCCCGTCCCGAGGATTGGCACGACCAGCGATTCACAGCCGAGTTCGTCGGCTGTCTCGAGGCTGTTTCGAGTCGCATCGCGGATGCTCTGGTCGGTCGCGCGGCCGTCGTCGTAGTGTGGCATCGCGGCCGCGTGGATGACGTACTCGGCGTCGAGTTCGTAGGCGTCGGTGACGGCCACCTCGCCGAGGTCGACCGGCCCCTTCGAGGTGGCTTCCTCGTTGATCGGGCCGTTCGCGCCGCGTCGAAGTGCCCCGGCGACGCCGCTGCCCATCTGCAGGCTCGTCCCGGCAGCGTTGACCAGTGCGTCGGCGCGCTGTTCGGCGATATCTCCCTGAACGACGCTGAGCTCCATGTCCGGTAGATACACGCCCCCGACAGTAAAATCTCACCTCGTTCCCGGAAGCCGCCTACTCGACGGCGTCAATCGCCGCTTCGAGCGTGAACGACCCCTCGTAGAGTGCACTCCCGACGACGACCGCGGCCGCACCGGCCTCTTGGAGTGCCTGTACGTCTTCGATCGTCGCGACGCCGCCGCTGGCGACCACCGGGATGTCGACGGCTTCGACGACCCGACGGACCGGCTCCGTCCGGACGCCGTCGAGTTGCCCTTCCACGTCGACGTCAGTGAAGAGGATCCCGCCGGCCCCCAGATCCGCGTATCGCTCGGCGGCTTCGGCCGGGTCGAGACCGGTGCCCTCCGTCCAGCCGGAGACGACGACCTCGCCGTCCTTGGCGTCGAGACTCACGAGCACGCTTTCGGGGTGTACGTCGCTGATCTCGGCGACGATCTCGGGGTTCTCGACGGCGGCCGTGCCGAGGATGACCCGGTTGACGCCCCCGTTGAGGAGTCCGACCGCGTCCTCGACGGTTCGGATCCCGCCGCCGAGCTGGACGTCCACGTCGACGGCCTCGCGGATCGCCTCGATCGCGGCGGCGTTCTCGCGCTCGCCCTCGAACGCGCCGTCGAGATCGACGAGGTGGAGCGTCCGTGCGCCCGCTTCGACCCACCGCTGGGCGGCCTCGACCGGATCGCCGTAGGTCTTCCCGGTCCCGCGCTCGCCGCCGACCAGCTGGACGACCTGGCCGCCCTGCATGTCCACGGCAGGGACGACCTCGAACTGTTCGAACATGCCTCTCTCTGGGAGCAGGCGGGGCAAAACGGGTTCGATTCCGTCTACGGTGTCGTCCGGACGTCCAGTTCGTCGTCACACCAGTTCCGTCGCTATCCAGAGTTCACCGCTGCTGTGTCAGGTTCGCCGCCGGAGGTATCGTGCGGCGACAAGCGGGGCGACGAGCAGTGTCACGGGCACGAGTATCCAGATCCGGCCGGCAAGCACGTCGTAGTCGGCCAGCAGGACGGCCCAGGATTTGCCCACGACGTAGTGGCCAAAGCCAAACTCGAACGCGAGCGTCAGGACCGTCCAGAGGCCGCCGACGGCCAGCAGCGTCCGCCGCTCGGCCTCCTGGGCGAACCGCTCGACGTACAGTACTGCGACGATTGCGACCGCAACGGTAAGCAGGAGCGTGCTGAGGACGTGTGCCCCCGCGTCACCGAGCGAGGGGGCTAGCACCGCCTCGCGGAAGATACCGTTGAGTACCGCCAGGACGGCCAGTCCGGCCCAGACGGCCAGCGCCGGCCCGAGCAGGCGACGCCACGAGGATCGGATCTGTGTGTTGACCTGTGATGTAGGCGCTTCCATGCGATGACAGACGCGTCCGGCCGATATGAAACCGTATTGACGCGTGTCAGCAGGTGCCTCTCGATGCCGAGACGCGACGTAGCGGCAGGGACCGAACGTGTCTTTTCGGTCCCCCGCGTACCCCCGACATGCGCGCGTTTCGGATCGCCTACGACGGCCGTCCGTTCCACGGGTTCCAGCGCCAGCCCGACGTGTCGACGGTGGCCGACACGCTGCTCTCGGCTCTCCGCGAACTGGACGTACCCTTCGATGGCGATACGCCGCCGGGGTACGCCGCGGCGGGCCGGACTGACGCCGGTGTCTCGGCGCTCGCCCAGACGGTCGCCTTCGAGGCCCCGGAGTGGCTCTCTCCGGCGGCGTTCAACAGCGCACTCCCTGCGGATGTCCGCGCGTGGGCACACGCCGACGCTCCGGACGGCTTTCACGCCACGCACGACGCGACAGAGCGGGGGTACACCTATCATCTCTATGCGCCCGGGGTCGATCGCTCGCGAGCGCGTGACGGAGCGCGACTGCTCGCCGGCGAACACGACTTTCACAACCTCACGCCGGACGAGACCGGAACCGTCCGGGAGCTCACAATCGAGGTCGAGCGCGACGGGCCGTTTCTCGTCTGTCGGTTCCGGGCTGGGGGGTTCGCACGGCAGCTCGTCCGGCGACTCGTGACGCTGCTGGCGTCGTTCGCCCGCGGCGAGGCCGACCGCGACCGGATCGAGCGCGTGCTCGGCCCCGAACCCCTCCCTGGACCCGACGGGGTCGGTCCCGCGCCGCCGGAGCCGCTGGTGTTGACCGACGTCGACTATCCCGAACTGAGCTTTCAGCCCGACGAGAACGGGACGGCGAGCGCTCGCGAGATCTTCGGACAGCGCCACCGGGAGCTGCGCTCGCGGGCCGAGGTCGCGAGGTCGATCCACCAACGACTCCCGACAGATCCCGACTGACCGACTACTGCAGCCGAGAGGTACAAACCGCTCCAGGCCCGAGAGAAAGCCGATGGATCGATCACAACTCGTGACGGGAGGCTTGCTCCTGGCCGCGGTCGTTCTCGTCCCCGGGATCTCCAACTACGCGCTGACCCAGCTCGGGTACGGGACGCTCGGCACGGCGATCTGGTACGGCGGGTACGGGATCGGCGTCGTCCTCGTCTGGGCGCTGTGGCTCCGCCCGCTGGACATCTCCGGCCCGAACGACCGCGACTATCCCGGGGAGTGATGGACGAGCGTGTCCTGTCTCCACTATGGGATCCGAGACAGTCCGCCTCTGGCTGGTCGAGCGTACCTATTCTGACGACGAGCAGAACCTGATCATCCTCGTCTACGCGACGACTGATGGCCGTCGGTACTTCCGCAAGGAGCGGGCACTGACCAGCTTCACCGGCGCCGAGCGCGAGACGACGGCAGCGATCGAGGAGCACCCGGACAGCCTCGGAACCGTCGAGCCGGGCGATCGGGAGCGCTACGCCGCCGAAGCCGGCCGGATGGCCTCGAAACACGACCCGGACGACAGCGTCTGACGCTCGGAGGACGGCCGCAGGGACAACCGCGCCTGGCGTACGCTCGCAGTTTGCAGGGACCGGAACGGACTTTTCTACGAAGGCCACAGTTCGAGTAATGGCAGAGCGCGGTATCTCGCGGCGTTCGTTCGCGAAGGCGGCTGTGGCGATCGGTGGTGCAAGCGCGCTGGCGGCGTGTCTGGATCGCGGTGACACCGAGCCGATCCCCTCGGGTCCGGACGACCTATCGACGCTCCCACGTCGCCAGCACGCCTGGAACGAGTCGCTACCGACCGACGAACACGGCAACGTCCGGACGCCCTATCACCACCTGCTGCTGTATTACGACTACGGCAGCGCTGAGACCGCTGCCGGCGGAGCGACGCCGACCGCCGACGAACGCGAAACCGTCGAGAATACCCTTCGGAGTCTGGAGCGAGCGTACGAGCACTCCAACGACGGGCTGTTGTTCACGGTCGGCTACTCCCGGCGGTACTTCGAGCGTTACGACGCGGCGCTGCCCGAGAGCGTCGATCTGCCGCGACCGGACGCGCTCGCGCCCTTCGAGGACCCCGAACGCGACGAGTTCGATGTCGTAGTCCACCTCGCGAGCGACCGTGCTGACGCCCTCCTGGAAGCCGAAGAGGCGCTTCGGGGCAACCGCGAGACGGCGAACGGCGAGGAGATGGCCGCCGCGCTTGAGGACGTGCTGCGGTTTCGCGAGCGCCGGACGGGCTTCATCGGCGAAGGAATGCCGGCCGAACGTGACGACGTCGACGGCGTGCCGGACGGGGCAGTGCCCGAGGACGCACCGATGTATATGGGCTTCAAGTCCGGGTTCCGTGCCAACCAGGCCACCGAAGAGCGGGTGACGATCGGGTCGGGTCCCTTCGAGGGCGGGACCACCCAGCACGTCTCGAAGATCCGGCTCCACCTCGAGCAGTGGTACGAGCAGGACAGCCGCTCTCAGCGCGTGAGCAAGATGTTCTGTCCGGCCCACGCCCAGGAAGACCGGGTCGAGGGCGCGGGACAGAACCTCGGCGACGCCAGCGGCGCCAGCGCCTGTCCGGCCCACACGACAGACGCCCGCGAGAACGGCGTCGTCGGACATGCCCAGAAGAACACCGCTGCCCGCGAGGACGGGGCCCCGATTATGTTACGCCGGGACTTCGATTCGACAGATGACGAGGCAGCCGGATTGCACTTTCTGGCACTACAGCGCGAGATCGGGGACTTCGTCGAGACCCGCGAGGCGATGAACGGCACCGACGCCAACGAGGCCAGCGGCGCGGTCGGAGTGCGCCATAACAACGGGATCCTCCAGTATATGACCGTCCTGCGTCGGGGAAACTACCTGTTGCCGCCCAGAGACAAGCGCGCGCTACCCCGGCCGAGTTGATCCGTTGCTCTCGTGGTCCGTGGCCGGGCTGTGTCCCACAGAGATGGCCGCGACCGTGTCGCTATTGTGCGTCCGGCCCGGATTTTGGGTGATGAATCGACGGACTTTCCTGCGGGTGAGCGCTGTCGGTGCCGCCGGCGGGCTGGCCGGCTGTGGCGAGTTGTTCGCCCGGCAGTCGACCGCTCGAATCCCACCGGTGCTCGATGATCGGCCTGACGGCGTCTATCGGCCGACACACATCGAGGGAATGAAAATGATCGGGACGCAGACGGTCGGTGACCGCACCGTCGGGCTGTTCTACTCGTTTCCCCATCGGTTCTGGACCGTCAGCGGGGAGACCAACTTGGCCGAAATACAGGACGCCCAGACCGTCCACCTGATGGCCTCGATATGGGACCGAGAGACGGAGACGGTCGTCCCCGTGTTGCGCCAGCCCCGGTTTGCAGTGTCCCAAGACGGCGATTCGATCGACGAGAAGCGCGCCTGGCCGATGCTCAGCCAGAATATGGGCTTTCACTTCGGCGAGAACATCGACCTCGACGGTGACGGCACCTACACCGTCGAGGTCGAGGTCCCGCCGATCGACATCGAGACGGTCGGCGCATTCGACGGACGCTTCGAGTCTGCACACACGGCGGAATTCACCTTCGAGTACGCCGAGAGCGAGCGTGAGGATATCCCATTCGAGGAGTTCCCCGACACGGCCGGCGAGCGCGCGGCCGTCGACCCAATGGAGACGGCTATGCCGCTCTCGTATGCACCTGCCATCGAGGAACTGCCCGGCTCGCCCGTGACGGTCGGTCGTGTCGGCGACGCCGAGTTCGTCGCGACCGTCGCGGACGGAGCACTGATCGTCTCACCGCGGACGCCGTACAACCGTTTCGCTATCCCCGGGTTCCCGCTGTCGGCGACCGTCGAGAGTGCCGGATTCGACGACGTCCTCGCGGGCGCGATCGGCCCGTCGCTCGGCGCTCACTACCGCGCTGGGCTCGACAACACGCCCGAAAGCGGCGACACCGTGACGGTCACCGTCGACGGCCCGAACTCGCTGTCCCGCCACGAGGGCTACGAAACGGCGTTTCTCGAAGGCGGGTCGATTTCGACGACGCTGTAACGTCGATTGAGACGGTCGGTTGTACCGATTTCCTGGCGGCCGTATGACCTGTGCAATCGAGTCATACTGGTGGCTAGACCATTTCGAACTGATCCGGTACGCCGTCGTGCCGGATCCCTTTACGAACGTATAGCCACCAGTGTCAGAATGAAAACTATTTTGTATCTGGGGGGTGATACCAAACACCACGAGCCGCTGCTCGCGCGTCGGGGTGGCGCGCAGTTGTGGCTGTGGGGGCCGCCTATGGCAACGCAAGAGTCGACAGCAACTAGCTGGGTGGATAGACAGGCAACCACTGGTGAGCACAGTCAAATTGTCCGCATGCTCGCGGATATCGAAAGCTACCTCTGGGGAGTCCTTGTCGTTGCTCTCCTGTCCGATGTCGTCCTTACAGGGTACGGGCTACAGCATGGATTGAGCGAGGGAAATCCAGCAATGCGTCTCGCGGTCGACGCGGCCGGTATCGTCGCGCTGCTTGGCGCGAAGCTCGCCGCCCTCGGATTCGGTGTTGCGGTCCGACGGGATCTTGACGATCGGGGCGCCGTTGTCCCGCTTGGACTAGCGATACCGTGGGTCGGTGCTGCTACGGTCAACGCTGTGTTGATACTCTGATATCGAAACACTCAGTTCGCGCCGATTTGCCGGACGGACTGTCGTACCGATTTGTCGCGCTAGTTGCAGTCGGCCAGTTAATTCCGAGCAGACTTACACGGCTGTATGACGTGCCACGATCAAGTCGAGAACCTGAAAAAGCGCGGCCCCGTGTCCCGACGTATGGAAGCGACCAAGCGCGGTGACGTCGCGATCGGGTACGATCGCGTCGGTCCCGAGGACGCCGAGACGATCGTGTTTCTGGAGCGGCTGGGGTACAGCCGCTGGATGTACAACTGGCAGCGACGGGACTTCGAGGAGCGGTACGAACTGCTCGTGCCCGACAACCGCGGCACCGGCGCGTCGAGCGAACCGGAGGGGCCGTACACGATCGCTGAGATGGCTGCCGACCTCGAGGCCGTGCTGGCCGATGCCGGAGCCGATACGGCCCACCTCGTCGGCGCGGAGATGGGTGGAATGATCGCCCTGCAGTACGCCCTGGAGTACGACCGGGCGGTCTCGCTGACGCTGATGGCGACCCATCCCGGCGGCCCGGACGCGAAGTCGACGCCCGAGTCCGTCCGCGAGCGGCTGTTCGATCCCCGTCCAGATATCGATGAGGAAGCCCGGATCCGAAAGCGACTTGAGCCGATGCTCAGCGACTCCTATCGCGACCGGTATGCCGAGATCGTCGATCAGATCGTCGAGTGGCGGGTGCAGAGTGACGCCTCCGAACGCGCTCGCGACTGGCAGGCCGCGGCCATCGAGGACTTCGACGTGAGCGACCGACTCGAAGATATCGCGCTCCCGACGCTCGTGATGTCCCCGACGGGCGACGAGGTCGTGCCACCCGAGAACGGCGAACTGCTGGCCGAGCGGCTCCCGAACGCGGAACTGCTGACCTTCCGGAACGCCCCGCATCTCTTTTTCATCGAGGAGGCGATCCAGGTGAACGAACACCTCGCGATGTTCCTTGCGGACGTCGAAACGTGAGTGCAGGAGGGGAACACCCGTCCCGCCGGACCCGGAACGCGTTGACGAGACACGAAGCTAAAAAGCGCTGGCGACCGGACCGTCACCAATGGCTGTCCAGGGAGCACTCCGCGAGTGGGTCCGCTCACACACGCTCGGCGTCGCGGTCGCGATCACGGCGATCGGCTACGCGCTCGTGTTGAACGCCTTCGAGGGGATCGTCCCGCTGTTCCCGTCAATCGGTGAATCGACTGTCCGACTGCTCAGCAGTGTCATCGTCGTGATCAACGCCGCGACGCTGACCGCGCTGCTTTCGGGCGTCTACTACATTCGGCAGCGAGGGATCGACCGCCACCGGGTCGCGATGGTGACGGCCGTCGCGCTGGAGCTGGGGTTTCTGGTGTTGTACCTCTGGAAAGTCGGCGGGGGCGGTGAACTGTACATCCAGGCGAGCGGACTGTTCCGGCTGGCATACCTCCTGGTCCTCGCGATCCATCTGGTCTGCTCGGCGCTGTCAGTCCCGCTGGTCATCTACGCTGTCCTGCTGGGGTTGACGCGTTCGCCGGCAGAACTGGAGCAGACGGCACACGCACGCGTCGGCCGGATCGCGGTCGCCGTCTGGTCGGTTAGCCTCGCGCTCGGGATCGTCACCAGCGCCATGCTCCGAATCGCCGGCTCGGAACTGGAGACCGTCGGCGCGATTGTGCTGGTGTGACCGGATCTATTCGAGATCGAGACTCAGGTGTTTGACCGGCGGGCCGTCGGCTTCTAGATCGTATCGCGGGGCCGCGAGTGCAACGAGCAGGTCCGTCAGGAACGACTCCTCGTCGAGGACGGCCGTCACGTCCGAGCGACCGGGAAGTTCCGTCGACTGGAACAGCTCCCGAATCTCCGGGATCGAGGCGACACCTTTCTCGTCGAGTTCGGCGACCGTGTCCTGGACCGCGAGCCAGGTTTGAATCGTCGTGACGAGGTACTCCCGGGCGCGCCCCTCCGGGTTCGGCACGTCTACGATCGTCGAGAGGTACTTCGTCGCGCTACTCTCGGCAATATCGACCTCGCCGTCGAGCCAGTCGAGCACCTCGTCGCGAGTCACGTCGGTGTCCAACTCCTCGACCGCGCGTTCGCAGATGTCGGCCTCCTCGGCGGCGACCTCGTGGAAGACGTTCCCGACGACGACGGCGTCCGCCCCGGCGTCGAGGACGGCATGCGCGTTCTCGCGGTTGTCCAGTCCGCCGCCGTACCACAGTCGCGACCAGCGCCGCCCCTCGTCGACGGCTTCCAGAATCGACTCGGCTTCCTCGCCGCCGAACGTTCCGGAGTATTCGAGATAGATGAGTTCACTACCGAGGTGGCGCTCGGCCGCCATCGCGCGCTGTTTGGCCGTCCCCGGATCGAGCAGATCATTTTCGGTGACGTTGCTCTCGCGGGCGGCCGCACTGTCGGGGTTCATGATGATGTACGCCTCGAAGACCGTCTCCTGCAAGAGCCACGACGTCGCAAACGCCGCGAGCCGATCCTCGATGGCCGCCCCCGGCGATATCGGGAGCTTCTTGGCAATCATCTCCGGGGCGAGTTCCGACTCGATGTATTCGACACCCGACCCGAGTGTACCGATCAACGCTTCGACGTCGCCGTTGAGGACCTCCGGGATGGCCAGAAACTCCGCCCGAGAGTGCGTGTCGGTCGTCACCTGCTTTGGGCCGCTTGGCTCCTGGAACGCCGGGACCGGCCGGTCGGCGACGAGTTCGAGCGTCTCCTCGGTGTTCTGATCGGTCACGTCTCGGGAGCCGCCGACCTCCAGGGCGCTCGTGTGCTGGAGATACAGTGGGTACAGCAGCGGCAGTTCCTTTTCGTCCTCGGGATCGATCTTGGTGATATGTGTCCAGTCGGCCGGGACCGGATTCGTGTCCAGATCCAGCAGCGATCGACCGGCGATGCCTCCGATCGTCGAGTACCGCTCGACCGTGCGTGCGATGTCTTCGATCCGTACCATTACCCGTTCCGTGGGCGCGTCAGTATAAAAGCCTGGCAGAAATCGTTCGAAACCGATCGGGCTGTCACAGCTGCCCAGTACCAGGCAGCACGTGTGGATTCCCGGAGTGGTAGATGTACTCCGTGGCGATACCCGTCAGCGGTGACTCGGTTTCGGCCGCGTGGGATCGGGCAATATCGAGATATCGCTCGGTGATCTCCTGAACGCGTCGGGCGGCCTCGCGGTCGCTGTCGGCCAGCAGGTATTCGGCCGTAACCGGTGTTAGCTGCCCGTCTTCCACGTCCGCGCCGTAGTCGTCGACGTCGTCGAGCCAGATCTGTGCGGCGATGATCGCCAGCACGATCGAGCGTTTGAACGCCGTCTCGACCGGCAGGCCCGCCGCGCGGTACATCTCGATCATCGCGTCGTAGATCACGCCGACCCTGGCGTACTGCGTCCAGAGATACGGCAAATCGTGCTGTTCGTCGCCGAACACGTCCGTCTCGGCGTCGAACGGCGCGTCCCGATACTCGGACTCGATCTCCGTGACGGCGCCAGCCGCACCGTCGCGGGCGCGTTCGTACAGGTCCCGGAAGTGCGGATCCCGATCCTGATGGGCTTCCGAGAGGTCGACGGCCCACTCGTAGACGTCCGTCAGTTCGTCCGGCAACTCTTCGAGGTGGTCTTCGAGGTCGGCCTGGAGCGTCTCCTGGGCGATCCGTGCGACGCGAGCGCGCTCGTCCTCGTCGACGCTGATCGACACCTCGAAATCCTCGTATTCGCCGTCGTTGACGGCGTCGCGCATGTCGCCGTCGAGCAGTGCCTCGATGACGATCCGCGTCAGGTACTCCGCCCGGTCGACCATCGCCTCTGGGCTGGCGGGAGCCTCGCCCACGTCGGATGGATCAGCGGGTGTGCGATAGCTGTCGTCGCCGACGGCGTTTGCGACCCGGCTGGCCCAGGTGCTCCCAGCGACCGGATCGGTCCCGTCGGCGCGACGCTGAGCACGCCGGTAGAGGTACCCGAGCGTCAACTCGGCTGGCAACAGTAATTTGGTGTCGTATTCGAACGTGACGGACTCGACGTCGAACTCCCTGGCGAGTTCGGACTCGACGAGCGTGAACACGTCCTCGACCATCGCCTCGGTCCGGTCGTCGACCGTCGATTTCAGCCGTAGACTGCCCAGATCGAACGCGCCGGTGTGCCCGTAGTAGCCGAAGACGGCCCGCACGGCCGTCGGCAGCGCCGATCGACCGGCGAGCCAGCCGGCGGTGGCACGGAGTGGTCCTGTCATAGATGGCCCTCAGCGAGCGTATGTGTTCCCGACACTCCTCCCGGACGGATAAAGACGCTTGTCCTTTCGTCCGGTATATTCTGTTATGGACCAGTTGAGCGCGCTGCTCGCAAGCAGGAAGCGCGACGTACTCACCGGCTGGACCGCCGTCGCTGTGCTCGCTCTGACGACTGTCGAGACTGTTCTTGACGGGGCGTTCGACTGGGCGTTCGTCGCGCTTGTCGTTGCGGTGGTGATTTTGACACCTGCCGTCGTTTTCCGCGATCGACGGGCGATGCCGCCCTGGGAGCTTGTCGTACTCGCGCTCGCGCCGCTTCTCTGGCAAGCGGTGCTTGGCCAGACGTTCCGGACGGAGATCCCGACGTACCTGGCTGTGGCTGCGCTCGCGCTGCTTGCCAGTACCGAATTGCATCAGTTTACGTCGGTCCGGATGAACCGGCCGTTCGCGATTGTGCTGGTCGTATTGATAACGCTCGCAGTCGCCGGCGTCTGGAACGTCCTCCAGTGGACTGCGGACGTGTTCTTCGGGACGACGTTCGTGCTCGACGGGCGTAGCCAGGACGCGATCAACGCCGATGTACTGGTGGAGTTCGTCTCGGCTAGCTGTGCCGGGATCGGCGCAGGCGTGCTCTTTGACCGGTTCGTTCGATCGCGAGACGCCGAGTCGAACAATCGGAGCTACGTGCCACCGGAACCGAACAGTGATCGGACGGATGGAGACGATCTCGAGTCCGGCACAGACGACGCCTCCGACGCGCGGCGGTTGCGCGATCGGCTGTCGATCAGCCCCCGCCGACAGCACCAGGCCAGCCGCGGTATGCAACTGGTACTCGCAGGGATCCTGCTGTGGGGTTTGTACGCACGAGATCTGGAGGTAGTCGCCAACGCAGCAGTGATGCTCGCGATCACGTCTGTCCCGGCGATCCTGCGACGCGAATACGGCCTCTCGATGGACGCCGGGCTGGTCCTCTGGCTCACCGCTGCAGTGTTTCTACACGCGCTGGGTTCGGCCGGACTCTACTCTCAGATTCCGCTGTTCGATCGGGTCACACACGCGCTTTCGGCGACAGTCGTCGCCGCAGGCGGCTACGCCGTCTTCCGGGCGGTCCACGTTCACGTCGAACGGATCTATATCCCGCCCAAACTGATGAGTGCGTTCATCCTCCTGTTCGTGTTCGCTGCCGGCGTCGCCTGGGAGATTCTCGAGTTCGCACTCGATCAAAGTGCCGCTGCACTGGGAATACAGGCCGTGCTCATCCAGTACGGCATCGACGACACGATCGGGGACCTTATTTTCAACGCGCTCGGTGCACTCGTCGTCACAATCTGGGGGGCGGTGTATCTGACCGACCTTTCGGAGTCGATCGCAGACCTGGTCGTGGCGCAGTTCGTAGAGAACGACCACTCGTGATGATGCGTTTCTTGACATAACTGGTATGGCTCCTCGGCACACGCCAGAAAGCATGAAGCGATGGCAGCGCCGGGCGGTACAGACGATCGGTGCCGTCGCCGTGCTGGCCGTGCTTTCCTCGATCGTGTATCATTACACGCTGGTCGTCATCGAGGGACGGTCGCCGTCGTACTTTCAGTCGACGCAGGTCGTCGTCGAGATATTCACCGGGACTGGCTTTGGCGCGCACTCGCCGTGGAACACTCCGTTCGCGAACGTGCTCGTCATCGCGCTGGACCTTTCGACGTTCCTGCTCCTGTTCATCGTCCTCCCGTACGTCTTCCAGCCGATCCTCGAAGATCGGCTGACGCCGACCCCGCCCGAGCGGACGAACCTCGTCGAACACGTCGCCATCGCGGGCGATCGGACCGGCCAGACCGACCGATTGCTCGAGGAGTTCGACGCCCGCGGCGTCCCGAACGTCCTCGTCACTGCGGATCCCGAGACGGCGCTCGGACGCTCTGATGACGGGACTGACGTCGTCTATGGTGATCCGACCGAATCGAGCGCGCTCGAGCGAGCGAACGTCGGCCGAGCCCGCACAGTAGTCGTCAATACGGACAGCGAGGACGTGGCTAACTGTGTCCTCGCTGTCCGGGAACTGACGGCCGACGCCCAGGTCGTCGCGCAGGTCCGGGACCCGTCGCTGCAAAATCCACTCGAGTACGCCGGTGCCGATACGGTCCTCATGCCGCGTCGGCTGCTCGCGAACCGGCTGGCCGGCCGGGTCCGGTCGCTGTTCGACCCGCGGATCAGCGACGTGCTGTCGATCTCCTCCGAGTTCGCTCTCGTCGAGACGACCGTCACGGAGGATAGCCCGTTGTGCGGCGAGACGCTCGAAACCGCTGGCTTCGACAACGGCTCCGACGTGACCGCTCTCGGACTGTGGGACGACGGCGATTTCGTCCCCTCGCCGCCGCCGGAGACGGCCCTCGAAGCGAACACCTCCGTGCTCGTCGCGGGTCCGGAAGAGCGGTTGCAAGAGCTTGAAACCCGTCTCCCGGACGCACCGTCGACCGACGGGCGGGTCGTCATCGCCGGGGCCGGCGAGGTCGGCTCGACCGTCCAGCGGCGACTGGAACGCGCCGGGATCGACTGTACGCTCGTCGACCGCGTCGATCGCGAGGGTGTGGATCTCCAGGGCGACGTGACCGACGAGGCGGTACTCCGGGACGCGAATCTCGGTGACGCCGCCGTCTACGTGGTCGCGATCGGGAACAACGCCGAGGCGATCCTGTCGATCCTCCTCGCGCGGAACCTCACGTCCGACACAGAGATCGTCGCACGCGTCAACGACTCGGACATCCAGTCGAAGGCTCGCCGTGCCGGAGCGAACTACGTGCTCAGTCTGCCGGACATCAGCGCCCGTCTGATCGCGATGAACGTTCTCAAGGAAGATCTCCTCTCGTACGACAGACAGGTGCAGATCCTCCGAATCGAGGGCGAACGGCTGGCGGGACAGACACTGGACGAGACGCCGATCGGGCCGACCGACGCGGTGCTGGTCGCCGTCGAACGCGACGGCGAACTCCTCACGGATCCCGACGCCGACTTCGAGATCGACGACGACGACCGGCTGCTGATCGCCGGGAGCGACGATTCGCTCGACGCCTTCGAGACCGCGATGCACCGCTAGACGTCGGGAAAAACTCCCAGCACCTGACCGTTCGTTCACGACAGCCTTTTGGCACGTCACGGAAAACGAGTCAGCGATGCGTACCGAACAGTTCGACGTGATCGTCGTCGGGGGTGGGACCGGCGGAACGTTCGCCGCCACGACCGCCGCTCGTGAGGGGCTTGACGTCGTGCTTCTCGAACGGAAATCCGAGTCCGAGGCCGGACACATCGCCTGTGGCGACGCGATCAAGGGTGCGAACACGTTCCCCGACGTGATCGACCGCGAACATCTCCGCGCGGAGTCGTTCACCAACGACGGCATCGAGCGTGCACTGTTCGAACTCCCCGACGGAGAACGGATCGAGTATTCCTTTGGCGGTCAGTCCGGCGCGATCGTCGACCGCAAGCGCTACGGCGAGGTCCTGCTCGAAGAGACCGACCGCGCCGGCGTAACGATCCAGTATGACACCGTCGTCCAGGACGTGATCCAGTCCGACGGCGTGGTCGAGGGCGTCGTCGCGACGCGAAACGGGATACAAACGCGGTACGAGGCTCCGGTGACCATCGACGCGGCCGGTGCGCTGTCGATCCTGCAGGACAGGGCCGACTTCGGGGCGGCAACCTTCGATACGAACGTCGATTACACGCATTTCTGTTCGGCCTACCGTGAGGTCCTTTCGGTGGACGAGCCGGTCGACTACGACGACGCGCTGGTGTTCAAGCCGACCGAGGAACTGGGCTATCTGTGGTATTTCCCCCGGACGGAGAGGGAGATCAACGTCGGTCTCGGCTTTCAGATGACCGAGGAGCCGATGCAGTTGGTCGAGACGCTCAGAGGGGATCTCGGTGCGAAACCCGAGTTCGCGAATGCGACCGTCGAGGACAAACTCGGGGCGGCACTTCCGACCCGGCGACCTTACGATTCGGCTGTCGCGCCGGGGTATCTGGCCGTCGGTGACGCTGCTGCGCACGTCAACCCGACGACGGGCGGTGGCATCCCGGGCGCGGCGAAGGCCGGCCACTGGGCCGGGGAGGTCGCCGCCGACGCCGTCGTCGAGGAGTCGGTCGACGAAGCGACCCTCTGGAGGTACAACCACCGGGTGCAGACGGATTTCGGCAAGCGCTTCGCCGCGATGGACCTGTACAACATCTTCGGGACGGCCCACTCGATCGACGAACTGACTGATGTCATCGCGTCGCTGCCGGCCCAGCAACTCATCGACGTACTCGGGAAAGAGGGGACGGCTTCGATGGGCCTGCTCGGAAAGGCCAGGCTGGCGCTCTCGACGCTCGGTCACTGGCGGACGCTGTACGACGCCTATCGGGTCAACGCGATGGCCGACGAACTCAAGTCCATCTACGAGCGGTATCCCGAGACGCCGGCGAACTTCCCGGACTGGCGTCGCGATCGCGACGCGTTCATGGATCGGTTCTACGAGCACGTCGGGGCCGAGCCGAAATACTAGCGGGCCGTCGCTCCCGGCTGTCGATCATCTGATGGATCCACGCGCCCTGTGGTATCGAAACCCACGCTTCAGAACCCCTTAAATGATAGAGCCCGTAGTGCAACTGATGTCATCAAGCGAACTCACACCGGAGAGCGTGCCGTCCACCAAGGGTATGCCGATGCTCGGACTCGGCACCTGGGAGAACGAGGACCCCGATCAGTGTGCCGAAAGCGTCCGCACTGCCCTGGAGATGGGGTATCGACATATCGACACGGCACAGGCATACGGTAACGAGGACGCCGTCGGCGAGGGGATCGCCGCTGCCGACGTCGATCGAGCGGATATCTTCCTCGCGACGAAAGTCTGGATCTCGAACCTCGACTACGAGGACGTCCTCGAAACCACACAGGAGAGCCTCGATAGACTCGGGACGGACTACCTCGACCTGCTGTACGTCCACTGGCCGTCACGGACCTACGAGCCCGAGGCGACGCTGGAGGCGTTCGACGAACTGTACGACGAGGGGACGATCCGAAACATCGGCGTCAGCAATTTCGAGCCGCGCCACATCGACGCGGCTCGCGAGCAGCTGGACGCGCCGATTTTCGCCAACCAGGTCGAGACTCATCCGATGCTCCAGCAGACTGAACTGCGGGACTACGCCGACGAACACGACATCGAGATCGTGGCGTACTCGCCGCTGGCTCGCGGTGATGTCTTCGAGATGGACGTCCTGAGTGAGATCGCGGAGAAACACGGCGTCAGCGAGGCCCAGGTGAGCCTGGCGTGGCTGCGTGCAAACGACGTGACTGCGATCCCGAAAGCGACCAGCGAAGCCCACATCAGGGACAACTGGGAGAGCCTGTCGCTGGAACTGGACGAGGCGGATCTCGAACGGATCTCGAACGTCGATCGGACGCGTCGGAAGGTCGATCCCGGATTCGCCCCCTGGTGAGGCCACGATCGCCCGTGCGTCCGTAACCTACAACTATTAACCAGCGGGCAACAGAACCAGTGAGTATGTCGGCCCCAAATCAGACGGGGATCGCGGGGGCGATCCGGATCGATCTCAAGCGCCTCCACGAGACCTGGATGGAACTGGTCTATCCGCGCCAGCTAGACGCGGAGCAGACGGTACTGGGCAAGTGGCGACCCCAGACGACAGGCAGCCGCATCGCGTATCGACTATGGGGGGCTATTGGGACACCGATTGTCGGCCTGCTGTATCCGCTGGTGCTTTTCG
This sequence comes from Halapricum desulfuricans, assembly GCF_017094465.1. Taxonomy (NCBI): domain Archaea; kingdom Methanobacteriati; phylum Methanobacteriota; class Halobacteria; order Halobacteriales; family Haloarculaceae; genus Halapricum; species Halapricum desulfuricans. The sequence continues at coordinate 1,074,184 of NZ_CP064791.1, forward strand.
GCTACGTACTTCGCTATCAGGCAGGCAAGCTCGACTCGGCAGTCACGCGGATCGGAATTGCTGGCGTCGTCGTGCTTTCGGTGGTCGTCTGGGGCGCGCTCTCGGTGCTCGCACGGTATCAACTCGAGATGAGCCCAACCGGCGTCATCGCAGTCGTCGCGGCGGGCCTGGTCGCGACCGTCTCCGCCGCCCTCGCGGTCGTCACCAGCCGGATCGGCGGTCGCGCGTCGACGGTCCTGCTCTCCTATCCGCTGGCGATCACGGCCATCTTTCTGCCGCCGGTCGTCGCTGGCCTGTACTCCGAAGCCGTCGCGAGCTACATCTTCCCCCAGAGCGAGTCGCTCGCGGAGTGGCTGCTCGAGAACGTCCTGACGATCGGCGGTCTCAACGACTACCTCTGGAACAACTACGAACTGGAGGGAGTCGCCTACGTCGGCATGTGGTTCGGCATCGCCGTGCCGGTCGGCTGGCTCCTGGGAACGCTGGTCACGCTCGCGAATTACGTCCGCCCGCGGAACTAGATTTCCGAGGTTTGAACGTCTGACGGACGGATCGCGCCGTCCCGTTCGGCGACTGTCACTGTCGATTCGCCGTCGAGCGTTATCGTCGCACCTGCCAGCAGCGGGGTGAGTATTCCCGCGATGATCGCTCCGGAGTCGGACAGCGACGCCGACAGCGCTATTCGATCGTCAGACTCGATGCCGTACGCCTCGCGAACGCGCCGTCCTGCCGCCAGCAGTTCGGCGTGTGTCCGCTCGCTGTCCCCCGCTCGCAGCGCTGGATCTGTCGGTTCCACGTCGGCAGGGAACTGGACTGGGTTCTCGCTCCAGCGTTCGCCCTCGAAGTGTGCGACCGTCGGATCCTCGGGCCGGCTACCGTACCCGATCGCCTTGCAACCGGGCGGCAACTCGCGGCCTTCGAGCCGATTGGCTGGACCGACGAGCACGTCCAGCCCGTCCAGCGACGCGGGGTCGACCGCGACGGTCGCGCCGACCGTCCACGCGCCGAACAGCGCGATGATCGCCTGCGCGTTCGGGGCCTCGTCGGAGCTTTCGGGATCGGAACCGTCGAAGAGCCCGACAGTTGTCCCCTCTCTGATGCCGTAGTGGCGCAACAGGTTGCCCGCCTTCCAGGCCTCCACACAGAACTGCTCGCCGCTCCAGGAGCGACTCCGCGGTCCCGACCGGTGGATCCACAACTCGTCGGTGCCGCGTTCTGGGTGTACGAGATCGCCGAGTACGTCCATACGGCCTGCTCGGGCCGGGTCGGACAAAAGCACCCGTGTCACGTGGCTCGCCCGCGCCACTGGGGCGGTCAGTGGGTCGACCTACCGGCCGAATCGCCGCTGTCTGGTTTGATAGTCCCGCAGCGCCCGGAGATAGTCGCGCTTGCGGAAGTCACGCCAGTTGACGTCCGTGAAGTACAGTTCGGAATAGACGGACTGCCAGATCATAAAATCAGAGAGCCGCTCGGCACCGGTCTTGACCACCAGATCCGGGGCCGTCGGGAAGACCAGTCGCTTCTCGATCTCGGATTCGTCGACGTCGTCGGGGTCGAGCCGCCCGTCGGCGACCTCTTCGGCCAGTCCGCGAACCGCGGTCGCGAACTCGTGTTTACCGCCGAGGCCGATGCTCACCTGGATCGGCGCGTCGGCCTGGTCGTCGTCGTCGGGACCGCGGACGGCGATCGGCCGGGGCGTATCCACGTCGCCGATCTGTGTCCGGAGCGTCGGCACTGCCTCCGCGTCGAGCACGCTGACGTACACGAGCATGTGGTCGGCACCGTACTCGAACACCCAGTCGAAACTCCGTTCGAGCGTCTCGTAGGCGCCCTTTTCGAGGAGATCCCGCTCGGTGAGGACGACGGCGACCGATTCGGGGAGCGAGGCATCGCTCCAGCGGATTCGCGCGGCGAGGTACCGATCGTACAGGCCCACACGGATGGATCGTCGGCCGGTGAAATAAAGCCCTCCGGATCGTCGACCGGTTCGGAAAGGGTAAGTATCTCTCGGGGAAACGCACGGTAGCGTGACATCGACAGTCCGGCGCGCCGGCGCGTTCGCCCTCGTCGGAGCCCTGTCGCTTGCGGTCCCACTGATGGACCGCCTGTTTTCCCGGCCAGTGGCAACTGTCGCCGCTGGCGCGCCGTTTCTGGCGATCGCCGCCGTCGCACTTGCGCTCTCCGATGACAGCGCGATTTTCGAGCTGTTCGCCCGGCCCGGCGACCGACGGGACGGCCGTCTCTACGGACTGGCCGGATTCGCACTCGCGATCGCGGTGCTCTCGGCGTTCGGAACGTATGCCGGGCTCTCGATCCCGGCGTTCGTGGCGAGCGTCATTGTCCTCTCGGGTGGGAACCTCGCCGCCCACGCGGCTCGCGACCGAGGGGTCGAGCCGTTCGGCGCAATGACGGCGTTCGTCGCGGGGAGCCTGCTGGCCGGGACTGGCGGGTATCTCGCCGCGGCTGCGATTCTCAATCACCCGACTGCTCTCCCGCGGGTCGTGTTCCTGGCCGCGACCGGCGCGTTGATCGGTGCGCTCGTCCGCTCGATGCTGTTCGAGCGCGACGACCCGGTCGTGTTGCTCGCGATCAGTCTGCTGCTGTGGCTGTTCGCCGACCTGTCGATCGCCGTCTCCGCGACCGGGATCACCGCCGCGCTTGCTGTGACTATCGCGCTCGGATACGTCTCCTACGCGCTGGAGACGGCTTCGATTCCGGGGATGCTCACCGGCGTCCTGCTGAGCCTGTTGACGCTGGTCGTCGGCGACGTCGGCTGGTTCGCGATGTTGATCACCTTCTTCGGTCTTGGCGGGCTGTCCGCGAAACTCCGGTACGACCGGAAGGTCAAACGGGGCATCGCCGAACCGAACGAGGGTGCCCGGGGAAGCGGGAACGTCCTCGCGAACTCGGTCGTCGCACTGTTCGCGGTCATCGCACACGCTGCGTCCCCGCGGATGGGGGCCGTTCCCGAGGGCCTGTTCCTGTTCGTCTTCTCCGGGGCGGTCGCCGCCGCGATGAGCGATACCCTATCCAGCGAGATTGGCGGACTGTACGACGATCCCCGGCTCATCACGACGTTCGAGGTGGTCGAACCGGGCACCGACGGCGGCGTGACCTGGCAGGGCGAACTGGCCGGCCTGTCGGGTGCCGCGCTGATCGCTGGAATCGGGGCGGTGGCGTTCGATCTCGGGGCAGTCGGTATCGGCGTCGTCGTCGCCGCCGGCCTCGTCGGGATGACCGTCGATAGCGTCCTGGGTGCGACTGTGGAGGGTGGGTTCGTGGGTAATCAGGGCGTCAACTTCCTGGCGACGCTCGTGGCAGGTCTGGCTGCCGGGGTGCTGGCAATCACGACAGGCACTATCGCGGTGTAACCGATGACGACGATCCGCGAAATCCGATCTGACGACCAGAGTCGATTGAGGCGGATACAGGAGTCTGTTCTGTCCGATCCCAGTCCGGACGTGCTGACGGCCGCCCTCGATGGGCCGCTGTTCGGACTGGTGGCCGTCGAGTCGGGCACTGTCGTCGGCTACCTGCTGGCTATCGTCGGCGACCGTCGCGTCTACGTGCCGGAACTCGCGGTCGCGGAGTCGGCTCAGCGCGAGGGGTACGGCTCGACGCTCGTGCGCGCCGCAGCCGATCGGTTCCGCGAACGGGGCTTCGAAGCCGTGCGACTCACGGCGCGTGCCGACGACACGGCTGCACGGCAATTCTACGAGCGTCTGGGGTTCGAGGCGGTCGAGCGAGCGCCGGACAACTACGACGACGCGGACGGAATCGTCTACGAAAAACGACTGTGACGGACGGTGACTCCGGGGCCGACCGAGGTAGCCGCGGGATCGGTGGCCGGCGACTACGAGACGACGCGAAGGCGGACGGACGTCGGCTTTTTGACGAACTCCCCTTCCGCGGTTGCGACGATCTGACTGACGCCGCGCTGGGCGGCCACGTCGAGCACGCGCTGATCGACTGCCCCGTCGACCAGCACCGTCACGGGCGCCGTCTCGGCGTCGGCGATGGCGTCGAATGCCTGGCCGGCGTCGCGCTCGTCGATCGGGTTCAGGCCGTCGTCGAGCAGTCGCGTCCGGCCGGTGCCGTCTTCGATGACGTGCGCGATGTGATCCCCGAGCGTCCGCTCGCGCTCGTCGTCGGTCGGGCTGTCGTCGGCTTCGGTCTCTGCGTTGTCAGCTTCGGCCTCGGTGTTGTCGGCTTCGTCCTCGGTGTCGTCGCTCTCCGTGCCGTCAGGCCGGTCGTGAGCCGACTCGGCATCCGGTGCTACGTCGCGGGCGTCTTCGGACTCGTCGTTCGTCGCCGACTGGGTCGCCGCTGTGTCGCGTTGTGGACCGTCCGCGACCGCCGGTCGCTCGCCGTCGATTGTGATATCGTCGAGTTCGTCGTAAGCGACCTTTTCCCGGAGTGCCGTCATGACTTCCTCGCGGGAAAGGTCCTCGACCGATTTACCGCCGGGGGCGAACGCGACGTAATCGACATCCCCGACCTGCGCCAGTTCGCGCAGGATGAGCTCGCCGCCGCGATCGTCGTCGAGAAACGCCGTCACCGTTCGCTCGTCGGTGAGACGGGCCACCGCGTCTGGGACGTTCGTCCCCTCGACGGCGACGGCGTTCTTGATCCCGAACTGCAACAGTTGCATCACGTCCGCACGCCCCTCGACGACGATGATGGCGTCGCTGTCGGCGACGCGCGGTCCGGCGGGATAGCCCTCGAAGTCGGTGATTCGCTCGGCACGGGCCTGCCGGCGAACCTTTTCGACGAGTTCCTGACTCGAGAGCACCGACTCGTCGAACCGCTCTAGCAGCTCGGTGGCCCGCTCGACGATCTCGCGGCGCTTGGCCTGTCGGACGTCTTCGAGGCTGGTCACCTCGAAGGTCGCTCGACACGGCCCGACGCGGTCGATGGTCTCCAGGCTCGCCGCTAGGATCGAGGTCTCGACGCGGTCCAGGCCGCTTGCGATCGTCACCTCGCCGACCGACTGCCCCTTCTCCGAGTCGATCTCGACGTCGATCCGACCGAGTTTGGCTGACTCCTGAAGGTTGCGAATCTCGAGTTCGTCGCCGAGCAGCCCTTCTGTCTGTCCGAAGATCGCACCGACGACGTCACTCCGTTCTACCACCCCGTCGGCGGTGATCTGTGCATGTATGAGGTATTTGGATGAATCCTGCATTGATGATCTGGGTCCTCGGACCCGGTGATGATGCCATGACTGAGCGCATGGACGGTCTATCTGTACGAGATCCATTCGCAAATGCCTGTCGAGAGTCGAATACACGCGGCCGTGATGATTGATCAAAATAACTCTTCAAAATCGAAGACTGATGGCCAGTAGTAACGGTTAAGGGGATATAGTAGTAAATGCAGCCAATCGTGACCGAACGAGTACGGATCGCACTGTGGGGCACGGTGGCGTTCGTGTTGATCGCGCTGGCTGTGCCGTGGTTCATGTGGCGCTCTGACGCGGTCATCGCCGGGTTACCGGTCTGGATCTGGTGGCACGTCGGCTGGCTCGGTCTGGCAAGCGTCGTCTTTTACGTCTTCACGCAGCGAGCGTGGGGCCTCGGCGTCGAGCGAGGTGAGAACCGTGGCTAACGTACCGCTCCAGCTCGGGATCATCACCGCGTATCTCCTGATTGCGCTTGTAGTCGGACTGTTGGCGTATCGGGTAACCGACCGCACCGCCGAGGACTACTACCTGGCGAGTCGAACGTTCGGAACGGTCGTGTTGCTGTTCACGACCTTTGCGACCCTGTTGTCGGCGTTCACCTTCTTCGGGGGGCCGAACATATCGGCCGGGTCAGGGCCCGAGTGGATCCTCGTAATGGGTTTGATGGACGGCGTGCTCTTCGCCGTCCTCTGGTACGTGATCGGCTACAAACAGTGGTTGCTCGGCCAGCGGGAGGGGTATCTCACGCTCGGGCAGATGCTCGGCGATCGGTTCGGATCGACCGCACTTCGGGTGCTGGTTGCGGCCGTCAGCATCTTCTGGCTGTTTCCCTACGTCATGCTCCAGCAACAGGGGGCCGGTACGGCGCTGGTTGCCCTGACCGAGGGTGCAGTCCCCTACTGGGTCGGGGCCGGCGGGATCACTCTGTTTATGATCGTCTACGTGACCCTTGCAGGGATGCGTGGGGTTGCCTGGACGGACACCCTGCAGGGACTCTTTATGCTCGTGATGGTCTGGGGGGCGTTCGTCTGGGTTCTCGCAGCGGTCGGTGGACCGACCGCGGCGACCAGCAAACTCGCGAGCACCGATCCGGAGTTCCTCGCGCTCGGGGGCGGACTGTACTCGCCACAGTACGTCATCTCGACGGCCGTCTCGATCGCGTTCGGCGTGTCGATGTTCCCGCAGGTCAACCAGCGGTTTTTCGTCGCCGAGTCCAAGATGGTGCTCAAGCGGACCTTCGCGCTGTGGCCGGTGCTCGTCATCCTGCTGTTCGTCCCCGCGTTTATGCTCGGCGCCTGGGCCGCCGGCTATGGGATCTCGCCCGCGGACGGCAACGTCCTCCCGCTGTTGCTCAACGAGTTCACGCCCGGCTGGTTCGCAGCACTGGTCGTCGCCGGCGCGATGGCCGCGATGATGTCCTCCAGCGACTCGATGCTCCTGTCGGGATCGTCCTATCTCACGCGGGACATCTACCGGCAGGTCGTCTCGACAGCCACCCAGCGTCGGGAGGATCTGCTGGCCCGGGTCGGTGTCGCACTCTTTGCCGCTCTCACCTTCGTCGCGAGCCTGTTCCAGCCCGGGACGCTCGTGGAGATCGGTGACACCGCTTTCGGCGGGTTCGCACAGCTCGCGCTGCCAGTGATCGTGGCGCTGTACTGGACCGGAACGACCCGCAAGGGTATGCTTTCGGGCGTGCTCGGCAGTCAGACGTTTTACCTCGCCAGCGTCTTCGTGCCCGTCGTCCCGTCGTCGTATCTCGGCGGGTGGTCGGCCTCGATCGTCGGAATGGTCCTGGGCCTGATACTTACCGTGAGCGTCTCCCTGGCTACCGTCGCCGCACCCGAAGAAAACGCCAGCCGGTTCAGCAATCTACAGGCAGAGTAGGGCGAGTGCCTCGGGGTCATCCGGAAATCAAAGATTTCCGTGATCACGAGAATCGAAGATTCTCGGACGACTTGACCCCGAGGGTGAAGCCCGTCACCCGTGCAGTAATTCAAACAATTAATACAACAGAGATACTACGTGGTTGTAACGGTCAGAGAACACCCTCTAAAGGCGGAGTTGCAGACCTCAATTCCGCGCTGGCCGTGTCGCAGATTTGGAAACGTGGCCCCTCTCAACACGGTCCATTGGGCGTGAGACGGGGGTTTCAACGGGTCGAGTGGAGCGACCGACCTCCACGGACACACGCGGTGTGTTCGGGTGTGAATTCCAGCCGACCCCTTCACTGGGGAAGGTCGGAGGGAATTAAATTCCCTTGCCGGGCGCGGTGCCGACCCTAAACAGGGAAGCCTCGGGGCTTGTCCCCGAGGTACTTCACGGGCGACCGACGCGGAGTAATATACTTTTTACGACCGGCCACGCTACTCACTCGACATGCACACCCACATCGTCCCGGTCGGATTCGACTACGACCGGTTGATCGCGCCACTGGTGCGCGAGCAGCTCGACGTCGATCGGGCGATTCTGCTGGAGGGCGCGGTCGGCAGCGAGGCCAATGTCGAATACTCACAGCAGCTGGCTGCCCAACTGGAGACCGACTTCCAGAGCCTCCTGGGGGCGGAAACCGAACGCATCTCACTCGCAGACGTCTACGACTACGACGCGGCCTTCGAGGAGGCCTACGCCCTGATCAACGCCGAACTCGATCACAGTCCTGAGACGGAAGTGTGGGTCAACATCTCCGCGATGCCCCGGCCGGTCTCCTTTGCGTTCGCGACGGCCGCCAACTCCATTATGGTCGAACGCGAGGGCGACCGCGACCGGATCCACACTTACTACACGGCTCCCGAGAAGTACCTCGAAACTGAGCTGGCCGAGGAGTTGCGCGAGGGGATCGACCTGGTGACCGATCTCAGTCGGGAGCTTGACGACGACCGGGTGGAGGAGTGGCTCACGAGCGCCCGGGACCTGCTCGCGGAGTTCGACGAGCGCGGGACGACCATCGGTGCCAAGGAGATTGACGGCAGCTACGTCGTCGAACTTCCGGTGGCGTCGTTCTCGAACGTCAAACCCTTTGAGGAAGTCATCCTCTTCACCCTCGGCGAACACGACGAGTTCGAATCGGTCTCCGAACTGGCCCAGCAACTGGCGACGGAACTCGGTGAGGAGTACACCGACAGCTTCCGCTCGAAAGTGCTGTACAACGTCGATCGGCTCGGCCCCGGCGGCAAGGGCTACATCGAACAGGAGTCACACGGCAAGTCCTACCGGACTCGACTCTCCCGAATCGGACAGCTGTGGGTTCGAGCCCATTCCGACGACGAGCGCGAACGATTCAGCGAGTGGGGCCGAAGCTAGAATTTCAATCGGGAACAATACTAGCGCCGAAATCCATCCGATAACTGCAGTATGTTATCGATAAACATGACCAATACCGGCCGATATACCGGCCACGGGCGGGCCACACTCACATGGACCGAGTGATTTAACTTTGAATAGAATTGTGTTATACATACAATGATCGACGTAGCTATTATCGGCGGTGGGCCCGCGGGATCGAGTGCTGCAGTGTACACGGCGCGGGCGGATCAGGAGACGCTGATCTTCGACAAGGGAGACGGCACGACGGAGAATGTTGACTTCATGGAGAACGTCTACGGGTTCCCGGAGGGTGCGACCGGCCCGGAACTCGTCGACGTCGGACAGGAGCAGGCCACGAAATTCGGCGCGGAGATCGTCGAGGAGGAGGTCGTCCGAGTCGCCGAAGCGGACGACGGGTACCTCGTCGAGACTGAAGCAGACGAGTACACAGCCCGTGGGATCATCCTCGCGACGGGCGCGTCCTACGAGTCGCCGGCGATCCCCCACGTCGACGACTACGAGGGCAAGGGTGTCTCCTACTGTGTCGAGTGTGACGCCTTTTTCTATCAGGACTCGCCGGTCGGCATCGTCGGTGCGGGCAACTACGCCGCCAAGGAAGCGATGATGATGCTGGACTACACCGACGACGTCCGCGTGCTGACCAACGGCACCGACCTGGAGATGGACGACGTGCTGCAGGAACAGCTACAGGACGAACAGATCGAGATCATCACCGAACCCGTCGACCACATCGTCGGCGACGAGATGGTCGAAGGCGTCGAACTCGATGACGGTGACGTCATCGAACTCGAAGGGCTGTTCGTCGCGCTCGGCGCGGCCGGTGGCGCGGACATCGCCGACATGCTCGGCATCCCGCGGGACGGGTCGTACCTCGACGTCGACGAGGACCAGTTTACGGGCGTCGACCGGGTCTACGCTGCCGGTGACCTCACCGGTGGCCAGCGCCAGGTCAACGTCTCCGTCGGCGAGGGCACGACGGCTGCGATCAACCTGCTCGAGGACTTCCGCGGCGGCGAGTACATCGACTACAAGAAAATCGAAGCGTAGGGCGTTCTATCGCGTAAACGTCCCTGCGATCGCCTCGCGATACCGAGCCGCCAGTTCCGTAATGACGAGTCGATCTCGCGGGTCGACGCCGAGCACGACCAGTCCGAACATATAACTCGCGAGTCCGACGAGTGTGCCGGCTGCGATGGCAGTGAGGCCGGACAGCGACACTCGCACGGCGAGCATCGCCGCGATCATACCGCTGCCGGCGACCAGCGGCTTCAGGAAGGTCCGATCGAACGGGAACAGCCCCTCGAAGTGCCGGAGCAACAGCACCTGCAGCCCGTTCTGCGTGGCGATCGCCAGCGAGGTGCCCAGCGCCGCACCGACCAGTCCGAACCTGACGGTGAACGCGTACGTCAGGGCCACGTTCAGGACGGCGAGTATCCAGTCCAAGAGCATGCGGGCGTACTGGTGGTCGGTCATCATCAGCAACCACCCGGTTGCGCCGACGGCGCTGCCGACGAACACGCCGCCGAGATATACGACCAGCGGGACGTACCCGCGTGCGTACGTCGGCCCGAAGACCGCGAGCAACTGCTCTCCGTAGACGCCGAGCACGGCGAGGAAGGGGAGGACGGTCGTCACGATGAGCCGCGTCGCCGAGGAGTAGACGGCGTTGAGTGTCTCCATCTGATCGTCAGCATAGAGATCAGACGCGACCGGCGGCAACAACTGGTTGAACGACAACAGCGGGATCCAGGTGATCGAGATCAACACGAGCACGACGTTGTAGGTCCCGGCGTCGACAGCCGTCAATAGCGCACCGACCAGCAGGATGTCGACCCGGTTCTGGAACACCTTTCCGAGGCTGCTCATCGCGACCGGGCCAGCGTGGTTGTAGAACCGTCGTGCCTCGCTACGGATCCCGTGCACTCGTGGCACGATTCCGGTCGACCGGGTCGACGCGGGGACCCCGATGACGACTAACGCGAGCATACAGACGACCATCGCACCCGCGACGCCGACGACCGAATACCCCAGCGCCAGTGCGAGTGTCGCGCCGACGAGACGGGCTGACGGTCGCAAGAGCTTGTTGAACAGCACCTCTCCGCGCGCGGAGCCGATCGCCCGGAAGATCGCCGCGACGATCATCACGAGCCCGAGCAGTCCGACGAGCAGCCCGAACAGCCGCATCGCCGGCGTGAACGCCGGTTCGGTGACGGTGCGCTCGTTGATCAGCGGTGCGAGTAGCCAGACGCTGACCGCGATGACGCTCCCGAAGCCGATCGTCGTCACGTAGGCCAATCCGGTCACGCGAGAGCGCTGTGCGGCGTCATCGGCCGCGGGGAGAAACCGCTGGAGTGCGGGGACGCTTCCGAACGTGACCAGGCGCGACAGGACCTGGGCGATCCGCCAGGCCAGCGCGTACACCCCGTAGGTGACCGGGCCGAGCCCGCGCGTGAGGACGAACTCGGTTGCCGTCGACAGGGCTCGCTGTGCCGAAACGGCTCCCGAGGTGACGACGGCACCGTGGGCAATCGTCACGAGCGCGTCGCGTTCGTCCGGGTCGATATCGCGCGACACCGATTAGAGCAGTGCACCCGCAGCGGCGATCGCTTCCTCCGCGACGACGCCGAACCCGGGCAACAGCAGCACTGTCACGACGGCCGCGCCGACGACCGCAGCGTAGAGGCCGGCCGGGTAGGAGTCGATCTCGCGGGGCGTCTCGGGCGTCTCGATCCACAGCGCCTTGACGAGCCGCGAGTAGTAGTACAGGCTCAAGGCGCTGTTGATCAGCGCGATGACGACCAGCCACCACAGGCCGGCCCCGATCACGCCCATGAAGAGGACGTACTTCGAGAGGAAGCCCGCGCCGACGGGCAACCCGGCCAGGCTGAACAGGAAGACCGTCATCGCGACGGAGGCGATCGGCGCGTCCCGCCAGAGCCCGTTGTAGTCCTCGAACCGGCGGCCGACGCCCCAGTACTCGGCCAGCGCGACGAACAGGAACGCACCCGTGTTCATGAAGCCGTAGACCAGCAGGTGCATCATCCCGGCACCGAGCAGCAGGCTGTCGTTGCTCACGTCCGCGAGCAGACTCTCCGTGCCCGTCCCGGAGAACGCGGCAAGTGCCATCAGGACGTAGCCGGCGTGACCGATCGAGGAGTACGCCAGCATACGCTTGACCTTCTCCTGTGTCGCGGCCGCGAAGTTCCCGAGCGTCATCGTGACGACCGACAGGATCAGGAACGCCAGCGTCCAGTCGAAGGTCCCCGAGACCGCCTCGATCGGGAACGCGACGGTGAACACGCGGAACGCGAGCACGAATCCGGCGGCCTTCGAGGCCGAGGAGAGGAAGCCGGAGATCGGCGCGGGCGCACCCTCGTAGGCCTCCGGCGCCCAGAAGTGGAACGGCACGGCGGCGGTCTTGAACGCGACTCCGCCGATGACCATCAGGATGCCGAGCCCGAGGATACCCGGCCCACCGGCGAGTGAGTCTGTGGCGATCGCGTCAGCGACCATATCGAACTGCATCGCGCCGGTCGCGCCATAGACGAGGCTGATCCCGTAGACGAAGATCGCCGACGACAGCGCGCCGACGAGGAAGTACTTCAGGCCGGCCTCGACGGACCCGCGGTTGTGCTTGAGGTAGGCCACGAGTGCGTAGGACGGCAACGAGACGAGTTCGACGGCGACGAACGCCGACGCCAGGCTGTTCGCGGAGGCGACCATCGCCATCCCGGTCGCCGCCAGGAACACGAGCGAGTAGTACTCGGCCTGGTGGTCTTCCTCGGCGATGTAGTCGTGGCTACCGAGCACGACGAGGGCGGTGACGCTGCCGATCAGCGCCGTGAAGAACAGACTCATCTCGTCGACGATGTACGCGCCGTCGAACAACTCGACCGTCCCCGCTTCGAGGAGGAACCAGCCCGAGAGCACGACAGCGGCCAGCGAGCCGACCAGCCCGACGCCCGTCAGGACCGTCAGGCTCAGCGAGCCCGATTCCGGCTCGATGCTGTCTAACAGGAACAACACCAGCGCCGTCACGGCGAAAGCGAGCATCGGCGCCATCCCGGCCCAGTCAGGCAGGTTGACGAGCGGATCCATCAGGCACCACCTCCGAGACTATCGACGATGGGATTGATCGCGTCCTGGATCATCCCCATGAAGAGGTCGGGGTTGACCCCCAGGACGATCACGCAGGCCAAAAGCACCGCGAGCGGCGCGACGTCGTGCAGCGGCGCACGGCCGACCTCGTAGTCGGTACCGAGGTCGAACTCGCCGAACAGCGTCCGCTGCATGGCCCACAGCAGGTAGCCGGCGACGATGACGATGCCGAACATCGCTGCGGCCGTGAACAGCGGCGAAAGCGACAGGTGCGGCGTGCCGAACGATCCGAGGAAGACGAACACCTCGGCGGCGAAGCCGCTCATCAGCGGCAGCCCCATGTAGCCGAACGCAGCCGCGACGAAGATCCCGACTGTCCAGGGCATCCGGTCGGCCATCCCGGACATGTCTCCGACCAGCCGGGTGTGGGTCTCGTTGTAGATGACGCCGACGACCATGAACATCAACCCGGAGATGAACCCGTGCGAGATCATCTGGAAGGTCGCGCCGCCGATCCCGTAGGTCGTGTACGCGACTAGCCCGAGGATGACATAGCCCATCGAGGAGATCGAGGAGTAGGCCACGATTCGTTTGAGGTCCTGCTGGGCCAGCGCGAGCATCGCGCCGTAGATCACGCTGAGCACCGCAATCGCGGCGATGAGCTCGGCGTAGTCGGTGGCGACCTCGGGCAGCATCGTGAAGTTGAACCGCAGCAGGGCGTAGGTCCCCATCTTCAGCAAGACGCCGGCCAAGAGCACCGACACCGGCGTCGGGGCCTCGACGTGGGCGTCCGGTAGCCACGTGTGGACCGGCACGATCGGCACCTTCACTGCGAATCCGAAGAACATCAGCGCGAATGCGAACAGTTTGACCGTCTCCGGGGCAAAGCCGGCGATCGATCCGACGGCGCCACCGGCGTGCAACGCCTTGGCGATCTCCGGCAGGCTGAGGGCCGTCACGCTGTCACCCATCGCGAAGACGAGCGTCAGGAACCCGACGAACATGATCAGGCTCGCGACGTTCGTGTAGACGAAGAACTTGATCGCCGCGTACTTCCGTCGCGGGCCGCCCCAGATGGCGATCAGGAAGTACATTGGGACGAGGACGACCTCCCAGAAGATGAACCACAGGAAGAAGTCCAGCGCCGCGAACACGCCGAGTAGCCCGAACTCCAGCAGGAGCACGAGCCCGTAGAACTGCGACTGGCGCTCGTCGATCGGCGTCCAGGCGCTGACAATCGCTGCAGTCGTCAGGATCGTCGTCAACACGATCAGCGGCAGGCTCACGCCGTCGAGCCCGACGTACCACTGCAGCGTGTATCCGATGTCCATCCACTCGACCGTCGTCTCGTAGGCGATTTCGCTACCCTCAAGCAGGGCGTTCCCGCTACCCTCGAAGTCAAGCCACAGCCAGAGGCTGCCGGCGAGCGGCAGGAGGCTAAGCGCGGCAGCGAGTTTGCCCGCGTACCGATCGGGGGCGAAAAACACAACGCCGGCGGCAAGCAGCGTCGCGACCAGCAGTGCTTCGATCAACATCAGAACCACCCTCCTGTGACGCCGAAGAAGGCAACGAGCAAGACCAGCCCCAGCGTCAGCAGGGCGGCGTAGTTACGCACGACGCCGGTCTGGATCCGCCGCACGCCGCGTCCGGCGAAGCGGCTCACGGTGCTGATCCCGTCGACGACGCCGTCGATGATGCTTTGATCGAACGTGTCGGCGGCTTTCGCGACCGGGACCGTCAGTCCCGTCGCGAGCCACACCTGGAACTCGTCCTGGTAGTAGTTGTGCATGAGAAGCGTCTTGAGACGTCCGAGTCTGTCAGTGTGCTCGACCGGTTCGGGCACGTTGTACAGCCGGTAAGCGAGTCCGGCACCCGCAAGCGCCAGTCCCAGTGAGAGTGCCGCCGAGACCAGCAGGCCGGTCGTGCCAATGTCGGCCGCCCCGTAGCCCGCGAACTCGGGGTTCTCAAGCAGTTCTCCGTAGTGGTGGACGTTCGTGAGAAACGCCTCCGGGCCGTAATCGAGGAACTGATGGAGATAATCGATGTCCGCGCCGGTCAACTTCTTGATCGGGACCATGTTGATCGCGCCCAGCGTCGTCGCGAGCACGCCCAGCACGACCAGCGGACCCTTCACGTTCCAGCGGACCGGCTCGGGATCTTCGGCCACCTCCGTCCGGGGCTTTCCGTGGAAGGTGAGGAACACCATCCGGAAGGTGTAGAAGCCGGTGAACGCGACCGCGAGCAGCCCCATCGTGTACCCGCCCAGAAGTAGCGGGCTCTCACCCAGTCCGTGGATCAGCGTCTCGTAGAGCACCTCGTCTTTCGACCAGAAGCCCGCGAACGGGAAGATGCCCGCGAGCGCGAGCGAACCGGCGAGGAACGTCCAGTAGGTGACTGGCATCCGGTCTTTCAGCCCGCCCATGTCCCACATATTCTCGTTGTGGTGCATGGCGATGATGACCGACCCGGCACCGAGGAACAGAAGCGCCTTGAACACGGCGTGGGTCGTCAGGTGGAACACGGCGGCGACGTAGCCGCCACCGCCCAGCGCGAGCATCATGTACCCGTACTGGGAGATCGTCGAGTAAGCGAGCACCTGCTTAAGTTCCTGCTTGACGACGCCCATCGTCGCCGCGAACAGGGCGGTGAATCCGCCGACGAAGGCAATCACGCCCAGTGCGGTCGGTGAGAGCGCGTAGAAGCCGTACATCCGGGCGACGAGGAAGACGCCGGCCGCGACCATCGTCGCCGCGTGGATCAGCGCCGAGACGGGCGTCGGACCTTCCATCGCGTCCGGCAGCCACGTGTGCAGCGGGAACTGTGCGGACTTGCCCATCACGCCGCCGAGCACGAGCAGGCCGATGACGGTGAACCACGCCTGCTCGCCGAGACCGAGGAACGTGTTGACAGCATGTTCACCGTGCAGCGCCTGTTCGGCGAGATGCGGAAAACTCTCGCTGCCGGCGAACGCGCCGGTCCCGAACGTCGCGAAGATCGCGACGACGCCGACGAGGAAGAAGTAGTCCCCGAACCGGGTCACGAGGAACGCCTTCTTCGCGGCGCTGGGCGGGCCGGCCTCGCGGAACCAGAACCCGATCAGCAAGTACGAACAGAGCCCGACCAGTTCGAAGAACATGAACGCCATCAGGATGTTGCTGGCGAACACGAAGGCGAGCATCGAGAAACTAAACAGGCCGAGACCGGCGTAATACCGCGGCAGACCGGTCTCGCCCTCGTCGTTCATGTAGCCCAGCGAGAAGACGTGCACGAGGAACGAAATGAGCGAGACGATGACCAGCATGAGCGCCGAGAGCGGGTCGACCAGCACGCCGAGTTCCAGTGAGAACGGGGCCGAACTGCTCCCCTCGAGGAACGTGTACAGCGTCTCGTTGTAGCCCGCGTCGGCACCGTCGCTGGTCGCGACCGTCAGCGCCACGAGCAGCGACAGTACCAGCGAGCCGCCGGTCGCGGCGATGCCAGCCAGCGCGCCCTTCTTGGGCAGGTATTTGCCCGCGAACAGCGCGACGACGAACGATACCAGGGGCAGGAGCGCGATCGCCGGAACGAGGTCGTATATCCCTGTCATATTACCACCGCATCGTTGTCGGAACGGTCACGTCGATCGTCTCGAAGTTGCGATACAGTACGAGGATGATACCGAGGCCGATAGCGACCTCGGCCGCAGCTAGCGCCATTCCGAACAGCGCGAACACCTGCCCGGTGAGATTGCCGTGCTGGAGCGAGAACGCGACGAAGTTGATGTTCGCTGCGTTGAGCATCAACTCGACGGACATCAGATAGATCAGTGCGCTCTCCCGGACGAGAATTCCGAACAGACCGATCGAGAAGACCGCGGCCGACAGCAGCAGATACCACTGTGTTTCGATCACGACTCGTCACCTCCTTCGCGCCGGGCCAACAGCAGGGCACCGTCGAGGGCCGCGTCGAGCACGACTGCGATCGCGAGGAACGCGAACAGGAAGCCTTCGGTCACGAGCGGTGACTGATCGGCCAGATCGAACAGTGCGTAGCCGATCCCTTCCATGACGCTGGCACCGGCCTCGAACCCGGCTGGAGCGTCGAACCCGGCGGTCAGGATGACGGCCGCGAGCACGCCGAACAGCGCCAGCGCGGCGACGCCAGGTACCGGGTCGAGGTCGCTGGCGAGTCTCGGGCGCCTCATGAGGCCACCTCACTGTCCGAGGGGTCCGATCGGTTGCGTGTGAGCATCACGGCGAACGTGATCAGAATCAGGACCCCGCCGACGTACACGAGGACCTGCATCACTGCCAGGAACGGCGCCTGTGCGAGGACGAAGTGGACAGCGACGCTCAGAAGCGCCACACCCAGCAGCAGCGCCGAATGCCACACGTCACGCATCAGCACGACGCCCAGACTCGATCCGAGCGTGACGAGGGCAAACAGCGCAAAAGCGAGTGTCTCATACACCATACTATCGGTCACTCCGAACGGACGCCCTTTGAAGATTACTGTCTCAACGCGGTCGAGACAACGTTCCGGCAACAAATTCCAGTTTCTCGCCGGAACGATTCGCCACCCACCGACTACCTTTTTATGCGTCGGGTTTTCCTCGGGCCGACGGCCCTGCGGGCACCGCGTTGCGGCTTCGCCGCAACGGCATTCGGTCGCGAGCGTCGCCCGCGACCTGCTCGCGCACGAAGCTGGACCAAAAATCCCGACCTCACTTCGTTCGGTCGAGGTCAAACAACTGGCTTCCGCCGCTATTGATAGTCGACTTCGCCCTCGCCTTCACCGATCCAGGCACCCCGGTCCGGTTCGCGTGCCTCGAGCGGGTCAACATCAACCACCTTTTTCCGCATCGGGTTTTCTCGGGCCGAGGGCCCTGCGGGAACCACTCGCGCAAAAAGCTGGACCAAAAACCTCGACCTCACTTCGTTCGGCCGAGCCCAAACCAGCTACTGATAGTCGACTTCGCCCTCGCCTTCACCGATCCAGGCACCCCGGTCCGGTTCGCGTGCCTCGAGCGGGTCAATGTCCTTGTACCACGGGACGTTCTTGAGTTGCTCTTTGTTGTAGGCCAGTTCGTCTTTCGTGTCGGCGGTGAACTCGAAGTTCTGGGTCAGCAAGATCGCGTCGACGGGACAGACCTCCTCACAGAGCCGGCAGTAGATACACTGCCCGATGTGGAGGTTGTACTGCTCGCCGTTGCGCTGGTCGTCTTGGACGATCTGGATCGTGTCGTTCGGACAGACGCTCTCACACTGGCGACACCAGATACACCGCTCCTGACTGAACTTGTGGACCCCGCGGAACCGGGGGCTCACTTCGGGCGTGTCTTCGGGATACTCGACGGTAAAGGTCTGGCCGTCGAGCGCGTGTTTCATCGTCGTTGCCATCGATTTGAGCAGTCCGATCATTGGGAATCACCGTCAGTTAGTCGGGCCGTCATACGCCGACCACCCCGACGATGACGGCGGTCAGGATCAGGTTGGCGAAGCTCAACACGAGCAGTCCCTTCCAGCCGATCTCGATGAGCTGGTCGATGCGCACCCGCGGGAGCGCCGAACGCGCCCACTGGGTGAACAGGAAGACGGCCCAGATCTTGGCCGTGAACCAGACGATCCCGGGCAGCACCGGGCCGGCCGGGCCGCCGAGGAACAGCGTGGCGACGAGCGCGCCACCGAGGAAGATGTGGATGAACTCACCCAGGTAAAAGAGGACGAAGTAGACACTCGAATACTCGGTCTGGTAGCCAGCGACGATCTCCGTGGGCGCTTCCGGGATGTCGAAGGGGTTGCGTCCGACTTCCGCCAGGTTCGCGATCATGAACAGCGCGAACGCGAACGGGTTGAGGATGCCGAACCACGCGGGGATCGCGACCGGACCGAGTTCGATCAACGTCTGCTGCTGGACGGCGACGATCTCGCTCATCTGGAGCGTCCCGGCGAAGATGACGACCGACGCGCCGGTCAACACCAGCGGGATCTCGTAGGCGAGATTTTGCGCGACGGCTCGCAGTCCGCCCAAAAACGAGTACTTGTTGCTCGAGGAATACCCGGCCATCACCAGCCCGAGCGAGGCGATCGAAGCGACGGCGAAGACGTAGGCCAACCCGACCTCGGGGTCGGCGACCTGGATGCCGTTACCCATCGGGATGACCGCAAAGCCGAGCAGCGCCGAGCCGGCGAGCACCAGCGGCGCCAGATCGTAGGCCGGCCGGTCGGCGTCCTCGGGGATGATCAACTCCTTGCTGAGCAGACGGACCGAGTCGACGATGATCGTTCCCAGGCCCCACGGGCCGACCCGATTGACCGAGATCCGGTCGGTGAACGACGCCGTGATCTTCCGTTTGGCCCACGGGCCGGCGACGGCCGTGTTCAACAACACGAACGTCCCGACCAGCGCCGCGGCGAGCAGACTGGCGAGAAACTCACCGGCGATGCCGAACTGCTCTAGTCCAAGCAGATCGGAGAACGTCTCGGGCAGGGGTGCCGACCCAGCCATCAGCGATCGACCTCCCCGAGCACGATGTCGAGGCTCCCCAGCGATGCGACCATGTCCGGAATATATTCGCCCTCACTCATCTCCGGCAGCGTCTGGAGGTTCGAGAAGCACGGCGACCGGATCTTGAACCGCGCCGGCTTGTCCGTGCCGTCGCTGCGCATGTAGATCCCGAGCTCGCCTTTCGCACCTTCGACAGCCTCGTAGACCTCTTTGCCGGCGTCCGGCTGGAGCGTCCGCGGGACGTTGGACTGAATCTCGCGGTCGTCCTCCGGCCAGTCTTCCAGCAGGTCGGCACACTGGCGGATGATCTTCGCCGACTCCTCGACCTCTCGCATCCGGACGAGTACACGCGAGTAGTTGTCGCAGCCGTCCTCGGTGACGACGTCCCAGTCGAGTTCGTCGTAATATCCGTAGGGGTCGTCCCGGCGCAGGTCGTAATCGACGCCCGATCCGCGGAGGACGGGACCGGTCGCGCCGTAGTTCTTCGCGACCTCCGGCGGGAGGACGCCGGTGTCGATACACCGCAACTGGAAGATCTCGTTTTCCGTGATGAGGTTGTGATACTCCTCGATGTACTCCGGGAGACCGTCGAGGAACTCCCGCACGTCATCGAGGAACTCCTCGCGGGGTTCAGGCAGGTCCCAGGCGACCCCGCCAAGCCGGAGGTAGTTGAACATCAACCGCTGGCCAGTCAGGTCCTCAAGCAGATTCTGGACGGCCTCGCGGTCCCGAACTGCGTACATAAAGATCGCGTTGAAGTCACCGTAGACGTCCAGCCCAAAGGTCCCGAGTGCGAGCATGTGCGCGGCGATGCGGGTCAGCTCCGCACTCATCGTCCGCAGAACCTGCGCGTACTCGGGCACCTCGATGTCGGCCATCGACTCGGCCGCACGGGCGTAGGCCCACTCGTTGAGGATCCCGCCCGGCGTGTAGTCCCACCGGTCGGGGTAGGGCATGATCTGGTGGCGGTAGGTCGACTGCTCGCACATCTGCTCCTCGTTTCGGTGGAGGTAGCCGATGTCCGGATCGATGTCGGCGATCTGCTCGCCGTCGAGCACCGTCTTCACGTGGAGGACGCCGTGCGTCGCGGGGTGGTGGGGGCCGATGTTGACGAACATCGTGTCCGAGTCCTCGCCCGCGCTGTGGTCCTCCGCGAGGGGGTTGACGTGCTCGCGCAGCGGCACGACCTGTGGCTGGTTCTGGTTGTAGTCTTTCCCCATCGGATGGCCCTGCCAGGTCTCCGGCAGCAGGATCCGGCGCAGGTCCGGATGGTCGTTGTAGTCGATGCCCACGAGGTCGTAGGCCTCCCGTTCGTGCCAGTCGGCTGTCCGGAAGACCGGTTCGGCGCTCTCGCTGACCGGTTGGTCCTTGTTCGTCGGGACGACCACACTCAACTGCTGGGTCGGGTCGTCGAACTTCTTGAGATGGTAGATCGACTCGTAACGGTCCTCGTACTCCTGGGCCGTGACCGCCGAACAGTGATCGAATCCGGCCTCCGTTTTCAGTGCCGAGAGGGTGTCCTGAACCGCGTCGGGCCGGATCACCAGCGCCTCTGCGTTGACGTGGCTCTCCCGATCGATGACGTGCTCGGAGACGAGTTCTTCCAGCGCGTCGTAGTCGAGGCCGTCTTCGGTGGCGCCGACCTCACTCGTCGTCGGTGGTTCTGGCTCTTCTAGACTCATGGTTGCTCAGTCCAGTCGTATCGCATTACGAGGTCGTCCTCGTCGATCTCATCGGCCAACTGCTGTACGAGTTCGTCCCGGTCGAGGTCGCCGAACTCCTCGAGTTCGTACGGCTTGACCGTCACCGGCGCGGTCTCGCCGTGTGCGATCCGCTCCTGGAGCTTGGCGACGCCGTAGATCAGTGCCTCGGGACGGGGCGGGCACCCGGGGACGTGGATGTCGACCGGAATGACTTCCTCGGCCCCTTTGATGACGTTGTATCCCTCCTGGAAGGGGCCGCCCGAAATCGTACACGAGCCCATGCCGATGACGAACTTCGGCTCGGGCATCTGGTCGTAGATGCGCTTCATCCGCGGGGCGAACTTCGAGACGATCGTCCCGGGGATGATGATCACGTCGGCCTGTCGCGGCGACGCTCGGGGGACGCCCGCGTGGAACCGGTCGAGGTCGTGTTTGACCGAGTAGGTGTGCATCATCTCGATGCTGCAGCAGGCGATCCCGAACTGCAGCATGAACATCGACGACCCGCGAACCCAGTTCATGAACTTGTCGAACTTCGTGAGGATGAACGGCGACGTGCCGAAAGCGTCGCGTAGCTTCGAGTTGAACCGATCGTCGACGCCCTCTCCCATCCGCGCTTCCTGGGTTGATTTCCCGCCTGTACCGTCTCCCTGTGGTGTCTGTTCACTACTCATGGTTACCGTTCGACCTTCTGACGCTGTGCCCGCGGGCTCCGTACCCACCGGACTGCGCCGTTGCGCCACGCCCAGCCGAGGCCCACGACGAGGGTCCCGACGAACACGAGCATCGGGACGAGCGCTCGTGTCATCCCAACAGCCTCGACGGCGTCGGTGTAGATGACCGTCCAGGGGAATATCAGGACCGTCTCGATATCGAAGACGAGGAACAGCAGCGCAACCATGTAATACTGGATGTTGAACCGGATGCGCGTGCCCCCTGTCGGGATCTCCCCGCTCTCGTACGTGGCGCGTTTGCTCAGTTCTGGGACGCGCGGGCGAAGTAGTGCCGACACGATTATCATCGCCACCGGGATGAGAATCGCCACAATCGCCAGCGCGCCGATCGCGATCCACGGATTACTCATAAGACTCCTGAGCGTCGCTTGGGAGCGGTCGCATATAAGGATTCAGTGTTGCCGTTTTCGGCAACGCTAGCCGTTTTTGCCTCGCGAATCGGTTCGATCCCGCTCGTAGGTCGCTTCGCTCGCGGTCACTCCTCCCAGTGCTCGGCTTTGAACCCCGGCGTCCCCAGTTCGTGAAGGTCTCGGGAGACCTCGCCGACCCCCTGCTGGAGATCTCGATGATAGTCGACGAGTCGCTCGCGGAGTTCGGGGTACTGGCGAGAGAGGATCTGGACAGCACTCAGCGCGGCGTTGAACGACTTGCCCGCGTCGACAGCGGTGATCGGCGCGCCCTGTGGCATCCCGATGACGCTGTCGACGGACTTCTCCTGGACCGGCACGCCGATCACGGGCAACGGATAGGCGATCGATGCGGTCATGTTCGGCAGGTCGGCCGACTTGCCGCCCGCGCCCGCGATGATCACGTCCAGTCCGCGGTCCTCGGCGGTCTCGGCGTAGGCGTACATCAGTTCGGGGGTGCGATGGGCCGAGACAACGAACGTCTCGAAGGTAAAGCGCGCCTCAGGGGCGTCCGTGTAGTCGGTTTGCTCCGCGAAGCCGAGTTCCTCAGCGAGGGCGGCGTACGCACCGGGTCGCTTGCCCTTGCCGCCGGCCATCGTCGACAGGTCCGAATCGCTGCCCATCACGATGCCCACGTCGGGGGTCTCCTCGTTCGGCCGGTCCGTCTCGGCTTGCTCGCGTAGCTGGTCGATCAGCGACTGGACGCTCTCGGGAGTCGTCATGTGCGTGGCTGTGCGCGGCCGCTCCCTAATACTGACGGGATCCGATGTCGAGACGGACCGGGCACGCGGCGAGTCCGAAATCCCCTCCCCATCAAACCTCGGTGAAACGCCCGTTGAGCAGCCGCTCGCGCACGACCAGCAAGCCCGGCAACATCGTGACGACAGCGACGAACGCGAAGACGATCGCCAGTCCCGTCACGATCCCGAACCGCTGTAGCGGCGGCGAGAGGGCAAAGGCGAGCACGCCGAAGGCCGCCGCAGTCGTCGCGGCACTCGCCAGGAGTGCTCCACCGGTACCGGTGATCGTCCGGTTCAGTGCGGACGCGAGGCTTTCGGCGCGTTCGCGTTCGTCCATGAATCGCTCGCTCGCGTGGATGCTGTAGTCGACGCCGAGCCCGATCGCGAGACTCGTGATCACTGCCGTCTCGCTGTTGAACGACACGCCGAGTACCGACATCGCTCCCAGGAGCCACGCCAGTGCCACCACGACCGGCACGAGCGCCACGGGCCCCAGCGACCACGAGCCATACCGGACGCGGAACAGCGCCGTCAGGAACCCCAGGATGACCACGAGCGTCACCGCGAAGGCCTCGATCAGCGTCTCCAGCAGCGCGTCCTGGATGACAGCAGTCGTGACGGTTCCGCCGGTCGCGACCGCCGTGATTTCGGTCGTACCGTCGCCGTTGTCGGCTGCGTCCCGCTCAACTTGTGTCGCGAACGCGCGCGTGTCCCCGGCGATCGTCTGAGCGGACTCACTGGAGCGAACCGAGAGCAGCAGACGCGCGGAGGTGATCGTCCCGTCTTCATTGCGGCTCAGGACGTTGCTCGCGGCCTCGCTGTCGATCTCGAACAACTCCGCGTAGATCGCCGTGACGTTCTCCTCGGGTAGCCCGTCGCCGTCGGTGTCGTTCGCGGCGACGCGTGCGGCGAATCCGGGATTGTCCCCGGAATCGACCGCGTCACGCAACACGGTGTGTGGCCCGTCGATGGCCGCCTGCCCGCCCGGCGCGAGCTGGATCGAGCTGTCGGACTCCACAGCGTGGCTGGCGTTGTCGATCGCCGAGAGGACCGAACCGTCGGTCACGTCTCCGCGTATCAGCACCTGTGACTGACCGTCGTCCCCACGGAGCTGGAAGTTATCGCTCAGGTATTCGAAGTCATCGGCGATCGTGTAGGTCCCCGGCTCCAGCGGTCCCGGGAGATACTCGGCCCAGTCGGGCGCGTCCTGCGGGAGGAAATCGGCCTCGTTGAACTCCGTGTCGATCGTCGTCGCACTGTAGCCGCCGGCGACCGCGAGCACGAGCGCGACGGCCACAATGGCAACCGGCGCGCGCGTCGCCAGGCTCGCGAGCCGTTCGAGCACGGCGTTCGCGAGACCGCTCTCGACGCCGAACGCCGGCTTGGCCCGCGAGCGACCGAGGCGGTTCTCGACGACCGAGTCGACTTCGATCTTCAGTGCCGGCAGGAACACGCCAAAGGCGACGAACGTGGCGAAGATGCCGCCGGCGCTGAGGACCGCGAAGTCCTGGATGGCCGGGAGCGGACTGACGACGTTCGACAGAAATCCCACGCCGGTCGAGACAGTCGCCGCCGCCAGTGCGAGGACGACACCTCCGAATCCGAGCGCCATCGCGGCCCGAATTGACAGGTGCTCGCCGCCGTCGCCCCGTTCGAGCGTACCCTGGCGCGCCTCCCGATAGCGCATAACGACGTGCAGGGCGTAGTCGATGCTCAACCCGATCAACAGGAAGGGCACGGCGATGAGGATGACGTTCATCGGGATCGCGAGCCACCCCATAATCCCCGCGAGCCAGGCCATCACGATGCCAATCCCGACGAACGCCAGCAGGATGTCCAGCACGTCACGGTAGGTGATCCCGAGGACGAAGACGATCAGCGCGAGCGCGAACGGCGTGATGATCGCGAAGCTGTCACCGGTCGCCCGCGAGGAGGCATCGTCCTGGATCCCCTGTCCGAACACGAACGCGTCGTCGAAGCGCTGTTCGACCAGCTTGTCGATCTCGACCTGGGCATCGTAGGCCGGAGGATCCGCGTTCGAACCGCTGTCGTCGGCCTGAAAGAGCAGCGTCAGCCGCGCCTCGGCGCTCGTCTCTCCGGGGTCGTAGCTCCGCGGGAGGAACGCGTACGGGTCCTGTTCGCCCGGGAGCTCGGCGTCCGGATCGAGCACTCGTTCGAGCAGTTGTTCGAACCCCCTCCGATCGAGGTTCTCGAGCGCCTCGATCTGTCGATCCAGCGATGGCACGCCGTCCGGCTGCCGGGTCTCGCCGGAGCTGGCATGTACTGCGGCCGTCGCGACGACGTTCTCGATGCCGACCGTCCCCGGCTCGGCGAGCGTCGCGTTCAGCGTCTCGTCGTCTCTGACCGACCGCTGGAGGTACAGCCCTTCGAGCAGCGACTCCTGGGTCAGTACGTCACCGCTCTCGTTTCGGACGACAATCTGTGCGACGATCCCGTCGTCGCCGCCGTAGTTGTCTCGGACAAACTCACCGGCTCGTGTCTCCTCGGAATCGATCTCGAACTGGCCCACGTCGGAGCTACCGGCGTCTCCGAGTGTAGCACCAGCCGCGACAACGGACGTGACGAGGAGGACAGCAAGGACGACGAGTTTGCTGTGCGTCGCGATCCAGTCCGCGTACCGCTGTGCGACGGGGCCGCCCATCTCAGGCCCACGCCCCTGGCTCCGCGTTCCCGTGCATACCTAGCCAGTAGCCACGATCAAGTTAAGTGTTTGTAGATTCCTACTATATTTGCAGCCATTGGCGCCACGCAGTCACAGCGGCCCGAACGGACGCGACACGGGAAGCACGGTGAGGCGACTGGACACAACGGAGGGAAACAGACATGAGCGGACAATCCGAAGCGGAGTCGATGAGCGAACGGGAGGCCATCGAGGCGCTGGAGACGCTGGGACTGTCGAACTACGAGGCGCAGGTGTTCGTCGCGCTCCAGCGCCTCGGGAGCGCGAGCGCGCAGGCGGTGAGCCGCCGCTCCGAGGTGCCGCGGTCGCAGGTGTACGGCGCTGCCGACGACCTCGCCGAGCGCGGGCTACTGGAGGTCGTCGAGTCCTCGCCGAAAACCTACCGGCCGGTCGGCCTCTCGACGGCACGACAGCTGCTCACCGAACGGCTCGAACGCGAGACGGATCGGGCGTTCGAGACGCTGGAAAACCTGCGTGCCAGCGATCCGTCACCGACCGGCGGCGACGTCTCGACGTTGCGGGGCCGACAGCCGATCGACGACCGAATCGCGTCGCTCGTCGGCGATGCCGAATCGACCGTCGTGTTCGTCTCGCCGACTGCCGGATCGCTGACCGACGACATCACGGCTGCGCTCCGGGACGCCGCCAGTGGTGGTGTTGCAGCGACGCTTGTCACGGCCGAGCCGTCGCTTCGCGACCAGTTTCGCGGGACGCCGATCGAGGTGTTCGTGATGTCGGAGGACAACCCGGCGGATTTCGCCGGCCGTGCGCTCATGGTCGACGACCGGACCGTGTTGCTGGCCGCCGAAACGGACGCCGAACCGGTCGAAGAAGAGGCGCTGTGGACCGGCGATTCCAGCATCGGGCGCATCCTCGCGGCGTTCATGCGATCGGGGATGGAATCCGGGCGCGATCGCCACCGGGACACGTCCTAACGAGCGGGACGAATCCGTCCCACTCGCTCGTCGTCGGTTACTCCTCGCTGGCTTCGTCCGCTGGATCGTCGTCGCTGTCGCTCGCGTCCTCGACGGAGATCGTCACGGGTTCGTCGGCTTCGCTCTCGTCGGCGTCGAGATACGAATCGAGGTTGAAGACGGTGTTGAGCTGGTCCTGGACCTCGTCGACGACGTCCGAGACGAGGTCGCTCGGAGCCATCGCGCTGTACTCGTAGGGGTTGTTCCCCGCGCCGTCGCTCTCGCGTTTTTGGCGGGTCACCTTCTCCTCGTCGTGGAGTTCCGCCAGCGCTTCCCGGACCGTACTCGGGTACAGACCGGTCGCCTCGGCGATTTCCTCGCTCGTGCTGTGTGGCTGCTGGCGGAGCGAGACGTAGATCCGCGCCCGTGTCTCCGTCTCGAGCACCCACGCGAGCAGGTCCACGAACCGATCGTCGAACCCCTCGACAGCGCGGTCGGCCTCCTCTTCGAGTCGCTCGCGGACGCTTTCGTCGTCTTCGACTGTCACCTCGACCGCATCGTCGGATTCGTTCTCGACGTCGATTTCTTCGGGGCTGTCCTCGCTCGCGTCGTCTGTGGTATCGTCTGCAGACATGCGTCGTTTCTACGAGGACAAAAGTGATTCCCGAATAAAAACCTTGGCTCGCCGAGTCGGCGGCCCACTGCCACAGCAAGCGGATGCTTCTCAGGGCTGGCGGTCCCGTGCCCACTGGTTGCGCTTCCGTCCCGCGTATCGATAGAGGAATACCCCGAGCACGAGCACGACGCTCCCGACGGCGAGAAACGCCGTCTGGGCCGCCCAGGCGTCCGATCCGAAGGCGCCGATCGACTGGGCGTCCACTCCCAGGATCGCTCGCCCGGCGACGATCAACACTGGTGTCGACGCGAGTGTCGCGCCGAGGACGACCAGTCCAGCGGCCACGATCGAGCTCGGAACCGCGAGCCGCGCGAGCGCCATCGCCGGCAGAAACCAGCCGGAAAGAAAGACGAGACCGGACAGCCACAGGGGAAGCGAGACGACCGACCCGACGACGAACAGCACGACCGGCGCCATCGGGGCAGTGATCGCCAGCGCGACCAGCAACCGAACCCACTGGGGAACGTACGTCCCCTCGGCGATGTCGAGATCCCTGTCTTCGAACAGCGCGTCGGCGGCTTCCTCGGTCAGGCCGCCGTCCTCGTCGAGAAAGACGAGCCCGCAATCGGGGCATGTCCCGCCGTGTTCCGTGATCGACGACCCACACCGCGGGCACGTCGCTTCGGGACTGGCGTCCCCGTGCTCGTTGCTATCTCCCCCGCGCTGGTCGGTCATCGACGACACTTCGGCGCGGGCGTATTTTAGGGTGGGGATCGCCGCCCTACTGGCTCGTCAGGCCGCCGTCGGCTACGAGCGCCTCGCCGGTGACGAACGACGCGTCGTCCGAGCAGAGCCAGACGGCGGCGTCGCCGATCTCCTCGGGCTCGCCAAGCCGTCCGATCGGCGTCGCAGCTATCGCGCCGTCGACGGCCTCGTTGTCGCCGGACGAGCGGTCGACCATCGGCGTGTCGATGACACCCGGACAGATGGCGTTTACCCGGACACCCGCTTCGCTGTATTCCAGCGCCGCGGTTTTGGTCAGCCCGATAACGCCGTGTTTGCTGGCGACGTAGGGGCTGATCTCGGGGAAGCCGACCTTCCCGGCGATCGAGGACGTGTTGACGATCGAGCCGCCGCCGTCCTCGAGCATGACCGGGATCTCGGCTTTCATCGCCTGGAAGACGCCCTTCAGGTTGACGTCGATTACCTGCTCCCAGTTGTCCATCGGCTGGTCGGTCGTCGGTTCGTTCGCCCCTTCGATGCCGGCGTTGTTGAACGCGAAGTCCAGCCCGCCGTACGTGTCGACCGCGGCGTCGACCATCGCCTGGACGTCCTCGAAGTCGCTGACGTCCGTCTCGACGAAGATCGCCTCGCCGCCCATCTCTTCGATCTCTTCGACGGTCCCGTTGCCGTCCGCGACGTTCACGTCGGCGGCGACGACGCTGGCCCCCTCCTCGGCGAACCGCAGTGCTGCTGCACGACCGATACCCGTACTCGCTCCCGTGACTATCGCGACGCTGTCGCTGATGCCATCCATAGTTATCACGTCCGGCGTCCGGACGAGTGGAACTACAGCGGGCCCGCACATATACGTGTGGGATAGATATCATGTAGGTAAAATTCGGGTGGAAAGCTATACCCGGGCCGGGGACGACGCTCCGATATGCGACTGGAGGACTACTGGGGCGTCGGGCCGAAGACGAGCGAGTTGCTCGCGTCCGAGCTCGGCGTCGAAGCCGCCGTCGAGGCGATTGAGAGCGGCGACGTCCGGACGTTGACCGATGCCGGGCTCAGCCGGGGTCGCGCGACGCGGATCCTCCGCCGTGTCGAGGGCGGCCCCGCGATGGACGTTCTCGCCACGCGGGACACCCGAGAGGTCTACAAGGACTTGCTGGCAGTGATCGGCCGCTACGCCGTCACGGATCACGCCGCCGACCGGATCCGCCTGCTGACCCCGCTCGCCGAGCGAGCCGACATCGAAGACCGACTGACGGACGTGATCGAAGCCAGGGACACCTGGGCGCGGTTGGACGATTCCGACCGCGAGACCGTCATGGACGCCTTCGAGGCCTACGAACGACTAGACGGCGAGCAGTCCGCCGTCCGGGCCGCGCTCGCACTGCTGGATGCGGGCCTCGATTCGGGTGTGTTCGCGCCGCTGGGTGACCTCGAGACTGACGCGCTCGCGGACGGCGCCGACGCGTTAGCTGCCCTGGACGGGGACGGGACCGTCGCTGACGGCGCCGACGAGCGACTGGACCGACTCGAATCACGGCTCGGGACGGTCGACGACATGGCAGCGGACAGCGACGCGGTCGTCGAGGCCGTCCGGGGCGAGATCCAGACGCCCGAGGAGTTCGAGGAGGGCGTCCTCGATCACGTCGTCCGGGAGACTGACGTCGACATCGAGCGCGTCCGTGCCGCGATGCCGTCCGACGCGGCCGACGCGCGGGACTTCGTCGCGGAGACGCTCCGATCGCTCGCCGACGATCTCCGTTCGGCCGTCGACGAGCGCGCCGAAACTGTCGCCGAAACCGCTCGCGAGACGATCGCGGACACGCGGCCGGAGATCGACGCCGCCGTCGCGGCAGTCGACGACATCGCGCTGTCGCTGTCGCTGGCTCGCTTCGCGATCGACTTCGATCTGACCGAGCCTGCGTTCGTCGAGGACAGCGACGTGCTGGCGGTCGAGGGCGCCCGAAACCTCTTCCTCGAAGCCGCCGACGAGTCCGTTCAGCCGGTCGACTACGCCGTCGGCGAGCACCAGCTGCAGTATCCGACGGCGAACGCCCCGCCGAGCGGCGACCGCGTCACCGTTTTGACGGGCGCCAACAGCGGCGGGAAGACCACGCTACTGGAGACGCTCGCGCAGGTGCAGTTGCTCGCGCAGATGGGACTGCCTGTACCGGCAGAGACGGCGGCAGTCGGGCTCGTGGACGCGATTGTCTTTCATCGACGCCACGCTAGCTTCAACGCCGGCGTGCTCGAATCGACGCTGAAGAACGTCGTCCCGCCGCTTTCGGCCGAGGGACACACGCTGATGCTCGTCGACGAGTTCGAGGCGATCACCGAGCCGGGCAGCGCCGCCGACCTGCTACACGGGCTGGTGACGTTGACAGTCGAACGCGAGGCGCTCGGCGTGTTCGTCACGCACCTCGCGGACGACCTCGAACCGCTGCCGGAGTCGGCGCGTGTCGATGGCATCTTCGCCGAAGGGTTGACCCCTGAACTGGAACTGGAAGTCGACTATCAGCCCCGTTTCGAGACTGTCGGCCGTTCGACACCGGAATTCATCGTCTCGCGGCTCGTGGCCGACGCCGACGATCGCGAGGAGCGAGCCGGGTTCGACACCCTCGCCCGGGCGATCGGCCAGGAGGCCGTCCAGCGGACGCTTTCGGACGCCCGATGGTCGCGATAAAGCGTGCATTGACAGTGTTGGAGTCCCTATCGATGGTGATGCTCAACAAATGTCCCTCGATGGGTGGGAAGTGCCGCTCGGCCGGCTACGCGTGGCTGGCGCTCAATGGTGTCCTGTACGCGCTCGCGCCGCGACTGGCGCTCAAGATGTCCTCGAAGATGCTGACGATGGGGTTCGAAAACGCCGACGAACTCGAACCCCGCGAGTGGTATCAGGACGCCACGCGCGCGACCGGCGTCGGGATGATCGCGACCGGTCTCGCAGGGCTCGCGTTCGAACGCGGCGGCGAGGATAGCCAGGGCGATGCAGAAGCGGACGAAGCCGAAACTGCGGCGTAGCAGTCCAATGGCATCGGATTGAACCGCCGGCGTCAGCGACGGCGCCGACGGCAGTTGCGATCGATACGACGACGGTGGTATCGCTGTTCGATGAGCGCGGCTCGGAGGGCCAGTGCCTGGTACATGCTATCAACGGGGGTGTACCCCCAGACCCCGAGCGGGAGTCGAACCCGCGTGCCGGGTCGCCGGCACGTCCATCCGGGGCAGTCGACGGTCCGATCACGCCGCCGTCTCGACGCGGTCGACGCCCATGACGCCGAAGCCGTCGGCGAGCGTCTTTCGAACGACCTGCTCGTCGTCAGCGGGAGCGGCGACCGCAACGTCGACGACGGCCGTGACCTGGATGTCAGTCGCACGCGGCTGCACGTCAGTTACGTCCCGGATCGTCACCGCGTCGACGCCCGCAACGTCGCGGAGGACCGTCTCGACGCTCTGCTGGAGATCACCGCCCGCTTCGCGGGTGACCCAGAGCGTGACTGTCGCCGTCACGTCGGTGTGTCTGGCTTGCACTGCCATAGGCCGGCGGCCGGGATCGAACCGACGAATCGCGCCTTCGCGCGCCGGGTGCTGCGGCTGGTCGACAGTGATACCTCTCGTACCGCGTCAGTGAGGCCGACTCCCGACCGGATACGGCTGTGGTCAGGGCCAGATACGCCGATCGCGAGTCGACCGACTCCGAGGCGATATCGACGGCGGAAAACGGGACGTGTCCACGCCGGTCGTGGCCAGTCGCCCGCCGTCGGGCACCCGACGGGTGCCGATCCCCTCGAAGTGGGTTACGCGGCGAGGCTGGCTGCGAACCGGGTGGACCAGCGATCCAGAACCGGACCGACATCCCCCTCGCCGCGGATCGACGGGGCCGGAATCAACCCCTCGATCGCGGCCGTGCCGTCGCTACACACAACGGCCGGCGACGGAGAGCGGATGTCGGTCATCTGGATCACCTGATCGCTGTACTCCATCCTGTGACGGGAAATATATTAGTTCTTTTGCACTATTGAAAACCACTCACATGGGGGTTCATACCACGGGGCAGTCGACTCACGGGATCGTCAGGACGAGTCGGGATCGTCTGATTCCGGAGCGTCGGACTCGACGGCCTGTGCTGACTGCTCGGTTACTGTGACACCCTTCTCGGCGAGATGGCGGATCCGCTGGCGGGCGAAATCCTCCTCGCGCGAGCCTCGCGTCGCGAGGACGTACATCCTGGCCCGCCCGTCCGGGCGCATCGTCCGGCCGGCGCGCTGGGAACTCTGTCGGCGCGACCCGCCGAGTCCCGAGGCGACGATCGCGATTTCGGCGTTCGGTAGGTCAATCCCCTCGTCGCCGACCCTGGAGACGATCAGCGTATCCCGCTGTCCGGACCGGAACGCCTCGAACAGTTCCGATCGGCGTGCGTGGCGGGTCTCGCCGCTGACGAACGGGGCCTCAAGCGCCGCCGAAAGCGCCCGGCCCTGATCGAGGTAGTCGACGAAGACCAGCGCCTGCTGGCCCTCGTGCTGGCGGAGCAGCTGACGCGCCTCCTCGATTTTGGCCGGGTTCGTCGCGGCCAGCTGGCGGCGTTCGTGGCCCTGCGCGCTGACGTACTCGTTGCGCGCGGTCTCGTCGGCCCAGGGGAGATACCGGATCTCGACGGTCGGCTCGGCGACGAACCCGGCATCGAACAGCGCGTCCCAGTCGGTACCGATCGGGGGGCCGATCAGCGTGAATATCTCCTCCTCGCGGTCGTCCTCCCGGACGGGCGAGGCTGATAGTCCCAGCCGGTGGCGGCTCTGGAGATCGGTGCTGCGGCGGAACACGTCGCTGGGTACGTGATGGACCTCGTCGTAGACGATCAGTCCCCATTCGCGATCATCGAAAATGTGGCGGTGGCGGTCCATCCCGGCGGTCTGGTAGGTCGCGATCGTCACCGGTCGGACCTGCTTCTGTCCGCCGTGATATTCGCCGATCTGGTCGTCGGTGAGCGTCGTCTGACTCAACAGTTCCTCGCGCCACTGGGTCGCCAGTTCCCGGCCGGGCACGAGGATCAGCGTCTCGCCTTCGATGCGCGAGAGGATGCCCATCGCAGCGACGGTCTTGCCGCTGCCCGGCGGCCCGACGAGCACGCCGGATCGGCGTTCGAGGAACGACTCGACCCACTCGTGTTGGTACGGTCGCAACTCGGGGTGGAGATCGACCGGCAGCGGCTCACCGGTATCGAGGTCGCGTCGATCGACGACGGGATAACCGGCCTCGTAGAGCGTCCGCTTGACCGTCGCGACCGACTCCTCGGCGACCCAGCTCTCGGTGTCGGAGAGCTCGGCCCGGAGCTGGCCCGCTTCGAGCTTCTGTCTGGCGACGTTACCCATCAGGTCCGCACTGGCGGCTTCCAGGACGACGTAGCCGTCCTCGTGGGTCCGGAGCGTGAACTGGTGGGCCCGCTCCCACTGATCTTCGATCCACGCTTCGAGGTCGGGTTCGCGGTCGGGCAGCACGTCCCGCACCGTCCCGAGCAGGGCATCGACGTCGTCGTAGGGGGCCTGCCAGATGTCGGCCGGCTGGATCTCGTAGAGGTATCCCTCCGATCCGGTCGTGTCGATCAGGCGGGCGAACTGCGAGAGTTGGGCGCGCGTGAACTGCCGGGGCTGGTCGACGACCAGCTGGCGACGATCGGGGAAGACGACGATCCGCTCGCGGTCGGTCATCCGTGACCACTCCTCGGGATAATACACGATCGGGTCCGAGGAGACGTCCTGTCGCAGCAGGGGGCCGTCCTCGACCAGCGCATCGAGGGCATCAGTTGCCTCGTCGTGGTCGAGGTCACGCTGTTGAGCGTAGCGGGTCGCCGTCACGACCGGCTGGCCGATCGCTTCGAGCGCGTCGTAGAACGTTTCCGCAGTCGGCTCGGGAGTCACTGCCCCTCCTAGTCGAGTCGGCTACAAACGGTTTGCGGGACGTACCGAACCGTCGTTGCGGCCGTAGCGAGCCGAACCGTCACGCTCAGGCACGCGGAGGCCGACGTATTCGCTATGGCGGACATCGTCGAGAAGACTGATCGCTACGAGGGATTGCTCAGCGAGGCGCTCGCCGAAGCGACGGTTGCACCGCCCGAAGACACACCTCTCGAAACGGCGGCAGCCGAGTATCTGGAGATGGCCCGCTCGTATCTCGAAGACGGGCGTCATTTCCGACAGCAGGACGACCTCGTCAACGCGCTGGCGGCCTTCTCCTACGGACACGCCTGGCTCGATGCCGGTGCCCGGATGGGCCTGTTCGAGGTCCCGACGGAGGGTCACCTTTTTACGGTTTGAATCTCTGTGGGTCTCCCTCTCATGGATGGTAACCGTAGGTAATAAATACTAAAGATGGTGGGTATATAAAGACAGACAAAAGATTTATATACTTTTCTCACTAACTATGGGTCAAGAGGGCGACGGTCCCCGAACCACGCAGTTTCGCCCTTTCGATCATCATGAGTGAGACAACAACACGAGCAACAACTGGCGAACACGAGCGAACGGCCGAACGAGCGGAGGCACCGGCAGCCGAACAGGAGGTCTGTCCGGAGTGTGGCGGCCCGCTCGTAACCGACGAGGAGCGCGGCGAGACGGTCTGTGACGACTGCGGACTCGTCGTCGAGGAAGACGAGATCGACCACGGACCGGAGTGGCGCGCGTTCGATGCCGGCGAGAAGGATCAGAAGTCCCGTGTCGGAGCGCCGACGACGACAATGATGCACGACAGAGGACTGTCGACCAACATCGGCTGGCAGAACAAGGACGCCTACGGCAACTCCCTGTCGTCGAGCCAGCGCGAGAAGATGCAGCGACTCCGCACCTGGAACGAGCGGTTCCGCACGCGCGACAGCAAAGAGCGCAACCTCAAACAGGCGCTGGGCGAGATCGATCGGATGGCCTCCGCGCTTGGCCTGCCCGAGAACGTCCGCGAGACTGCAAGCGTCATCTACCGGCGCGCGCTACAGGAGGACCTGTTGCCCGGCCGGTCGATCGAGGGCGTCGCGACGGCCGCGCTGTACGCCGCCGCCCGGCAGGCGAGCGTCCCCCGTAGCCTCGACGAGATGACGACCGTCTCCCGCGTGGACAAGATGGAATTGACTCGGACGTACCGATACATCGTTCGGGAACTGGACCTGGAGATCAAGCCGGCCGAGCCCGAGAGTTACGTCCCCCGATTCGTCTCGGATCTCGATCTCTCCGACGAGGTCGAACGGACCGCCCGGCGGCTGCTCGAGGCGGCTCGCGAAGCGGGACAGCTCAGCGGCAAGAGTCCCGTCGGGCTCGCCGCCGCTGCGATCTACGCCGCGGCCCTGCTGAGCAACGAGCGCGTCACGCAAAGCGAGGTCAGCGAGGTCGCGGACATCTCCGAGGTCACGATCCGCAACCGCTACAAGGAACTGCTGGAGTCCGATGGCGTGCGGGGCCTTTCCGCCTGATCGGACACGCGCTGTTGTTGTCAATCTTCCCGGGCGAGCGCGACTCTGTCGCTGTACTGCCGGCTGTGATATTTTAAAAATCCGATATATGCACTCGTCGAACAGCGTTGCCACCGGACGGCAGCCGATCACCGGCTCCCGTCCATCGAGAGCGACTCGTCGGCCGACCCTGGCGAGGGTTGGCGACGGACGTTGCCCCCTTCTTTGATGATATTCAGTGCCGTCAGCAGGTCTGACCGGGTGAGCAGGCCGACGAACTCCCCCTCGTCGTAGACCAGCAGTCGCCCGATGCTGTTGCGCTGGAGGCGTTCCATCGCATCCATCGCGCTCGCGGTCGGCTCGACCGTCTCCAGGTCGGTCGTCATCACCTCCCCAACTCGGTAGGCATCACGTTCGACCTCGCGGACCGCACGCGCGTCTTCGAGCGTGACTAGCCCGACGATCTCACCGTTACGCACGACGGGAAAGCCCGTGTGGCGTTCCCGGAACATCTGCTCGATCAACTCGGCGACGCTGGCGTCGGCAGCGACGGTCTGCACGCGATCGGCCGGGGTCATAATGTCTCGGACCTCAAAGCCTTCAAACGCGGCTTTCATCATCGTCTGCTGGGCCTCACCTGAGGCGCCGATGTAGATGAAGAAGGCGATTGCGACCAAAAAGAGGCTGCCGGGACCGAACAGACCGAACAGCCCCAACAGGAGCGCAAACGCCTTACCGACCTCCGCGGCAATCTTGGTGGCCCGGGCGTAGCCGCGATTGCGGGCCAGCAGCGCTCGCAGGACGCGGCCACCGTCCATCGGAAAGCCCGGCAACATATTGAACACGGCCAGCGCGACGTTCAACAGTGCCAAATACCCCAGCAGGAACTTCCCGGACGCGAACACGACACCACTGCCACTGGGAGTCAGGAGAAACCCGACGTACGAGAGGACGCCGAGGGCGACGCTCACGACAGGGCCAGCCAGCGCGATCACCAGTTCGTGTCGCCAGTCTTCGGGCATCTCGTCGAGCTGGGCGATCCCCCCGAACAGCCACAGCGTGATCGACGAGATCGGATAGCCATACCGGATCGCGACCAGCGAGTGGCCCAGTTCGTGTAACACGACACCGACGAACAGCCCCGTCGCGGCCGCTAACCCGAGCACCCACCTGATTGCGCCGGCTTCGAGCGGGCCGACCGGCAACCCGGCTCCCCACACGTCGTTCAGCACGGTGACCGTCTGACCGATTTGCACGCCGATGATCCAGGCGAAAAGCGGCAGCACGATCAAGAAAGTGAGATCCAGCTGAATCGGGATCCCGAACGCGCTGCCGATCCGAAAGCGTGGCATACCTGCCTGTAGTCGGGGAGTCACCTTAAGCCCCACCGACGGCGGTCAGCGATCACTCGTCGCTGACGGCGACCTGAGCGGTGCGGATGACCTTGTCGGCCATCTCGTAGCCCGGCCGATGGACCTCAGCGATCGTCCCCTCGGGTTGGTCGCTGTCCATCCGGACTAACACTTCGTGGCGCTCGGGATCGACCTCGTCGCCGGGATCGGGTTCGATCGGTTCGACGTTCTCGTCCTCGAGGACGCGGTCGAACTGGCCGAGCGTCGTCTCGATCCCGTCCCGGATGTCGGTGTCCTCGTCCTGTTCGAGTGCGCGCTGCAGGTTGTCCCGGACGTCGAGCAAACGCGTGACCAGATCCTCTGTCGCGCGCGCTTTCTCCTGCTCCCGACGCTTTTGCATCCGCTTTTTGTAGTTCTCGAAGTCCGCCTGCTTGCGTTTGAGGCGCGATTGCAGTGACTCGACCTCCTCCTCGTAGTCGTCGAGTTCCGCCTCGAGCGCCTCGACCTCGAACCGCAGCGTCGCGATCTCGTCGGCGATCTCGGCGGAGTCGCTCGATTCGACGTGATCGAGCAATTCCTCGGCGACGTCGAGCTCACCGTCGTCAGGCTGTGCGGACTCGTCCGCGGCCGTCTCCTCGTCGGGGGCATCCTCGGCTGGTTCTCCGGTGTCAGTCGCCGACTGTGTCACGTCGCTCTCCTCGGCCGTCTCCTCCTCGGACATGCCCTCCTGGTCGGTCATGTGCGGACAAAGCCGATACGGCGATAAAAGAGTTGATACTGCTTGTGCCGGTCGCCCCGTGTGATACGGATTATCGTAACGACTCACCACCCCGACCGCCCCATATCGGGCGGTCGATACGGAAGGGGCGTACACCAGTCCGTATGCCAGACGAACGTGTCGGGCGGCAGTCGGAAGACTCAATTGGCTCACTGAGAGGGGTGGAAATATAGGTGAACTCGAACTGGGGACGCGGTCGATTCGGGCTGGCATCGGGGAGTCGCGGCATGCTCCTGGTGAGCGTCGCAGTCGGCTGGTTTTTCGCACTCGGATTGCGCTTCGTCTTGCAGGGCATCCTGCCGACAATCGCGGCGTCGTTCCCCGCTGCGACGGAGACCCAGGCCGGGCTCGCAGTCACGGCCCTGTGGGCGACCTACGGAATCGTCCAGTTTCCGGCCGGGATTACCGCCGATCGGATCGGCGAGGGGCGCGTGCTCGTCGCGAGCCTGCTCGCGAGCGCCGTCAGCGTGCTCGCGTTCTCGCTCACGCCGACGTTCACGCTGTTCGTGATCGCGATGGGGGTGTTCGGGGCTGCGACCGGTTTTTACAGTCCGCCTCGAGG
This sequence comes from Halapricum desulfuricans, assembly GCF_017094465.1. Taxonomy (NCBI): domain Archaea; kingdom Methanobacteriati; phylum Methanobacteriota; class Halobacteria; order Halobacteriales; family Haloarculaceae; genus Halapricum; species Halapricum desulfuricans. The sequence goes on from NZ_CP064791.1 coordinate 1,111,945, forward strand.
GACCCTACTGACGCGAGTGTTCTCCGGACGGGCCGATCAGGCGCTCGGACGGACGCTGGCCGCCGGCAGTCTTGGCGCCGCTGTCCTCCCGGCGCTCGCCGCCGTACTCGTCGACGGGCTGGGATGGCGTGGGACGCTCGGTCTGGCGGCCCCCGGATTCCTGCTCGCCGCGCTGTTCGTCTACCGGAGCACCCGCGGGCTCGACGAGCGAGACGACGGAGCCAGTCACGCGGAGGCGGGATCCGAAACTGAAGCCCAACAGCCATCGGTCCCGACCGCCATCAGAGCCGCTGCTCGGGCGGTCTGCTGTCGTCGGACGGGGCTCGCAGTCCTCGCAGCGATCGTCATGTACTTCGGCTACCAGGGGTTCACCGCGCTGGCGACCACCTACCTCGTGACCGAGAAAGGGTTTACTCAGTCCAGCGCGGGTGTGCTTTTCGGTGGTCTGTTCGTCGTCGGCGCGTTCTCACAGTGGTTGTCCGGGGTTCTCGCCCAGCGAGCGCGTCCGGTTCGTGTCCTCGCCGTGGTTGCCGGTATGAGCGTCCTGCCGCTGGTCGGTCTGGTCGTCTTCGAGAACCGACTGTTCGTCGCGGCGAGTATGCTGTTAAACGGCGTCCGGATGGGGTTCGCGCCGGTCTCGAACGCGTTCATTATCGACCTGCTCCCGGCGGATGTCGAGGGGACGACCTGGGGCGCGATCCGGACGAGTCTGTTCGTTGTGAGCTCGCTCGCATCCACGATGGTCGGGGTGCTTGCGGACGCGGGTCAGTTCGACGGCGCGCTGCTCCTGCTCGCCGGCCTCACCGGTGCAGCAGCAGCACTGTATGTAGCGCTGCTGTCCACCCGATTCTCTCAATCGCCCTCCCCGTGAGAAACGGGTCGTGACAGCTACTCTGAGTCTCCCTCGCTGACTCCGATAACTCGGAGCAGCGCAAGCGGAAGTGTGACGAGGTCTAACGCGAGGGTCGACACTAAGACGACGACTTCCGTGTCTGCGTCGAAGTCGAGCACACCCTCCTCTTTCGTGAACCCGAACGGCTCCGTCCACGTCGACATATCCCGTAGTGACGTCCTTGTTTGTCATAAATATTCGATTCCGGTCAGCCAAAGCGTCTTCTCGGACGAACTCAACGGATCAGATATGGCCTCACGCGTCATCGTCGAACGGGACGTGCTGTTTCGCGAATTCGAAGACAGGACGCTCCGGCTGGACACCTATCGACCGGCCGAGACCGACTCGAACCCAGCCATCGTCTACGTTCACGGCGGTGCCTGGCGGGCCGGCAGCAAGGGGCAGTTCAGTCGCTATGCAGTCGAGTTCGCCGACCGCGGCTACGTCGGGATCAATCCGAACTACCGGCTCGCGCCGGACGCGACGATGGCGGAGATGGTCGCCGACGTGCGGGCGGGGATCGACTGGTGTCACGAACACGCCGAGTCACTGGGCGTCGATCCCGACAGAATCGCTGTCGCTGGCCACTCCGCCGGTGCACACCTAGCCGCGCTGGCCGCGCTCGCTGCCCCCGAGTTTACCGGCGACGACAGTGCCCCGCCGATCGCAGCGCTGATCGCGTTCAGCGGCGTCTACGACGTTCGTGCGGAGAAGTACGCGCCGCTGGTCGGCGACCGGCCGGACGCCGCGGCGCGGTCGTCCCCGATCACGTGGGTCGACGGTGGCGCGCCACCGACGTTTCTGGGCCACGCCGTCGACGACGAGACCGTACCGATCGACGAGACTGACGCCTTCTACGAGGAACTGCTCTCTGCCGGCATCCCGGCCGATCGATTCCGGGCCGATGGTGGCGGACACACGTTCCTGTACGACGATATGGGCTGGTACGAAGAGACGACCGAACGGCTCGCGGACTTTCTCGATCGGCACCTCTAGCGGAGGGGCAGCGACAGATCACCGACGCGTGACTCGCTCGGTCTCGAGGACGTTCGTCCGCTCGTCGACGGTCACCCGTAGCGTCTCTTCGTCGAGCGTGATCGGAACGGTCACGCGCAGTGGCTCCTCGCTTTGCAGGACGGCGTCGCTGTCGTCGATACAGCAGTTGAACTCCCAGAATGGGCGGTCGTCGGCGTGCTCGCCGTGATCGTGCAGGAACGCGACGACCGCCGGATCCGCGAGCAGCCGGACGCCGATCGTCGTGCCGATGGTCACCTGACAGCTCTGACAGACGCTCACGGCCGGATACCGAAGGTGCCAGTCCGGGTCGACCTCGACGGTCGTTTCGGTGCGTCCGCCGCAGTGCGGGCAGATTCCCTCGCGGGCGAGCGTGAAATCGCGCCAGGTCTGCTTGCTGTAGGCGGCGAAGAACTCGGCCGGATCCCGTTCGAGGCGACCCCGTGGCGGGAAGTAGCCGATGTTCACCAGCACCGGGCAGTCCGGGCACCCGATGACGACCCGTCCGTCCGAATACGAGGCGTGCAGTTGCGTATCACAGGACGGACAGTCCGCCTCGACGTCGATGTCGACGTCCGGCGGGGACTCACCGAACCGCTCGTCGAAGACGACGTCGAGCGCTGACGTGCCGGGCGTGCGCAGGCGATACTGGCCGTCAGTCTTCTCGACGAACCGATCGAGGAGTTCGTCGAGGTGGTAGTTGAAGTGGCCGCTGTCGGAGAATCCGGCGGCCGACTGGAGTTCGGCGAACGACAGCGGCCCGGACTGCCACAGCGCCAGCAGGATCCCGATTCGGTTCTCGTCGGCGAGCGACCCGAACGCGGACGCGGCCTGCGCGACGTTGACGTCAGTGTCCCGATCGACAGCCCTGTCGGTCATCGATAGGCCAGTTTCGCCGTCCGGATAGTTAGTTCCACGGATATTCGGTGTACGACTATTCACCGACCGCGACGAGCGGGCAGTCGACCCGCGATGACAGACGGCATTGAGGGCCTTGTACCGCTCGCTCGTCGCCGCGGCTACCGTCAGGTAACCGAGCACGCGGGGACAGCGGTACACGACGGTAACCGAACAGAAATAGCCTTCAGGAGAGGTTTTTGCCCATCCAGCATAGACGCTGGGGTAGCAATGCACCATCCAGGGCCACCGCGGTTCACGACGGTCGGAACAGCCGTCGAACTCGCCCCGCGAAACCCGGCAGCGGAGATCGAACCCGCGATCGAGTGGTCGATCGTCGACGCACCGGACGACAGCGACGCGTCGCTCGGCTCGGACGCGGTCGAACACATCACGCCCGACGCGCCGGGTCAGTACCGACTCCGGATGACGGCCCCGGACGGGCCACACGAGTTGACCGTTCGAGCCTATCCGGACGTCAGTCGGCCGGTCCGCTTCGCTGTCGAGGCTGGGGAACTCCCCGAGGCCGAAGACGTCTGGATTTCGGCTCCGTTCAACGAGCACATCCTCGGTCGCGACCGCGCTCGATACGAAGACGGCCAGTACGTCTTCGAGACGGAACTGCCGCCGGGGCGACGCTCGGCAGCGTTCGTCCCCGATGAGGACTACCACTCGGCTGCCAGGGACACCGTCGACATCGAGGGACCGGAACGCCCGCGGATCGAACTCGACGCGACTGTCGAAAGCGGGACGGTCGTCTTCGAAGCCGTGCCACGCGCTGGCCCGACGACCGACGAGCGATCCGGGGACCTCGACGTGGAGTTCTTCCTCGACGACCGGGACACCCTGGAGGGATCGCTGGCGATCGACGGGACGACCGCACGCTGTGAGCTGGCGGCCATCGAGGACTCGATCCGCGTTCACGCTGTCGCGGTCGGAGCGCGCCACTCGATCGCCGACACGGTAACGGTCTCGACGGACGGGGACGTCTCCTATCCGAACGAACCGCCCGCCTGGACGGACGACGCGACGATGTACGAGATCTTCACGCGATCGTTCACGGGCCAGGCCGACGCCAGTTTTCAGGCGCTCGAACGGCGCGTGCCCTACCTCGAGTGGCTCGGGATCGACACGCTGTGGCTGACGCCGATTCTCGAGTCCTACGCGCCACAACGGGACGACGACGGCTACGAGCGCGGCGGTCCCCACGGCTATCACACGCTCGATTACTTCCGGACGGCGCCCGATCTCGGCACGCGCGAGGAGTTCGAATCGTTCGTCGAGACCTGCCACGACCACGGGGTCCGGGTCGTCTTCGATCTCGTCGTCAACCACACGTCGAAACACCACCGGAACTTCCAGCTGGCCTCGGCGGGCGTCGAGGACTACGAGCAGTGGTATCGCTTCGACGACGACGGTAACGCCGAAAACTACTTCGCCTGGAATTCGATTCCGAACCTGAACTACGACTCGCTGGCCGTCCGCGAGCATATCCTGTCGGTCGTCGATGAGTGGGCGCCGGTCGTCGACGGGTTCCGGTGTGACGTCGCCTGGGGCGTCCCCCACGGCTTCTGGCAGGAAGTGCGGGACCGCGTGACGGCCGAAGACAGCGAGTTCCTGTTGCTCGACGAGACCATCCCCCGTGATCCGCTGGCCCACGAGAACGCCTTCGACCTGCACTACGACACGACCCTGTACGGTCGCCTGCTGGAGATCGGTCGGGGCGACCGGCCGGCCGAGTCGCTGCTTGAGGCGGTTCGGGCCGAGCAGCGCGAGGGGTTCCCGCCGCGGTCGATGCAGCTCCGATACATCGAGAACCACGACGAGGACCGCTACCTGGCCGAACACGGTCGTGACGCCCAGCGTGCCGCCGCGGCGGCTACGCTCACGCTACCAGGGATGCCGATGGTCTACTACGGCCAGGAGACGGGGATGACCCACTTCCGAAAGCCCATGGAGTGGGACGGCGACGACGAACTGACCCGGTTCCACCGCCGTCTGATACAGACACGAAACGAACACGGGGTCTTGCGCCGCGGCGACCTCGAAGACGTGGCCTTCGAGAGCGAGACGGACCGCGCCGTCGCGTTCGCTCGCGAGTATCAGGGACGACGCGTGGTCGTCCTGTTGCACTTCGGGAACGGAGCCGCCTCGGTGTCCGTCCGGGAGTCACTCGCAGCAACGGATCTCGTGACCGGCGACGCGATCGATGTCGCACGCGCCGGCGGGGAGACGACCGTTTCCGTGGCGACTGTCGCTGTACTCGAAGTCGTGGGCGAGTAGCTGTCGTCGCGGCAGACGCCTGGCTGACGCTCGCCGTCACCTTTGATACTGATGCGCCCCTATCTCTAGGCATGCACGGGACGCCGGGAGACGTCTTCGAGCACGACCGACTCCAGGCGATCTACGAGGCGCGGTCGCTACTGATCATCGCGTTCGTCCTGGCGAACCTGGTGGGGTTGCAGCTGCTCAGGCTCGGCTTCCCGACGGCCGCCAATGCGGTCGTCACCGTCGCGGCGCTGCCGCTGGTGATCGTCGTCATCGGACTACTGCGAGAGACCGGTCGCTGGATCGGTCGTCACTGGCTGGTCGGCTGATCACAGTCGCTGGCCAGAATCGGTGGCTGACCACCAACTACGGGCGTCGAGCGGAACCCCCTCAGTACGAGCGCTCTTTGGGTTCGTAGGTTTCCTCGTCGCCCTCGAGGATGACGGGCTTGTAATAGAGTTCGGGCGACCCCTCGTTCCAGGCGAGCATGGTGTGTTTGATCCACTCGTCGTCCTTTCGCTCCTGATGGGCTTTCCGCCAGTGTGCGCCGCGGAACTCCTCGCGGGCGAGCGCGCCGACGGTGATCGCCTCGGCCAGATCGAGGATGTTGCGGGTTTCGATCGTGTGGATGAGATCGGTGTTGTACGTCCGTGAAGGGTCGGCGACGGCGACGTCCCGGTAGGCTTCTCTGGCGCGCTGGAGTTCCTCGAGTGCCTGTTGCAGGCCGTCCTCCTGCCGGAAGACGTTGACGTACTCGGTCATCGTCTCCTGGACGTCCGCCCGGACTTCCGCGTGGTTTGTCCCGTCTTCCTCGAGCAGTTGTTCGACGCGTTCGCGTTCACGCTCGACGGCGGTGTCCAGCACCGCCTCGGGTGCAGTCATCGCGCCATCGGCCGCGACGTCGCCTTCCGAGCCGTCGACGGCGCCGAGTTCGACAGACGCGTCGACGGCGGCGTCCTCGCTTCTGGCCGACGGACCGGTCTCGATTTTCGCTTTGGCCATGTCGCCTCCGGCAGCGTGCTTGCCGGCGCGCGCGCCGAACACGAGCAGTTCCGGCAGCGCGTTGCCGCCCAGCCGGTTCGCACCGTGCAGAGAGACGCAGGCGTTCTCGCCGGCGGCGTACAGGCCGTCGATGCAGGTCTGGCCGTTTTCGTCGGTCTCGATGCCGCCCATCGCGTAGTGTTGGCCCGGCTTGACCGGCATCGGCTCTTCGAGCCCGTCGACCCCTTCGAAGTCCTCCGCGAGGTGGAGGATGTTCTCCAGGCGATCGACGATGCGCTCCTCGCCGAGATGACGCATATCCAGGTGGACGTACTCGTCTTCGATGCCCCGTCCCTCCTGGACTTCGGTCAGCTCGGAGCGCGAGACCACGTCCCGGGAGGCCAGTTCCCCCTCATTGTTGGCGTACCCGCGTTCGAACATGAACCGCTCGCCGTCGTCGTTGTAGAGGATCCCGCCCTCGCCGCGAACCCCTTCGGAGATGAGCACGCCCGTCGACGGCAGGGTCGTCGGGTGGAACTGGATCATCTCCATGTCCTCGAGGGGGACGCCGGCGCGGTAGGCCATCGCCGCGCCGTCACCGGTGTTCGCGACGGCGTTCGTCGTGTGGTCGAACACCTGGCCCAGGCCGCCCGTTGCCAGGACGACGCCGTTCCGCGCGTGGAAGCCGGCGATCTCGCCGGATTTGATCTCGTAGGCGACGGCGCCGTGACACTCCCGATCCTCCGGGTCGTCGTGATCGGTCACGGCGAGATTCATCACGTACCACTCGTCGTAGACGTCGATCCCCCGTTTGACGACCTGCTCGTACATCGTGTGCAGCAGGTGATGGCCGGTCTCGGCACCGGCATAGGTCGTCCGCGGGAAGGACAGCCCGCCGAAGGGGCGCTGGGAGACCCGACCGTCGTCCTCTCTAGAGAAGGGCATCCCCCAGTGTTCCAGCTGGATCACCTCGTCGGGCGCGCTCTTGGCGAAGGTGTCGATCGCCGGCGCGTCGCCCAGATAGTCCGACCCCTTCATCGTGTCGTAGGCGTGCAGTTCCCAGTCGTCGCCCTCTCGAAGCGCGGCGTTGATACCGCCTTCCGCCGCGCCGGTGTGGCTGCGGACGGGATGGAGCTTCGTGACGAGCGCCACGTCCGCGCCTTCCTCGTGGGCCGCGATAGCCGCCCGAAGGCCGGCGCCGCCGGCACCGACCACGATCACGTCGTACTCGTACATTGATTATCGTCCATACGGATCAGCGTGACTTCAGGTTTTGCACTACACGGTGGCTCCGGTCGTCCCTGGCGGGGTTGCACGTCACTGGAGTTCGAGACGGAGCGAGTCACAGAGCGCGTCGACACCTTCTTGGTCCCGGATACGGCGCTGGCGATCCGCGCCGCTCTCGCCTTCGTACAGCTCGCGGATGCCATCGACGCCCAGCCGATCCGCTTCTCGGTGGACGACCTCGCCGAGATCGACCGTCCCGTCGCCGTCACGGGCAAGAAACGACGCGTCGTGGCCGTGACGGGTCGCTCGCCATTTGTTCTCATCAAGTAGTTCGCGCCGCATGTCGGTCCCGGATTCGCCGTCGTCGTATCGGGCAGCCAGGTCGAGCACGAGCGCGTGAGCGTACTCGACGAACGCCATCGTCCGATCGGGGTCGGCCTGTCCGTCCGGCGCACGGACCTCGACGGTACCGTATTCGGTGTGGGGACGCACGTCGAACCACAGTTCCCCACGATCGTTGATCGAATCCGTCTCCAGCATCCGTCGTTCGAACGCCCGGTACTCTTCGATCGAGTCGAAGGCCGTCGGCACGCCCGTGTTGGGCAGCCCCTCGAAGATCTTCGCTCGCGCCGAGGCGAGTCCCGTGTCGTATCCGTTCCAGTAGGGGGAGTTGGCCGACAGCGCCAGCATGATCGGCAGGTACCACCGGAGTTCGTTCGAGATCCACATGGCCTTGTCACCGTCGTCGACGCCGACGTGGACGTGGACGCCGGCGGTCGTGTTGCGGTGCTGCGGGTACTGGATCCGGTCGAGTTGCTCCCGGTAGCGCGGCTTCTCGGCATGTTCGAGTTCCCGCCATTTCGCCAGCGGATGCAACCCCGCGGCCGCGATGCCGAACCCGTGGTTGCGCGCGTGTTCGAGCAGCGCGTTCCGGATCTCGAGGACGGCCTCGCGTGCGTTTTCCGGCTCCTCGATCAGTCGTGTCCGGGTCTCGATGACTGTCTTGAAGAGTTCGTGGTCGATGCGGTCTTCGAGCACGGCGGGCGGATCGGATTCGTAGACCAGTTCGTCCGATCCGGCGGTCGGCCGGCCCGCGTCGTCGACGACGTAGAACTCCTCCTCGATGCCCAGCGTTCCCAGGCGGGTGAACGGCGACTCCGTGCCCGTATCCATCGCTACCACGCGTTTGGTTTCGGCCGGCTAAAACCTTCCCGTTACTGTCGGGTTATTGCCGCGGGGTCGCAACGACGCCCAGGTGATCGTCGTGGTACGGTTCCAGACGCCCGCGGTCGAGGATCTCGTAGCCCGAGGAGAGTGTCTCACAGACCCCCTCGAAGACGCTCTCTGGATCGGCCGTGACGTCTTCGCTGCGGGCCTTGATCGCCATGAGCAGGCGACCGTCGGGTTCGAGGAACTGTCGGTTCGCGAGCGCAACCTCTGCCTGGCCGCGCGTGGCAACGTCTTGGACGAGCACCTCGACCGGCTCGACGACGTGGGCGTAGGTCTCGGGCTTGCGAGCGTCTTTCAACAGCGGAAACAGCCGGTCGCGGTCGGCGGCGACCTCGATCAGATCGCGGGTCGGTCGCGGGGCGAACTCGACGGCGTAGGTCGGGCCAGCGAAGTCAGCGATGTGACTGACGGTCGTCCCGCTTGCGGCACCGAGATACAGCACGCGCTCGCCGCCCTCGAGGCCGTGCTCCAGGCCGTCTTCGAACATCGCGCCGACCTTCGAGCGGTCAGGATCCCAGCGTCGCCACCCGTCGACGGTCGGCTCCTCGGAGACCTGCGGCCCGCGTGTCGCGAGCGACTCCCGGCCGTCGAACGAGCGGCGCTGAACGCCCTCTGGGAGGCTCATTCGTTCTCACCTCGCGCCCGAATCGTCGCGATGCGGTCGTCGAGTTCGGCCTCAAGTTCGGGCCGGCGCTCGCCGCTGTAGTGGTCGACGCGGGCAGCGAGCGTCAGTTTGCCCGCCAGCGCCCGCGCCGCCGAGCCGCGATGTTCGGGGTCGGTCCCGCGGACGTACTCGTGGGTGTAGATGACCCCGTGTTTCGGCGAGGGAGCGTCCCCCCGTAGGTGGGCAAAGAGCGCGTCCTCGGCACCCAGGACCTGGACCGTGCCGCTGGTCGAACGGGCCAACTGCTTGAGCCCGCCCGAGAGCGCGATCAGCCGCGCCGCGAGCACCGGTCCAGCCATCGAGGAAAGGTTCGGCGCGACCTCCGGCGTGAACCGCTCGATCGACGCTCGGAGTTCGGTGGCCCGCTCGTCGAGGTCGACCACCTGTTCGGCGAGCGCACGCAGTTGTTCGTCGAGGTCGCTATCTGGTTCGTGCTCGGTAATCTCGCGGGCGAAGGCGACACCGCCGCCGGACTTGCCGACCCGGCTCCCGCCCCACTCGGCGACCCGCTCGGCCAGCTCGTTCGCGGTGCGTTCACAGTCGTCCATGGCCCGAACGGCGTGCACGAGTTGCTGGTCGTCGGCGCGCTCGCGCTGGGCGACGGCCTCGCGAGCAGTCTCGATGGTCGCCTCACGCAGTTTGTCGTAGTAGTCGTCCGCGTCACTGGCGAAGCCCGACGCGATCGCTCTGTCGGGCCACGCTGCCGGGGATTCGGCAGTCCCGTCTTCGATCGCGTCGCGAGCGTCGAGAACCTCGGGATCGACGCCCTCGAACCAGCCTGTGTCCGTGGTCATTGTCGGAGTGTATACGTTCCCCCCGTATATCGGTTCCCGAGTCGGTGTCGGTCACAGCGTCGCCAGTACTGCCTGGACGTAGCTGTTCGCGCCCCAACTTCGGTGCGGAGCGATCGTCTCGACGAGCCGGCGGGCCTGTTCCTCGCGCATGTGTCCGACTCGGGCGTAGTCGCGGAGCAACCGCGGCGTCGGCACGAGTGTCGCGCCCTCGATCAGCGCGTGGACCCGAGCGAGGTTGGTGAACTCGTCGGTGAGGAGGGCGTCTACGCCGAGGGCGTTCGCGAGCACGATCGCGGCTGTCTCGCCCTCGTCGAGCCCGTAGGCCGGCAGCGCGTCGTCGGCGTCTTCCCGATCTAACGGATCGACGACCCGATAGTGCTCGTCTGCCGCGCGGACGTTCGTCGCGGCCGCAGCGTGAACGTCGTCGTACCCAGCCATCTCTTGTAGCTCGGTCTCGACTTGCGTCGGGACGAAAACATCGCTCCCTGTCAGGAGGTACTGCAGCGGATCGGGTTCGGAAGCCGTGTCGTAACTCGACACGGACCGTGGAATCGCCAGACTCGCCAGTGCACACGTGTCGGCGACGACTGTCTCCATTGATCAGTCCTCTGGATCGACGGTCGCCGTCTCGCCGTCGTAGACATCGGTGTCTTTGTCTGGTTCCGGGACGTCCAGGGGGTCGCTCTCCAGATCGCGTTTCAGTAGCTGAAGCGTCCGTGCTCGTTCGGTCCCGACTAGCGTCTCGACAAGGTCGTATTCGATCCGATTGTCGTAATAGGCCTCGGCGACGTGCTCGCGAAACTGCTCGTTCTGGCGATGTTCCTGCAGATACTCCTGCAGGGCCTCGATGATAACGTCTGTCCGATCCTTCCCTTCGATGTCTGCCAGCGCGTCTGCCTGCTTGACGAGCTCCTCGGGCGAGAGAAAGTGGACGCGCTTGCGCTTGGAATCTGCAGCCATATGTGCAAAGTATGTGTGTCAGAAATGTAAATGTGTGCATGGCGTGTGCGTATACACCCCTTAGAAGTTCCACTCAGCTAGTTTCAGACGGACTCTTGTGGGGTTGAAGCGCGCCGACGGGCTCGCCAAAGCCACGCCAGACGAGTTTCAGACGGACTCCGCCAATATCTCGCCCAAACCCAAATCACGCCACTGAATTACGCGAGTGCGTCAGGATCAGCTTTCATGTATTCTCGCAGCAGGACAGTAGCGTAGGACCCTTTCGGAAGCGAAAACTCAAACGTCGGAGGGTCGCCTGAGACCGTCAGATTCGTCCGGACCAGGATCGCCCGACGCGTTCCGGAGGATTCGAACTCGCCGGGCAGATCGAAGTCGGCGGGTTCGATATCGAGATCAGCGAGCACCTCCTGGGCGATCTCAGCCGGTTCACCTTCGCCAAACTCGGTATCGGTCCCGACCAGCGGTGCGGTCACGAACGCTCGCCCGCGGTCGACGTGTCGCCGAGCCGTGTCGAGACGCGACTTGTTGACAACCTGGGTTCGGTCGGCATCGGGTAATTCGAGATCCGGCGGCGCGTCCCGGTCGCCGAAACAGATCACGTCGCCCGCGACCGGTTCGTCGAAGGGGAGTCCACGTCGAAGTCGCTCCGAGCAGATCCGGTTGAACACGTACGACTGGGCGGCGTTGACGAACAGCCGCTGCAGGTTCGTCGGGAGCGCGGTCAGCGCCGCCCGGAAGTCGGCTGGTTCGTCGCCGTCGATCTCGGCGAGGCGCTGTACCATCGCGCGCTCGTATCCGAGATACCCTGGCAGTGCTTCCGTTGCTCGTCCCCACTCCCGGTCGTCCCAGCATTCCTCGACGGTCGCCCGCGCGTCGCGCGTCGACTCGCGTTCGCGCTCGCTCGGGTTCCCGACGTACGTCCGGACCGCACCCTCCCAGTCCCGGCGGACAATCGCCAGTCCGACCTCGTGTGTGATCGCCCGTCGGCTCCCGAACCGCTGCTGGCCGAAGACGTTGGGCACGCCGACGCGGTCGTCGCTCCCGCCGAAGGCCCGGAGATCGCCGGTGATCGCCTCGATCGTCTCGACCTGTTCGGGCTCGGAGACCGTGATCTCGAAGCGATTGCCCGCGAGGTCGCCAAAGGTCAGTCCCCGGCCGGTCCGTCCGAGCACGTCGATGTCGGCACCCGCGAGGTCGACGCTCGCGACGGCCTCGGGATCGGCGTTCCGGACCGTGAACAGCTGGGTCGTGATCGCGTACTTGTCCTTCGTCCCGGCCCAGTCGACGCGTTCGCGGCTGATCCCCAGTCGATCCGACAGGGCACTCGCGAAGTCGTTGGTATCCCACTCTCGCAGTGTCGCCCGCAGCAGAATATGCGGATATCCGCCGGCATCAGCCTCGATGGGCTCCGGTTCGACGGTCTCGATCTCCTCGACCCGAAAGTGATCGGGCGAAGCACGGAGTTGCCCACCGATCCCCTCGGCGTCGCTGACGTAATAGTCGATTCCGACCGCCGCCTCGAGTGGGTGTGCGTCACGCATCGCGTCGCTCGAACCGTGCGGCGGCGGGAGTAAAGCACTGTCGCAACAGTTAGGACCGCCGTCGTGCCAGATATCTTTACGAACGTGTCGCCACCAGTATCAATAGAACTCCCTGACGAGATCCGTCGCCCCGTCAGGCGCGCCGTCCGGAATCTCGGCTTTGTTGGATCCGATTCCCTCCCGTTCCACGTAGGGCGTGCTGTCTTCGTCCTGGTAGAGGATGCCGATGTACTCTTTGTCGCTGTCGAGAACCCGGTCTTTGGCCTGGTCGAAACTGCCCGGATCGTGGTCGGTATCCTCCAGATCGACGATCGAGTCCCGGAAGTAGTCGTAGGTGTCGACGTCGTTGAACGTCACGCAGGGGCTGTAGACGTTGACGAAGCCAAAGCCGTCGTGTTCGATGGCCTGTTTGACGAGTTCGGTGTGTCGCTGGGAGTCCGATGAAAAGGACTGCGCGATGAAAGTCCCGCCGGCCGACAGCGCCAGCGCCTTCGGGTTGACCGGCGGAACGCTCGTCCCATCCGGGGAGGTCGCGGTCTCGAATCCCTCCTGGGAAGTCGGCGAAGCCTGTCCCTTCGTCAATCCGTAGATCCGGTTATCCATGACGACGTAGGTCATATCGACGTTCCGGCGGACGGCGTGGATGAAATGCCCGACGCCGATCGAGTAGCCGTCGCCGTCGCCGCCGGCGACCATCACCTCCAGGTCAGGATTGGCCAGCTTCACGCCGGTCCCGACCGGCAACGCGCGACCGTGGACCCCGTGCAGCGCGTAGCTGTGCATGTAGGTCCCGATCTTGCCGGAGCAGCCGATCCCCGCGACGAGGAACGTCTCGTCGGGGTGGTTGCCGGTTTCGGCGAGGGCTTTCATCATGCCGTTCATCGTCCCGAAATCGCCACAGCCGGGACACCAGGTCGGTTGCTTATCGGATTTGAAGTCCGTGAATCGAACGTCGGAACTCATTGTGGTACCTCCGTCTTCGCGACGGCGTCACGGATCGCTTCGGCCAGTTCGTCGGCCTTGAACCGGACGCCCGTGTACTTGTTGATGCGCTGGACGCGTTCCAGCGTGTCCTGTTCGATCAGGTCCGCGAACTGCCCGGTCGCGTTCGCCTCGACGACGAGCACGTCTTCGGCGGCCTCGACCGCCTCGGTGAGGTCCGGCCGCGGATGGATGTACGGCACTGACAGCAACCGGACTGACACCCCGTCCAGTTGCGTCATCGCTTCGCGGATCGCCCCCTCGTTAGAGCCCCACGTGAGCACGAGCGTATCGGCGTCCGGATCGCCGAACTCCCTGGGCTCGAAGGTCTCCCGTTCGCGCGCAGTCTCGACTTTCCGTTCGCGTTTGTCGACCTGTTCGACCCGCACGTCCTCGTCCTCGGTCCGGCGGCCGAGTTCGTCGTGTTCGAGCCCGGTCGTCATGTGCGCGCCGTCGGCCGTCCCCGGGAACGCACGCGGGCTGATGCCGTCTTCGGTCGCTGCGTGCGCGCGGAACCGTCCCTTCTCGTCGAGCCACGCCTCGACGTCTTCCTCGTCGACGACCTTCCCGCGCTCGATCTCGACGGCGTCCATGTCGAACTCCTCGGGTTCGTAGGTACGCTCGGTCACGGCCATCGAGAGGTCTGCCGTCAGATAGACCGGCACCTGGTACTTCTCGGCGAGGTTGAACGCCTCGATCGTCTTGTGGAAACACTCCGCAATCGTCGTCGGCGCGATAACGAATCGCGGAATCTCGCCGTGCCCGCCGTAGAGCATCATGTTCAGGTCCTCCTGTCCCTGTTTGGTCGGCATCCCCGTCGAGGGGCCCGAGCGCATCACGTTGGCTATCACCAGCGGCGTCTCCGTCGTTGCCACGAGTCCGAACGTCTCGCTCATCAGGTCGATTCCCGGGCCCGAAGTGCCCGTCATCGCCCGCGCGCCGGCCCGGGCGGCCCCCAGCGCCAGGTTGATCGCCGCGAGTTCGTCCTCGGCCTGGACGACCGCCCCGCCGAACTCCTCGATCCGGCCCGTGAGATACTCCATGATGTCGGTCGCCGGCGTGATCGGATAGCCGGCGTAGAACCGACACCCGGCGGCGATCGCGCCCATGCCGATCGCCTCGTCACCGTTCAGCAGGACGTAGTCGTTGTCGGTCGTTTCGAGATCGTATTCGAAGTCGTACTCGTAGTTCTCTCGGACGTACTCCTGCCCGAGCCGGGCCGCTTCCTTGTTGTTCTGGACGATTGCCCTACCCTTGTCGCCGAAGCGCTTTTCGAGCGCTTCGTCGAGGTTCTCGATCGGGAACGCCGCCACTTCGCAGGCTGCCCCGAGCGCGACGACGTTGCGCATGATCGCGCCGCCAGCCTCCTCGCCGAGCCCCTGTAGGGGCACTTCCAGCCCGATCATCCCCTCGGGCACCTCGACGTCCTGCATCGTCGTCTGCTCGCCGTCGTAGATGATGACACTCCCCTCGTGGAGTTCATCGAGGTTCTCGTCGATGGTCCGCTCTGTCAGCGCGATCAACACGTCGAGCCGGTCGACGACGCTCTCGACCGGATCGATCGCTGTGCGGACCTTGTAGGCCGTGTACCCCCCGCGGATGCGTGAGGCGAAATCCTTCGAGGTGTAGACGTGGCGGCCGGCACGTGACAGCGCGCGAGCGAAAATCTTGCCCGTCGAGTCGATCCCGTCGCCGGCCTCGCCACCGATGGCCCAGTTGAGATCCTCATGCATGATGAGGAAGGTTTCAAAGCGACCGACGAAAAGCCTTCTGGAACCCCACCCCGATGCCGCCGGCCCGGACGTTTTGTTACCTCGAATTGCACCTTCCGAAAGGACCATCCACCGCCCGCTCGGACTATCGGGCATGGACACGACGGATCTCACTATCGCGGCACTCGAATCGGTCGGCCCGGACGCGATCGCAATCACGTTCGACACGCCAGCCGGGTTCTCGGCGTATCCCGGACAGTTCGTCAAATTGACGCTCGATACCGACGACGGCGAGCAGTCTCGCTTCTATACGATCTCTTCGCCCGATGTCGCGGACACGTTCGAGATCACGGTCGGAATCGATCCCGAGGGCGAGGTGGCTCCGCTGCTCGCCGATCTGGAGCCCGGGGACGCTGTCTCCGTCGCCGGCCCGTTCGGCGACGCCTATTACCAAGGAAACACGGACGCGGTCGTACTCGCCGGCGGTCCCGGCGTCGGACCGGCGGTCGGCATCGGCGAACGTGCCCTCGACCACGGCAACGGTGCTGCTATCATCTATCAGGACCGCGATCCCATCCATCGCGACCGCCTCGACGATCTGTCCGAATCGGGTGGTTTCGTCCGTATCGTCGGGGAGGATGCCGATCTGAGCGAGTCTGTCGTGGCCGCACTTGACGCGGTCGATGACGACGCGCAGGTGTTCGTCTACGGCTTCGCGGACTTCCTGGACGGTGCGATGGACGCCCTCGAAGTGGCCGGCGGCGATCCCGAAACGGCAAAGGTCGAGAACTTCGGTTGAAAGCCCTCGCGGCGGTCTGGCGACCGCCGCTCGCCCTTTTCATGTCCGCCAGGGCCGCCTTGCGGTGCCGCGCCGATCGGCGCGGCATCCGCCTGGGTTACGCCGACGCTTTTCGCAGTCGCGGCCGCCGTGGCCGCGACAAACCGTCCTGTGGCCGCCCCGCTACTGCGGCCGCGCCCCGTTCCTCCCCAGGCGCGCGGCTGAAACCGCGCGCTGGCGTCCTGACTGTCTTGCATACGGTCTCAGTCGGTTCTTTGGTGAACTCTGGAGTTGCTATCAGAACCATTCACGGGCCTTCAGGCGAGCCGTCAACTGTATGCTCTTGCGAAGTCCGCGGCGGACGACCCCGCCTGAATTCGGCACACCCTCTCCATCCTCATACTCCAGTCCGCGGACGACCGTGACGGGGATCTGTTCGTCCGCCTGTCCGAACAGCAATGCTGACCCGGCAGTAAGTTCGTCTGCGATGAGGTCAACGCCGCCGACCTTCGGCGCACCATATAGATCTGTCTGTCCAAAGTTGCTATCGATCGCTTCGATCCCTGCACAGCCGATCGCCAGATCCATCGAACCCGGGCCGGCAATTTCCGAGTCAGCCAGGACGACGGCCACGTCTGCGTCTGTCTGTGCTTCGATCCCTTCGCGGAGGCGACGGGCACTCTCGTCGGGATCGTCCGGCAGCAGCGTCATCATCCCGTCCGGACTGTTTGACCAATCGACACCCGCGTTCGTACAGAGTCGACCGTTACGCTCGGTCACGAGCATCGCTGGAACGTCAGCAAGTGCTTCCTGCGCCGCTTCAGGGTCGACAGCGTGTTCCAACAGCACGTCTTCGCCGATCTCTGCGATCGGGACCGCACCGATGACCTCGCTTTCATCGTAGATGACGGCCACTTCCCGTGGATCAATGCCGGTGACATCGGCCACTCGGTGGTCGCGGTCAGTAACTTCGACCTCATCAGCTTCGACAAGTCGATTCTCGGCGAACGATACGACCTTCGCGGTAACGACGACGATGTCACCGTCTGCCAGGGGATACTCTTCAGCCGTCGTTTCGACGATACGGCCGACGAGATCGTCGTTTGGCTGGACCCGCCCAATATCAAGCCCGTGGAATGTTAGTTCTGACATCATTTAAATATCGGAAATAGCACCCTTCAACGCTGGGAAGATTGCATATCGATGAGAATAGACGAGATCTTTCGAGATACGTTCGCTCAGTCAGCCGATTATATTGAGAGAATACTAACTATATCTCGTCATCGCTCGAGTGGAGCTCGTGTATCAGTCGGAATGGGCGTCCCGGCTGGCTCTGTATCAGCGACATCAGTGTCCGCGGGGACGACCCAGACGCGCTCGTTTCCGAATGTTTTGCTTTCGATAGCTCCGTCCCGTTCCAGATCACGTAACTTCTCGGCCACCGTCTCGTAGGAGTCCGAGACGACATCCGCAACATCTTGCGTTGTCGTCATCCCCCCAGCATCAGTCATCTCCCCTTCTTTCACCGCCTTGAGAAGTGTTTGTGGGTCTGTTGTCATTATACAATGTGGTATGAGTTGACAAGGAATAACTCTGCTGGTCACGTAATTGACCGGTTCAGGCTCCATACGTAGCTATTCTGTCTAGGTCGGTCCGTCTACACGGCCGCCGCTCAGCCGGTCCGAAACGCTTAGCCGTGCCCGCGGCGGATCGACTGGTATGGTACACAGCGACTGGGGAGACTGGCTCCCGCGTGCGATTGAGGACGCTGATCCCGACGGCGTCGCGATCTGGTATCTCGGCTGCAACGGCTTCGCTCTCAAGGCCGACGACGGGACGACGCTGTTCGTCGATCCCTATCTCGGCACTGGTGATCCGCCCCGAACAGTCCGGATGATTCCGGTACCGTTCGATCCCGAGGACGTCGGTCCCGTCGACGCGGTACTGGCCACTCACGAACACAGTGACCACGTCCACGGCGAGTCGACCGCGCCACTCCTCGCCGATTCGGACGCATCCTTCTACGCACCGGACGACAGCCTCGCGGTCGCACGCGAGGCGGGCTGGGACGATCGGTGGGATCTCGATACCGATCAGTACGTCGAGGTCGAGGACGGCGATACCTTCGAACTCGGATCGCTGACGGTCAACGTCGAGCCCGCGAACGACCCGGACGCGACCCACCCTGTCGCCTACGTTTTCGAACACGACGCCGGAACGTTCGTCCACGGCGGCGACGCCCGTCCCGGGGCCTTCGAGTCCGTCGGCGAGACCTACGACATCGATGTGGGGGCACTGGCGTTCGGCAGCGCCGGGATGATTCAGGACAAACAGACTCGCGAACCCAAATACACCAAGTGGTACAACGACGAAAACGAGATTATTGAGGCCGCGACCGAGCTCCAACTTGAGACGCTCGTGCCGACTCACTGGGATATGTGGAAAGGATTGAATGCCGATCCAGCCGTTCTGCATCACCATGCTCGGAGTTTCGAGTATCCCGAGCAGGTCAACGTCATCGAGATCGGCGATCGATTCGACCTGTAGGGCTGGGGCGGGGCGGTCTTTTTCCCCACGTTTTTGCGCGAGTGACCGGCGGGAACGAGCGGAAAAAGTGGTCTCGGAAGGGATTGAATGCCGATCCAGCCGTTCTGCATCACCACGCCCAGAGCTTCGAGTACCCCAACCAGGTCAACGTCGTCGAGATCGGCGACCGGTTTAATTTGTAGTAGCGTGTCATAGAGACGTTCTTGACCTCTCTCCTGTCGGGTAGTACGAGTGAACTGATTGCTCACCTTCCCGGTCATATTCCATAGCTATATTATCCTTCCCGTGTCATTTTCTGACAGATGTACCGGGCGCTGATGCCGATTGATGGGAGTGAGTCACGCGGGGAGGCACAGGCCGAGGCAGTCATTGGGCTCCCGAATGCAACAGAGAGCGTCACCGTAACACTGCTGTACGTGTTTGACGACGCAGACCAGATGGAGACGACTGCTCCCGACGAACTCGACGGTGGACGGGTAGCAGCGACCCGATTACAGGACGCAGGCATCGCCGTTGAGCAATCCTCCCGTGTGGGCGATCCGGCGACGGAAATCCTTGCTGCAGCCGACGAGCTCGACGCCGATCAAATCGTTCTGGGCGGCCGAAAGAGATCACCGGTCGGCGCGATTCTCTTCGGTAGCGTCAGCCAATCCGTGATCGTTGACGCTGATCGACCGGTCACCATCACGGGCGACGCAACGTCACACTCTGCGTAACGCACCCGGCGAGAAGGGCGGTCTTATCGAATCTGATCAATGTGTGCTATAGCCACAACTTATATACTCGCACTACATATAATATTAGTGATGGATAAAGCACGTCACACAAATACCAAAACGCTAGATCGCACCGACAGTATCCCACTGGCGACGCGTCGGGCGGTCCTCGCAGCGGGTGGCGCTGTCAGTCTCGGGAGTCTCGCTGGCTGTACTGCGCTCGATGGGCTCCTCGACCGAGCCAGTGAGGAAGCGGTTGGGACCAAGATGGCGTCGCCAGCCGGCTTCTACGCCGGTGGCGAGATCGACGGCGTGACGGCGTACAGGAGCGGACCGGTCGACGTCCGGTTCGTCCCACCGAGCCTGCGGGCCGAGGACCGACGCATCGACGTCGACGGCTGGAGCACGACCACGACCACGAAGGCCCAGGATTACAACTCCTCGCGCTCGAACAAGCCGAGTTCGATCTGGGTCCCTGACCCCCGCGACGAGGACTCCGACGACGACGGTATCGGGACGCTCGCGGGGGTGCTGGATACCGAACGGGCGCTGTTGGTCTACGCGGACGCCGCCATCGAAGCCATCGACGGCCGGTCGGGCGACGACGCGACGGCCGCGCTCGAGGCGTTCAGCAAGGCGACGACGACGGTGCGGGGCGCGCTCGAAGACTGCCCCTCCGAGACCTGCAAGACCGTTTACGAACACGCGGACGGACGGAAGGACCTCGCCCAAGACGCAAGCGACGCCGTGGGCGCAGGCGAGTGGGACAGCGCGCGACGGTCCATGCAACAGGCTCGCCGGATCGTCCAGGGCGACATCGAGCGAATCCGCGGCGATCTCGACAGCGACGGCGACGGACTCCTCGACGGCACGGAGCCCCTCTACAACTACCTCGACGGGGAGCCGACGATCGGCGAGCACTTCGTCGTCAGTCTCCCGGACGCCAGCGTGCGGGGCGGCGGTCCGGCACTGGCCGAGGAACTCACGCCCGAGCGCGTCCTCGCATACTTCTTCGGCGAACGGGACGCCGATAGCTGTGGCGAGAGCGACCGGACCGTCGCGGTCCACCGGGATCTATCCTGCCGGGACCTCCTCACGTCGACGCTCGAACTCGACGACGGCTTCGACCTCGGCCGGCCCGACGACATCGACAAGAAGGATATCCGTCGCGGCGTCGCCGCCTTCGGAACCTCGGGCGGCGTCGTCGTCACCGGGGCATCGCCGGCGGCGGTCGCCGAGCCGATGGCGCGGGTCTCGGGCCGATTGCCTGGGGAGAGCGATTGTTGCTTCGACTATAATAATTCCTGGGGCGAGGAGACCACCTCCGGGGAGGCCGCCGTGTCCGAGACGTTCGTCATCCCTGTGGCGGCGACGCCGGCGGACAGTCCGCTCGCGATGCCCGCGCTATTCTTCGTGCGTCGGATCCGCCACGAGGACCAGCTGCTGTTTGTCGGCGGCTGGCAGATCGACGACGGCGCGCTCTACGAGAACAGCGCGACGCTGTTGACCGCCGACGGTCCGAACGTCGTCGCGGGGGTCACGCGTTCGGACATCGAGGACGGCGGTATCGACCTCGAGAAGATAGTAAGCGACGACAGAGTCGTTCGGAAAAAACCCGGGCGGACGAAATACTCGAACATCACGCTACAGAGCCAGTACGACCCGGACGCCGAGTACTTGCCCGCGGGTGCCCACTCAGTGTGCAGGGACGACGGCGACCTGTACTGCTGGGGAGTCCAGTCCCACGAATCACTCGCACGGCACGACACTCGCGACTGTGACGACGACGACGCCGATGTCCGCCCATCGGCCGTCACAACGGCGCTCGATGCACCGGTACTGCACCTCGTCGGGGCTGGCAAGGCATCGAACGACGTGAAGTTCAAGGCGGGGGCGGAGCTGTCGAAATCAGTCAACTGAGAGCATTGACGGCCGCCCGGGTGAACTTTAGACGGGTGTTTCCCTCGTGACTGGCCCGATCGACAATAGAACGGAGGTCGCGTCCGGTCAGGTCAACTCGACGCCGTCGATATCGAAGTGTCGTTTCGCCAGCGTTCGCGCGGCATCGATGTTGCGGCCGTCCTTGCCGATCGCGACGCCGGTGTCTTCCTGATCGACTTCGACGTAGGCGACGGTGTCGTCGTTCTCGCTGATCGTGACGTTGTACACCGCGGCGGGAGCGAGTGCGCTGGCGATGACGTCCTCGGCTGCGGGACCGTCCTCGACGAACTTGATCGACCGGTCGAGTTGCGATTCGAGTTCACGGACAGTTTCGCCGCCAGGGCCGATCGCCCGTGCCATCTCGCCGGCTTTCACCAGCACGAGCAGCCGATCGAACGTCTCGTCGATCACGCAATCGCGGACGGTCGCACCGGTCTCGTCCTCGATAATCGGGATGAGCTGGCGCGCTTCGTCGCTGAGCGTGATCGTCATATCAGTCTGCGGAGCCGCCCTTGCCGGGGTTCATCCGCAGGTCCACGTCGCCGGTACCGAGCTTGATCGGCTTGCCGACGATGACGTTCTCAGTGACACCGTCGAGTCCGTCGACCTCGCCGTGGATCGCGGCGTCGAGCAGGTGCGAGACGGTGACTTCGAAGGCCGCTCGCGCCAGGACGCTGTCCTTGTTGCCGGAGATGCCGTGGCGACCGATCGACTCGATCTCGCCATCGTTGGTCATGATGTCCGCGACCAACATCAGGTGACGGACGTTGACGTCGTCAAGCCCCTGTTCCGCGAGGGTGTCCATCGTCTCGTTGATAATCGCCTCGCGGGCGGCCTCGACGCCCAGCTGGCGATAGATCTCGTGGATGTTGTTACACGTCGTCCGGGAGGCGTCGACGCCCTCGATGTCCAGGACGTCGCCGAGGGCTGATCCCTCGGTGTACAGGACGAACTCCTCGCCCTCTTCCGTGTCCTCCTTGCGGATGACGACGCGGGAGACGTCCTCGATCCCCTTGAAGACGATCTCACGCAGGTCCTCGACCAGCTGCAGCAGGTCCCGGTAGGACGGCTCCTCGGGACCGAACTCGATGGCTGTGCCGGACTGGCGAGTCTGGACGCCCAGCGCGCCCTCGATAGTCGAGGCGATCTCCTCGGCGACGACCTCGACGTCGTCGACCGTTGGCCACCGTTCAGCCAGTGTGTCGGGATTGAGGTCGATCTGGACGAGCATGTCCGCGACGTTCGTCGAGATGTCCCCCAGTGCGAGGATCTTTGTCGCCTCGATCTTCCAGACGACCTCGTGGGCACGCTCGCGCTCGGTCGCGTACTCGTCCTCGAGGTGGACCGTCATCATCGGGGTGTCCGGGGTCTTCCGGGCGTCCACCAGTTCGATGAGTCGCGGCAGCCCCTGGGTCACGTCGATCTCGGCGACCCCCGCGTAGTGGAACGTGTTCATGGTGTTGTGGGTCACGACGCCCTGTGCCGTGGTGAACGTCTCCAGTCCGGTCACCGAGAAGTCGTAGACGTACTCGTGGTTGGGTTCGATCGTCTCGATCGATTCGATCCGTTCCCAGACGATATCGCCATCGACAGCCTGTTCAAGTGTGTCGAGTTCCGACGGATTCTCGTCAGTCCGCTCGTCGATCATCTCGACGAGCGAAGCAAGACGGTTGCGCCCGATCCGCTGGCGCTTGTGGGCACTGTTGATCTGACGCGAGGGAATTCCAGCTTCCTTGGCAGCGGTTTTCAGCGACTCGCCGAAGTTCGGAATCTGGTCACTCGCGTCCGGTCCGTCGACATCGACTTCAGTGGCCAGCGCAGCCAGTTCGCTGCCACGCTCGCCGACCATCCCAACTCGATCCGCGAATGCCGGGACGAACTTCTTCGGGACGCGAAGCGTCTTGGAATCGTCCTGCTGCCCGAAGGTCGCGTAGATGTCGAATCGTGACAGGAGCAGGGAAACACCATCGACCAGTTCGTCGCTTGTCGAACTGGCCCGAACGGCGTTTTTGCTGACGTTCCCGTCGCCGCTGAAGTAGCCTGAGAGCAGGCCACGGACAAACTCAGTCGTCGCACCGAACGCGAAGTCCGGAACGACCTTCGAACCGTCCTCAGTACAGGTGGCTCGCAGGAAGTCCACCAGAACGGTGCCGTTGACGCGGATGTCATAGCCAGTCGCGAATCCGCTGTCGTTCTCGTACTCGTTCACCGAGAGGTCGAAGCGCCCAGCGAACGCGCGAACGCGATTCTGGAACGTCTCTTCGACGTTCGAAATCGAGACGTAGTGATCTGTCAGGCTCCCTTCAGCGAGGAACGCGCCGAGGAAGAATCCGGTCTCCTCGTCGAGCGGGAACCGTTCGGGTAGCCCTACAGTTCCCTGTACCGGGTAGACGGCGTGTTCGTCGAGGTCGCCAGCTTCGAGCGCCTGGCGTTTGTTCCGGATCTGATCTTCACCACCCGGCAGTGTGGCTGTCCCGCCATCGGTCAGCGCCGACGTGTACCAGTAGTCGCTCGTCGGGAGGTGCTCGCGAAGGTCGACAGTTTCCTGCTGGTCGCTGTCAAACGACCGGACGACTGGCAGCCAGTCGCCCTCGTCGAGGTCATCGCCCGCGACGGGTACGACCTCGTTGTCCTGTCGAGTCACGAACGAGTGTGCTCTCGTCGCTCGGATCGACCGCCCCGATTCAAGCTCGAACCGGAGCAGTTCGTCCGGTGCTTCGTGGCGACTCACCTGTTCGAGCGGTTTCCATTCGGTACGCTCGTCTGCACGCAACGAGAGCACTTCCATGCCCTCTGGGCCGGACGTAACTTCGTGACCGTCGACGTCGGCGGTCTCACGTACGTCCATGAGGCCATCGATCAGCGAGCCGATCTCGGTGACGTCAGTCTCGCCGTCGCGCCGGACGAGAACGTCCTCATCGTAGGGAACGCTCATCTGCGTTCCGGGTTCCCCGATCGACTGGGCGGAGACGGTCCCGACCGGATCCAGTGGGTCGACGCGCGTGTCGACGTACCTGGATTCGACTGCGGAGGCAATCTCCTCAACGGCGTCGAGGTCCATCCCGCCGCGGTCGTCGATCGTCTCGTAGAGTTCGTTCTTCAGGCGGCGCGGCAGATCCGTGTCCTCGACGAGAACTTCGACGTCCTCGTCGACGTACTCGAATCGATCCGTAGCGTGGTATTGTGTTTCGCTCATCAGTCATCACCCTCCGCGAGCCACCAGTCGTCGGCGTGCTCCGAGAGGTTGGTCGGTCGCTTCTCGGTGCCAAGGAACTGCTGTTTTTCCGTCTCGTCTTCGAACTCTTCGTCGAGGATCCGGTCGGTGATGTCCTCGACGTCGACGGCAGCTTCTTCCTCCGCGGAGGAGACGTCGACGGGCGAGGTGCCGTCCTCGCCGAACTCGAACTGGACGATCGTGTCCGACGTATCCCGGACGGTGCCGTCGTACTGCGTCTCCAGTTCGGAGAGGGCGTTAATCAGGCGTCGCTGCAGGTAGCCGGACTTGGAGGTACGAACGGCGGTGTCGACCAGGCCCTCGCGGCCACCCATCGCGTGGAAGAAGAACTCCTTGGGTTCCAGCCCCTCGCGATAGGAGTGTTCGACGAACCCGTGGGCGTCCGCGCTGAGGTCGTTCGGCCGGTAATGTGAGAGCGTGCGGTCCTCGTAGCCGCGGTTGATCCGCTCGCCCCGAACCGCCTGCTGGCCGACCGCGCCGGCCATCTGGGTGAGGTTCAGCATCGACCCACGCGCCCCCGAGTCGGCCATGATGACCGCGGGGTTGTCGTCGGCGAAGTGATCCTCGGCGATGTCACCCGCGGAGTCGCGGGCCTTGCCGAGCGTCTGCATGATCTTCATCTCGAGGGTCTCGTCGACCGTGCGACCCGGCAGGGATTCGAGTTCGCCCCGTTCGTAGGTCTCGATGAGTTCCTGGACGCGCTCGTAGGCGTTCTCGATGGCCTCGTCGACCTGTTCCTGGGCCTCCGGCGGGATCGACTCGTCGTCGATCCCGATCGAGAACCCGAAGTGCATGATCGTTCGGATCGCAAGCGTCCCGATCTCGTTGATGAAGATCCGGGCACGGGTCTTGTCGTACTGTTTTGCGATCGTGTCGACGATCTCCCCGCCGAAGGCGCCGACCGCGTCCTCGTCGATCGTGCCTTCGAGGTGCTGGCCGTCCTCGATGAGAACGGTATCACCCGCACTGGAGGTGAACTCCAGGTCGAGCCCGTCCGGCAGCAGCTCCGAGAAGATCGAGCGGCCGGTCCAGTAGGGCGTGCCGTCTTCCTCACCGTCGGGTTCGGGCAGCGTGTCGACGCTGGTCGCCCGCAGCAGATCCAGCGCTTGGGTCTCGTTGAAATGGGGGTTCTCGTGAGTTAGCAGGTACGTCGCGGAGATGTGGTCCTGGATGGCTCCGAGGATGTTCTCCCCGAAGCGCGGACTGAGCATCTGCTCCTGGACGCGCATCAGCACGCGTGCCTCCGCACGGGCCTCCTCGTTCTGGAGGGCGTGCATGTTCATCTCGTCGCCGTCGAAGTCCGCGTTGTACGGCGGGCAGACGACGGTGTTCAGCCGGAAGGTCTTGTACGGCATCACGACCACTTCGTGGGCCATGATGGACATCCGGTGCAGCGACGGCTGGCGGTTGAAGATCACGATGTCGCCGTCGACGAGGTGTCGGGAGACCTCCCAGCCGGCCTCGACCTTCTCGGCGAGTTCCTCGCAGTTCTTCTCGGTCACTTTCAGCCGGCGATCGTCCGGTCGGCGGACGTAGTTCGCGCCCGGATGGCTCTCCGGACCGTTTCGGACGTACCGTCGCGCCTCTTCGAGGTTGCGCTCGGTGACGTTCATCGTCTGGGTCATCTCCGTGGCGACCCGGTCCGGGACCCCGACCTCGTTCAGACTAAGGGTCGGGTCCGGCGAGATGACCGTCCGCGCGGAGAAGTTGACACGCTTCCCGGACAGCGACCCGCGGAAGCGACCTTCCTTGCCTTTCAGGCGTTGAGAGAGGGTCTTGAGCGGCCGACCCGAGCGGTGTCGAGCCGGTGGCGTCCCGCTGATCTCGTTGTCCATGAAGGTGGTGACGTGGTACTGCAGCAGTTCCCAGAGGTCCTCGATGATCAGCTGGGGCGCGCCGGCCTCGCGGTTCTCCATGAACCGCTGGTTGATCCGGATGATGTCCACCAGCTTGTGGGTGAGGTCGTCCTCGCTACGCTGGCCGTTGTCCAGCGTGATCGACGGTCGTGCCGTGACCGGCGGGACCGGCAGCACAGTCAGGATCATCCACTCCGGCCGGGACTTCTCGGCGTCGATCCCCAGCACTTTCAGGTCCTCGTCCGGGATGTCCTCGAACCAGTCCCGGATGTCGCTGGGCATCAGCTTGTCCATGTCCTCCTCGGTCAGATCGACATCCAGGGCCTTCTCGATGGCCCGGCGGTCCTCCTCTCGGGGGCGGAACTCCCCGGAGAGGATGTCCTGGATCCGGCTGTCGTCGATTCCGGTTTCCTCAGCGAGCTCGTGTGGCGCAATCGGCTCCTCGTCCTCCTCGTCGGGCTCCATCGCGGCGGCGATTAGCTGGGGATACTCCGAGGAGAGCACCTGCTTGACCTCGTAGTAGGTCGTGGGTTTCTCGTGGTTGATGTCGTACTGGACCGCGCCACAGTGGGGACAGTAGTCCTTCTTGCGGGCCTGGCGGATCGCGGCCTTGGTGACGTCGTTGAGATCGTCGCCGAGCTCGCGCGTCCGGTCGAGGCGGTCGCGGAACTCCTGGCGTTCGTTCTCGTCGAGGGTGAGCCGCGAGCACTCACGGCAGGTTCCGCGCAGCAGCCGGCGAATGAGCTTCGAGAAGCCGACGTGGATCACGGGGGCGGCCAGCTCGATGTGGCCGAAGTGGCCGTTGCACGATCCGCTGTGCTTGCCGCAGGTCTTACATTCCAGCCCGGGGTCGATCACGCCCAGACGCGGGTCCATCAACCCCATGTCGATGGGGAACCCGTCGTCGTCGTAGGTGTCGGCCGTGATGACCTTGGTCGCGCTCATATCCCGATACTCCTCGGGGTCCATCAGCCCGAAGCTGAGACTTCCGATCGATTTTGGTGCGTGGCCTGACATTGTTAGACTGCGTCCTCCAGTTCGATCCGCGGTGCGATGCCCAGCGCCTTCATCTCGTCCAGCAGCAACTTGAACGCGTAGCTCATCTCGATCTCGTGGACATCCGTCTCCTCACCGCAGTTCGGACAGTAGACCCGGCGCTGGTCGACGTTCTCGACGGCGGCCATCCCACACTCAGCACAGATTGGGATGAACTCCCGGTCGGACTCATCGAGCAGCCGTTCCTTGAGGGTCATCGCTGCCCCGTGACCGATGAAGACGTCCCGTTCCATCTCCCCGATCCGGAGCCCGCCTTCCCGGGCACGACCCTCGGTGGGCTGGCGGGTCAGCACCTGCACCGGGCCGCGCGAGCGAGCGTGAATCTTGTTCGAGACCATGTGGTAGAGCTTCTGGTAGAAGATATCCCCGACGAAGATGTCGGCCTCGATCTTCTCGCCGGTAACACCGGAGTACATGGTTTCCTTGCCGCTGGAGTCGAATCCGTGTTCCTCCAGCGAGTCGCGCAGTTCCTCCTCGTCTTCGCCGGTGAAGGCGGTGCCGTCGACCCGGCGACCTTCCAGCGCGCCGACCTTCCCTCCGATCATCTCGAGGATGTGTCCGACCGTCATCCGCGAGGGCAGCGCGTGGGGATTGAGGATGAGATCCGGCACGACGCCCTCCTCGGTGAAGGGCATGTCCTCCTGGGGTGCGATGTGACCGACGACGCCCTTCTGGCCGTGTCGGGACGCGAACTTGTCCCCCAGTTCGGGGATCCGTTCGTCCCGGACTTTGACCTTCGAGAGCTTCGAACCGTCCTCGCCTTCCATCAGCGTGACGGTGTCGACGATGCCGGACTCGCCCGAGCGCATCGTCACCGACGTTTCGCGGCGCTTCTGCGGGGAGAGCCCACCCATGTCGTCCGGTTCTTCGAGGAACCGCGGCGGTGAGGTCTTCCCGAGGAGGACCGCGTTCTCGTCGACGCGGGTCTCGGGGTTGACCAGTCCGTCTTCGTCTAGATGGGTGTACGCGTCCTCGCCGCGAGCACCGCGGACTTCGTCATCCGGGATCTCGAAGCGATCCTCCTGGCCGCCGGGGTAGCGCCGTTCCTCGCCTTCGTAGGTCCGGAAGAAATGCGAGCGAGCGAGTGCCCGCTCGACGCTGCCCTTGTTCATGACCAGCGCGTCCTCGATGTTGAACCCCTCGTAGGACATGACGGCGACGACGAAGTTCTGTGCGGCGGGCCGGTCGTCGTAGCCGATCTGTTCGGTCGTCTGGGTCTTGACCATCGACAGCTGCGGGTAGTGCAGCAGGTGCTGGCGGGTATCGGGTCGGACCCGGTAGTTCGCGCTCGGCAGCCCGAGGGACTGCTTGATCATCCCTGACCCCATCGTAATCCGGGGACTGGCGTTGTGCTCGGGGTAGGGGATCATCCCCGCGCCGATCCCGAAGATGAGCTGGGGATCGACTTCGAGGTGCGTGTGATCCTCGGTGAGTTCCTCGCGTTCGACAGCGACGAGGATGTCCTCCTCTTCCTCGGCGTCGATGAACTCGATGTAGCCGCGATCGACCAGGTCCTGGAAGTCGATCTCGTCCGCTTCGAGAAGTTCGACTTCCCGCTCGGTCAACAGCGGTTCGCCGTCCTCGACGACGATCAGCGGTCGTCGTGCCCGGCCGGCGTCGGCGTTGACGATGACCTCGTCGGTGCGGTCTTTGACCGAGACGTTGACCATCTCGCTGACCTCACCGCGGCGGCGGGCCTGGCGGATCTGTTCGGCGAGCTGTTCGGGGTCGGGATGCGTGCCGACCAGACTTCCGTTGACGTAGACTTTCGCGTCGCGTCCCTGACTCATATTAATCGTCCGCGGGCTGTGTTTCGATGCTCTCGATGCCGGGGATGCCCTGAACTCCCATATCGGCGAGCGACTGTTTCAGATTCTGTTCGTTTTCGACGTTCTGGCTCAGCTCCATCGCCTGCGCGAAGTTCTTCACGAGCCCACAGTTCGGACCCTCCGGCGTCTCGGAGGGACAGATACGACCCCACTGGGTGGCGTGCAGGTCCCGCGCTTCGAAGTGTGGCTGGCTGCGACTGAGTGGCGAGCGAAGCCGCCGGAGGTGAGAGAGAACGCCCATGAAGTCCGTCCGATCGACGAGCTGGCTCACACCGGAGCGGCCACCGACCCAGTTGCCGGTCGCGAGTGGGTGCTCCAGTCGCTCCGTGAGAACGTCCGATCGGACGACCGTCGAAACCGAAAGCTGACGGTTGCGCATGTTGGCGCGTTCGAGCTGGTATTTCACGTCGCGCGCCAGCTTGTTCAGCGCCGTCCGGAAGAGGTCCCGCATGAGGTCGCCGGAAACCTTCAGGCGCTTGTTGGCGTAGTGGTCCTTGTCGTCGGACTCTCGCCGATCCAGCGCCAGCTCGAAGCAGGCCTCGGCCATCCGACAGAGGTAGTAGGCCTTGTTGATCCGGACTTCCTCCTCGTCGATGCCGTCCTCGTGAAGGTGCGGCAGGAGATAGCGATCGATGACGTAGTTGGCACGTTTGAGCTGGTAGTTTTTGCCCTGGCCCGAGGCGACCCGTTTCCCGAGCTTCTCGATGGCCTCCTCGGTCGTCTGGACGTCGGCGGCCTCCAGGTTCTCCAGCATGAACTTCACGATCTCGGGGTCGTCGCTGACGCGGTGGACGATCTCCTCGTCGGATTCCAACCCGAGCGCACGTACGAGCGTGACGAAGTCGACCGAGCCCGAGACCGAGGGGAACGACACTTCCAGCAATCCGTCGCGGGTGCGTTCGGTCAACACCAGCGCGCGATAGCCCCGGCGCTGTGAGAAGGTCTTTGCGACCTGGACCTCGTCGCCGTACTTGCTGTCGTATTCTGCGAGGATCTTGTTCGGGGCGAGGTCCTCGCTGGTCATCAGCACTCGCTCGGACCCGTTGACGATGAAGTAGCCACCGGGGTCGGCGGGGTCCTCGCCAATGTCGATTAGTTCCTCGTCGGAGAAGCCGGCGATGTTACACTTCTCGGACCCGACCATGATCGGCATGCGACCGATCTTGGTCTCGGTCTGGTCGACGACCCGCTCTTCCTCTTCCTCGCCGCCCTTGACGATAGCCATCTCCATGAAGACCGGCGCGGAGTAGGTGATGTTCCGCAACCTGGCTTCCTGGGGGTACAGCAGTTCCTCGCTACCGTCGGCCTCACGAACCCGGGGCGTGACGACGCGGACGTCGCCCAGTTCGACCCAGACGGGCTCCTGGCCTTCCTTGTCCCCGATATCGGTTTCGATGGTCGCCTTCTCGTCGACGACCTCCTGCATCCCCCGTTCGAGGAAGGCGTTGAACGAGCGGAAGTGGTGTTCGGCGAGGCGATCCTTCGAGAAGTATTCCCGTGAAATGGTTCGGCGTTGTTCTGTATCCATGCTTACTCGATTACGAGTCGATAGACGACCGCTCGGTCTGTGGTTCGCGAATCGCGCTCGACCTTGATCACGTCGCCAACCCCGGCGTCATCCGGCAGCCCGGGATCGGTTCGTTTGATCTTCGGCAGATCAGTCTTTTTGATGTCGTACTCTGCGAGCACGTCCTCGAGTTCGTCGCTGTCGAGGACGGTGTGGTCCGGGACGAGTTCGTGTTGGCTTACATCTACCATGTGTGGTGTGGGTTGACCGACTAGAGAAGGCTGTTCGAGATACTACAGCTACCTATTGGCGGCATCCATTTAACCCTTGCCAAAACCGCCTGCAACAGCTATCGACGACCCCGCGAACGGTACCCGTGTGTACGAGGACCACTATCAAAGGTGTTGGGGTCCGAGCCGCCGTGGCCGCGCCACGTCCGCCCCGGGCCGATCGCATCGCCCCGATTGCCTCTTCCACGATGATTATTCATAAGGGATTCGAACAGCCGGGTATGGACACGCGGAGCTGGCGTGACGCGGAACGGGAGCACACAGACGCGGTGGTCGGGCGGGACACGCTCGCGGAGATGTTCGAAGGGGCGGCCGATCGCAACGCGGCGCAGGACGCGCAGCTGTACAAGACGGGCTGTTACGAGCGGACGCTGCCGGCGACCGAGACGCCGGGTTCGGAGTCCGGTCGCTACCGGGCGCTGACGTACGCGGAGATGCGCGAGAGCGTCCGCCATCTGGCGGCGGGGTTTCGCGAACTCGGGGTAGGCAGCGACGATCGGGTCGGCATCTTCGCGAACACGCGCATGGAGTGGGCCCAGACCGATTTCGCGCTGCTCGCGGCTGGCGGTGTCGTCACGACCGTCTATACCGAGTCCTCGCCACAGCAGGTCGGGTTCCTGCTGGGCGATCCCGATGCGATCGGGGTCGTCGTCGAAAACGGCGACCTGCTCGATCGCGTGCTGGAGGTCGAAGACGACCTCGACTTGGAGTTCATCGTCGCTATGGACGAGATCTACGGTCACGGCGACCGCGAGGACATCTACACGCTGGGCGAGGTCGCACGCCTCGGCGCGGACGCGTTCGAGGAGTCCGCCTATCGGGGCTGGCTGGGAGAGCGCGACCCCGGGGACCTGGCGACGCTGATCTACACCTCTGGGACGACGGGCACGCCCAAAGGCGTGAAACTCACCCACTGGAACCTCCGGTCGAACGTCAACCAGACCCGCAAGCGGATCGGGCCACGCCCCGACAAGCCCGAGGATGTCCCCACTCTGGATAGCGGTACGCGGACGATCTCGTTTCTCCCGCTGGCGCACGTCTTCGAGCGGACCGCGGGCCACTTCCTCATGTTCGCCACTGGCGCGACTGTCGGGTACGCCGAGAGCCCGGACACCATTCCGGAGGACATCAACAAGATCCGGCCACAGACCGGGACGAGCGTCCCGCGGATCTACGAACGGATCTTCGGCCGGATGCGGGACACGGCCGGCGAGACGGCGACCAAGCAGCGGATCTTCGAGTGGGCAGTCGACGTGGCCCGAGCCTATGCCCGGGCGGATCCGCCGGGACCGTTGCTTCGGGCCAAACATCGGCTGGCGGACTATCTGGTCTACGAGAGCGTCCGGAGCCGGCTCGGTGGCAACGTCGAGTTCATGGTCAGCGGCGGTGGGAGCCTCGGTACCGAACTGGCCGAGCTGTTCCTCGGGATGGGACTTCCGATCCTGGAGGGGTACGGTCTGACTGAAACGTCGCCGGTCGTGTCCGTCAACCCACCTGAGGACGTCCGACCCGGGACGCTCGGACCGCCGGTCGTCGACGTGGAGACGCGTCTCGACACGGAACTGGTCACCGACGAGGAGTTTCCGGACGCCGAGGGCGAAGTCGGAGAGCTACAGGTCAAGGGCCCGAACGTCTATCCCGGGTACTGGGAGCTTCCCGAGGACACAGAGCGCGTGTTCACCGACGACGGCTGGTTCCGGACTGGCGACATCGTCGAGCAGACCGCTGATGGGTATCTGATCTATCGCGACCGGATGAAACAGATCCTCGTGCTCGATACGGGCAAGAACGTCGCCCCGGGCCGGATCGAAAACGAGTTCGCCACCAGCGAACGGGTCGAACAGATCATGGCCGTCGGCGACGGCCAGAAGTTCGTCAGTGCGCTCATCGCGCCGAACTTCGAGCGACTCGAACGCTGGGCTGAGCGGGAGGGGATCGACCTGCCGGACGATCGCACGCGGCTCTGTCAGGACGAGCGCGTCCGCCAGTGGATCGGCGAAGAAGTCGAACGGGTCAACGAGAACCTCGAACCGGTCGAGCAGGTCAAACAGTTCCGACTCACGCCGGAGGAGTGGACGCCCGACAACGAGCTGTTGACGCCCTCGCTGAAGAAAAAGCGCCGGACGATCCTCCAGCGGTTCAACAACCAGGTCGAGGATATCTACGAGGAGTAGTTCCCTCATCGAGACCTACGACGAGGGGCCATCGAAGTGCATGTTGGGGTCGACTATTGGCTCGGGGTACTCGACCCTGAGTTCGACACCGTAGCGCGCCTGTTCGTCGGCGTCCATCCGCCAGGGCTCGTGGGCGTACCGGGGTGGGAGATCCGCTAACTCGGGCACCCAGTGACGGACGTACTCGGCGTCGGGGTCGTAGTTGTGTGCCTGCCAGAGCACGTCGAACGCCCGGTCGCGCGAATCGGTTCCGACGCCGGCGACGTACGCCCAGTTGCCGTAGTTCGAGGCGACGTCGTAATCGAGTAGACTGGATTCGTAGTAGGCAGCCCCCCAGCGCCAGTCGATCCGGAGCGTGTTCGCCAGAAAGGAAGCGGCGTTCTGACGGGCGCGGTTGCTCTGATAGCCCGTCGCTGCCAGCTCCCGCATGGCCGCGTCGACGAACGGGAAGCCGGTCTCACCGTCGGCCCACCGCCGGAAGGCAGTCTCGTCGCGGTTCCAAACGATCTCACGGTCCTGGATTCCGCCGGGCGTGAAGTACGCGTCGCCGTGTTTCGCGAGCTGGAACTGGAAGAAGTCACGCCAGCGCAACTCGAACACCAGCCAGTACGTCGAGTCGTTCGAGACGCGCTCGCGCTCGTATCGATCGACCGCCCGCTTGACCCGTCGCGGCGACAGACAGCCCTGTGCGAGCCACGGCGAGAACTTCGAGGAGAAGTCCATCCCGAGCAATCCGTTTCGCGTCTCACGGTACTCCCGCAGCCGGTCGCGCTCGAAAATATACGTCTGCAGTCGCTCCAGGGCCGCCGACTCCCCGCCGGGGACGGGCATCGGCGTGTCGTCGCCGGGTGTGTCATCCGTCCGTTCGTCGTATCCCAGCTCCGACAGCGTCGGGATCGACCCCCCATCCATGTCGGGTGTGGGAACCGACTCGGGCGGAGCCAGTGGCTCGGGAACTGACGAGTTCGCTTCCACGCTGTCTTTCCAGGGCGTGAACGTGTCCTGGACGTGCTCGATTGCCGTCGGCAGGTCTTCGATCGCGTGTAGCGTGTGGGTCCAGTGGGTCGTCAGATCGACGCCGACTGATTCGAGTTCGCTCTCGACGGCGGATGCAGTCCGACGCTCCTCAGTTCCGGGAAGCCGCTGGGCGTGGACTGCGTCGGCGTCGACGGACTCGGCGACGGCGGGAACGACTGACCCGGGATCGCCGTGGCGGACGAGCAACTCGCCGTCGCGTTCGTGCATTCGCTGTCGAAGGTCCTGAACGCTCTCGCGGACGAACCGCGCTCGGCGGCGTCCGATCCGAGGTTCGTCGATCCAGCGGCTCCTGGCTCCGAACAGCCCAGGTTCGAACGTGTATAGCGGGACGACGCGGTCGTTTTCTTCGAGGGCCCGCTGGAGCGTCGGGTTATCGTGGACGCGAAGGTCGCGGCGAAACCAGACAACTGCCACATCTGCCATATCCATTGCTGGGCACTACAGCCCCCTTACCACCATGCCGAAACAGTTTGATGTCGGGCCGATCGCACGAAATCTGGCCGTTCGCTATGTATCGACGACTGTGATATCTGGCCGTTCGCTATGCATCGACGACTGTGACCCGAAGTTCGCGCGTACGAGGTCCGTCACACTCGACCAACAGTGCTGATTGCCAGGTGCCGAGATCAAGCTGGCCGTCGCTGACGGGAACGGTCACGCTCGGCCCGACGAGTAGCGCCCGGACGTGACCGTCAGCGTTGTCGTCGATCTCGTCGTGTGCCCACCCCGTATCCGGAACGAGCTGATCCAGCGCGTCGGCCAGATCCCCGAGGAGGTCAATCCGCTTCGTTGACTGTCACCCCAGCGGTCGTGTGCTGCACGAACACCGTCGCGACTCCGTCCGCGTTCTCCGGCAGCGCTTCGGTGACAGCGTCCGTTACGTCTAAAACCTCCGATCGGTCGTTCGTCTCGACCGAAACTGTCGGCATACCCGCTGCATCGCAAGTTGACGGTATAAACACAGTTGATAGATAGAAAATATACTAATTAATAGAAATATATAATAACTAATAGGACGAACGTTCGGGCATGGACACGATAACGATCCTCATCGCTGTCGGACAGGAAGACAGGGAACGAGCCGAGCGGATGGCCAAGACGGTGCGCACGGTCGTCGGCGATCGGGAATCGCGGGTGCTCGTCGGACACGTGCTGACCGAATCCGAATACGAGCAGACGGCCGAGCGGCTGGAACCGGCGACAGACGCCGAGACTAAAGCCATGTCAGCGGCGCGGCCCGAAACGAGCGTGGCGTACGCCGGTACAGCCGGCGAAACGTCGGCCCCGGGTGAAGCCGAGCTACCGACCGAAGCAGCCGTCAAGCGGGTCATCGGCCAGCGGACAGTCGTTCGCGATCTGGTCGAGACACTTCAGGAGGCCGGATTCGAGCCCGAAGTGCTCGGCGGCGTCGGTGATCCCGCCGAGGGCATCGTCGCGATGATCGACGACCACGACGCGGATTTCGTCGTAATTGGTGGCCGCGACCGCTCGCCGACCAGACAGGCGATGTTCGGCAGCGTCTCTCAGGAGATCCTTCGATCCGCGCGTTGTCCGGCCATCTCCGTGCGAGGGATGGACGAAGTCTGACTCAACGCAGCCACTCGTCCGGTTTCGTGTCGTAGTCGATGTCGGTCGCCGCGAGGTGCTCGACGTCCTCCCAGGGGACGTCCTCGACGGTGACGTGCGCACCGTCGTAGCGCAGCCGGCGGCCGACTTCGGTCGGGTCGGGCTCTCGGTCCCGGCGTCGGGCGACCTCGACGTCGCTCTCGTCGTACTCCTTGTCGATGGTCAGCAAGTTCACGGGCCGTCCCCAGAGTTCGAACACGCGCTTGAGTACCTCCGTGGCCCGTTTGTCGTCGAGGACGACCCCGTTGTACCGGTGGGCCAACAGCAGCTCGCCGGCGTTGTCGTAGTTACCGTCCGCGACGACGATCGTGGGCTTCCCGAAGTTGGTGAACTGCAACAGCAGCTTCTTTTTGACGTCCTCGTGATCGGTCGAGGAGACGCGGAACTCCCCCGACTTCTGGGAGTGTTCGTATGCGAAGTAGTCGTTCGCATCGACGAACTCTTCGGTGAGAAACGCCTCCAGGAACGTCACGTCGTTGTGGCTCTGGCGGACCTCGCGCATCCGGTCCCAGCCGCGAGCGTACTCGACATCGGCGAGTGCCGCCTCGACGCTTCCATAGCGGCTGTCGTCGAAGAGGTAGCGGCTGATCCGCTCTAGCTCTTCCAGACCGATCCGGCCCAGGAACCCGCGGTTCTGTGCCTGGACCAGCGAGTAATGTCGCTGGACCAGTCCGTCGTAGGTGAGGACCGTCCAGGGGTAGGTCTCGACGTCGATCGCTCCGCTTCGAGCGCGTTCGAGTGCCTTCGCGTCGATACGTGGATCGTCCGGGTCGATCTCGTCGAGATGGCCCGGCACGTCTTCGAGCCACGCCGGCGGCTCCAGGACCGACCGGACCGCACCGAAGTCGACGGTATCACGGAAGTTCCGCCAGGTGATCCCGTCGACTTTGAGGAGTCGCTCGACGACTTCCCGCCGGTTGGCGGTGTTCTCGACGTACTGCCACAACTCCAGTCCGAGTTTGTACGGGTTGAGTCCGCCCGAGCCGAGCACCTTCGACATGTGATCGGCGTAGGTGACAAACTCGTCGTCGGCCGCAAAGCCCTCACCGACCATCATGACCGACTCCCAGTAGCTAGCCCACCCCTCGTTGAGCACCTTCGTCATCTTCTGGGGGGCGAAGTAGTAGGATTCCCGACGGACGATCTCCAGGACCTCCTTCTGCCAGTCGGTCATCTCGATGGCCTTCCCGGCTCCCTCGTCGTGCTGCTTGCCGTGTTTTCGGAGGAATCCGACGACGTCTCTCTCGGGAGTGTCCGGGAACGAGACTGACCCGTCGTCGTCACTCTGGGTGTCGAGCCACTCCTCGTCGAACACCTGCTGGCGCACCTCTTCGGTGAGATCCAGATCGTCCAGGTGATCGGCCACGTCGGCGGTGTCGAGGTCCTCGGTCCTCTCGTCGGTCACGACGGGCGCGTACGGGCGGTGCTGGTCGATGGTGTCCTCCAGACAGAGAACGTGATCGATCCACTTTTCGACCTCACCCCGGTCGATCTCGGGGTCGGTCATGTATTCCTCGATCGTCTCGGCGTGGCGGGCGAGCATCGCCGTGGCGTCCGGCCCCGACTCCGGCCGAGCGTCGGATCGGTTGTCCGGCGCTTCGTCCCGGCCGGTGAACAGTCCGAACCACTCGTTGTTCGCGAAGAAATCGGCGTGGGCCTCGACGTGAGTGATGACCGCCTTCTGGTCGGCCAGGGTGTTTGACTCTTGGAGGAACGCGTGGGCCGGGTTGTCGTTGTTGACGATCTCGAAGGCCTTCCCGCCGAGGAACTGGCTCTGCTTTCGCTGGCGGTCGTACTGCATGCCCCACCGCCAGTGGGGGTATCGCTCCTGGAACCCGCCGTAGGCGATCAACTCGTTCATCTCGTCGTAATCGACGATCCAGTAGTTGACCGGATACGGGGTCAAGCCGAGTTTTTCGGCGAGCTCACCGGCTTTCTCGACTGGTTCTTGCAGGTTGTCCGCGATCCGTTGGGCTTCGATGCGTTCGTCTATCATGACTGTTCGTCCGTGCTGAGGATCTCGTAGATGGCGTCGACCACGTCCCCTGGTCCGTTGACGTAGGCCACGGCGACGTCGTCGGCGTCCCGGAAGTGCCGCTCGACCTCTTCGGCGTGGGTCGCGTTGATCGCGTTCCCGCTGGGCTGAGTCTCGACGTAGGCGTGGAGATTCGCCGGGATCGCTTCCATCAGCGGGATTACCTTGTCCTCGGTGTCGTTCGACGAGTTTTCGCTGTCGCCGGCGGCGAAGACGTAGCGGTTCCACTCGCTCCAGGGATAGGCTTCGTCGAGCGCTGTCATCGCCAGCTCGTAGGCGCTAGAGATGCGAGTCCCGCCGCCGCTGCGGATGCCGAAGAACTCCTCGCGGTTGACCTCCCAGGCCTCGGCGTCGTGGGCGATGTAGACGAACTCGGCGTTGTCGTACTTGCCCTGGAGATACCAGTCAAGCGGGGTGAAGGTCCGCTCGACTAGCTCGCGTTTCTGCTGGCGCATACTCCCGGAGACGTCGCGGATGTTGACCACGACGACGTTGCGCTCTTTCTCCTCGATGATCTCGGGGTAGCGATAGCGTTCGTCCTGACGCCGAAAGGGGATCTCGTTGATCCCTTCCCGGCGAATGCGCTGGGCTGCACTCTCGTGCTCGACGCGTTCGGTCATCTCCTCGATGGATCCCCACCGGTCGCGCTCGTCAGCAGGCATCCCCTCGTAAGCGTCCTCGATCCACGCTCGGGAGACGGGGATGTTCTCCCCGCGGGCCCACTCGTAGACCGTCGCCGGGCCCCAGCCGGCGACTCGCAGGGCCTCACGGACGTACGCCTCGTCGAAGTCCATCGCCATCTTGCGCTTGAGCCCCTCCTTGAACAGCCGCTCGAAATCCAGCGTCGAGGACGGTCCGGTCCGGGTGATGTCGGTGAAATCCCCTTCTGTCTCCTCGACCACCTTCTTGCCCTTGGGATCGAGATCCAGCCCGAGCTGTTCGTCCAGTTCCCGGGCAAACTCCTCGGGATCCATCTCGTAGTACTCGTGATCGCCGCCCTCCTCGCCGGGGTCGCCGTCCTCGTCGCCGTCGTCCGGCTGTGGCTGTTCGACGGGGTCACCTTCTTCGGCGCCCTCGCCCTGGCCGACCCCGCCCCGGTCGCGCCGGTCGTAGACGAACTCCGGCAGATCGACGATCTTGATCGGGATCCGGACCGAATCCGCCCGGGACTTCCCGAGGTCACCGTACTGGATAAACTCCGCGAGATCCTGGCGGCGCTTCTCGCCGACCTCGCGGTAGCGTTCGAGGTCGTCTCTCAGTCCCATCTGTAGCTCACCTGTCCCATGACGTGGCGGCTGGTCAGCTCCGCGCCGGCTTCGCTGTACTCGAACAGATCGGTCATGTTCTCGATCGTCCGCGCCTTGACACGGGCCGTCTCGGTGTTCGCCGGCGGGTCGTCCCACTGCCGCGGATCGAAGTCCTCGTGGGTCCGCTTGACGTCGGCCCAGTCGTGGCTGCCAAGCACGGTTCGGATCACCGGGATCTCCTTCGGATTGACGTCGCCGACCTGGAACTGTTCGTCGCGGTTGTGCCAGGCGTAGCGGTTCAACGCGGTGATGATCCGGTCTGTCCGGAACTGCTCGACGTTCCGGGTGGGCTCGTTGCCGTGATAGTCCCGCTCCTCGAAGCGGCCGAGGTGCTCGATCTCGAAGACCTTCATCTTCAGCGGGTCCGGGTCGACACGTTCGCCCCGTTCGTTTTCGATTCGTTCGTCGGTCGCCCACGCGTAGACGTGCTCGATGTACTCCTCGACAGTGGACTCCTCGACGCGCTTCTCGCGCATGATCGCCGCCAGCACGTCCTCCTCCTGCCGGTTGAAGATGTGGTTTTTGACCGGGACGACCCGTTCTTCGAATTCTGCAACTTCCTTCGTCGAGAAGACCGGTGCCGTTCGGAGGCCGGTAGCCATCGCGTCTAGCACGTCTCTCGGCATAATGATGTCCTCGACGGGCAACTCGGCGTGATACCGCTCGGTCTCGGTCTGGAGCAGGTCGGCGATGACGTCTCTGGTGTAGGTGACCGGGATCCCGCGTTCGCCATCGCTCGCGCTGTCGGAGAACGCGAAGGCGTCGATCTCGCGGCGCTCGTCGCCGTCCTGGAGGTAGCCGCGGTCGAACAGCAGGGCCTTCTCGACCGGATCCAGTTCGCTCGGGAGGTCGCTATCGTCCAGTCGGGACACCACGTCGTACAGCGCCGCCGCTTCGAGGGTGTGCGGCGCGAGTTCGCGCTCGCGAACGCCGTGTTCCCGGCGCACGTCCACTCCGGCAGGGCTGCGGATGCGCCCGTCCAGTTCCGTCCAGGAGTCGGCCTGCCAGACCGTCGTGTCGTTGGTCAGTTCCCGCCGGAGGAGTTGCGTCTCCAGCGAGAGGTTCGTCAGGTAGCCGAAGCGGTGTTTGTTCAGCCGCCGTTTGAGCGCCTTCAGTGGGTCCTGGCCCTCGCGGTCGGCGTGCTGGTTCAGCGTCGCTTCCAGGTCCGGGTTGGAGATGATGACCAGCTGGGTGTCGATGTCCATCCCGATCCCCCGGTCCAGCTTGACCGCACCTTCGTCGGGGACGTTCAGCAGCTTCTGCAGGAGGTCGGCGTGCTGGGCGGCGTCCTCGACGATCGTCAGCAGGCCGTTCCCCTGGCTCAACACGCCGTCGTAGGAGAACGCCTGGGGGTTCTTCCGCCCGCGGGAGTCAAGCTCCCGCAACATCCCGGCCATCCAGGAACCGACGAGTCGTTCCTTGGGGCTCCCTTCGTCCTCGCTGTGGAGGACGCCGATCCCCTGTCCGACGTCGACGACGTAGTTTTTCACCCGGAGATGGCGCGGGCTCGTCACCGCCGAGAACAGATCCGCGACACCCTCGCGGCGGTACTGCTCCTCGAGGTACTCGTAGGCTTCCCGGGAGAAGGGGTCGAGATCGCCCTCGACGGAGACGCTGTCGTGCTCGTCTAGTTGCCCGTTGATCGCTTCGAGCAGCTCCGCTCGGACCGTCTGCGGGAAGACCGTCAGGGGGTGGACCTGCACCGGACTCTCGTACCAGTCGTCCTCGTCGCTGACCTGCCGGTCGCCGTAGGTGAGGCCGGTGGCTTCCCCGTCGGCCCCGGCGACGTTCCACTCGACGGTGTATCGCCGGCCGGCGTCGGTCCTGGAGTAGGCCCGCAGCCCGTTGATGAGACAGCGCTTGAGCTCGGACTTGCCGGTGGCTGTCGGCCCTTCCAGCCAGACAATCTTCTCGTCTTTCCCGCGGCGAGCGGCGATCGATCGCAGGTCGTCCACCAGCCCGTTTAGTACCTCGGTGTTGCCGAGGATCGCGTGTTCGCCGTCGTTGTGCGGGTCGTCGAAGAAGCGATAGCGCTCGCGTTCTTCCCCCTCCTCGATGACCGTGCGGGTGCCGGCGTCCTCGATAGCGTCGAGCAGGTACTTCGAGGCGTGGGCGGCCAGTTCCGGCCGGTCGAGCAGCAGGTCGACGTAGCCCGGCAGCGACAGCGGCTCCTGGTAGGTCGCGTCCAGTTCCCGGTCGGCCGCGGTGATGAATTGCTCCCCGTCCATCAGTCTTCCATCTCGCTTTTCGCGACTTCCGCGCCGGCGAACTCCAGCACCTCCCTGGCACCCTCCTGGCTGTAGCCCTGATCGATCAGCGCCTCGATCCACGCTGACCGCTCGTCGTCGTCCATCTCGCCGGAGGACACCAGCGCCGAGAAGTTGATGTTGTGTTTCTTGTCTTCCCAGAGCTTGCGCTCTAAGGCGCGGCGCAGTCGGTCGTTGTCCTGTGGGTCGAAGCTCGACCCTTCACGAGCCCGACGGGAGACCCAGTTAGCGACCTCCTGGCGGAAGTCGTCCTTGCGGTCCTCGGGCAGGCTCAGCTTCTCCTCGACGCTGCGGAGGAACTGCTCGTCGGGTTCCTGCTCGCGGCCCGTGATCTCGTCCTCGACGGTGTCGTCGTCGATGTAGGCCATCACGTGGTCCATGTACTTCTCGCCCTGGCGCTGGATCTCCTCGACGTCGTAGGCCAGGGCGTGGCGGACGTCCTCGATGGCGCGGTCCTTGTACTCCTCCCGGACCAGTTCGAGATAGCGGTAGTAGGTATCGAACTGCTCTTCGGCGATCGAGCCGTGGTGTTCGAGGTTCGCTTCGAGGTGGTTGAACGTCGTCAGCGGCGAGAGGAACTCCCGATCGCGGTGCATCGAGTCCATGATCGCCTCGGCGATCTCGTCGCCGATGAACCGCGGGCTGACGCCCTCCATCCCCTCGCCGATCTCGGCGGTCGCGTCACCCTCCTCGCGGAGCT
Organism: Halapricum desulfuricans; assembly: GCF_017094465.1. Taxonomy (NCBI): domain Archaea; kingdom Methanobacteriati; phylum Methanobacteriota; class Halobacteria; order Halobacteriales; family Haloarculaceae; genus Halapricum; species Halapricum desulfuricans. Next base: position 1,154,008 of record NZ_CP064791.1, read on the forward strand.
TCTTTACGTCGACGTCGTCGGTCGCATCGATCTCGCCGTTGTAGGCCTTGGCTTTCTGGATCAGGTCGATCTTCCCGGCATCGGGCTCTTCGATCCGGGTCAACACGCCGAACAGCCCCGCCATCTCCAGGGTGTGGGGTTCGACGGAGATGTCAGGCAGATCGGCGTTGCGTAGCATCTTCCGGTAGATCATCGCCTCGTCTTCGTAGCCCAACACGTACGGAAAGTCGATGCGCTTGGTCCGGTCGTTGAACGCCTCCATCTTCTCGTCGCCCTTCTTCTCTTTGTACTCGGGCATGTTGGTCCGGCCGACGATCACCTGGTCGATGTCGATCCGAGGGTTGTTCTTGGGTTTGATCGTCTGTTCCTGGGTCGCGTGCAGGAAGTCATAGAGGAACTCCCGCTGGAGTTTCAGGAGCTCCTCCCCGGAGAACAGCCCCCGGTTGGCGTTGCAGAACGCGCCCGAGTAATCGAACGCCCGCGGGTCACTCTCGCCGTAGATCGCGATCTTCGAGTAGTTGACGTCACCGGTCAGCTCGGTTTCGTCCTGGTTTTTCTTGTCTTTGGGCTCGAAGGTCTCGATAGCCTGTCGCATGTTCTCGTCGGCCACGAGGCGGACGATTTCGACGTGGCCCTCCAGCACGGTCTCTAGGTCGTCGTCGTAGTACGCCAGCAGCCGATCCATGTAGAACTCGCTGGCGGGGTCCAGGGCCTGCTCGTTGCGGATCGTGTACGGCGCATCCAGCAGCTCGTTGATGTCGTCGAGGATGTCCTGGCGTTGCTGTTCGGGGATCAACACCAGCGGGTCCTGGTTCATCGGCGATCGGACTGTGTCGTCGGCGGGGTCCTGATCGGGGATGACGTCACAGAGGTTCGTCCACCGGAAGGTGTACATCCGCCCCTCATCCCGGCGGGTGTAATCCTCGAAGTACCGCCGGACCTGCCGGTCGAAGTCGGACTTCCCCGATCCGACTGGACCGAGCAGGAGTTTGATTCGCTTTTGGGGCCCGAGTCCGCGCGCGCCGCTTTTGACCTTGTTGACGAACTCGTGGATCGACTCGTGGATGACACGGCCGTAAAAGGTGTTCTCGCCGTCGTTGATCGGGTCCTCGGAGGCGAGTTTGTACTCGACGAGGCCGGCGTCTTCGTCGTACTCGGTACCGTAGTAGTCGAACATATCGGCGACGCGCTGATGGGCGCTACGGGCGACCGCCGGCTCCTCGTACAACTGATCGAGGTACCACTCGAAGTCGTGGTGATCACGGAGGTCGGCGGGGATCGAGGCCCGGTAATCGTCGCTCAGTTCTGACAGAGTGTCTGGATTGCTTGTCATGCTATCACGAACGGGGTGGAGGACAGTCGAGCCCGTCGGTTACGGGACCCTCCACTGTTCTCGGAGTCGTGTGCCGACCGACGGCTCGTCCCACGGGAGGGCAGACTCGCTGACTGATGCCGTCCACCGCACGATACGGCGGCGCGACTGTCGCGACCGAAACCTGCATAGTGACAACCTGATCCGTGATACCGTGTGGCACATTTTCCGATACTGTAATACCTAAGGGACTCTCATATACTTAAACCCTCGTTTCATTCGGGATGTGAGTAACACCCGTGGTCGCAGGAAATCGGATTATAGGACCGCTCCGAAACCACATTCGGTTATTCCTGATTGCTGCGCCTCGCAGTCATTTATAAACCCACTCCGGCCGACCGGGAAGCTCTTTTCCGTAGGGCCGGTGAAGCGGAACATGGATCTCGCGGACGCGCTGCCGACGGACTGGTCGCTCTGGAACGAGGAGGCCGGGCGGGTCGTGATGGTCTATCGGCCGGACGTCTTCGACAGTGAGGCGTTCCCACCGCCGTGTTTGCCGACGCTGTATCTCACGAAAGGGTCGCGAGGTCGCCGCCCGGGCAGGCCACAGCCGGATCCCGACGATCCCTGGTACCTGACGCTGTCGCTGGAGCCGGACGTGACCGCCGACCGGCGGGAGTTCGACGGTCGAAAGGCGGCGATGGACGGTGCCGTCGAGTTGGCGAATACATTCTCCGACGGAGAGATCGACTATCGGTCGCTGTATCAGGTACCTCGGGAGGCGTATCTGGCGAAGCTCGACGAGTTGACCGGGCGGGAAGCTTAATCGGCTCGGGAGAGTACCGACAGTCGATGGCGCAACTCACGCTCGTCGGCACGCGTCTGGCGGAAGTCGGACAGACGTTCGTCTATCAGGGGGCTGCAGCGGCCTGCGAGGGGTGTCCCTACCGCGATCAGTGTCTCAATCTCACAACGGGGCGCAAATACGAGGTCGTCGAAGTCCGGGACAACGCCAGCGTCCTCGACTGTGGCGTGCACGATACCGGCGTGCAGGCCGTCGAAGTCAAGCCCGCGCCGATCCAGGCCAACGTTGCCTCACAGGGAGCGTACGCCGGGAGCAAAGCCGCGCTCGAAGGCCCCTGTCCGTACACGGACTGTCCCAGCCACGGGTACTGTGAACCCGCCGGCGCGGCGTTCGACGAACAGTACACGATCGACGAAGTGCTCGGCGACCCACCCCACGACTATTGCATGCTCGATCGCGATCTGACGCTGGTCGAACTGGCACCGCCGGACGACGCGTGAGATCGATCGCGGGATTGCGCCGCTACGCGGAACTGTCCACTTTCTCTGCCACGTACCCGAAGACGTCCTCATAACCGTATGCCGAGAGTAACACGGGATAAAACGGCTCGTCCGCGACAACGGTGTCGCCATCCGCGGCGGCGAAGGGGTCGCCGGCCTCGACACGTTCGAAGTTCGAGACGAACACCTCGTATTCGTCGGCGTCGTCTTTCGGGACGACGTCTTTGAGTGCGTACACCCCGTGTTCGCGCGGAGCAAGCGGCGGCTCGTCGGCCAGCACACCGGTCGCTCGCAGGAACTCCCGGACGATCCGGGTGGCGTTGTCCGCGGCGACTGTCGATCCCTGATAGCCAGCCTCGACCTCCACGAGCGTCTCGACCGACTGAAAGAGCCGTCCGTCGTCGAACGGGCCGGTTTCGACGATTGCATCGACGGACAGTTGCCGTGCGAGCTCTTCGGACGGGCTACCCGCCCGCTCGACGATCGCGAACGGCCCCTCGTAAGACTGTGTCGAGTGCAACGCTAGGGTCGTACACCCTTCGAGTTCGGCCGTCAGCTCGGCCGCGAGCCGCGATTCGTGCGTCGGCCCGTCGGGATCACCCGGGAACGTTCGGTTGAGGTCCTCCTCGCAGTAGCGCTGCTCGGCCGCCAGCGCCCGCTCGTTCGCGACGATCAACTTCACAGGTCGCTCGATGGGTGGGTCAGACGCCAGTAGACGGTCGATCGCCGTCACGCCACACGGTTCGTCACCGTGAATTGCGCCGACGACAGCGACGGACGGTTCGCCAGCACCGAGCTGTTCGATCCGCATTACTACCGGATTAGGCAGTCGGTCATTTATATTGCTCGTCTGCGCGACCAGTCGCTCACGTCCCGTGCTGCCAGGAGTCCATGTACTCGCGCTGTTCGGGCGTCAGATCGTCGATATCGATCCCCTCCGCGTCCAGTTTGATCTCCGCGACTTCACGATCGAGTCGGTCGGGAATATTGTGGACGCCGGCGTCGTACCGCTCGCCGTTCGTCGCCATCTCGCGGGCGGCGACCGCCTGGATCCCGAAGCTCTGGTCCATGACCTCGACGGGGTGGCCCTCGGCTTTCGGCGCGGCGAGGTTGACCAGCCGCCCCTCAGCGAGGACGTTGAGCTGGCGGCCGTCGGGCATGACGTAGCCGGTGACGCCGTCGCGAGCCTCGATGACTTCCTCGGCCATCGCGTCGAGGTCCTCGAGGTTGATCTCCACATCGAAGTGACCCGCGTTCGCCAGCAGCGCGCCGTCCTGCATATTCTCGAAGTGCTCCTCGGTGATGACGTCGCGGTTGCCGGTCGTCGTCACGAAGATGTCACCCTCGCGGGCGGCCTCGTCCATCGTCGTGACCTCGAAGCCCTCCATGTGGGCCTCCAGTGCCTGGCGCGGGTCGATCTCGGTGACGATCACGTCGGCGTTCATGCCCGAGGCCTTCTTGGCGACGCCCTTGCCACACTGACCGTAGCCGCCGACGACGACGGTCTTGCCCGCGATCGCGAGGTTCGTCGTCAGTTCGATCGCGACCATCGAGGCCTCGCCGGTCCCGTGGACGTTGTCGAACAGCCGCTTCATCGGCGTGTCGTTGACGGCGAACATCGGATACTCCAGCGCGCCGTCCTCGTCCATCGCCCGCAGGCGGTGAACGCCCGTGGTGGTCTCCTCGCAGCCGCCGATGATCGAGTCGATCAGTTCGGGGTACTCCTCGTGGACGAGAAAGACCAGATCCGCGCCGTCATCGATCGTGATCGTCGGATCGTGATCGATCACGGCGTGCATGGCCTCGTAGTACTGTTCGTCGTCGACGCCGCGTTTGGCGTAGGAGGTGATCGACTCGTGGGCGTCAAGCGCCGCACTCACATCGTCGTGCGTCGAGAGGGGGTTACACCCCGTGATCGCGACCTCCGCGCCCGCCGCCGCGAGCGCCTCCGTCAGGACGGCCGTCGTGGCCTCGACGTGCATCGCCATCGCGACGGTCTCGCCCGCCAGTGGCTGTTCGTCCTCGAAATCCTCGCGGAGCGACTCGACGATCGACATGTGCTGGCGCGCCCAGTCGATCTTCTTGCGTCCTGATTCGACTGCCGACTCGACGTCCTCAAGCTGCTGGGTAATCGGCTGTCCGGTCATACCCCTATCAATGGACACCGGGGAGAAAACCTTGCCGAAGCACTCCGGTCAGAATATGGCTGCGGTAGCGAGACGAACGTTCGATGCTCGCGTCACCGACCGCCGCGAGCGTGCGACGGTGGGCCACGTCGACGGTCGTCGTCTTCGGTTTCATCGTCGCTCGACGGACCCATGTCTCCAGGTGGACCCTGAGTCACGTTCCCGGACGGCCCCCGGGTCGTGTTATCGGACGGACCAGCACCTTCAGGCGGGCCCTGGGTCACGTTCCCGGACGGCCCCCGGGTCGTGTTTTCGGACGGGCCAGCGTGTTCTGGCGGGCCCTGAGTCTTGTTTTCGGGCGGACCAGCGTGTTCGGGCGGGCCCTGGCCCGGGTTGAACGTCGTCACGAACGACGAGACGGTCTGGCCCATCGGGCCGGAGACGTTCTCGCTCATCACGGTCTGGACGAACGCGCCGACGTAGAGCCCGAACGGTTCGCTGTCGTTGACCGTGACGTTGCTGTGGTCGACTTCGCCGTCGTCGATGGAGACGTCGAGGTCGAGGTCGAACAGCCGATCGGCTTCCCCATCAGTTTCGTTGGTGTCACGGTCGCCAGTCTCGTTCTCTAGGTCATCATCCTCGCTCTCGTTTACGTCACGCTCGTCTGTCTCGTTCTCAGCAATCGATTCCGCGATCAAATCGGCCGTCGTCGTGGCGGAATCGTTATCAACAGTGGCCGTGACCGTGACCGTCACGTTCTCGTCCGGTGCCGACAGTTCGACGAGGCCCTCGTCGTCTGTCGTGTAATTACCGGCCTCTTCGTACGTCGTATTTCCATCAGCAACAGTCACGTTCGCGTCGGCGACGGCAGTACTGTTTTCAGTACTGTGCTCCGTCACCGAAACCGTGACGTCGTCGCCCTCCTGAGTCACCGACACATCCAGTCCATCCGCGGCCGCAGCTGGCCCGACGACGGAGAGGGCCACGACGGCGACCACGGCAACTGTTAGAAGCTGTTTCGCGTGCATCTCACTCCGTACTCACCCCTATATCCACATAAACACGCAATCCCGTTCAATCCGTTCAGCTGCGAGTCCGAGCGCACAAGAAGGTCAGAGATTAGCTTGTAAAGTTTAAAAATATCTCTGGATGTTTATTTCATACTATACCAACTGATGCCGGCATGTCGTCACGTTTTTGTTTATCGATAGGTCCTGACTAACTAGTCAGTATGTTGGCCGTGAGCCGAGTTCCGCAGTGGGAGGGTGACGCGCGTGTCGACTGACGAGTCCGGGCGCTCGGTCAATCTCACCGAGGGATCACTATTACGTCCACTCATAGCGCTGTCGCTGCCGATCGTCGCGTCTCAGTTACTGCAGGTGATGTACAATCTCGCTGACACGTTCTGGGTCGGGCGTCTCGGACAGAACGCGGTGACGGCGCTGTCGCTGTCGTTGCCTTTCGTCTTCCTGATGATCAGTCTCGGCGGCGGGTTGACCGTCGCCGGCACGGTGCTGGTCTCCCAGAATACCGGTGCGGGCAACACCGAACGCGTCAGTCACGTCGCCGGCCAGACCATCGCGTTCGTCTCGCTGGTGTCGATCGGGCTGGCTGCAATCGGATTCGTCCTCTCGCCGGTGTTGTTGCCGCTGATCGGTGGTTCAGCCGACGCCGAAGCGATCCGGCTGGCAGTCGTCTACACGCGGATCATCTTCGTCGGCGTCATCTTCATGTTCGGCTTTCAGATCTTCCAGGCGCTGTTGCGCGGGTACGGCGACACGGTGACACCGATGTATCTGATGGGCGCGAGCGTGACGATGAACATCCTGCTCGATCCGATCTTGATCCTGGGATTCAAGAACAACCTTCTGTTCGAGCTACTCCACGACGCGCCGCTGCTCGGCAATCTCGGCTGGATCGACGCGCTCCCGTATCTGACCAGTCCCGAGTGGCTCCACAACCTGCCGTTTCTGGACGTGAACTTCCTCGCGCTGCAGGCCGACCTCTTCGCGGCGACTGGATTCACCGGGATGGGCGTGACCGGCGCGGCGGTCGCGACGGTCGTCTCCCGGGGCGTCGCGGCGATGATCGGCTTCTGGCTGATCTTCTCCGGCCGCCTGGAGTTGACGGTCTCGCTGTCGGATCTCCGGCTGGAGCTGGAGACCGTCAGGAAGATCGTCGACATCGGCGTCCCGACGGCCGCCGAACAGAGCGCCAACTCGCTGGCCTACACGGTGATGACTTCCCTGGCAGCGATGGTCAGTGGCCCCGCAGTCGCGGCCTACGGGATCGGCAACCGGATCAACACGTTCGTGTTCCTGCCGGCGGTCGGGCTCGCCCGCGGGACCGAAACGGCCGTCGGCCAGAACCTCGGTGCCGAACAGAACGCCCGGGCCAAACGGGCGGTCCTGCTCTCGACGGGGATCGTCGCTGTAGTCTTCGGCGTGGTGAGCGTGCTCGTGTTCCTGCTCGCTCGCCCGCTGGTGACGGTGTTCATCCCCGGCGACCCGACGGTCATCAACCTCGGGACGGACTACTTCAAGATCATCGGCCCGACCTACGTGTTTATGGGCGCGTTCCAGGTCATCAACGCCGGGTTCCGCGGTGCCGGCAGCACGCGGACGGCGATGGCCTTCTCGATCGTCTCTCAGTGGGGTGTCCGGATCCCGCCGACGTTCCTGCTGATCACCGTTGCCGGCGTCGGCGCGATGGGCGTCTGGGGCGGGATCGCCTTCTCGCACATCGCCGCCGCGGCGGCTGTCGGCGTCTGGTACGTCTACGGCGACTGGGCCGACAACGTGCTGGACGAAGACGAACCGGGCGAGGAAATAGCTGCGGACGACCAGGCCGCCGATCCGAACGGGGACGGCCAGCCAGAGGGCGAGCCGGCCGTCGACGACTGACTGTCAGCCTTCTGGTCCCCGCACAACCTATTAAATCGGGTTGCTGGTTATTCCCTCGTATATAAGATATATGATCACTATCGCGCATAGCACGCTGATAACAGATCCAACTATCCCGACAACAACGCTTCCGTCGAGTAACTGCCTTGCTGCACCGAGGCTGAAAATCCCTAGAAGAGCCAATAAAACGCCGAGTATCGTCCTATCAATGGAATCAGACAAGTTTCCCATTTCGTTCGCCATATGTTTCTTAGCCTCGCTACCCTTATATTTCTTCATTAATAAACATCCGCCACCGCGTCGATACCTGTGAGTCGGAGCAGTAACTGGAAATCGCAGCGGAGGGTGGCGCAATGGGACACCTGACGCTGATCAACTCCCGGAGCAATAAACCGAATGGCTCTTACCGAAGACAGTGAAACACAGATATCTATCTCGGAATTGGTAGATGGGGCTGTGCAAGATACAACGCGCATAGTCAGCACACCCCGGTCACGATACTGGTGAGCAAACGAGGCAGAGAGGATCTTCGACATCAGCGTTGACCCTGGTAGCATCGACGAGGTATGGAGTCTCCCTGTCTCTGCATCGTGTAACAGCCTGGTACATACTCTATAACAAGGTAGTATCGTAATCTGGTTACGGATATGAGTTGCGCTAATTGTGACACCGAGATCAAGGCGTACACGCTTCGGGTACACCCTGAGGGGTCCGACTCGCCCGTCGACATCTCGTTCTGCTCGACCGACTGTCTCGCAACCTGGGTGTAAGCCACTCCCTGTTTCCGGAACCCCATTTGCTCTGGTGGACAGACGAGATACGACCTCGGTGATCTGGTAGAGACAGGGGACTCACGTACTGTTGCATCCCCCAATCCATATGAGAGATACATGAGTATTGATACAATGACGAGAGAACTCTCCGTTGGTACTATCAGGTGAAAACGTATGCCGCTACTGTATTCTCACTGCCATGCCCCCATCCGGCTCCGAGGAGGGCAGTCGGTCCATTGCTGGCCAGCGCCACTGTCAAGCCGACTGCATCATTGTGGTCACTATTGTCGGGGGCGAGTTTCCCCTGTTGGGTCCACGAGTCATCACTGCGGGAAAATACGTACATTGACCCCGTGTCTACGCCAGTATCGTAGGCGCCGATAAGTGCGGTTGATCTGTCATCGGCTAGTGCTACCGACCTTCCAAAGTATTCCTCTTCGTTTCCGTTTTCAGCGGAGAGTTTAGCCTGTTGGGTCCAGTCCCCACTATCACGGATAAATACATACGCTGATCCCGGGCTCTTTCCGTTGGAATCCTCGTCGCTCACGGCCCCGATAAGAGCAGCCCTCCCGTCGCCAGTGACTGCTACCGGAGAGCCGAAGTTGTCGTTGCTATCCCCGTCGCCAGGAACAAGCTTGGCTCGGCGGATCCACGATCCGTCACGGTAAGTGAACACGTATACTGACCCCGATTCGTTCCCGTGCGGTGTTTCATCCTGGGGGGCACCGACCAGAGCGACGGTTCCGTCGGCCGACAGCGCCACCGATGCGCCGAAGCTGTCGCCTCCGTCTCCGTTCTCGGGAACGAGCTTTGCCTGTTGGGTCCAGGACCCATTCGCTCTCGAAAACACGTACGCTGATCCCGCGCCCTTCCCATTGGGATCTCCGTCGTGTTCTGCCCCGATAAGAACACTCAAGCCATCGTCAGCTACCGCTACCGCAAAGCCGAATGTATCCCCACTATCGCCGTCGTTAGGAAGGAGTTTGGCCTGTTGGGCCCACGATCCGTCACTCCGGGTAAACACATACACTGCTCCCGCCCTTTCTCCATTGGAATTATTATCAGACAACGCTCCGATGATGGCAGTTTTCCCGTTGTCAGCCAGCGCCACCCCGTCACCGAAGTAGTCACCCTCGTGGCTCTCGTCAGGGGCAAGTGTGGTCTGCCGTGTCCAAGATTCCGTTCCCTGTGCGAACACATGGACCTCTCCTTTCAAGGATCCATGTGGATCGTCGCCGCTGAAGGTGCCGATGAGCGCAGTTTCACCATTTTCAGCCAGCGCGACTGACTGGATAGCAATGATGCTGCTAGCCCCTTCATTAGGGACGAGTGTCCCTTGTTGGGAATCGAATGGGGCAGCAACTGTTCCCGGATTAGATTCAGCAAGACTACTACAACCGGCGAGGATGGCCAGACTAGATCCTCCCGCCAATTGGAGAAGTCGTCGCCGTTTCCGATCCATAGGCTCAGATTGGATTGTCGATGAAAAATAATTTGTGGGGAACTGAGGATTATCCGACCGATGTGAGCCGAGGGCAGATGTTAAAGCGCGGACTCTGTCTCGGCAACCATAGATTCGAACATGAGACTCATTAGCCAGCGTGTCGCAACACGTCGGCCCTATGTTGAGCAATTCTTTGTGTTCTCAAGAATCTTTCTGAGCTTCTGGATACGCGCCTTGCACGTTACGAGAACCAAGACATCATTCAATTCTGATAGTCTGCTTTCTGTTCGATATGCAGGCTCGTTCTACCGGCCGACTCACAAAAACGGATTGAGAAATAACGGACGTGCTGTGATGGATACAACCTCTATATCTTGCACACCACTCTGTACCAATATCACGTATTCTATGATTGTTTCACCAGATTTGGCAAGAGCCAACTGAATTACTAAGAGCTGGGTGATTCTAGGGTGATTCCCGCAACTCGCCGCGACAGTCCGGACACGCTGCCCAGTACGACGCCGGGACAACAGATTTTCCGCAATCCACACATTCGAATCGCACTCTACTGGACGCTTGTTTGGAACTCATCGGGAGAAGCTCCGCTACCGTCGCTAATAAAGGTTTTCGGAAAATAACTATATCCGACTAGATGCCCTGATATATCCTAATATTGTAATCGAGTTAGTCTGCACGGCCGACGAGTGACTGCGCTCGCTCGCTCGCCCGCTCCCGCACGGCTTGCTCGTCGAAGACCGTCACCTCGCGATCGCGCATCAACACCTGTCCGTCGCAGACGGTGTGTCGCACGTCGCTCCCGCGGGCGGCGTACGCCAGGTGACTGACGAGGTCGTGGGCGGGCGTCAGATGCGGTGCGTCGAGGTCGATCACGGCCAGGTCGGCGTTCGCTCCCGGTTCGATCCGGCCCGAGTCGAACCCGAGAATCTCGGCACTGCCGCGGGTCGCCATCTCGACGACGCTATACGCATCGACGGCGCTTGCGTCCCCGGCGGCGAGTTTGCCCAGCATTGCGGCGTCACGCATCTCGTCGAACATGTCCAGATCGTTGTTCGAGGCCGCGCCGTCGGTGCCCAGTCCGACCGCCACGCCCGCATCGAGCAGGTCCTGGATCGGTGCCATCCCCGAGGCGAGCTTCATGTTCGAGGCCGGGCAGTGGACCACGCCCGCGCCGCGCTCGGCCAGCAGGTCGATCTCGCCGTCGTCGAGGTGGACGCCGTGGGCCAGATAGTCCTCTGACTCGAGCAGTCCCAGATCGGCGGCGTACGCCAGCGGGCGCTGTCCGTGCTCGTCGACGATCGGGTCGACCTCGTCGGTCGTCTCGTTCGCGTGCAGATGGATCGGCACGCCGGCCTCGCGGGCCTCGGGCACGAACTCCCGGTAGTACTCTTCGCCGACAGTCGTCAACGAGTGGGGCATAAACGCGGTCCGGATCCGTCCGTCGGCAGCACCGTCGTACTCGCGGGCGAACGCGAGGCTATCTCGCATCTCCTCGCGGGCGGCCTCGTCGTCGTTCCCGATTGTGATCGCCCCGTAGCCCAGCCGTGCGCGCATACCGGCCGCCTCGACGGCGTCGGCGACCTCCGACATGAAGAAGTACATGTCGTTCAGGGCAGTCGTCCCCGACTTGATCATCTCGACCAGTCCGAGTTCCGCGCCGGCCCGGACGTCCTCGGCGGTGAGTTCGGCCTCGGCCGGCCAGATGTCCTCCTGGAGCCACGCGTCGAGTTGTTTGTCGTCGGCGTAGCCACGCAAAAGCGTCATCGCGACGTGGGTGTGTGCGTTGACGAGTCCGGGGATCACGAGCCCGCCCGCCGCGTCGAGTTCGTCGTCGCCTGAGAGATCACCGATGTCGATAATCTCGCCGCTGTCCTGATCGAGCAGTACGTCCGTACGCTCGACGGAGTGGTCGGGACGCAAGACCTGACCGCCCGAAACGAGGAGTTCGCTCATGCCTGTTCGTTCGTCGGGGGATACTTTGAACCGTTGGGTTCGTCGCTCGCCGCCGGAGGGAAAAGCAATTGCCCGCCCGCCTCCACGTTCCGGTATGCGCATCGCCGTCCCCAACAAGGGCCGTCTCCACGAGCCGAGCGTCGAGTTGCTCGAACGCGCCGGACTGCACGTCGTCGACGGGGCCGACCGCAAACTCCACGCTGAAACGGTCGATCCCGAGGTGACGATCCTGTTCGCCCGCGCGGCCGACATTCCCGAGTACGTTTCCGAGGGGGCCGCCGACGTGGGCATCACCGGCTTCGATCAGGTCGCCGAAGCACAGCGGGACAACCTCGTCGAACTGCTCGATCTGGAGTTCGGGAGCTGCAAGCTCGTCCTCGCTGCGCCCGAAGACGACGATATCGAGTCCGTCTCCGATCTCGACGGTGGGACGGTCGCGACCGAGTTTCCGAACATTACCCGGGAGTTCCTCGACGAGCAGGGCGTCGACGCCGATATCACCGAGGTTTCGGGCGCGACGGAACTCACGCCGCACGTCGATATCGCCGACGCGATCGTCGATATCACCTCGACCGGGACGACCCTGCGGATGAATCGCCTGGAAGTCATCGCGGACGTGCTCGAATCGTCAGTGCGACTGTTCGCCCGCGAGGACGCTCGCGACGACGAGAAAGTCCAGCAGATCGAAACCGCGCTTGGGTCAGTGCTGTCCGCTGAGGGGAAACGCTATCTGATGATGAACGCTCCTGCGGACGCCCTTGACGCAGTCAAGGAGGAACTCCCTGGCATGGGCGGACCGACGGTGATGGACATCGCCGGCACCGACGATGTCGCGGTCCACGCAGTCGTCGACGACAGCGAGGTCTTCGAGACGATCAACGCGCTGCAGTCAGTCGGTGCGAGCGACATTCTCGTAACCGAAATCGAGCGGCTCGTCGAGTGATCGTCTGCGGTTTCGGCGTGGTCACTTGACGATATCGGTCGAGGCGGTCGTGTCCTCTCTGACGTCCGTGTCGAGGTCGATATCCGTGATGAGCTCGACGAGTTCCTGCAGACGGGGGAACGTGTAGGCCGTGAGTTCGACGTCGGTGTCGTCGGCGACGATATCCGAGTCGACGACGAAGACGATGTCCTCGTCCGGCCAGCCGCCCATCTCGTCGACGATATTGCTGGCGGGACCGTACATAAACGAGGGCGTCGAGATGTCGATCGTCGTGTCCAGGACGTTCGCCCACCCGTCGATGTAGCCGGAGGTCATGATGTTGCCAATCTCCTGCATGGCCGACCGTTCCATGTCGGTAAAGAGGCCATCCGCAGGCTCGTCGTTGCCCATGCCACCGACCATCTGTTCGACGAGTTGCTTGCTGTCCGCCGGGTCGATCAGAAAGAGTACGTATCCGTGTGGCGAATCGACCAGTTCGACGAAGATCCCGACTTGCTTCTGGGACCCGATATGCGTTTTCACGTCCTCGATATCGAGAAAGTTGATCTTCGAGACTTCGATGCTGGCGTCGAGGCCCGCCATCTGACTGAGGTGATCGGCGACCGTCTCCGATCCTTCTCTGGCCATCTGGTTGAACAGATCCAGCTTTCGAACGTCGACACGGAGGCTCATACCTGGTACTGTGTTCCCACGATTGTAAGATTGCCGTCCCTCGGCTACGACAGTCTCGTCCTCGGCTGGCGGCCACTACAGCGTGCCAATCACGGCAATTTATGCCGGTCCGTATCCCAGGTGTACGTACGTCGGACGATCCGGCGGTGGACATCGTGAGTTCGAAACTAGGATACGCGGAGATCGCACTCGGAACCGCGATCGCGTTCTGGGGGACCGTGCAGGTGCTGGTCTCGTTCGGCGACACGGCGACAGTGTTGCTGTGGGGGGTTGCCGTCCTGCTCGGGTTGTTCGTCAGCGCGTACGGCGTCGTCTCGGTAATGCGTACCCACGACGCCGACGAGGCGGCCGACCCCGACCAGGCGATCAGCAAGACGGATTCGCGCTTCGGTCGCAACTAGTGGGCTAGCGAGCGAACGACCCGCTCATCGGAGCATCCCCGTCAGCCGCGCGGAAGGCGAACCACGCGGCCCCGAGTAACACGACAAAGACCAGCCCCGCAACGCTGTCGGCAACGAGCAATCCTTGCGGATCGAGTCCGTGGCGGCCGAGTACCATCTGAACAGCCAGCAGGGCGGCGGCCACCAGACTCAGATACCCCTGTCTGATTGCGTCGCGATCGCCCGTCGCGCGCGTCCAGGTCCCGATCGCGACCAGCAGGGCGAACAACACGAGTGCCAGCCCGTAGTAGACGATCTGGACCTCCGGCGTGTAGGAAAAGACCGTCCCGAAGCTGAACAGATGCCCCAGCGGGACGAGCGCGAGCGCGACCACCGCGCCAGTGCGGAGCCGTGCGGTGTCGGCACGGTTGTACTGTACTGCTGTCGCATAGACGATCAGCGTGAAAATCGTCAGTGCGGCCAGATAGTGAGCCGCCTGAACCGGTGGCGAGTAGCCCCACGGGAACAGGCCACCGACCGTGACCGTGAGCGCGCCCAGACCGATCTGGACGGGGAGCAACGCGATCGCCGCGACGAGGCTGTACCTGACCCGGCGGCTCGCGCCGCGCGTCCACGCGAGGCCGGTAATCCCGAGTAACACGAACCCGGTCACCATCGCGACCAGCCGGTGGAACCACTCGACGAAGCTCATCCAGTTTGCGGGAAACAGGCCGAATACGGCCCCGTCACAGAACGGCCACCGGGCGCCGCAGGTGAGACCGGCCCCGACTCCCGCCGTGTACACACCCAACAGCATGAGGACGAACGTCAGTCCGGTCGCGCCCGCCAGCAATCGCCGGAGTTGCATGCCAGACAGTCAGTGCCCTGGCCACTTAGAAGCGTTCGGTATTGGACTGTGTTGCCGCTTGATAGTGGCCGTCGTAACTCTGTTCCGGGTCGAACGCAGTCGTGCGGTCGCACCGGTCAATCGTTACAACGGTCACTGTGACTCGACACTGTTCTGAAACCGGAAGTCCTCTTGGATGGCCTAGATTTTTGGTTCCCCCTGACAGCCATCACCCATGGGACTCGACGAGGACGCACTCGACTACCACCGGCAGGAACCGCCCGGCAAGATCGCGATCGAGACGACCAAGCCGACCAACACCCAGCGAGACCTCTCGCTGGCGTACTCGCCGGGGGTCGCGGCCCCTTGTCGGGAGATCCGGGACGACCCCGAGTCGGTGTTCGAGTACACGGCCAAGGGCAACCTCGTGGCCGTCGTCTCGGACGGCAGCGCGACGCTCGGGCTCGGCGATATCGGACCCCAGGCGTCAAAGCCGGTCATGGAGGGCAAGGGCGTGCTGTTCAAGCGGTTCGCCGACATCGACGTGTTCGATCTGGAATTGGATACGTCCGAACCCGAGGGGATGATCCAGGCGGTCACGGCGATGGAGCCGACGTTCGGGGGGATCAACCTGGAGGACATCAAGGCGCCCGAGTGTTTTGAGGTCGAGTCACGACTGCGCGATCGACTCGATATCCCGGTCTTCCACGACGACCAGCACGGGACCGCGATCATCTCCGGCGCCGCGCTGTTGAATGCCGCCGAACTGGCGGGCAAGGACCTCGACGAACTGGAGGTCGTCTTCTCCGGGGCCGGCGCCAGCGCGATCGCTAGCGCGCGATTTTACGTCTCGCTCGGGGTCGAACGGGAGAACATCACGATGTGTGACTCCTCGGGGATCATCACCGAATCGCGCGCCGAGGCTATCAATCGGTTCAAACAGGAGTTCGCCAGCGACAGTGCCGAGGGGGATCTGGCGGACGCGATGGATGGTGCGGACGTGTTCGTCGGGCTGTCGGTCGGCGGGATCGTCGACCAGGGGATGATCCGATCGATGGCCTCGAACCCGATCGTCTTCGCGATGGCCAACCCCGATCCCGAGATCGGCTACGAGGAGGCTAAATCCGCCCGCGAGGATACGGTCATCATGGCAACCGGTCGCTCGGACTACCCCAATCAGGTCAACAACGTGCTCGGATTCCCCTTCATTTTCCGGGGCGCGCTGGACGTGCGGGCGACCGAGATCAACGAAGCGATGAAGGTCGCGGCTGCGCGGGCGCTTGCCGACCTCGCACGGCAGGACGTACCGGACGCGGTCGTCAAGGCCTACGGCGACGAACCGCTGCAGTTCGGGCCGGAGTACATCATTCCGAAGCCGCTTGATCCCCGAGTGCTGTTCGAGGTGACGCCCGCCGTCGCCGAGGCCGCGATCGAGTCGGGCTGTGCCCGGACGGAGCTAGACACAGACACCTACGTCGCACAGCTCGAAGGACGCCTCGGCAAGTCCCGCGAGATGATGCGGGTCGTGTTGAACAAGGCCAAAAGCGACCCCAAACGCGTCGTGCTGGCCGAAGGCGCCGACGAGAAGATGATCCGTGCGGCCTACCAGCTCGTCGATCAGGGCATCGCGCGCCCGCTTTTGATCGGCGATCGCGACCGGATCGAAGCGATCGTCGAGACGCTGGGGCTGTCGTTCGAGCCGGACATCCTCGATCCGGACGAAACGGACCTCCAGCGGTATGCCGAATGGCTGTACGAGCAGCGCCAGCGCAAGGGCGTCACGCGGCGTGAGGCTACCGAGCTGGTACAGAAC
This sequence comes from Halapricum desulfuricans, assembly GCF_017094465.1. Lineage (NCBI taxonomy): Archaea > Methanobacteriati > Methanobacteriota > Halobacteria > Halobacteriales > Haloarculaceae > Halapricum > Halapricum desulfuricans. The sequence goes on from NZ_CP064791.1 coordinate 1,170,497, forward strand.
GGTGATTACCTGGGGAGCGTCCTCGTGGCGACGGACGAGGCCGACGCACTGTTGACCGGCCTCACCCATCATTATCCGTCGGCGCTCCGGCCGCCGCTCGAGGTCGTCGGAACGGCTCCGGACACCGAGTACGCGGCCGGCGTGTACATGTTGACGTTCAAAAACCGCGTCGTCTTCTGTGCCGACGCGACGGTGAACGTCGCCCCCGACGCGGACGTGCTCGCGGAAGTGACGTGCCACACTGCCGAACTGGCCAGGGAGTTCAACGTCGAGCCCAGAGCGGCGTTGCTATCGTATTCGGACTTCGGCAGTGTCGACACTGACGGGGCCGCGGTACCACGCGAGGCCGCCGAGAAACTGCGCTCGGATCGGAGCGTCGATTTCCCGGTCGACGGGGAGATGCAGGCCGACACGGCGCTCGTCGAGGAGATGCTCACCGACAGCTACGAGTTTGCCGAACTCGACGAGCCGGCGAACGTGCTCGTCTTCCCGAATCTCGAGGCCGGTAACATCGGCTACAAGTTGCTCCAGCGGCTCGGTGGAGCCGACGCGATCGGGCCGATGCTCGCCGGGATGGACAAGCCCGTCCACATCATCCAGCGCGGCGACGAGGTCAAAGACATCGTCAATCTCGCCGGGGTGGCAGTCGTCGACGCCCAGCAGCAGTGATGTCGCTCCGAGTCAGGCCGAAAAACATCTTCGGGACTTAATTTCCCGACCCGCAGGGATAATGGTTAGATATATATGTCCGTTCGCTGTCCCTTCCGGTTATGCGTTTGAAAAAAGCGGCAGCAATCGCTGCTACATGTGTCGTAATCATATTCGCGCTGGCCGGTTGTTCGGCGCCGACGGACGATGGTTCGACGACAGTCGGTTCGCAGACGGACGCTGTGGAGACGACCGACACGGACACGAAAACGGACGGCGAGAGCGGGACGGAAACTACTTCGGACGAACAGTCGACGGAGACAACGGCCGATGGGGAGAGAGACGGTGAGACGACCACGTCGAGCGACGATGCTCCGGCGTACCCGACTGGGGAGATCACCACGATGTCAGTCGAGATGCCCCAGTTCGACAATCGAACGCGGACTGTGCGCGTCTACACGCCGCCGGGCTATTTCGAGAGCGATCGGTCGTATCCGGTCGTGTACATGCAGGACGGGCAGAACCTCTTCGACAACGAGACGGCATACAACGTGGAGTGGCAAGTAGACGAGACGATGGATCGCCTGGCACACGAGAAGAACCGTTCGGCAATCGTCGTCGGGGTCGACAACGGGGGCGGCGATCGGATCACGGAGTACGTACCACCGGAATTAGGAGAACCGGGTCAAACTAAGAACGGAGATCGATATGCCGCGTTCCTGGCGGAGACGGTCAAGCCAATGATCGACGAGACGTACCGCACACAGCCGGACCGGGCGGCGATCATGGGCTCGTCGCTGGGCGGATCGATCTCAGTCTACACGGCCTTCGAGTACCCGGAGACGTTCCCGTACGCGGCCGGGCTGAGTACGGCGAGTCCGCCTGCCAACGTGACCGCGTCGTATCTGAACGAGACGGGTGCCGGGCCCGAGCGGGTCTACATGGACTGGGGGCTCGAAGAGGGTCCGCGGTCGGAGATGTTCGCTCAGCGCAATCAGGCGTTCGCAACGAACATCCAGCATCTGGGCTACGAACCAGGTGAAACGCTGCTGACAGTCATCGACGAGGACGGGACCCACAGTGAATTTGCGTGGCGCGAGCGCTTCCCGCGCGCCGTACAGTGGATACTGACCGGCGAGGATCCCGCAGCCTGACAGTCACTGCGTTTCACAGCAGTGGCGGATTCCTCTACCGGGGGAGAGACGACAACGCGCTCGGGAGTTCGCCGGGGGAGTTGACACTCGCGACCGGTTCGACCGGGCCGTCGGCCGGTGGCTCCCCGACGAACACGGACGGCAGATCCGCCGCCGCGGCACCGAGGACGTCAGTCTCGTAGTTGTTCCCGACGTAGACCGCACGATCGGACGGAACATCGAGTGCTTCAAGCGCACGCTCGAACGGTTCCGGATCGGGCTTTGCCGGCAGGTCGTAGCCGGCGTAGACGACAGTATCGAGATAGGGTTCGATCCCAAGCGATTCGAGCTTTGGATCCTGCATGTCCGGGCCACCGTTTGTTACCATCGCGAGCGGGAAGCGCTCGGCCAGTCGCTCGATCGCTTGCGCCCCGCCGTCCAGGAATCGGACGTTGCTGTGATCGCGTTCGGCAGCGTAGGCGTCGGCGACTTCGCGGCCGAGCTGGCGGTCGTGGCCGTTCTCCGCGGCCAGATCGGCGAAACACAGTCGGCGCCGCTCCAGCATCGAGTCGGCCCGGTCGGCGTAGCTATCGACACGCTCGACGTACGCTTCGGGCGAGAATATCGGTTCGACGCCGACCGCGTCAAACGCGGCCGGCAGCAGTTGCTCGGTCCCCCGGGTGTACTCACAGAGCGTCCCGTCCAGATCCAGCAGGACAGCGTCGTATTTCGTCATGTACGCGCCTCCGTGCTGCGATCGTAGGTGATTTGCGGTTCGCCTGCGCTCGCTGTCATGGATTCGGTCGGGCACGTGCGGTGAGCACGATCCCGACGAGCACGACGACACCGCCGACGGCCGTCATCGCAGGCGGCACTTCTCCGAGCAACAGCAGTGCCAGGAGCGTGCTCCCGACGGGTTCGCCGACCAGCGTGACGCTGACGACGCTCGACTCGACATGTGCGAGCGCCCAGTTGACGACGGTGTGTCCGAAAATCCCCGGGCCGACCGCCATCGCGAGAAACAGCATCCACTCCCGCGGTGGATACGGGCCAAGCGACGCACCCTGGCCGACAGTCCAGACGAGCAGTCCGATCGCGCTGACGGTGTACACGACGATCACGTACGGGATCAGCGGCAGTCGCTGGCGGAGTGATCGCCCGGCGAGGACGTAGCCCGCGGCCGCGAGTGCGCCCACGAGTGCGAGCGCGTCGCCGTACAGCGGGTTCGAGCCGGCGAACGCGCCGCCGGAGAGCAAGTCCCCGACCGACAGGAGCACGCTCCCGGCGAGCGCGACTCCGATGCCAACGACGATACGCCGGTTCAACCGCTCTTCGAGCAGCCAGGCGGCCCCGAGCGCGACGAACACCGGCTGTGTCTGGACCAGCGTGACCGAGGCGGCGACGCTGGTCCACTCGAGGCTCTCGAACCAGGCCGCGAAGTGTGCTGCCAGCGCGAGTCCGGACGAGGCGGCGACCAACCAGTCGCGCATCGATAGACGGGCAAAGGCCTCGCGATAGCGGACGACCGCGACGGGTGCGAGCAACAGCGTCGTGAACAACACGCGATAGAAAGCAGCGACTGACGAGGGTGCGCGACTCCAGCGGATCAAGATCGCGCTGGTACTGACTGCGACGACTGCGAGCGCGAGCGCAGCCAGCGGCGGAACGACGGGGGTGTCGCTGTCCACGGTTCGACCTCGGCCGCCGGCTGGTTCACCGTTTCGTTATGGTCTTTCGAGCAATTCTTTCGTCTTCCGGTGGCGATAGCGGAACATCGGTTCGAGTCCCACCCACGCGAGCGGGCTCCCGACGCGACCGACGGGGCCGCCGGGAAGGTCGTATTCGACGAAATCCCGGACGAGCGTCGCCGACCCGTCGCGGTAAAACGAGTGCGTGTGGACCCAGTGGGGGAACGGCCCCTCGGCCATCTCGTCGCGGAACATGGCGTAATCGTCCTTACGCTCGCGGGCGACAATCTCGGAGACCCATCGCTGGCGCGGCCCGACACCGAACGGCTGGATCGTCGAGACCACTGTCGATCCCGCTTCGAGGGTATCCGGGTCGGACTCGCCGTCGGGGCCGCGCTCGGCTTCGATCTGCAGATGCATCCACCCCGGTGTGAGTGCGACGAGCCCGTCGCCGGTTGCATGGAACTCCCAGACTTCCTCGAACGGAGCCTCGACCCGGACCGATCGCTTGTAGGTTGCCATAGCCGTTCGTTCGGGCCGCGCGACAAAACCACTTTTTACCACGGACCGAAATTCACGTTGGGTATTTTATATTTGGGGAACGATAGCTCTGGTATGGTACCGGACCCCACATTCGAGATGAAGGTGTCGGGCGATCAGCGACCCGGAAGCTCACTCGTCGTGGGCCTGTCCCACTTCGGGATGGCCGGGCTCTCTGCCGTCGACTATCTCGTCAGACACACGGACGCCGAGCAGATCGGACACATTTCACCCGACGAGTTCCCCGCGATCGCGCCCTTCCAGAACGGCGAGCCGCGCCACCACACCCGGCTCTATCACCTGTCGGACGTGAACATCTCGGTGCTGGTCGGCGAGTTGTTCGTGCCCGTCTGGGCGGCACACTCGTTCGCTGACGCGATCGTGGACTGGGTCGACTCCGTGCCGATCGAGGAGATCGCGATCCTCCACGGCGTCCCGTACCCACACGGCCCGGACGAACACGGCGTCTTCCACGTCTCGACACCCACCTATCACACCCGACGGATCGCCGAGACCGACATTCAGCCGTTAGGCGGCGGCCTCTTCGATGGCGTCGTGGGCGAGATCGTCACTCGCAGTCTCGACGACCGGGCACCACCGACCGGGGTGTACGTCACCCCGGCCCATCCACCCGGTCCCGATCTCGATGCCGCGCTCGTGCTGCTGGACGCCATCCAGGACATCTACGACATTTCGGTCGACGCGGAGGAACTGAAACAACGCTCGGAAGAACTCAAGCAGTACTACACCGAACTCTCGGAACGGATGCAGTCGATCAGCGACGGCGAGCAACCACTCGGAAGCCGGGACTATCCAGACGACCGAATGTACATGTAAACTACCCTCCCCTACTTCGCTCGGGGGCAATGGCCCCGCTCGCTTGTTGAGGGAAGGGCTTTCGCGTGGACTCCCGTTCTATGCCTCAGCTGAGGCAGGAGGGTTGTACTCCCCACTCACGTTCAGCGTCCCGCGATCTGCTCACGGCTTCGCCGTTCGCATGGTCCGAGGGATCTCCGATCCCTCGCTATTCAAGCGCACGTCTACAGGTGCGCCTCCGTCGTCTGCGTTTTGCCGACGTTGACGAGACGCGGAGCGTCTCGTTCGCACACCAGAAATCGAAGATTTCTGGGGACGCCGGAGATACTGAAGGCCGATGTTTTTCGCCGCGTTGTAGTCGGCGTGGTTCTGGTAGCCGCAATCCAGACACTCGAAGTCCTCACCGTCGCGGTTATCATCGTGGGTAAACCCACAGGTCGAACACCGCTTCGAGGTGTTCCGTGGGTCCACCTGGACGGCCTCGATGCCCTGCTCTCTGGCTTTATATTCGACGTACTCGTAGAGGCGGCGGAACGCCCACAGATGGTGCCACGACGCCTGTGGGACGTTCTCACGAATGTCGGTCAGGTCCTCGAATACGATATGCGAACAGTCGTGTTCGACAGCTTCGGCTACAATTTCGTTGGCGACACGATGCAGGAATATCTCGAAGCGTCCGTCCTCCTTGCGCTCGACACCTGCTATCGCGTCGTGTGCCGCCCGTGTTCCACACTGCTGGAGGTCGCCCCGCCGCTGTTCGTACTCTTGCTTCCAGTGGGTGAACTCGTCTGCCGACCAGAACCGTCCGGTCGAAGCGACTGCGAGTTGGTTCACACCGAGGTCCACACCGAGGACTGTTCTGTGCCCGGTGGTGGGTTCGGTGTCGTCATCCTCTTTGAGCATCGACGCATGGAGATACCAGTCACTGTCGCGCCGATGTAGTGTTGCCCGCCGAAACTCGTAGTCCTCGTTGGCGACGTACTTCGTCGGCGGTGTCTTGGGATTTTCAGGGAGAATATAATCGCACTCGATTCGCCCGTCCGGTGTCGATAGCGAAACGTGGTCGCGGTGGAACGTGGCACTTCGCTTGTCGTAGACGGCGGTATCCGCCGTGAATTTCGGACGGGACGTATCTTGGTCGTTTTTGAGCCGTTCGACGCCGCTCTTGATGGATTCGACGGCCTGATGAATCCCTTTCTGGACGAGATTCGCGGTCAACTCCGTGTCCTCGCGTAGCTGGTCGTACAGCGCATCTTCGGCCTTCGCCTTGGATGTGACGTGGTAGCCGTCGTCACCGTGCCAGCACCACTCGCTCGCGGTGTTGGAACAGTATTTGAATTGCTCGATAGTCTCCCGCAGGTGTTTATCCGCGCCTTCGGGCGTGTCGAGCTTGATAACGGCGGTACGACGGTACTCCACAATGTTTTCATATATTTTTGTAGTTACTTAATGGTTGGTGGCTAGTAGGCAATAGTCTGGAGGGTGGTCAGTACCGGGTCGGCTTCCCCACCCTACTCGCTTGTGCTTCCGCCGGGGCCGGAAGCCCGACGTCGTCCGAAAATCTCCGATTTTCGGGATCACGAGAATCTTCGCTTCTCGAACGACTCCTTGAGGGTGGGGCCTCCGCCTCGAATTAGGTGAAACCGCAACGTCATTCGGTCGCTCGTCCCTCGCGACCGGTCAGGACTGCTCGGACAGCCACACCAGCAGTCCCTTCTGGGCATGCAGCCGGTTCTCCGCCTGGTCCGGCAGCCACCTTTTTCTCGTCGGGTTTCGCTCACTCCGTTCGCGAACCACTCCTCGAAAAAGCTGGAGCAAAAAGCCGGTCGCTCGTCCCTCGCGACCGGTCAGGACTGCTCGGACAGCCACACCAGCAGTCCCTTCTGGGCATGCAGCCGGTTCTCCGCCTGGTCCGGCAGCCACCTTTTTCTCGTCGGGTTTCGCTCACTCCGTTCGCGAACCACTCCTCGAAAAAGCTGGAGCAAAAAGCCGGTCGCTCGTCCCTCGCGACCGGTCAGGACTGCTCGGACAGCCACACCAGCAGTCCCTTCTGGGCATGCAGCCGGTTCTCCGCCTGATCCCAGACGATTGCGTTGTCGCTCTCGACGACCTCGTCGGTCACCTCTTCGCCGCGATGTGCCGGCAGACAGTGCATCAGCTTCCGGTCGCCGACGAGCTCGGTCGTCACCTGAAAGCCGTCGAAGGCGTCGAGTTTCTCCTCGCGCTCGTCCTCTTCGCCCATACTGACAAACACGTCTGTGTAGACGACATCCGCGCCCGCGACCGCAGCCTCGGGGTCGTGGGTCGTCTCCGGGGCCGTTCCGAGTTCCGCGGCCCTATCGAGCACCTCGGCGTCAATCCCGTAATCCTCAGGCGTCGCAACGGTGAGCTCGAGTCCGACCATCGCCGCGCCGAGCACGAACGACTGGGCGACGTTGTTACCGTCACCGACCCACGCAACCCGGACCTCGTCGAAGCCGCCGAACTGTTCGCGGATCGTCAGTAGATCCGCCAGCGTCTGGCAGGGGTGGGCCTCGTCAGTCAGTCCGTTGACGAAGGGGACGGTCGCGTACTCGGCCAACTGTTCGGCGTCCTCGTGGTCGAACAGACGGGCCATGATCACGTCGACGTACCGTGAGAGCGCTCGGGCGGTGTCTTTGATCGGCTCGCCGTGGCCGAGGTGGATGTCGTCCGGACCCAGGAAGATCGCGTGGCCACCCAGCTGTGTCATGCCGGTCTCGAAGGAGACGCGGGTTCGGGTGCTGGGCTTCTCGAAGATCATCCCGAGCGTCTGGTTGTCGAACGGTTCGTCGTCGGTCCCGGCCTCGTGGGCGGCCTTGCGGTCGGCCGCGCGGTCGAGGACGGTCAGCAGTTCGTCCGGCGAGAGGTCGTCGATGTCGAGCAGGTGGCGTGGCATGTCAATCCTCCAGTAGGCTTTCGGTGGCGTCTTTCAGTACGGCGATCGAGCGGTCGTACTCCTCGAAGGGGAGGTGTTCGTTCGGGGAATGGTCAAGATCCGAATCACCAGGGCCGTAGGTGACCATCGGACAGTCCCACGCGTCGGCGTAGACGTTCATGTCGCTGGTGCCGGTCTTGCGCAGCAAGCGTGGGTCCCCGTCGTGCTTGCGGATCGCGGCCCGAAACGCTCGCCCCGGCCCGGTCCGGGGACTCATCATCACCGGTTCGACCTGGTCGTCCCAGTGGACGGTCCCGTTCTCGAGGTGGCCGTCGGCGATCTCGCGGATCTCCTCGGTCGTGTACTCCGGCGGGACGCGCAACTGCAGGCGCATCGTCGTCTCGACCGACAGTCCGTCCTCCGATATCCCGCCATCGATGCTGGTTGGTTTGGGCGTGACGCGCTCGAAGACCGGGACCCACTCGTCGTGATCGAACTCCTCTTCGACGCGACGCCACCAGTTGATGGCGTCCTGGATCGCGTTGTCGTCCGGCCGCGAGGAGTGTCCCGACTCGCTGGTGGCGACGTAGTTGCCGCCCAGCAGGCCCCGATACCCGAGCGTGATTCCCTCCCAGCCGGAGGGCTCGCCGTTGATGACGGCTTCGGGCTCGGATTCGCGGCTCTCGACGAGGTGATGTCCGCCTCGGGAATCGACCTCCTCGCCGACGACACCGGCGAAGGAAGCCCCGGTTTCGACGGCGACCGCCGCCATCGCGGCCAGCGGCCCCTTCGCATCGACGCTGCCACGACCCCACAGCACCTCGATCTCCTCGTCGGAATCCTCGCCGACCAGGTCGCCGCCGTATCGCGCCTCCGAGCGCGTGGTTTCCTCGACTCGCACGGGGATATCACCCGGGACGGTGTCGATGTGGCTCGTCAGGAGGACGCCGTCGTCGGCGGGTGCCCGGACGTTGCCGATGTCGTCGATCCAGACCTCCCGGTCGTGGCCCTCGAAGAAGTCCACGAGCACCTTCGCGGCCTCCGTTTCCTCGGGGGTGACCGACGGTGTCTCGACGAGGTCGACGAGCAACTCACGAGCGTCGCCGGTCGGGACCGGCGCGGTGGGAATGGTGGTACTCATGTGTCTGTCAGTAGCTCAGTGAGGGCCTCGACCACCTGATCGGCCTCGGATTCGGTGATCGTCAGCGGCGGAAGCAGCCGGATCACGGTCCGGCCCGCCGGCAGTGCCAGGATCCGGTGATCCATCGCCAGTTGCTTCAGATAGCGGTTCGCGCCGCGTTTGACCTCGACACCGATCATCAGTCCTTCCCCGCGCACGTCGCGCACGTCGTCGCCGAGCGCGGCTTCGAGTTCGTCCTGGAGATACTGACCGACCTTGCCGGCGTGAGCGGGGATCTCCTCTTCGACCATCGTCGAGACCGTCGCACCCGCGGCAGCGGAGATGACCGGCCCGCCCGAGAACGTCGAGGCGTGGCTGCCGTAGTTCTCAGCGACCCAGTCGCGTACGAGCGTCGCGCCGACCGGGAAGCCGTTGCCCAGCCCCTTCGCCGAGGTGAGCATGTCGGGCACGACGCCGATCTGTTCGGCGGCCCACAGCGTCCCGGTCCGTCCCATACCCGTCTGGACCTCATCGAAGATCAGCGCCGCTCCGGCCTCCTCGGTGATCTCGCGGGCGTCCTGCAGGAACTGTCGGGTGGCGGGGTTGATCCCGCCCTCGCCCTGGACCGGTTCGACGATAAACGCCGCAGTGTCCTCGTCGACGGCCTCTTCGAGCGCCTCGCTGTCGTTGTACGGGACGAACTCCACGTCACCGATCAGCGGCTCGTAGGGTTTCTTGTACTTGTCCTTCCAGGTCGTCGCCAGCGCGCCCATCGTCCGGCCGTGAAAGCCCTGCATCGTGGCGACGATCTTGGAGTTGCCGGTCGCACTCCGGGCGAATTTGAGTGCGGCTTCGTTGGCCTCGGTCCCGGAGTTACACAGCCATGTGTTGTCGATGTCGCCCGGCGCGGTCTCGGCGAGCAGTTCGTACAGCGCCGTGCGCTGGGCGTTTGGATACGACGCCTGCACGTAGGTGATCTTCTCGAACTGCTCGGTGACCGCCTCCTGGACGGCGTCGTGGCCGTGTCCCAGCGGGACGCAGGCGTACGAGGCCCCCATGTCGAGGTACTCGGTTCCAGAGTCGTCGTAGACGTACGATCCCTCTCCGCGTTCGATCCGAATCGGCTTTTCGTTGAAGACGAATCCGCTCATGGTGACTCCTCCTGTTGATCTGCTGTCCCAAGTGCGCTCGCATACACGTGTGTCCCGTTACCGTCGAGCGCAGACGTAATCGGCGATTCGGCGTTGGCGTCGGCGATCACGGCCTTGGGCGTGCCGCCCTCCAGGGCCTCCTCGACGGCCATGATCTTCCGGCCCATGAACCCCTCGGCCGCGTCTTCCAGTGTCGACCAGTCCCCGGCCGTCTCGACGCGCTCGATCAGCGTTTCGGGGTCGTCCGGGTCCTCGTAGACACCTTCGACGTCGGTCAGCAACACGAGCGTCGCCTCGAGCGCGCCCGCAATTGCCGCGGCCGAGCGGTCGGCGTCGGTGTTGACGGCGATGACCTCACCGTCATCCTCGCCCGCCATGGGTGGTCCGGCCACGGGGGTGTAGCCATCGTCGAGCAACGACTCCAGCAGCTCGGCGTTGACCTGCTCGATCGTCCCCGAGTGGTCGCCGCGCCTGATCTTCTTTTTGCCGTCCTCGACGACGCGCACGGCGGACTTTCGCGGGCCGTACAGCAACTTTCCGTCGACGCCGTTCAGCCCGACCGCGTCGACGCCCTGGCTCTGTAGCCCGGCGACGAGTCGCGTGTTGAGGTGTCCGAAGACCATCTCGAATACTTCCATCGTTTCCTCGTCAGTGAATCGCCCGACGACGCCGGACGGCGTCTCGACGTATTCGGGCTCGATCCCCATGCGTTCGAGCGTCTCATCGACTTTCGTCGACCCGCCGTGGACGACCACCACGTCTTCACCCGCTTCGGACAGCGTCGCCACGTCCGCCAGCGCCCCCTCGGGGTCGACTGCGCGGGCACCGCCGACCTTGACGACGACGGTCACTGTGACCACCTCGTCATGGCGCTCCCACGGGATGGAGTCCCTGGAACTGTAGGCCCGCAGTCTCATCGATGCCGAGTGCGATGTTGGCGGCGTGGACGGCCTGGCCGGCCGAGCCTTTCATCATGTTGTCGATGGCCGAGAAGACCACCAGCCGTTCGTTCCCGGGATCGAGTTCGAGCCCGACCTCGGCCCTGTTCGTCCCCGCGACGGCCTTGGGTTCGGGATAGCGGTAGACGCCACCGCCGCCGGCGACCAGTTCCACGAAGGGTTCGTCCTCGTAGGAGCCGCGGTACGCTCCCCAGAGGTCGCCCTTCGAGACCGGCTCGTCCGGGAAGACGTGCGCGGTCGCGCTCGCGCCGCGGATCATGTCGACGGAGTGTGCCGTAAAGGAGACTCCTGTTCCCAGGAACTGCTCGATCTCGGCCTCGTGGCGGTGGCCCGTCGGTGCGTAGGGGCGGACGACGCCGCTGCGCTCGGGATGGGACGAGGCCGGACCGCCACCGGCACCGCCCTCCGAGGACCCAACCTTCACGTCGACGACTATCTGCTCGTCGCCGGAGAGGACGTCGTTCTCGAACAGCGGCAGCAAGCCGAGGATCGTCGCGGTGGCGTTACAGCCCCCGGAGGCGATCAGGTCCGCGCCCTCGAGGTTCTCGCGGTTGAGTTCCGGCAGGGCGTACTCGCTTTCGGCCAGCAGTTCGGGACGGCTGTGGCCGTCGTACCACTCCTCGTACTGGGCCTCGCTGTCGAGGCGAAAGTCCGCCGAGAGATCGACCACGGTGTCGGCGGCGTCCTGGAACTGATCGATCTGCTCCATCGAGACGCCGTGTGGCGTCGCCGCGAACAGGATGTCCACCGATTCGAGGTCCTCGGGATCCGAGAACCGCAGATCCAGCCCCCGGAGATTGGGATGGGAGTGGCCGACCGTCTTGTTTTTCTTCGAGCGACTCGTCGCCTGCTCAATCTCGAACTCCGGATGACCGGCGAGCAGGCGGAGCAACTCGCCGCCGGTGAAGCCGGTCCCGCCGACGACACTCGCTGTGTACGTCATTGTTGGGCCTCCTCGGCTCTCGTCTCCAGCCAGTCGACCACGGCAGCCGGTACGTCCACGTCGACCACGTCGTTCAGCGCCTTGAACTCGACCGTGTGGTTGACCTCGTGGACGGTGTAGCCCTCGGGGTTGCCGTCTTCGTCGACACCGGTTTCCATCAGATCAACTCCCAACAACCCGCCACCGACGGCCTCGCTCGCACGCTCGACGAGGTCGAGCGCCTCCTCGTTGAGTTCGAAGGCCTCGGTCTCGGCACCCTTCGCGGCGTTGGTCAGCCAGTGATCCGAGGAGCGGACCATCGCCGCTACCGGTTCGCCGTCGGTCGCGAGCACGCGGATGTCCCGGCCGGGCTTGTCGACGAACTCCTGGACGTAGAAGATCTTGTGTTCGTAGTGGCCAAGCGTCTCCTTGTGTTCCAGGACTGCCTCTGCGGCGTCGCGGGTGTCCAGCTTGGCCATCAGCCGTCCCCACGAGCCGACGACCGGCTTGAGCACGCACGGATACCCGAAGTCCTCGACGATCTTCAGGGCCGCGTCCTTGGTGAACGCGACCTCGGTGTTCGGCGTCGGGATGTCTGCCTCCTCTAGCGCGAGACTGTTCTTTACCTTGTCCGCACAGATCTCGGCGGTCTCGGGCTCGTTGACGATCGGCACGTCGTAGGCTTCGGCGAACTTGCTCGCATAGAGGCTGCGCGAGGTCGCGAGACAGCGATCGAGCAGCAGATCGATGTCCGAAAACTCCTCCGGCGGCTCGGACAGCGAAAAGCGCTGTTTTCGCACGTCGATCTTCGCGACCTCGTGATCGCGATCGCGCAACTCGTTCAACAGCAACTTCTCGTCGCGACGGATGCGCGAGTACAGCAATCCGACTTTCATACTCCCGTCACCCCGGGCACGTCCGCGCTCATGGTGTACACACCCCAGCGGCGGTGTCGTTCGTCATAGTACCACTCACTCACGGAGCCATCTACTTAAACCCACCGGACTTATCAGAATAATATACTACTCAAAGTATCGACTAACGGCTATAGAAGCGCTGAAAACAGGCATAGGTGGAAACTACATACGTTTCGTGATATATTGGCCCCCGCGAGGGGGTCGTCGGGTTTGCGGGTGAGCTTCAGACATAGGTGTCCACCTCCGAGTCGAGGCGTTCGGTCGCCGCCGCGAGCGCGTCCTGGCGGTCCCGCAGGGCGTGTGCGTCGCGTTCGAGACGCTCCGTCGCCCCTTCGAGTTGCTCGGTGACGGCCTCGGGCGCCGGGCCGCCCCGTGAGTCGCGGGTCCGGACAGACTCGGCCGGGTCGAGCGCGCGTTCGACGGCCTCGCGAGCGACATATGCCGAGAGCGACTCGCCCAGCACTTCCTCGGCGACGGCATCGAGCGTCGCGTAGTCGGGCGCGTTCTCGTCGTGCTGGAGCGTTTCCGCGGCACGCGCGACCACCTCGTGGGCGGTGCGGAACGGCACGCCACGGGTCGCCAGCAGGTCCGCGACGCCGGTGGCCGTCGAGAACCCCTCACCAGCGGCCTCGGCGAGCGTCTCGGTCGGCCACTCGGCGGTCGTGACCGCGCCCACGGCGACCTCGACACTCTCGGTGACGCTGTCGATGGCGTCCCACGCGTGGCGGCCCGCCCGCTGGAGGTCGCGGTTGTACGCCCGCGGCTGGCCTTTCAGGTTCGTGAGCAGGCCGTTCAGCCCCGCCGTCGCGTCGCCGGTACGGCCGCGGACGAGTTCCAGCGTGTCGGGATTCTTCTTCTGGGGCATGATCGAGGAGGTCGAGGCGTACTCGTCGGCCAGTTCGACGTGGCCCTTGCTGGCCATGACGATCACGTCCTCCGCGAGGCCGGACAGCGTCGTCGCCAGGTTCGACAGCGCCGCGGTGACCTCGACGAGGAAGTCCCGGGTCGCCGAGGCGTCCATCGAGTTCTCCGCGACCCCCTCGAACCCGAGGAGCTCGGCCGTGCGCCCGCGATCCACGTCGAATGGCGTCCCCGCGAACGCGGCCGAGCCAAGCGGGTTCTGGTTGAGCCGGTCGTAGGCGTCGAGCAGACGGCCCGTGTCGCGGGCCAGCGCCTGCTCGTAGGAGGCAATCCAGTGGCCGACGGTCGTCGGCTGGGCCGGCTGCAGGTGCGTGTAGCCGGGCATCACTACTTCGCGGTGGTCAGTCGCCATCTCGACGAACTGCCGGCGCGCTTCGACGACCGTCGCGATCGTCTCCAGCAGGTCATCGCGCAGCCGGTAGCGAATGCAGGTCGCCACCTCGTCGTTGCGCGAACGCGCGGTATGCATCTTGCCGCCGTCCGCGCCGACGCGCTCGATGACGGCCGACTCGATGGCCTCGTGGACGTCTTCGCCCTCGGGCAACGCGTCGTGACCGTCAGCTTCGATTTCGTCCAGCGCAGCGAGTATCTCGCCAGCCACGATGTCGTCGATGATGTCCTGCTCGGCGAGCATCACGACGTGCGCGCGGTCGACTGCCAGATCCGCCTCGAAGATCCGCTCGTCGTCTTCAAGCGAGGAGAGGAACCCGCGAGCGGGCCCGCCGCTGAAGCGGTCCCGGCGGACGACCGTCTGTTCGGTGTCGTCCGCTACGTGGTCGTCATCAGGTCCCTCTTCGCTCATTCTACTTCTCCCCGTCGCCGTCGAGGCTCTCGGTGACTTTCCTGGCCAGACGCGACTGGAAGCCGTGGTACTTGGCGACGCCGGTGGCGTCCTGCTGGGTGATCCCGCCCGAGACGTCCTCCTCGTCGAAACTGGCCGCCGACTCGGAGTAGACAGCGTACTCGCTCTCGCGAGAGACCGCACGGCAGTGCCCGCCCTCGAGTTTGACTGTCACTGTACCGGTGACCCGCTCTTGGGTCTCGTCGATGAACCCTTCCAGCGCGTCGACCAGCGGCGCGTCGATCAGGCCCTCGTAGGCTTTCTGTGACCACTGCTGGTCGATCTGTGTCTTGAACTGGCGCTCCTCCTGAGTGAGCACGAGACCTTCGAGCGCCTCGTGTGCGGTCAGCAGCACCGTCGCCGCTGGGTGTTCGTAGTTCTCGCGCACCTTGAGCCCGAGCATGCGGTCTTCCATCATGTCCGTGCGACCGACGCCGTGGGCCCCAGCCTGCTCGTTGAGCTGTTCGATCAACTCGACCGAGCCCAGCTGGTCGCCGTCCAGTGCCACGGGGATCCCGTCATCGAACTCGATTTCCACGAGCTCGGCCGCCTTGCCCGAGGGATTCTCGGTCCACTTGTAGATGTCGTCGTCGGGGATCGTCGCGGGGTCTTCCAGTTCTGACCCCTCGATCGAACGGCTCCAGATGTTGGTGTCGACGGAGTAGCGACCCCCGTCGCCGCCCTCGACGGGCAGGCCCTTCTCCTTCGCGTACTCGTTTTCCCACTCGCGAGTGAGTCCGAGTTCGCGGACGGGCGCGATGACCTCCAGATCGGTATCGCGCCAGACGGCCTCGAAGCGCAACTGGTCGTTGCCTTTGCCCGTACAGCCGTGTGCGAGCGCGTTCGCGCCCTGTTCGATGGCGACGTCGCGGATTGCCTTGGCGATGACCGGCCGCGCCAGCGCGGTCCCCAGCGGGTAGCCCTGGTAGTCCGCGTTGGCCTTGACTGCGCGCAGACACAGGTCAGCGAACTCCTCGCGGGCGTCGACGACGTACTGGTCGACCCCCAGCGCCTCGGCGGTCTCCTCGGCCTCCTCGAACTCGTAGTCGGGCTGGCCGACGTCGACAGTGACGCCGATGACCTCGTCGAATCCGTACTCCTCTTTCAGTAGCGATACGCCGACCGTTGTGTCGAGCCCGCCCGAGAAGGCGAGCGCGACGGTTCCTGAATGTTCGCCTGGCATCGTTGTGGTGTCGGGATCAGTTTTCCCGCCCGAAACCCGACAGTGGGCGGTAGCAAGCGTGTGAAGCGTTTCCGTCGTGGGGAGTAATAGTAGCAGGGCCTAACGGCCCCGTCGTCGTCGGATGTCGTCGACATCCGACTGCTCGTTGGACGGGGTCCAACCCTGTCGCCGGATCTCGAAGCAAGAGACGGACTGACCGCTGACGAATCCGCGTACGCCAGCCGGCGCAGTCTTCGTCATGTGTCCGTTGCTACTCCCAGAACAGTACTAATAACTTCCGGGACAACCCTCGCTGTGCGATTCGTTCTCGTATGTCAGAAACGGATAGGATACTGGCTCGATTGCGCGTGATTACCGGTTCGACGTTCGGCCGTCTCGATCGGCTGAGCCACCGTCGGACATCGGTCCGTGACCAGTCGACGATCCGTGCCCGTCAGACGGGCCCGGACCGGCCGGCGGTCCACCGGCTCCGGGACCGGTCCAGTTACCGGGGACCCCAGCGGGCGGTCCGCCACGCGACGTGTCCGGCATGCCCATTCCGACGCGGGGGCCAGCGATTCCGCGTGCGATCTCGGCCATCTCGCCGCCACGCATTTCACCGGCCTGCGTACGGAGCCGTTCGATCGCGGTGACGTTCACGCCGGCCCGATCACGGGCCTGCTCCGGCAGGGCGACCGCAACGGCGTGACTCCGGTTGAGCTGTCGTTCGACCTGCTGGATCCGGGCAGCTACCGCGGTCGTCCTGGCCTCGTACGTGCTCCGGTCGAGACTCCCGTTCTCGTAGGCTGCCTGCAGTTGTTCGCGCTGTTCTCTGAGATCGCCGAGGCGGTTCTCCAGGCCCGGCATGCGTTCGGCGACGACACCGGCCTTACTCTCGTTGGTGTCAGCGCTGGCGATCGCCTGACCGAACGCGCGGCCCTCGACAGCACCGTCGAGTTCAGCCTGGCCGACGGAGACGACGCCGGACAACTGTGCGCCCGGCTGGATCGATTCGTTGGTCGCGGTCTGTTGGGCGGTCTGCCCGGGTAGTGAAAGCGCCGCTGCCGGCGTCACGAACAACGCCGCGACGACCACTACCAGGACCGCCTGGGACGGGGATTCCATCGTACTTCCTACTCGGTCCCATATACCTATATAAACCCCACATCCTCAGCCCGGATTAAGCAGGATTAAGTGGACTTCTATTCGACTGCAGTCTGCGTGTTTTTCTGATTCCGGATCGTGAAACGACGACAGATTTATAGTTCACTTTCGTCCGGATCGACCAGAACGTTCTCCCGGCCAAGGCGGAAGACGTCGATCTCGTCGTCCTCGCGAAGCGTCTTGACGACCTGGCTGGTCTTGGCGTCGGTCCAGTCGAACTCGGTGGCGACTTCCTGCTGTTTGACGCGGCCACCACGTTCATCGAGCAGTCGCAGGACCCGTTCCTCGTTGCTCAGAAGTGCGTCCTCCGGTTCGGATTCGGGTCCGGTGTCCTCGCTGGGTTCGGTGTCAGTTTCGGCCCCGGATGCGGGCTGTTCGTCACCTCCAGACTTGTCACGCGTCCGTCGTTTCCAGGCGCCGATTCCGATCCCGATCACGAGGCCGGCGGCCACGACGACAGCGAGCGTGGGGAACGACGACGCGGGGCTGGCGACGACCTGTGGTCCATCAGCCCCGAACTCGATCGGTCCCTGCCAGACCACAGTTTGGTCACGGCGTTCGTCGGGCTCGGGCGAGACGCTGTCGGCCTCGTAGCCGTCGGGCCAGGAGACAGTCAATCGAGAATCCTCTTCGAGGAAGAACCCGGCAAGCGCATCGCCTGCCTGGATCGTGTCACCGTCGGTGGCCGCGAAGTTCGTCCACTGGAAGCGGTACGTGACCGTCCCGTAGCCCTGGAGTTGCTCAGTGTCTGTCTCGACCGTGAGGTTCTCGATGGCCATCGAGCGGCCCGTGGCGTTCTCGGCCGTGCCGGCGGTCCGGTCCATACGGTCGCGAAACGCCGAGAGGTACGTCGAAGTGTTCGCCTCGATGTCCGATTGTAACTGTTCGAAGGCGGCCGTCTCGTTTTCGGTCGCCAGCTCGACCCGGTAGGAGACTTCCCAGGTCGCGGAACCGTCCGCTTGCAGTGCAAGCGCGAGGACGATACGGTCGGCGTCGACGTCTGTCTGTGCGAACGTCTCCGAACCAAGTTCCGAATGCGCGGGGCCATCAGCGACGACTGAACCGCTGGCGACAGCGGCCAGTAACACGGCACTGACGAGGACAACACGAACGGCGGAGCGAGTCATCGGTGGACAGTACAGTATCCGTCGGCAAAGAGGTGATGGCTCCCACCGGACAGCGACTGAGTCATCCCCCGAAATTATTGTCAGTCAGATCGTGGAAATGTGCGAAGATAACCGCGACGCTTGAGACCCGGGTGCGACCGCGTCGACGATATAGACGGCGGAGAGTGCGGGGCACTCGATTCGGGCGGCAACGGAAAAATCGACAGCAGTAGGACGGTGTGACCCGTCAGAAGGACTTCTTGATGCTGAGGAACGCGGCCTTGTGCGCCTGTTCGTCGGCGAGCAGCTCCGTCGCCAGGTCGGCTGTCACGTAATCGTCGGCGTCCTCGGCGGCGACAACCAGCGCTTCGTAGGTCTCGATGGCTTCCTCTTCGGCCTCGATGACGCCGTCGATAACTGCCTCGACGTCAGTGCTGTCTTCGGGCGGCTGGAGCATATCCTGTGCCGGCTCGAAATCCATCGACGCCGGGGGAACCTGACCGTAATACCGGAGTCGGTAGCCCAACTCTTCTGCGTGGCCGAGCTCTTCCTGTACGTCTTCCATCAGGTCCTCGGCGACGTCTTCGCCGTCGAACGTCTCCAGATAGATCGCGTTCGCGAGGTAGTTCATCACGGTCTCGACTTCGTCGACGTACGCCTGTTCGAGCAAGTCAACGACTTCGTCTGACATACAGGAGTACTGTTTGCGTGCTACACAATAAATTGGCCGGTCAGACTCCCGATAGCCGGGAACACGGACGATTAATATTCCACGATATAGCTCCGACTCGAAGCTATCGAATCGAACACGTGGCGACGCCGCGGGGTTTTTTCCTCCGGCCCCCGTCTGGCCACGCAGTCATGACTGTAGGTCTCGTCGGGTCCGGTCCGGCGGCCGAGGCCGTCACCGCCGCGGTCGCTGACGTCGACGTGTCCGTGACACAGACCGATCCGGCAGCGTTCGGGAGCGAGCGACTCGGCGTCGTCGTCGGGGTCGCGGGCGACCGCGCGTTCGAGCGAGCGAACAGCCACGCGATCGAGACGGAGACGCCCTGGATCGCGGTCGAACTCGGCGGTGTCGGCGGCTACCCGGTCGTCGATGCGGCGATCGCGGGGTTCGGTCACACCGCCGGGTGCTACGCGTGTCTCCAGGGGCGCGTCGGTGCGACAGTCGATCCGGACACCCAGCCGACGGCTGCGCCCGCCGTTCCGATCCAGCGCTTCGCCGGGGCGATCGCGGGCCGGGCGGCCGCCACAGCAGTGACAGGCGGCGAATCCCCGCTGTTCGGACAGGTGCGGACCATCCCGGATGCGACCCATCCGCTGCTCGAACTCCCGGGCTGCACGTGTGGGTCGGCACCGTCACACGCGCTCGGACGGAACACCGTCAACACCGATCTCGAGGAAACGCTGGCGATGGCCGAGCGCGCGATCGACGAGCGCACGGGGATCGTCACCGAGATCGGCGAGGCCGAGTCCTATCCCGCGCCGTACTACCTGGCACAGGTCTGTGAGACGTCCGGCTTTAGCGACGCCACGGCCAGCCAGGACGCCGCGGGCGTGTCGGACGACTGGAACGAGGCGTTCATGAAGGCTGTCGGGGAAGGGCTCGAACGCTACTGTGCCGGCGTGTATCGAACGGACGACTTCCGGCAAGCGCCGGCACCAGACCTCGACGGTGCAGTCACGCCGTCGCTGTTCGTCTCGCCGGAGACCCCCGACGACAGTGCCGAGCGGGCCTGGGTACCCGGCGAACATCTCCAGAGCGGCGACGACGCGTGGCTCCCGGCCGAACTCGTCTACTATCCGCCACACGAGCGGGACATCCGCCCGGCGATCACGACGGGTCTCGGCCTCGAACGATCGACTGTCGGGGCGCTGCTCGCGGGGCTGTACGAGATCGTCGAGCGGGACGCCGCGATGTTGTCGTGGTACTCGACGTTCGAGCCGCTGGGTCTGGATATCGACGACGAGCGGTTCGCGGCGCTCGCAACTCGGGCCCGATCGGAGGGGCTGTCGGTCACGCCGCTGTTGGTGACCCAGGACATCGACGTGCCTGTCGTGGCCGTGGCCGTCCACCGGGCGGGCGAGTGGCCCCGGTTCGCACTGGGGTCGGCTGCGGACCTGGACGCCGCGGCAGGGGCACGCTCGGCGCTGGCGGAAGCGATCCAGAACTGGCTCGAACTCAGCGGTATGGGTCGGGAACAGGCGGCTGACGCAAGCGGCGCGATCGGTTGGTACGCAGACTACCCTGAGGAGATTGACGCGTTCATCGATGTCGATCGGTCCGTGTCAGCGGCCGACGTCGGACCTGACGAACCGCCGACGGGCGAGGCCGAACTGGAACACGTCCTCGACGCCCTCGACGAGGCGGATCTGGATGCCTACGCCACCCGGCTCACGACGCGCGACGTGGCCTCGGTCGGGTTCGAGGCCGTGCGGGTGCTCGCGCCCGGCGCACAGCCGCTGTTCTTCGACGACGCGTACTTCGGCGAACGGGCCAGCACCGTCCCCGAATCGCTCGGGTTCGAGCCCCGGCTAGACCGGGAGCATCATCCGTTCCCATAGAAAGACGAGCCTAGATCCCGAAGGTCGCGCGGATCATATCCCTGGTTCCGGGCCCGAGACCGACTGCGGCGATCGCCATCAGCAGGACGATCGAGTACCGCGGGTTCTCGTCGAGGAACTCGTCGTTGAACAGCCAGACGATCCCCAGGGCGACGGCCATCTTCACGAGCAGGAACGGCCAGGAGGTGCCGATGACACTGGTGACCGACGCGGGAACGACCGCCTCGGTGATCGAGATGATCGTCGCGTTGGCGGGGTGTTTCGGGACGTACTGGAAGGGGAGCCCGAACGCCTCCCACCAGTCCGATGCGAGGACGTTCGCGACGCCGTCGATGGCGTGCGCCCAGAGGACGACGAGTCCGATGTACCCGGTGCCGCTGTTGATCTCGGGTGCGAACCGGTCGGCGAGCCAGTACAGCGCGTAGGCGATCCCGGTCGCGAGTCCGACGGTCACCAGCAGGAACGCGGGATACTGCCCGACTGATTCTTCGAGGACCGAGATGACGACCAGCCCGGAGAAGGTGACGACGAACAGGACCGTCCCGACCGCGCCGAGGACTGGCGGATACGACTCGACGAAATCGTTGCGCGACAGCCAGACACTGCCCAGCAGTGCCGCGAGCGTGATGAAAAAGACGGTGAAGTAGATCAGCGGACTGATGATCAGCGTGTTGAGCGGGTACCCGATGATCTGTTCGGTGCCCGCCGTGTCAGCGAGCCAGTTGTTCGCGTCCTCGACGACCCGAAGTGCCCCGCCGAACAGCATGAACGGCACGAGGCCGAAAAACAGGTTTCGGTTCCGGCCGAGATGCAGCCGTCGGAGCAGGATCCAGATGCCGACCAGGAAGAACAGCCCGACGAGCATGTAGCCCACCTCCGAGACGACTGTGTAGCCCGGCTCCGCGACGACGAGC
Organism: Halapricum desulfuricans; assembly: GCF_017094465.1. NCBI lineage: Archaea > Methanobacteriati > Methanobacteriota > Halobacteria > Halobacteriales > Haloarculaceae > Halapricum > Halapricum desulfuricans. Next base: position 1,191,963 of record NZ_CP064791.1, read on the forward strand.
CCTTCCTGCGCGGCCGTCGAGCACGCCGCACCGCCCGCAGTCGTAATCGAGCCGCCGTCGTTGATGGCACACTGTGCGTTGTGCGCGTCTGCGTACACCGGCCCCCAGAAGTACTGCCAGATGAACCCGTCGTAGACCCGTCGGGGCGCGATCAACGAGCCACCGGCGAGCGCGAGGACGCTCGCCACGAACGTTGCGAGCCACGCGCGAGCGGGTCCGATTCGATCGATGACGTCCATGCCGAACACGGCGAGGCGCGGCGTGTTGAGGTTTCCGGTCGCGGGTCATCAGTGGATGGCCGCCTGTGGGATCGGTGCCCCTCTTCCGAGGGGCTTTTGCTCGCCGGCCTCTAACGAACGGCCACGCGTGGCCATCACGGACAAGATCTACGTCAAAAACCACCGGCAACTCGCCACCCAGCTCGAGACGAACATTCCGAAGGGCGCGTTCTCGGGCGCGACGCTCGACCTGCTGTTCCAGGGTGAAAACCTGGGCAAACTCGACGATGCGACGCGCGATCGCGTGCTCGATTTCGCCGAGGATTTCCTCGACTGCGACTGCGAGGGTGCGCCACACTGTGGCCACCCCGAACGGAAGTTCGTCGCCTACCTGCTGGAACTGCGCGAGACCGGCCTCGGCCCGCAGGCGATGGTCGACGTGATGAGCGACGAGTATATGGTGTATGCCTATCCGGGCGACATCCGGTCGTTTCTCGACGATTCGATCAGGCAACTAGAAGCGATCGAAACGCTGGCCGACGTCGACGGGCAACACGAGATGGCCGACCGGGCGAGAGAGTCGCGCAAACGGCTTCGGTAGGCCCCTCAGAACGCTGTCAGAGGTCTTCGAAGTCGCCAATCCGATAGGGGTTGTCGTCCTCGCCGCCGTCGAGTTCCTCCAGCTGGACGACGTCTTCCTGGTCGTTTTCGTCGAGTCGCTGCCGGAGTTCCGTCGCGTAGCGCTTGTACTCCTCCAGCTGCTCCCGGAGGTGGTCGGCTTCGAGTTCAAGCCGCTCGTGTTCCCGGACGAAGCTCTTGGGCACCTCGATCTTCGGCGGGAAGCTCTGACTGTCGCTGCTCTCCTCGTTGAGTTCGTGTTCCGGAACGACCTTGACCTGGCCGTCGTGGGCGACGAGCATGTCGACGTAATCCCGGAAGACCGCCGACAGGGAGATGTCACGCTCCTCGGCGATGTCCCGGAGTGTCTCGAACTTCTCCTGACTCACCCGGAAGGAGATGGTTTTGTTCTTGTTGCCCATTGGTGAGTGGATATCGCTCCTCCTCGTACTTAATCGTTTGTCAGACGCTCGCATGTCCGCGGGTGGGCCGACTGTGCCGGCCGGTTACTCGATCCCGGTAATCTCGAAGCGGGCGCCCCCGTTAGAACCGTCGGTCACACGGATCTCCCACCCGTGTGCTTCGGCGACTTCTTTGACGATGCTCAGTCCGAACCCGGTCCCCTTGTAGGCTGTCGAATACCCGGCCTCGAAGACCCGATCGCGCTTCTCCGGCGAGATGCCCGGACCGTCGTCCTCGACGTAGAAGCCGTCGGTCGTTTCCCCGACGGTGACGGTCACGTCGTCGCCGCTGTGGTCAATCGCGTTCCGGAAGAGGTTCTCCAGCAGCTGTCGGAGGCGGCTCCTGTCGGCCTGGACGACCAGATCTGATTCGATACGGATCGTCGCGTCGCCGCTCGCGACGTTCCGCCAGCAGTCCTCGACGAGGTCCGCAAGTTCGACCGGTTGTCGGTTCCGGACCGTCTCACCTTCCCGAGCTAGCGCCAGCAAGTCCTCGACCAGGCCGTCCATCCGATCGAGGGCATTCGCGATCGCGTCGTGGTGTTCGCTCTCGGCGTCTTCCCGTGCGAGTTCGAGTCGGCCCTGCGCGACGTGCAGCGGGTTCCGGAGGTCGTGTGAGACGACGCTCGCGAACTCGTCGAGCCGGTCACGCTCCCGGCGGAGCGTCCGCTCGCGCTCTTTCCGTTCGGTGACGTCCCGGTATACCCACAGGTGGCCGTTCCCTTCGCCCAACTCGATCGGCTGATAGCTGCGTGTGAAGGTACGACCGTCGTCCAGTCGCAGGTCTTCCCGGTTCACCGGGTCGCGCTGCTGGATCACAGCTTCGGTTCGGTCGACGAACCGCTCGCCGTCGGCGAACAGTTCACTCGCTTCCCGAGCCAGTCGCTTGCAGTCCTCTCCGATCACGTCATCCGACTGGCCAGCGATCCCGAACAACTCGAAGAACCGATCGTTCACCGCTAGAATATTCCGGTCCTCGTCTTCGGCGATGACGCCGGCCGGCAACGTCTCGAACAGCGTCGACAGCAACGCGTTCGTCTCCTTCAGGTCACGCTCGCGTTCCCGGCGCTCGGTGATCTCACGAGTGACGCCGACGACGCCCTCGACCTCGCCGTCGATGACCATCGGTGTCAGCCGATAATCGAGCACCTGGTACCCGGCTTCGGGGAACTCGCCGGCGACCTCGCCACGGGCCTCCGCACGCTCGCCCGCGAGTAGCTCGCGGAAGGGATCGCCGTCGGCCTGTTCCCGGATCATCGGGACGAGGTTGCTCTTTTGGCCCTCCAGTTCTTCGCGGGACACCTCGTAGAAGTCAGCGAGGTACTCGTTGACGACGTCGAAACGGGCGTCTTCCGTGTAGATGCAGGCCGACTCCAGCATCGTGTTGATCATCCGCTTGTAGCGCCGGAGCTCGCGTTCGTTTTCCTTCCGGTCCGTGATGTCTCGAACCGTATACAGCGTCGTCCCCTCCCGTATCGAGACCTGTTTGATCGAGACGAGGACGGTCCGCTGATCCCCGGACTTGTCCGTGATATCGGTTTCGACGTTGGATATCTCGTCGTCCGTTTCGAGCGTCTCCCGGTCGAACAGCGACTCGTCGAACAGCGCCTCGACCGTTCCCAACTCCTCGACTTCCTCGGCCGTGTAGCCGAAGATGAACTCGACGTTCGGACAGACGTACGTGAACGCGCCGTCGTCGTCGGTGATGAGAACGGCATCGGACATGCTATTCAGTGTCGTCCGATAGAGATCCATTGTTGCTTCCCGATCCTGTCGGTTCTGGTATGCTCCGTAGGCGTCGAGGAGCCGGTCGGCGAGTTCCGCGTACTGCCCTGCGCCCTTCTGTAGATAGTCCGTCGCGCCGGCACCGAGCGCTCGACTGGCTAACGATCCGGAGTCGCGACCCGAAAAGAGCACGAACGGTAGCTCCGGATATCGGTCCCGAACGGCTCGTACGAACTCGATCCCGTCCATTCCGGGCAGTTCGTAGTCGCTGATTACACAGTCGATCGCCCCTTCCTCGAGCCGGTCCAGCCCTGCCTCGGCACGCTGTGCTGTCACGACCGTGAGCTGCTCGTCCGCTCGCTGCAGGCGAGTCGCCGCCGTGTCTCCGGATTCGTGCCCGCTGTGGACGTACAGTACCCGGACCGGCGTGTCCATATCACATAGACTATATTCTATCCCTATATGTCTAGCGCAGCATCGGGCTGTGGTCGATGGCTCGCCCGGGTAACGTAGGGATCAGTTACTCCCTGCGTCCCGGACGGGATCGCTGAACAGCCGCAGCGACTGGGTCAGGACGGCGACGGCGATCGCGAGTGCGACGATCGCGAGTTTCGGCCCGACGGCGTCTGCGACGGCACCGCCGCCGATCCGGAAGACGACAAAGGAGACGCCATAGACCATCGAGGCCGTGCTCAGGACGGTCGCTCGGCCCAGCGACGGGAGGTGATCGTTGAGGTACTGGCCCCGGAAGGCGTACGAGAGGCTCTTGACGATCCGCATGCCGACGAACCCGGGGATCGCGAGCCAGGGCTCGACCAGCATGCCGGCCAGAGCCGCGGCCATGAGCACCGGCGCGACGGCGAACCAGCCGCCGATCCCCACCCGGTCCCGGACGCGGTCGATGTTGTAGGACGCGAAGGCCGTCACGAGCATGAACCCCGCGTACAGTACGCCGAGCGACTGCTCGGGGACGCCCGCTTCGACGACGATCGGCTGGATGTACAGGTCCGCCAGCTCCGGGATCGACAGCAGCAGTGCAGTGTAGACGATGAACGTCCGAAGCTCGGGTGCGAGAAACTTCTCCCGGACCGTCTCCCAGGCGTCACGTGCGGAAAACGCGCTTCCGCCCTCCCTTTCGGCGTACTGTTCGGTCTCGGGCATCGAGAGCAACACGAGCGCGCCCGAGGCGGTGATGAATCCGGCGGCGACGAAGGGGATCCGGTGGTCGATACCGTAGAGCACGCCGCCGGCGATCGAGGTGATCGCCGAGGTGACCAGAAACGCCGCCCCGCCGCGCCCGGTGATCTTCGAGTACTCGTCGGTGTCCAGTCGCTCCTCGAGCATGTCGTAGAGATACGCCGAGCCGGTCCCCGAACGGAAGGTCAGCGCGATCCCCCAGAAGACGTACACCGCCGAGAACGCCGGCACTGAGCCGGACACCGTGAACGCGAACATCGATACCGACATCAGAAGCGTGCTGACGATCAGGCTGTTGCGCCGACCGATCTTGTCGCCGACGTAGCCCGTCGGGATCTCCGCACCGACGACACCGGCGAAAAAGAGCCCGTTGACGAGCCCGACGTCCCCGTCGCTCAGCCCGCGCGCGAGGAGATACAGCGTTATAATCGGGTAGACGAACCCTTCCGAGAGAGTCGCCCGATAGAGGTAGAACTTCCAGACGAGCACCCGGTTTTCCCGACTGGCGTCGGCGAGTCGCGTCCCCTCGCTCACGCTTTGCCGTCCCGCGCTCTACGGCATAGAGTTTGCGAAGCGCGATCTACCGTCCCGGCTCGTTCGGAGAGGGAACGTGCTCGATCAGTAGATGGGCGATTCGGCGTCGATCACGTCCGTCAGATCGTCCATCCCGTCCACGAACAGTCGCATCAGATCATCGAGCGTGATGATCCCGACGACCGTCCCGTTGTCGTTGACGGCGATGAGCCGTCGGACCGCGTTGTCGCGCATGATCCGCGGCGCAGCGAACACGTCGGCGTCCGCCGAGATCGTCACCGGGTCCGCCGTCATCACGTCCCTGGCTGGTACGTCCGAGGCGGGACGGTCGCGCGCGTCAACGCGCGTCGCCAGGTCTCGGTCCGTGACGATCCCGACTGGCTGCATCTCCTCCTCGATGATGAGACACCCAACGTCGGCCTGTTCGAGTCGCATTGCCAGCGCCTCGACGGTCGCATCCGGCCCCGCCGTCTCGACGCCCACTGTCATGTGATCTCTAACGGTCATGGCCCCTCTACTTATCGCTACGCACTGTGGTAGAAAATAACACGCAGGTAATTCTCACCGAGCGAAAACGTCCGTTTCGGTCACGGGCGGTACTGGTGGTATCCCCCCGGGTCGTTCCGATGGCTCCCTACCCAATCTCATCATTCGGGAGGCCGTTCGTCGGCCTCGATCAGCCGGTCGATCTCGTCGTCGTGTTTCCACTCGCCGAGCTCTTTCGGGTCGACGTGGACGAACACGTCGTCGACCGCCTTGATGGACTGGATCGACTGGATGACCGCGGTCTCGATGTCGTGTGCCTCCCGCAGGGTGCGGTCGCCCTCGACTTCGATGTGGAGGCTCACGTCGATCTCCGGGCCGACGTAGTGGGCGATCACGTCGTGGGCGCCTTCGACGTCCGGATGGACGAGCGCGCGCCTGATGATCCGGGCTCGAAGGTCGTCCGGCGGCGCGCGGCCGACCAGGTAGTTGACGTTGTCCCGGACGATCTCGACGCCTGTGTACAGGATCCCGAACCCGACGACGACGGCGGCGATCGGGTCGAGTAGCGGATAGCCCAGGCTGGCACCGACGACCCCGGCGAGCGCCGCGCTGGCGGTGAGCACGTCGGCGCGGTTGTCGATGGCCGTAGCGTACAGCGCCGGGGAGTTGTATTCCTTGCTTATCCCGGCGACGTACCGATAGAGGCCGTACTTGACCGCGACGGTGGCGGCCAGTACGGCCACCGCTGCGAGGTTCCGCGTGACGGCCACGTTCCCGCCGAGGATCGCCCGTCCGGCCTGAAAGAGGACGCCGAAGCCGGCGGCGAAGACCCCGAGCGCGACGAACAGCGAGACGAACGGCTCGATCCGCTCGTGGCCGTGGGGGTGCTCGAAATCCGGTGGTCGGGTCGTCAGGTACAGCCCGCCGACCGTGACGATACTGTAGACGCTGTCGGCGAGGCTGTTGACGGCTTCCGACTGGACGGCCAGACTGCCGGTGTACCACCAGACGGCACCCTTCGCGATGACGAGCGCGGCGTTGGCCGCGAGCACGAGGAGTCCGACCCGGCGTAACACGGACCGGCGGGACGCCGACATTACCGCCCCTTTCGTCGTGGGTGGTCAAATCGGCTTCGACGTGGTCTCGATCTCGACGGCGCCGCCCGTCTCGGGAACGGTTGCCCCGTCCTGGGCGGCGAACGCGTCGTGCAACCGGTCGTAGGTGTCTTCGAGGGCTTCGACGATGACCTTCGTCTCCGAGATGACCGTCATGAAGTTGGCGTCCCCGTCCCAGCGCGGGACGACGTGGGTGTGCAGGTGGTCGTCGATCGAGCCGCCGGCCGCGTCCCCGCCGAGATTCATCCCGACGTTCAGCCCGTCCGGGTCCATCGCCGACTGGACCGCCTCGACGGTCCGCTGTTGGAGTCTGGCGTGGTCGAACAGGATCTCGGGGTCCAGCGTCTCGTATTTGCCCGCGTGCTCGTAGGGGATGACCATCGCGTGCCCGGGGTTGTACGGGTAGTTGTTCAACAGCACGAAGGCGTGCTCGCTGCGGGCGACCAGGTTGTACTTCCGATCGGAATCCAGATCCGGGAGTTCACAGAACACGCACCCGTCGATTTCGGGATCCTCGTGTGGGCGTCTCACCCATTCGATTCGCCACGGCGCGAACACCTGATCCATAGACGACGTTCCGGCAGCGCGATTGATAGATGTGCTGTTCGCAGTCTACTATCTGATTTTAAATCTGTCGGCCGTTTTCAGCCGACTGACCGATGAGGATCATCGAGACACGAGTATAAACGATCTAATCTCATCTACAGACGTATCTGGGGTATCAGTCTCCCATCGGGCGATTAGGGTGTAAACAGTGCGGAACAGTCGGCCGTTTTTATACCCCTGTCCGAAGAACGATCGACCACATGGCAACGCAAGTCGGGGCACGTACCGAGCGATCCGAGTGCTGTGAGAACTGTGGACGGGAAACAGTCCATTCTGTCTCGCTGCGGCTGGTGACCGAAAGCGACCGTCAGGACAACGCCGAGTTCTCGCGCGAGCCCTATCGAGTCAAAGAATGTCTGGTCTGTGGCGAGCAGACGGCCGTGCGAATGAACAACGTTTGATTTCACTCCGTCGGGCGGACCTGCGGAAGTGACCGATCACCGCGACCGCGTCGTCACCTCGGCGCCGTCCTCGGTGACGATGATCGTGTGCTCTTTCTGGCTGACGTAGTGTCCGTCGTCCTCTTTGAGGACGGGGTATCCGTGGACGATCCCCTGTTGTTTGAGGCGACGCAGCGCCATCTTCGGCCGGGAGACGTCGAGCCATCGGGTCGCGAAGGGGAGTGTCTTGAACTCCTCGACGACCTGGTTGAGCGCCTGCCGCGCGGTCCGATCCCGGACTGATCCTTCACTATCCAGGGCGAAGATCTCCTCGTCGCTCCCCTCGCTGACTTTCCCGCTGCCGTCCGTCGCGAACGGCTCGATCGCCACGACGTCCCCGGCTTCAAGGGTCGTGCTCTGTGACACCTCGCGATTGGGGATGTTCGGCGTCGTGTGCTGCTCCCAGTGGCCCAGTCCGTGGCCGGTGAGGTTCACGACGGGATTGAAGCCGTACCCGTCGATAACCTCCTCGACGGCCGCCCCGATCTCGCCGGTCTCGACGCCCGGTTCCACCAGTTCGATGGCGGTGTCGAGCGCCTCCTCGGACGCCTCGGTCAGTTCGTCGTGACCCGAGAGGTTGACCGTGACGGCAGTATCGGCCAGCCAGCCGTCGACGTGGACGCCGATGTCGAGGTTGACCAGTTCCTCGCCGAAGGTGCTGTCGTCGCCGATGCTCGGGGTCGCGTGGGCGGCTTCCTCGTCGATAGAGATGTTCACCGGGAATGCGGGCTCCCCGCCAAGTTCGCGGATCCGGTTTTCGGCCCACTCGGCGACTTCGAGATGGGACGCACCGACCTCGACCATCTCGGCGGCCTCGTCGCGCACTTCCGCGAGGATCTCGCCGGCTTCGCGGCACTTCTCGTACTGTTCGCTCGTCAGATCGACCTCACTCATGTCCCGGTCGTTCGACCCCCGCGACCGAAAGCGTTTGCGTTCCGCCGTTCCCAACTCCGAAGCAATCGAAGTCAGACGCTCTCGATGGCGGTTTGCATCGACTCGCCACAGTGGGCGGACCCGGCGTTGCCGTCGGTATCCATCACGATGACGCCGGCGACGCTGTCGTGAGTTGTCGCGAACGACTCGACCGTCCGGTCGGCAGCCGTCTGGGGGTCGGCCCCCTCCTCGAGGCGCCGGACGGCCCGTCTGGCCAGTGTTTCACGGGCGATGTCCTCGCCCGCACCGGTCGCGCTGGCGCCGCCGGCCTCACTCGCGTAGAACCCCGATCCGATCTGGGGAACGTCACCCACCCGGCCAGCCAGTGCGAACCAGCGTCCGCCGGTCGAGGTCGCGGTTGCGATGCGCTGGCCATCGGTCGCGACGGCGCCGACGGTGTCGTGGCCGGCGAAGTGATCACGCACCCAGGTGAGTTGGTCGTGAATTCCCGTCATCGGCGGTTCGACCTCGTTCCAGCGCTCCCGGGTGCGCTCGGTCCAGAGGTCGACGCGCGTCTCGATCCCGAACGACGCCGCCAGGTCGACGGCGTGTTCGCCGGCCAGCAACACGTGCGGCGTCGAGGCCATGACGACGCGGGCGACTTCGACGGCGTGTTCGACACCCGGCATCGAACAGGCGGCCCCGGCGGACCCGCGGCCGGTCATGATCCCGGCATCGGTCCTGATCGTCCCGTCGCTCTGGACGGCGCTCCCGACGCCCGCGTTGAACCGGGGTGCCGACTCCAGCCAGCGAACAGCGGCGACGACTGCGTCGACCGGCGACGCGGCCTCGGCGCCGCGCGTGGCCGCCTTCGACAGCGTCGCTGCTCGCTCGGACGGCTGTTCGGGCTTCGGGCCCGCCCCGCCGTGCACGATCACGTCCATGCGCTATCGTTACGTCGTCCGCGTCTTAACTTTTCACTGACCGCTCGCCGCAATGGTAGCTCTTTTATCCGCCCTGGGCGTCCGTGTAGACGATTATGAACTACAGTTACGACAAGATCGAGGTGCCCGAGGAGGGCCAGCCGATCGAAGTCATCGACGAGAAAGACGACGCTCTCGACATTCCGGAGACCCCGATCGTTCCCATCCTCCACGGGGACGGCATCGGCAAGGACGTCGGGCCGGCCGCCCAGAAAGTCCTGACCGCCGCCGCCAACGCGACCGGCCGGGATATCGCCTGGATGCGGGTCTACGCCGGCGAGTCCGGCCGCGAGAAGTACGACGAGAACCTGCCGGAGGACACCGTCAACGCCATCGACGAGTTTCGCGTGGCCATCAAGGGGCCGCTCACGACGCCGGTCGGTGCCGGCTTTCGATCGCTGAACGTCGCGCTCCGACAGACGCTTGATTTCTACGCCAACGTCCGCCCGACGTACTACCTCGACGGCGTCCCCTCGCCGATGAAGGCGCCCGAGGAGATGGACATGGTGACCTTCCGGGAGAACACCGAGGACGTCTACGCCGGCATCGAGTGGGAGGCCGGCACCGACGATGTCGAGCAGGTCCGGGACTTCGTCGAGGACGAGATGGGCTTCGACGAGACGATGCACGACGGCCCGATCGGCATCGGTATCAAGCCGATCACCGAGTTCGGCTCCAAACGGCTGGTTCGGAAGGCCATCGACTACGCCATCGAGCACGACCGCGACAAGGTCACGCTCGTCCACAAGGGCAACATCATGAAGTTCACCGAGGGGCAGTTCGGCGACTGGGGCATGGAGGTCGCCGAGGAGGAGTATCCCGACGAGGAGGTCTTCGCCGCACCCGACTCGCTGTGGGAGACCCAGGACGAGGTCGACATCCCCGAGGATGCCGTCATGGTCGAGGAACGGCTGGCCGACGCGATGCTCCAGTGGATGCAGCTGCGTACCGACGAGTTCGACGTGCTGGCGATGCCGAACCTCAACGGCGATTACCTCTCTGACGCCGCGGGTGCCCAGATCGGTGGCCTCGGTATCGCACCGGGAGCCAACTTCGGCGACGCCCGCGTCCTGGCCGAACCGGTCCACGGTTCCGCACCCAAGCGCGCCGGCCAGAACATGGCCAACCCGACTGCGATGATCCTCTCGGGCCGCCTGATGTTCGATTACATGGGCTGGGACGACGCCGCGGACCTCGTTCGCGACGCCGTCGAGCAGACGATCTCCGCGGGCAAGGTCACGTACGACCTCGAACGACAGCTCGAGGGCGCCGAGAAGCTCGGCACCGAGGAGTACGCCGAGGAGATCGTCGCGACGATCGAGGACCTGGCGTAGGTCTGAGACGCCGGACGGCTCGCGTGCCGTTCCTGTCCGTTCGCGACCTCGCGCTGCCGTGGCGGTCGCTAGTCGTCAGTTCGGGCGTGTTGCCAGGTAAACTCTGATTGCTCGAACAGTCGGTCTTCGCTCCCGAAGACGTCCGAGAAGACGAACCGGGCGCCGCGACCCGACGTGCCGTCGATCCACACCGACCAGCCGTGGGCTTCGGCGATCGTCTTGACGATCGACAGGCCCAGTCCGGTCCCGTCCTCACTGGTCGTGTGGCCGTACTCGAAGATCGAATCCATCTCCTCGTCCGGGATCCCCGGGCCGTCGTCTTCGATGTAAAAGCCGTCCTCGGTCAGACCGACCGTCACCGTCACCTCGGGGCCGACGTGATCGATCGAGTTCCGGAACAGGTTCTCGAACGCCCGCAGGAGTCGACTCCGATCGCCCTCGATCGAGATGCTGTTCTCGATCTCGAGGGTAGCGTCCTTGCTGTCGATATTGCGCCAGGCCTCCCTGGCGGCGTCTTCGAGTTCGAACCGATCGGATTCCTCGACGGATTCGCCCTTGCGGGTCAGCGTGAGCACGTCGCCGATGATCGAATCGATCCGGTCGTGGGCGCCGTCGATCTTCTCGACGTGTTCGGTCAGCTCCGACTGTGAATCGGTGAGTTTCGTCCGCAGCAGTTCGACATGGCCTCGGGCGACCGCGAGCGGGTTCCGGAGGTCGTGGCTCAGCGTCGAGGCGAACTGATCGAGCCGGCGGTGCTGCCGTTCCATCTCCTGGCGGGAGCTCTCGGCCTCGTGTCTGGCCTGCCGAGCGTCCTGAAACTGCTGTTCGAGCGCGTCGCGCATGTTCTCGAAGGCCCCGAACAGCCGGCCGATCTCGTCCTCGCGGGTCGTCTCGAGATCGACGTCGAGCGATCCGGACTCGATCTCCCGGATCTGCTCTCTGAGGTGGACCAGCGGGACGACCGTGCTCCGGCCGATGACGAGCCCGACGACCCCTAGCGATACCAGCGCTGCCAAAGTCAACACGACCACGTTACGCCCGACGGTCGCACTCACGCCGTAGAGGTTGTCCTTCGAGGCGGTCGAGACCGCGACCCAGTCGGTCCCCTCGATTGGGACGTACGTGCGCACTTCGTCATCGGTTTCGACTGTGCGGACCGTCCGCTCCTCGATCGCCGTCGAAAACCCGTCCGTCCGCTCGAACTCGGTATCGGAGTCGGTCGTCAGGACTCGCTCTCCGTTCGCGGTCACGAGCGCTGTGTCGATGTCGTTGTCGGTGAGTTCGGGATCGAACTGGCTGACGACGACGACCGCCCGATCCGCTGTTGTCCGGCCGACCAGCGCGATGGCCCGCTCGCCGTCGACAGTGTACGACCGGTTCGAAACCGCGATGGCGTCCGGATCGCTCCCCAGGCGGTCGAGCGGCCCGGCCCAGTCCGCTCCGACGACCGCGAGCTCACGACCGGTATAGTCGTCGTTCGTACTCGCGAGCACGCTGTTCGAATCGACGTAGTGGATGTCGATGATCGAATCGCCGCCGCCGTCTTTCGCCGCTGAGAGATACGCACCCATGTCCGTCTCGTTTGGTGCCAGTTCCGGATCGGCGGCCAGGGCTGTCTGGGCGCGCGTCCCGGCGATCCACTGGCCGACACTCTCGGCACGCAACTGTGCGGTCGTTTCGAGTTCGGCCGTCGCTTCCTCCTGGATCGTCCCCTGAATCTCGACGTACGTGACGAGCCCGATGAGGCCGATGAGAACGACGACGAGCAGCAGCGAGACGAGGAGCTTCATTCCGAGACGGCGGCGGACGAACGTCGGCGTCACCCAGCGGTATACCCGCCGGTATAGCGGGAGTGGCTCCGGATCCCCGTCCGTGACATCCGGGCCCCCTCCGGTCGATTCTGTCGAGTCAGTGTAGCGGCCGGGCGACATACTTGGTCTACCGGGCCGTCCCGGAGCCCCGTGGTACGTTTTACGTGATCAAACCTGGCATATAAGGATTTGGAAACGTCTGTGAGCCGGTTCCAAAGGCCGCTCTCTCGGCGCCGCATCGATTTGACCAATCCAAGTTTTCTCTGTAAAGTGATAGTAAACTGGGTGCGATACACCAAGCGATCTATCGGCACTAGTATTATGACGATTTTCCGGGAAGGAAAACTTCATTCGTGTGCCAGAACAGAGCACGCGTATGGATGTCGACGACATCACGACGATCACAGTCCTCGGTGCGGGGAACATGGGTCACGGTATCGCCGAAGTTGCGGCGATTGCGGGGTACGACGTGCGGTTGCGCGACGTCGAAGACGACCTCGTACGAGCGGGATACGAGAACATCGAGTGGTCGCTGAACAAACTCGCTGAGAAGGACCGGTTGGACGCGGATCCCGAGACGGTTCTGGACCGGATCTCGCTGCTGGTCGATCTCTCGGCGGCCCTCGAAGACACCGACGTCGTCATCGAGGCCGTACCGGAGGTCATGGATATCAAGATCGACGTGTACGAGGAGGTAGCCGAACACGCCCCCGATCGGGCGATCTTCGCGACGAACACGTCCAGCCTCTCGATCACCGATCTTTCGGAGGTTACCGACCGCCCCGAGCAGTTCTGTGGGATGCACTTTTTCAACCCGCCCGTGCGGATGCAACTGGTCGAAGTGATCACCGGCGCACACACGAGCGACGACACCATCGAGGCGATCGAAGCCCTGGCCGAGGCGTTCGGGAAGACGCCGGTCAGGGTGCGCAAGGACAGCCCGGGATTCATCGTCAATCGCGTGCTCACGCCGCTGTTGAACGAGGCGTGCTGGGCCGTCCACGAGGGCGACGCCGACATCGCGACCGTCGACAGCACGAGCAAGTACGACATCGGCCTGCCGATGGGAGCGTTCGAGCTCGCCGACCAGGTCGGCAACGACGTCGCTCACCACGTGCTGGAGTACGTCAACTCGGAACTCGGGCAAGCCTACGAACCGTGTCCGCTGCTGACTGACAAAGTCGAGGCCGAGCAGTTCGGCGAGAAGACCGGTGAGGGATGGTACGACCACGACGAGGGGGTCGCGATTCCCACTGACGCGGGCGATCCGGCGATCGAACGCCGCCTGCTCGCGGTGCTGGCGAACGAGACGGCCAGGCTGATCGACAACGACGTCGCGCCGATCGAGGCCATCGACGAGGCGATGATGCTCGGCGCCGGGTTCCCCGAGGGTCCCGGCAAACTGGCCGACGAGGCGGGCGTCACGACGCTCGTCGAGACCCTGGAAGAGCGACACGCCGAGACGGGCCATCCGCGCTACGCAGTCAGCGACGCGCTCGAAAGGATCGCGGACGATGGCGGGTTCTATCCCGACGGCGGGGACGAAACGGACACTCGGGCGTACGAACAGATCTCCGTCACGGTCGAGGATCGCGTGGGTCACATTGAGATCGACCGCCCGCACCGGATGAACTCGATCACCGTCCAGATGCTCGAGGAGATCGATCAGGCCGTCGAAAGCCTACAGGAGGACGACGACGTCCGGGCGCTGCTCGTGTCAGGTGCCGGCGACCGGGCGTTCTCCGCCGGGTTCGACGCCGCTTCAGCCGCCCCGGGCAGCGGGCTCGAAGCGACCGAGCTCTCGCGGTACGGACAGCAGGTCTTCGGCGCGTTCGAGGAGTGTCCCAAACCGGTCGTCGCGGCGGTCGACGGCTACTGTCTCGGCGGCGGGATGGAACTGGCCACGGCCGCGGACATGCGGATCGCCGGCGAGGGCGCACAGTTCGGTCAGCCGGAGCACGATCTCGGTCTGTTGCCGGGCTGGGGCGGGACACAGCGGCTCAGCGCTATCGTCGGGGAGGGACGGGCCAAGGAGATCATCTTCACGGCCCGCAACGACTACGACGCCGAGACGATGGCCGACTACGGGTTCGTCAACGAGGTCGTCGATAGCGGGGGCCTCGAAGAGCGGGCCTGGGAACTGGCGCGGGAGTTGGCTGCTGGCCCACCGATCGCTCAGAAGTTCACGAAACGCGCGATACTCGCGGGCCGCGACGACACCGACGCCGGGCTGGAAGTCGAGGCGTCCGCGTTCGGACACCTGTTTACGACCGACGACGTCTGGGAGGGGCTGGCCGCCTTCCAGCAGGACCGCGATCCGGAGTTCGAAGGGAAGTGAATCTCGCGACCTGAATCGGTCGTCGGTCCAAAGAATTACCACCGTTCCTGCCGCCCCTTGCGTATGGACCGTCAGACGCCACTCTACCGACGCCACGATGATCGAGGAGCCAGTTTCACCGACTTCGGCGGCTGGGAGATGCCGGTCGAGTTCGACTCGATCAGGGGAGAACACCAGCGCGTCCGCGAGGCAGCCGGCAAGTTCGATGTCTCCCATATGGGTCAGATCGAAGTGACCGGCCCCGACGCGGCAGCGCTGTTGCAGCGACTCACGACGAACGACGTGGCCGCGCTCGATCCCGGCGAGGCGCAGTACGCGGCGATCACCGACGAGGAGGGTATCATGCTCGAGGACACGGTCGTCTACCGGCTCCCGGACGGCGAGACGTACCTGTTCGTCCCCAACGCCGGCAACGACGCGGCGATGGCCGACCGGTGTCGGTGGATTCGCTCGGCGTTCGATCTCGACGCCGAGATCGACAATACCACGACGGACTGGGCGATGATCGCGGTCCAGGGGCCGGACGCGCCCGCTCGGTACGAGACCGTGACCGACAGCCGGTACACGCTCGATCGGTTCGAAATCGAGCGGGCGACGATCGCCGGCGTGGACTGTCTGGTCGCGGCGACGGGCTACACCGGCGAGGACGGCTTCGAGATACTAACACCGTGGGCGGAGGCAACCGGGGTCTGGGACGCCTTTGACGTGCAACCGTGCGGCCTCGGCGCCAGGGACACCCTGCGCCTGGAGATGGGACTGTTGCTCTCCGGGCAGGACTTCGATCCCGACGAACAGCCCCGGACCCCCTACGAGGCGGGGATCGGCTTCGTCGTCGATCTCGACACCGCCTTCGTCGGTCGAGACGCGCTCGAGGCGGCCCGGGAAGCGGGGGTCGAAGAGACTCTTTGCGGCGTCGAACTGCTCGACCGCGGCGTGTTGCGCCACGGCCACACCGTCACGACGCCGGATGACGAGGAGATTGGCCACGTCACCAGCGGGACGATGAGTCCGACGCTCGGTGTCTCGATCGGGCTGGCGTACGTCGATAATGAGTACGCGGAGCCCGACGAGACCGTTCGGGTGATTGTCAGGGACGAACCGAAGAAAGCACGTATCAGGGCCACACCATTTCTCGATAGATGAGCTTCGACATCCCCGAAGGGTTGCGCTACCTCGACTCCCACGAATGGATCGACGTGACCGACGGCACCGCACGCGTCGGCGTCTCGGACGTCGCACAGGACGAACTCGGCGACGTGGTCTTCGTCGAACTCCCGGCGGAAGGCGACCAGTTCGACGCGGGTGCGGAGTTCGCCGTCGTCGAGAGTATCAAGGCCGTCTCGGACGTGTACATGCCGGCCTCCGGCGAAGTGACCGCGGTCAACGAGGCGCTGCTCGACCGCCCCGAACTGATCAACGAGGAGCCGTACGGCGACGGCTGGCTCGTCGAACTGGAGCTCGACGACGCCGACGAACTCGACGGGCTTCTCTCCGCCGAGGCGTACGCCGAACGGATCGAGGACTGATTCTCCCGGCTGCTCCGCCGGGCTGTCGCAACACATCCGCGCGCGGACGACGGCCGCGCGAAGAGACGGCGGACGCCGACTCCGATCAGACGCCCGACCGGGGCAGCTGTGACTGTTCCGTATCGAGGAGTTCCGCGAGTAGGTTGTGCTGGGCGGCCGCGAGGTGTTCGGTGAACGTCGGCGTCGCGACGTCCAGCGCGTCCGCGACCTCGCTCGCGGTGGCTTCTTTCGGGTACTCGAAATACCCCATCTCGTAGGCCGTATCGAGCACCTCGCGCTGGCGCGCGGTCAGCACGTTCAGATCGACGATAGTGCTGTCGTCGCCCTGGTCGTCGTCCGATCGCGTCAGTCGGCGTATCCGAACGCCCTCGTGTGTGTCCCGCAGGTCCGCGATCACGTCACGGACTGTCGTGAGGTCCGTCGTCAGGAAGGTCAACACGACTGATCCGTCGACGACCTGAATCCCTCTGACCGTACAGCCGGTTTGCTCGACGAGCTCGCAGACACAGTCTTGATCAGCCGCACGCGAGAACCGATAGACCGTTCGATCGTCGTAGGAGAAGATCGGTTCGGCCTCGAACTCCTCGGCCCACTGTTCGTCGTCGCTGACCGTAAACTCCTCAGTGACAGTCCCCTCGTCGTCCGCTCGCGTCCCCCGGGAGACCGACGAGACCGTGCCCGACGCGTCCGCCAGCTGGCACACTGCTGGCCCGTCGACGCGGATCTCGGCACAGATCCCGGTCATAGATCGTAGTTGCTGGCACTATCCCATACCAGTATCCGCGAACATATTCGGCCCTCTTCGAGATATTTGACCGTTGCTTTTTCGTGGCTGTATAAATCTGACCCCGAATATATGCATTATATTTATTACATAAAGGCCCTTAGACATTAGGGTTTGGGGATACTGTCGAGCGGTGAGAATCGGATGAACGAGTCCACACTGTGGCGAGGCCGCTGGCGGACGCGGTCCCGCAGTGTGAGTATCAAACCATGAATAGGAAGACACTCGTGATAGTCGCGGTGGTGCTCGTGGTCCTGTTGCCGATGTGGTTCGTCGCGCTGCACGGCGAACCGCCGTCGGAAGAGGTCGCGATAGACAGGAGTGTCTCGGAGATGCAGCCCCTGGAGAGCATCGTCGACACGCCGAACAAGCTCTCACCGAGTCAGGTCGGCGTGATCATCTGGGTCGCTCTCTTCGGCCTCTTCGGGACGCTCGTCGCCGCCCACCGCTTCATGAATCGTGCAGTTAGACCACCCGACGCGGCGGCCGACGGCGGCCAGCCGGGGTGGTCGTGGATCGACACCGACCGCCGCTGGGTGGTCGCGTACCACGAGGCGACCGAATCGATCGAGGGGTTGGCCGCGATGGGTGCGCTGACGGTACTCGCCATCGTCTTCGCGGCGCTGTTCACCGGCGAGTACCTGACGCTGGCGCGCACCCAGTACTTCGGGCTGTACGCGACCGGCATGTTCCTCTCGCTGGCCGCGCTGACAGTGGCGTACTACGCCTGGTTCATGCCACACGTCGAGGTCGCCGAACACAGGGGGCACGACTGATGGACGGGCACGACCACACCGACGACTGTGAGACGTGTGACAGCGGCGAACCGGTCCGGCCGAGCATCTACACTGACGCCAGAGCCGAGATGCAGCGCCGCGATTACGCGAAGGCGCTGGCGACCGTCGGAGGCCTCACCGCCGTCGCGAGCCTGGCAGCGCCGCTGGCCGGGTTACAGCGCGTCTTCGAACGGGAGTACACCGGCCCGATATACGGCGACGAGATCCCGCTCGTCGACGGCAACGGCGACCGGATCATGGAGTCGCGTCTCAGTGAGGGCGAACAACTCACTGTGTTTCCCGAGCCACGGCCGGGGTTGGATGACGCGCCGACGCTACTCGTTCGCTTCCCGGAGTCGGCGTACGGCGGCGGGACGAACATGGCCTTCACCGCTGGCGGATACGCCGCGTACTCGAAAGTGTGCACGCACGCGGGTTGTATGGTCGACGACCGGGAGAACTCGACGTGGGTCTGTCCGTGCCACTACGCGAAGTTCAATCCCAAGGGCGGGGCCTCGGTTGTCGGCGGACCCGCGCCGCGCCCGCTGCCGCAGCTGCCGATCACGATCTCCAGCGGCGGCTATCTGATCGCGACAGGCGACTTCGAGGGGCCGATCGGCCCCGGTGGTGAGTGATGTCGCTGGCTCAGATGCTGTATCAGTGGGCCGACGACCGGTTCGACCTGGACGACGCCGAGGAGTTCGGCGGCAAGGCGTTCCCGGCCGAGGACTCGTTCCTGCTGGGGGAGATCGCGCTGTTCTGCTTCGTCATGCTCGCGCTAACCGGGATCTTCCTCGGTTTCTTCTTCGAGCCGTCGACCTCGGCGACGACCTACGAGGGCAGCGTCGCGAAGTTCCAGGGCGAGGAGCTGCCGGCCGCCTTCGCGTCGGTGCTGCAGATCACGTACGACGTGCCCTTCGGTATGTTTATCCGGCGGTTCCACCACTGGGCTGCCCATCTGTTCGTCGCTTCGATCGGCCTGCATATGCTCCGGGTGTTTTTCACCGGCTCCTACCGGAACCCCCGCGAGCCCAACTGGATCGTCGGCACGGTCCTGGCGATTCTGGCGATCGGGGCGGCCTACACCGGATACGCCTTGCCGTTCGATGAGTTCGCCGCGACGGCGACCGGGATCGGGTTCAACGTCACGACGGCGATTCCGGTCGTCGGGGACATTCTGGCGAAAGTCGTCTTTGGGGGATCGTTCCCCTCCAGCGCGACTATCCCGCGGCTGTACTTCCTCCACGTGCTGGTGATTCCGGTACTGATCGTCGCCTTCCTTGCCGTCCACATGGTTATTCTGATCCGTCAGAAACACACTGAAGCCCAGCGCGAGGACGACATCGCGTCGCCGGCGAGCGACGGTGGCGACCGGGCCGTCGACCGCGAGGACGACACCGTCGTCGTCGGCCTGCCCGCGTTCCCGAACCAGGCCGCCGTCTCGGCGGTGGTGTTCTTCCTGACGCTAGCGACCCTGTCGCTGTTGGCCGGTTTCCTGCCGGTACACAACATCGCTGCATACGGCCCGAACAATCCGGCTGGGACGCCCGATCTGATCATGCCGGACTGGTTTTTGATGTGGCTGTACGGCTTCCTCAAGCTGTTGCCGTCGTGGCTCTCGTTCACGATTCCCGTGGTTGGGATCCACGTCAGCGCGGAGTTCATCGGCGGGCTCGGCATCCCGGGGCTGATCTTCTTGGTCATCTTCGCGTGGCCGTTCATCGATCGTGAGGAAGAGCCCGTCCACTTCACGGCGGATCCGCTCAATCGGCCGTGGCAGACCAGCGTGGGCGTCTCGGCAGTTGTGTTCATCATGCTCGCCTCGCTCGGTGGGATGAACAACCTCGCCGCGAGAGCGACAGGCCTCAGCACCGGCACGCTGAACCCGCTGTTGCTCGCGGCGCTGATCCTCGGGCCGGTACTCGCGTTCGGGATCGTCTATCGGACGCTCCGTGAGCCCTCGACGGGGTCGGCCGGGGAGGTGCTGGGCGATGACTGAGATCGCGCTCTCGGCGCGGACGTACAGTCGACTGGACACCGCGAGCAAACTGCTCGGGCTGGCGCTGGTCGCGGCCGGCCTGGAGGTCGGGCCCACGGGCAGTGCCGGCGCGACGCTCGTGGTCGTCGGTATCGCTATCGGAACTATCACCGTCTTCATCACAACCAATGAGTAGTAACAACGACCAGCCGGACGGCGACGTCTCGCGCCGGGACTTCCTGAAAGGGGCCGGCGTCGCAAGCGTCGTCGGCGTCACCGGCGCGACGATCGCGGAACAGGGACTGAACAACCTCGAACTCGTCGACGACCCGATCGGCTCCTATCCCTATCGGGACTGGGAGGACCTCTACCGCGAGGAGTGGGACTGGGACTCGATCTCCCGGTCGACCCACAGCGTCAACTGCACCGGCTCCTGTTCGTGGCAGGTCTACGTCAAGAACGGGCAGGTCTGGCGCGAACAACAGGCAAACGACTACCCGCGATTCGACGAGAACCTCCCGGACCCGAGCCCCAGGGGCTGTAACAAGGGGGCTTGCTTCAGCGACTACGTCGACGCCGACCAGCGCGTGAAATACCCGCTGCGGCGCACCGGCGAGCGCGGCGAGGGCCAGTGGGAGCGGATCTCCTGGGACAGGGCCCTGACCGAGATCGCAGAACACGTCATCGACGAGGTGACCGAAGGCCGGTACGACGCTATCTCGGGGTTCACGCCGATCCCGGCGATGAGTCCAGTCTCTTTCGCCTCGGGGACGCGGCTGATCAACCTGCTCGGCGGGGTCAGCCACAGCTTCTACGACTGGTACTCGGACCTGCCGCCGGGCCAGCCCATCACCTGGGGTCACCAGACCGACAACGCCGAATCGGCCGACTGGTACAACGCCGACTACATCATCGCGTGGGGTTCGAACATCAACGTCACGCGCATCCCGGACGCGAAGTACTTCCTCGACGCGCAGTACAACGGCACCAAGCGCGTCGGCGTCTTCACCGATTACTCCCAGACGGCGATCCACACCGACGAGTGGCTCTCCCCGAACCCGGGGACTGACACCGCGCTGGCGCTGGGAATGGCCCGGACGATCGTCGACGAAGGCCTGTACGACGAAGCCCACGTCAAAGAGCAGTCGGACATGCCGCTGCTCGTCCGGGAGGACACCGGGAAGTTCCTGCGCGCCAGCGAGGTCCCCGGACTCGGCGCGGACGTCGAGAACCCGGAGAAAGTGATGGTCATGCAGGACGGCGACGGCGAGCCCCGGATCGCGCCCGCCTCGCTCGGCGATCGCGCGGACAAATACGATCCCAGCAAATCCATCGAACTGGACTTCGATCCGCAACTGGCCGTCGAGGAGGAGGTCACGACGACCGACGGACAGGTGCCGGTCCGGTCGGTGTGGGTGAATCTCCGGGAGGAACTGTCGAACTACACGCCCGAGTACGTCGCCGAGGAGACCGGCGTCGGCGAACGGACTCACCGGAAGATCGCCCGGGAGTTCGCCGAGTCCGACGCCGCGAAGATTATCCACGGCAAGGGCGTCAACGACTGGTATCACAACGACCTCGGCAACCGTGCGATCCAGTTGCTCACCACGCTGACCGGCCACATCGGCCGCAACGGGACCGGCGTCGACCACTACGTCGGCCAGGAGAAGATCTGGACGTTCAACGGCTGGAAAAACCTCTCGTTCCCGACTGGAAGCGTCAGGGGCGTCCCGACGACGCTATGGACCTACTTCCATGCGGGGATTCTCAACAACACCGACGAGCAGACGCGTTCGATGATCCAGGAGTCGGTCAACGAGGGCTGGATGCCAGTCTACCCCGAGGAGCGCGGCGACGGCTTCCGGCCG
Source organism: Halapricum desulfuricans (assembly GCF_017094465.1). NCBI lineage: Archaea > Methanobacteriati > Methanobacteriota > Halobacteria > Halobacteriales > Haloarculaceae > Halapricum > Halapricum desulfuricans. Next base: position 1,213,634 of record NZ_CP064791.1, read on the forward strand.
GACCCGTCGACGATGTTCGTCTGGCGTGGCAACTTCTTCAATCAGGCGAAGGGCAACGTCGCCATCGAGGAGAACCTCTGGCCGAAACTCGACCTCGTGGTGGACATCAACTTCCGGCTGGACTCGACGGCGCTGTACAGCGACATCGTCTTGCCGGCTGCGAGTCACTACGAGAAGACCGACCTGAACATGACGGACATGCACACGTACGTGCACCCGTTCACGCCGGCGGTCGAGCCCCTCGGCGAGGCCAAGACCGACTGGCAGATCTTCAGGGAACTCGCGGCGAAGATCCAGGACCTCGCGGAGAGACGCGACATCGATCCGATCGACGATCGCAAGTTCGACCGCGAGATCGACCTGCAGTCGCTCGAAGACGACTACGTCCGCGACTGGCTCACTGAGGAAGGGGAGGGTGACGGCGCGCTGGCAGACGACGAGGCCGCCGCCGAGTTCATCCTCGAACACTCGACGGAATCCAACCCCGACGACGGCGGTGAAATCACCTTCGCGGACACGGTCGAGCAGCCACAGCGCTTCGAGGCCGCCGGCGACCACTGGACCTCGGACATCGAGGAGGGCGAAGCCTACGCCCCCTGGAAGGACTTCGTCCAGGACAAGGAACCCTGGCCGACGTTCACGGGCCGCCAGCAGTACTACATCGACCACGACTGGTTCCTCGAACTCGACGAACAGCTACCGACCCACAAACGCCCGCCCGAACAGCAGGACCAGCAGGAGTATCCCCTGCGGTACAACACCCCTCACGGCCGATACGCGATCCACTCGACGTGGCGTGACAACGAGAAGCTGCTCAGGCTGAACCGCGGCGAACCAGTCGTGTTCATCCACCCTGACGACGCGCAGCGACGCGGGATCGAAGACGGCGACCGGGTCGAAATCTACAACGACCTCTCCGAAATCGAGGCGATAGCCAAGGTCTACCCCTCGGCTGACCCCGGCACTGTCCAGCTGCCGTTCGGCTGGGAGAAATACCAGTTCCCCAACCGCGAGAACTTCAACTCGCTGGTCCCGATGTACATGAAACCCACACAGCTGGTGCAATACCCCGAGGACAGTGGCGAACACCTGCACTTCTTCCCCAATTTCTGGGGGCCGACCGGAGTGAACAGCGACGTCCGCTGTGACGTCCGCCCGAAAGAGGGGGGTGATAACTGATGGCACATGAGAACTTCGAGATCGCCGACGGGGTCGACCACCAGGTCGCGATGGTGATGGACCTCAACAAGTGCATCGGCTGTCAGACGTGTACGGTCGCCTGCAAGACGCTGTGGACCGAACGCGAGGGGACCGAGTACATGTACTGGAACAACGTCGAGACCCGTCCCGGGAAGGGCTACCCCCGGCGCTGGGAGGAGAAGGGCGGCGGCTGGGTGTCCGACGAGCACACCGAGCGCACGCCGGGCGAGATCCCCGCGAGCGAGGACTACGGCGAGGCCTGGGAATTCGATCACGAGGGCATCCTCAAAGAGGGCGAGGACAAGAAACTCGCCCCCGAGGGCGGCAAGCCCGAGTGGGGTCCCAACTGGGATGAAGACCAGGGTGCGGGCGAACACCCCAACAGCTACTACTTCTACCTGCCGCGGATCTGCAACCACTGCACGCACCCCTCTTGTGTGGAGGCCTGCCCTCGCCAGGCGGTCTACAAGCGCGAAGAGGACGGCGTCGTCCTCGTCGATCAGGACCGCTGTCGTGGCTATCGGTACTGCGTCGAGGGCTGTCCCTACAAGAAGATCTACTACAACGCCGTCTCGAAGAACTCCGAGAAGTGCGTCTTCTGTTATCCGCGGATCGAAGGGGAAGGCCCCGACGAGGAGATCCACCCGCCCGCCTGCGCCGATCAGTGTGTGACCCAGCTCCGACTGGTGGGCTATCTCGACGATACCGACGGGCCGATCTACAAGCTCGTCGAGCAGTACGAGGTCGCGCTCCCGCTGCATCCGGAGTACCAGACGACGCCGAACGTCTACTATATCCCGCCGTTCGCGCCGCCCCAGCACTCCGAGGGCGGCGAGACCGTCGACGTCGATCGGATCCCCCGGTCGTACCTCGAACAGCTGTTCGGCGAGCGGGTCCACGACGCTCTGGACACGATCGAGCAGGAGCGCCAGAAGGTCGAACGCGGCGGCTACAGCGAACTCATGGAGATACTACAGGACACGAATCCGGCCGAGCAGTACCGCCTCGACCGAACGGGGGTGTTCGACGATGACTGAGCGCACGACCTGGACGTTCGTCGGGCTCGCCGCGATCCTGGTCGTCGCGTCGGCGGCCATTCCGGCGCTCGTCGACGCTCGTCCGGCCAGGGAAGTCCCGGCACCGACAGTCGAGGGGAACCTCTCCGGAGCGAACGCGGACGGCTGGGCGGAGGCTCCAGCCGCCGAAGTCCCGCTGGCGGCCGCGCCGAGCGGGCTGCCGAACGCCGAGTCGGTGAACACCCGCTCGGTCGAGGTCCAGGCTGCCCGCGCTGACGGTGACGTGTTCGTCCGGCTGCAGTGGCAGGACACGGAAGCGAGCCGGAACGCGTCGAACCCGAACGCGTTCCTCGACGGGGCGGCCGTCCAGATCCCGGTCGACACGTCCGAACAGCCGGCGATCGCGATGGGGAGTCAGTCCAACCTCGTGAACGTCTGGTACTGGACCGCCGACGGTGACACTGAGGAACTGCTCGCTGGCGGGCAGGGATCGACGACGGCGTTCGAAAACGAGACGGTTCGGACGTGGGCCAGCTACGACGATGGGGAGGACACTTGGTCGGTCGTGTTCAACCGCGAAGCTGAACCCGACGGCGACAACCGCACGGCGATCACTGGCGAGGACGATCTCGACGTCGCCTTCGCCGTCTGGGACGGCGCGAACGACGAACGCTCCGGACAGAAGGCTGTAAGCGAGTGGTACTACCTGCCCGTTGGTCCCGACGACGGCGGCACGCCCTTCGCGTCGATCCTGTGGGCGCTCGCCGGCATCGCGATCGTCGCCGTGGTGGTTCTGACCGCACAGGGTATCAGACGCGCCCGTTCGGAAGGCGACGGGAGGCTCTGAAAATGGCCGCGCCACAGAGTGACCAGGAACCCGGATACGACCGGGACGCGGCTGCCCGGAGCGGCCTGTACGCACTGCTTGCCCGGGCGTTCGACAACCCGGACGAGCAGTTCCACGCGGCCGCAGCGGACGGGCAACTGGCCGAGGAGATCGACGCCTACGTCGATCGGTCGTCGCTCGACGTCGATCGACCGCGGATCGACACCGGCGACGATCGGAAGGGGCTGAGTGCGACGTACAACGCACTGTTCACGCTGGGACACGCCGAATACACCGACCGCACGGACGGCTCGCTCGAAAGCGATGGCCCGCCGGTCCCGCTGTACGAGTCGACGTATCGGGAGGCGTCCTGGAACGACGTCAACGTCGATCTGGCGCGAGTCTACGATCACTTCGGCGTGGCGGTTGACCAGGAGCGCCGGGACCACCACGACAACGTCCGGTTGGAACTGGAGTTCGCCGCCTACCTCGCGCGGCGCGAGGCGGCCGGCGAAGACGGTGCCGGACGCGCCAGGCGTGACTTCCTCGACCGTCATCTGGATCCGTTCGCCGAAGGGCTGTGCGCCCGGATCGAGGCCGTTCACGACGGCTTCTACGCCGACCTCGCCCGCCTGCTGGACGGCGTCGTGACGGCGGATCTCACCGATCTCAGGGAGCGTTACGGGGGCGGTGTCGATGACGAGCAGTGAGAGTGCCGTCCACCGGGTGTCGACCCGGTCGCTTCCCCGCATCGACACACGTCCCGCGGCGGGCGCGCTCGCGCTGGCGACGGCAGGGGCACTGTTGATCGCCCGCGTCGCACTGAACGCGGGGTTCGTGCCGGCGTTCGCGGGGTCGATGGCGACGCTGCGGCTGGTCGCCACGCTGGGTCCGGCACTGGCGGCCGTCGTGCTCGCGACGACGACAGCGGACGGGGTCGAACGGATCGGTCTGGCCTTCGTCGCCGTGTTCGGCGCACTTGCGGCGGCCGTCCCGACGGTCGCGGTCGGAGCGGTCGTCGCCATCACCGGTGGCGGGGCGCTCGCGGTCGGTCGCCGCTGGGTGCGGGCCGAACGGCACGCGGACTGGCACCTGCTGCCGGTCGTCGCGATCGTCGGTGCCGTCGGGCTCTCGCTGCTCGGCGCGATCGGCGTCGAGCCGACGACGCTGTCGACGCTCGGCACACACCTCTTCCTCCTTGGCGGGGCCGCGACGCCGGCGCTGCTGGCACACGGTCGCGCGGACTGGGCGTTCGGCGGCGTCGTCGCTGCAGCGCTGGTCGCCGTCGGGACGACCGCACCGTTCGTCACCGGTGCGGTGACGCTCGTTGCCGGCGGCGTCGTCGGCGCGTCGCTGCTCGTGCTCGCTGTCGGGACCTGCGGACTGGTGACGACCGTTAGTGCGGGCGTACGGCAGCGCCACTGGTCCGCCGCGATCGGCGCCGCGCTCCTCGTCGTCGGCGGCGTGCCCGCGACCGTCCCGCGGGCGCTGGCCGTCGTGCTCGGCCTGCTGTTGCTCGTCGAACCCAGGGGAGGTGTCTCGGCGTGAAAGAGTCCGACGATGCGACCGACGGCCCCTCCGACCCACAACTCGATCCGACGCGAAGTCCCGGATTTGGACGCGATGTCGAATCGCTCGAGGACATCGATGTCGGTCGGGAGGACGTCACGCTGGGTGAGGCGACGCCGTCGGAGCTGACCGCGGCCGACACCGCACCGGTCGCTGCCGACAGCGTCGACGACCTGCTCGCGACGCTCGACGACGGCGACGCCGCCGACCGCCGTCGGGCGGCACTGGCACTCGCCGACCGACGGGTGAGCGATCGTGTCGCGAACGCACTTTCCTGCGCCGTTCGCGACGATCCGGACCCCGACGTCCGGCAATTCGCCGTCGAAGCCCTCGGTGAGCTGGATACCGACGAGCTGTCGACCGCCGTCCGGGACGCGCTGGCCGACGAGAACCCCTGGGTCCGGGCGGAAGCCGTCGTCGTCCTCGACGATCATGACCGGGCCGGACACGCCGGCGTGATCGAGGAGTGCCTGGACGACGACCACCACGCCGTCCGCCGGAACGCGATCGTCTCGCTGGCCAAACACCGCGACGAGGAACTCCTGGAGACGCTGCTCGCGTTCGTCGACGACGACAGCGAGCGCGTCCGCGAGTGGGTGGCGGAGTTCCTCGGCGGGATCGACGACGACCGGGCCCGAGAGGCGCTCACGGAACTGACCGACGACGACAGTGACATCGTCGCCGAAGCCGCCGCCAACGCTCTCGATGGCGACACCGAGCGCCGGGAACTGTTCACCGGAAGCACCGCGCCGACGACCGCGTCGAGCCAGGACACCCCACCGGACCTGTAACGATGCCCGCAACTGACCCGCCCGACGACCCACGAACGGTCGTCCGCGAAACCCTCTCGGACGTGTCGCTTCCGAGCGTCGACTCCGACCTCGTCAGCGCCGGCATCGTCGCGGAGATCGACGTTCACGGGAGCGACCTGACGGTCGTCGTCGACCTCTCGTCGGCGCCGAACGCTTCGAGCGAGAACGTGATGACGGCGGTGATCGAGGTGACCGAGGACATCCCCGGAATCGAGAACGTCCAGGTCGAACAGACGACGCCCGGTCCGGACCCGGGGGCGAACCTCGAGGATTTCGAGCACGTGATCGCGGTCGCCAGCGCGAAGGGCGGCGTCGGCAAGTCCACAGTCGCGACCCGCCTCGCGACGACGCTCGCGGCCGACCGCGAGGTTGCGCTGTTCGACGCCGACGTGCACGGTCCGAACGTCCACCGGCTGCTGGAGGTCGAGGGGCCGGTGTACTCGACCGACGACGGCGAACCGATCCCGATCAGCCACCAGGGGATGGAAGTGATGGGCGTCGGCCTGCTGGAGTCGGACGTGCCGCTCGCCTGGCGCGGGGCGATGGCTCACGACGCCGTCTCGGATCTGTTCGGCGAGACTGCCTGGCGGAGCGACGACACGCTCGTGATCGATCTGCCGCCCGGGACCGGCGACGTCGTGCTCACGACCCTGCAGGAGGTGCCCGTCGACGCCCTCGTCGTCGTGACGACGCCGTTCGAGACGAGTATCACCGACACCAACCGGACGATCGACCTCTTTCTCGACGAAGGGGTGCCCGTCCTCGGGGCCGTTGTCAACATGGCCGAGTTCGTCTGCGAGCACTGCGGTGAGCCCAACGAGCTGTTCACCGACGACGTTGCGGACCTCTCAGCGGAGGTCCTCGCGACCCTGCCGTTCGATCGGGACTTCCAGGAGCGCCCCGTCCCCGGGGAGACGACGCCGCGGTTCGAGGAACTGACCGGCGCGATCGAGGCCGAACTCGACGCGCTGGCGACCTACGAGCCGCCCGAAGACGCGGTCGATATCCGCGGGCTCGACCCCGAACCGCGTCGCGACCGCGTCCGGGAGGCCTTCGAGGATCTCGAATCCGGCGAGCAGTTCCGCGTGGTCAGCGACCGCGATCCGACGCCTGTCCGACAGTATCTCGCCACTCTCGCCGAGGTCGAGCCGGCCGCGATCGACCCGTTCGACGTGCGCCGCAAGAGTCCGGACGCCTGGGAGCTGACGACTGTGTACCCCTAATCCGATCGCAGACGCGTTCGGTATTCATACTGGTCTATACCGTTTCGAAATGATCTGACACGCCGTCGTGCCAGAAATCTCTACAGGCGGAGCAGGCCGAGTGCCTCGGGGTCGTACGGAAATCGAAGATTTCCGTGATGGGCGTGGGACAAAATCCCACGAACCTGCGAACGGCGCAAGCGCCGTGAGCAGATGACGAGAATCGGAGATTCTCGAACCACTTGACCCCGGAGCAGTTCACGAATGTATAGCCACCTGTGTCAGTCCCCGACCATGTTCCGAATATTTTCGGGGATGTCCATGATCAATCCCTCTATTCGAGTCGTGTCGTCCGCCACCTGTGCGGGCTGTCCTCGTTCCCAGACCCGTCTCCGTTCGCCGGAGCGGGTCTCGATCCGATAGGCCAGTTCGAAGGGTTCGTCGTTCTTGACGGCCAGACCAACCTCTTCCCAGACTCGATCTCTGTCGTCCGGGACGATGATGTCTTCGCCCCAGCTCACCGTGCCGCGTTCGATCTGTTCGGCCGTGTAGCCGGTCAGCTCCTCGACACGGCCGCGGACAATCTCCATCGGCCACCCCGGTCGTTGCTCGCATCGATAGACGATCCCGGGCAGGTTGTCGATGATCGTCCGGAGTCGCTGTTCGCGTTCTTTCTGGTCGGTGACGTCGAACGAATAGCCGAGGAGTCCGACGATGTCGCCGTCCTCGTCGCGCCAGGGCACTTTCGACGTGAGGAAATACCTGTCTCGAGCTTCGTCGTAGGTTTCTTTATCGATAATCTGCTCCCCCTCTTCGATAACCCGTAGGTCATCTTGATACGCCTCCTCGGAGAACTCATCCGGGACATCGTACTCGACTTCTGTGTCCCGTTTACCGATCCAACGCTCGGGATCGTCGTAGAACTCGCTGCTTACCCAGAGGTGGCGAGCCTCCCGGTCCTTGATGAACAGATGTATCGGGACGAAGTCGAACAGGGCGTCGAGAAGCCGTTTGTGGCGTCGCAACTCCCGTTCGCGTTTCTTTCGCTCCTCGATTTCGTCTCGGAGTCGCCGTTCGGTCGTCTCGAGTTGCTCGGTGTAGGCTTCCAGCTGGTGGTTCTGTGCCGTGAGTTCCCGGTTCAGCGCACGCAATTCCGCTTTCGTCTGGTGTTTCTCGATCTCGTTGCGGACCGCATCGGCCAGCACGCTGTACTGAGAGGTGGGATCGCCCCCTTTCTGGAGGTACCGATCGGCTCCGAGGTTGAGCGCGTCGATCGCTACCTCCTCTCGCCCCTTGCCGGTGAAAACGATGAACGGGATATCGCTGTCGAACTCCTCCCGGAGCGTCTGCAGAAAATCGAGCCCGTCGATATCGGGCATTTGATAGTCGGAAATAATCGCGTCGAACGTCTCCTGCTCGAAGCGGTCCAGCGCTTCAGTCGCCGACAGAGCGGTCTCAACGGTGAAACGGTCGTCTTCCCGGGGTAAGAACTCGGCGATCAGTTCCGACATGCCCGGATCGTCGTCGACCGCCAGCACTCGAAACGACTCGTCCATCGTTTTCACATGATATAGGGTGACACATAAATACCACACCTTGTTCGCGCTCGACGTGCGCTACCGTCTCGACTGCTGGAAAACCGAACGTGAACCGCCTCGGCCTGCCCTGCTCGTAGACGGACGCACGTTCACCGGGTCACGGCTGCCAGATCGCCGTGTAGACCGGATCGTCACCTGTCGATTCGTATTCGAGCCCCCGGTCGTCGAGTTTCGGGAACAGGTGCTGGGGCCGTCGGTCGTTGATCTGGATCAACACGTCGTCCCCGAGGTCGACGACCGCTTCGAGGGTCTCCTGGAGTGGTTTCGGCGGCGGCAGTTCGCGGACGTCGAGCGTCTCGTGGCCGGCTCGGTCCGGGACCGCCTCGCTGTCGAGCACGTCTGTCGGCTCCATAGTCGTCGCGTGGAGACGCGTGCGGGCAACGGTTCTCCCGAACGTGTTCGTCATTCGGTCCACTCGACATGCCATATCGACACAGATGAATATGTTCGGGACGGCTGACTCGGGCGTGGCGCACCAAGAGCCGGGGAGAGACGTATGCATCCTCGGGACATCGATCTATCGGAGCGGCCGTTCGTCCTCATCTGGGAGGTCACCCAGGCCTGTGAACTCGAGTGCAAGCACTGTCGGGCGGACGCCCGGCCCGACCGCCATCCGGGCGAGCTGACGACCGCGGAGGGAAAGGAGTTGCTCTCGGAGGTGGCCGAATTCGGCGACGACCAGCTCGTCGTGCTCTCGGGCGGTGACCCGCTCGTCCGGGACGACCTGGTCGAACTCGTCCGGTACGGCGTCGAGCAGGGACTGTCGATGACACTCACGCCCAGCGGGACCGACGCACTGACACCCGAAATCGTCGACGAGTTGGCCGATGCGGGACTGCGACGGCTGGCGCTGAGCGTCGACGGCGCGAGCGCCGAGGCCCACGACGAGTTCCGCGGCGAGCCGGGCAGTTTCGAGGGGACTGTCTCGGTCGCGCGCCATGCCCGCGAGCGGGGCATCCCGCTGCAGATCAACACGACCGTCTGCCGGGAGACGCTCCCGGAGCTTCCCGATCTGGCAGACCTGGTGGAGGACCTCGGGGCCGTGCTCTGGTCGGTGTTCTTCCTCGTGCCGATCGGCCGCGGACAGGTCCTCGACCCGATCGATCCCGAACGGTCCGATCGCGTCATGGAGTGGCTGCTCGAACAGTCACGGGAGCGCTCGTTCGGCGTCAAGACCACCGAAGCGCCGCACTACCGCCGGGTCGCGACGCAGGCACGGCAGGGTGGCGAGGCTGTCGCACCCGCCACGGCCGACGAGATCGGCCGGCGGACGAGCATCCGGGCCGGCAACGGGTTCGCGTTCGTGAGCCACCTCGGGGAGGTGTACCCGTCGGGGTTCCTCCCCGTGTCGGCCGGCTCGGTCCGGGACCGCTCGATCGTCGATATCTACCGGAACTCCGACCTGTTTACCGATCTGCGGGACGTCGAGAACCTGAACGGGAAGTGCGGGGCCTGCGAGTATCGCGGCGTCTGTGGCGGCTCTCGATCGCGGGCGTACGCCTACACCGGCGACCCGCTCGAAAGCGACCCGCTGTGTCCGTACGTCCCCTCCGAGTACGACGGACCGACACCCGACCAAGTGATCGACAGATCGATGTCGAACCCGGCCGACGACTGACTGGATAGGGACAGCAACCATGCAACAACTCTCGGGCGATCTCGACACCGACAGCCAGCCACCCCTTGCGATCCCCTTCGCGCATTTCGTCATCGGCGTGGCGATTCTCCTGATCGGCGGTGCGATCGCCGGCCTGGGGTCGTTCGTCCCGGGGATCGACCCTGCTGGAGCCGGATCGCTACACCTCCTGCTGGCGGGCTGGATCGGTCTGACGATCATGGGCGCGATGACGCAGTTCGTCCCTGTCTGGTCGGGGACGAGTCTGTACTCCCGGCGGCTGTCGGTCGCCAGCCTCTGGCTGGTGACGCTGGGCGTCGCCGGACTGGTTGCAGGATTTCTCTTCGAGTACGCGTGGCTCCCGATTGGCGCGAGCGTGCTACTGCTCGGGTTCTGGACGTTCGCGTACAACATCGTGCGCACGCTACCTGCCGCGAGGACGTTCGACATCACCGAGGCGCACTTCGCGTTCGCGCTCGCCAGCCTGCTCGTGGCGACGGTCCTCGGCTGGCTGCTCGCCACCGACATCGCCTTCCGGGTGCTCGGCGGCCGGATAGCGCCGGCTCGACTCGTGCTCTCGCACCTGACGCTGACGGTCTTCGGATTCGTCCTCGCGACGATCGTCGGGGCACTCTACCAGCTCGCCCCGATGTTCACGCAGGCGGAGAAGACGGCAGCGGACGCCCATCTCGCACACGTCGAGATGGTCGCGCTCCCGGGCGGGATCGCGTTGCTCGCGGCCGGACGGTTGCTCGGATCGACCCGCATCGGGACGTTCGGCGGTGTCGTCTTCCTGACCGGCGCGCTGGCGTTTTCGGGGTTTCTCGCCCGGCAGCTGTGGCGCGCTCGCGTCGAGGTCGGGCCGCTGCTCCGGCGGTACGGACTCGTGGTGGCGTCGCTGGTCGGCTGGATCGCGCTCACGGTCCCGTACTGGCTCGTCAACCCGGTCTCGGTGTTCACGCGCTTCGGCGGGCCGATGGGGACGCACCTGCTTTTCGTCGGCGTGTTCACCCTGACGATCGTCGGCACCTTCTATCACGTCGTGCCCTTCATCGTCTGGTATCACCGCTACAGCGACCGGCTCGGATACGAGTCAGTGCCGATGGTCGACGACCTCTACGACGACCGCATCGCGACCGTTGAGTTCTGGCTGCTCGCGGTCGGACTGGCCGGCCTCTGGATCGGGGACGCCCTCGCGACGACGTGGGTGATCGCCGTCGGCGGGAACCTCCTCGGCGCGGGGATCCTGTTGTTCGGCGCGAACATGGCCGGGGTCGTCTGGCGACACCGCCCGGAGACCGTCCGGGAAGTGCTCGCCACGCTGGCCGGCCGATCCACGGCGTAACGAAGTGACTCCGTGGACGAGCGACTCGTCAGAAGGGGAGGTCGGCCTGTTCGTCTTCGCTCGAGTCCGCAAGTTCGCCGTCAGCGTCGGCCTGCAACTGTTCGTTGATCGCGTCGCTATGCTGGTGGCGGTCGGCGATCCGGACCTCGACTGCCTCGAACCCGTGGCGGTCGGCGAGATCGTTGAGCGCGCGGCTCGCCGCGGTCGTGAGCACCTCGCCCTGCGGACAGAAGGCGGTCGTCGGCGTGAACTCGACGTGCAGCACCTCGTCGTCTTCGACCGCGTACCGGAACCCGGCATCGGGATGTCGGGGATCGAGGTTGAGCTTCGCGAGGTTGTATCCGAACGTCGTGTCGTAGACGCCCCGCTCCTCGAAGATGTCCCGGACCGTCCGGTGGATCTCGACGTGCTCCTCCCCTTCGAGTACCGCGTGATCGGTCAGACGCGGTCCCGGATCCGGGACGTTCGACGGGACGAACTCCCCGTACTCGTCGAACTCCGGCCCGCCGCTGTCGCCTCGGCTGAACAGACCCATCGTACCTCCCCGTTCGGTCTCACCGTCCCTGTGGACTGTCCCGAACACGTTCGATCGACCCGGTCGTACAGCGGCTCTCGACGCCCGAAGCGTCTTGCAGGACGCTACGCCGGCAGTAGCCTGTCGTCGACGACGGCTTCGAGCTCGGATCGGACCGCGTCGGCGTCGAGGCCGTCACTGGTAGCCCGGCGGAACAGCCCACCGAGCAACACCGTCAGCAGGAACTGCGCCGTGCGATCGGGGTCGACCGGTCGAAAGACGCCGTCGTCGATACCGCGGTCGATGACCGTCGCGAGTCGCTCGTGCATCGACGCGTCGATGTCGGTGAACCGATCGCGATACTCGTCGTCGTGGGTCGCCTGCGATCGAAGTTCCACGTAGGGCCGGCCGTTCACGTCGCCGACCCCGTCGACCGGCGGGAACTGTTCGCCGGTCGTCCCGTAGAGGCCGAAATCGACGAGCGTCCAGAGTTCCGTCTCCGGGTCGTCGAAGTCGGCGTCCGCCAGCGGCCCGCCGAACTGGGCGAGCATCGCGTCCAGGAACGCGAGCAAGAGGTCGTCCTTGTCGTCGTAGAAGTGGTACACCGAGGACTTGCTGAGGTCGGCCCGGTCGGCGATCCGGCCGATCGACAGCCCCGCGAACCCGTGCGCCTGGACGGTCTCGAACGTCGCCTGCATGATCCGTTCGCGCGTGTCTTCCGGCTCGCTGACGAACGAAAACGACGGTCCGTCGTCGCGATCTGTCATACCGAACGGTTGTTCGACAGCGTGTATATATCCCGGGGTCATACTGGCGGCGATACCATCTGGTCTGGCACGCCGTCGTGCCGGATATCGTTACGAACGTATAGCTACCAGTATCAGCAACCAAGTCTCTGTTGGTTCCTGCAGATCGCAATCGGCACGAATATGTTCGGGAATATCGGCAAGTTGTGTCGATCACTACAGACGGATATGAGCATCGTGTCTCGGTCGAGCATGCGGTCACGTCGGCAGCGATGGTGACGACAGTCGAGGTCAAGTGTACCGGCCACGTTCGGTCGGCAGTCGGCACGGGGAGTTTCGAGTACACGTTCGACGGATCGTCGCTTCGGGAGTTTCTCGACGCGTTCTTCGAGGAGTACGACGTCGCCGATATGCTCATCGCCGAGACGGAAGCCGACGCGACTGCACGCGGATGGGCACCCCTGGAAGGAGATCCACCCGGAGTCTGGAACAAGAACCCGGAGGGCGAACAGACCAGGGCGTTCGCCCGCGTCGCCGTCAACGGCCGGTTCAACGAACACCTCGACGGCCTCGATACGGAACTCGAAGGCGGAGATCGGGTGGCGCTGATGTATCCGTTCGTGTTTTGTTTCTAGCGGAGCGTCCCAACGACGAGACGGTTGTACGCGTCGACTTGTCCGTCCTCGGCCGAACGTTATCGGGAGAATATACAGGTGCGAGACGGACATCGGTACGTCCATGAGTTCAGAAATGACCGAGACGGCGGACGAACGACTCGACGTGCGGAACATCGACGGCGAGCCGTTCGGGGACATTATGGCCGCACTGAGCAGTCTCCCTGAGGGAGACACGCTACTGTTGATCAACAGCTTCGAGCCGGAGCCGCTCTACGACGTCATCGAGAGTCGCGGCTTCACCTACGAGGCGACCGAAGTCGGGCCCGACGAGTGGCACATTGAGATCGAACACGCGTAGCTGTTCACGACCGGTCTCGCGACCGAAGACGATCCCCGACCGCTGCCACCGAGTGGACGGGGTCGTACCGTCTCCATCTCGCGGACGTCAACCTCGACAACGGAGCAGCTACCAACGGCTGAAGCCGTGAACTTCCGCGCTGTTACCGCTGGGGGGTCTACCAGCTGATGCGTTCGGCGGAAGTTTTACAACGGCAGTCTACCGAACGTTCGGTACACAATGATCGAACGATCGTTCGGTAACGGATGGAGACGGCTCAGAGGCGAGACGCGATGACGGGAGATATCGCCGAAACGATCGCGGACAACGCACGGATCGTTATCGCAGTGATGCTCGTGGCGTCGGTCATCGTCGGGAGCGGTGTGACGATGCTCGATCGCTCGACGTCGCTCGATCAGTTCCAGACCGACGCCGACGAGGCTGACGCGCTCGATTACACGGACGCCAACTTCTCGTCGGGGCCAGAGAACGCGACCCGGGCCCAGGTCATCGTCCAGGACGAGGACGTCCTCGATCGAGAGACGCTCGTGGCGATGCTCGAATACGAGCAGTCCATCCGCACCAACGAGACGATCGACGGGACGCTCGCGGACGAGGATCCGACCGCGAGCGTCGCGCAAGTACTCGCAACTGCATCGATCCGGGAGGACCGCGTCGAAGACCTGCAGGACCGCCAGCGCGAACTCGACGAGACGAAAGCGGCCCTCCACGGGGCGCTCGAATCACTCGTCTCGAACCCGAACCGGAGTGTGCGTCCGGCCTTCGAGAGCGTCGACGCCAACAGTTCGGTGAACCTCACCGAGGAAGACTACGACCTGTTCAACGACACTGTCACAGAGCGCCGTGGCGCAAACGCGAATGCCAGTATCGACGGCGTGAACGGCACAGACACGTCCGATAGCACCAACGAGACAGACGGCGTGAAAAATCGGAACCAGGACGAGAGCATCCTCGCCGAGGAGTACGCGAACCTGTCGGACGAACGGGCGGCGATCGACAGTATCGATCCGACACTCGACGAGCAAGTCGAAGCGCTCCAGTCGTTGAACGACTCGCAGATCGACGATCTCGCTGCGGAAGCGCTGGCTGCGAACGCGAGCCGCTCCGCCGGGGCACTGGCGTTTATGCCGGAGTACTACGAGCCGGGGACCGCGGACGTGAACGCCACGCTGCTGGTCGTCACCCAGGAGAGTCCCGGCGGGTCGTTCGCTCCGGGCGACGCCCCCGAGGCAATCGAAGACGCACAGACTGCGATCGCCGATCTCGCCCCCGGAGACGACTCGATGTCCGTGCTCGTCTACGGAGACGGGATCGTCTCGACGGAGATCCGCGACTCCATGACCGACAGCGTTCTGCTGGTCGGGCCGCTCGCCGCGGCGTTCGTCCTGTTCGTCCTCGTCGTCGTCTACCGGGATCCCCTGGATATCCTGCTGGGCCTGGGCGGGATCGGGCTCGTCCTCGTCTGGACGTTCGGGACGATGGGCTGGTCCGGGATCGCGTTCAGCCAGCCGTTCATCGTCGTCCTCGTGTTGCTGATCGGGCTCTCGATCGATTACGGCCTCCACGTCGTGATGCGCTACCGCGAAGAACGCGAAGACGAAGACACGTCGCCCTCGAAAGCGATGGCTGTCGGCCTCGGGAGCGTCGGCGTCGCGCTCGCCTACGTCACTACGACGACAGTCATCGGCTTTCTCTCGAACCTCACGAGTCCGCTGTCGATCTTCCGGGAGATCGGCCTCGTCAGCGCGATCGGGATCGTCGCCGCGCTACTGGTCTTCGGCGTCCTCGTTCCGGCACTGAAGGTCGAACTCGACGACGTACTGGAATCACGCGGGTTCGATCGGGTGAAGCCGGCGGTCGGCACCGGACGCGGACCGATCAATACGGTTCTGGACACCGGCTCGACGCTGGCAACGACTGCGCCGTACGTCGTCATCGTCGTCGCCGTGGTGATCAGTGGCGTCGGTGTGTACGGTGGGACCGATATCGACGCGAGTTTCGAGCAGTCGGACTTCCTCGCGGAAGACCCGGCCGACTGGCTGAAAGACCTTCCAGAACCCGTCGCTCCCGGAACGTACACCGCCGAGACGGCGATCGAAACGCTCGACTCGGACTTCGTCAGACAGGACACGACGGCGACGATCCTCGTCCGTGGCGACGTGACCGATCCCGAGACGCTGGATCGAATGGACGAGGCGCGGACGAACGCCAGCGACCTGTCCGTCACCGAAACCTACGCCGACGGCTCGGCCGCGATCTCCGATCCGATCACCGTCATGGACGACGTGGCAGCGCGAAACGAATCCTTCAACGAGACGCTCGCGGCGTCAGATACCGACGGCGACGGTGTTCCCGACGAGAACGTGACCGCTGTCTTCGACGACCTCTACCGGGTCGCCCCCGACGACGCGAGCACCGTCGTTCATCGCGAAGGCGGGGAATACCAGGCACTTCGGATGGTCGTGACGGTCGACGGTGACGCGGAGGCCGAGACGGTGACCGACCAGATGGACTGGATCGCCGACGATATCGATGGCGGTGGGGTCGCCGCGATCGCAACGGGGGACGTGATCGTCAACCAGATCACCGCCGATCAACTCGCCGAGACGGCGATCCTGAGTCTCGTCGTCGCGCTGCTGTCGGTGCTGGTGTTTCTCTCGATAGCCTACCGGGTGACTGAAGGAAGCGCATCGCTCGGGGTCGTCACGATCGTGCCGGTCGCGATGACGCTCGCGTGGGTGCTCGGAACGATGGCGCTTCTGGAGATTCCGTTCAACATCGTCACGGGCATGATCACCGGGCTCACGATCGGGCTCGGCGTCGACTACAGCCTGCACATCAGCGAGCGATTCAATCAGGAACTGGACGGCGCCCAGAGCGTCCCAACAGCCCTCCACGAAACGGTGATCGGTACTGGCGGGGCCTTACTATCGAGTGCGGCAACGACGGCCGCGGGATTCGCCGTTCTGCTCGTCGCGATTTTGCCGTTCCTCCAGTCGTTCGGTCTCATAACCGCTCTCACTATCGTCTACGCGTTCCTGGCGGCCGTCTTCGTCCTCCCGAGTATCCTGGTCGTCTGGGCCCGGTTCACCGGGGACGCGGGGCAGGGAGCGACGAGCAGAAGTGAGACCCAGGCAGACCGATCCGAGGCGCACACAGCCAAAGAGCAGCCGGCCGTGAAAGCGAGCGGTCCACCGGCGCTAACGGACCGCCTCGCGGCGCGAACGATCGAGCGACCGTATCCCCTCCCCGGGCAATCACTCCCGGTCACCGTCTCGATCCGCGGGATCGAGGGTCGAGTATCGGTTCGAGAGCAGGCCCCGGGGACGGTCACGGACGTCGATGCCGACCCCGAACCGGTCGCCGTGAATCGAAACGACGACGAGCTGACGGTCCTCTGGGAACTCGATACGCCGGAGACGGAAGCTACCCTCTCCTACTCGGTCGGGCTTCCCGAGGAATCTACCGACGGCGACGAGTTGGCGTTCGACGGTGCAGTACAGACAGCTTCTGGCCACTACTCGGCCGAGGGGGATGAAACTGCAACGGTCGTCGATGACCTCTTCCAGCGTGCTCTCGAGCGTGGAAATGTCACCGGAGCAGATCTGCGCGCTGCTGCCGATCAGAGCGACGCATCTACCGAACAATTTCACCGGCTGCGGCGTGCGTGGCTCAGCGGCGAGTGATCCGCCGGTGAGAGCGATCGACACCCGGTCACTCTCGAACAGACTGCCCTGTGGTCAGTGTTCGACGGTCGTCACCGTGAACAGCGAATCGTCCGAAAGAACGTTTTGAACGCGACTGTGCCAGGCCTCCGCAAACAGTTCGCGGTCTTCCTCGCTGGCCGTCCCGTCGATGATCCGCTGGAGACTACCGATCGCGGGTCCGCCATTCGGAACGCTGCTGACGTGGTAGGTCACCTCGACGGTTTCGACGGTGTCGGTTCGACGGAGCCTGAACGCGGGGTCCGCGCTGCCGGACTCGAAAGCGTCGAACGTCAGCAGGTGCTGGCGATCACCGTGACCACCGGCGAGTCCGCCGAATCCATCTTCTTGCGCTGCCCCGGTCACGTACGAGATCAGTCGACTCATGACGCCGTAGGTGGCATCGTCGCGCGGTCCTGCTGCGAGCACTTCGATCTCGCTTCGGGTCGGACAGTCGTCCGGGTACAGCGCATCGAGCCCGATCTGTGTGATCCGATAGGCGCCCGATGCAGTCGGACATGAGTGCCCCGCTACTTTGACCAGATCCCCGTAGGTGACGACGAACGGCTCGCCGGGTTCGAGGACCGCGAGTGCCTCCGCGACGGGGTCGCGGATCCGGATCGGTTCGACATCGTATTCGACGGCCCAGTGCTCCTCGGTACGCTTCGTGTCGGTCGGATTCGTGGTTTCGGACATTGTCGTGGATTCCTGAAAATAGTATTATCTGGTCAGTACCGCAGCAGTCGCATTCCGTTGCCGATCACCGCGAGGACGCTGGCCTCGTGGACCAGCATTCCGAGCGCGAGCGTGACGTAGCTCGTCAGCACGCCGGCGAGCAAGAGCGTCACGGTGGCCACTGCGAGGCCGACGTTCTCGTAGACGTTCCATCGCGTGGCCTTGCTCAGGGTGACCGCGTACGGAATCCGCTGCAGGTCGTCGGCCATCAGCGCCATGTCGGCGGTCTCGATGGCGGTGTCGGTGCCGGCGGCACCCATCGCAATCCCGACGTCGGCGGCTGCCAGCGAGGGGGCGTCGTTGATGCCGTCGCCGACCATCGCGACGACGTGACCTTCCTCGCGGAGGTCCTCGACGACGCGCTGCTTGCCCTCGGGGAGCAATTCGGCACGGTAGTCGTCGATCCCGACCTCGTTCGCAACTGCGCTGGCAGTCCGCTCGTTGTCCCCGGTAAGCATCACCGTCTCGATGCCTGCGTCCCGGAGGTCGGCGATCACCGCCGGCGCGGCTTCCCGTAACTCGTCGCGCATGGCGATCACGCCGACGACCTCGTGGCTGGCGACTCGGTCGTGCTCTCCGCTCGCCTCGTTCCCGCCGCTTGCCGTGACTTCCCGAGCCACGTGGACGGCGGTTTCGCCGCGCTCCTCGCGTTCGCGGACGTACTCGGCGACGGCCGCCGGGATCTCGACGCCGCGTTCGTCGAGTAACGTCCGGTTGCCGACGACGACCTCACGACCGTCGTGGTGGGCGACGACGCCTTTGCCGGCGATCACCTCGAACCCGTCCGGGTCGGGGATCGATCCCGCGGCCCTCGGGACCGACGCGGCGTCCGGACGGACGGCCGCCGTACCGCCATCGGTCGCCGCACCCGTCCGATGGCGCGCCGCCTCGACGATCGCGTCGGCGAGGTGGTGTTCGCTCTTTTTCTCGGCGATGGCAGCGAGTTCCAGAGCCTCGTCGCTCTCGACACCGAACCCCTCGATGTCCGAGACGCGCGTCTCGCCTTTCGTGAGCGTCCCGGTCTTGTCGAAGGCCACGAGGTCGATCTTGCCGGCCCGTTCGAGGTGCTCGCCGCCTTTCATCAACACCCCCGACCGGGCGGCGTTGCCGATCGCGCTGACGATGCTGACCGGCGGTCCGATCACCAGCGCGCCCGGGCAGCCGATCACAAGCAGCGTCAGAGAGAGAATCGCGTTCTGTGTCACGGCGTAGGCACCGATCGACAGCGCGATCACACCGGGTGTGTAGTACCTCGCGAAGCGATCGATGATGCTCTCGGTCGGCGACTGGGCCTCCTGGGCCTGCTCGACGCGGCGGATGATCCGCTGGAGCGTCGTGTCCGAGCCCGCACCGGTCGTCTCGACCTCGATGGCACCCTCCTGATTGATCGTTCCAGCATAGACCTCCTCGCCGGGCGACTTGTACACGGGTGCGCTTTCGCCGGTAACCGGGGCCTGGTTGACCGCGCTCTCGCCGTCGATCACGTCGCCGTCGACCGGGATCTTCTCGCCGGGTTTGACGACGACGATGTCTCCGTCTTCGACCTCGCGTGCCGGCACTTCCTGGAGCTGGCCGTCACGCCGGACAGTGGCGGTGTCGGGCGTCATCTCCAGGAGCTCTTCGAGAGCGTTGCGCGTCTTGCGCATCGTCCGCCCCTCGAGGTACGATCCAAGCGAGAACAGGAAGACCACCGCGGCGGCCTCCCAGTAGGCGCCGATTGCGACCGCGCCCACTGCGGCCAGCGTCACGAGCGTTTTGATACCGAGGGTTCGGCTCTTGACCTCGTGGTAGGCGGTCTTAGCGATGTCGTAGCCGCCCACGATCGCCGCGAGGATCAAGATCGCGGCGCTGGCGGTGTCGAAACCGGTGGCGTAGCCGAGTCCCCAACCACCGCCGTAGAGGACGCCGCTCGTCCCGGCAACGATTGCCTGGCGGTGTGTCCGGTAGTATCGCTCGACTGATTGTGTGCTCATCATTGTCGGTTCACGCAGGCTGAGGCGTGTAACCCTGATTCTCGATCGTCCGTGCGAACGTCTCCGGGTCGGCGACGCTGTCGTCGTAACCGATCTCGACGCGGCCGGTCGTGTAGTGCACCTCGACGCTCTCGACGCCCTCGACGTTCCCGAGAGCGCGTTCGACGGTACTCGCACAGGTCGGACAGTCGAAATCCAGTACACGGAGTTGCGTTGTCTCGCTCATTGCGTCTCGACGTAGCGGCCGTACCTACTAAAGTATTTTTTAAATGATATGTTTGAATGGCTAAACGAGCCGTCGGGCCGGTCAAACGGGTCGTCTAGAGCTTTCTCTCCGGGAGAGTTTTCCCGGGCGCACACCTCGGATCGGATATGAGCGACTTCGACATCGAGGACATCGCCGTTCGGGATACGCGTGTCTCCGACGCGATCGACGAGCCGATGCGGGCGATGATCCTCGACGTTCTCTCCGAGGAGGCGCGGACCGCCGCGGAGGTCCACCGGCAGCTCGCCGATCGCGGAATCGATCGCACGGAAAACACCGTCCGCCACCACATCAACGAGTTGCGCGACGCCGGCCTGGTCGACGTCGTGCGGTTCGAGGAGGGGCGCGGCGGGACGACGAAGTACTACGGGGCGAACACGATCGTCCTCTCGTACTCGCTGCCGGACGCGGCCGACGAAGCGATCGGGGAGATGACCGACGCGATTCAGCCGCAACTGGCGGACGCCCTGCGGACTATCGAAGGGGAGTACGAAGACGAAATCCAAGACATCATCGCGGATATGCAGCCCTGTGAACACTGTCGGACGCAGAAGTACGAGACCTACGTGCTCCTGACCGTGCTCAGGCGAGCGTTCGTCCGGGCTCACCGCGCGGATTGAGATCGATCACACGCGCTGTGCGATCGCACCGCTACATCGTCACGACCGACCGTATCAGACGTACCGGATGACCCGCGCCATGCCGGCTTCGAGGTGATAGAGGTTGTGACAGTGGAAGAACCAGTTCCCGGGATTGTCCGCCTTGAAATCGATCGTGGCCTCGCCCATGTGCCCCGGAACGACGACCGTGTCCTTGATCGCGTTGCCGACGCTGAAGAAGTGCCCGTGGAGGTGCATCGGATGCGGAACTGGACTCTGATTGCGCATGCGGATCCGGACGTGATCGCCCTCTCGGATATCTAGCGGGTCGGCGTCGGGAAACACCTGTCCGCCGATCGCCCAGCTATAGCCGTCGCTGCCGGGAGAGAGTGTCAGATCGAACGTCCGATCGGGAGTTCCGTCGATTCCGTCGATCGACTCGATCGACCGCAGGTCGCCGTACTGAAGTGTTCGGCCACCCGTCCCGGAAGCCGTCGGCGCTTGACCGTCGCTCGCGCTGGCGTACTGGAGTATACCCCGGGCACCGGGCTCCGATCCCCGAACCGGCGTCGCGTCGATCGCCCACGTGCCGGGATTGTTCGCGGTGACGATGGCGTCGTACCGCTCGCCCGGACCGAAGGTGAACGAGTCCGCGGAGACCGGTTCGACGGGTCGCCCGTCAGCGTGGGAGATATCGAAGGCGTGCCCGCCGGCCCGGACCCGGAACGTCGTCGCACTGGCTGCGTTGACGAACCGAAGACGGACTCGATCACCCTCCGAGACGTCGAATCTCGGTGCGTTCGCCGGCCCGCGTCCGTTCATGGCCATCCCCGCGTAGGGCGGTCGATAGTCGTTCATCATGCCACCCATCGGTCCGCCGCCCATCATACCGCCGCCGGACGTGCCGTCTGCGTCCGACGGTGATCGCGGCGCCTCCGGGAGATAATCGTCGAGGACGATCACGTATTCGTCGTCGTAGTCGACGTGTGGTTCGTCCTCTTCGACGACGAGCGGTCCGGCGAGTCCCCGATCGAGCTGCAGGCCCGCGTGGCTGTGATAGAAGTACGTACCCGGCGGATCAGCCCGGAACCGATACTCGAAGGTACCACCCGATTCGACCGGGTCCTGCGTCAGGTTCGGGACGCCGTCCATCCCGTTCGCGACCGGCAGCCCGTGCCAGTGGACGGTCGTCTCGTCGGGGAGTTCGTTGGTCAGTGAGACGCCGACGACGTCCCCCTCCGAAACCCGGATCTCCGGGCCGGGAAGCGTGCCGTCGTACAGCCACGTCGACTGGGAGACGCCCGACGCCTCGGCTCCCGGCGCAGCCGTCAACGCGAACGTCTCGTCGGCCGGACCGGACGGGGGCGCACGTGGTGTGACGTCCGTCGGATCACCTGCGAGTCCGCTGTCGCCCCCGGGAAGCGATTCCGCGAGCGAGGTGCAACCTGCGAGTGCGGCCACGCCGGCACCGCCAAGGACCTGTAGCGCACGACGCCTCGATATTCCGTGTGAATTATCAGTCATATTTTATTATTGTCGTATCTGCGTGTCTAAATGCGCGAATATCTGCGCCCGCTCCTATCGTTCCCGGAGCGTCCGGGCCCGTTCCTCGAACTCCGCTTCGTCGATCTCACCGCGCGCGTACCGTTTCTGAAGCGTCTCCATGGCGTCGTCCGTTCGTCCCTCCGTGGATGCCGGTGTCGATCCGGCGATCGCGCTTCACAACAGGTAGACGACTGTTCCCATGATCAGCAGACCGACGAGTGGACCGAGAAACGAAACCAGCCACCAGCCTCCCGTTCCGCCCATCTGTAACAGCGAGGACCAAGTCATACCTATCATAGACGACCGAGACATAAGTATTGTACGCGTCAAGCAATTCTATCTCGGTGCATCGTTCGTGGTCTGTATTGCCCCGTTCCCGGGCCCTCAGGCGAGGCCAGATCCGAGCCGGTTACGCCGGACCGAACACCGAAAATCGAAGATTTTCGAGCTTGACGAACCTCACCGTTCGTCAAACAGCTCCTCACCGTCGACCATCGTCGTCTGGACGTCGGCGATCTCGATGTCGCGGTCGCCGCCGCGCGAGCGCGTGACGCCCATTGTCTCCGCGGAGAGGTTCGACACCGTGTACTCGGCGTTCGGATCGTGCAAGCGGCGGTACTCCCGGCCCATAGCCGGCCGTTCCGTGCGGCAAAAGTGATGGCGATCGTAGCGATGTCGCCGGACGCGATCACTCAGCGAGGGCTTTCGGGACGATCCAGCGTGTCACAGCCGTCAGTCCGAGGATGATCAGTACGACCACGATCGTGATGACGACAGCAGCGTCCATACCCGAACATCCAACGCCGAGAAATAAAGCAGTACCGCTCCCCTACAGGTGGTGACGGAGCGAACCCAGCGACGGGAACCGCAACGTTTCCCTGGCGTTTTCGTCTCTGACAATCGGTTCGAGCGGATCGGCCGCGACGACGAGCGGTGACTGGAAGTCGTCGGCACTCATTCCGTTGACCGGGACGCCGGCGGTAAAGCGGTTGAACGCCGGCAGGACGAGCAGCTCCGCACTGTCGGGACCGCCGGGCCCTCGCAGGAAGCAGGGCCGTCGCTGCCCCTCGATCTCGATGGCCGGGTGGTCGTGACCCAGGACGTACCGCTCGGCCTCGACGCCGGGCCGTTCGTGTCCGTGGACAACGACCGTCCGATCGTCGGGCCGTTCGTGTCCGTGGACAACGACCGTCCGATCGTCGAGCCGATACCGATCTACGATCGGACCGTCACGGATCTCTCCGAGCATCGTGTCGTGGTTGCCGGCGACGACGATCAGTTCCGCACCAGCATCGGCGACGCGCTCGTCCAGTGCCGCGAGCCGGTGCTCGACGGTCGGCGTGGCCGTATCGAACGCGTGGAGCAGGTCGCCGGCGACGACGACATCCCGGGGCTCTGTCGCCTCGAGCAGGTTCACGAATCGGTCGAGGACGTCCCGCCCGTCCTCGATCGGCGCCTCGACCGCCGACTCCGACGCCCGACCGAAGTGGAGGTCCGCGAGGACGAGCGTCTCCTCGATCAGGGCCGCCCGGTCGCGAAACGTAATCGCCATCGACGGACCTGCGGGCGCGGGCAACAAAAGGAGTCGGTCATGAGCGGGAACGGCCAAGGCCGCGTGCTCTCGCACTGTCGACGCGCAACACTGACTACCGTATCCGATTTTCCGATTTGATACGCCGGAGCGTATTTTTATAACGCGTCGTACCCGAGCCTCTGGTATCAGTAGAGATGAGTACCGATATGGGGTCCGCGCGCGTCTGCGTCACGAACGCCAAGGGCGGGACCGGCAAGACGACGATCGCGATCAACGTCGCGGGGGCGCTCAACGAGCGCGGCCGCGACGTACTGTTCGTCGATCTCGATCCCCAGGGTAACGCGACGGAAGGCCTGGGATTGCTGGAGGCTTACGACAGGGACCCGCCCACGTTCTTCGACGTGCTGACCGACCACCGACAGCGCGATCGAGTCGAAGAGTTGATCGTCGAACACGAGGAGATGGACGTTCTGCCGAGTAACATCGACCTCTTGCAAGCCGAACACGAGTTGACCATCGCCGATCTCATCGCGCGCGTCAAGCACGATCCCAACGCGGACATCGACCCGTCAGCACTGGCTTCTCTCGGGATCAACGTCTCCCCCGAGGCGGTGACGGGCCCACACGCGCTGGACGTGCTCGACGAGGCGCTGTCGGGCGTCGAAGACGCGTACGACTACGTGATCATCGATTCCCCGCCGTTTTACGGGAAACTGACTGATACCGGGATTTACGCGGCCCAGCACATCCTCGTGCCGGCGCTGACGGAGGCGACTTCCGAGCGGGCGATCGAGCTGCTCATCGACCAGATGGCGGCCCTGGAAGGGCAGACGGACATCACCGTCGAGACGATGGGCGTCGTCGCGAACCGCGTCGAGAAGACCAACGAGGACCGGATGATGCTCGAGTGGCTCAACGAGGTGTTCGACGAGTTCCCGCTCTGGGAAGTCCGGAAACGGGTCGCACTGCAGCGCGCGTTCAAGTCCGGTAAATCGGTGTTTGCGGCCGACGAATCGGTCGACATGGCCGACGTCTTTCTCGATATCGCCGCGGAGTTCGACGAGCGATTCGGGTTCGAAACCGCTGATCGCACACACGAGGTGACACATGACTGACGATGACGACGATCGTATGGAACGGGCGAAACGTATCCGACGAATGCGCGAAGGGCGGCGCGGTGACTCGGCCGACGAAAATGACGAGGAATCGGGAGACGACGGTGAACTACCCAGCGACGACACCGGGCAACGCTCCGATGCCGGCAGTGAGCGCAACGACGGCGATCCCACGGATCGAACGCCTACAGACGGCCACGAATCGAGTGGCGAGAGTGAGGCGACGCTGGAGACGGACCGGGGCGGCGAGAATGAGGCGACGCCGGAGACGGACCACGAGAGTGAGGACGACCCATCAGCAGCGACGGCGGACGATCCGAGTGGAGAATCGTCCGAATCCGAGTGGTTCGAGGGTGAGGCGACCGGGGACGACGACCAGACCGAAATGACCGCACACGATTCACCAGCCGCCGACGAACCAGCGACGGACGACGAGACGAGCGAGACGACTGGACGGGACGCGACCGGCGATGACGACGCGTCGGCAGCGGCCTCGTCGGCGGCGGCCGCGGCGGCTGCCTTCGAGAGCGATAGCGACGACGTGTCGGCCGTCGAAGAGGGCAAGACAGTCGACGCCGACGCGTCCGGTTCGGAGGACGCCGGGACGACCAGCCAGCCGGACGGTGCTGCGACGACGTCCGACGACGCCGACGAGCCGACGGAGATCGAGGGTCCCACGGCCACCCAGTCGACGGCGGCCGAGACCGAAGCGGAGATCCGCGTGCTGGAGTTCCGACTCGGCGACGAGCAGTACTGTCTCGACATCCAGCACGTCGAGGAGATCGTCAAAGAGGGGACGGTGACGCGCGTGCCGAACACGCCGGATCACGTCCGTGGCGTCGTCGACTTGCGAGGCCAGATCACGACGATCCTCGATCCGAAGGTATCGCTGGACATCGACGAAACTGACGACGAACAGCTCATCATCGTCTTCGACGAGGAAACCTTCGAGGATCAGGGCCACACCGGCTGGGTCGTCGACGAGGTCCGGCAAGTCATGCCGATCAAGGAGTCGGAGGTCAAAGACTCCCCGCTCGACCAGCAAGCGGTCAACGGCGTCATCGAGCGCGACGGGGAGTTCGTCATCTGGACTGAGCCCGAGGTCGCGCTGCTCGAGGACTAGTTCAGCTCTTCTCCGAGGAGTTCGACGGCGTCACGCACGGCACCGATCGTCGTCAGGTATCCGGCGCCGACCGACCGCTTGACCGCTGCTGCCGCCGGTCCGCGGAGAAGTTGCGGCCCGACCTTCGCGACCGCACCGTCGCCGACGCTGACGAGCCAGCCGAGCTGATCGTAGTCGTAGCGCTCGAGTCGTGGCTCGAATCCGCGGCTGCCCTCGCGGTCGAACGCGAGCAGTGCTGCCAGGTTCTCGGCTGCGACTGGGGCCTGTCTGATCGCCGTGTGTGCGGTGGCTGGCGCGAGGCGTCCGTCGACGTCCGTGACGCGTGCGGCGTCACCGAGCGCGACGGTCCGATCCGACAACCGTAGCGTCGCCGGTACGCTCGGGCGATCGGGAACGGCATCCGTCCCCGTGATTCCGCCGGTCCAGACGAATTGGTCGTACGGGACGGTCGAGCCGTCTTCGAGATCGATGGTTGCCTCGTCGGCGCGGGTCACGCCTGCGCCAGTTCGGATATCGATCCCGCGATCGGTCAGCTCCTCGCGCAGTCCGCGGCGGAGATCCGATGGGAACGACGGCGCGATCTTCGGGGCCTGTTCGAGTAGCGTGACCGTCGCGTCGGCGTCTTCTTCGCGTGCCAGCGCCGCGAGTTCGCCCGCGGCCTGGATTCCCGAGAGGCCGGCTCCCCCGACGACAATTCGACCGTCCGCTTCGAACGCCTCGAAGGCGTCCGCGCGGATCTGTCGGGCGTGATCGACAGTCCGAAGCGGTGTCGCGTGCTCGCGAACGCCGTCGAGACCGTAGAACGCGGTCTCGATACCGAGCGTGATCGCACCCGCGTCGTAGGTAACTGTCTCGCCGCCGGCGAGCGTCGCTACCTGCCGCTCGGGATCGATATCGGTCACACGCTGCTGTCGGTGCCGTGCGCCGTCGAGAATCTCGGAGAAGGGGATCGTGATCGCCTCGGCCATGTCGGGTCGCCGAATGACGCGATGGACCTCGTGGCGCACGGTGTGTGTCGGGCTGTCGTCGAACAGGACGATCTCGTCGGTCGCCGGCAGCCGTCGTTCGAGCCGTCGAACGAGCGGGAGACCGGCGTATCCGCCGCCGAAGACTGCGACTCGCATAAGCGGTGTTCGGGTCGGATCGACGTAAACGCGTGGGTCGGCGATATGCCAGGGATGAATGGCTCTGGCAGTACTCCGGATCACTTCCGCCGAGAGACCGAGATCGGCGGAGGCCAGCGACACGGGAAACCGAGCACGGCCGTCGCCATACCGACGAATCTCCAGCAAGCCCACCTCGACGACGAGCAACAGATCAAAGCCGTCGTCGAGTTCGCTCGACTGGACGATATCTCGGATCAATAACAAAGGACTGATTTATTCGCTCGTAGAATAACGTTGTAATGGCGTCAGACGACCTACTCTCGTCGCTGGAGCACATCGCCGAGCGGCTCGATTTCGGCGAGTACGAGGCGAAAGCATACCTGACGATCCTCGAACACGGCGAACTCACGGCCGCGGAGATCGCCGAATACACCGATATCCCCCAGCCGCGGGTGTACGACACGGTGCGGAGCCTCAGCGACAGCGGGCTGGTCGAACTTCGCGAGTCCCGACCGATGAAGGTGCTGGCGATCGACCCGCAGGAGGCGTTCGCCGACTATCGCGATTCGCTGTCGTCGCTCGTCACCGGGCTCAACGAGCGATACACGCAGCCGGCACGCGAGGCGGAGGGCGTCTCGCTGGTGAAGTCCCGGCCGACGATGCTGCGGTATCTCGAAGACGTGATCGAGTCAGCCGAGTACGAGCTGATGGTGTCGCTGACGCCCGACCTTCTCGAACGATATCACGAGACGCTCGCGGACGTCCAGAGCAAGGGTGTCGCGGTCGAGATCCTCCTCTCGCCGGCCGCAGCGGTGCCGGGGCCCGACGAGTTCGATTACGTCGACGTCGCCACGACCGTCCGGACGCGCCGCGGCGTGACGACGCCGATCGTAGCTGTCGCCGACGGCGAGTACGCGATGTACGCGACCAGAGAAGGGATCGAAGGCGCGGAGGACCGCTACGGCGTGATCTTCAACCGTTCGGAACTGGGCTTTCTGCTATCGGGTTTCCTGAACACGGTCCTGTGGACCACGGCCGAAACGATCGTCGAAGAGCCCGTCGCGGACCAGTTCCCGCGTCGATACGGGACGATCCGCCGGTGCGTGTCGGATCTCGAACAACTAGAGGGAACGTACTACGCCTCGATCGAGGGCCGAGACGTGGAGACGGGCGAGCACACCCTGGTCGAAGGGAAAATCGTTGACGTGCTCTCGGAGAACAACTGGGTCGCGGCCTCGCTTGTCGTCGACACCGGCGATCGTGAACTCGAAATCGGCGGCCAGGTCGCTGCGCTGGAAGATATCGAGGCGCACGAAATCGTCATCGGTAGGGACGGGCCGCCCGGCGTGTGACGGCCAGAAGTAGGTCGGCCGATCAGACAGTCGTCGTCCCGCTGCTCATCCCGAAGAGCATCAGCATCCCGATCAACTCGCCGACGTACTCCTCGGCGTAGGATTTCACCTCTTCGATGTCCTCCTCGTAGGACATCGTCGTCGTCTGGCCGGACGTT
Organism: Halapricum desulfuricans; assembly: GCF_017094465.1. Taxonomy (NCBI): domain Archaea; kingdom Methanobacteriati; phylum Methanobacteriota; class Halobacteria; order Halobacteriales; family Haloarculaceae; genus Halapricum; species Halapricum desulfuricans. The sequence continues at coordinate 1,242,261 of NZ_CP064791.1, forward strand.
TCGACTTCCACGTCTTCGATGCGGGTCGCAAGTTCGTCCGAGGTGTCTTCCATGCGAGCCGCGGCATCGAGAGCGAACTCGATGTCGTCTGCGAGATCGCTTGCCGCATCGCCCGCCCACATGCTCGTTTCGACGCCGTAGGCGGAGTCGGTCTTGTAGACGCTGCCGGACATATACTCGATCTGCCCGACACTTTCGATCGTGATCTCGTCCGTGCTGAAGTCCTCCTCAGTGAGGGCGTCGTCCGGCACAACGGTCGCGAACGCCATGTGTCCGTCCGTCGTGTCGCTGTACAGCGTCGCTAACTCGCCAGCGATCGCATCGCCGTCGCCGTTCGACACGTCGATGACGTCCTCGATGACCTCCGTCGGGCCGATGACGTATCGACCGTCCGAAAGGACGGCCATGCCGCCGTCGTCCGAATCCGGCGCCGAATAGATCGTTTTCCCGCCGTATTCGGACTGCTCGAGTTCGCTGTCGCCGTCGGATTCGAGGAAGCCGATGAGTTCGTCTTCGGACCAGTCCGTCTCCATGACGACGCCGGCGTATTCCTCGTCGGTCCCGGACGACTCGACTTCCATGAACAGCAGGCCCTCGTTGAACCCCGTCGGATCGAGATCGGCCTCTTCGCGGGCCATCTCGATGGCGGACTCCACGTCCTGGGGGAACTCGCCTCCCTCGCCGAACTTCGCGAGTTCGCCCAGTGCCGTATTCACCACGTCCCGGAGGTCGTCATCGTCCAACATGGCCTGCATATCCACCGAGACGACGGCTCCCGCCTGCGCGGGTACGATACTACCGGGATTGAGCCCGCCGCTCGTCCCGGGCCCATCCCCAGTGGGTGTCTCGGTTCCGGTGGGCGTTCCGTCTTCACCGCTGTCACCGCCGCTACACCCCGCGAGCGAGCCGAGTGCGATGAATCCCGCCCCCGCCGCTCCCTTCTGCATGAGGCTCCGCCGAGTGAACTCTCTGGATGCCATAGCTGTACTCTCGTATCTGTTGGCAAAGCTAAAATAACCTCCGTCTCTCCGTTTAAACCCACCGCGGGAACACGGCAATATATTCCGCTATATGTTTTTGGCAAGCCTAAAACTCAAGACAGTCCGTCTCGAACGACGGGTAATGAGTGCGTACACGTTTGAGGATGTCGCGGTCGTCATGGGGACGTACAACGAACAGCAGGCGATCGGAACAGTACTCGACGATATCGATCGCGTGACTGACGGGCAGGCGTCGATCGTCTGTGTGGACAGTTCCAGCGACCGGACTCCGGAGATCGCCCGCGAGAAGGGCGCGCGGGTCATCGAACAGGAACCCCAGGGGTATGGTGTCGCGGTCGAGCGCGCGCTTCGCGCGGCTGACCGACCGGTCGTGGTCACGACCGACTGTGACGACACCTATCCGATGGATCGGTTGCCCGATTTTCTGGACGCGATCAACGACGGTGCCGACGTGGTCAGCGGCGACCGACTCTCCGGCGGCGCCGAGGCGATGCCAGGGTTCAACCGGCTGGGCAACCGCCTGTTCGCCGTGCTCGCGAGCCTGCTGATCGACCATCCCGTCCGCGATACGACGACCGGGATGCGCGCCTACCGGACGTCCGTCATCGAGGATATCGAGTGGACCGAGAACACCGGCCTCTCGGCGGAGTTGCTGTTGCGACCGCTGTCTCGGGGATACGACGTCCGCGAGATCGAGATCGAGTACGGCGAGCGGGCGGGCGAGACGACGCTGGATCCGATCGCCGGCGGCGCCGAGATTGCCGGGTCGATTCTGCGCGTGGGCGTCCAGGAGCGACGCCGGTAGTGTAGCGCTCATCGCGGGCCGCGCTGGTAGCTGTCGAGACCCCCAGGGTGGCCTGGTGGGTTCTCGAGGCCGACGAGTTCGCCACCGGCCGGCGACGAATAGAAGGCAAAGAGCAGTTCGTTGAGCAGGTAATACCGGACCTGTTCGCGCTCTGACCCTTCCGGGTCCGGAGCACTGTCGGCCAGTCCGTAGTCGTCGAAGACGGTCTGTCGGGTCGATCGGTCGAGCGCGGCGAACGGCCGGTCGTGCCAGTAACGGGCGTATTCGTCGATATTTCCGGCCGCCCGCTGCACGCCGTCGAGGTACGTCTGCCGATCCTGCACGCGACCCACGACGTAGGTCTCGACGAACGACTCGACGCCCGACACGGACGCCGGATACAGGGCTTCCGCTGCGGCAACGACCGTCTCCCGCCAGGTGGGGTCGTCGTCGGACCCGCGTCGGGGCGGCTCATCATCGAGTTCGTCCCATACCAGTGCGCCGAGCCCGCCGGCTCCGACGCCGGCCGCTCCGAGCGCGATCACCGCGTCCCGTCGCGTGAGGGTAGGGTTTCCGGTGTCGTCTTCCGCACTGTTCGCCTGCTCGTCCGTCTCGTTCCTCATTGCTTGGTCACCTCGAGAGTCGTATGCAGAGACTGCCCCGGGCGCGTCTCGCCGGGCACGTACGCGGCGGCACCGTCACAGCGGTGGGCCAGCTCACACAACTGGAGACGCGGGGAAATCGCCCGCACGTCGCCGTCGCTCGCTTCGACCGGCATCGAGAGCGCGTAGCTGAACCCGGCCCCGGTCCCGTAGTCGACGAACAGTTCGAGTTCGAGCGTCTCCCGGCCGTCGACGGTGACTTCCAGCGGCTCCGAAACATCGGGCCCCTCGAGCGTGGCGACACTCTCCGAGAGGTCGACAGTGACGTTCGTCGACGCTCCGTCTGCCGGGACCGCGGTTCGGGCGTGGTCGTCGCTGCCTGCAAGCCGGATCGAGACGCTCTCGGCGTACTGGGGGAGCCCTGCACTGGCGGTGAGTGTCACCGCCTCGCCCTCGACCGCCCGAATCGGACGGAGCCGCGGCTCGACCGGCTCGCCAGCGGTCGGCGGCCACGGGTTCCGGAAGCTGTACCGGTAGAGCTGCCGGTCCTCGAACGAATCGACCACTTCGAACGGCCGCTCTTCGAGAGCGTACACCGCCGGGCCGTCGTAGCCGGGATCGTTGCGGAGCGGCTGGAAAGGGTGGTTCAACCACGGGCCGTAGGGCTGTGGTAGCAAGACCAGCGCGTCCTCGAAGGAGTGGTTCTCGAAGGGCCCGTAGGCGGCTTCGTAGTGGTCAGTTATCGCCTGATTCCGGTCGATCGGATCGGCCGCGGTCGTGACCGCTACGCCACCACCGACCGCGGCAACGACAGCAGCCAGCGCCATCGATACCGCAAGCGCCTGTCGGGGTTCGAACTGCCGGTTTAGCGCTGTCCACGTCCGCTGGCTGGCGGTCCGGATCGCCAGCGCCGCCAGCAGCGACAGCGGAACGAGCAGATCGAGGTGATAGTACGGTCCCAGGTATGCGATCAGTCCGTCGCCGGACTCGGCGATGTCGCCCAGGATATTCAGCGTGCCCCAGAAGTACGCCTCGCCGACGGGCACGGAGACGGCGAGCCCGGTGACTGCGAGCCGCCGGGGCGTTCGGTTCCGGAGTACCACCGCGAGGCCGACGACCGCCGTGAGGACGCCGAGCAGGCCGGCCGGAGCCCAGTCTCTCGCGAACGTCTCCAGCGCGCGGGCGTTCGACCGCGCGGCGAGTTCGGGGGTGTATGCTATTTCCCGGCCGAGCAACTCGCGCGTGCCGAAGCCGACGCCGTCTCGCGGAGCGAACGCGTGATAGGGAAACTCCAGTGCGGAGCCAGTGACGGCGGCGTTGTATCCCAGCGCAGCGGCGACGCCGACCAGCCCGACGGCCGCGACGGTCCCCTGACGGACCCACACGCCGCGCTCGCGGGTTCGCAGTGTCCACAGCGCGTGGAGGATGAACGGGACGGCAAACAGGACAGCTGTGTAGGGTCGGGCGAAAAACGCGAGCCCGATCGCACCGCCGGCGACGGCCGCCAGTCGGCGGCTCCCCATTCGATCGGCCCGGAGATACGCCAGTGCGAACGCCAGGTTCAACAGCGTCGTCGGCGCGTACGGCAGAAAGGTTGCCGCGTTGATCAGAAACAGCGGCGACCCGAGCACGACGAGACCCGCGAGCAAGCCGGTCGGGCGATCGAACAGTTCCGCGCCCAGCCCAGCCATGAGGGCGACGATCCCCGCGCCGACGACCGCGAGCGTCATTCGCGGCACGCCGAGTGCGAGCCCCGGGGCGTACATCGCCGGGACCACCGGCGAGTACTTCGAGTACATCCCTCCGGGGCTCTCGACGAAGAACCACGGCCGGAACGCCTCCGGGACGGGTGGCCGGAGAAAGAGCTGTCCGTCGAGCAACATTCGGGCCTGCTGGAGGTAGACGCCCTCGTCGTGATTGAGCGAGTGATAAGGGAAGACGCGCGTGGCGATCAGAAAGACGACTGCCCCGGCGAGCAGCGCCAGCAGCCCGACTGCGACGCGCCAGCGCGTCTCCGGGTTACGCACTCGCTTCCGGAGGGACGCGGGCAGGCGCCGCATGAGGGCGTCCGGACCCGACATCACTCCCCGGGATACCAGGCCAGCGAGTGGTCGGCTTCGAGTTCGACACAGACCCGGGTTCCGTGGTCGAACTCGGTCGCGTGGTTGTGCTGGCAGTGAACCACGTCGCCGGCGTCGAGTTCGACCCGGTAGACGAACGATGGGCCGGTGTACTGGCGGTGAACGACCTCGCCGTCGGTGCTTGCTCCGGGACAGGGGATCGCCCGGAGGTCGTCCGGGCGGACCAGCACCTCGATCTCGGCGCCGCGATACTCTTCGATCGAACCGTCGAGTTGCCGATCGTCGAGCAGTCCCAGTGACGTGTCGACGCCGCCCTCGACGACAGTCCCGGTGAGGAAACTCGCCTGGCCGAGGAAGCTCGCGACGAACCGCGATTCGGGATGGCCGAACACGTCCTCCGGGCGGCCGATCTGTTCGAGGCGCCCGTCGTTCATGATCGCGACGCGGTCGGAGATCGACAGCGCCTCTTCCTGGTCGTGGGTGACCGACACCGCCGTCACGCCCGCGGCCTTGAGGATCCGGCGGACCTCCTCGCGCATCTCCTCGCGCAGCCGCACGTCGAGATTCGAGAACGGCTCGTCAAGCAACAGCACGTCCGGTTCCGGGGCGAGCGATCGGGCGAGCGCGACCCGCTGGCGCTCCCCGCCCGAGAGGCTCTCCGGACTCCGGTCGGCGTAGCCCTCGAGGTCGACGAGTTCGAGCAGCTCTTCGACGCGCTCGTCGGCCCCGTCTTCGAGCCCGAAGGCGACGTTCTCGCCGACGGTCAGATGCGGGAACAGGGCGTACTCCTGAAAGACCAGGCCGACGTCTCGCTGTTCGGGCGGCGTCGCGTCGCGAGCCCCGGCCACGCGTTCGTCGCCGATCGTGATCGTCCCCTCGGAAGGAGTCTCGAGCCCGGCGATCATCCGCAGCGTCGTCGTCTTGCCACAGCCGCTGGGTCCGAGCAGCGTCACAAGCTCACCTTCCCGAACGTCCAGCGAGACGCCGTCGACGGCCCGCTCGTCGCCGAAGCGTTTGGTCACGTCCGCCAGCGACAGGATCGGCTCGCCGAAGGAGTCGGTCTCGGGGGTCGGTTCGATGGACTGTTCGACCGTCGTAGTGAGATCATTCCTTGACATCGTATCGCTCCCGTCCGAGTATCACGAGCATCGACAGCGCCGAGATCCCGATCAACACCAGCGCCGGGACGGCGGCCTGCCCGTAGACCGCTGCTTCCTGGACCTGCCAGATGTAGGTTACGAGCGTCTCGAAACCGAACGGCCGCAACAGAAGCGTCGCGGCCAGCTCCTTCATACTGGTGAGAAAGACCAGCGCGGCCCCGGCGACGATCCCGGGCATCACCAGCGGCAACACGATCTTCCGAAACGCCGCAAGCGGGGGCTTCCCGAGCGTCCGCGCGGCCTCCAGCAGTTGCGGGTCGACCTGCAGGATCGACGACCGGGTCGTTCCGACGGCCTGGGGGAGGAACCGAACGACGTAGGCGAACACCAGCACCGCGATCGAACCGTAGAGGAACGGCGTCACGTTCAGCGCCACGGACAACAGTCCGAACCCGACGATGACGCCCGGAACGGCGTAGCCGACGTAACTCGCCCGCTCGGGCAGCGACGCGAGTCGCCCCTCCCCGCGTGCCGAGAGATACGCGAGCGGTAGCGCCGCGAGGACGGACACGCCCGCCGCCAGCCCCGAAACCAACACCGAGTTCCAGGCGAATTCCCACTGGAAATCGACCGCCGCGCCGGCCAGCTCCGGCGTCGATCGCCCGAGCCACGTCAGCAAGATTGCCGGCGGCAGCGCGAGCGCCAGCGCCGCGATGGCGAGCGGGAACAGCGTCGCCATCCAGCGCCATCGGCCGAGCCGGACGACGCCCGGTCGATCCGTGCCGCGGTTGACGTATGCGGACGTCTCGCCGCCGCGCTCGATTCGCGATTCGGCCAGCAGGATGACGACCGTCAGTCCGACCAGCAGGATCGAGAAGATCGACGCGATATCGACCTGTCGGGCGGTCGTGCGCACGTAGATGATCCGGGTGAACACGTCGAACTGCATGATTGCCGGCGTCCCGAAATCCGAGAGCGTGTACAGCGCGACCAGCAGTGCCCCCGCGGCGATACCGGGCTTCAGCTGCGGCAGTGTGACCCGTCGGAACGCCGCCAGACGCGTGTGATTGAGCGTCCGGGCGGCCTCGACGCTGCGACCGTCGATCGACAGCAGCGACGCACGCGTCGTGAGAAACACGTAGGGATAGGTGAACAGCGTCAGCACGATCACCGAGCCGCCGAGCCCGTAGATCGACGGAATCTGTTCGATCCCGAGCGGCGCGAGTACGGTAGCGAGTTCGCCCCGCGGGCCGAACGCCGAGACGAACGCGAAGGCACCGATGTAACTCGGGACGACCAGCGGCAGCGCAGCGAGCACGGTAAACAGCCGCCGGAATGGCATATCGGTCTGGGCAGTCAGCACGGCCAGCGGGACGCCGATCAGGATCGACAACGCCGTGACCGCGACGACGAGCACGACAGTATTGAGGAGGATATCGAATGTCGTCTGTCGCAGCAGGATCTCCAGGAACCGATCGATAGGCACCGATCGAGCGCTGTTGAGCACCCACAAAAGCGGTGTCAGAACTGCGACCGCGACCGAACCTGCGAGCAGCGCCAGCACGAGCGTCTGGACGTCGCTCGGCGAGCGGCGCTTGAACCGCCGGGAGACGGCGTCGATCCGGTCGCTGACTGACATCGTGCGCGTTACAGCACCCCTGCCTCGGTCAATAGATCCGTCGTCGGTCCGGTGTTCGACAGCTCTGTCAGGTCGATATCGGGCGTCTCCAGCTCGTCGATCGTCGGCAGGTCACCCACCGGCTGCACGCCGGGGAGCATCGGGTAGGCGTAGGTCCGGGTGGCGAAGAACTCCTGGGCCTCCGCCGAGAGGAGGTGCCGGACGAACACGTCGGCGAGCCCGGCGTTCTCGTCGCGATCGAGCAGCGCGGCCCCGGAGACGTTGACCAGCGACCCGGCGTCGCCGCGGGTGAAGTGGAGATCCAGCGGTCGGTCGGGCGAGCCGTTGAGCACCCGCATCGCGTAGTAGTGGTTGGCGAACCCAGCGTCGAGTTCGCCGGTCGAGACCGCATCCGAGATCAAAAACTCGTTGTCGTACGATTGGATCCCCGCCGCCTGCATGTCCTCGAGCCACTGCAGGGTCGCGTCTTCGCCTTCCAGCAGTCGCATCGCGGTGACAAAGTCCTGGAACGCGCCGTAGGTCGGCGCCCAACCCATCGCATTCTGGAGCGGGTCGGCATTGGGGATGTCCATCACACTGTCGGGGAGGTCGCTCTCATCGAGCTGGTCAGTGTTGTACGGAATCGCACGGGCACGACCGGCGATGCCGACCCAGTTGTTGTCCGGTTCGACGAACGCCCCGGGGACGGGCTCGACAGTTTCGGCAGTCAGTGGTCGGGTCGCCCCCTCCTCGACGACGGCCCCGAGCGACCCCGCGCCGATCGAGATGAACACGTCCGCCTGGAGTTGTCCCGTCTGGGCCTCCTCGGCGATCTGGGCGGCGAGTTCGCTCGAAGGCTTCGGCTGTGCTGTATAGGAGAAGTCGGGATAGACAGCTTCGAGTACGTCGAACAGATCGCGGTACAGCCCGCCCTCGCCGCCGCCGAGATAGATCGCAAGCTCACCCGAGAGGTTCGGCAGATCCTCCATCGAACGCCCGCCCGGAGCGGGCCGTCCTTCGAGGATCGCACCGGACCCCTGAAACTCCGAGATAGCCATCGCTTCCATCGCCGCGTCTGCCGCGTCGTAGTCGGGCGGCCCGTAGTCGCCGTCGTCACCGCCACCGAACAGCCCGGTACAGCCCGCGAGCGCGCCAGTCGCGGCCACACCGCCTGCCGCGAGAAATCGCCGGCGAGAGGGACGATGGCGTTCGCTCGTGGATCCGTCATCGCGCGTGTCGTCGTCAGTTGTCATCATTGCTTTTAGGCTGGCCTAAAGGATATAAGCCTGGCGGTTCGGTTCAGTCGTCGGCCGCCGACCTGGCGGACCGAGTGGTTCGAACGCCGTCGGCATCGATCGCAGCGAGGCAGTCGAGCCAGTCGTGCATGTGCTCGCCGACGTAGGCGAAGAACTCGCCGTTCTCGTAGTCGGACACGTCGGCAGCGAGCAACTCGTCGGCCATGCGCTCGAACGCGTCGGCGAACCCCGCTGCTTCGGGGACGCGATCGGCCAGTTCCCAGACGTGTTCGTTCAGTTCGAGCCCGGCCACCTCGTTGGCCAGGTCGCCGAACGTCGAACGCGGGGCCTTGTTGTGCTCACACAGCGGTGCTCCGTTGTAGATCTGCTTGCCCAGCAGGTCCGCGGCCCGCTTGAGGAAGACGCCGCTCCAGATGTCGTCGAACCGGCCGACGTCCCAGGGGTTGTCGTCCATCGGCAACTGATAGAACGCCGGGACGATCTCTCGCCTGAACGCGAGGTTCATCGAGCAGACAGTCAGGTACTGACCGGGTGCGGCCACGAAATCCTCACCGTAGTCGTCCGCGTCGAGTCGGGTCTGAGCCTGCCCGTCGAGGTCGCCGTCCATCAGGATTCGGACGGCGTCGAGGTCGGGGACGTTCGTCCACAGCCCCTGGGAAGCAACGACCTCAGAGACGGTCGTCGTCTCCGTCCGGACGGTCTCGTCCATTGCACTGTAGGGGTAGCCACGTGGGTACAGGTCCGTGTCCGTCTCGTGGAGGACGTTCACCCACTGCTCGTCGGACTCGACCGATTCGATCGACCCCTGATAGTGGAGGTTGTCCATATGTGTGCCGAAGAAGTCACTATCCTCGTGTGGCAGCGTGTCGTCGTCGATGAACACGCCGTACTCGAACTCGCCCGCCCAGAGATACAGCAGGCCGAAACTCGTCTGGGCGTGGCTGGCTTCGGGGATCAGATGGCTGTATTCCTCGATCCCCTGCTCGGCGAACCACGCCTCGCGGGCGCTCCCGTCGAAGATGTCCCCCGAGACGTCAATTTCTTCGAGCATCGACTCCATACTGCCGGTGTCACAGAAATCCTCCGTGACGAGCACGAAATGCAACCGGTCGGTATCGAACCCGTGGCGGCGAGCGTTCGCCACGTACTCGCGCACACACTCGTGCTCTCTGATCGTCGGTACGATCACGCAAATATCGGCGGTCATTGATTACTCACCCTTCTTTAGGCCAGCCTAAAGAGTGTGTCGTTCCGGTGCCTGTGGTCGGTGAGAGATGCTGCCTACGGATACCGACTGCCGACAACTGCGAAGGACGCCGCACCGAGACAGATGAACGCGACAACGAGCAGGCTGTAAGCTGACTTGCCGGTCGGATCCGAGAGCGACTGCCCGAGTGAACCGAGGCCGACAATAAGCAGTCCACCGACGAGAGCGGCGTCGGCGTAGCCGTTCCAGACGTCTTCGAGGGTGGTCTCGACGCGCCCCAGCCACCACTCGTCAGTGGGCCGGAACAGCGACTCCAGGCCCCCGGCGCCGACCACGGCGAGAACTGCAATGACGCCGATGCCAGCGAGCGACACGAGCAACCACGGCGGACCGATTCGCGTCCTGGCGAGCACGAAGAGGAGGACGAATGCGACGACTGCGGCCCCGCTGAGAAGTCCAACGAGCACGCTACGGACGGTCTCGGTCATACTCGGTCCCTACTCTTCGTCGTCGTTCTCGACCTGGTCTTTGATGGAGCGGAGTTCGGACTCGACATCGACGGACGGACCAGTCTCAACCGTCTCCTCCTCGTCGAGTCGATCTTCAATATCAGCCTGGAGTCGCTGGGCGTCTTCGAGCAGGTCGCGTGCCTCACTGTCCGGGGGCTGTCCGTCGAGCGCGGACTGGACGTCTTCGAGAGCACCCTCCAGACGTGTCAGTGCCCTCGACCCGGCCCGCTCGGCCCGCCGGGAGACTGACTCCTCGCCAGCGTCGGTGTCGCGATCGTCGGCCAGCCGGAGCGTGCGCTGGAAGAGTTCCAGCGCGCGGACGTTCGTTTCGAGAAGCAGTATCGCTCCCGGGATCGCGACTTCGCTGGTGAACTGCCTGAGATCCTCGGATCCCGGCGGTCGCGGGGCCAGCGGGAACCGACGCTCGCGTTTGAGCTGCTCGCGTAACTGGGCGACCGTTCGAGTGAGCTCCGCGAGTTGCTGTTCGACGTCCGGGGGTTCGTCCTCGGCCATACCGACCCGTTCGTCCGCCACCGCCCTAAAACCGACGCGGCGCGTCGGGAACATCCGAACGCTTTTATCTTTAGGCCCGCCTAATCCAGTGCGATGGCAGATACCCAAACTCCCGACAATGCGGACGACGAGCGGCCGTCGGTGTCGGCTCACTCACCCACCGAAGAGCGGACGGTCTTCACGGAGGACGGGAACGCCGACGCCTGGATCGCGACGGACACGACCGTCGAGCCACCGCGGTAGTCCTAAACTGTTGTCTCCCGCGTTACTCGCTGACGACTAGCGTATCGTCTTCGAGGTAGTGATCGATGTGGTGAGCGTCCTCCTCGACTTCGATGAGGAGTTGCCGGAGGATCTCGGCGGTCGCGTGATCGCCGAGGTTCGTGGCGAGATCGACGTGATCCCGGAGGCTCTCGATGATATCGCCGTAGATCTCCAGGTCGTTCTCCAGGGACGTGCGCACGTCGTAGACGTCGTCACCCTCGGGGTCGACCGGCGCGTGCGCTTCGAGGTTCTTTCCGCCCGCGACCGGAGCGCCGCCGATCGCCTGTAGCCGTTCGGCGAGTTCGTCGGCGGCCTCTTCGGCGCGTCCGGCGGCCTCTCCGAGGAACTCGTGTACGTCCCGGAACTCCGCGCCCTCGACGTTCCAGTGGTGCTTTTTGAGCTGGTGGTACAGGACGTACGTCGAAGCGAGATCCGTATTCAGCGCTTCGACGATCTGTTCGGCCTTTCCCTGTTCCAGACGGAGGCGGTTCTCATCGACGGTCCCTGCCTGTTGGCGGACTTCTTCTTGGGTGCTCATTGCGTTCGATCGTATGGACGGAACCCCCTTATAGGTTTCTGATTTAGAAACGAGTTTTCGCAAAACGGAAATTGAAATTCCAAATGGCGGAAACACTTGCGTCAGTCTATGACACTCGCGACGAACGGCTGACGGTCGAAACAGAGTGAAAAACAGTCACCTGATCGCAATTGCGATCCTGGGTGGCGGGAAAATGCGGCTACTCGTCGGCTGTCGAACCGTACCGCTCGGGATACGCCTCGGCAAGCAGTTCCGGCTGGTCGTTCAGCCGCGTCCGGATCGGATCGATCACGTCGGAGATGTACTCACCGGCGGCGTTTTTGAGGTCTTGCGGGTGCAGTTCCTCTTCGAGGAAGTCGGCTTCGAGGTCCTCGTAGCTGTCATAGACCAGGTCACCGCCGTATTTGTCGGGGCGTTCGACCACGAACGACTCACCGCGCTGGCCGAGAATCGGGAAGACGAGATGCTGGACGTACTCCAGGACCCCGTTGTCCTCGACCTCGCCCATCGGACAGTAGGCGCCGTCCAGTTTCTCGGCGACGTCCTCGGGAGAGTCGTTCAGATTGACTTTCGAAGCCGCGTCGGAGGCACTCATCTTCCCGCCCGACAGGCCCGATAGCAGCGGCGCGAACAGACAGATCGGCGCGTCGCCACCGTGATCGGGCAGAATCTCCCGGGAGAGCATGTAGATGCCACGCTGGTCGACCCCGCCGTACGCGATGTCGGCGTCCAGCGCATCCACGTCCAGCGTCTGCATCAGCGGGTACAGCAGGCCGCCGAGCTTCGGCGAGTCGGACTCGCGGACGACTTCGCTGGCGGCGCGCTTGGCACGGGAAATCGTCGTCTCGGCGGCCATCCGGAGCAACTCCAGGGAGTACTCCTCGTCGAGTTCGAACTCGCGACCGCGGACGAACTCGATCCGGTCGGGATCGGCTCCGGCGGCGTCGATCATCGCCCGGATAGTTTCCTCGTAGTAGGTCGAACGGGCCGCAAGCAGATCGAAGGGGCTCTTCTCGTCGTCGAGATGCGCGTGCAGGTCGGCGATCAGGACGGTCACGTCCAGTCCGGCCTCGACGAAGTCGGCGAGTTTGCGCATCGTCGTGAAGTGGCCGATGTGCATCTCGCCGGTCGGAGCGTAGCCGATGTACGCTCGCGGCTGATCGCGTTCCTCGAACAGCGCCTGTAGTTCCTCCTCAGTGACGACCTCCTGAGTGTGGCGGGTCGTCAGTTCCAGTTGCTCGTCGACGTCCATACCCAACGTTGCCCTGTCGCCCGGTAAAACGGTTGTTATCGGGATCCGAAATCTGGAACAGGTATTTGCTGATCCGACTGCAACGTGGAGCGTGCACAGGCGGAACAAGGCGACTACCCCGGGGTTGAAGCCGATCACACACAACGTTAATACAATTGAGTGCGAATAATTCGCAATGAGTCCGATGGAATGCTACCCGACACTCAGAGAACGCGGGCAAGTCACGATACCAGAAGAGGTCCGAAAGGGACTTAATCTGGAAGAAGGCGACCAGTTGAAACTTACCGTCGAAAAGATCGATTAACAACAATGAAACACACGCTTCGCTTCCGTGCGTACCTGCCCGACGACGTGGCCAGCGAAGCGTGGCGTCATATCGATATTCTCAGACAGATTCGCAATCACGCTGTCCGAGACTACTATAACTCGGACTACAACGACCGGCCATCCGATTACGACCAACACAGCAAACTCAAAGAGTGGACAGACCAGTGGCCGACCTTTGCCGAACCCTCTCAACACGCCGCACAACAAGCCATCAGCCGGATTCACAGCGATTTGGAAACGCTTCAAGAACGCCGAAACGAAGGCTACGATGTTGGGCGGTTGCGGTGGCAGGGTGCAGGCGAATTTCGGTCGGTGTCGTACAATCAGTCCAGTCGCTTCAACGTGGATCACAACACGGGCGACGACCGGTTCGTGCGACTCCGACTCGAAAAGATTGGCTGGTTCAAAATTCGATCAGAACGTGACGTGCCACCAGCAGAGGACATTGACGAGGTTATCCTGAAAAAAGAGACAACGGGTGAGTGGTACGTCTCACTGGTGACTACCATAGAAGACACACCAGAGAAACCGCCACTCAGTGAGATTGAACTAGAAGACTGTGTGGGTGTTGACCTTGGCATCACCAGCTACATCCACACATCCGAAAACCTGTCTGTGGATACGCTTGACCTGTCGGATGAGTACGACTGCTATGCACGCGAGCAGCGAAAACTCGACCGGAAAGAACACGGCTCTGCCAACTGGGAGAGGCAACGCCGGAAAGTAGCCCAAGCGAAACGAAAAATCAAGCGGAGGGTGCGAGACTACCAGCACAAGCTCACGACGTGGTTGGTCACAGAGTATGACGTCGTGGCCGTCGAAGACTTGAACGTGAAGCCAATGCTGGAAACCACCCAGAACGGCAAAAACAAGCAAGATGCCGCGTGGTCACGATTTATCGAGCTTCTGGAGTACAAGGCTGACCTACACGGAACGCACGTCGAAAAGGTGAAGCCAGAAGGAACGACGAAAGAGTGCGCTGTGTGTGGGGTCGAGACAAATAAGCCGATTTGGGTGCGGGAGCACTCCTGTCCTGCGTGTGGGCATACAGACGACCGCGACCTCAACGCAGCGAAGAATATTCTCAGCCGAGGACTCAAGCAGTTAGGGGCGGGACGCTCCGAATCAACGCCTGTGCAGACTGCGCTCCCTACGTTCACACCTCAGCGAGAGGTTGTGGATGCAAAGCGCGTCGTTGAAGCAGGAAGCCCCGGGGTCGTACGGAAGACATCGTCTTCCGTGATGACGAGAGACGGAGCCTCTCGAACCACTTGACCCCGGGGTGGGTTCACGTCTGCGAGAGCGACTGGGAGCTGATCGAGGAGCTCGTGCTGGACGTGGGAGTTCTGCCGCTCTCGCGGTGTAACGCCGCACGGGCGAGCTTCGACCTTCGGGCTGACTTCGAGGCGCTGTTGAACGATGTCCGAGACGAGCCCGACCAGCAGCCGCTGGAGGCGGAGATGCTATCGGCTGCCGAGGACGCGATTCGGGCGTACAAGCGCGGCGAAAACGTCGGTACTCAGCGACTCGTCCAGGCCCGGATCGTCAAGTGGGCGCTTGCGGAACTCGACGACTAGGGACGTGCATCGGCTGCTCAGTCCTATCAGACACATTACTATTGGAAAAAAGCTTGTAGGTTGCCACCGAAAGGCATGTATGGACGCAATTGTCCTCGCTGGCGGGTTCGCGACCAGGCTCTGGCCGATCACGCGCAACCGTCCGAAGATGTTTCTCCCGATTGGGGAAACGACGGTCATCGATCGGATATTCAGGGAACTCGAAGACGACGACCGCATCGATGACGTGTACGTCTCGACGAACGAGGAGTTCGCGGACGTCTTCAGGAAGCACCTGGAGGAGTCGCCCTTCGAGAAGCCGCGGTTGTCGGTCGAAGAGGCCCGCGAGGAAGACGAGAAGTTCGGCGTCGTCGGCGCGCTCGGCGAGCTGGTCGAGCGTGAGGGAATCGACAGCGATACGCTCGTGATCGCGGGCGACAACCTCATCAGCTTCTCGCTGTCGGAGTTCATCGACACGTTCGAGGACAACGACGCGACGACGATCGCCGCCTACGACGTCGGGAACCTCGAGCGGGCGACCCAGTACGGCGTGATCGACGTCGAGGACGACCGCGTCGTCGCCTTCGAGGAAAAGCCCGACGACCCGCCGAGCACGCTCGTCTCGATCGCCTGCTACGCGTTCCCTGCGAACGCGATCGGGCTGTTCGAGACGTACCTCTCGGGGGAGAACAACCCCGACGAACCCGGCTGGTTCATCCAGTGGCTGCTCGAACGCAGCCCCGTCTACGCTTACACCTTCGAGGACGCGTGGTTCGATATCGGGACGCCCGACGCGTATCTCGACACCGTCGAGTGGTACCTCGACGGCGGAACGCTCGTCCACCCATCGGCGACCGTCGAGAACAGCGATCTGGGGCAGAACGTCCACGTCATGGAGGGTGCGGAGGTGATCGACGCCTCGCTCGAACGGGCGGTCGTCTTCCCGAACGCGCGGATCAAGGACTGTCGGATCTACTCATCGATCATCGACGAGAACACCGAACTGGAGGAAGTCAACCTCTCGGAGGCACAGATCGGCGCACATACCTCGCTCGCACAGCAGCAGTCGCCGCCGGCCGAGTGGATCTGGGAACAGAACCGGGATTCGGAGTGACGACCGATGAGCGAGTCCGATTCCACCGACGACGATCCGCGGATGGCCTTCGACGTTGAGGTGAGGGCCGACCGAACGATCCTGACGATCGAGGCAGTGCGCGACGCGGCCGTCATCGTCCGCTCCGAAGCGGGCGAGCGGATCTATCTCCCGCCCGAGGAGTTCGACACGGAGTCGAAGACGACCAGCCCCTACAGTACGAGCCCGTACAGTGCAACGTCAGAGACCGAAGACGACGCGGACGCAGACGACGATATGCCGTCACCGTACAGCAAGACCACGGACGACGCGCCCGCCGACGGTCCGGAATACGGCCGAACCCGCACGCCCCAGGGCATCCGGATCGTCCATCCTGATCCGGTGACGGACGTTCGCATCGTTCGGTAACGAGTGGGACCGCCCAGTGACGGCTGGCTGACTCCGCTACGCCTCCTCGAGAATCTCCCGGTAGAACGCCTCGTGGTCGTCGGCGACGTCGCCCCAGGTTCGCGTCTCGTACTCGATCGGGCCATCCATCGCGAGTCCGCGCTGGATCCCGCCCGCGACCGCTCGCGAGTCGGGCGTCACCTGGACAAGCACGTCATCAGGGAGGATCTCGGCGGCCCCGCAGTCGGTCGTGACGACCCGGGTGTCGACTGAGAGGGCCTCGACGATCGTGATTCCGAACGGCTCCGCCAGCGACGGCGAGACGAACAGGTCCGCACTGGCGTAGTAGTCGGCCAGTTCCTCCTCCGGGACGTACCCGACGAACTGGACCTGGTCTTCGATGTCCAGCGCGTCGGCGAAGCGTTTGAGCTGATCGGTCAAGTGCCCGGTCCCACCGACGACGAGCGTGATGTCCTCGCGACTGAGACGCTCGACTGCGGCCAGTAGATACGACAGCCCCTTCTGGTGGGTGTGTCGCCCGACGAAAAACAGCATCTCCCCGTCGATGCCCAGTTCGGCCTTGACGTCTCGGCCGGTCGGCGTCACCGACGGGAAGCCGTTGTGGATGACGTGTGCGTCCCCGCCGTGGTGCTCGGCGATCCGCTCGCGGGTGACGTTGCTCACAGTGAGTAGGTGATCGGCCTCGTCGACGATCCGTTGTTCGGCCTCGAGTTCCTGCGGTGGCGGGTCGAGGTTGCGCTCGATCGACAGCGAGTGAAACGTCGTTACCCAGGGGATGTCGTGTGCCTGCTGGGCGCTCGCGCCGGGTCGGTAGCCGAACCAGTCGTTCGTGTGGACGATGTCCGCGTCGCTCGCCAGCCGGACGAACTCTTCTTCCATCTGGTGGACCCGAGTGATGAGATCACCGGAGCCGGTCTCGATGCCGTGGACGTTCTCCCGATCGCCGGGGTCGAACTCCGCGGGCAACGCGATCTGCATATCGACGGTCTCGCGGCCCTCGAAGACCTCAAATAACTCGGCGATTGCGGTGTCCAGCCCGCCGGTAATCTTCGGGGGGAATCCCCAGCCCAGGTGTAGCACTGTCGGGGCCATACGTCGTCACCGCCTCACCACTGAGGATGTGATGTGCATACGTGTCAAGATGTGTGGGGCCCGGTTAAGACTAGCGGCGCAAAACAGGCAATACGAAATCGAGATCCCGGTACCTCTCGCCCTATTCGCCGATCAGGAGATCGACGTCAGCGTGATCTTCGAGCAGTTTTTCCATGCGATCGACCGTTTCCGGGTTCCGAGTCGGGCCGCTCTGGAGGACGTCTTCGGCACGGTCGATCGCCATGCGAGTATCGGACTGCAACAGCAACACGGGGACGCCGCGCTTCTCGGCCTCGCCGAGAACGGCACCGGTCGGGCGGAAGCCGCCCCCGAGGATGATGCACTTGATGCCGGACGCCTGCAGCGCCGCGGTGACGATCTCCGAGCGGTCGCCGCCGGTGATCATCGCGGCGTTCTGGGTGCGCCGGAACTGCGTGAGCGCGCCCTCGGCGGACATCGCGCCGACGGAGAACCGCTCGATGAACACGTCCGTCGAGACGTCGGTCGTCAGCACTTCCGCGCCGAGGCGCTCGGCGAGTTCGCCGACGGTCATCCCGGCCAGTTCCTTGACGCGAGGCATGACGCCCAACACGTCGATCCCGCGGCTCTCCAGGAACGGGACCACGTCGGTCGTCAACTGGTCGAGTTCGCTGTCCGGCACGGCGTTGAACAGCACGCCGGCGAAGTTGTCACCGATCTGCTCGGCCGCGGCGATAATCTCGTCGACATCGTCGGCCTCGTCGTAGCGGGACAGCAACACGACGTTCGCGCCGATCATCTCTGCGATCTCGGGATCGGTGAGATCGACGATCCCACCGGTCGAGAGGCGATCGGTCCCCTCGACGACCATCAGGTCGCGATCCTCGGCCAGTTTCTCGTAGTTCTCGAGGACGCGCTCGCGAAGCTCCTCGGGCTGCTCTCGCCCGCGGATGGCCTCCTCGATGAACGTCGGCGTGTAGACGATCGGTTCGAGTTCGTGCATCTCGGCATCGAGGTCCAGCAACTCGCGCGCGAGCATCGGGTCCTCGTCGCGGGTCTTGCCGGTCGCGCTCTGCAGGCGCGTGCCTTTGGGCTTCATGTAACCGACGCTGTGGCCCGCTGCCTTGGCTAGCTGGGCGATTCCGAGGCTGACGGCCGTCTTGCCGGTCGCCGCTTCCGTGGAGGTGACAACTATTGGGTCCATAATGTAATCCGTGTGTGTGAATCGTTATAGTTCTTCGTCTATCTGTAACTCATTATAGCTCTTCGTGGTCGATCGTCGCGCGGATGTCGACGGCCTCGACGCCGTCGGGTGTCGCGACCAGCGGATTGATATCCAGCTCCAGGATCTGTGGGAAGTCTGTCACGAGCTGTGAGATCCGCTGGATCGTCTCGATGACGCCGTTCTCGTCGACGGGGTCCCGACCGCGGGCCCCGCGCAGCAGCGGTGCCGAGTCGATCTCGTCGATCATATCGCTGGCTTCGTCCTCGCTGACAGGCGCGACCCGGAAGGTCGCGTCCTCCAGGACTTCGACGAAGATTCCGCCGAGACCGAACATGACGAGCGGTCCGAACTGCGGGTCGCGGTTCATCCCGACGATCGTCTCCGTACCGGCGTCGAGATCCGCCATCTCCTGGACCTGTACGCCCAGGATATTGGCGTCGGGCTGATAGTTGCGCGCCCGGCTGATGATGTCGTCGTAGGTCGATGCGACCTCCTCTACGGCGACGTTGACCTCGACGCCACCGATGTCGGACTTGTGGAGGATGTCCGGGCTGACGATCTTCATGACGACGTTGCCCTCGATCTCCTTGGCGGCCTCGACGGCAGCCTGCTTGTCCGTGACGATAGCGCTGTCTGGCGTGGGGATTCCGTAGGCGTCGAGCAGATCCATCGCCTCGATGCCGAGTTTGTTCGTCTCGCGCTCTTTGGTCCGTTCGAGGATCTCGCGAGCGCGTTCGCGGTCGACGTCGAAGTCGGAGGCAACACCGTAGTCGGTCGTCTTGATCTCGCTGTACTCCCGCAGTGCGTCGAGGCTCTTGACGCCGCGAGCGGGATCGAAATAGGTCGGGACGCCGACCTCGTCGATGATGTCTTTGGCGTTGCGAGCAGTTTCGCCACCCATCAGGCTGGCGGCGATCGGGGCGCCGTACTCCTGCTGTTTCTCGGCGATGACCTCCGCGAGATCCCGGAAGTCGATCGACTGGGGTGAAGCAACGACGATCGCCGAACCGACATTCGGGTCCTCGAGCACGATGTCGAGCGCCTGCTCGTACCGGTCGGCCGGCGCGTCACCGAGCACGTCCACGGGGTTGAAGATGTTGGCCTCTTCGGGCATCGACTCCTCGAGGGATTCGAGGGTCTCGTCGGTGAACGATGCCATCTGCAGACCCGAATCGCCAACCGCGTCGGTCGACATCACGCCCGGACCGCCGGCGTTGGTCACGATGGCGATTTCGTCGTTGTCGGGCAGGGGCTGGCCCTCCAGGATCGAGGCGTAATCGAACAGCTCCTGGACGCTTTCGGCACGGATGACGCCCGCCTGCTGGAGACCCGCCTCGTAGGCGCGTTCGCTGCCGGCGATCGCACCGGTGTGAGAGGACGCAGCCGAAGCGCCGGCTTCGGTGCGGCCGGACTTGACGACGACGATCGGCGTGTCCTGTGTCACCTTGCGGGCGGACTCGATGAACTCCCGGCCGTTCTCGATGTCCTCCAGATAGCCGAGAATGACATCGGTACTGGAATCGTCTCCCCAGTGCTCGATGAAATCGCCCTCGTCGAGGACGGCCTTGTTACCGAGCGAGACGACGTCTTTAAATCCGATGTTGTGGTCGCTCGACCAGTCGAGAACAGCAGAAATGAACGCACCCGACTGGCTCATAAAGGAGATCGAGCCTTCGAGTGCGGACTTGGTGGTGAACGTGGCGTTCATACCGACGGGCGTCGAGATGACGCCGAGACAGTTCGGACCGACGAGGTTCATGTCGTACTTCTCGGCGATCTCCTGCATCTCCTGCTCGCGGGCAGCCCCTTCGCTCCCGGACTCGCCGAATCCGGCAGTGATCACGGCGACGTCCCGGACACCGGCTTCCCCGGCTTCCTCGAGCACGCCGTTGACGATCTGTGGCGGGACGACGACAATAGCGAGGTCGATCCCGGCAACATCAGTGATACTATCGTAGGCTTCGAGACCGAGTACCTTGTCGGCGTTCGGGTTGATCGGGACGACATCGCCTTCGTATCCATCAAGAAGGTTCTCCATCACGGAGCGTCCGACGGCCCCTTCGCTCTCTGTCGCACCGATCACGGCCACACGTTCCGGTGAAAACAGCGTTTCTAGGTTACCCATCGTATCATCGAAAGTTTGGGGTGCCCCCGGAAATACTTACCTCATTGGCGGCGCGAATGACAACCTACAACAAACAGATGTAAACGATCGTATTCCATCCATCTTACCTGATTTCGACGGATTCACGGAATATTCGACAGTCCGTCACAAAGTATAATACAGTATGCTGACAGTTATCCCGTCGATCGATGACGGTCGGTGGTGGTCATAATTGCATACAATCCGCTCTCGGATTACTTCTACTGCTTCAGCGAATGAACGTCAGACGCCGTCGAAATCCTTTTTTCTGTCGACTGAGTTGGTAAGACAATGACCGCTGTCGGAACCTTCCTCGATGCGTTCGCGGACGACGTCGAGGGTATCTGTCTGTTCTCGCCGAGTTCGTCGCTGTACAGCACGTTCGCCGACGCGGACGAGCCAGTCGTGGTGATCGGGGCCGAAAACACCGTCGACGCCGACGTGTTCGTCGAGCTACCACTGGAGTTTCGGGACCCCACCGAACGAATCCGGTTCGGCGTCGAGGGTGCGCTCGGACAGGACGAACTCGACGAAGAGATGGAGCTGTTGTGCGTTCTGGGGAGCTTCGGCGACGACATGGACACTGTGATGCGTGTCCGTGCGGGCGATTTCTCCGACTCGGGTGTCTACGACCTGTTTGCGAACTCGCGGGCCGACCCGTCAGTGGTGCGCAACGTCCTCGAAGTCTCAGTCGAACTCGGAAAGAAGGGACAGAAGGGCAAGCCGGTCGGGGCACTGTTCGTCGTCGGCGACGCGGGGAAAGTGATGAACAAGTCACGGCCGCTCAGTTACAATCCCTTCGAGAAATCGCACGTCCACGTCGGCGACCCGATCGTCAACGTCATGCTCAAGGAGTTCTCGCGGCTCGACGGCGCGTTCGTGATCTCGGACTCGGGAAAGATCGTCTCCGCCTACCGGTATCTCGAACCCTCCGCCGCAGGCGTGGACATCCCGAAGGGACTGGGAGCCCGACACATGGCCGCTGGGGCGGTCACCCGCGATACGAACGCTATCGCGATCGTGCTCAGCGAGAGCGACGGACTCGTCCGGGCGTTCAAAAGCGGTGAGCTGATCCTGGAACTCGATCCGGAGGACTACTGATGATACTCGCGCAGGTCGACCTCCCGGCGCTGATCAGATCGCTCTTCTCGGAACGGGGCGCGGTCGCGGTCGCAGTGCTGACACTGTTTGTCGGGGCCGTGGCCGGTTATCTCGTCTGGCGCGGCACGACGAACTTCCTGCGCCGACAGGGTGTCGACGACGCCGTCGAAGGGACCTTGTTCGAGCGGACAGTCAACAACCTGGGCCTTTCGACGGTCGGAATTCTCTCGCAGCTGGCGGCGCTGGCCGTGTATCTCCTCAGTGTCATTCTCGCGCTGAACGTCACCCAGTTGGTCGACACCGAGTTCTTCTGGATTCGATTCACGACGCTGCTCCCGCGGCTGTTCGTCGCCGCCCTGGCCGTCATCCTCGGCCTCGTCGTCGGCGATAAGGCCAAACTCGTCGTCAGCGACCGGCTCAAGAGCATCAAGCTCCCCGAGGTATCGCTCATTCCGGAACTCGTCAAGTACAGTATCTTCTACATCGCCGCGCTCATCGCGCTCGGGCAACTGGGCGTGACTACGGCCGCCCTGCTCGTGTTGCTGGCCGTCTACGCGTTCGGTCTCGTCTTTCTCGGCGGACTCGCGTTCAAAGATCTGCTCGCCGCCGGTGCTGCCGGTGTCTATCTGCTGCTCTCCCAGCCCTATGGCATCGGCGACGAGGTGGAGATCGACGGCACGCGCGGAATCGTCCAGGAGATCAACGTCTTCGTCACGCACGTCGAGAGCGACGACGTCGAGCACATCATCCCGAACCAGCGGGTGTTCAAGCGCGGGATCGTCCGTATTCGTCAGTAGGGCGCGAAAAATCGGTGAGTGGGTCGGGGGGATGCGCGATTCGACGGCGCTCAGCGCTTGAGCGCCGGGGTATCGGCCTCGTAGGCGAGCAACTCCTTGAGTTCGTCGTCGACAGTCGCGACCGTGATCGACGCGCCCATCATGTCCAGAGAGGTCATGTAATCGCCGACCATGGGGTCCCAGACCTCCAGGCCGTGCTCGTCCATCAGTTCCTGGACCTTGCGGTTGAGCACGAACAGTTCCATCAGCGGCGTCCCTCCCATGCCGTTGACGATCGTGACGACCTCGTCACCCTCGTCGGGGTCGAGGTCGTCAAGCACCTCACCAGTCAACTCTTCGGCGATGTCGTCGGCTGGCATCATGTCGACCCGTTCGGTTCCGGGTTCGCCGTGAATCCCGATCCCGAGTTCGATCTCGTCTTCGCCGAGGTCGAAGGTCGGCTCGCCCTTCTCGGGCGTGACACAGGAGGTCAGGGCCGTCCCCATCGTCCGGACGTTGTCGATCATCTTCTCGGCGAGCCGTGCGACCTCTTCGAGATCCTCACCGCGGTGGGCGGCTGCGCCCGCGACCTTGTGGACGAGGATCGTCCCGGCGACGCCGCGCCGGCCGGACGTGTACAGCGAGTCCTCGACGGCGACGTCGTCGTTGACGACGACCTGTTCGACGTCCTCGACGCCCTCCATCTCGGCCATCTCGGCGGCCGTCTCGAAGTTCATCACGTCGCCCTCGTAGTTTTTCACTACGCAGAGGACGCCCTCGCCCGAGTCGGTCGCCTGGAGCATCTCGCTCAACTCGTCGGCCGTCGGCGACGTGAACACTTCGCCTGCGGCCGCACCGTCGAGCATGCCGTCACCGATGTAGCCCGCGTGTGTCGGTTCGTGGCCCGACCCGCCGCCGCTGACAACTGCGACTTTCCCGTCGACCGGTGCATCCGATCGTACCATCACGTTCGTCCCGTCGAGCCGGCGTAGTCGGTCGGGATAGGCTGCCTCCATCCCGTCTAGCATCTCGTCTACGACGTCTTCCGGATCGTTGATCAACTTCTTCATGGTTCATTGTGAATGACAACGCGTGACGCCAAATAGCTTTTCTTACCTGTCACTCCTCGTTCACTGGCACACCTCGGGTAGTGGCTCTCTGTTCGCCACAAGAGTCGCCGTCTCGACATCGCACGCGCTCGAACGACTACCCCAATTTCCCGTTCAGCACCTTCGCCGTCGTCAACACCGGATCCCAGGTTGGGCTGAAGGGCGGAGCGTAAGCCAGATCGAGATACTCGACGTCCTCGACAGTCAGCCCCTCGTGCAGCGCTGTCGCGACGGTGTCGATCCGCTTTGCGACGCCCTCCCGGCCGACGATACTCGCGCCCAGCACCTGCTCGGTCTCCCGGTCGGCAACCATCGTCAGTTCCAGCTTGTCACCGCCCGGATAGTAGTGAGCCCGTGACGGGGCGTCGATCGTCACTGACACGGGGTCGAACCCGGCTTCGTTGGCCCGCTGCTCGTCGGTGATCCCGGTTCGAGCGGCCGCGAGGTCGAACGCTTTGACGACGGCTGTCCCGGCGATCTCTCCCACTGGCGTCTCCGTTCCGGTGACGGTCTGACCGATGGCCCGGCCGGCGCGGTTGGCCGTCAGCGCCAGCGGCACGTGGTCGGGCTCGCCGGTCACCGTGTGGGTCATCTCCGCGACGTCACCGGCAGCGTAGACGTCCTCGACGTTCGTCCGCCCGTATTCGTCGGTCGCGATCGCGCCCGTCTCGCCCAGTTCGATCCCCGCGTCGTCGGCGATTTCGGCGTTGGGCACGACGCCTGCCCCGACGAGTACCGCATCGACTGGGACCGAATCGTCGTCGGTTTCGACGGCCTCGACCGTTCCGTCGCCGACCAGGCGATCGACCTGTGTCGAGAGGCGGAGATCGACGCCCTGCTCGCGCAGTTCGTCGCCGACGGCCTCGCCGACGCTCTCGCCGAAGGTGGGCAGAACCTGCGGGAGCATCTCGAACAGCGCCACGTCCAGATCGTGGGCCTCGAATGCCTCGGCCATCTCGATGCCGACGTAGCCACCGCCGATAACTGCCACCCGGTCGAGGTCCTCGTTCTCGACGTAGGACTTGATCTCCCGGCCGGCGTCCATGCTGTGGAGCGTGAACACGCCTTCGAGATCCAGTCCGTCGATCAGCGGTTCCAGCGCCCGCGCCCCGGTCGAGATCAGCAGGTCATCGTAGGACTGTTCGTAGGTCTCCGCGTCGCTCTCGACGGTGACGATCCGCTCGTCGGTGTCGATCGCCGTCGCTTCGTGGCCCATCCGCAGGTCGATGTCCCGCTCGTCGATGAACCGCTCGGGCGTGACCGCCACCAGGTCCTCGAGGTCCGATATCTCTCCCTTGACGTAGTAGGGCAGGCCACAGGCCCCATACGAGACCCACTCGCCGCGTTCGAGGACGACGACCTCGCGGTCGGGATCGTCGCGCTTGGCCTTGCTTGCCGCGCTCATCCCCGCCGCGTCGCCGCCGACGATCAGAAACGTCTCACTCATACCTGTCATTTCGATGCCCCACCGGTAAAGAATTGCGGTGAAAACACAATTCTGGCGCCGATATCGGTGGCAGCGTACGTTCACCTATCGCTCCTCCGTCACGTATAATTCGCTTGCCGTACACGACCAAATATGAACGACGTAACCGTCGTCATCCCGGCGTACAACGAAGCCGGTCGCGTGGGACAGGTCGTCGAGGAACTGATCGAGGACTACGACGTGCTGGTCGTCGACGACGGTTCGACCGACGGGACGGTCGCCGAAGCCGGAGACGCCGGCGCACGGGTCGTCGAGCAACCGACGAACCGGGGATACATCGCGGCGCTCAAACGAGGGTTCCGCGAGGCCGACACTGAGACCGTCGTCACCTACGACGCCGACGGCGAGCACCGGCCGGCGGATGTCGCACGGGTCGCCGAACCGATCGACACCCACGATCTGGATCTGGTACTGGGTGCACGATCACACGTGCCGCGCCCGTCCGAGCGCTTTCTCAACGCTCTCACCCGGCTCAAAGTGCCCGTCAGCGACTCGGGGACGGGATTGCGAGCGCTCCGGCGTGAGCTAGCGGTCGAACTGGCGTTGGATACGACCTGTACCTGTGGGACGCTCGTTCTGGAAGCGACCGCGAAGGGCGCGCGGATCGGCGAGGTGCCGATCGAGACCCGCGAGATAGCGAAGCCACGCGGGATCGCGTGGGGCCACGGCCGGCAACTGCTGCACGTGTTACGGCATCTCCGAAAGATCTGATAGTGATTGCTGTAACGATTTACCGGTGCAACCGCACGGAGTCGTGCGGTTGACCCGGAACGGACTTACAACAATCACTATGAGGCCACGTCCCGCGTCTGATTCACCCGTCGCCGATCGTCTCGCCGGCGACCTGCCTCCCCTCCGGTGTCAGCGCGACCTCGGTCCGCTCGCGCTCGACTTCGATGACGTCGTATTCGATCAGTCGGTCGAATATCTCCTCGACCCGCTCGACGTCCCGATCGACGAATTCGGGAATGTCGAACGGTGAGACGCCCGTGTGCAAGGCCATGATGACCTGTTTTTCCACGCCGTCGAGATCTAGGTTCGCCCGGTGGCGCTCGACTCCCTCCTCGAGTAACGCACCCATGACGGCGGTGTGGTGGGGCTCGCCGGTCAGGTGCGTCTCGACGCTGCGGTCGTCCTCGGTGTGTTCGACCTCGTAGACGGTTCGGTCCTGGCCGTCGATCGTCCGCTCGTCGGTGTCTACGTCGCCGATGTCGTTTCGGTCGATCGTGACTTTCTGTCCGTCGGCCACCGCGAGACGGATCGCCTCTTCGGAGATCTTCACTTTCGCTTTGGTCCACTCGACGTCCTGAATCACGCCGCCCTCGACGGCCGGATGCTGGACGAGCAGGATGCCGTTGTTGAGCGAGGCCTTGTACAGTGCCGTCTCGAACGCACCCTGATCGGGCGTCGTGACGAGAAAGACCGTCCCCTCCGTTTTGAGGGCGGTATAGCTCCCCTCGACGGCCGCGGCCTGGTTTACGTCGAATCGGTCGTTGACCTGTTCGAGCGCGTCGATCGTGACCGAGCGCTTCTCGTCGCCGATCAACACGACCCGGTCGGTCGTCAGGACCACGCGACAGGTCGTCCAGTCGGCGTCGCGGATCTCGCGGCCGTCCTTGACGGCCTGCATGAACTGCCCGCGCTCGTCGTAGAGTTTGTGTTCGCCCTCGCTCATGGCAGGTCGATCGACCACTGCGGATCGATCTGTTCAGTATTCCGTTGGGCACACGTCCGATTAGGGTTTTCGGGTGCTCTTCGGTATCGACAGCTCGTACAAAAACCGCTGATTAGCACTGTTACCGGGGTGACGGGGGCGACTGGCGACCGACGTACATCGAATACGTGACGATCAGCAGACCGATCGCGACGAACGTAGCACTCACGCTGGCTGCGTGGACGGCCTGTGCGACGTTGAGACTGATGAGTGCTCCACCCAAGAGTGCGCCGACAGCCACGAACGCCATCCCCCCGAACAACGCACCGAGCGCACGCGACTGCCGACGCCGGTACGCACGATAGGAGAGGGAGGCGAGCATCCCGCTACAGACGAAAATGACCGTCTCGGCCGCGACGAGGAGCGACGTACTTCCGTACATGAGTCAGTTACCATCCCGTATGCATCGATTCCAGATATACCCTGATAGCATTACCAGGAGACGGGAATAGCGACCCCCTCACTCGTCACTGCTCGCAGTCACCCGCAACCCACTCGGAGCCGACACCGCTGGAACCCGTTTCTCGCGCGAGCGGACACGTTTCCGGACGTGGCCGCACCAGGGTCACTTCTGCGTGTACAGCGAGTAGACAATCACGCCGAACCCGATCATCGTGAGTCCACTTTCTATCGTCAGGCTCACGTAGATCGGGACGTCGATAAACCGGTTCAACAGGAGATTCGAGACGCCTGCCAGTAACGATCCAGTCGTGACGAGCCCGAAGCCGATCGCGAGCGCTCGCAGCGACGGCGCCCGAGTTCGTTTGTACGCACGGTACGAGAAGTACGTGATGAGGCCCCCGAGGATCAGCGTCAGCGTCTTGAATGCGATGGCGGTTGGCGGGAGCGTATACGTGTGTGGACTCATGTTTCTTTGCGCACCTCCGACCAGAGGTTCTCCAGGCGCTCGTCGGCCGTCCGCGCACGGCGGGCGATCGAGACGTCGAACTCCTGATCGTCCGTCACCCCGATGATGACCTCCTTGAAGTCGAGCTCGTACGTGCTCGCGTGCTGACCGTCGGGACGGATTTCGACACCCTCACTGAGCAGTGATGCCTCGGTCAGCAATTCGAGTTTCCGATAGGTCGTCGACAGCGGGATGTCACTCGCATCGGAGATCTCGCTTGCGGTCATCGGTTCGTCGAGCTCACTGATGATCGCCCGGCATTCGGGGTCGTCGAGTGCATCGAGCACGTCCTGGAGGTCAGGAGCGTCCTCGTCCGCGAACGGGTCACGGACCATTTCACTCAGCCATACGACACTCACGGGTTTAACGGCACCGACATCTCCGGGCGAGCACACCGCTATCTGTAGGGCGGCGCTTATATACTGGGCCACCGAACCCCCAACGCATGCACGACTCCAGTCCGAGGGCGGACCGGCGCGCCGTCTCGGAACTCGCCAGTGCCGTCGTGCTGATCGTGATCGTCATCGGGATAGTAACTGCGATCGGATCGAGCGTCCTCTTTCTGGAGAACGAGCAGTCCGGCCCCCAGGCACAGTTCAGCTTCGATTACAACGAGGACCGCCAGTACATTCTCATCGAACACGACGGCGGAGACACGTTCGCAGCCGGAAACCTCTCGGTTCAGGGACCGGACGACGCGTCCGCACGCTGGTCGGAGCTTGCGAGCGTCAGCGAATCGACGACGGTCGGCCCCGACTCGGTTCCGGTCCGAGTCGGCGAAACCGGCGCGTACGGTGAGCCTGTCGGCTCCCAGGATTCCCTGCGGATCGTCTACATCGACCCGGAATCCGGCGATGCAACTGTCCTCGACACCTGGAACGGGACGAGCGGTATCTAGCCTTTGATATTACAGACAGGATATGTCCGGGCGACCTTGTCCCCGATTCCCAGCGCGTCCGAGACGTTCACCACCTCGTCGACATCCTTGTAGACGCCGGGGGCCTCCTCGGCGACGGTCGCACCGCTGTTTGCCTTAACATAGACGTGCTGTTGATCCCGGAGTTCGTCCTGGACGTCCTCGCCCCAGTAGGTGTTTTTCGCTTCCGTCCGGGACATCAACCGTCCCGCGCCGTGGGCGGTCGAGCCGAACGTCTCTTCGAGTGATCGCTCGCCCCCGCGAAGCACGTAGCTGCCCGCACCCATACTGCCCGGGATGATGATCGGCTGGCCCACATCGGCGTAAGCCGGCGGCAGTTCCGGCCGACCCGCCGGGAACGCCCGCGTCGCGCCCTTCCGGTGGACGTACAGCTCGACGTCCTCCCCATCGACGGTGTGGGTCTCCTTTTTGGCGATGTTGTGTGCTACGTCGTACAGCAACTCCATCCCCATGTCATCCCACGATCGGTCGAAAACGTCCTCGAAGACCGCTCGGGCCTGGTGAGTGATCAACTGCCGATTGACCCACGCGAAGTTGATCGCCGCACACATCGCCCCGTAGTACTCCTCGGCCAGGTGTGACCCCGCCGGCGCGGCCGCCAGTTCCTTGTCGGGCAGTCGGTTCAACAGGCCTTGATGCGCCTGTTCGATCTCCCGGAGGTAATCCGTACAGATCTGGTGACCCAGCCCCCGCGAGCCACAGTGAATCAACACGACGATCTGCTCCTCCCGAAGGCCGAACTCCGCGGCGACGTCTTCGTCGAAAATATCGGTCACTCGCTGGACCTCCAGGAAGTGGTTCCCCGAACCGAGCGAGCCCACCTGTGCTTTGCCGCGGTCCTTGGCCTTCTGTGAGACTGCATCGGGATCGGCATCCGGCCGCTTGCCCTCGTCCTCGCAATGGGCGAGGTCTTCGGGGACGGCATATCCCTCCCGTAACGCCCACTCGACGCCGTCCGCCAGGATCTCGTCGATATCGTCTCGGGAGCCCTCGAAAATCCCGCCGCCACCGAGACCTGACGGAATAGCGTCAAATAGTGCGTCGACGAGTTCCTCTTCTCGCCCTTCGACGTCGCTATAGGCCATATTCGTCCGAATCATTCTGACGCCGCAATTTATATCATATCCGACAGCTCCCGGCGAGATACAGCCGTTCTCGGCGTCGATTCCGGCGACGCCGCCGACGGGGAAGCCGTAGCCCTGGTGACCGTCGGGCATACAGACGGCGTACTTCCGGATGCCGGGCAGGTGTGTCGTGTTCTTGAGTTGTTCGAGGGTCCTGTCGTCACTGATCTCCTCGAGGAGCGATTCGCTGGCGAGCACACGAGCGGGGACGTTCATCTCCCCTTCCCTCGGGATCTCCCAGACGTACTCACGGATCTTCTGCAGGGTGATGTCGCCGGCGTCGTAGGTGGTCATACGTGCATATCGACGCCCGACGATAAAGAAAGGTCCCTGTCGTTCACGACCGGGCTATCTTTCTGCGAGGAGAGAATCCCGCCGTCGTCGGGCTACGCCCGACTGCCTGAGGGATCTTCGATCCCTCTCCGTTTACGGCGGGGAGGATGTCACCCGGAGCGAGTCTCCCCGCGCCCCTCCGAAGTGGCCCGCCGATCGGGTTCGACCGACGATTCGAGCCAGTCGTCGATCGAGAGCGGTCCGGCCCCGAGCGTGAACACCGCCGACGCGAGTCCGAACATCGTGATGTGCGCGAGCACGGGATCGTCCGGTAGCGCGAACAGGGTGACCGTGAACAGGACGAACGCCCCGGCCGCGGTCGCACGGGTCAGCAGTCCGAGGAGCAGCGCGATCCCGAACGCGATCTCGGCCAGCCCCGCACCGACGACCCAGACGCCGGGATCGACCGGGATCACCGCTGTGAGGTCGTACTTGGCGACGACCGCCAGTCCCGGGCCCGGTTGCAGGAGCTTCTCGCCGAGTCCGAGTAACACGAACGTCGCCCCGAGACCGACCCGGAGGACGGTCGGGACGTACGTGGTGTAGGGATCGATCCGCCGTCGGAGTCGTTCGGCGCGGCGATGGATCGGATCGACGCGGCTGTAGTAGGTCCCCGGGGCGCTCGCGAGCCGGCTGAGCAGGTGATCGGCACTCGGCCGGCCGCTCCCGAGCAGCGCGATCGCGAGAAACCCCGGCACGTACTCGAGTGCGAGGAACGTCGTCGGGAACAGCGCGACGGAGACGCCGTAAGTTGCCAGCCCGACCAGCGCGACCAGCCGCGTCGCCAGTCCGAACAGCAGGAAAAATCCGATCCCGATCAGCAGAATCCGGGCCTGAGCCTGCCCGGTCGCCGTGAGTACGTCGGCGGTCCGGACGCTCGGGCTGAAAAGATAGCCGATAAAGCCCGCCCCGACCAGCGGGAGGCCGAGGCTCAACCGAAGCATCCAGGGGACGTACGTGAGATACTCCGCCAGCGCCGACTGGAGCACCTCGAAGTCGGGCACTGTCGGCCGGACCAGCAGATACGCGCCGACGGCGAGGACGGCGAGCAGGCCAGTCCCCCCGAACAGGAGGGCGTTGGCCGGTTCGGTCAGCACTCCGATCGTGAACTCCAGGCCGTCATCGGGCGGATCTTCGGTGACGTATCGAACGTGCGCAGCGGCCGGACGGACGGCCGTCCACAGCAGTGCGATGGCGGCGAGCACCAGTCCGGAACGGCCGGCCGTCGCGCGGAGCGATGTCATAGTGGCCCTTCTATGTGCTGTATACGCTTAAGCGCGCTCCAGTGGTGCGACGAGTTCGATCGGATGCGGAACGTCCTGTTTCATCAGATCGGTCAGCTGGTCGTGACAGGAGGTCCCACTCGCGACGATCGTCCGCCCTTCGGCTTCCGGCGTCGAGAACTGCTCGCGGAGGTCCTCGCCGACGGCCATACTGACGTCGTAGTACTGCTGTTTGAAGCCAAAGGAGCCGGCCATCCCGCAGCACTCGACGTCGGACGTGATGAGATCGTAGCCCAGTTCTTCCAGTACCGCCTCGGTGTGGGCCGCCAGCCCGAGCGTCCGCTGCTGGCAGTGGCCGTGATACGCGATTTCCTCGCCGTCACCGTCGGCGAGTGCGTCTGCACTTGCGCCGTTTTCCAGCAGTCCGTAGACGTATTCGAGGATCTCGTAGCTGTTCTCCGAGAGTTGCTCGTAGGTCTTCTCGTCGAGCAACTGGCCGTAGTCGTCCCGGAGCATCGCCAGGTCGCTCGGCTCGACCATCACGATGTCCCGGCCCGCCTCGATGTGTGGCAGCAGTTCCTCGGCGACTGCCTCGCCGTGTTTGGTCGCGGTCTCGACCATCCCCTGGGAGAGAGCCGCGCGCCCGCTTTCGGTGACATCAGCAACCTCGACGGAGACGCCAAGTGCCTCCAGCGTCCGGACGGCCGCTTTCCCGCGCTCGACGTGCATGTAGTTGGTGTAGGTATCAGCCAGCATGAGGACCTCCCGATCGGGATCAGTCGGACCGTCACGGTCGCCAGCCCACTCCTTGAGTGTCTCGCGCTGGAAGGTCGGCATATCCCGGCGCTGGTCGACGCCGAGCAGTTTCTCGGCGATCCAGCGGTTGGGTCCGAAGTCGGCCAGCCAGTTCGAGACCGGCGCGAAGAGACTGCCGAGTTTCGCCACGGTGACGAAGTTCCCGAAGAAGCGTTTCTGGTAGCTCATCCCGCCGGACTCGGCGTCCGGCGTGAGGCCGTCGACGAGGAAGTCGTAGGCGTGGTCGTCGGCCCCGCGGTTGATCCGATCCCGGACGACCGTGTTGATCCAGGGGATGTCGATCCCGACCGGGCAGGCCTCGACGCAGCGCGAACAGCCGGTACAGAGGTCGACGAACTCCTCGGAGCTGTCCAGGCCGTGGACGCCAGTCTCCCAGCCGCCGGCGATGCCGCCGGTGTAAGTCTCGCCGCCGAACTCGTGGCCGCCGACCTGCTGGAAGTTCGCGCAGGTGTTTGCACACGCCGAACACCGGATGCAGTACAGCGTTTCCCGGAGCTGCTCGTCCTCGCGCATTTCCATGCGACCGTTGTCGATCAACACGAGGTGGAACTCCCGGTCTTCGGCGCCCTCGATCGTCTCATCGCCAAAGGTTGCAGTGTCGACCGGGGGTGTCAGCAGTGAGATATACGAGGTGATGTCCTGGCCGGTCCCCGAGCGCCCGATCAGCTCGACGAACGGCTGGAGGTCCTCGACGCTTGGGACGATTTTCTCGACACCTGCGACGGCGACGTGAGTGTCCGTCGCGGCGACGGTCTTGCGGGCGTTGCCCTCGCTGGTGACGAGCATCATCGTCCCGCTGTCGGCGGTGAGGAAGTTCGCGCCGGTCATCCCCACGTCCGCATCGTCGAACTTGCTCGCGAGTTGCTCGCTGGCGAACGCGGTCAGGTCCTCCGGAGTCTCCAGAGGGCGGTCGGGGTCGAACCGTTCGCGGAACAGCTCGGCGATCGACGCCCGGGACTTGTGGATCGCGGGCGCGACGATGTGGCTGGGTTCCTCCTCGGCCAGCTGGAGCACCCACTCCCCGAGGTCGGTCTCGACGACCTCTGCCCCCGCAGATTCGAGGTGTTCGTTGACCTCGATCTCCTCGCTGGTCATCGACTTGCTCTTGACGACCGTCTCGCCCGACTCTACCAGCGACTGGATGTACTCGTTGGCGTCAGCCTCGTCCTCGGCGAGATAGACCGTCCCGCCGTTTTCCTCGACGGTCTCAGTGAGTTGCTCGATCAACTCCGGCAGCTGTTCGATCGCCGCTTCTTTGATCTGGCGCGCTTCGTCTTTCAGCCCCTGGTAGTCCTCCAGATCGGCGACCGAGTCGTATCGGCCCTGGTTGAACCCCTTCGTGTTCTCCTGGACCGCCTCGCCTTCGGCGGCCATCGTTTCGCGGATCTGTGCGGCCTTCGCGCGCTTGGATTGCTTGCTCATTCGACGATCACCACGTGGACGTCACCGGGGCCGTGGACGCCTTCGACGAGCGCGCCCATATCTGCAGTCGCGCTGGGGCCGGTCGCGACGATCGCGTTCCCCCGCCCTTCGCGCAGACGCGGCCCGAGTGATTCGAGCGCGGCGGTCATCGAGTCGACGATATCCGATTCGCGGACGACAGCGACGTGGGTGTCCGCGTAGAGGCTGACGAGCTCGGCTTCGGGCGGCGTCGACTCGATCAGGACGCTCCCGTAGTCAGCAATCCCGAGCGTGCCGGCCGTGACGCCGCTCGCGGCCGCTTTGACGCTCTCTGGATCGTCTGCCCGTGTGATCGCGTTCGGTAACGAAATCCCTTCGAACGGGAGCGGGGCACCGACGATCGGTTCGGGAAACGCCGTGAGCGTCTCGGACAACGCCTCGGCAGTCGTTGTGCGCCAGCCGACGTCTAGTTCATCGAGCGCTGTCGTGAAGCGCTCGGACGTCGAATCGCCAGCAGTGGTTGCCATTGGGCGCGGTTTCGGTCCGACGTGTAAATCATGTTCGGAAACGGTAAACAATGAGGATGTTTCCGGGACAGATATCGAGCACTGGGACCCTACTGTGTGACGATACTCGGCACTCCGGAAGTGTCGATATTCTTCATTTCGTATCTCAGAGACCGAACAGTCACGCAATCGGTTGTCGACAACGCGATACTGCTCGGTATCAAGACGGCGCGGTACCAGCCAGCGGCGTACGTTTTATACTACGCCACCGGCAATAGGGGCATATGGTTCAGTGTGAGATGTGCGGGAAGGAGACGAGCTCACCGAACACCGTCAAGATCGAGGGAGCGGAACTACAGGTCTGCGACGAGTGTGCTGACTTCGGGACCGAAGTGAAAACCCAGGAGCAGTCGACCACGAGTACGAAGTACTCTACGGGATCGTCGGGGTCGAGTGGCTCGAGCAGTTCAAGCGGTGGTTCGTCCGGTTCTGGCGCTTCGGGCGGTTCTGGCGGCTCTAGTGGTGGGCGGCGGCGCGACATGTTCGACGAGATGGACGAGGTCGTCCAGGACTACGACGAGCGGATCCGTTCGGCCCGTGAATCCGCCGGGCTCAGTCAGGAAGACCTGGCCAAAGAGCTCAACGAGAAGGCAAGTCTGATCCGAAAACTCGAACACGGCGAGACGCTACCCAGCGACGACGTCCAGCGCAAACTTGAGCAAAAGCTCGGGATCGACCTCTCGGAGGGAGCGGCCCCAGACGAGGACACGGACTGGGAGGGCGGCTCCGCGACGGGCGAGTACACGCTCGGAGATGTCGTCGAGCGCAAGGACTGATCGCGGCCGACACCGGCGTCCGACGTGACGCGGGTCTGTGCGCTCAGTGCTTGCTGATCAGGTCCTCTTCGGAGAGGTCCTCGGAGAGCTCATCCAGTTTGCGTTCGAGCCGGTCTATTTCCGCCTCGAGTTCGGCGTATCGCTCGCTCTCGCGTAGTTCCGACGCCGGTTTTTCGACCTGGAGGACGTTTCGTTTGAGCTTTTTCGACGTCAGCTCCTGCAGTCGCTCGCTGTACTCGGTGATCGTCAGCAGTCGATCGACGACATCCAGCAGCGCGTTCTTGCTGACGGGCTTGACCAGGTAGTCGTCGACACCGAGGTCGATGATGTCGAAGTCCGGATCGACGGCGGTCACCATCGCGACCCGACACTCGTTGCCGTCCTCTTCAATCGCGGCAAGCACTTCGTTACCGGAGATGACTGGCATCCGTCGGTCCAGCAAGACGACATCGAGGTCGTCAGCAAGCATTTCGATGGCTTCCCGCCCGCTATAGGCGGTTCTGACCTCGTAGCGTTCGCTCAGATAGTCCGTGTACAGATCGGCGAGATGTTGTTCGTCCTCGACGACGAGTACCGTTCCTCGATCCGCAGGCGAAGTGCTCACGGGTCCACCGTACCGACGTTCGTCTCGACCCCATCTTAACCTTTCCTTCGCAACCGGAGAGAAAACTCGAAATCTATTTTCCGGTGGGCTGAGAACCCTTACTCGGAATGTTCGTTCTTGTCAACTTGAAGACGTATCCGTGCGACCCGATCGAGGTGGCCCAAGCCGCCGCCGACGTCGCTGACGACAGCGGCGTCCGAGTCGGTGTCGCACCCCAGGACGCGGATCTCGAAGCCGTCGCGGAGACCGGTGTCGAGACCTGGGCACAGCACGTAGACCCCATCGATTACGGGAGCAACACCGGCCACACGCTCGCCGAGACGGTCGCCGAGGCCGGGGCGGACGGCACGCTGATCAACCACTCCGAGAACCGCCTGAAACTGGCTGACATCGACGGGTCAGTGCAGGCCGCCGAACGCGCCGGACTGGAGACGATCGTCTGTGCGAACAATCCCGAACAGATCGGTGCCGTGACGGCACTCGGTCCCGACGCGGTCGCCGTCGAACCGCCGGAGCTGATCGGCGGAGACGTCTCGGTCGCGACGGCCGACCCCGACATTGTCACCGACGCAGTCGAGGCGGCCGCCAACGTCGACGAGGACGTCGACGTGTTCTGTGGGGCCGGCATCTCAAGCGGTGACGACGTCGACGCCGCCGGAGACCTGGGTGCCAGCGGCGTCCTGCTGGCCAGCGGCGTTGCCAAGGCTGACGACCCGCGCGCTGTCCTCGAAGACCTCGTCGATCCGCTGGTCTGATCGGTCCAACCGTCTCCGTTTTTTCGCGAGTTGAGGGTACCGGCGATAGAGTTAAGTATGCGTGGCACTCACTCGCATGTGGAACCTCGTTCCGTGGGGTTCCCGACGGGAACCACCGTCGTGAACGTCCGGAATTGGCATCGTCGACGAACCGCGCGGTCCCGGCGGTGGACTGGCCACCGCACCGCCGGGGTTCTCCGAACCGTTCGATACGCATTAGCGAATCATCCCGCCAGCGCAACTGTAACAACGTTCGAGCCATAGCTCCGTGTATGCCCGGACGCGGCCGCCTCCCGGGGACCGACCGTCGCCCCGAGCAGGTGGTCTGTCACGTCGACATGGACTGCTTTTACGCCGCCTGTGAGCGACTGCGCGAGCCCGAACTGCGCGGCGAGGCGCTGGTCGTCGGGATGGGCTACGAGGCCGGCGCGGACAACGGCGCGGTCGCGACGGCGAGTTACGAGGCGCGCGAGTCCGGCGTCGAGAGCGCGATGGCGATCTCGGAGGCACTGGAGTTGCTCCCCAGGAAAGCCGTCGCCAGAGAGGACCCGGATGCCGACTCCGAGGCGGCGGGCTATTACCGGCCGGTCGATATGGGTTACTACGAGTCGGTCGCCGAGGACGTCAAGGCGATCTTACACGATAGCGCGGATGTCGTCCGGGAGGTCAGCATCGACGAGGCGTATCTGGACGTGACCGACCGCACCGACTGGGGCGGCGTCGAGCGGTTCGCCCGCGATCTGAAACGCCGCATCGAGGCCGAAGTGGGCGTCGTCGCCAGCGTCGGCGTCGCACCGACGATGAGCGCCGCCAAGATCGCCAGCGACGCCGACAAGCCCGACGGCCTGGTCGTCATCGAGCCCGGCGACGTGCAGGACTTCCTGGGGCCGATGGACGTCGAGGCCGTCCACAACGTCGGTCCCGTCACTGCCCGCGAGTTGCGGGAGATGGGTATCGAGACCGCGGGCGAACTGGCCGAATCCGATCCCGACCGGCTGGCCGACCGCTTCGGCGAGCGGGGCCTAGAGATCTACCGGTTCGCCCGCGGCGAGGACGCCCGCACAGTCACGCCCCGGGACGACCCCAAGAGCTTCTCGCGGGAGTCGGCGTTTCCGGACGCGATCGACGATCACGACCGCGTTCGCGAGCGGGTTCGGACGCTCGCAGGGGCGGTCGCCGAACGTGCGACCCGCGAGGGTGCGCTCTATCAGACTGTTGGGATCAAAATCGTCACGCCACCGTACGACGTCAACACGCGTGCCCGATCGCTGTCGGGCCCGGTCGACGATCCGGAGCTGGTCGAGGCGATCGCACTCGATCTGCTGGCCGAGTTCGAGACTGCCCGCGTCCGGAAGGTCGGCGTCCGCGTCTCGAAACTCTCCTTTACCGAGCGCGAGCAGGTCAGTCTCGATGGATTCACCGGAAGCGGCCACGAACGGGATGGAGGACAGCCACCAGAAATCGAAGACGAGGGGAGTCTCAGCGGGCAGTTGACGCTTTCGGATTTCCGCTGATCAGCGCTCGTCGACCGGTGTCCACGAGCGGTTACGGTCGCCGGTGTACCGGGACTCGGGACGGATCAGCCGGTTGTCCTCCAGCTGTTCCAGTGCGTGGGCCATCCAGCCACCGACCCGAGAGACCCCGAACGTCGCGGGGAACAGCTCCTGGGGGACGCCGACGCCGTGCAACAGTGCCGCCGTGTAGAACTCGACGTTCGTCTCCAGGTCTCGGTCGGGCTTGTACTCCGCAAGCAACTCGACGGCAACGTCTTCGAATTCCGTGATCGTCTCGAAGAAGTCGTCATCGTCGTCGTAGAACTGCTCGGCGGCCGACTCGAGTACGGCCGCACGCGGGTCCCGGACGCGATAGATCCGGTGGCCGAATCCCATCAGGCGCTCGTCGGCTTCGAGTTTCTCGCGGACGTACGCTTCGGGATCGTCCGACGCGTGAACTGATTTGAGCATGTCCAGCACGGGTCCCGGTGCACCGCCGTGAAGCGGCCCCTTCAGCGTCCCGACCGCGGCCGTCGCCGCCGAGACCACGTCCGATTCAGTCGAGACGACGACCCGCGCCGTGAACGTCGAGGCGTTGAGTCCGTGGTCGACGACGGCGTTGAGATACGTCTCCAGTCCGCGAACCGCGCTCTCCTCGGGTCGCTCGCCGGTCAGCATGTAGAGGTAGTTCGCGGCGTGGCGAAGATCCGGGTCGGGCGCGATCGGCTCGTTGCCCTCTCGGTAGCGCCAGTATGCGGCGACGATGGTCGGGAACGTGGCGACGACTCGCAGCGCGTCGGACTCGGGATCGTCCCCGTCAACACCGAGGTTCGCGGCGGCAGCTCCCATGCGGAGGGCGTCCATCGCCGGCTTCTCCTCGTCGGCAGCCCGCTGTAGCACCGCCAGCACCTCGTCGCCGATCTCCCGTCGTGCGGCCAGGTCGGTACGGAACTCCGACAACTCCCCAGCGTCCGGCAGGCGGTCGTGAAAGAGGAGATACAACGTCTCTTCGAACGTGGCGTCGTCGGCCAACTCCTCGACGGGGAACCCCCCGATGATCAACTCGCCGGCCTCGCCGTCCATCGTGCTCAGACGCGTCTCGGCGACGGCGACACCGTCGAGGCCCCGATTGACTCCAGTCATGGTCCCTGGTTCCAGTGCCGGCGA
Source organism: Halapricum desulfuricans (assembly GCF_017094465.1). Lineage (NCBI taxonomy): Archaea > Methanobacteriati > Methanobacteriota > Halobacteria > Halobacteriales > Haloarculaceae > Halapricum > Halapricum desulfuricans. Next base: position 1,281,097 of record NZ_CP064791.1, read on the forward strand.
TAAATGTGTCTCGGGTTCGAATCGCTTCCGACCCCGCAGTCTCGCCGTTCGGCTCCACGCGAACGACGAACCGACTAGTCCAGCCCGTTTTCGAGATTCTCCAGTAGCTTTCCGACGAACAGACCCATTCTCGGGGGAATCGCATCGGAATCGTCCGTTGCTATCTCCGCCGGATGGGCCGCTAGCGTCTCGACGAACCGCTCGCTGTGGGTCATCGTCTGGAGCATGTCCACCACGTCCACTGTCAGCCCCTCATCGGAGGTGTCCATCTCGGGGTGACGCTGCTTCTCCTCGTCAGTGTATCGTATCGTCCAGGCCGGACCGCCGACGTGCTCGACGATCTCCCCGACCGGACCGATCTCTAGCCGCCGCTCGAAGCCGACGTACACCGTGCCGTTCTCGACGAACGTCTCGTAGCGCGTCATTCCTGAATCCGGATCGGTCCTGTCAGCGCTTCCGGAGCGATCGCTACCGGTATTTCGTTGCCGATCGACAAAGAGTTTCATGCGGGCGGTCACTCGCGCTCGCGGTGTTCGGCCAGCGCCTCCTCGATCGAGAGGTCACCGACCGCGACCCGCCGGGCAAGCGTCTCGTCGATGGCCCTGTTGGTCTCGCTTTCCTCCCGTGAGCGATCCTTGATGCGCTGAATCTCGCCGGCCGTGGGCTCGATGTCCCGAGATTCGACCGGGTTGCCGTCCATGCGAGCGATATTGGTCGCCGCCAGCACGTCGCCCATGCCACGGGCCCCGCTGCCGAGATACGGGGTCGTCCCGGTCTCGTCGACCAGTTCGACGGGCGCGTCGATGTCGTCGATGATCCGCGCACCGACGAGTCTCGCGCCGTCGCCGATCCGTACGAGCGGGTCGACGGCGTCCTCGACCTCACGGGCGACCACCTCGGCGGCCCCGGCCGCAGGGACCTGAAACGCCGCGACGACGATGTCGTCCACGAGGACAGCGATCCCCGGTTTCTCACCCGGATCGATTCCGACGACCGTCCGGCCGTCCCCGCCCCGGAGTCTGGCGAGGGCGTCCTCGACGGCACGACGCGGCGTCTCGGGGCTGGCCGTGACGACCGGCACGTCCGTCGGTGCCTCGATCGCTTCTCCGGGGCCGACGATCGCGAGCGATGCGCGCTCCGGCAGCGGCCCATCGGCATCGACGGTCGTGAACTCGACGTTGCGGTCCCGCAACGCCTGGACGACCCCGTGATACACTTCGAAATCCGCTGTAGCGACGACGATCACACTGGTTCCCGTCTTCCGATCACGTCGCTGCGAAAGTAAAACCCTCGACAGCACTGTTGGCCGGGATTTACTAACGTCCCCACCGAATTGCGACTATGGCCCCGTACGTCGGCGTCGACTGGGCATCGAGCGGGTGGCTGACCGTCGCCACTGACGGCGACGGCTGGACGGCGACGATGCATCCCTCGATACACAGCGTCTGGTTCACACACCGCGACGCGACCGCGATCCTGGTCGACATTCCCATCGGCCTCCCCGATACCGAGCGCCGGGCCTGCGACCGCGCGGCGAAGGAGTTTCTCGACGACCGGGCGAGCAGCGTCTTCTGGACGCCGTGTCGGGCGGCCGTCGAGGCGCGGACCTACGAACGGGCGAAGGAAGCAAACCAGAACTGCCGGGGCGACAGCCTGTCGAGTCAGGCGTGGGGGTTGATACCGCGGATCCGCGAGGTCGATCGGCTCCTCCGGGACGGCGTCGATACGGAGTCGGTCATCCTCGAATCCCATCCGGAGGTCTGTTTCACCGCGCTCGGCGGTGAGGGGTCCCTGCCGTCGAAACACGACGAGGACGGGATCGAAGCGCGACTGGACATCCTGGAATCGGTCGACGATTCGCTTGCGGACGTCTACGAGCGGTTCGAGGCGTCGCTCATCGAGGAGCAACCCACCTGGGCGCGACGGATCGGCGCGTCGAACCGCGACGATCTGCTCGACGCGATGGTACTGGCGCTGACCGCGAAACTCGGCGGCGGCGACTTCCGGACGCTTCCGGAGGAACCGCCGCTGGACGCCGAAGGACTTCCGATGCAGATCGTGTATACCGAGAGTTAAGCACGGCGCGCTGGCCGTTCGTCCAGCGATCTCCACCCGTGCAGGCGGGGAGAGCGAGGCAGGGCCTGCGCCAGCGTTCACAACGCGTCGGTGTCGAGGCTGGCATCGGGAACGGCAGCGGTAAGCGAACCGCGGGCGCGAACGGCCGCGATCGCGACCTCGATCGGGTCGATCCGCGTTCGGGAGTCGTCGTGCTCGACGACCAGGACCATCCGGCCCATATCGTCCCAGTCCGCGCTACGCTGGCGGCGCAGTACCTCCGCGAGATAGCCCGCGACGCCGACGACGTGGGCGGTCAGTAGCATGGATTCCTGATCACTCTCGTCGCCGAGTTCCACGTCGACGAAGCGGTCGCGATCGAGTTCCGTTTCGAGGAGCGTATCGAGCCGATCGAGCGACTCGACGGTGAAATCGAGGTCGTACTCCGGCCACCGCTCCGCGAGGTCTTCGGCTCCGGCACGGAGGCGTTCGGCGGCGTCCTCGATTTCACCGTCGGAAGCGACAGTCTCGATGTCCGCCCGGTCGAGGTCGACTGGCGTGTCGCCGTCGCCTGCCCGGCCGGAGAGGTTGAGTCGATCGGCCAGCGCGTCGTGCATCCCGGTGAACGTCGATTCGCCGGTCAGGCAGTCCTCGGCGACCTGGAACACGGTCACTGTCGCACCGGCGGCCTCGCTGTCGGGCCCGGACGGGACGGCAACCGTCCAGCCGGTGCCGGTCTCCTGTTGCCAGGTACCGTCGTGCTGTCGGACCAGCACTTCCCCGAAGTAGCTGCCTAATTGCGTTGCCGTCTCGGTGTACACGTCCGCGTCGTAGCCATCGTCGCCGAACTCGACGTCCTCGAATCGCTCCGCGTCCCACTGTTCGGCGACGAGATCGTCCAGACGTGTGAGCGACTCCAGCGCGAAGTCGAGGTCGTACTCGCCCCAGAATCCGGCGAGTTCGTCCGCGGCCTCGACGAACTCGACTCGGGGGTCGTCCTCGGGAACCATGTCAACCTCACTCGAGTCAGTCACACCTGCGTCAGCATCGTCCGTTTCGGCCTCGGTGATCAATTCGGCGGCGTCGTCGGCCATATCGGGCCCGTCGTCGACCGTCTCTGTCGTTAGGTGATCGAAGTCACTCTCGTCGCCCGCCGGACCGTCTTCGACCGCTTCGTCGGGATCGTGAGTGTCCGGCTGCTCGGTGTGTTCGGGTTCGGACGTGGCGGCTTCGGTCGATGAGTCGGCGGCTTCCGAGGCCGATGTGTCGCCCGTTTCCGGCTCCGGCTCGTCGCCCGTTTCCGGTTTCGATTCGGGCGGCTCCGATTCGGCCGACTCCGACTCGCGCGCTCCGAGCACCGACCTGATCGTATCGAGCAGCCCCATACAGGTGGATCACGGCCGGAGAAAAAAGGGGTTTCGACGGGGCGCCAGTACCACGCTGTGAGCCTTCCCGACTCATCTCGATCACCCTCGAACGGACCGGAACGTCGTCCAGAACCGTCTCTCAAATGGCTCTTTGAACTTTCGCTGGCTTTTGGCACGTTTCGCGCGTGGCTTCGTATATGTCCCAAACTGAACCCGCCGTTATACGGCTCGGTTCGACGGCTCTCCATCGACTCGTCACGGCCGTCGAAGCCGCTGGCTTCTGGGGATCGATCGCTCTCCCGCCCGGCTACGTCTTGGCGCTGGTGTTCGATCCGACGCCCGTGACGATCGCTGCTCTGATCGGTCTGAACGTCGCGTGTCTGGTAGTCGGCCACCGCCATCAGCCACGGGTCGATACTGCTGTCCTCGCGTCGGGTATCGCAACGACCGGCCGGGAGGGGAGCGACTGATGTCACAGGCGACGGCGGACAAGCGACGGCGCGTCGAACGCCTTCTCGAACAGCGCGTCGGCGACGAACCCATCTACGTCAAGAGCAAATTCCTCGCGGCGAAGCTCGAGCTGTCCCCACAGGAGATCGGGAGCGTTCTCGGTCGACTCGCCGATTCGTCTTCGAGGCTGACTGTCGAGAAGTGGTCCTACACCAACGCGACGACATGGCGAGTGGACACGAGCCGCAAAGAGTGATCGCACTGCCTGTGCACGGTTCCGAAACGCGGATACGGGCGCCCGACCAGCGGTGGGTATGGACAGCGGAGGTGAGGATTATCAGGCCCGGGATGTCCGCGAGACCTACGAGACGATTGCGGAACACTTCTCGGAGACGCGTGCCCATCCCTGGCCCGAAGTCGAGACGTTCGTTTCGGACGCGTCGCCGGTGCACGTCGGCCTGGATCTGGGCTGCGGGAACGGTCGCCACGCCGCAGTGCTCCGGGACCGCTCCGAACTCGTGGTCGGGCTAGACGCCAGCCGAAACCTCCTTGGGGAGGCCCGCGACCGCCTCGATGGGGGGTGGTCGCGGCTGGTCCAGGGCGATGCGGGCAGGTTGCCGCTCCGGTCGGACAGTGTGGGGCTCGCAGTGTACGTCGCGACCTTGCATCACTTGCCCGGTCGAGAGCTGCGACGACGAAGCCTGGACGAACTGGCTCGCGTCCTCGGTCCCGACGGGCGGGCGCTCGTGAGCGCCTGGAGTACCGCCCACGATCGGTTCGACGCGGACGCTGACACCGAGATCGGCTTCGATACGACCATCGACTGGACGCTGCCTGACGATACCGTCGTCCCGCGGTTCTACCACATCTATGCGCCCCAGGAGTTCGAGGCCGATCTGGCGGATAGCAATCTCCGGGTCGAGCGCGTCCGCGTGTCTAGCGGGAACTGTTACGCGGAGGTCCGAGGCGAGTGAACCGCCTCGGGGTCAAGCCCCGAGGCTTCCCGTGGTTTAGTCGGATACTCCCATCTGACCATCGGCCTGATAGCCACGGGCGGTCGGATGGGTCACGGTCGGGGCGTCCACGGCCCCCGATGCCTGCCGTCGCACCTTCCGAACAACGGGAAGGCTGTTGAGAGCAGGCACATTCCAATCGAGTTTCTTCACGCCTTTTAGCGCGATATTGACGCTTGCACCACGGTCGCTGTGGTCTTGATGCTCACAATCCCGACACTTGAACCGCTTCTTGTTGCGGTTCGCATGCTCCGTGTGTCCGCACATCGGACACCGCTGGCTCGTGTACTCGGGGTTAATCCACGCGGTCGGAATCCCCTCGAACAACGCCTTGTACGACGTATAGAACTGAAGGGCGCGGAACGGCAGGTGGTGCAAGCGTCGGTTCATCCGCGTACCGTAGTCGATACTGTCGCGCATCTCTTTGAGGTCTTCAAAGACGATACACGGCTTCTCGAACTGACGGCTCCACTTCACGATGTGCCGAGACACCTTGTGAAGGCGGTCGCGGACGAACCGTTCCTCACGCCCTTCCAACGTGTCGTGGATGCTGTCTTTCCCCGCGTTCTGGACGCGCTTCCGCATCGTGAAGTAGCGGTGGCGCTCGAACTTGATTTCGGGGAAGTCGATAACTAACGTGTCTTCAGCCCCGTCTTTGGACAGAGCGGTGAGGGCCACGTTGTCCTCGTTCACGTCCACACCAACGACCGTCCGCGAGTCCTGCTTGTCTCGAACGGTCTGTTCGGTGTTGGTGACGTTGACGTGCAACTCGGCGTTGTCGTTGTGGAATAGGGCTTCTGCTGTCCCAATCTTCCACTCGTCACTTTCGAGCGCGGTCTTGAGAATGTCGAGGTGAGCGTCACTCCCTTTGAGAACGCCCTTGACGTGCTTGTAGGGCTTCGCGCTGATTCGGAACGTCACGTCACCGTCGTCGGTGAGCGACAGGTTGTACCCTTCCTCGTAGTTCGCTCGAAGCGGGTACGCACCGCCCTTTGTGTGGCTCGGCTGGCCGAAGTCGTCGTACTCGTAGTAGTTCTCCATCGCGCCGAGAGCCTTAGCGACGACACGCTGGGTCGTGTTCTTCACGAGGTTAGCGTCGGCGGCCACGCGGTCAGGAATCACATCCCAGTCCACGCCTTGTTTAGCGAGGCGGATGCTTTCGTTGTACACCGAGCGGGCTTCGAGCGTGGCGTCGTACAACAGACCCTCGTTGTCACTCTGAATGTCGAGTTGGAAGTCAAGCGTCTTGACGAGGGTCTGAGTGTCGGTCATTCTTCGGAGTCGTTGAGCCAGTCGTTGACGAGTCCACGCACTACGTCGGACTTGGTTTCATCAGCCTCGATGCATTTCTTCGAGAACTCCTTGTACACGTCGTCCTCGAAGTCCACAGACAGTCGTTTCGTCATCTCACACCCTTACTCAGATACTGAAATACTTAAGACTTGTCCACGTACTGTCTGTATGGGTGAGAAGCGGTCGAACCACACGGTGTACAACGTCAACTACCACTTTGTGTGGTGCCCGAAGTACCGCCACGCGATACTCGAACCAATCGAGGAATCGCTGGAAGCAAGTTTCCGCGACGTGTGCAACGGGTACGGCTACGAGATACTGTCGCTAAACATCTCGCCCGACCACGTGCATCTGTTCCTCTCCGCTCACCCGAAGCACGCGCCAAGCAAGATTGTGCGGACGGCCAAGAGCATCACGGTGCGGGAGATGTGGGAACAGCACGAACCATTCTTGGAGGAGTATCTGTGGGGTGGTGGGTCTTGGGAGGAATCGTACTACGTTGGGACAGCAGGCGATGTTTCGACTGACACGATTGAGCGGTATATCGAGCGCACGGAACACGTTTAGCGGAGCGTACGGCCTTCACCCTCGGAGTCAAGCCCCGAGGCACTCGGCCTGCTCCGCCCGTAGATCCCGGCCGGGTATGGCGAGTCCGAAAGGAAACACCCTTAGTGACCCCCCCGCTACAGACGGGTGCAAAGCGCGCGCCGGTGTCCAGTCGGGCACTGGTGAGCAGAGTGAACGAGTGCCGGTGGTGAGCAAATCCGGAGGATTTGCGAGCCTCGGCGCACGAGCGAACAACGTGAGCGATGTGCGCCGGTGTTGAGACGGACGCAGTCCGTCGATGCACGGCGTGATGTGAACGAAGTGAACGAGCGCCGGTGGTCTAGTGGTATGACAAGGGCCTTCCAAGCCCTCGACCCGGGTTCAATTCCCGGCCGGCGCATTTCTGGCGCTTGCAAACCCGCGAGCGCCGAATGCGTTTTGAGGGAATTGAATTACGGCAGACCGAACGGAGTGAGGTCTGGCATCGGGTTCAATTCCCGTAGCGAGTTTCTCCGGCATGCCGCCAGAGACGCGGTGAACATCGGCGATGGTGATGGAGGCGATACACCTTTTCGACAACCATCCGTATTGTAGTTATGGCAATTGAAGCGACGTTCACTGCGACTGACGGTGAATTTCCACTAGCTGCCGTCTTCGCGGAGTTTCCCACCGCCGAAATAGAACTAGACCGCGTCGTTCCGACGGATAAATTCATCATCCCGTATTTTTGGGTTCGGGATGTCGATATCGAGACCATCTCGATGGAGAACGTCACGCACCCGGGCATCCACGATATTCGGGCGGTCGATAACGTGGACGGGGCTGCGTTTATTCGCATCGACTGGGACTTGGCCTACGAGAGCGTCTTAACCGCAATTATCGAAACCGACGTAAACCTCATCTCCGCGCTCGGGAGAGAAAACCGATGGTCGTTCGAATTTCGGGCTGAATCACGACAGGCTCTGGCCGACTTCCAGTCGTACTGTCGAGACCACGACATTCCGCTCGAACTGACGCAACTTCACGCCCTCTCGCCGCTAGAGTCGGGCCAGGAGTACGACCTGACCGACGCACAGCGCGAAGCAATGACAGTCGCGTACACGCTGGGCTATTATGATTCTCCACGAGAGGCGACTCGACAGGACGTAGCGAACGAACTCGGTATTTCACCGCAGGCTGTTGGGTCTCGGCTTCAGAGAGGAACTCGACGATTGATCTCAAGCACACTTAAGCGCCACGATGAATAGTATAAAAATACATTTCTAGCGAAAAAGTCAGTAGCATCCCGCCGACCCTCATATTCAAGGTATGGAATATACACTGAGAGGTGGCGATGAAGAGGAAGAGTTCGAGGACGAGGATCTGATATACAAAATTATCCATCTTATTGCTGAAGAGACTGATACGGATATCTGTGAATTACCCCCCGTGTACGAAACCATCGATCCAGACGCTCTCAATGCATTTCTCCGATGCTCGGACAGCTCCGACACTCGTCCAAAGCGGTCGGTCGAGTTCTCGTACTGTGGCTATCGCGTTATGGTTGATTCGACCAGACAGGTCACACTCCACCCGGAATCTGGGCCCACGGATTCAATACCGGCTATCTGAGGCTGAGACAGATCCATGTCTACAACAGATGCCAGAAAATTGTACGCCGAGGACGAAATCCTGCTGAAATTAGAGAACGCGATGGCAGAGGCGTCAGGTGCAGTTAAATCTGACATCCAAGCTGCAATCGAAGAGAGAAAAAAGGAACTACGCGATAACTGATGCCACCCTCGTCCTCTCAGCAAACCGAAGAAGGAACGTTCCGCGTCCTTCACGTCGATGATAAGCCCGATCTCTTGGAGATGGTCAGTATCTTTCTCGAGCGTGAAGACGATCGATTCGAAATCGTACAGGCGACCAGCGCTAGCAACGGTTTGGACCAACTTTCCGAGCAAGCGTTCGACTGCGTTATTTCCGATTACGATATGCCCAGCTGCAATGGGATCGAATTCCTTCAAGAGGTTCGAGAGGATTCTCCTGATCTCCCATTTATTTTGTTCACTGGGAAAGGCATCGAAGAGATTGCGAGTGACGCGATTTCGGCAGGAGTCACCGATCTCCTCCAGAAGCAAGGGGCTACAGATTGTTATACCGTCTTGGCGAATTCCGTTTCGAACGCCATCGAGCATTACCCGGACACTCCAGACAATCCGACACCGTGAGGAACAGCTTCAGGCCGTCATCGGGCGCGTAACTGATGCAATCGTCGAGGTGGATGCGAATTGGCGTTTCATTCTCGTCAATCAGCAGACTGAGTAACTCTACGAGATGGACGAGGAACCCCTCCTTGGCCGGAACTTCTGGAGGTCTTCAGCGAGGTGCTCGACACTCGATTCGAAGATGAGTATCGACAGGTCATGGAAACACGAGAACTTACCTCGTTCGTCGAACACCGAAGCGGCGCGTACACCGCTGACGACTAACCGCTATCGCACGGCGTCCGTCGCCGCGTCCATAATCTCGATCGCTTCCTTCAGGTCCTCCATCCCGGTGGCATACGAGATGCGGGCGTAGCCTTCGCCGTGTTCGCCGAAGGCGTCGCCGGGGACGACGACGACGCCGCGGTCGATCACTGCATCGACCCAGCCATCGGGAACCTCCGGCATCGCGTAGAAGGCACCCTTCGGCGTCGGGTACTCGAGCCCCATATCGTCTAACCCGTCCAGCAGCACGTCACGCCGACGCTCGAAGGCCGCGACCATCTCCCCGACGGCGTCCTGGGGTCCCGAGAGTGCGGCCTCGGCGGCGTACTGTGCGGGCGCGCTGGCGCAGGCCTGGGCGTACTGATGGACCCGGAGCATCCGTTCGATCCGGTCGGTACTCCCGGTCACCCAGCCCAGCCGCCAGCCGGTCATCGAGTAGCTCTTCGAGCAGGCGTTGACGACGACGACGTTGTCACTGTCTGCAAACTCCATCGGCGAGCGGTGTTCGCCCTCGAAGACGATGTGTTCGTACACCTCGTCGGAGATGCAGAGCACGTCGTGTTCGTCGGCGATGCGGGCGAACTCCCGCATATCCTCGGGCGACTGGACCGCACCCGTCGGATTTGCAGGGCTGTTGACCACGAACGCGGCGGTGTCGTCAGTAATCGCCGCTTCGACTGCGGCGGGGTCGAGCGTCAAGTCATCGCGCAGCGGGATCGGCTTCGGCGTTCCGCCGGCGAGGTGGGTCAGCGCCTCGTAGGAGACGAAGCCCGGATCCGGGAAGAGCACCTCGTCGCCCGCGTCGACGTGGGCTTCCATGGCGATATGTAGCGCCTCGCTCCCACCGGAGGTGGCGATGACGTCCCCGGGGTCGACATCAAGGTCGTTGTCTCGGGCGTGCTTCTCGCTGATGGCGTCCCGGAGCTCCGGAGTCCCCTTGTTGGAGGTGTACCCGTCGGCTTCGCCCGCACGGATGGCCTCGACGGCGGCCTCGCGGGCGTGTTGGGGCGTCGGGAAGTCCGGCTGTCCCAGTCCGAGGTTGATCGCGTCCTCGCTTGCGGCCTCGAACACTTCGCGGATCCCCGAGATCGACACCTGTTCGACTCGCCGTGAGAAGTCGGTCATATCTCCGTTCGAGAGTCCAAGGGCGATAACTATTGATGATCGCGTCTACGAGAGTTCCCGGTCCGGCTCGCGGTCGTCGGCTGTTGTTCCGCGATCCGACGCGGTACGGGATCGGTCCTCGACATCCTCAAGCGTCTCCGTTTCGAGCAGTCGTTCGACCTTTCGCTCGAACTGCTCGTCCGTGAGTTCCCCGCGGGCGTATCGCTCCCGGAGCGTCTCCAGCGCGTCGAGTTGTTCGTCGGTGTGCGCGTCCGTCGTCGCCTCGACCTCGTCATCGTCGTCCCACCACTCCTCGATATCGTCCTCGTCGCCGAACAGGAGCGCAGTCAGCGGGACGATGACGACGTATCCGACCAGCATGAACGGGAGCCACCAGCCCTGCCCGGTGAACATCGCAGCGAGCCAGACGCCGGTCACAAGTACGGAGACAATTTCGGTGAGGTTCTCCCGGGCACGTCCCAGCGCCGAGCGCTCGTTCATAGGCCGGGATTCGGCGACCACCGACAAAAATCCTACAGTTCGTCCTCGATGACCGCGCGCAGTTCGGACACCTCGGTCGCGTCGACGGCCAGCGACGCGTCGCCGGCCTCGATCGAGAGCGTCCCGTCGGCAGTCGCCTCGCCCAGTTTCCGGACGGGTGCGATCCCGTCGAAAGCGTCCCGGACTGCCACAGGGTCGGTCGTCTCGACGACGACCTGCCCGGGCTGTTCGTCGAAGGCCGCGAGCGGACTCTCGACGGTCACGTCGGCGCCGGCGTCGTGCGTGACCATCTCCGCGAGTGTGACCGCGAGCCCGCCGTGGCTGACGTCGTGGGTCGCCAGCGTGCTCTCGAAGTCGGCGACTGCGGCGATCGTCTCGATCAACTCGCCCGACGATTCGGGGAGTGCCGGGAAGCGATCGCTTCCGCCGAGTCGGGCGAGCAACTCGGAGCCACCCAGCGCCGGTTCGTCGTCGGTCCCGCCGACCAGCACCACCGTCCCCTCGCCGGAGAGGGTCATCGACGGGGCGTCGTAGCCGTCTTTCGTTCCGATCATCGTGAGCGTCGGCGTCGGCGGAATCGGCCCCTCGACGGAATCGTTGTACAACGAGACGTTGCCGCCGATCACGGGCACGTCGACGTCCCGGCAGCCGTCAGCGAGTCCGTCGACGATCGCCTTGAAGTTCCCGTAGACGTCGGGTTTCTCGGGGTTGCCGCCGTTGAGACAGTCCACCGCGGCCAGCGGCGTCGCGCCCTTGGCGGCGATGTTGGTCGCGTTTTCCAGCCCGACCGCTCGGGCCCCCTCGTAGGGGGCGGCGCTGGTCCAGTTGGGATCCGCGCCGGCGGAGATCGCCAGGCCCTGCTCCGCCTCCCTGATGGCCAGCAGCGCCGCGTCGTCGCCCGGAGGCGTCGCCGTCCGGACCTGCACCTCGTGGTCGTACTGGCGGTAGACCCAGCGCTTGCTCGCAGTGTTGGGCGACCCGACGACGGCCTCGAAGGCCGTTTCGAGATCGAACTCCGGCAGGTCACACTCGGGCTGGTCGGGCTGGACGTACTCGAGGTCGTTCATCGGCGCGCCCTCGCCGAGGAACTCCGCGTCGGCTTCGACGACCGTCTCGCCCTCGAAGGTGCAGTGGTAGATCCCGTCGTCGGTGGTCTCGCCGATGACCGAGGCCTGCAGGTCGTAGCGCTCGGCGATCTCGCCGACGCGGTCGACGTTTTCGGGCTCGATCTCGTAGACCATCCGCTCCTGGGATTCGGAGAGGAGGATCTCGGTCCCGTTCATCCCGGGCTCGCGCTGGTGGACCTTCGAGAGTTCGATCTCGGCACCGAGGTTGCCCTTCGCGACGAGCTCCGAAGACGCGCCGCCGAGTCCGGCCGCTCCGAGGTCACGGGCCGACTCGACCAGGTCCTCGTCGAGCAGTTGCTCGTTGCACTCGATCAGCAGTTTCTCGCTGTAGGGGTCGCCGACCTGCACCGCGGGCCGATCCTCGGTCTCGGCGTCCTCCGCGAGGTCCTCGCTGGCGAAGGAAGCCCCGCCCATGCCGTCCCGGCCGGTCTCCCGACCGACGAGGACGAGCTTGTTGCCCGCCTGTTGGGCCTCGGCAGTCACGAGCCGATCGGCGTCGGTCACCCCGACGCAGGCGACGTTGACCAGGGGATTGCCCTCGTACTCGTCGTGGAAGGCGACGCTGCCGGCGACGGTGGGGACGCCGATGCTGTTGCCGTAGTGGGAGATCCCCTCGACGACCCCCTCGAAGAGATAGCGGGGGTGTTCGTCCTCGAAGGGACCGAAATAGAGGCTATCGGTCAGCGCGATAGGGTAAGCGCCCATCGAGAGGATGTCCCGGACGATGCCGCCGACGCCCGTGGCCGCGCCGTCGAACGGGTCGACGTAGCTGGGATGGTTGTGGCTCTCGATGCCCATCGCGATGTACGTGTCCTCGCTGCCGTCGGACGACGGGATCGCCACGACACCGGCGTCGTCACCGGGCGGGACGATCACGTTCTCGCCGTCGGTCTCGAACGCGCCGAGTAGCGGGCGCGAGGAGCGATACGCACAGTGTTCGCTCCAGAGGTTTTCGAACAGGGCTGTTTCGGCCTGCGTCGGCTCGCGACCGAGGTGCTCGGTCACGAGCTCGTGATCCGAGTCGCTGAGGCTCATTACCGGACCCTCGCGCAGGCCCACCAAAAGCGCTTTCTATCCCCTCACGCGTCCTCGACGACCTCGACGCGTTTGGCGACCACTTGCGCGACCGGCTGCCCGCGGTACGTCCCGGGTGCGGTTGCCACGACAGCGCGTTTGATCCGGTCCTCGAGCGTCCGGATCCGGAACTCCACTTCCGGGACCGACTCGTTCGTCTCGAAGAGCGTCTCGAACCGCTCCAGGGCCTGTTCGCGGTGGATATCGTCGACGAGATCAGGCATCCTGACCTCGTCCAGGACTTTCCTCTCGTCGGCGTCGAGGAACTCGACCGCCGCGTCGTTGGCATAGACGATGACTGCCTCCCGATCGAACAGCAGAATCGGCACCGGTGACGTATCGACGAGGTTGTGGTAGCTGCGGTCGGCCGCGGCGGCCGCTGACTGGGCGCGCTGGCGTTCGACGACGTTCCGGATCTGGTTGGCCAGGACCGTGTACTGTTCGGTGTGTGTCTCCTTCTGGAGGTAATCGTCGACCCCGGCGGAGATCGCCTCGCTGGCGATCTCTTCGCTGCCCTTGCCAGTATACAGGATGAACGGCAGATCCGGGTGCTCCGCTCGAACGTCCCTGAGGAAATCGAGACCGTCCAGACCGGGCATGTCGTAGTCGCTGACCACGCAGTCGATACCGCCCGCGCGGATCCGTTCGAGGGCGCTCTCGGCGTCCGGTGCCGTCTCGACGGAGAGCCACTCGTGTTCGCGTTCCAGAAACGACGCGACCAGATCGCACAGTTCGGGCTCGTCGTCGACGTGGAGGACGGTCACGGGCGCGGAGCGATCCCGCTGCATCGTCCGATATGGGACGTTCCAGACCGAAAGCCCTTCCGCCAGCGGAAATCCGGACGCAGACCTCGCGTGCTCGATAGCGGGTCGACCGATCGCACCTGCAGCGTCCGGTTCGGGACGATCGGCGTCATCGAACGCGACTGGCCGCTCCCGGATTTATGTCTCCGGAGCCCCTCTCTCCGAGTATGGAACTGACGCTGCGTTTTTTCGCTAACTTCCGGGAGGTCGTCGGGCAGAAGACGATCGTCCGGAAGTACGAGGGCATCTCGACTGTCGGGGACGCCCTCGCGGAACTCAAATCGGAGTATCCCACTCTGGAACTGTACGACGAGGACGGCTCACTCCGGGAGTACATCACCGTCATGCGCGACGGGAAGGACGTGATCCATATCGAGGGGCTGGAGACGGAACTCGCGGGCGGGGAGACGCTCAGTCTGTTCCCGCCGGTCGCAGGCGGGTGAGTCCCGGCGACCGTCGGAGGTGAATGGGGACCGAATCTGAGAGAACGATCGCCGTACGTCGCTGCCGAAGCTATTTGACGCCGCCGGCTGTACCCCCAGTATGGATACCGTTTCCCTCGGCGTACCCCAGCAGATTCTCGAAGCGCTCCCGGAGGAAGGCGTGGATGCAGGTTCCGATATGAAACGCGTCGTCGCGTCCTGGCAAGAGCGGATCAACGAGGCAATCGAGACGGCCGATTCCGACCGAGATGCCGCAAGTAGCGTCGCCGACGCCGTCGAAGCCCTCGAAGACCGTCACGAGCGCTACGACGAACACGTCGTCGAGCTGCGCGCCTGGGGCCAGTCGCCGATCTACGCGATCGCGTGGCGAAACCTCTATGCGGATCTGGTCGCGCAGCTGTACGACCACGACGAACTCGCCGATCGGATGAATCGCGAGCGAAACGCGCGGCTCGTCGAGGACGGGATCCGGTTCAACGGGTAACACTCTCAGAGACGATGGAACGGATCGAACGGTCTTTCCGCGGCATCTCCGCCCGGCTGGCGCGTCACTACCTCTCGGGGCTCGGCGGCGAGGTTCTCGACGAGACAACCGTCGAGGGGTCGGACTGGACGGCGACACTTTCGACGGAGACGGTCGAGATCGGTCCCTCGATCGAACTCACCGAAGTGACCGTCGTCGTCGAAGGCGACGAGGAGACCGTGCCGCCGCTCGTCGAGTCGTTCGCGCAAAAGGCGATACGAGCGGGCGGGTGACCTCCTCCTCGCCGTAAACGGAGAGGGATCGAAGATCCCTCAGGCAGCGGGCTACGCCCGACGACGGCGAGGCTTCCCGAACCGCACCGCAAGCGTTGGGAGATTTACTGGTTTGCAGACCGGTCGGCACGACCAGTCTGCTGGCGGGGCCAGACCGCCGTTACTCCTATCCCTGATATGGGATTCAGAGTTACCGTACTGTTGGGAATCCAGCGACCCGAAGGTAATTCCTTCGAATGTAGATTCTCGTGAATCCGATATTATCCGTTTAATTGGGCGAGCAGACCGCCTCGGTGTACATTATAATATGTATTCAAGAAAAATAAATCTTAGGATGGAGAAAGAGTAGTGAATGGTTCCTGAAGTGGGCGCGATTCACGCCCGCCGTGAACAGAGAGGAATCGAAGATTCCTTAGGCAGTCGGCCGTAGGCCGACGACAGCGTGGCGTCGAAGACGCCACGAGCAGACGGCGCGAAGTGCCGTCGACGACGGGATTCTCTCGCTGAATCAAGATAGGTGACGATCGACGCGGCCCTCGGCAGCTGAGCGAAACGCGACGACGATCCCGATCAGTCGTCGGCCGACGCGCCGGCCGAGACGCCGGTCCCAGGACCGATCGCGATGCCGAGTTCGTCGAGGCGCTCGTCCGGGACGACACCGTCGACCCACTGACGGGCCTCGTAGTACTCGTCTTTGAGTTGATCGAGCTCGACGAGCTGTCCCTCGGCGGCCCCCATGCCGGGGATGGCGTCCTCGTGCCCTTCGACGAATCGGTCCGGCAGCGAGTCGTCCTCGCCGTCGAAGCCCACGAGATTGTTGTAGTACCGTTCCAGCGTGTAGATGCGCTTGCCGGCCTCGATGAGGTCCTCTTCGCTCACGTCACGCCCAGTCATCCCGTTGTACTGCAACACGTACTCCTCGATGCCCTCCGCGAAGGCGTTGAACTTGCAGATGTCGAACGAATCGGAGATAGCGTGCAGGTCCTGGAAGGTGACCTGCAGTTCGCCCTTGCCCTCTGGATCGGCGGGATCGACGGCCTCCGGGATGCCGAGGATCTCGGCCGCGGGCGTGTACCCGCGCAGGTGACACGCACCGCGGTTGGAAGTGGCGTAGCCGATAGCCATACCCTTCATCGAACGCGGGTCGTAGGCGGGGATCGTCTGGTTTTTGACGTCCAGCCGGGAGTCCTCGGCGTCGAACCGCTCGGCCGCGCCCGCCGCCCCCTCCGCGAGGGCGTCCGCGAGTTCGCCCTCGCGTTCGGCGATCTTGCGCAGCATCTCGTACATGGCGTCGTGGTCGCCCCAGTCGATGCCGTCGTCGACCTGCCCCTTCTCGGTCATCTCCATGGCCATCGCGAGCATGTTGCCCGACTCGATGGCGTCGATGCCGTACTTGTTACAGCGGTCGATCAGGACCGCGGTCACTTCGGCGTCGTCGTTCATCGAGTTCGACCCGAAGGTGAAGGCCGGCTCGTACTCCAGCGATTCCATCCGGACGCTCTGTGTCTCGCCACCGAGTTCCGTCTCGACTTCGACTTCCTTCTTGCAGGCGACCGGGCAGGAGTGACAGGTCGGCTCGTCGACCAGAATGTTCTCCCGGACCCACTCCCCGGAGGTGTTCTCGGCGTCGATGTTCGGCTCGCTCGGGTCGTCTTCGCGTTCCGCGGACGTCGAGGTGTACCGGCCGTTGCGGGTCGGCAACCCGTCCATCTCCTCGGTCAGGTTCGTCAGGACGTTGGTCCCGTAGACCGACAGTCCACCCTCGTTGGGCGCGGTCACGTCCGATTCCTGGATGACCTTCATGGCCTGTTTGTGGCCCTCCGCGAACGTCTCCTCGTCGGCCGGTTTCGGCATATCGGTGCCCGACTTGACCACGACGGCCTTGAGGTTCTTCGAGCCCATGACCGCACCCGTCCCGCCGCGGCCGGAGGCGCGGTCGTCCTCGTTGATGATACAGCCGAACCGGACCTCGTTCTCGCCGCCGGGGCCGATCCCCATGAAGCTCAGGCTCTTGCCGTACTCGCCGTCGAGTTCGTCCTCGATGATCTCGCGGGCCTCGTGGGTGGTCTTGCCCCACAGGTGCGAGGCGTCCCGCAACTCGACCTCGTCGTCTTCGACGTAGGCGTAGACCGGCTCGTCGGCCTGTCCCTCGAACAGCAGGGCGTCGAAACCGGCCCACTTGAGCCGGGCGGCCGACCAGCCGCCGTGATGGGAGTCGGTCACTGTATTGGTCAGCGGCGACTTGGTGACGACGGCCATCCGGCCGCTCATTGTCGTCTGTGTGCCCGTCAACGGGCCGTTCATGAACGCCAGCAGGTTCTCGGGGCCGAGCGGATCCACGTCCGGACCCTGCTCGAAGACGTACTTGACGCCCAGGCCACGCCCCCCGATGTACTTCTTGGCGTCCTCCTCGTCGATGCCCTCGTACTGTACGTCCCCCTCGCTCAGGTCGACGCGTGCGACGCGATCGCGATAACCGCCGAGTTCCGTCATGTATATCCCTCATGATTAAATACGGTCGCCAGCGAGTTAGCTCTACGTCCGTCGATGTAATCGTCATCGGTTACGGTCGCGCTGGTTCGATCTGTCTTGCCGATCCCATCCGGAGCCACCGACGCCTGTGGACGGTACGTTCTTGGGGACGGGCAGCGAACGTCTCGAAGATGGCGTCACAGGAGTCCGAACCTGCCGTGACGGTCGCGGGAGACAGCGAGGTCGTGCTCGCTGACACGCCGGCGACCCGCGAGCGGTTCCCGTGGCAGACCCGCGGGTTCACAATCAACTGCCACTCCGGGCGCGAGATCGAGGGGCGCTGGAGCGGGGTCCCGATCGCGCCGGTGGCCGAAGCCGCACAATTCCCGCCCGAGACCACACATCTGCTGCTGACCGCGGACGACGGATATCGAGTCTGCATCGACGCCTGGTTCGGCCTCGATGGGTTCGTCGGGTTCGTCTGCGAGGAACTCACCGTCGAAGGTGGCGAGGCGTACGCCCTGCGTGAGACGCCGCGGTTTCTGGCCCCGGAGATCGACTCCTCGCGGACGATCCGGAACCTCTCGGCGATCAAGGCGACCAAACTGCAACCCGGAGAGGACGCTCGTGACTACGAGACCGGTCATTGATCGGTGTCGAGGGTGACCGATCAGTAGACCAATTCCCCTGCAATAAACTTCCGGGTGCGCGGATCCGACGGCTCCTCGAAAATCGTCGCCGTCGGGCCGACCTCGGTGATCGTCTCGCCGAGCAGGACCGCCACCCGGTCGGCGACGCGCTCGGCCTGATGCATGTCGTGGGTGGCCACGACGACGCCGATACCTCGGTTTCGCGCCTCGGCGATCGCCTCCTCGATGACGGCGGTGTTTCGCGGATCGAGGTCGGAGGTCGGCTCGTCGAGCAACAGCACGTCGGGGTCGTACGCCAGCGCGCGGGCGAAGGAGACGCGCTGGGCTTCCCCGCCCGAGAGCGACTCCGCCTGCTGGTCGGTCTTGTCCCGTAACTCGACGACGCCGAGCGCTTCGTGGACGGCCTCGGCGGTCCCGTTGGCACTGAGTATCGACTGCAGGCCAGCACGGACCCGTTCGGACCAGGACCGGCGGACTCGAAGTCCGTACTCGACGTTGCGGGCGACCGAAGTGTCGAAGAGATTCGCCTCCTGAAAGACCATCCCGATGCGCCGGCGCAGCGAGAGCCGTTCGGACGTGCCGACGCCCCAGGCCTCGGTCCCGTCGAAGGTGACAGTCCCGGCGTCCGGCTCGAGCGCGAGCGCGAGCGTCCGCAACAGCGTCGACTTGCCGACGCCCGAGGGCCCGATGACAGCGACGACCTCGCCACTGCCGATGGCGAGTGAGAGGTCGCGAAACACCGTTTCGTCCCCGTAGGACTGGGCGAGGTCTGTCGCCCGGAGCGTTGCGTTTCGCGTGTGTGACTGTACGCGTTCAGGTTCCCGGAGCATCATCGGACCCCCTGATCGCCGAGTCGGACGACGACGGCGTTGATCACCAGCACGAGCGCGAGCAGGATCGCCCCGAGCACCATCGCCGTCTCGTATTTCCCCTGCCGGGCCTCGAGCTGGATGGCGGTCGTCAGCGTCCGGGTCTTGGAGACCCCGTCCGCGCCGGTGATGTTGCCCCCGACGATCAGCACGGACCCGACCTCGCTGATCGCGCGGCCGAACCCGGCCAGGATCGCCGTCGCGATCCCGTAGCGCGCCTCCTTGAGAACGACCAGCGCCACGTCGAGGCGCGTCCCGCCGAGGACGTGGGCGGCGTCGCGAACGCGATCGTTCACGCCGGTGATGGCGGCGAGGCTGATCGCGGTGATCGGCGGCGTCGCGAGCACGAACTGCGAGATTATCATCGCCTCCTTGGTGAAGATCAGCTCCAGCGATCCCAGCGGTCCCTGATTGGAAACGAGAAACAGCACGGCAAGTCCGACGACCACGCTGGGAAAGCCCATACCAGTGTTGATCACCGATTTCACGAACTGTCGACCGGGGAACGCAGAAAACCCCATCACGATCGCAACCGGGACGCTGACCAGCGTGCTCAACGCGACGGCGGTGAGGCTCACGTACAGCGAGACGTAGATGATGCTCCAGACATAGCCGTCTCTGAACGGGAGATCGAAGACGGCCGCCAGCGGATGTTCGATCAGTTCCAGTAGCACGATCACTCCTCGGTCGAGTCGCTGCTCCACCCCTCGGGAACGTACTGCTGGAAGTTCGGGTTCTCGGAGATCGCCTCGGGATAGAACAGCTGTTCGCCGTTACTCTCGTAGTCCGAGATCGCGTCCTGTGTGTCGGGGCTGGTGAGCCAGCCGATGTAGGCCATCGCGAGGTCGTAGTTGGCGTTGTCGTGGATCGCGGGATTGACCGCCATGACGCCGTAGGGATTGGCGAGGATCTCCGGCCCGTCCTCGATGGGGCCTTGCACCAGAATGACCAGGTTGGTATCCGCGCGCCGAGAGAGGAAGGTCCCGCGGTCCGAGAGGGTGTACGCGCTCTGCTGGTTGGCGATGTTCAGCGCCTCGCCCATCCCGGACCCGGTCTCCTGATACCAGCCCCCGCCGGGTTCGGTCCCGGCGGCTTCCCAGAGGTTCAGCTCCTTGGTGTGGGTGCCGGAGTTGTCCCCGCGCGAGACGAACGTCTCCCCCGCCTCGGCGATGGCGGTGAGCGCCTCGGTCGCCGAATCCATCCCGTCGATCCCCGCCGGATCGCTCTCCGGGCCGACGATGACGAAGTCGTTGAACATGAGGTCCCGACGGTTGACGCCGTACCCGTTCCGCATGAACTCGTCTTCGAGGCCGCGGGCGTGGACCATCACAACGTCGGAGTCGCCGTTGCGGGCCGACTCGAGCGCGGCTCCCGTCCCCTGTGCGACCGGGTCGACCTCGACGCCGTACAGCCCCTCGAAGTCGGGGTGGATCGCATCGAGCAACCCCGTGTCGTAGGTGCTCGTCGTCGTCGTGAGCGTCAGGGTTTCGCCGGCGACACCCGGCCGGCCAGTATCGTCATCAAGTCGGCCACAGCCGGCGGTGATCGCCACGGCGCCTGTACCCGCCGCCGCGAGAAACTCCCGGCGGGTGTGCTCGTCGTGACTCGTGTGCTCGGCACTCATTACTGTCTATCGTTATGTCTAACACGACATAACTATTGCTGTTCATTTTTACTGATGGATGGGTGGCGCTGGCGGTCTGTTCCCGACACATGTCGAAAGGCACTTTTCAGGTCCCGAACAGAGTTCGGGTAGTGAGTCGCACTGTCGGTCTCGTGGTTCCGGCATACGAACCGGATGTCGATCGGCTCCGGGGGTATCTCGAATCGATTCGGGAAACGGGGGTTACGGACGAGATTCACGTCGAGCTGGACGATCCGACCGCCTCGACGCCCGAGATCGGAGTCGCAGACAGCATCAATCGGGTCAGCGAGCGGCGCGGCAAGGGTGCCGCGATCGCCGCGGGTTTCGACACGCTCTCGACGGACGTGCTTGCGTTCGCCGACGCCGACGGCGCGACGGACGCACCGTCGCTCGTGGACGTCATCGAACCCGTCCGGGACGGGTCGGTCGGTCTCGCGGTCGGCTCCCGTCGCCACCCGGACGCGACGATCACGTCCCACCAGACCGTCATACGGCGACGACTGGGTGACGTGTTCGCGTGGCTCGCCCGCCGGCTGTTGGCGGTCCCGTTGTACGATTACCAGTGCGGTGCCAAGGCCGTCGGCGCCGACCAGTGGGACGAGATTCGGACGCACATGCACGAGAGCGGCTTCGCGTGGGACCTCGAGTTCGTCGCGGTCGCGGACGCGCTCGGATACGATATCAGGGAGGTGCCGATCACGTGGGACGACAGTTCGGACTCGACGGTCGATCCGATCAGGACGCCGATCGAGATGGCTATCGCGATGGGTCGGATCCGACGGCACGTCAAGCCACTCCAGCACCACCAATCCGGATCACAGACTGCTACCTCGTCGGAAAGCGAGAGCTCGACACCCGTCGGTGACAAGTGATGCGGGCGGTGCTGAGAGCCCTGCTGTCGCCGCGTCGGATCGCGCAGTTCACCTCTGTCGGCGTCGTCGGCGCCGTCAGCGAGACGCTCGTGGTCGCCGCGCTGACGGCGTGGGGAACGGCCGACCCACTGCTGGCGAAGGCGGTCGGCGCCGAAATCTCGATCTCGCTGATGTTCGTGTTCAACGACCGGGTGACCTTCGCGACGGAGGGCGTCTCGGACCTCCGACATACTCTCTATCGCTGGGGGCGCTCCCATCTCGTCCGGAGCGGTGGGATCAGTATCGCCTTTATCGTCCTCTGGGTGCTGACGACGCAGACCACGATCTCGCTGGTCGTCGCCGGCGCGAACCTGTGGCCGACCGTCGCGAATCTCATCGGGATCGGTGTCGGCCTCTCCGTCAATTACGTCGCCGAGAGCGTCTTCACCTGGCAGGTCCATCGGTGACTGTCTCCGCTGTGGCACACGGATTGACGCTACCGGTGGCTCTTTTCCGATCGAAGCCGAAGGCCATCTATGAACGAGAAAGCGGGCGTCAGCGATCGCTACCTGATGGCCAGTCCCTGGCCGGTGTTCGTCGCGCTCGGCTTCGCGTTGACCGAGGTTGGACTCGTCCTGGGGCTGTTCCCGGTCGCGGTCGGCGGCGGGTTGCTCTTCGGTGCCAGCGTTGCCGGGATCCTCACTGAAGCCGACTACGTCGCCAGCCTCTGGCAAACCACGGCGTACATCGGAGTGGCACTTGTGGTCGTCGGCGCGGGGCTGATGGCACTCGGCGGCCAGATCGGGATCGATCTCGTCGTCGCGTCGATCGACCGCCCGAACGTCGCCGGACACCGACTGCTCAGCCGCGGGCTAGCGGTTGCCGTCGCGGGCGTGCTGCTGATCGCGACCGGCCTCGCCGGCCGGTTCGGCCAGCACCCGACAGCTTAGCCGGTACCAACAATCTATTTAGCGCACTACCCCACATCGGTGGTATGACAGAGCGTATCTTCGACCGGGACACGCTGCTCGATCTCACCGTCAACGTCATCCCGCTGGCCATGCTCGGCTTTTTCCTCGTTGCCTTCCTCGTCTACGCGCCCGGCCCCTTTGCGTTCGATTCGGTCCTCTCGACCGTCCAGCTGGCGATCGTGTTCACGACGTTCGTCCTGCTCGCCGTGCTCACCTACTACGCCGGGAAGGCCATCGCCGGCGCGGAGAAAAAACACGGCATCCACGCCGAAACGGCGACCGTCCAGCCCGACGAGGACGACGACTCCGGCACAGCCTAGCGGTCCGCAACTACTCTCGAAATCGACCCGTCCAGTGCGGCTATTTTAAACCACCCACTATATCAGGGGTAGTGTTTCAAGGCAAAACCGGAACTGACCCTAACATTTCTTTACCCCCCAGTCCCGAATAGCGAACATGGCAAGCGGACAGATCGCGATCACCGTGCTCATGGGGATCTTCCTCGTCGCCGTCACGGCACTGCTCACGCGTATGGAAAACTGGCGCTCGTATGCGCCGGCGTCGAGTGGGGCCAGTGGTCTCACCGGTGAGGAGACGTCCTACGGACACAGCGAGAAACCAGGTGGCATCGCCCGCTGGCTCACGACAGTCGATCACAAGGACATCGGGATCCTCTACGGCGCCTACGCGCTCGTCGCGTTCGCCGTCGGTGGGATCATGGTCATCCTGATGCGGACGGAACTGCTGTGGGCGGGCGAAGACATCATGTCGGCGTCGATGTACAACTCCCTGTTAACCAGCCACGGCATCACGATGTTGTTCCTGTTCGGGACCCCGATCATCGCGGCGTTCGGGAACTACTTTGTGCCGCTTCTGATCGGGGCCGACGACATGGCGTTCCCGCGAATCAACGCCATCGCCTTCTGGCTGTTGCCGCCCGGGGCGCTTCTGATCTGGGGCGGCTTTTTCATCCCGGGTATCGAGGCCGCACAGACCTCCTGGACGATGTACACGCCGCTATCGGCCGAACAGCCGATGATCGGCGCGGACCTGATGATCCTCGGGCTGCACCTCACCGGCGTCTCGGCCACGATGGGGGCGATCAACTTCATCGCGACCATCTTCACCGAGCGCGACGAGGAGGTTACCTGGGCCAACCTCGACATCTTCTCCTGGACGATGCTCACCCAGTCCGGGCTGATACTGTTCGCGTTCCCGCTTCTGGGGAGCGCGCTCGTGATGTTGCT
Source organism: Halapricum desulfuricans (assembly GCF_017094465.1). NCBI lineage: Archaea > Methanobacteriati > Methanobacteriota > Halobacteria > Halobacteriales > Haloarculaceae > Halapricum > Halapricum desulfuricans. The sequence continues at coordinate 1,304,808 of NZ_CP064791.1, forward strand.
GCTGGATCGCAACGTCGGGACGACCTTCTTCGCGACCGAGGGCGGTGGTGCGATCCTCTGGCAGCACCTGTTCTGGTTCTTCGGCCATCCCGAAGTGTACATCCTCGTGTTACCGCCGATGGGGCTGATAAGCTACATCATCCCGCGGTTCTCGGGCCGGAAACTGTTCGGCTTCAAGTTCGTCGTCTACTCGACGCTGGCCATCGGTGTTCTCTCATTCGGCGTGTGGGCACACCACATGTTCTCGACGGGTATCGACCCACGTCTGCAGGTCTCGTTCATGGCGGTATCCTTAGCGATCGCGATACCATCCGCAGTCAAGACCTTCAACTGGATCACGACGATGTGGAACGGCAAGGTCAGGCTGACGACGCCGATGCTGTTCTCGATCGGCTTCGTCGCGAACTTCATCATCGGCGGCGTCACCGGGGTGTTCCTGGCGACGATCCCCGTCGACTACCTGCTGCACGACACCTACTACGTGGTCGGGCACTTCCACTACGTGATCATGGGCGCGATCGCGTTCGCGGTCTTCGCCGGGATCTACTACTGGTTCCCGATCTACACCGGCAAGATGTACCAGAAGGCGCTGGGCAAGTGGCACTTCTGGCTGACGATGATCGGCACGAACCTGACGTTCTTCGGGATGCTCATCCTCGGCTACCTGGGGATGCCACGCCGGTATGCGACCTATAATCTGGTCTCGGTCGGTCCGATTGACCTCTTCACGATCCTCCACCAGTCGGCAACCGTCGGGGCCTTCATCCTGCTTGCCGGCCAGCTCATCTTCGTCTGGAACGTCGTCTCCTCGTGGCTGTACGGACAGCGCCTCACCGACGGCGATCCGTGGGACCTCAAAGACGACGGGCTCTACAGCCGGGAGTTCCGCTGGCACGATCGCCGGATGGACGACGATCTCGTGCTCGCGGACGGCGGGGAATCCGGCGACGAGTCCGACGAGCAGTAGCGGCGCGTTCCCCATACCTAGTTTTTTCCGGTCGACAGCTGTAGATTCAGGGCATGTCCGGGCAGCAGCCGAGCGATACGATGCGCGAGCGGGCCGGCGAGAGCTCGCGGCTGCTCTTGGTGTTACTGGACGCCAACCGCTGGCTCGTCACCGCCTTCCTCTCGGTGGTCCTGTTCGCTTCGATCGTCGTCGGTGGCGTTCTCGTGCCCAACCCGGGTCTCTCGACCGGCGATCCGATCGAGACGCTCTATCAGGCACTGATCACCTCGACGGTGACGGGCGTGACGCTCGTGTTGACGCTGAGTCAGCTGGTGCTCTCACAGGAACTCGGTGCGGTCGGCGACCAGCGCGAGCGGATGGACGGCGCGATGTCGTTTCGCCGTGACGTGGCCCAGGCGATCAACACGGACGTGAGCCCGGCCGAACCGTCGGCGTTTCTCCGCGTGCTCGTGACAGAGACACGGGACCGCGCTGTGGCAGTCGACGACGCGCTCGCGAACGGCGACCTCGAACCGGACGTCCGTGATCGGGTCACCTCGTATCTCGACGCCGTGATCGAGAACGCCGACAGCGTGATCGAACAACTCGATGGTGCCACCTTCGGCGAGTTCGACGTCATTCGGGCTGCGCTGAACTACAACTACTCCTGGAAACTCTACGAGGGGCGGTCTATCACCGAGACGCAGGGTGACGACCTCTCAGACGGGGCTGTAGCGGAACTGGACTCGTTGCTCGCCACTCTGGAACTGTTCGGACCGGCACGCGAACACTTCAAGACGCTGTCTTTCCAGTGGGAGCTGTCAGACCTTTCGCAGGTGTTGCTGTACACAGCGATCCCAGCGCTGTCGGTCGCAATCGCCTCGCTGCTGTTTCTCGACCCGTCGACAATCAGTGGCACGAGTGCTGGCCTATCCCACGCGCTCGTTCTCGTCGCCGCGACGACGACGGTATCGCTACTACCGTTCACCATTCTGCTAGCGTACATGCTCCGGATCGTGACGGTGACGAAACGGACGCTCTCGATCGGGCCGTTCATCCTCCGAGAGACCGATCGATCGGGTGGACAACCGTAGCCGGATCTAGCCGATCACGAGCGCGAACCCGGCGGCGAACATCATGATCCCGACTACCGCCAGCACGAGCAGGAGCAATTCTTTCTCTGACATACCCCGACGTTATCGCCGGAAGTGAAAAGCATAATCGCTCCCGGCACCAATCGAGGGTTGTGCCACGACGCTGGTCCGGGCGGCGGGTGATCTACGCCGTCTACGCCGTAATCGTCTCGATCGCCGCGCTCATGGGGTTCGTCCTCGGCGCGATCAACCCCGAGGGGATGGACCCGACGTTGTTCTTCGTCGTCGACTTACCGGCGACACCGGTCGGGATGGTGATATTCGGCGTCTCGACGATCGGCGTGGGTCTGGGTGCGCTGCTGTTGCTCGTCGCGTATATCGCGGATCGATACGACGACGCCGCAGTATGACATCCTCCCCGTCGGAGACAATTGTGCGTTTTCGCCGGGAGTTGTCACACGTCTTCGTCGCTTTCGTCCATCCGTTCGGTCGTCTCGACCAGCGGGTGGCGGGCGTAATCGACGATCGTGATGTCGCCGATCGACTGCAGGCTTTCCGATTCGGCGGTTTTCGCCATCTCGAGGTCAACACGCTTGTCGACGCTAATGACGTACGCCTCCATCTCCTCGATGCCGAGCTCGTTGGCCGCGGTCGTCCGGTGGTGGCCGTCGACGAGCAAGAGCTCACCGTCGTTGTCGACGACGACCAGCGGTTCCGCCAGCCCGCGTTCCAGTTCGTAGCTCCGCCCTTCGAGTTCGTCGGCGTAGACGCGGGTCTGAGTGGGGCGAAGTTCCGATAGCGGGATCTGTCGGCGGTCCCGCTCGGTCTCGGCACTGTGGACCTCCTCGATCGTCTCCTGAAGCTCCTCGACTTTGTCCGGCGTGGCCCGTTCGATCTGACTGCGGATCACGTCCGTGTTCGAGATGATTCCCACCAGGTCACCGCCGTCGTCGACGACGGGCAATCGCTGGATCCCCGACCGCAGGATGACGCGCGCGGCGTCGTCCAGGTCCATATCGGGATGCGCGACCAGCAAATCCGAGCTCATGACGTCCCGAATCGGCGTCTCGTCGTCGGCCAGCAGGAGATCGCTCGCGCTGACGAACCCCTTGACGTGGCTGTCGTTGGTGACCGGGAGTCCACTATGGTCGTCGCTGTCCGCGATCCGCCGGGCGACATCTCCGACTGTCGCCGTCGGCGTGACTGTCGAGACCTCGTGGGTCATGTACTCCTCGACCGTCAGCGACTCATCGGAACTGGCCATCAACGACAGTGACGGCGCCGTGATTGAAAAACCCCACGTCAGACGACCACTCGTCCCGACGGTGCGCGTGGCTCATAGTGATTCTTGTAGCGATTTACCGCTCCGACTGACGCTTTCGTGCGTCGATGCGGAACAGACCTACAAGCATCACTATCAGTCGTCGATCGATTCGCCTTCGGGCGGGAACACGAGTACGTCGCGGTCGCTCGGTTCGCCTTCGATCCGATACTGATCGCCGGAGTCGGCCCGGATCGGTCGGTTCCAGCGCGCCTCAAGTACGTTGAGAAACCTGTTCGTGATGACTTCGTCGACGATCTCGACGAGCGGTCGACCGTCACTTTCGGAGCCGCCGTACTCGAAACTCCCCGCTTCGATCTGCGCGCCGGCCATGTCGGCGTGGCCCCCCGCGCTACCGATCGGCCCGAACGCGTCCCGGAGCGCCTCCCCGATGTCGAGATCGGCACCGCGCGTCCGCGCGGACACGTGGATCGTCCCGTCCTCGATCCCGTAGACGACCGTCGTCGTCACGTCTTCGATGTTCAACAGCCGGTCGGCCGCCTGGGCCAGCGCGTCCCGACTCCGCAATCCGTCGACGCCGGTGATCACGACCGGGCCGTGTCGGGCGCGATTTCGAATCGCACAGCCGATCGTCTCCAGGGTCTCCGGGGACATGCTCGGGTTCTCGATCCGCTGGAGGGTTCCGAGGTTCGCGGCCGGAAGCAGGGCCGCAGCCGCCTCGAAATCGGTCTCACAGACCTCCCGCCGGAACTCGTCGGTGTCGACCCGGATCCCGAACAGAAGCGCCGTCGCGACGGTCTCGTCGATACGGAGCGCGGACTGTTGCAGATACTCGACCAGCAGGGTGCTCGTCGCGCCGACGTCGCTTCGGAGGTCGACGTACGCCGCCTCGACCGGTTCCCGGGGCGGATGGTGGTCGATGACGATGTCGATCGGCGTGTCCGCGGGCAACTGATCGTTGACGCCGGGTCGGGAGTGATCGACCAGCGCGAACCCCCCGAACTCCGAGAGGTCTGCCCCCGATTGCAGGTTCGTCAGTTCGATCCCGAGGAGGTTGACGAACGCGCGGTTCTCCTGGTGGGCGATCGAGCCGAAATAACACAGCTCCGTCGAGATATCGGCCAGATCCGCGAGCCGTCCGAGTGCGATCGCGCTCGCGATCGCGTCCGGATCCGGGTTGTCGTGCATGACGATCGCGAGCGGCCCGTCCAGTTCCGCGAGCACGCGCTGCAAGGCACGGAAGCGACTTCCGGCCTCGGTCAGCCGATCCGTGATCGCAGCTGCGGTCACCGACGGCCGGTCGATGATGTGATCGGCGTGTCGTTCCACCGCTTCGCGGGTGTCAGGATCGCTCTCGGCGAGATACGCGACGTTCAGCGCGTCCGGTAGTGCTCGCCCGGTCGCACGCAGGATCGCGGCTGTTTTCGAGGGGGCGTCCGCGACGGCGAGGACACTCTCGACGTCGGCTTCGACGTCTTCGAATGCGGCGGGCGTCGTCGGGTCGCCGTGCGTCGTTGTCGCTGCAGGGACGTGCTCGGTCACTTCTTCGAGCAGTCGCTCGTCGTCGGTCACGACGACGAGCGGTCGGCTGCCGTCACCGAGTCGCTCGATGAGCTCGTACGCGAGTGTGCCTGATCCCACCACCAGCCGCGCGCGCATGATCCCGATGTGTGATCTACAGCGTCAAAAGAGCGTCGTTGCCGCCCTCTGTCCCCCCGCAGTTCATTTCAGCCGTTCCTGGAGGAACGACGGATGTGCGGCCGTCACGCCGTCGATATTCAGGACCGACTCCTCGATGATGTCGCCCAGTTCCTCACCGTCCCGGCCTCTGACTTCGGCCATCAGCATGTGATCGCCGCTGGAGGTGTACAGCGCCTCGACCGCATCTACCTCCCGGAGCTCGCGCGTGGCCTCGACGTACTGTTCGCTCTCGACGTCGATGCCGACCATGGCGATCGACTGGCTCGAGAGCTTCTTCGGGTCGACCTCGGCCGAGTAGCCGACGATCACCCCTTCGTCTTCGAGTTTGTCGATGTACTTTCTGACTGTGGGCTTCGAGACGTCCGCCCGTTCGGCGATCTCCGCATAGGACGCCTGGGCATCTTCTTCGAGGACGGCGAGGATACGATCCGCTGTAGATTCCGCGCTCATGGACGTTTCTTTCCGGTGCTCGAAAAAATACCTTGCGAAGGGGGAAACGGCCTTGTTCTCGTCGAACCCTTATTTGTGCTTCTCGAGGAGCTGGTAGGACCGGTCCCACTCGGTGTCCTCGTCGAAGTAGCGCTCGGCAAGCGGCTGCTCGGGCATCTCGCCGATCGCCTGCTTCTCTTCGGTGTAGGAGGGACGCTCGTCGTCGACGTAGAAGCGACCGGTGAGGATCTCGCCCTCGTGGAGCTTGGACTCGGCGTCGTACATCGCTTCGGCGGCCTCGGCCCGATCGTTGATGTCGTGGCCGTACTCGTCGGAGTCCTGGATGTCCGTGTAGGGGACGTACTGCTTGGCGTCCTTGTTCCAGGTCGGACACTGGGTCAGGAAGTCCACGTGTGCGAAGCCGTCGTGCTGGATTGCCTCCGCGAGGATTTCCGCGGCCTGGTTGGGGTTGACCGCCGCGGTACGGGCGATGTAGGACGCACCGGCCGACAGCGAGAGGGTGAGTGGCCGGATCGGGTCTTTCGCACTCCCCGAGGGCTGGGTCTTGGACTTGTGGCCCTTCGGCGAGGTCGGGGAGGTCTGGCCCTTCGTCAGCCCGAAGATCTCGTTGTTGAACACGATATAGGTCATATCGTGGTTCTCACGGGCCGTGTGGATGAAGTGGTTGCCACCGATGCCGTAGCCGTCACCGTCACCGCCGGCCGCGATGACCTCGACGCCGGGGTTAGCCAGTTTGGCCGCCCGTGCGACCGGCAGCGAACGGCCGTGGATCGTGTGGAAGCCGTAGCTCTCGAAGTAACTGTTCAGCTTGCCGGAACAGCCGATCCCGGTGAAGACGGCGACCTCGTCGGGGTTGCGGCCGACCTTCGGCATCGCCTGTTTCAGCGCGTTGAGCACACCGAAGTCACCACAGCCCGGACACCACGTCGGCTGGGGCTCGATTCCGGGTGTGAACTCCTCGTCTTCGATCTCTCGGTCCGCTCCGATTGCGTTGAATGCACTCATGGTTAGTCACCTGCCGCGGGTACGTACTTCATTCGCGTGTGTGGCAGTTCCCCCGTATCGAGACTCGTCTCGAAGCCCTCGACGATGTCGCGGGGTTCGAAGGGGTTGCCGTTGTACTTGAGGAGACTGGACATCTTGTCGCCGTATTTGCCCAGCTCCTTCTGGATGTGGCCACGCAGCTGGCCACTGGCGTTCATCTCCGCGACGACAGCGTGCTCGACGCTGTCGAGGAACTCGGTCATCTCGGCCTCGGGGAACGGCATCAGATCGGAGACGCCGACGGCCTTCACGGAGTGGCCGGCCTCGTTGAGGTGGTCGACGGCCTCGAAGACCGTGTCCTGCTGGCTGCCCCACGTGATGATCCCATAGTCGGCGTCTTCGGGGCCGTGATAGGTCTGGTGGGACTCCTCGGCGTCCAGTTCCTCGCGGATATCGTCGAGCTTGCCCATCCGGCGATCCATCTGGATAACCCGGTTTTCAGGGTCCTCGCTGATGTGGCCGACTTCGTTGTGCTCGTTGCCGGTCGCGAGGAAGCGTCCGCCCTCCTGGCCGGGCACCGAGCGCGGGCTGACGTTCGAACCGTCCTCGGGCTCGTGGAGGAAGCGCTTGAACTTGTCCGAAGCGTGGTGTGCGGCTTCGGCGATCTCCTCTTCGGTCAGCACCGATCCGGGATCGGCGTTGGGCTCCTCGTCGAAGAAGCTCTCGGGGACGTTGCGCAGTTCGCCCTGGAGCTTCTGGTCGTAGGCGACGATCGCCGGGATCTGGTACTCGTAGGCCAACTCGAAGGCCTTGCGGGTCTGGGTGTAACACTCCTCGACGTTGGCCGGCGCGAACACGACGCGCGTCGAGTCGCCCTGGCTCGTATAGAGGATGTGCTCGAGGTCGCCCTGCTCGGGCTTGGTCGGCATCCCGGTCGAGGGACCGGCACGCATCGCCTCGACGAGCACGAGCGGCGTCTCGGTCATCTCCGCGAGTCCGAGCGGCTCGGACATCAGCGCGAAGCCACCGCCCGAGGAACCGGACATGGCCTTCACGCCGGCGTGTGAAGCACCGATCGCCAGCGCCGCGGCGGCGATCTCGTCCTCGACCTGCTCGGAGACCCCGTCGAACTTCGGCAGGTTCTGGGACATGATCGTGAACACGTCGGTCCACGGGGTCATCGGATAGCCCGAGATGAACCGACAGCCCTCGTCGATCGCGCCATACGAGATGGCGTCACTGCCGGACAGCAGCACCTGCTCCTCGTCGTGGCCATCGCCTGCCGGCGCGGACCAGTCGTGGGTGTGCTCGACCTCCTGGCCGAGCTCGTAGGCGTCTTCGAGGACCTTGAGGTTCGCCTCTTTCATCTCCCCGGACATGCCGTTGGAGATGATCTCCTCGAAGTACGCCGGATCGATGTCCATCAGCGCCGCCGTGAACCCGACGCCGGCGGTGTTTCGCATCACGTCGCGACCGTGTTCGCGGGCGATCCCGCGCAGGTCGACGGGGTAGACGTGCCAGCCGTTCTCCTCGGCACGCTCCTCGAGGTTGATCGCTTCGACGTCCTCCTCGTCGAGCAGGCCCTCGTCGTAGATGACGATCCCGCCCTCGTTGAGGTCGTCGAGGTTCTCCGTCAGCGGTTTGGCCTCCTCGTTGCCGTAGTAGGCGTCCTCGCCCGGATTGCGGGCGAAACTGTCCCCGAGCGTGAGGAGGAAGTTGTATCCGTCGCCACGCGAGTTGACCGGGCCGTTGCCGGCACGTACCTCGACGTACGTGTGGCCGCCCCGGATCCGCGACGGATAGTGTCGGTGTGTGAATACGTTAAGTCCCGAACGCATCAGGGCCTTCGCGAAGTTCTGGCTTGTCGAGTCGATCCCGTCGCCGGAACCGCCTGCGATTCGCCAAATGAGGTCTTCTGGCTCTGGCATGTGTAAATCATCGGCCCCCTGCGGGCGCCGTATACCAACCACGATTCGCCCGGACAAAAGCGTTGTCACTGACTTATTCGACAATGATTATTATAATTCTGTCGTGTCTGGTTAGGGAATTTACCGGATTTTATTGCCGGTTCAGCTATATCAAGGTTGTGATCAATAGGTGAGAGAGTGCTGTGCTGTAGCGGCAGGTCGGGTGCCCGCGTGGCGGCCAGATGTGTCGTCGCTATCGTGGCTGCTGGCGATAGATCAGATTGCGCTGGATGTCGTTGGCCCCCTCGTAGATGACCGGGATTCGGACGTCCCGGTAGACGCGCGCGATCCGCCGGTCAGCCAACACGGATCGGCCGCCGTGGAGTTTCATCCCCTGTTCGGCACATTCGGCCGCGACCTCCGTGGATTTTGTTTTCGCGAGCGCAGCCCAGAAGCCGGCGTCGTCACTCGCTTTGACTTTGCTCGCGGCCCGCCAGGTCAGCGCGCGGGCCGCCTCGAACTCCAGACGCATCTCCGCGAGCGTGTGCTGGACCGCTTGGAAGTCGGCGACATCCCGGCCGAACGCCTCCCGGTCGTGAACGAAGTCGTTGGCCTCTTCGATAGCGGCCGCCGCCAGTCCCAGACCGTGGCCGCCGACGATCACGCGGCCGTGATTGAAGAACTCCGCGAGCATGAAAAATCCCGCACCCTCCGCCCCGATCAGGTTCTCCTCGGGGATCCGGCAGTCGTTGAACTCGATGTGGGCCTGTTTGCTCGCGCGAAAGCCCATCTTCTCGGGGATGTGCTCGGCGTCGTAGCCGTCGGCGTCGGTCGGGACGACGAACAGCGAGTAGTTGCCGTAGCGGTTGTCCGGGTCGTCGTCGGTCTTTGCGTAGACGGTTACCCAGTCGGCCTCGACGCCGTTGCCGATCCAGTACTTCTCGCCGTTCAGCACCCACTCGTCGCCGTCCTGCTCGGCGGTAGTCGTCATCCCCGCGAGATCGCTGCCCGTCTCGGGTTCGGAGACCGCCAGCCCGGTGAGCTGTTCGTTCTCGGCGACCGGCCGGAGGTACTCCTCTTTCTGGGCCTCGGTGCCGTGATCGGCCAGGATCTCCGCCCCGAAACTCGCGAGTTGCAGCGTCAGGGCGATCCCGGCGTCCGCCCGGTAGAACTCCTCGGCGACCGCGAGTACCTCCTCCAGGTCGAGTCCTTTCCCTCCGTACTCCTCGGGGATGTCCTGAGCGATGAGCCCGGCATCCATCCCCGCTTCGAGGATCTCCCAGGGGTACTCCCCACGGCGATAGTACTCCTCGGCGTTGGGCTGGATGTATTCGGCGGCGAACTCCCTGGCCTCCGCTTTGACCTCACGTGCGTGTTCCGGAACGATCCCGTCGTCGAGCAACTCCATGATTTATCGTGTCGTATCGGGCCGATAAATACGCGATGGAACCGGAAGAAACGACGCCGGAGTTTCGGAGCGAGAGTCGAACGGCGGATCCAGGGTGCTACGCGCTCTACACTTCTATTTCCTGCATCAGGTCGACCAGTTCTTCGAGTTGTGGGAACGTGTAGACCGTCACGTCGATGTTGGCGTCCAGCGCGTGGATGCGCGAATCAAACATTAACGCCATATCGGAATCGCGATTGCCGACAAGTTCATCGACCATCCCACTGCCGGGGCCGTAGGTGAAAGTCGGGGTCCCCATATCGATAGTCGTGTCGAGGACGTTCGCCCACCCGTCGATGAATCCCGAAGTCATGATATTGCCGATCTCTTCGATCGCCGACCGTTCCATATCGGTGAAGCCGCTCTGTTCCGGATCCGCCCCGCCCATGTCTCCCAGCATCCCCTGTGCGAGGGTCTTGGCGTTTTCATAATCGAGCAGAAAGAGGATGTGCCCGTGCGGTGGTTCCTGGAGTTCGATCGAGATGCCGATCAGCTTCTCGTCGCCGACGTGGGTCTTGATGTCCGGGATGTCGATGAAGTTGATCTTGGTGATCTCCATCTCCGTCTCCATGCCGGTCATCTGGCTGAGGTGGTCCGCGACGGTGTTCCCCCCTTCTTTGGCCATCTTGTTGAACAACGCGAGCTTCCGGATGTCGAGCATCAGACTCATGGTAACGATCGGATTACCGCCCTGTTTCGACCCCATCCTCTTAAGTCATAGTCCCGCAGTTTTCGCTGGCGAGAATCGGCTCGGGTCGGCGATCATCGACGCTGAAACGTCCCCGGCTCGCCGGCTGGGTATCGACCGTTTCGGCCATCGCAATTACTCGACGCGATAGCTCACCGCGACACCTTCGCCGACTGGCAACAGCGAGGTCCGGAAGTCGGGATCGGCCCGCACGGCCGACAGGTACTCCGCGATCCCCTCGGTCGGCCCGGTCGCCTCGATCGACTCGCCGTCCAGAAGCCGCCGGACGTCCTCGTGATCGATCGTGCTCCCGGCGACGGCGTTGTCGGCCACGACGATCCCGCCAGGGGCGACCTTCTCGCGAACGCTCTCGAACGCCTCGCGGTAGCGGTGTTTCTCGTTGTCGATCAACACCACGTCGAAGGGGCCGTCGTAGGACTCGATCGTCTCGATAGCGTCGCCGAGTTCGAAGTGAGCGGTCGCCCCGAAGTCCCCGCGGCCGAGATACTCACGTGCCAGGTCGAGTTCGTCCGCGTCGATTTCGGTGAGAACGATCTCGCCGTCATCCGGAAGTACCCGGCAGAACCAGTAGGCTGAGTAGCCGTACCCGGAGCCGAACTCGAAGACCCGTTCGGCGCCGGTCATGCGCGCGAGTAGTTCGAGCCAGCCACCGACGGCGGGCCCGACAGTCGGAAAGCCCTCTCGGTCGGCGTACTCGTCCATTTCTGCGAGCACGTCGTCGCCGTCCGGGCCCACGACGTGTGCGAGTTGTTCGACGCTCTCGGGAATCGGATTCGACATGGGCACCTTTCGACCGCCACCGGGTAAAGTCTGATTCACCGATTTCGGCTGACCGGGAACTTCACCCGCTCGGGGTGATCGTTGAACGCCGCGAGCACCCGCTCGTAGAGGGCGTTTTTCGTCCGCTGGCCCCGGCGCGGGTGGACGAGATACCGCAATCGAAGCGTCACCCACGACTCCTCCTGGACGACGTTCACTGTCGGTCGGTCCTGTACGTCCAGTTCGACCGGCGTCTCGGCCAGCCGGTCGCGATACTGTTCGATCCGGCGGGCCATCTCGTCGCCGAGGTACTCGTCGGCCACCTCGGCCATGGTCGCGCGGGCAAAATCGAGGTCAGTCTCGTACGCCACCTGCACCTCGATCTCGTTCCAGACGAAGGGAAACTCGTCGCGCGTGTAGTTCTTGATGTGACTGGAGAGAACAACGCTGTTGGGAACGGTGATAATCCGCCCGGAAGGCTGGTTGGAGGCGACGAGGTCGCCGTCGATCTCCCACAGCGTCGTCACCAGGTAGTCGACGTCGGCCACGTCGCCTTTCGACCCCTCGATAGCGATCCGGTCGCCGACCTGGTAGGGACGCTTGATCATGATGTAGAACCAGCCCAGGAACGAAAAGAGGGGTTGCTGGAGCGCGAACGTGACGGCGAACCCGACCACACCGAGCGAGAACAGCAGACCGAGCCACTTCTCGGTCAGCGCGCCCAGCACGCCCGCGACCGCCGCGATCAGGAACGCCAGTCGGAGAACGTTCCGGACGTCGTGCTGGCGGCGTTTGCTCTCGATCCTCGTCTCGACCGCCCGGTAGACGAACAGGTAGACGGCGGCGGACAGAAACGCCACGGCAGCCGCGGCCAGCAGCCTGATCGCCACCGGCGCGACTGCGACGCCGCCGAGCTGTGCGGTGTAACCGACGGTACCGATCCAGCTCGCGGCGACGACGCAGGCGAGTCCGAGACCGATCAGGACGGTGCCGAGGTGCCGAACCACGACGGGGGTATCGAATGGCTGGGTGAAAACCGTTTGCACGCCTGGTCCTGCGTACGTATTCGAAGCTGAGACGTGACGCTGTGGCCTACACGTTGAAGTAGTCGGGCTCGTTGCCCGCTTTCCACTTGATCGAACAGCCACGGGAGGGCTTGTCCTCGGCCTCAACGGACTCACCGGCGAGCACCGTCTCGACGTACTCGCGCATCTCGTACTCAATGGGCTCCTCATCAGGGTTGAGCGCGTCGTCGATCCGACCGTGATACGCCAGCCGGAACGTCCCCTCGTCGCTGGTGAAGAGGAACGGATCGGGTGTACAGACCGCGCCGTAGGCCGCCGCGACTTCCTGATCGTCGTCCCGGAGGTAGGCGTCGTAGGCGACGGTGCCGTCCTCGACCAATTCCTGCATTCGCTCGAAGGAATCATCTGGATACTCCTCGGCGTCGTTGGGGTTGATCCCCACCACGGCGAGGTTGTCGTAGGTCTCAGCGAGGTAGTTCAATTCGTCCATCTTCGCCTTGGCGTACGGACAGTGGTTGCAGGTGAACACGACCAGCAGCGCCTCGAAGTCCTCGAAGTCGGCCAGGCTGTACTCCGTTCCGTCCGTCCCGGGCAACTCGAAATCGGGCGCTTCGCTGCCGCGTTCGAGTCGGTAGCTGTCGGTATCAAGTGCGACCATAACGGGCGATACTACGGACGGAACGGGGAAGTCAGTGTCGACGGCGGCGGGATTGAGGAGAAATTACTGATCGAGCGTTGCAGCGATCGCCTGCTCGAAATCGGCCGCGCGTTCATAGGCTGGAGAGCGATCGTCGATCGCGTACGTCGATTCGCCGTCGTTGTCAATGCGCTCAAGCACGCCGATATCGGCCAAGGCCGAAAGCGTGTCCGCGAGATACAGGTCTTTCAGCGGGACGCCAGCGGCATCAGCTAACTCCGAGCGCGTGTAGGTCCCATCAGTATCCAAGTGGACGATGGCGCCGAGGACAGACGCCATTTGCTCGTGTTCGGCAACGAATCGCCACCCTCCAGGGGTATCGATCGATTCAGTCATTGCTGGCGGGTATGGATCACACGGTGTTAAGATTGCCTACCCCATCTTTGTGGAGAATCAGATATGATATCATTTACATAAAGTTTTTCCCGGATAACCGCCGAACAAGGAACTAATGGCAATCGATGACACTGACGGGGGAGAGGGTGAGGCGACTCACTCCGACGACGATCGGTTACTACAGGACGTCAGTGCCGGAGGGGAGTACGACTGGACTGATTTCAGACGGGAGTTCCACGACGGTGGACGGTTCGACCGAAGCAAGTATCTCGGATTCGATCCACAGCATACGGGCGACCGTCTCGAAGACGGGGCAACGGCTGGCAAGACACTCGATCGACACTGGCAGTCGTTTCTCGATCTCGACACGACCCCGGTCGCCAAGGGCGAGTATTTCTGGGAACACTTCAAACGGGAGTATTACTACGAGAGCGGCGACGAGCCCCCGCGCGACGGCGACGGGAACAAGATCCCGTTCGAGCCCGAGGAGTACCTCGGATTCGATCCGGACGAGACCGAGTCGCGGCTCAGTGGCGCACAGGACGACGCCGCGACGCTCAAATCGCTCGTCGACGAGCGCACGGTCGACGTCAACGAAGAGCTCGACGAGGACAGCTTCTTCTCGACGATGGAGGGCCATACGACGGTCGTCAACCGCTATGACCTGGAGAAGGCCGTCCCGATGGAGAAAAAACAGCACTTCGACGAGGTCGAGCGCTACTGGGTGAACAAACCCTACGCGTGTGCGATCGTCTTCCATTCGCGAAAGGAGAACGAGCGGAAATACTACGTCGTCCAGCCCCACCTGAATCCGATTGAGGAGGACCTTCGTGACTTTCTCTCCAGAAAGCTTCGAACGGCGATCAAGTACGCCGACGACGAGATCGCAGTCGACGGCTCGCAGGCCGAGCGCGCGAACGTGATCCAGCGCGAGACGGAAAAGCTACTCGAGCGCTACGACCTCTATAGCGGCCCGACGTCTAACGGTACCGGCCAGCTCGGGAAACTGAAGAAGTTCCTCGGGATGGACCTCGATGTCGAGGCGTCCTCCGGCGAGCTCGAGGGGATCAAAACGCGGCCCGAGCCGGCTGTTCTCGCTGACGACCCCAAGACGCTCACGGAGTACCAGATCGAGAAGCTGCTGTACTATCTCAAGCGCGATTTCATCGGCTACGCGAAGATCGATCCGATCAAACACGACATCAACGTCGAGGACGTCTCCTGTGACGGGTACAACTCCCGGGTGTTCGTCTATCACACCGAGTACGAGAACATCATCTCCAACGTCGAACACGGCGAATCGGAACTGGACGACTTCGTCGTGAAACTCGCCCAGCGCTCGGGCAAGGGCATCTCCAAGCGCCAGCCACAGGTCGACGCGACGCTGCCGGACGGCTCGCGCGCCCAGCTCACGCTCGGCAAGGAGGTCTCCGATCACGGGACCAACTACACGATCCGCCAGTTCAAGGACGTCCCCTTCACCCCGATCGACCTCATCAACTGGAACACCTTCTCGCTCGACGAGATGGCGTTTCTCTGGCTGTGTATCGAGAACAACAAATCGATGATCTTCGCCGGGGGGACCGCCTCGGGGAAGACGACCAGCCTGAACGCCATCTCGCTGTTCATCCCGAGCAACTCCAAAATCGTCTCCATCGAGGACACTCGCGAGGTCGAGTTGCCCCAGCGAAACTGGGTCGCGAGCGTCACTCGGCCTTCATTCGGGCAGGACGATACCGGCGACGTCGACGAGTTCGACCTGCTGGAGGCCGCACTGCGTCAGCGTCCCGACTACATCGTCATGGGCGAGGTCCGTGGTGAGGAAGGTCGGACGCTGTTCCAGGTCATGTCGACCGGCCACACGACCTACACCACGTTCCACGCCGACTCGGTGGGCGAGGTCATCAAGCGATTCACGACCGACCCGATCAACGTCTCGAAGACGCTGTTCACCGCGCTGGATCTGGTCAGCATCCAGACTCAGACCCGGGTCGACGGGTCGAAAGTTCGCCGGAACAAGACTCTGACCGAGATCAACGAGTACACGCCCGAAAACGACGAGATCAACGTCCGGGACGTCTACCAGTGGCAGGCCGATACCGACCAGTTCATCCAGATGGGTAACTCGAACACCCTGGAGGAGATCAAGTTCGACCGCGGGTGGGGACAGGACCGGCTGGACGAGGAGCTGTTCAAGCGCAAGGTCGTGCTGGCGTATCTCATCGAGCAGAACCTCAACACCTACACGGAGGTCGCCGCGACGCTGCAGGCGTTCATCAACGACCCGAACACGATCATGACGCTGATCGCCAACGACCAGCTCGAGCGGAGCCTCGAGGACCTGCGGGAGATGGAATCCGTGCAGATCGAGGTCGACGCCGAAAAGGAGGAACTCGTCCCCCGGCCGGATCCGGGCGAGGAGATCCTCGGGGAGGCCGAGGAGATCCTCGACAACGCGGATCCGCTGTTCCGTCAGCTCCGCTCGGAGGAAACGTCGGATATCGTCGAGGCGCTCACCGGCGTCGAACCGGACGACGATATCGAGGTCGACAGCGAGACGACGGAGGAGACTGATTTCGGCCAGTTCGTGCCCAAGGCCGGCGCGGAGGCGTCTGAGGAAGAATGAGTCTCGACACGCGCACCTCGGAGGCGACACTCGGCAGTTCCAGTACCCTCGGAGACACGTTTTATCCGCTGTACCAGTGGCTGTTCGACGAGGAGGGCGATTTCGTCGCCAACGTCGAAGACAAGCTCGCGGAGGCGCGGATGGCGGACAACGTCGAGATGTTCCTCTCGCGTGCGCTCGCGGTCGGCGTCATCTCCGGGTTCGCGCTGTGGCTCGTCGGTTCGCTGCTGGGCTATCTCATCGTCTCGATGCTATTGCCCGAGGACTGGCTCATCCTCGGTATCGACCTGGGTCAGTACAACCAGCTCGTGAACACGCTAAAATTCCCGGCGATCATTCTCGTAACGGGCCTGTTTTTCGGTGCGATCGGCTTTACTATCGGTTTCGGCTCGCTGGTGTCGATCCCGTACTTCCGGTCGAACGCCCGCAAGCGAGAGATCAACGTGCTGCTCTCCGATTCGATTTCGTTCATGTACGCGTTGTCGGTCGGGGGGCTCAACCAGCTGGAGATCCTCGAAGCGATGGCCGCGGCCGAGGACACCTACGGCGAAGTCGCCCAGGAGTTCCAGTCGATCGTTCTCGAAACCGAATACTTCGACACCGACTACCGGACGGCGATTCGCAACCAGGCGCTGCAAACACCGAGCGACGAGCTCAGTCAGTTCCTGACGGACATGCTCTCGATCATCAACTCCGGCGGGGACATGACGAGCTTCCTGGAGGATCAAAAGAACAAGCACATGCGGACTGCCAAGCAGGAACAACAGAAGCTGCTGGAGACGCTGGAGCTGTTCGGCGAGATGTACATGACGATCTCGCTGTTCCCGCTGCTTTTGATCATCATTCTGGTCATCATGAACATGATGGGCAACGGGAACCCGATGCTCATGTACGGGACCGTCTACGGACTGATCCCGTTGACGAGCATGGCGTTCCTGGTGTTGGTGTCGACAGTGACACAGGACACGGTCGGCGACGGTTACCTCGAAGCGACACGTGGTGACGGTGGCCAGCCGACGAAATCCGGCGTTCTCAATCTGGGACTGGTCAAGCAGTTCACCGGCGAATATAGCGTCTTCGACCGGGTCAAGAACCGCGAGGGCTCCTATCAGGTCGGGGAAATCGTTCGGCAACCGCATATCTTCTTCCGGGACAACCCGCTGTACGTACTCGGACTGACCGTCCCGATATCCCTGCTCGCGCTCGGTCTGTCGATCGTCGCCGGGTGGGCGGCACTGCCGTTCCCGTTTCAGACGGCCGACGGCACCGGATTCTTCTCCGCGATGGCCGAGGACCCGATCCAGCAGACGTTCTTCTGGGTCTACCTGCCGATGTACATCAACTTCATTCCGCTGGCGATCTTCTACGAGTGGAACCAGCGATACCGGAAGTCCGTGATCGGCAAGCTCTCGGAAAACCTCCGCAAACTCGCCAGCGCGAACGACACCGGCATGACGTTGCTGGAGTCGATCAACGTCGTCGCCGACACCTCGACGGGCCGGCTGGCCGACGAGCTCGATACGATTCACGCGAAGACGAACTACGGGACGAGCCTCAAGCAGAGCCTCCGGGAGTTCAACAACAAGTTCCACGTCCCGCGGATGGCCCGGACGGTGAAGCTGATCAGTGAGGCACAGGAGGCCTCCAGCCAGATCCAGGACGTTCTCTCGACGGCAGCACAGGCCAGCGAGAATCAGGACGACATCGAACGCGATCGCAAGTCCCGCACGCGGATGCAAGTCGTGATCATCATCATGACGTATCTCACGCTGCTGGGCGTGATCGCGCTCCTGAAGATGCAGTTCCTGGATACGATGCAGGGGCTGGAATCGGCGTCGTCCGGCAGCGGCGCACAGGGTGGCCAGTTCTCGGTCGATTCGCTGGGACCGCTATCGATGCTGTTCTTCCACGCGGTGACACTCCAGGCGATCCTCTCGTCGTTTATCGCAGGCTATATTAGGGATGTCAACCTGGTATCAGGCGTCAAGTACGCGGTGATCCTCTCGACCATCGCGCTGGTGGTCTGGATCGCCGTCGGTGGCAGCGATACGGCTGTCGGATCGAACGAGACGGCCGAGGCAGCACTCGCACTGCTGGTGGTGGGCCCGATCGGTCACGATCTGCGGCGACTTCGAACACGGGTAACTCAGCTATGGGACGGGGACGATTCCTGACGGACGAGCGGGGACAGACACTCCAAGACTATGTCGTCGGCGTGGTCGTCGTCCTCCTCGCGACGTTTTTCGTCATCGCGTATCTGCCGAACGTGTTCGCGTCTTACGACAGCCCGACCGACGGGATCCGTTCGAGCCAGGCCGATAGGGTGGCCGAATATATCCTCACGAACTACAGCGTCGAGGACCAGTCACACGAACTCAGGTACGATGGCCCGGGGGGCCTTCACGACACACTTTCGACCGAAGCCGGAATGAACGCGCTTCGCGATCAGACGTCGTTGAATACGAGTACGGATCGACGGCTCCCACCCGATATCCAGGTGTTTCTGGTCAATGCGTCCACGCTGTCCGACCGGGACGAACTGGTTCCGGCAGTCCATCGGGGAAACACGCTATCGTACGGTGATACGTACCGTGGTCAGGCTGCTGCACGTTCGATCAGGGTGGTTACAATGGACAACGAGACAATCTGTGATCCGAGCTGCTGGCTCGTCGTGAGGGTGTGGTGAGACGATGACTGACAGACGTGGACAGGCGTATACGCTGGAAGGCATGTTCAGTGCGATCGTCGTGCTGACTGCCCTCCTCTACGGGTTACAGGCAGTGGACGTCGGCCCCTGGACGAGCGAAGCCGCGAGCGAAACGAGTTCGCTCGAGACCCGGGCACAGGACGCGCTGGATATCGCCGCTTCGGAGGGAAGTCTCAGCAACGTCACGCGGTGTTACGGCGTCAACCCCGAATCGACTGGCGGGTACGTTTTCTCCGGACAGATAGCGGGGCCGGATGCGACCACGTTCGAGCGCCTGTTGAACACAACCTTCGACGAGCGAAACCGCAACTACAACGTGTATCTCTACTACTGGGACGAGGAGACCGGGCAGAAAGAGCGAGAACTGGTCTCGATGAATCGAACGGCGGCCGATTCCGGCGTCGTCGCTCCGACTGATTCTTCGGTCGTTGCGAGCCGAACTGTCGTCCTCTACGACGATATGCCGACGCGGTTCGGCAGCGATCCGAAGTGTGGACGGACGGGGGCGACGTTGGAAGACTACTCGGAGAGACATGGCTGGTACGTCGAAGACATCGCTCCGAACTCCCCGGTTTACAACGTCGTCGAAGTGCGGGTGGTTGTATGGTGACTGGGCCGAGCGACGAGCGAGGGCAGTTGCTGTTGGTCGGTGCAGTCGCGATCGCGCTCGTGGTCGTCGGCGGCGTCGTCTTGCTCAACGGTATGAAGTACACTGATACGGTCGGCACGTCGGGTACCGACGACGCGATTTCCGATTCGGAACGGACCGTCGAGATGGCCGAATCCGACCTTGACGGGCTGGTCGACCGTGTGGGTAGCGATACGTCGCTTCTCACCTTCGAGGAGCATCTCCAGCGGAACGTCTCCCAACTGAGCCGCGTTTACACGCGGCTGGCCGCTGACCGGCGATCAGCGTACCTCAACATCTCCGTGAACACGACCGCGTCCGGAAGCGGCTGGTTGTTGAATCAGTCTACTGAGGGACAGTTCGAAGGCGAGGACGGTGCCCAGAACTGGACTGTCGTTTCCGATGCTACCGTTACCGAGCCGTTTCGGATCATCGTAGACGAGTGGCCGGACGCGACGGGGAACGGTTCCGACGCCAAAGAAAGCCCGTTGTATATCAATGTGACCGACGACAATGGTCACTGGTGGTCGCTCAAACTG
Organism: Halapricum desulfuricans; assembly: GCF_017094465.1. Lineage (NCBI taxonomy): Archaea > Methanobacteriati > Methanobacteriota > Halobacteria > Halobacteriales > Haloarculaceae > Halapricum > Halapricum desulfuricans. The sequence continues at coordinate 1,324,645 of NZ_CP064791.1, forward strand.
AACGATTCTGGAGGGGGATCTGCTGAGGGGAAACAGGTGTCCGTTTACACGGATCGAGGACTCCAGGAGGCCTACCGAGAAGACGACGTGTCGTGGATCGGCGACGACGGTCCATACGAGATCGACGTGACAGCGGGCCGGATCGACACAGCAGCGACAGCGGAACCGGTGACCGGGCTGTGGACGTTCGCTGCAAACGTCTCAACACCGTACGATATCTCCTTCCGGGACGGGTTCCCGGGAAGTGGCGAAGGCGGTGGTGAAAAAAGTGCGACGGGCCGGTACCGGATCGCAACGGACGGTGTGGCAGCCGCTGAGATACCCGACAGCGTCAACGCGACCGAAATTCCAGTCTTCCATCCGGCGTTCGATATCTACTACCACCAGCCGGAAATCCAGTATACCCGGACGATATCCGTCACGTACCATCCGGGAGGGGATGTGGAATGACTGATCGGCGATTTCACGGGGACACGCGAGCGGCATCGATCGCGATCACACACGCGCTCACCCTCGGTATCACGGCGTTGTTGATCACGACCCTGCTTTTCAGCACTGGATCGATGCTCGACCAGCAAAAAGAGCGTGTCATCCGTGCCGGCCTGCTCGATGTCGGCGATAGCGTCGTCACTGAACTCCACGAGATCGATCGAACCGTCGCGAACGGAAACGTTTCGAGTGACGTGAACACGACAGTCACGTATCCCGACCGCGTCGGAGGGGTCGTCTATACGGTCCGGCTGTCAGTCGCGTCGGACGGGACAGTCACTCTGTATGCCAACTCTTCGAACCCGAACTACGATATGTCGGTTCCGACCAAACTCGGCAATACCACTGCAGTCTGTGAAGGGTACAAAAGCAGCGGTGAGATACGGATCTACTATGACGCCGGTCGGGAATGTCTGACTATCGGGGGTGTGGATCGATGACTGACGAACGTGGCGTCTCCGATCTCGTGGCCTTCGTCCTGACGTTCGGGATCATCATTCTGTCCGTCAGCACGGTGTACATGCTCGGATTCGACAGTCTCGAAGAAGTCCGTGACGACGAGCAGATCCGGAGCGTCGATCGGACGATGGAAGGTGTGTCCGAAACACTCGCAGACATCCATCGAGAAGACGCGCCGAGCCGATCGGTCGCGGTCGGTCTCGACGGCGGCACGATTTCGGTCGTCGAGGAGTCACAGGTGAGAGTCATCATCGAGACGCCGAACGAGACGATGACGCGATCCATCGACGTCGGGGCACTCGTTCTCACCCCGAACGACAACGCCGAGATGGTGTATGAAGGTGGAATCGCATACCGAACCCAGGGCGACGGGCAGTTCGTCCTGTCGGATCCGGCGATATCGTGTGATGGTCGGACCGCAGTCGTCGACATATCGAAGGTGACGGGTCAGCTCAGTATCTCCGCGCCCGGCACGGTCGAGTTGTCGGGGCGGCATACCTCGGAGCGTGCGCTGTACCCGGTTGCTGGCCAATGGCGGAATAACGCGACCGCCGTCGAAATCGAAATCGACGACACCCGCAATCCCGATGCCTGGCGGCAGTACTTCGAGACGAGTCCCGACGGCTGGACAGAAACGGGCGATGGGTACCGGTGTAGCGGCCTCGATGGGGTATCCGTGCGGACGACGACGATCACGCTCGACGTGGTCTACTGACCGAGACGTGGATGGACGGTGTTTGCGCTGTGCCCCAGCCGGCGCTCACAGAAGTCCCTGAACAGAGCAAGCCGACGCTCGAACGGTCTCCGTTCCGGCAGGGCCGGAAGCCATCGAGCGCCGTCAATTTTGTCAGGTGGGTAAATATCTGGTCGGCACCAATCAAAACTGTCGCTGCAAGTGCTTACACAGTCATTCGAAGGTGATGACGTTCATATCGATGGAGATGTATTCCGGGTTCTGGGCATCGGGGTAAGCCTCGGCAGCGGGCACGATCTGGATCGTCCCGGTGAACCTGTCGTCTTCGGTCTCGATCTCGTAATCGTAGTAGCCGGTCGCGTTCGACCACGATCCTAGGCCGAACCGTTCGAACGTCGCGCTGGTACCGTCCAGCGAGACGTCGGTAGTTGCCGTCCTCGTCTCGCCGGTCGAGCGATTCGTTAGCGTGAAATCGACCTGTTGCGTGCCCGCGACGGTAGCCGTGTTCTCGATGAGGCCATCGAGGTCGGACAGACTAGTGACGAGGATCAGTTCGTCTTCGTCGTAGCTCTCCGTTCCGACTCGGACTCGGTTGACGACGAACGTTTCGGTTTCGACGGTGATCGTCCCGCGTTGACTGCTGTTGTCCGCGTCGTATCCGGTGTTGTCCGCGGTGGCTTCGACGCTGATCGGTCCCGTCTCATCGGTCGGAACGCCATCGAAGGTGACAGTCGTGGATTCGCCGGCCGGGAGCGTGATCGCTTCGCTGCTCCGGGACTCACCATCGACGAACCAGCGAACCGGCATCGTCGCGTCTTCGTCACCGACGTTCGCAACTGTCGCCGTCACGGACGCGTCCGAATCTAGCGGGACGCCCCGCGGGTACGCTCGCTCGAAGCCCTGTACGATGAATCGAGGTCCGCGATCGGAACCGACGTAGACGTTTCCGGAGCGGGTCTGGTTCGGATTCGCAGTCAATCCGAGTTCGTACTCGTAGGTGCCCGGATCGTAGCCTGCGTTCGGCGGGATATCGAACTCGATCCAGGTGCTCTCGTTGTGCTCGAGTTCGCCTGTCGCAGTGCTACCGGCTGCAGCCCCATCGAAGTGATACGTAACATCGGTCGATCCGACCTGACCGCCCCTGTTGGTCACCTCAACACGAAGCGTGTCGGTTTCACCTTCTTCGACGACGGCCGGTGTCTGCAGATCGCTGATCACCAGACGGGCCGGTGTCTTTACTGTTCGAGTCCGATTGACGACTTCGAACAACACGACTGCGTCGTTGTAGTCGGGGTCGCCGCTAGTCGATGGATCCGCGTCGTCCGGATCAGCGTCCGGCTGGGTGAGTTCGAACAGCATCACCAACTGATCGTCTTCGAGGTTGAGCCGCCCCGTATCGGGATCGAACTTGTCTTCGAGAATGTCACCGATGCTACGCTGATCCGGACTCGCACTACCCCACGATGGCACTGTTTCGTTGTCACCGAGGATGACGACATTTTCAGTGTTCTGGTTGCTGTTGGTCGAAACCAGCTCACTGCCCCAATCAGTACACCGGTTTCGATCGAACCAGCCGTATGGATCGACGTACCTGTCGAGTCCGGTGTCCGTGTATCCGTACCTCTCACACCCGTAGGTGGTTGCGGAAACCCACAGCGACGATGCCTCCGAGACAGTCACGGTCCGGTTGAAATACGGATTGCGATCGACCTGCCTCTCCCAGTTCCTGGGACGGTTCAGATCGTCCCCGCTCCACACGTTGTGTTCGACGCGTCCGGCAGTCTCGTTTTCCGTGACGATGTCCATCACTGTGGGAGCACGACTGATCTCGCCGCCGTCGATCCGGTAGTTCCCGTCGTTCGGGTCGTATATCCACCCGCCGTCGCTGTCCCACCACCAGTCCCCGTTCGACCAGCCGACGTAGTCATAATCGTACGATGTCGCAGTCGGCTCCGTTCCGAGCACCTGCAGCCGGGCAGTCGTATCACCGTCGATCTCTATCTGCCCATCATCACCCGATTCGAACGCACCTGAGAGATTCGCGGCCACACGGATCTGGTCGGTCGCCGAGGAGTTGGCCGTCGACACCGTGTACTCGTAAGCCCCGGCCGGAAGCGCCTCCGGGACCTCGTAGTCAAACGTGACGGTCGTTCCGGAACCGGGAGCAAGCGATACGGTATCAGTCTTGCTCGTCCCGTCCGCGAAGGCGAATTCGATCGTCTGTTCGGCGCTGCTCGCCCCTGTGTTGTTGATTACCGCCGTTACCGTCGTCGTGTTACCCTGTTCGACTGGGTTCGGAGTGGCTCGCACGCTCGAGACCTGGAAGAAATCGGTCGCTTTCTCCCCTACGTAGAACGTCCGCGTGACGTTCTCGTCCCCCGTCTGGACGGTGTAATTGTACAGGCCTGGCGTGGCGACCCCATCGACCGTCAGCGTGAGTTCGCGGCTCTCTTCTCCGGTCTCGGAGAGATGCCCGTCGAGCGTGGGTTCCCATTCACCCCGGTCGACGACTGTGCCTGTCGAAGCGTTTTGCACCCGGATTTCGACCGACTGCGTACCGTCAACGCCACCTGTGTTTGTAATCGACGCGTTGATTTCGAACGTCTCCTCCGCGTCGATACCGGTTGGCGATCCCGCCTCGGAGATATCGAAATACGCTGCGCTCCCGATGTCGATCAGCGTCGTCGCGAAGTCGTCGTTCGAGGTGACGTTCAACGGTATGTCAGTTCCACTCGACCCCGTTGGAATATCGAACGTCAACGTCGCCTCCTCCTCGCGACCGAGGCCGACCGTGCGAGTGGCTTCCCGGTCGCCGTCGAAACTGAACGCGATCGTCTGGTTGCCGAGCAAGTCTCCCTCGTTTCGAACTGTCACGTTGAGCTGTGGGTTGCCGGATAGGTGCGCACTATCGGGCGCATCGAGTGACGTGATCTCGAAACGCGGCCAATCATCGTCTGTATCCCCAATATCGATCGTATCGGAGTACACGTCATCTCCCGTCTCGATGCGGTATTGATACCTGCCAGGGTCGCTCACGGCGTCACCGGGGATCGTAAACTCGTAGTCGACTGCCTCTCCCCCGGCGAGCCTCTCGGTTTCGACGTGCTGGGGCGCCGCTCCGGAGACCGGATCCCATCCTCCGCTTGCCGTCTCCTTATATATCGAAAACGAGATATCGTTCGTTTTCGTCAGATCGCCCGTGTTCTCGACTGTCGTGTTCACGGATACGTCTTCGTCTGCCGGTGCACTCGGAACGGCGTCCACGCCCGTCACCTCGAAGTTCGCGAACTCGGTATCCTGGACCGTATACGTGATTTCGACGGTATCGCCCGATCCGACCTGGGTGTCTTCACCGGGACTGACATCGACCAGCCGGTCGTCGTAGTTACGAAGCGCGTAGTTGTGCCAGGCCGTCGCGAATCGGCTGTTCTCGACCACGACAGTGATGTTTTCCACACCCTGTGGGCGACAGCTCTCGAGTTGCCCGACCGGTGTCGATGGTCCCTCGCTCAATGCAACTGCTGTCTTGTTGACGAACAGCGAGCGAGTGAGATTGGCCGTCATGCGACGACTCTCGCTCTCGTTGAGACGGGCATCGATCGTACTCGATCCGTGCATCCCCGTCTGCATCTGAGACAGAGAGACGGCCAATCGTCCGTCTCGGTATTCGATGTTCGGTGCCCGGACCATCGAACTGCTGTTCGGTCCTGTCTGCTCCCACACACCACCGAATTCGTACCCGACAGCGTCACCGTCCGCCGATTCGTAGACGAGCGACTGCAATTCGATCTCGCCGGTCGTACAGGAAGCGTTTCCGTTCGCATACAACGTAATTCGGGTCCGAGATTCAGTCGTTACGTCGTTCGCTATCTCGTCCGGCAGTTCGAACGCGACGGACTCCGATTCGGACTGTCGTATCGCTTCGATTTCGGACGCGAACTGCTGGAACGACTGGGTCGCGGACTGGACCCGGTTTTGCTCTTCGACTTGCTCGACAGTGTTCCCGCCCATCACCAGCAATAGCACCGCCGCTGTGACGACGAATCCGATCAACAGCGCAGTGCCGAGTACTTCAGAGACACCCCGGTTGTCGCCCCCGACAGACCCCTCTTGTATCCGGCGCATAGTTTCGTATGTCTCCCACGTCGAGAAATGTGTTTTGGTACACGGGCCGAGTGTGTTGAGATTACGATCGCGATCGCTTAGACGCGAGAAATATTGGGATTCAGTCAGTACTGGCCGACGATACCCGCGTCGGTTTCGCCCTGTGCGTCGAACTCCGCGACGAACTCGTCGAGTCGCTTGGGATCGTCGCTCCCGGGCAACGGCCGGTCGGCCGTCACGCACTCACCGTCGACACCGAGTCGCTCACAGACGAGATCGGTCGTCGATTCGGCCATCTGTCGGTAGGTGGTCAGCTTTCCCCCGACGACGCTGACGGCGTTTTCGACCCCGTCGTCGGCGTGGTCGAGTTGGAAGAAGCCCCGTGAGATCCCGCGGCCACCCCGCTCGTCCTCGTCGGGCGCGTACAGCGGGCGTACGCCCCACCACGTGCGAACCGTCGGGGCGTCGGCGACCGGCGGCAGCATCGCCGCACATTCCTCGACCGTTCGCTCGATCTCCCAGTCTTCACGCGCGTACTCGTCCGGATCATCGACCTCGACGCTGGTCGTCCCCAGAACCACCTCGCCCTCGTGGGGGACGATGATGTCCCCGTCGTCGGGATCACGAGCCCGGTTCAGGACCGGTCCGAGACCGTCGTATTCGACCGAGAGCATCACCCCGCGCGTCGGCCGCATCGCGACGTCGAGATCGGCCATGTCAGCGAGCGCCTCGGCCCAGGCGCCGGTCGCGTTGACGACGTACTCGGCCTCGATTCGCTCGTCGACGCTCCCGCCGACGGTGACGTGCTGGACGCGGCCGTCGTCGATTGCGATATCCTCGACCGGCGCGTGCGTGTGAATCGTCGCTCCGTGATCACGGGCGTCGGCCGCGTTTGCGGCGACCAGCCGCGACGGGTAGATCACGGCGTCGGGCACTTCCATCGCCCGCTCGACGTCCGACGCGATTTCCGGAATGCGTTCGCGAACAGCCTCATCGTCGAGCGTCGTCGTCGGAATCTCCGCGGTCTCACAGGCGTCGCGCTTCCGTTCGAAGTACTCCGGATCGTCCGCTGTCAACTGGACGAACAGGCCGCCGGTGTCGCGGATGCACTCGCCCGCGATGTCCTTGAGAACCCGGTTCTCTTCGATGCACTCTTCAGCCCCGACTCGGTCGGATTCGGCGTAGCGTGCGCCGCTGTGGAGCAATCCGTGCGAGCGGCCGGAGGTGCCACTCGCCAGACCGTCTCGCTCGACCAGTGTCACGTCGACGTCTCTGAGTGCGAGGTCGCGAGCGACGCCGACACCGGTCGCACCACCGCCGATCACCAGAACTGTTGTCGTTCGCATACCGTCTATTCGGCTCTGGGAACATGTACGTGCGGTTGTCGGGGATATTGGCCGAGAGGCGATCGGCGTACCGACTCGGTGTCGACTGTCGAACTCGTCACTCGTCGACGATCCCGCCATCGAGGTAGTGTTCGATCCGGTCGTTCGTCGAGGCCGCGACCTTCGTGAACGTGACCACGCGCTCGCCCTCGAGGCGCCGATCCGACTCGATATCGATAGTCAACTGGAACTCCCGAAGGTGGCCCAGCAGGGCGTTGATCGTCTCGGGATCGCCCCGAACCGTATGCCGTTCGCCGACCGTCTCGCCGTCGGCGACGGCTTCGATCGTCTCGGCGAACGGTAACAGGATCGACTCGCCGAGATCGTGAGCACGCTCGCGGCGTCGATCGGGCGAGTCCTCGAATTCGACCGTCTGAAAGGCCTCACGGAGCAGTCGCGAGAACAGAAAGTCCCGTCCGTACTCGAATGGTAATGCGAACGCGTCCGCCAGTTCGGCGTGGTGGGTCGCTTCGGTGGTGTACTTCAGGAGTGACTGCCCGTCCTCTGATTTCAGCACGACGCCTTCCCGACTCTCGGTGTCCAGGGTCTCGATGGCGTCACGGACAGCCCCAGGAGCATCGTCGATAGTGTGCCAGCCGAACGTCTGGGGCTGTTCGAACCCGTACTCGGCACAGAGTTCACGCCGCCGCTCGGGCGCGAGCGGGCGGCCGCTCGTCCGATCGCGGACGTCGAAGATCCGGAAGGCGTTGGTCTCGGTCTCGTCGTAATCGTGTACTGTATAGGGGTTTTCCGGGCCGATCAGCTCCGCACAGAGCATCGTCTCGGGATGGTCAGCAAAGAAATCACCCGGATCGAGCAGCTGGCGGGCGCGCTCGGTCGTGTACGGGCAGACGTAGCCGCCACGGGTGAACGCCGTCGTACCGTCGACGTCCGCGATCCTGACGTTGAACCCGTTGAGTTTCTCCTCGATCGTCACGCGGTCGCTCTCGAAGTAGTGCCGGACGCCGGGATCGAGCACGAGCACGCGCGGGACACTGGGGTAGCCACGGACGACCGCGCCGGTCGTCTCGACGAGGACCGTCCCGCGTTCGAGGCCGTGGCGGGCGTCGGGCAGGTGGTAATACTCCAGCCCGTGGTCGGTACGGGCCTGGAAGTGCTCGAACAGTTCCGACGGGGTGTCGGCACTCGTCTCGAGTCGCTCGTGCCAAGCGTCTTTGTCCATAGTTATCACTACACTTGATTCGGACAAAAGCAGCGGGGGTGGTTCTATAGGTTTCGACGTACAACTCCCGGACATGCCCCCGGAACTGCCGCGACAGCAGTTCGTGCTCGACACGTCGCTTTTCATCACCGAGGAGATACGCGAGCCCGAGGAATCCCTGGAAGAGGCCGTCCTCAGGCTCCTGGACCGGATCGCGACGGCGCGGCTCGAGCTCAACATCTCCTGTCACATGCCGCCCTCGATTCACGACGAACTCGTGACGATGCTCCGTGAGCGCGACGTGAGCGAGGAGGTCTTCGAGCGGCTGGAAACGTGGGTCGTCCGCAAGAGCCCCGATCGCTACGGCGTGAACATCCCCGCCGACATCGTCTACCAGTTCGTCGACGAGATGAGCGATCGGGTCGATCGGGGACTCCGAGTCTCCGAGGAAGCACTCCGGGAGGTCGAACAGCTCGACCCCGACAAGCTGGGCTCGGGCGAGGAATACATGACCGAGGCCGACCGCGTCCTCTCGAACCTCCGGGACAAGTACCGTCAGGCACTCCGTCAGGGCGTGCTCGACTCCCGGGAGGACTTCGATCTGCTCGTGCTCGCGAAGGAACTCGACGCTGGCGTCGTCACCGAGGACCGGGGCATCATCGCGTGGGCCGATCGCTTCGGCCTCCGGTATGTCCGTGGCGGGCAGTTCCCGACGCTGCTGGAGGAGTACTTGCGGGCCACGGGCGTCGAGGGGTAGCGACACCGCACAGCACATGTGGGACGATAACACGGATCCCTAGTAGGCGTATACAGACTCTAGGCTGTCCGAGCCCGTTTCAGGGAAGCGTATTTGTACCTCGATTCGCCAGACACACACGATGACTGACGGCGAGATCGAGGCCATCGAGTTCGAGCAGACCGACGGGGTGATGGGCGTCTACATCGAGAGTGTTGGCGTCTACGAGGACGGGAGCACGGAAGTCCTCGACAGCACGACGGTCGGCAGTCCACGAGAGTTCGAACGCATTCGGGCGTTCGAACAACGCTGCAAACGCCAGTACAGCCAGTGAACCGCTTCGGGGTCAAGTGGTTCGAGACGCGAAGCGTCTCGTCATCACGGAAGACAGAGTCTTCCGTACGACCCCGAGGCACTCACCTTGCTTTCTCTGTAGATATCACCGAGCGACCGCCGGATCCGCGGAGGGGGAGTCATCGTGCTTATCAGTCTCGGTCGCCCAGATCAGGCATGGACGTAGTACCGGACACGAGCGTGGTCATCGACGGCCGCGTGTCCGAGCAGATCGCCGACGGCGACCTCGCAGGGGCGACGATTGTCGTCCCCGAGGCGGTCGTCGGCGAACTCGAAGCGCAGGCCAACGACAGCCGCCAGCAGGGCTGGGACGGCCTCGAGGAATTGCAGAAACTCGCTGATCTCCACGACGCGGGCGACATCACTGTCGAGTACGTCGGACGACGCCCGGATGCGGTCGAGAAACGCGAGGCCGGCGAAGGAGAGATCGACGCGCTGATCCGCGATCTCGCCGCCGAACGCGACGCGACGCTTCTGACCAGCGATGTCGTCCAGAGCGAGGTCGCACGGGCGAAGGGGCTCGACGTCATCTATCTCGAGCCCCACGGCCGGGACATCGAGCGACTCTCGATCGAGAACTTCTTCGACGAGTCGACCATGTCGGTCCACCTCAAGGTCGGCGTCGCCCCGAAGGTCAAGCGCGGCGACATCGGTGACATGCACTACCAGCGGATCCGCGACGAGCCGGCCACCGAATCCGAACTGACGGAGTACGCCCACGAGATCGAGGAGAGCGCTCGGGCCAGCCCCGACGGGTTCCTCGAACTTGACGAGCCAGGGATGAGTATCGTCCAGTTCCGCGAGTACCGGATCGCCATCGCCCGGCCCCCCTTCGCCGACGCGCTGGAGATCACCGCAGTCCGGCCGATCGTCAAGACCGACCTCGACGACTACGAGTACGCCGACGAACTCCGCGATCGCCTCGCCACCCAACAGCGCGGCGTCCTCATCTCCGGGTCACCGGGGGCCGGCAAGTCCACGTTCGCCCAGGCTGTCGCGGAGTTTCTGACTGACAACGACTACGCGGTCAAGACCATGGAGAAGCCCCGGGACCTCCAGGTCGGTGACGACATCACCCAGTATACGGCACTGGGCGGGGAGATGGCCAAGACCGCCGACTCGCTGTTGATGGTCCGGCCGGACTACACCATCTACGACGAGGTCCGCAAGACCGACGACTTCGAGGTGTTCGCGGACATGCGCCTTGCAGGTGTGGGGATGATCGGCGTCGTCCACGCTACTCGCGCGATCGACGCCCTCCAGCGACTCGTCGGACGGGTCGAACTCGGGATGATCCCCCAGATCGTCGATACCGTCGTCTACATCGAAGCCGGCGAGATCGCCAAGGTCTACGACGTACAGACGGAGGTCAAGGTTCCGGAGGGACTGATGGAGGAAGACCTGGCACGGCCGGTCATCACTATCAAGGACTTCGAGACCGGCCGCCCGGAGTACGAGATATACACGTTCAACCGCCAGGTCGTGACGGTGCCGCTGAACGAAGGCGAGAGCGACGAGAGCGGCGTCGACCGGATCGCACGCCAGGAGATCCAGCGCGAGATCCGCTCGGTCGCGGATGGCCACGTCGAGGTCGAACTGCAAGGTTCGAACCGTGCGGTCGTCTGGGTCGAAGAACACGACATCAGCCACGTCATCGGCAAGGGCGGCGGTCGGATCTCCGACATCGAGAACCGACTCGGCATCGAGATCGACGTGCGCACCTTCGACGAACGGCCCGGCGGAAAGTCCGGATCGAGTGCCGAGAGCAATGACGCCGGATCGACCGGTTCCACCGGCGACGTTGTCACTCCGGAAATCACCTCGCGACACGTGATCGTCCCGGCCCACGAGTACACGGGCGACACCGTAGAGGTCCAGGCCGACAGCGAGTACCTCTTCACGGCGACGGTCTCCCGCGGCGGCGAGATCCAGGTGTCCCGGGGGAGTGCGATCGCCGAAGAACTGGAGCAGGCGATCGACCGGGGCAAACAGATCACTGTCGTCCCCTCGTAGCGGTTCGGTGGGTTCCCGTGTCCAGTGCCCCGGGATGTCACTGTGTCGCTCCGAGTGTGTGATTACTACAATTGAGAACTGCTCCCAAAGGCCTTAACGCCAGTAGGCGTGTGTCTCGCGTAATGGACGCACAGATCCGCAACCGAACGGCGTGGACGGGAACACTCGATAGCACGAGGTGAGAGTATGCACGTAGATGCCGACTCGCTCGAACAGCTCAATCTGCGGACGAGAGACGGGGCGGAACGAGCGGGCCAGCGATTCTCGGACGCGGTCGGTATCGAGACGAAGATCGGCGCGACACGGATCCAGATCACCAGCCAGCAGGATCTGGTAGCCGCGTTGCTGACGGGCGAGGAGGAGTGTCTCAAGTTCGAGGTGAACGGACTGCCCTCGGGAACCGCAATCCTGACCTTCGACGACGGGGCACGGTCGCTGATTCGCGAGCACTGTGCCGGTGACAGCGGCGTGGACGATCTGGCCGGAGAGTTACTCGACGCGTTCGTCGAGAAATGGGAGTCCTACGTCGGCGACGATCTGGGAGTCGGGACGGTCACGTACGTCCCCGATCCGGCCGCGCACGACTTCGGTTTCGAATCGGTGAGCGAGGACGCCGAGAGCACACCGCTCTTCCAGGGCAGTATCGACGCTGTCGATCACTCCGGCCGGGTCAAACTGTATCTCGTCCCCGACGCAGCGTCGCTGGAGACGCTCCTGGCCAGTGACGCGACCCCGGACGACTCGGCGGACACTCTCGTAGCGGACGGTGCGTCCGAGATAGACGACGCCGCGAGCGCGTCCGACACACCCGGATTCAGCGACGATGGAGCGGATACAGCCGGCGAATCCGGTCTGTTCGGCGATGACGGCGACAGCGACCGCTTCGAGGCGGGATCCAGCGCATCCACACCACTTCCGCTGGACAAGCTCTCGGTGTTCAGCGATCTCACACGAGCGGGCACGAAGGCTGCAGCCGATCGCGTCACGGCGTTTACTGGTATCGAGACCGACACCAAGATCTCCGGGATCAACTTCACTCCGATCGACGATATCTCTACGAGTCTGGACGCGGATTCCTACGTCGGGACGACGCTGGCGTTCGAGGGTAAACCCAGCGGCCATCTGGCGATCATGTTCCCCGACGAGTCGGCCCGCCGAGTGGCCGACGAAATGCTCCCGACGGATCCGGACGGCGACGGGCTCACGGAGATGCACAGGAGTGCACTCGAAGAGCTGGGTAACAACATGGCTTCGGGGTTCATCGACGGGTGGGCAAACGTCCTGGGGACCTCGGTCGACCACACCCCGCCGGCGTTCAGCGACGACATGGAACTGACCCTGATCGACCTGGTGACCGAGCAACTCGGTCCGTTCCAGACCCACGCGTACACGATCGAATCGAGGATCACGACCGAATCGGTCGCGTTCGACTGTGAAATCCACGCGCTACCCAACGAGGCGCAGTTGAGTGAGGCGCTCGATGACCTGCTCGTCTCCCGCCGTGACCGCACGGAAGCCGACCCCGACGAGATCTTCTGATCCCCAAACTGCTCGTTCACCGCGCCCCCACTCGACGAAGCGGGCGTTTTTGTCGCTCCGTTCTGTAGCGGTTCCATGACCGTCCTCGTGCTGGGCGATCAACTGAACGCCAGCGTCGGCCCGCTGGCCGACCGCCCCGACGACCGCGTCTTGCTGATCGAATCGATGGGTCTCGCCCGGAAGTTGCCGTATCACCCGCACAAGCTCACGCTCGTGTTCAGCGCAATGGCCCACTTTCGGGACCGGCTTCGCGAGTCGGGGCGGGCCGTCGAGTACCGGCAGGTCGAGCGCTTCGCTGACGGGATCAAAGCACACCTGGACGCCCATCCCGGAGACGAACTCGTCGTGATGCGGCCACCGAGCTATCGGGCCGGCGAGCGGTTGCGCGAACTCGTCACGGACCACGGCGGCCGACTCACCGTCGTCGAGAACGAACTGTTCCTCTGCTCGCCCGAGCAGTTCGACGACTGGGCCGGCGATCGGTCGAGTTATCGACACGAGGAATTCTACCGGTTTATGCGCCACCAGACTGGCTATCTGATGGACGGTTCGGAGCCGGTCGGGGGCGAGTACAACTACGACGAGGAAAATCGCCAGACGCCACCGGAGGATTACGAACCGCCCGAGCCGCCCGTGTTCGAGCCCGATGAAACTACTCGCGACGTACAGTCGTGGGTCGCCGAGACGTTCGACGGCGCCTACGACGAGCCGCCATACGGTGGTGGGTGGGCTGATCCCGGGCCGTTCCGCTGGCCAGTGACCCACGAGCAGGCCCTGTCTGTGCTGGAGTCGTTCGTGACCGACCGACTTGCTCAGTTCGGCCCGTATCAGGACGCGATGGTCGCCGACGAGTGGGCACTGCACCATTCGCTGCTCTCGCCCGCGATCAACCTCGGGCTTCTCCATCCGCGGACGGCGATCGAACGGGTGATCGAAGCCTATCGCGAGCGGGGCGTCCCGCTGAACAGCGTCGAGGGGTTCGTCCGGCAGGTGCTGGGCTGGCGGGAGTTCACCCGCCACGTCTACCGCCGGGAGATGCCTGAGCTTGCCGGGGCAAACCAGCTCGGACAGACCGAGCCGCTCCCACCGTTTTTCTGGACCGGTGAGACCGACATGGCCTGTCTCGCGGACGTGATCGACGGCGTCCGAGCGCGGGGGTACTCACACCACATCGAACGGCTGATGCTCCTCTCTAATTTCGCGACGCTGCTCGGCGTCGAACCCCAGCAGCTGAATCGCTGGTTTCACGCGGCCTACGTCGACGCCTACCACTGGGTGACGACCCCGAACGTCGTCGGTATGGGAACGTTCGGCTCGGACACTCTCTCGACGAAGCCCTACGTCTCTTCAGCCAACTACGTCGACAAGATGGGCGACTACTGCAGCGACTGTCCCTATTACAAGACCAAGACCACCGGCGAGGGAGCCTGCCCGTTCAACGCGCTGTACTGGGACTTCCTGGAGCGCAACGCCGAGCACCTCGCTGACAACCATCGGATGGGGCTGGTGTACAACCACCTGGAGAACAAAGACGAGGGCGAACGTGAGGCGATTCGGGAGCGTGCCGAGGCGCTTCGCGAGCGCGCACAGCGGATGGAATTGTAGGTATCGTCCACCTTTTGTACGCGTACACTAACTATCGGTCGATGACCGACTTCGATCCAGAGCGCTTCGAGGACAAGTACGAACACTATTTCACCGAACTCCAGCAGGCGTACAAGAGCGCCTTCGACGTGATGTCCGAACAGTACGACTCCGGGTTGATCCACGCGATCGACCAGTACACCCTGGCCGAGAGCGAGCCGTTCTACGAGGGCGACGGCGAGTTCCGGATCGAGCTGCCTGCGGACGCGGTCGAGCGTGTCGCTCCCGAGACGGAACTCGATGCGACGGAGCTCGAAGACATCTACGCGGAGTACACGGACGAACTCGAACGCCAGCTCCGACAGGTATTCGACCTGGTTGGCTCCTGATCTAGCATCAACGACCGTCCGGAATCAGGACGAACAGCTGCCGTATCACCCGTTTGCGACTGTCACGAACCAAAGGTTCAAACGCGGCGCTCACGTACCCGAGCACATGAGTGCTGAAACCGACGACGGTGGGAGCGACCTCGAGGATCGCATCGCGAACTTCCTGCGACGGAACTTCCCGCAGATCCAGATGCACGGCGGCAGTGCAGCGATTCAGGAACTCGACCCCGAAGCCGGGGAAGTGACGGTCGCGCTGGGCGGCGCCTGCAGCGGCTGTGGCATCTCGCCGATGACGATCCAGGCCATCAAGACGCGCATGACGAAGGAAATCCCCGAGATCGAGACCGTCCACGCCAACACCGGTGCCGGCGGCGGCATGGGCGGCGCCGACGACGGTCCGACCCTGCCCGGTGACTCCCGAGGCGGCAGCATCGACGACGGCGGCGACGACGAAGGCCCGCAGGCCCCGTTTTAACTTCGCAGGTTTCGCCCCCGTTCCCACGTCTCGATTAACGCCGTGAGCGTCTCGTTTATCGGGACTGGCTCGCTCGCCCGCTCGCAGACAGCCCCGTTTATCGCGTCGATCTCGGTCCGTTGCCCGGCTTCGAGATCCTGATACATCGACGAACGGTTCGGTGCCGTCGTCTCGACGACTGCTTCGAGCCTGTCGATCGCGCGTTCGTCGGGCAGTTCAACCCCGCTGTCGCGCGCGACGCGGGCGGTCTCAGCGGCCGCCCGCGCTGCGACGTCGCCGGCTGCCCCCTCGGCGAGGGCGCCGTTCTCGACGCGAGCCAGCGCCGTGATCGCGTTGATCCCGGCATTGATCGCGAGTTTCTCCCAGAGCCGCCGCGGCATGTCGGCCGCGACGGTCGTGTCGACGTCGGCGCTCTCGAAGGCCCCGGCTGTCCGCTCGGCCACGGCGGAATCCCCGCCACCTCTCGCTCCGAGCGTCACCGTTCCCACGCCGGTACAGCCCACGATGCCGGGTTCGACCAGCCGCGCCCCGTAGGTACAGGTCCCGGCGAGGACCGCCCCATCGAGCGGTTCGGACAGGCTCTCCTCGTTGCCGAGCCCGTTCTGCAACGAGAGGACGACGTCTGGATCGGCCGCTCTCAGGGCCTGCGCCGCTTCGCCGGTGTCGTAGCTTTTGACCGTCACGATCGCCAGCTCGGCCGAGTCGGGCACAGTCGTGTCCGCGTCGGGATACGTCGTCGTTTCGATCTCGCCAGTGATCTCGAGGCCCTGGTCCCGGACAGTACTCACGTGTGGCTCGCGACCGACGAGCGTCACGTCGTGTGTGGCTGCGAGCAATCCGCCGATCAGACTGCCGAGGCTTCCGGCCCCGAAGACGAGTATCCGCATTCAATCTTGTATGTGGTAGTAGATCGCTTCCTGGGGCGCCCCACAGTCGGGACAGCCGTCGTCCGGTAACTCCTCGATGTCCCCGATCGCGCCGCACTCGTAGCACCGCCAGGTCAGCTCCGCCTCGCCGGGGATCCCCGAGGCGACGTGCTCGCTCGACATCGCCGTGATCCCTTCGTCCGTGCTGACGTAGAACCCGTGTTCGTCGAAGCCACGGACGGTCCCGAGTCGATTGCCCGTCTCGTCGTAGATCTCCGTGCCGAAGGCGACGTCGATGTCGTTGCTCTCGATCATGTGTGGTAATACCACGCCAGGGCCTTTGAATGTTCCCCGCGCACGGTGGCGCGGGGAATCCTGCTCTCACGAGACGAGGCTTCCTGTTTCGACGACGTGACTTGCAGACACAGACTTAAACTGAGTCGTGTCCGTAGCGGTCACAGTCTCCACAGGCGTTTCTTCGGGCCATCCCAGCCCTAGTGCAGCAAAACCACGCTTGAGGACGTTCATCGCCGCATTCGCATCTCGATCTGTTTCGAACCCACACGATGGACAAGAGTGGTCCCTGACCCAGATCGGCTTTGCCGTCTCCACGCCGCATCGAGCGCACTCGTTGGTTGTCGCCTCGGGTTCGACCTGCACGACGTGACACCCGTACAGGTCGGCCTTGTATTCGAGAAGTGTGATGAACTGTCGCCACGCCGCATCCTGCTTGTTCCGAGCGTTGTGCGACTGCTCCAACATCTCCTTCACGTCTAAGTCCTCGACAAACACCGCATCGTACTCACGGACCAGCCACGTCGTTATCTTGTGCTGGTAGTCCAGCACTTTGCGCCGGATGTGACGCTTCACCTTGGTGACCTTCTGGCGTTGTCTCTCCCAGTTGTTCGACCCGTGTTCTTTCCGCGAGAGTTTCCGTTGCTCGCGGCGCAGGCGCTCGTATTCGTCTTCGAGATCGAGCCACTCCACGGTTGTGCCGTCACTGGTGTGGATGTAGTTGAGAATGCCGAGGTCAATCCCAACGCTGTTGCTCGCGTCCAGCGAATCCACGTTGGGCTTCTCGGGCAGAACGGCATCATCGGTTTCCAGCCCGAAAGAGACGAACCACTCGCCAGTTGTCTCCTTTTTCATCGTGACTTCGTTGATGGTGGCGTGGTCAGGGATTGGGCGTGAGTATCGGATTTTTACCCAGCCGATCTTGCTGAAGCGGACGTAGGCGTCCGTGTCGTGGCCCCTCTTTTCATCGAGGTCGAAACCAGACTGGTTGTACGTCACGCTCCGGTACTCACTGGGCGCTTGGCGTGTGAGTCGACCGACGTTGTCCCCCTTCTCTTTGAGTTTGCGCAGGACGGTGAGATTGTGGTGGAAGCGTGCGACGGTGGCTTGGGCGGCTTTCGAGTGTAGTTCAGCAAATATCGGCCACCGTTGTTTCCACTCGGGGAGCTTGTTGTTCTGGTCGTACTCGCTCGGTTTGTCGTCCACTGGGCTGTTCTCGTAGTCCCAGCGGACGTGGTTGTAGAGTTGGCGATGCACATCGAGATGGTGTTCCAGTCGCTCCGCTACCTCGTCTGTCGGGTAGGCGCGGTAGCGGTGACTGTATTCCATCACCATCTATCGATTAGCGATATGTCGACTTAATGGTTTGTATCACGAGTTGTCGGCCTCATCCCCGACCACGGTGGGTCCGGGTATTCGCCTCGATATTTGTATAAATCTCGACCACCGTGCGGGTAGCGGTTCTCGATAGTTCTGTCTCCCGTCGAGAGCGCCAGCGTCACGTCACCGTCGGTCGGCAACTCGATCGTCGCGACCGATGCAGTCGCGTTCGTGTCGACGACGACGTCCGTCTCGCCCGACGACGCCGACGACTCCCAGACGAGGGTGCCGGTACACCGCGTGTCGAGGTCGTTGTGAACGAGGACATCACTCTCGGCGGCGCTCGGATCGGCAAGCGTCGCCTGCACCGGCTCGAATGCAGTCTCGAGCGCGTCGAACGCTTGCTTGGGATCGCCCTCGGCGCCGAGGACACCCATCCCCGCGTCGCTGGTGTCCCGGAGCGCGTACACCGCCAGAATCGACGTCCCCTCGTTTCGGAGCCCTTCCGCGACGCGCTTCAGGGTGTGTGCCTGGTACCGCTGTGAGGCCTCGGCCCCGCCGTCGACGTGGCTGTCGTGGATGCGCCGGTCGAAGCCAGCGAGTTCCGTGGGGTCGTCGATCGCGAGCGCGCCGGCCCCGAACTCGGCGACGACGTCGCTGTTCAGGAACCGTCCCACGTCGTCGGCGCGGCCGTAGCGCCAGCCGGGGTACAGCGTCGCGGCGTCCGTTTCGATCCCGGGCGGACCGACTACGGGAAACGCGAGTACCGACGACGGGAGCGCCTCGGCGATCTCGCGAGCGTTCGCGTCGTCGTAGCTCGCTCGCCAGGCCCGCCAGCGAAACCGCAGCCGGTCGAGTAATCCGGAGCCGAGTGGCGTCTCGAACGGATCGACCGGATCGTCGTGGACGCCGACCGCCGCCAGCGACGCCGCGTGACCGTAGTGTTCGATCAACGCCGACGCCAGTGTTTGGCCGCGTTCGACCGCCGGCGTCACGTCGCCCGTCAGCGGCAGATCCGCCCACAGCAGGACGCCCTCGCGCTCGCAGGCTTCGAGCACCGCTCGTGAGGGGACGTGTGCGTGTGTCCGGACGAGATTCGCGTTCGCCTCGGCCGCGCGGGTGACGTCGTCCGTGGTGGCATCGAGCAGGTTGACGCCGCGCAGCGTCGTCTCCGTTCCGTTGACGGTCAGAGTCTCGTCGACGTAGCGAACGTCGGCGAAGCCGGTCGTGACGGTCGTCTCCATTCCCTCAATTTTTGCGACCACGTCGTAGCGATTCTGGGCGCCGAGATCGGCCGGCCACCACAGCGACGGATCGCGCATCTCGACGGTGTGTTCGACCGTGACACGCTCGCCGGCGTCGGCTTCGATCGGCGTCCGTTCCATCATGCCCCGGCCACGGCTCCTGTCCGCCGGGCGGACGGAGACGGTCAGCCGGTCGTCGATCGGTTGGTCCGCGACGATCGTCGCACGAACGTCGATCAGCCCCCGATCGTCTTCGAGTCGGGGCGTCACATCGACTCGGTCGATGTAGGTGCCCGGATAGCGTCTGAGCGTCGCGTCCCACCAGATCCCGGGGACGGATTCGGCCGCTGGGATCGCGTCCGTCCCGTATATCCCGCCGAACCCGTCGGCGGGACGGCGACAGACGACCCGTACGTCCGTCTCGCCGTCCGCATCGAGCCGTTCGTCGAGGGGGATTCGAAGCGGCACGAACGGTGCGTCGTGGGTCGTGACTCGCTGGCCGTCACACCAGACGGTTGCTTCGCCGTAACAGCCGCGCAACTCCAGGACGGCGTGAGCCATCGGCCCCGAGAGAGGGTCCTCGATGACGGTCCGATAGGCGACTGTGTCAGCTCCGGCGAACCGTGCGGGCCGCCCGGGCACGTCGACTGGCGTCCACGACTCCGGCTCCGGATAGGTTCCGTCGGACTCGACTTCGGCACCACGCCATTGCATATCCCCGACAGCGGTCGCCGATCGTATAAAAGAAACTGTCGGCCCCGACGCCAGCAGTGGATCCCCTTCGGGGACACACATCGGCTATCCGTCAGGTACCCGGTGCGATCCGGTGGCGGTATCCGGGCGGCCCCGGGACTTCGGAGCTACTGGAAACCGATCCGGCCCGAACCGCGCTGGCGGTCCATCTCCCGGCCGCCGCCGCGGAACTCGTCTTCCATCTGCTCGAAGTACTCCCTGATGTCGTCGTTGACCGTCGGGCGGACGCTTTCCAGTGCCGACCGGAAGTGTTGCATCTCGACTTCTTCGGCGTCGTCATCGTCCCGGAGCGCCTCGATAGCGGCCTCGCGGGCGATCGACTCCAGGTCCGAGCCGACGTAGCCTTCGGTGATTTCGGCGATCTCCCGTAGGCTGACATCCGGAGCCAACGGCGTGTCGTCGGTGTGGATCTTGAGGATCTGTTCGCGCCCGTCCGTGTCGGGCTCACCGATGTCGATCAGACGGTCGAACCGACCCGACCGTATGAGGGCGGGATCGATCATGTCCGGACGGTTGGTCGCGCCGATGACCATCACGTCCTCCATGTCTTCGAGGCCGTCCATCTCGGTCAGCAGCTGGTTGACCACGCGCTCGGAGACGTTCGAGCCGACGTCGCCGCCGCGCCCGGGTGCGAGGCTGTCCAGCTCGTCGAAGAAGATCACCGTCGGTGCGACCTGCCGGGCCTTCCGGAAGGTCTGACGGATGGCCTTCTCGCTCTCGCCGACCCACTTGCTGAGCAGCTGCGGCCCGCGCACGGAGATGAAGTTAGCGTCGGTCTCGTTGGCGACGGCCTTTGCCATCAGCGTCTTGCCAGTTCCAGGCGGCCCGTACAGTAAGACGCCGGCCGGCGGTTCGATCCCCATGCGCTCGAACTTCTCGGACTGGTTCATCGGCCACTCGATGCTCTCTTTGACCTGGCCTTTCGCGTCTTCGAGACCGCCGACGTCGTCCCAGGAGATCTTGGGCAGTTCGACCAGCACCTCCCGCATCGCGCTCGGGGAGACCTCGTTCAGCGCTCCGCGGAAGTCCTCACGCTTGATGATCATCCGGTCGATCAAACTCGGCGGGATGTCCTCCTCGTCGAGATCGATCTCCGGCAAGTAGCGACGCAACGCCTTCATCGCTGCCTCCTTGGTGAGGCTCTCGATGTCCGCGCCGACGAAGCCGTGCGTCTCGGCCGCGAGTCGTGGCAGTTCCACGTCATCGCTGAGGGGCATCCCGCGGGTGTGGATCTGCAGGATCTCCTCGCGACCGACCTCGTCGGGGACGCCGATCTCGATCTCCCGGTCGAACCGGCCGGGCCGCCGGAGGGCGGGATCGACGCTGTCGACCCGGTTCGTGGCCGCGATGACGATGACCTGGCCGCGCGATTCCAGCCCGTCCATCATCGTCAACAACTGGGCGACGACGCGCCGTTCGACTTCGCCGGTGACGTCCTCCCGTTTGGGCGCGATCGAGTCCAGTTCGTCGATGAAGATGATCGAGGGCGACTCCTCGGTCGCGTCCTCGAAGATCTCACGTAACTGTTGTTCGGACTCGCCGTAGTACTTCGAGATGATCTCAGGGCCAGCGATAGAGAAGAAACTGGCAGACGTCTCGTTGGCGACTGCCTTTGCAAGTAAGGTCTTGCCAGTCCCGGGCGGCCCGTGCAGCAGCACCCCCTGGGGCGGCTCGATCCCCAGTTTCTTGAAGATCTGGGGGTGCTTCATCGGGAGTTCGACCATCTCGCGGACGCGCTGTATCTCGTTCTGGAGGCCGCCGATGTCCTCGTAGGTGATGCCGCCGCCGGTCTTCTCGAATCCGGAGATCGGCTCTTCGCGCAACTCGACGTCGGTATCCTCGGTGATCAGTGCCACCCCATCGGGTTCGGTCTCGACGGCGATCAGCGGGATCGCCTGCCCGGGCGAGCGCATGAACGGATGGTTCGTCGAGGACATCACAGGGACGATGTCGCGCTCGACGACCGGCCGCTTGAGGATCTGTCGTTTGACCATCCCCGCCGCGTCCGAGCCGAACTGGACGCTGGCTTCCTCGGGCGGAGCGAGGACGAGCTTCTCCGCCTTCTCGGCCTCAGCCTTGCGGATCGTGACGCGCTCGCCGATCCCGACATCCGCGTTCTGACGGGTGAACCCGTCGATGCGCACAGTGTCGGTGTTCCAGTCCTGGCGGTCGGCCCGCCAGACCTTCGCGGCGGTCACGTCTCCGCCTTCGATCTCGATGATGTCACCAGGGGAGAGTTTGAGATGCAGGAGCGTATCAGGGTCGAGGCGCGCGATACCTCTACCCGAGTCGTTCGGGTATGCCTTCGCGACCTCTAGTTGGACTTCGTTCATAGTCGAGGGTCGATGTGTGACTCTGGGGCATGCCCGGAGATATGCTTTTTGCTCCAACGGGCTGATTCGCGGATACGAGACGCTTTTGCTGGTCGAGCTGACTCCGGTTTTGCTGTATCTGTCTCCCGAATGATCGTAAATCGAGTCGAAACCGTTGATCAGGATTCCGCATCAATTATTACGTCGGCGAGTAAACGCTGAGCCGGTGACAACAAATGCCGTTCTACGGCGGTAACGAACTCAGTCAGGTGTACGACGAGGCGCTGGAGGATGACTTCGGGCTGGTGGCCAGTAACGTCGCCGAGCCGGACGTGGCGATGGGACTCATGGACGGGGCTGCGTCCGTCGACTCGGACCTGCTCATCCAGATGAGTGCCGGTGCCTGTCGGTTCGCGGGCAACGGCGATGCCGAAGCCGGACTCCGGGCGATGGGCAACTACATCGAGACCATGGCCGAGCAGTACGACATCGGTGTGTTCCTCAACATGGACCACCAGACGGACATGGACTTCATCGAGATGCAGATCGAGAGCGATATCCCCTCCTCGATCATGATCGACGCCTCCCACGAGGACTTCGAGGAGAACATCCGCCAGTCCAAGCAGGTCGTCGACATGATCGAAGAGAAGGACGCCGACATCCTCGTCGAGGCGGAACTCGGCCAGATCAAGGGCGTCGAGGACGAGATCGTCGCCGAGGAGGCCTTCTACACGGACCCCGAGGACGCCGTCGAGTTCGTCGAGCGCACCGGCGCGGACCTGCTGGCGATCTCTGTCGGCACCCAGCACGGCGTCGCCAAGGGCAAGGATCTGGAACTGCGCCCGGACCTCGCCAGCGAGATCAGCGAGACGCTGGCCGATCACGGCCTGGAGATCCCGCTCGTGCTGCACGGCACCTCCGGGCTCCAGCCGGCCCAGGTCGAGGACATGATGGGACGGGGCATCTGCAAGATGAACAAGGACACCCGCTACCAGTACGAGTACACGCGGACGCTGTTCGACCACTACCTCGATCACAAAGACGAGATCGTCCCGCCGGAGGGCGTCGAGGACCAGCGCGACAGCTTCTACAACGACACTGAGTGGTCGCCCAACAAGGACCACTTCGACCCGCGCGTCGGCGGTCGACTCGTCCGCGAGCGCATCGAAGAGGTCCACGCCGACCTCGCGGAACTGTCGGGCTCGGCCGGCAATTCGATGTTCCCCGAGTAGAGACCTAGAAGAACTCCCGCAACTGCACGTCTTCTTTCGGCCACAGCGCTTCGAGCGTCGCGGCTGTCTCTCCCTCGCAATCCAGTCCACGCCCACGCACGTCTGCAACCGGGCGATAACCGACGAGTAACTGCGCGAGCGTCCCCGCGTCGACGGTCGCGTCCGGGTCGGCTTGGGTCGGTTCGCACGTCCCCGCGCCACCCTCGACAGACAGCTCGATCCGCGAGTGCACGTCGTCCGAATCCGGGAGTCGATCGTCGCCCATCGGATCAGTGACCTCGAAGACGACGCGAGCGGTGATCCCGTCGGGATAGGGACACGACTCCAGCGCGAGTGCCGGGTCCGTGACCCGGATCATCGGCCCGGCGTGGATCGAGCACGAGACGGCGTCCGGATCCGTGACCCTGTCCAGCAACGCGGCCTCCTCGGCGAGCGTGAGTTCGACCCGAGCGACCTGTGAGTCGTGGGTTCCGAGCAGGCCGAGCAGGTGATCCCGCGCGTCCCGATCGGCCGCCGAGAAGTCCTCGGCACGGAGCACGTCGTTTCCGCCTGCCGATTCGAACGCGTACGTGACGTACCCGCGAAGGTCGCTGCCGTCGCGCCAGGCGTAGGCCCACGGCGGATCGTCGCCGAAGGTGCGGTCGCGCCACCACTGTTCGCTCCGCTCCATCGACAGCGTCGTTCCCTCGCCGTGCGCGCGCTGGGCGCGTTCGAGCCGTTCCCAGTCGTCGGGACCGACGCGTTCGTAGGTGCCGCGGGCGGTCGTCCCCGCGGCCGCGAGTTGCTCAGGCGGGAGTTCGTAGGTAGTGTAGCGATCTGCGATCGCCCACCCAAACTGCCGGTAGAAGGCGTGTTCGAACGGCCACAGCGCCGCGAGTCCGAACCCGCGATCGCGCGATTCCGAAAGCAACCCCGCGAGGAGCCGCTTGACGTTACCAGAGCGGCGGTGCTCCGGCGGCGACGAGACGGCGGCGATCCCGCCGATCGTCGTCCGCGTCCCTCGAAGGCGAACGTTGAGTTCGTACAGCGCGCCCGTCGCGAGGAGTCGGTCGTTCTCGTAGAGCCCGTACCGATCCGCGATCCGGTCGGGTAGCTGATCGTCTAGCCCTGGACCGTCTTCAGGATTGAACGCGTATTCGATGAGTCGTCGGTAGCGATCGAAATCGGATTCGGGAACACGGCGAACGACCGGCATGCCACGTCGATGGTGTGGCTCTTACAAGACACTTCCCAACGCAGCGTACCGGTCACAGGAAGAAGAACGCGATCGCACCGCCGATCGTCGGAACCGCGCTCGCGATCCAGACCGGCCGGCTCCAGCGCATGACCTTCTTGCCGTCAAGCGGCCCGAACGGCAGCATATTGAACCCGGCCAGCAGGGCGTTGATGATCACGCCGAGATAGCCGATCGTGCCCAGCAGGCCGACTCCGGCGGCCTCACCGCCGATCCAGACGCCGGCGAAGACGGCGACCAGCGCGACGTTGACCGCCGGGCCGGCCAGCGCGATCAGTCCCTGTTCGCGGGCCGTGATCCGGCCACGGTGATAGACTGCGCCCGGCGCGGCAAACAGAAAGCCCGCGAAACCGGCCATCACAGCCAGAAAGAGCATGCTGTAGTCGGCTCGGAACTCCGCCAGCTGGCCGTAACGGACCGCGACGACCTTGTGGGCGAGTTCGTGCAGCAGGAACCCGATTCCGGCGGTGAGCATGCTGAGGACGAACCCGATACCCAGGACCGGGAGCACGTCTGCGGACGGCGTCCCACCGAGCAGCGACCGAA